>CAVZGV010000007.1:0-5194 GCA_963774955.1 Candidatus Falkowiibacteriota bacterium | reverse complement strand
GAATAATCCTTCTTCGGTGCCAACGGGTGAGGTAGGAAAAAACTTGGAACGCTTGCAGTTTCATCTTGATATACCGTGGCAGTTTGTAAAAGTGGAAATGAATTCTAAAAATTCAATTCTCTTTATTTTTTCCATCCGCCATCAACTCAAAAATAACCGCTGCGCAAGTGGCGGTTTTCTTTTTTGTTTTCTTTTTGTTGATTTTATGGCAAAATTGAATTAGCCTATTGCAAATGGCATATGGCTAATAGCCCATTAGCTATTTGCTATAAGCCATTTGCTAATTTTATGGAATTCAAACTCAAAACCAAATCCACATAAGTTCATTTAAAGTAAATAAAAAATCCCATTGGTCTTTACCAACAGGATTGAAATTAGAAGAACGGATTTTTTACATCACCCATAACAATTTTTACCCAATGGTATTTGCTGGGATCTAAAGGGAGGGGCACTATGATTGAATGGTTTATTTGCTTCTCTTCTTTATTAGTACTATTAAGGTCAGCTTTAAAAGCGCCTTGAATGATCCCTCGGAAGCCTTGATCTCTTAAATTTTGAGCTATTACTCCAAGAGTTTGATTAAATTCCTCTACGTATTTTATCTCAACATCTTCGAGATTTCCTACTTTTAAATATCGGCAATGTTTTACCGGCAGAAGCATTTTAAGAACATGGACAATTCCCATACCTTGACCGTTTTTTCGGTCATTATTACCATAATCAATAATATATTGAAAACCGCCTTGAATTTCTCCGTTAAAGCCTAGATTTCTTAGGCCTTGAGCTATTCTGCCGATTGTCTCGTCAAATTCTTTTCTTGCTTTGTGTAATTCTTTGTCTAGCATTTCCTTGACAGTTGCTGATATCATGGTTTATCCTCCTTGGTAATAAAATTTGGGGAATGTGCAGATTAATAACATTAACATAAGGTATAAATATAGTCAATATATGTTTTATGAAATTCAAATTACAAACAAAATATAAACCGACCGGTGATCAGCCAAAGGCTATCAAACAACTTGATGATGGTTTTTTTAAGTATCCCCAGCAAACTCTTTTGGGCGTGACCGGCTCGGGCAAAACTTTTACCATGGCCAATCTGATTCAAAAGGTTCAGAAGCCGACTTTGGTTTTGGCGCATAATAAGACTTTGGCCGGGCAGTTGTATGAGGAATTTAAGGAATTTTTTCCTGACAATAAAGTCTGTTATTTTGTTTCATATTATGATTATTACCAGCCGGAATCTTATGTGCCTTCAACTGACACTTATATTGAAAAAGATTCAGCTATAAATGAAAAGATTGAAGAGTTTCGTTTGGAAGCGGCTTCATCGGTTATTTCGCGTGAAGATGTAATTGTAGTCGCATCTGTTTCCTGTATTTACGGTTTGGGTGATCCCAATGAATATAGACAAGGTATTTTTCAGATTAATGTGGGTAGGGAATTGGGGCGCGATAATCTAATTAAAGCTTTGGTGGGTATCCAGTTTGAACGTAATGATACTGACCTTCGTTCCGGCCGTTTTCGTGTGCGCGGTAATATCATTGATTTGATTCAGGGTTATGGTCGGAATATTTTTAGGATTAATTTTAAGGGAGATACAATTGAATCAATTAAAGTGATTGAACCGCAAAATTTAAAAATAATCGAGGAAATAAAAAAATTGGATATTTTCCCGGCTTCGCCATTTATGACTTCACGGGATTCTATTGAACGCGCTTTGGTTTCAATTGAAAAAGAACTTAAAGAAGTTTTACCGACTTTGCCCATGTTAGAAGCGCATCGTTTGGAAAAAAGAACGCGTTATGACATGGAAATGATCAGGGAAGTAGGGTATTGCAAGGGGATTGAAAATTATTCACGCCATTTTGACGGCCGTGATGTAGGCCAACCGCCAAAAACATTGCTCGATTTTTTCCCAGATGATTTTTTAATGATCATTGATGAATCGCACCAGTCCTTGCCCCAGGTTCACGGTATGTATAAAGGCGATTATTCCAGAAAAAAGAATTTAATTGATAATGGCTTTCGTTTGCCATCGGCTTTTGATAACCGTCCTCTTAAATTTGAAGAATTTGAAAAATATTTAAAACATGTGGTTTATACTTCAGCTACTCCGGCTGATTATGAATTTAAAAATTCCGGCCAGGTGGTGGAACAGATTATTCGCCCGACAGGCTTGATTGACCCGGAAATTTTTGTCAGACCGAGCGCCGGACAGATGGATGATCTGATTGCAGAAATTAAAAAGAAAATTACTGAAGGTAATCGTACTTTGGTTACGACTTTAACCAAACAAATGGCCGAGGATTTGACTGAATATTTTTTAAAAAGCGATATTAAGGTTAATTATATGCATTCGGAAGTTGATACTTTGGAACGCACAGAAATTATTGCTGACCTGCGCCGCGGCAAGTATGATGTTTTGGTGGGAATTAATTTATTACGTGAAGGTCTGGATATTCCTGAAGTCGGTTTAGTGGCAATTTTAGACGCTGATAAAGAATCTTTTTTGCGTGATGCTCGCAGTTTGATTCAAACAATCGGTCGCGCCGCCCGTAATGTGGATTCTTATGTTTTAATGTATGCCGATAAGATGACCGGCTCAATGAAAGAAGCAATTCGTGAAACCAACCGCCGTCGTAAGATTCAGATAAAATATAATGAGGATCATGGCATTACCCCAGCTTCTATTATTAAATCCATTAAAGCGAAACCTGCTGAACTCAAAAAAGAAATTGAGAAATATGACTTAAAGAAAGTTGGGTCGCTTGAGGAATTGATTATTGAATTGGAAACACAGATGCAGATCGCGGCTGAAAACCTCGACTTTGAAAGAGCAATAGAGATCCGTGATGAAATTAGGAAATTAAAACGCTAGAAAATATTTAGGTCTAAATCCACCGAAGCCCCCGGACCTGTTCACCGAAGCGAAAGCGTATGTGGAAGCGGTAGCGAAGGAGGGGCGAAGGTGGAGATTTTGAGAAGGCGATTGAAATACGGGATGAAATCAGGAAGTTAAAAAAATAATTTATGTCACCCTGAGGTTCTCGAAGGGTGACGTCGTCCGTCCATACTTCGAGTGCCTTACCATGATAAAATCTCGAAGCGTGATGCCTAAGATTTTATGAGTCATAATTATTGGATATATATTGTCGAGTGCAACGATAAATCATATTATACGGGAGTTACTAATGATATTGAGGTTAGAATCTGGCAGCATAATAATATTGAGAATATAAAAAGTTATACTTTTAAGAGACGGCCAGTTAAATTAATCTATCGTGAATTATTTTTTGATATTAATGATGCTATCAGCAGATAAAAACAAATTAAGGGTTGGTCAAGAAAGAAAAAGGAATCGCTTATTGAAAAGAATTACAATAACTTGGTGCAATATTCGCAGAGAAAATCTGCAAACAAATGAATGTCCCGTCAGGCTTCAGTTCGGCTTGGCTCACTGTAAACTTTTTAGCCTTGCCCTGAGGTTATCGAAGGGCTTAGCCTGACAATTACCAACGGCCGATAATATATTTTTCTAGGCGACTCCGCGACGCGGGTCGCCTATTGTGTTTATAATATAGATTTTTTTCATTTATAATGAAAACTTGACAATGAATGGTTATGGGTATATACTCATAATAGGCATGGTTAAAGGTCGAGATGTTTCTAATTAATCAGTTTAACTAAAAATATATGCCTAATATGAATGGAAAAGGACCTATGAACGCCGGTCAAGGGACTGGACGCGGTTTAGGCCCTTGCGGTCAAGGTTTGCGACGCGGTAATCAAGGCGGGTTTGGATTCAACAGATTTTCTCGTTCAGCTCCGAATAGTAAAGTATCTCTTGAGGAAGAAGAAAAAATGTTGGAAAATGAATTAGCAGCTGTTCGGGCTGAAAAAGAGTCCTTGCAAAAGGAAAACTAAAAAGAAGACCGTGGTCATGAGCCCTTCTTTGCAGAAGGGCTCAGCAGTCTTCTTTCCAATGATCTTAGCATTTGTGCAGGATATTTTCAAATCAGGTATAATGATAACATAATTATTGAGTATAAATTTTATGAAAATAGCTATTCCGGTTCAAGAGAAAAAAGATCTTCAATCGGTTATTTATGGTCATTTTGGCAGCGCTCCATATTATGCGATTTATAACGATGAGACAGAGGAACTGTTTTTTATTGAGAATGATGAAAAAAATCATATTCATGGACAGTGCCAGCCAACTGGAGCATTATTGAAAAACGGGGTGGCTGCAGTTGTTTGTAATGCCTTAGGGGTCCGCGCCGTCTATAATTTAAATCAATTGGGAATTAAAGTATATTATGGTGCCAATGCCCAGACAATCAATGATTTAATAAAAAGTGTCCAAACCAACAATCTGACAGAATTCAGTGCGGATAATATTTGTCAGCAACATGGATGTCATTAGTTTCAAATTATCTTTTAATTTATAATAATGTTTATATATGCCCAGGCCAAAATTATGTAGAAAAATCGGGTTTAATCCCCAAGTAAAATATTTTAAACCTCAAGGTGTGCCCATGAGCCAGCTTGAAATTATTGAATTAAGCGTTGAAGAATTGGAGGCTTTTCGATTGCGGCATAGCAAAAAATTAGAGCAAATTGAAGCGGCTAAGAGAATGCATACTTCACAAAGTACATATCAGCGCATACTTTACAGTGCATATGAAAAAGTTTGCGATGCGTTAATTAATGGCAAAGCCATTAAAATAATTAATAAATAATAGGTTATTATGAAAGTATTAAAATTTGGTGCCGTTTGGTGTGCCGGGTGCCTGGTGATGAGGCCGCGCTGGCAGGAAATTGAGAAAGAATTACCTTGGCTAAAAACAGAATATTATGACATAGATAATGATGACGCTACGGTTAAGCAATATCAAATTGAGACGGGCATTATTCCTACTGCTATTTTTTTGGATAATAATGGCAAAGAAATCCTCAGACTCAATGGTGAGGTTAGTAAGTCTGAATTGCTTGCCCAAATAGAAAAAAATAAAGATAAATAATTTATATATCTATGAATAGAATCCGCAGCATTTCAATTGTTTTTTTACTGGGGCTTTTTTTATTTCCTTTATGGACATCAGCGCAAAGCAATGAAAAAATAAATATTTATTTTTTCTGGGGGCAAGGATGTCCGCATTGTGCCAAAGAAAAAGAATTTCTCTCTTTTTTA
>CAVZGV010000006.1:0-294070 GCA_963774955.1 Candidatus Falkowiibacteriota bacterium | reverse complement strand
GACAGTTCAACTTTGGTTGTCTATACAACAGATGCAGATGCAGCAACCTGTAAATGGGATACTTCAGATACAACCTATGATTTAATGGCAAATACCTGTACCAGCACAACCAACTGTACACTGACAGAATCAGGTGAAGCAGCTAAGACAGTTTACTTAAGATGCGTAGATACGGCGGGTAACAAAGCAGTATCATCATATACATTGAATTATACAATTGATGCAACTGAACCAACAGTTACAGCAATAACCAGCGTAGCCGGAGATACATCTGCGCCATATTATGATTTAACAGATGACAGTTCAACCTTGGTTGTCTATACAACAGATGCCGATGCAGCAACCTGTAAATGGGATACTTCAGATACAACCTATGATTTAATGGCTAATACCTGTACCAGCACAACCAACTGTACATTAACTGAATCAGGTGAAGCTGCTAAGACAGTTTACTTAAGATGCGTAGATACAGCCGGTAACAAAGCAGTATCATCATATACATTGAATTATACAATTGATGCAACTGCACCAACAGTTACCGCAATAACCAGCGTAGCCGGAGATACATCTGCGCCATATTATGATTTAACAGATGACAGTTCAACCTTGGTTGTCTATACAACAGATGCAGATGCAGCAACCTGTAAATGGGATACTTCAGATACAACCTATGATTTAATGGCAAATACCTGTACCAGCACAACCAACTGTACATTAACAGAATCAGGTGAAGCAGCTAAGACAGTTTACTTAAGATGCGTAGATACGGCCGGTAACAAAGCAGTATCATCATATACATTGAATTATACAATTGATGCAACCGCACCAACAGTGACCGCAATCACCAGCGTAGCCGGAGATACATCTGCGCCATATTATGATTTAACAGATGACAGTTCAACCTTGGTTGTCTATACAACAGATGCAGACGCAGCAACCTGTAAATGGGATACTTCAGATACAACCTATGATTTAATGGCAAATACCTGTACCAGCACAACCAACTGTACATTAACAGAATCAGGTGAAGCTGCTAAGACAGTTTACTTAAGATGCGTAGATACAGCCGGTAACAAAGCAGTATCATCATATACATTGAATTATACAATTGATGCAACCGCACCAACAGTGACCGCAATCACCAGCGTAGCCGGAGATACATCTGCGCCATATTATGATTTAACAGATGACAGTTCAACCTTGGTTGTCTATACAACAGATGCAGACGCAGCTACTTGTAAGTGGGATACTTCAGATACAACCTATGATTTAATGGCAAATACCTGTACCAGCACAACCAACTGTACATTAACTGAATCAGGTGAAGCAGCTAAGACAGTTTACTTAAGATGCGTAGATACGGCCGGTAACAAAGCAGTATCATCATATACATTGAATTATACAATTGATGCAACTGCACCAACAGTTACCGCAATAACCAGCGTAGCCGGAGATACATCTGCGCCATATTATGATATTAACAGATGACAGTTCAACCTTGGTTGTCTATACAACAGATGCAGATGCAGCTACCTGTAAATGGGATACTTCAGATACAACCTATGATTTAATGGCAAATACCTGTACCAGCACAACCAACTGTACATTAACTGAATCAGGCGAAGCAGCTAAGACAGTTTACTTAAGATGCGTAGATACGGCGGGTAACAAAGCAGTATCATCATATACATTGAATTATACAATTGATGCAACCGCACCAACAGTGACCGCAATAACCAGCGTAGCCGGAGATACATCTGCGCCATATTATGATTTAACAGATGACAGTTCAACCTTGGTTGTCTATACAACAGATGCAGATGCAGCAACCTGTAAATGGGATACTTCAGATACAACCTATGATTTAATGGCAAATACCTGTACCAGCACAACCAACTGTACATTAACAGAATCAGGTGAAGCAGCTAAGACAGTTTACTTAAGATGCGTAGATACAGCCGGTAACAAAGCCTTAACTTCATATCAATTGGATTACACAATTGATGCCACCGCGCCGAGCGTGACAGCAATAACCAGCGTAGCCGGAGATACATCTGCGCCATATTATGATTTAACAGATGACAGTTCAACCTTGGTTGTCTATACAACAGATGCCGATGCAGCAACCTGTAAATGGGATACTTCAGATACAACCTATGATTTAATGGCAAATACCTGTACCAGCACAACCAACTGTACATTAACAGAATCAGGTGAAGCTGCTAAGACAGTTTACTTAAGATGCGTAGATACAGCCGGTAACAAAGCCACCAGTTCATGGCAGTTAGACTATACAATTGATGCCACCGCGCCGACAGCACCCGGCAATTTAACTAATGGGGGAACAACAATAAACTCAATAACCTTAAATTTCGGAGCAGCCACAACAGAAACAAACTTCGATACTTACAAAATATTTTACAAACAGGCAGCGTCCGGGGTAACAGAAGCTGATACACCGCACACTGATTCTGATTTGGGATTTATTGATTACAATAGTACAACAAGCACAACAGTCGGCAGCCTTTCAGCCAGCACGCAGTATGTTTTTAATATCTGGGCTTATGATCTTGCCGGCCAAAAAGCTAATGCCACAGAAATAGCTATTACCACGGCTGCCGGTAATACGGCACCGAATGCACCGACATTAGTATCACCCTCAAATGGCTCAACAACAAACGATGATACTCCGACATTATCAGCCAATTATTCAGATCCTGACAGCGGAGATACCGGCACAACGAATTATCGGATTTCATCTACGTCGTTAGTTGACTGTAATAATAATAGTAATATAGTTGATTCTGGCACATCTGCGGCAACAGCAACTAATAACGAGAGTACAACCTGGACACCCGGTTCATCAATCGGCAGTGATGCCACCTATTATTGGTGTGCGCAAAATGATGACGGAGTTTTACAGTCAAGCTGGACCAGTATGGGGAATTTTATCTTAGATACAACCCCACCAACAGTTACAGCAATAACCAGCGTAGCCGGAGATACATCTGCGCCATATTATGATTTAACAGATGACAGTTCAACCTTGGTTGTCTATACAACAGATGCAGATGCAGCAACCTGTAAATGGGATACTTCAGATACAACCTATGATTTAATGGCTAATACCTGTACCAGCACAACCAACTGTACATTAACTGAATCAGGTGAAGCTGCTAAGACAGTTTACTTAAGATGCGTAGATACAGCCGGTAACAAAGCAGTATCATCATATACATTGAATTATACAATTGATGCAACTGCACCAACAGTTACCGCAATAACCAGCGTAGCCGGAGATACATCTGCGCCATATTATGATTTAACAGATGACAGTTCAACCTTGGTTGTCTATACAACAGATGCCGATGCAGCAACCTGTAAATGGGATACTTCAGATACAACCTATGATTTAATGGCAAATACCTGTACCAGCACAACCAACTGTACATTAACAGAATCAGGTGAAGCAGCTAAGACAGTTTACTTAAGATGCGTAGATACGGCCGGTAACAAAGCAGTATCATCATATACATTGAATTATACAATTGATGCAACTGCACCAACAGTTACAGCAATCACCAGCGTAGCCGGAGATACATCTGCGCCATATTATGATTTAACAGATGACAGTTCAACCTTGGTTGTCTATACAACAGATGCAGATGCAGCAACCTGTAAATGGGATACTTCAGATACAACCTATGATTTAATGGCAAATACCTGTACCAGCACAACCAACTGTACATTAACAGAATCAGGTGAAGCTGCTAAGACAGTTTACTTAAGATGCGTAGATACAGCCGGTAACAAAGCCACCAGTTCATGGCAGTTAGATTATACAATTGATGCACCCGCCGAGCGTGACCGCAATCACCAGCGTAGCCGGAGATACATCTGCGCCATATTATGATTTAACAGATGACAGTTCAACTTTGGTTGTCTATACAACAGATGCAGATGCAGCAACCTGTAAATGGGATACTTCAGATACAACCTATGATTTAATGGCAAATACCTGTACCAGCACAACCAACTGTACATTAACTGAATCAGGCGAAGCTGCTAAGACAGTTTACTTAAGATGCGTAGATACAGCCCGGTAACAAAGCTTTAACTTCATATCAATTGGATTACACTATTGATGCCACCGCGCCGAGCGTGACAGCAATCACCAGCGTAGCCTGCGCCATATTATGATTTAACAGATGACAGTTCAACCTTGGTTGTCTATACAGCGGATGCAGATGCAGCAACCTGTAAATGGGATACTTCAGATACAACCTATGATTTAATGGCAAATACCTGTACCAGCACAACCAACTGTACATTGACAGAATCAGGTGAAGCAGCTAAGACAGTTTACTTAAGATGCGTAGATACAGCCGGTAACAAAGCCACCAGTTCATGGCAGTTAGATTATACAATTGATGCAACTGCACCGAGCGTGACCGGAATCACCAGCGTAGCCGGAGATACATCTGCTCCATATTATGATTTAACAGATGACAGTTCAACCTTGGTTGTCTATACAGCAGATGCCGATGCAGCAACCTGTAAATGGGATACTTCAGATACAACCTATGATTTAATGGCAAATACCTGTACCAGCACAACCAACTGTACATTAACAGAATCAGGTGAAGCAGCTAAGACAGTTTACTTAAGATGCGTAGATACAGCCGGTAACAAAGCCACCAGTTCATGGCAGTTAGACTATACAATTGATGCCACCGCGCCGACAGCACCCGGCAATTTAACTAATGGGGGAACAACAATAAACTCAATAACCTTAAATTTCGGAGCAGCCACAACAGAAACAAACTTCGATACTTACAAAATATTTTACAAACAGGCAGCGTCCGGGGTAACAGAAGCTGATACACCGCACACTGATTCTGATTTGGGATTTATTGATTACAATAGTACAACAAGCACAACAGTCGGCAGCCTTTCAGCCAGCACGCAGTATGTTTTTAATATCTGGGCTTATGATCTTGCCGGCCAAAAAGCTAATGCCACAGAAATAGCTATTACCACGGCTGCCGGTAATACGGCACCGAATGCACCGACATTAGTATCACCCTCAAATGGCTCAACAACAAACGATGATACTCCGACATTATCAGCCAATTATTCAGATCCTGACAGCGGAGATACCGGCACAACGAATTATCGGATTTCATCTACGTCGTTAGTTGACTGTAATAATAATAGTAATATAGTTGATTCTGGCACATCTGCGGCAACAGCAACTAATAACGAGAGTACAACCTGGACACCCGGTTCATCAATCGGCAGTGATGCCACCTATTATTGGTGTGCGCAAAATGATGACGGAGTTTTACAGTCAAGCTGGACCAGTATGGGGAATTTTATCTTAGATACAACCCCACCAACAGTTACAGCAATAACCAGCGTAGCCGGAGATACATCTGCGCCATATTATGATTTAACAGATGACAGTTCAACCTTGGTTGTCTATACAACAGATGCCGATGCAGCAACCTGTAAATGGGATACTTCAGATACAACCTATGATTTAATGGCTAATACCTGTACCAGCACAACCAACTGTACATTAACTGAATCAGGTGAAGCTGCTAAGACAGTTTACTTAAGATGCGTAGATACAGCCGGTAACAAAGCCAGTATCATCATATACATTGAATTATACAATTGATGCCACCGCGCCGAGCGTGACCGCCATCACCAGCGTAGCCGGAGATACATCTGCGCCATATTATGATTTAACAGATGATAGTTCAACTTTGGTTGTCTATACAACAGATGCAGACGCAGCAACCTGTAAATGGGATACTTCAGATACAACCTATGATTTAATGGCAAATACCTGTACCAGCACAACCAACTGTACATTAACAGAATCAGGTGAAGCTGCTAAGACAGTTTACTTAAGATGCGTAGATACGGCCGGTAACAAAGCCTTAACTTCATATCAATTGGATTACACTATTGATGCCACCGCGCCGAGCGTGACCGCCATCACCAGCGTAGCCGGAGATACATCTGCGCCATATTATGATTTAACAGATGACAGTTCAACCTTGGTTGTCTATACAACAGATGCAGACGCAGCTACTTGTAAGTGGGATACTTCAGATACAACCTATGATTTAATGGCTAATACCTGTACCAGCACAACCAACTGTACATTAACTGAATCAGGTGAAGCTGCTAAGACAGTTTACTTAAGATGCGTAGATACAGCCGGTAACAAAGCAGTATCATCATATACATTGAATTATACAATTGATGCAACTGCACCAACAGTTACCGCAATAACCAGCGTAGCCGGAGATACATCTGCGCCATATTATGATACTTAACAGATGACAGTTCAACCTTGGTTGTCTATACAACAGATGCAGACGCAGCTACTTGTAAGTGGGATACTTCAGATACAACCTATGATTTAATGGCAAATACCTGTACCAGCACAACCAACTGTACATTAACTGAATCAGGCGAAGCAGCTAAGACAGTTTACTTAAGATGCGTAGATACGGCGGGTAACAAAGCAGTATCATCATATACATTGAATTATACAATTGATGCAACTGCACCAACAGTTACCGCAATAACCAGCGTAGCCGGAGATACATCTGCGCCATATTATGATTTAACAGATGACAGTTCAACCTTGGTTGTCTATACAACAGATGCAGACGCAGCTACTTGTAAGTGGGATACTTCAGATACAACCTATGATTTAATGGCAAATACCTGTACCAGCACAACCAACTGTACATTAACAGAATCAGGTGAAGCAGCTAAGACAGTTTACTTAAGATGCGTGGATACAGCCGGTAACAAAGCCTTAACTTCATATCAATTGGATTACACAATTGATGCCACCGCGCCGAGCGTGACAGCAATAACCAGCGTAGCCGGAGATACATCTGCGCCATATTATGATTTAACAGATGACAGTTCAACCTTGGTTGTCTATACAACAGATGCCGATGCAGCAACCTGTAAATGGGATACTTCAGATACAACCTATGATTTAATGGCAAATACCTGTACCAGCACAACCAACTGTACATTAACAGAATCAGGCGAAGCTGCTAAGACAGTTTACTTAAGATGCGTAGATACAGCCGGTAACAAAGCCACCAGTTCATGGCAGTTAGACTATACAATTGATGCCACCGCGCCGACAGCACCCGGCAATTTAACTAATGGGGGAACAACAATAAACTCAATAACCTTAAATTTCGGAGCAGCCACAACAGAAACAAACTTCGATACTTACAAAATATTTTACAAACAGGCAGCGTCCGGGGTAACAGAAGCTGATACACCGCACACTGATTCTGATTTGGGATTTATTGATTACAATAGTACAACAAGCACAACAGTCGGCAGCCTTTCAGCCAGCACGCAGTATGTTTTTAATATCTGGGCTTATGATCTTGCCGGCCAAAAAGCTAATGCCACAGAAATAGCTATTACCACGGCTGCCGGTAATACGGCACCGAATGCACCGACATTAGTATCACCCTCAAATGGCTCAACAACAAACGATGATACTCCGACATTATCAGCCAATTATTCAGATCCTGACAGCGGAGATACCGGCACAACGAATTATCGGATTTCATCTACGTCGTTAGTTGACTGTAATAATAATAGTAATATAGTTGATTCTGGCACATCTGCGGCAACAGCAACTAATAACGAAAGTACAACCTGGACACCCGGTTCATCAATCGGCAGTGATGCTACCTATTATTGGTGCGCGCAAAATGATGATGGGGTCTTAACTTCTTCCTGGACCAGTATGGGTAATTTTATTTTAGATACAACTCCGCCATCAATTACCGCCATCACCAGCGTAGCCGGAGATACATCTGCGCCATATTATGATTTAACAGATGATAGTTCAACTTTGGTTGTCTATACAACAGATGCCGATGCAGCAACCTGTAAATGGGATACTTCAGATACAACCTATGATTTAATGGCAAATACCTGTACCAGCACAACCAACTGTACATTAACTGAATCAGGCGAAGCTGCTAAGACAGTTTACTTAAGATGCGTAGATACAGCCGGTAACAAAGCCTTAACTTCATATCAATTGGATTACACTATTGATGCCACCGCGCCGAGCGTGACAGCAATAACCAGCGTAGCCGGAGATACATCTGCGCCATATTATGATTTAACAGATGACAGTTCAACTTTGGTTGTCTATACAACAGATGCAGACGCAGCAACCTGTAAATGGGATACTTCAGATACAACCTATGATTTAATGGCAAATACCTGTACCAGCACAACCAACTGTACATTAACTGAATCAGGTGAAGCTGCTAAGACAGTTTACTTAAGATGCGTAGATACAGCCGGTAACAAAGCCACCAGTTCATGGCAGTTAGACTATACAATTGATGCCACCGCGCCGACAGCACCCGGCAATTTAACTAATGGGGGAACAACAATAAACTCAATAACCTTAAATTTCGGAGCAGCCACAACAGAAACAAACTTCGATACTTACAAAATATTTTACAAACAGGCAGCGTCCGGGGTAACAGAAGCTGATACACCGCACACTGATTCTGATTTGGGATTTATTGATTACAATAGTACAACAAGCACAACAGTCGGCAGCCTTTCAGCCAGCACGCAGTATGTTTTTAATATCTGGGCTTATGATCTTGCCGGCCAAAAAGCTAATGCCACAGAAATAGCTATTACCACGGCTGCCGGTAATACGGCACCGAATGCACCGACATTAGTATCACCCTCAAATGGCTCAACAACAAACGATGATACTCCGACATTATCAGCCAATTATTCAGATCCTGACAGCGGAGATACCGGCACAACGAATTATCGGATTTCATCTACGTCGTTAGTTGACTGTAATAATAATAGTAATATAGTTGATTCTGGCACATCTGCGGCAACAGCAACTAATAACGAAAGTACAACCTGGACACCCGGTTCATCAATCGGCAGTGATGCTACCTATTATTGGTGCGCGCAAAATGATGATGGGGTCTTAACTTCTTCCTGGACCAGTATGGGTAATTTTATCTTAGATACAACTCCGCCATCAATTACCGCCATCACCAGCGTAGCCGGAGATACATCTGCGCCATATTATGATTTAACAGATGATAGTTCAACTTTGGTTGTCTATACAACAGATGCCGATGCAGCAACCTGTAAATGGGATACTTCAGATACAACCTATGATTTAATGGCAAATACTTGTACCAGCACAACCAACTGTACATTAACAGAATCAGGTGAAGCAGCTAAGACAGTTTACTTAAGATGCGTAGATACAGCCGGTAACAAAGCAGTAACTTCATATACATTGAATTACACAATTGATGCCACCGCGCCAACAGTCACAACAGTTACAACCGCTAAATCAGACGGCACATATAGTACAGGAGTAATAATAGATATTACAGTGACTTATGATGAAGTGATTACAGTGAATACTGGCGGCGGTACACCGAGTTTGGCTTTAAATTCAGGAGGAACAGCAGCATACAATAGCGGCACAGGTTCAAATGCTCTGACGTTCAGATATACAGTCGGAGGCGGTGATAGCAGCGCAGACTTGGACTATTCCACTACCGGCGACTTAACCTTAAACGGAGGTACTATTCAGGATGCGGCAGGAAATAATGCGGATAATACTTTGCTGGCAGTAGGGACCTTTGCGACAGCGCATGCTATTGTTATTAATACATCTTCGCCGAGCATAACTGCCGTAAATACTGCTAAGGGCGACGGCAGCTATACAATCAGCGAAGTAATAGATATAACTGTAACTTATTCAGCCGTTGTAGATGTGGCTGGCGGTACGCCGAGCTTGGCTTTAAATTCCGGAGGAACAGCAACATACAATAGCGGTACTGGTTCAAATACATTAACGTTTAGATACACAGTCGGAGGCGGGGAAAACAGCGTTGATTTGGATTACTCCAATACCAGTGATTTATCGTTGAATGGCGCAACAATAAAAGATGCGGGTTTAAATGATGCGGATAATACTTTGCCGGCAGTAGGGACCTTTGCGGCAGTCCATGCGATTGTAATTGATACAGTGGCTTCAACCGTGGCTATCACAGCACCGTCAGCAACCAGTACAGTTAACGGCTCAGCCACATTTACCTTTACAAGTTCAGAACCAGGCACACAGGAATGCAATATTGACGGCGGCAGCTGGGAAAGCTGTGCCAGCGGCGATGCATTTTCAACGCTTACAGATTTTGCCGGCCTGGGCCAGGTAGCCTTTACATTGAATGTCAGGGATACTGATGCCGCTGGGAATATCGGCTCTGACAGCCGCAGTTTTACTAAAGATACAGTCTCACCATCAGTTACCATAGATCAGAAATTAGGACAGACAGATCCAACTAATGTTTCGCCAGTAGAATTTACAGCAGTATTTGACGAGCCGATAAATACAGGCACATTTACCAGTGTTGATGTATCCATAAGCGGCACAGCCACAACCGGTTTGGTAACAATAACCGAAGTAGCGCCAAATGATGGTACAACCTTTAATGTATCGGTTATAGTTACTATGGATGGAACAGTGATCGCAGATATTCCAGCTGGCGGAGTTTCTGACTTGGCCGGAAATACTAATAATGTTTCAACTTCAACGGATAACACAATTACTACTGATTCTTTACCACCGTCAGTTGGCAGTATCACCAGCGTAGCCGGGGATATAACCGCGCCATATTATGACACCACTAATGACAATTCAACAGCCATTGTCTTTACTTCAAGCGGTGATACGGTAAATTGTAAATGGGATATTGTTGATACAACTTATGATTTAATGGCTAATAGCTGCGGTAGCGCTACCAGCTGTACTTTGAATCTGGCAGGTGAAGGATCCAAAACAGTTTATTTGCGCTGCATTGATACAACCGGAAATAAATCTCCGTCTTCATTTACCTTGAATTACACCATCGATAGTATTGCCCCTAATGTAACTGTTGAGCAAAAGGCCGGCCAGCCAGATCCAGCAAGCAGTTCACCGGTAAGGTTTACGGTTGTATTTGATGAGTCGATTGATATTACAACATTTACCAGCGTCGATGTGGCTATTACAGGTACTGCAACAACAGGTTTGGTTACGGTTACCGAAGTTGCACCAAATGACGGTACTACGTTTGAAATTTTAGTCGTAGTTACCGCTGACGGAACTGTCATCGCTGATATTGGAGCAAGTAATGTTTCAGACCTGGCTGGAAATACCAATAATGTCTCAACCTCAACCGATAATTCAATTACTTATACCGCACCTGTCGGCGGCGGAGGTCATACCTTTATTTACCCGTCTGCTTACTCTGTCTCAATAAATAATGGCGCAACCACTACTAATTCAACCGGCGTTACTTTAAACTTGCAATCGCAAAATGCAGCCCAAGTAGTTGTCAGCAATGATCCTAATTTTATCGGGGCCATTTGGCAGCCATTTACCACGCCGACTACCATGAATTGGACTCTGGAATCAGGTGATGGCATTAAAACAGTTTATGTGATTTACAAGAGCAGTGATGGCACGAATTCCCCAATAATAAATGATTCTATAGAATTTTATACGGCAATCTTTCCTCCTCCTGTTGAACCGCCAGTAGAACCGCCAGTAACACCAACAGAACCACCGACACCACCGGTTCAGTCAGGTGATCTTACTTTCGGTATAAACCCGATGGTAATTCTATATGAGCTCACTGATTATCAGGGCAGATCAGAATCTTTTACGGCTGATGACCCGGACTTAAGAAATAATACTTTGGGTCAAGATTTTGCTTCTTCAATCAGAGTCGTTGGCGGTGCGATTGCGACTTTATTCCAGCATATAAATTATCAGGGTCGTTCAGAGGTTTTTACCGCAGATGACGGCGATTTAGCTGATAATTTTATCGGCAGTAATATAGTTTCTTCAATTAGAATTTCTAGCAGTGAGCAAATAATTGTAAGACCAGGTGATTTATTAAAGAATTCTGAAGACACCGTCTATTATTATGGCATTGACGGTAAGCGCCATACCTTCCCGAATGAAAATATATATAATAGTTGGTATAATGACTTTGGCGCGGTTAAATTTATGTCCAATGAGCAATTATCCCAGATTCCCCTGGGTAAAAATGTCACTTCCAAACCGGGTGTCAGGCTGATTAAATTGCTTACTGATCCCAAGGTTTATGCTGTTGATTTGCACGGGACTTTGAGATGGATTGCCAATGAAGAAATTGCCCAGGCTGTATACGGGTCTAGCTGGGAAGTTTTGATCGATGATTTGTCAGATGCTTTCTTCGTGGATTATAAAGTCGGCGACCCCATTAATAGTACTGCGGACTTCAATCCGGTTCGGGTTATAATTGCCGCCAGCAGTATTAATTATGATTTGAATTTGACAGCAGTTGCCTTAAGCGCGGCTCTGGTAACAAATTTCCAAACTCCTGCGCCGGCAACCCAGCCGACAGGGGACTCCGTAGCAGCCTGCCATAAGACCCTGACCTTTACTTCATTGCTCAAGGTTGGCAATAATAGTCTTGAAGTAAAAGATTTGCAGGAGTTATTGCAATGTTTGGATTATTTACCAGCTGATATGCTGTCTAATGGTCATTACGATTCCGCAACAGAAGTAGCGGTAATAAAGTTTCAGACGGACAATAACCTTGACTCGATCGGTTCCGTAGGGCCACGCACTCGGGCGCTTCTAAATAAATATTAAGTTTCTAATAATTTAAATATAAAAAAACTATGGAAATCAAAACCATGAAACCAAAAGACAAAATGGGTGGTAAAAAAATGCCTAAACTTTTAAAAATCATGATTATCGTGGTCATTATTGTGACCTTGGGCGTGGGGATTTATTATTTGCTGAATCAGTATGGAGTTATTAAGACAGTGCAATTGGCCTGGCAGATGCAAAGTCAGCAAATGGCTGATGAAAAAGTCCTGCAAAAATTAGGTAAAATCTTAGATTTGCCAAAAGATGTTACCCCGACTATGGCTGTAGTTACTGATGCTGATAAACTTAAAGAAGCCCAGCCATTTTTGTCTAATGCGAAAAATGGTGATCGTCTAATTATTTATCCGGATATGGCCATTTTATTTGATGAAAATGCCAATAAAATCATGAAAGTCGGACCGGTTAATATTAGCAATACTCCGGCGGCAACTCCTGTTAATTTTGCTGTATATAACAGTCTGACCAGCGACCCAAGTAATACTAAAACAGCTGAAATGGAAGCTAAAATAAAAACAGCTTTCAACAATGCCGTGGTTACAGTCAAGGCAAATTCTACAAAGATCGATTATCCAAATACTCTGGTGGTCGATATTGCAGGTAATACCCCTGATATGCAGAAAATTGCCGATGCCTTGGGCGCTAAATTAAGCGGTCTGCCGATTGGTGAAAAAAAGCCCGAGGGTGTGGCGGTATTGGTAATAATCGGAAAACAATAGATTTAAAATAACTTAAAAATTAACTTAAAATCCTATGGAGTTTATCAACTCAATCGGAGAAGCGATTTTAGAGGCCTTGACCTCGCTGTGGCAGGGTTTGGTAATGTATTTGCCAAGTTTGATCGCCGGCATTATCATTTTAATTGTCGGTATTTTTCTAGCCAAAGCCATTGAAAAGCTGGTGGAGAAAATTATTGCCGCTGCCAAAATTGATGATTTAATCAGCAAGATCAATGTAGTTAAAAAAATCGAAGAAGGCGGTACTAAAGTAGTTTTTTCACAGATTTTTGGCTGGTTGGTCAAATGGTTTTTGTATGTCGTTTTATTGATTGCAGTCTCTGACATTTTAAAACTCGGTCAATTCACCACTTTTTTGAAAGACATTGCTTGGTATTTACCAAATGTCATCATCGCTGTTTTAATTTTAGTCGTTGGTTTTGTCCTGGGGTATTTTGTAGATGATTTGATTGTCAGAGTTATGAGGAGCACCAGAGAAAAATTAGGCAATCTGGTCGGCGCAGTGGCTAAATGGTCAATAATTGTTTTTGCTGTTTTAGCTGCTTTGATTCAGCTTAAAGTCGCTGTTTCTTTGATCCAGATGTTGTTTACAGGACTTATTTTTATGTTGGCTTTGGCTTTTGGCCTAGCCTTTGGCTTGGGCGGTCGTGAAGCTGCTAAGGAAATGATTGAAGATGTAAAACGGGATATCAAATAATATTAAAGAGTAAATAGAAAATAGAAAAAATTTGATAGCTGAGATAAAAGACCCTGCTTCGTCAGAAGCGGGGTTTTTTGGTATAATGGTATTAGATTATGGATTTTAGATTATAGATTTTAGTTTAATTAATGAAATATTTTGTTTTAGAATCCATAATCCAAAATCTAAAATCTAAAATCTAAGTTTATGAACCAATACATTTTAAAATTTCCCCAAGTTTCCATTAAAGACGTTGCCAAAGTCGGCGGTAAAAATGCCTCTCTTGGCGAGATGATTCGGAAATTGACTTCCAAAGGAATTAGTATTCCTGATGGTTTTTGTACTACGGCCGAAGCCTTTAAGTACTTTTTAAGGTATAATCAGCTTAATAAGGAAATCAGTAAAATTTTGCGAAAATTAGGTAAAAATAAAGGACGAGAATTGGAAGTAGCCGGGCAAAAAATCAGGCAAATGGTTTTACATGGCAAATTCCCGGCCGATTTAGAAACTCAGATTGTTAAGGCCTATCAAGAATTGTCCAGGCAATATCGTTCAGCTGGTGTCGATGTGGCCGTGAGGTCCAGTGCCACGGCTGAAGATATGCCGACAGCCTCATTTGCCGGCCAGCAGGAATCATATTTAAATATCAAGAGTTCTAAAGAATTACTTTTGGCGATTAAGCGCTGTATGGCTTCATTATATACTGACCGGTCGATTTCTTATCGCCTTGATAAAAAGATAAAACATGATAAAGTCTATCTTTCAGCCGGCATTCAAAAAATGATTCGGTCTGATTTGGCCACGGCCGGAGTAATGTTTACCATTGATACAGAATCCGGATTTAAAGATTTAGTTATTATCAATTCTTCTTATGGCTTGGGTGAAAATGTGGTTAAAGGCAGGGTAACTCCCGATGAATTTTTTGTCTATAAGCCAAAAATGGCGATTATTAAAAAAGAGCTGGGCTCTAAAAAGCAAAAATTGATTTATACCAGTAATTTAGCCAGTCCGACTAAAAATATTTCGGTTAGTCATAAGGATCAGCAACAATTTTCTTTAGCTGACAAGGAAATTTTACAATTGGCCAAATGGGCGCTGATAATTGAAAAGCATTATAAGCGGCCCATGGATATTGAATGGGCTAAAGATGGCCGGACAGGCAAGCTTTATATTGTTCAGGCGCGGCCGGAAACCGTTAAATCAGGCGATGATGCTAATATTTTGGAGCAATATTTACTTAAGAAGAAAAGGCAAACTTTTAATCAGCGGTGAAAGTATTGGTCAGAAAATTTCCGCCGGCAAAGTTCAAGTCATTAAAAATGTAAAAGAATTAAGTAAATTTAAGCCCGGTGAAGTTTTGGTTACGGAAATGACTGATCCTGACTGGGAACCGGTTATGAAAAAAGCCGCGGCTATTATTACTGATTCTGGCGGTCGAACCTGCCATGCAGCCATTGTTTCCCGGGAATTGGGTGTTCCGGCCATTGTCGGCACTAAAAACGCCAGCCAAATACTTAAAACAGGGCAGTCAGTCACAGTCAGTTGCGCTGAAGGTGAAAATCGGTAAAGTTTATCAGGGGATTTTGCCTTATAAAATTAAAAAAACAAATTTACAAAGCATCAAAAAGACCAAAGTGGATATTATGATGAATTTAGGCGATCCGACTCAGGCTTTTAAATATTCTTTTTTACCCAATCAGGGTGTTGGTTTGGCGCGTTTGGAATTTATTATTACTTCACTATATAAAAATTCATCCCTTGGCGCTTACGAATTATCAAAAATTACCGCCTAATTTAAAAAAGCAGAATTGAGGATCTTAACTTCGGCTTATAAAAATAAGACAGATTTTTATGTTGATCAGCTGGCTTATGGCATTGCTCAGATTGCCGCTGCTTTTTATCCCAAGGATGTAATTGTCCGTTTTTCTGATTTTAAAACCAATGAATATGCCAATCTTAATCGGCGGAGAATTGTATGAACCCCAAGAATCAAATCCCATGATTGGCTGGCGCGGAGCTTCCCGTTATTATGATCCCAAATTCAGGCCGGCTTTTGAGCTGGAATGTCAGGCCATTAAAAAAGTCAGAGATGAAATGGGGTTGACCAATGTCAAAGTCATGATACCGTTTTGCCGTACCCTTGAAGAAGGCTACAAAGGTTATTCAAATTTTAAAGCAAAACTGCCTTAGTCCAGGGTAAAAACGGTTTGGAAGTTTATATCATGGTGGAAATACCGGCCAATGTTATTTTGGCTGATAAATTTGCCGAAATTTTTGACGGTTTTTCCATCGGTTCCAATGATTTAACTCAGTTAACTTTGGGTTTGGATCGTGATTCAGAATTAATTTCCAATATTGCCGATGAAAGAAATGAGGCAGTAATCAAATTAATTAAACAAGCCATTAAAATAGCCAAACAAAAGAAAATTAAAATCGGCATTTGCGGTCAGGCACCCAGTGATTTTCCGGATTTATGCCAGATTTTTACAAAAGGAGGGCATTGACAGTATGTCTTTAAATCCTGATACAGTCATTAAAACCATGCTTGACTTAAATCAAGCAAAATGATAAGGTCAAACGAAGATATCGTAGCCAAAGGAGGGAAGCAACCATGTCCAACTGGTGGGAAGCTGAAGAGCCGATTGCGCTTAAGGTTGAATTGAAGAAGCATTGTCCTCATTGTGATCAGCCTTTTTCGCATACTGCCATGGTTCAAATAACCGGGACCAATGTCCCTTATCGGGTAACCTGCACCAATTGCCATCAGGAATCCGAAGTGGTTTGGAATAATGATTCACAAGACGGGGATTTGAGTCCTACTTTTACCAAATTGCCTCTCAAAACCCAGTTACTGCCACCACAGGCACAAACCTGACTTTATATAAAGTCTGCCCCTCAAAGGCAGGCTTTTTTACTTGATACATGATAAAATTTAGCTAATATTTGAGTAAAAAAAGCTTGACTTTTTATAAAATATATGCTATAATGGATGTATATCCAAAGTGGGAAAGTTGGTTTACCAGAAGCTGATAGCTGAAAAGGGGGATTATGATGCGGATGCTGGATCATGCGGCCAAAGCGGAACTTTGGAGTTCGATTTCGTTCGTTTTATTCGTGATTTGCGTGTTTTTGTTCTTCAATCAGCTGGTACCACCAGCTGTTGATGAGTTGATCCCGACCATTTTACCCTGTTGGGTACTCGGTCTCTTTACGGGACTGACAATTCTTTCGGTCTTCAACTCATTCAGGCATTCACGCCAAGCGAATCGCGGAGCTAGCACGCTCCAGACAATTAAAAACAAACAAGGACGGATATTCTTCTAAAGAACCGTTCATCTCAACCAGAGGGCTCCATGCGGGCCCTCTTCTTTTTGCGATTAAAAACAAGTATAATTGTTATATAATTATGTTCACATAATATCTAAGTTTTGTGCACCGATTATGGTGTTAAGATACAAATATACAAATCAGCTACAAATTATTACAAATTTGTAATCATTTATATTTATTTGTATATGTAGCATACTATGACTTTTAAGCAGTTATTACAGACAATTACAAAAAAAGAATGGCGCCTGGTTATTCTATTGATTATTGTGGTTATTATCATAACTACAGTCCCCTATGTGTATGCATATTTTAACGCGCCACCAGGTTATTTTTATGATGGGTTGCATTCGTTAACTCCTGGTGATACTCTGGTTTATTTTTCTTACATTAATCAGGTCAAAGCAGGGAATTGGCTGCTTAAAGATTATTTTACTTCCGAGCCTCAGGCTAATGGCATCTTGAATGTTTTTTGGCTAAGTGTCGGTTTAATGGCCAGAATTTTTAATCTTTCACCCCTGATTGCCTTTCAATTAGCCAGGGTTTTATCAATTCCGATACTTTTATCACTAGCTTACATTTTTCTGGCTTATTTTTTGGCTGAAAAAATCCAAAGAAAATTAGCCATGATATTTTTGTGTTTTTCTTCGGGAGTTGGCGCATATTTCGCCCTTTATTATGAAAAAGTTTTTTTAAACAGTTTGCAAGGGGATTTGTATCTGTGGCCAATAGATCTCTGGATGCCCGAAACCAATGTTTTTTTGACTTTATATCATAATGCCCATTTTATATTTTCCTGGATATGCATGCTGGCCTTTTTTTTACTCATGCTTTTGGCCTGGCAAAATAATAAGTACAAATATAGTCTGGGCGCGGGCCTAGTCGGTCTATTTTGGTTTAATTTCCATCCCTATTATTTTCCTTACGTTTTCGCCATTTTATTTGTTTATGGCTTGATCAGGTTAGTTAAACAAAGACAGATTTTTTATGTTTATCATTATTTGGTCGCATTGGCTTTATGCCTGCCCTCGGTTTTATATCATTATTATAAAATTAAAACTGACTTAGTTATTGGCGTCAGAGCGTCCCAAAATGTTACCATGACTTCGCCCTTCATTTTTAATTTTTGGGGTTTTGGCTGTTTGCTTATATTTGCCGCGGTTGGTATTTATTATTTGACAAAAAAGCAAAGAGCTTTACAACGATAAATATTTATTTTTAGTCACCTGGCTGATTTGCGGCGGAATTTTAATTTATGCGCCGATTGCTTTTCAGCGGAGATTTCTCGAGGGGCTGCAAATACCGATGATAATTTTTACAGTTATTGCCTTATTGCGTTTAGCCGAGTATTTAAAGCGAAAATCCGCCCGTATTTACCGGCTGTTAGACGGAAATTACTATTTTCTGACCCTGATGTTTTTAATATTTTTCGGTTTTTCAACGATATTTAATCTGGTTCGGGATGTCGATTATTTTAAAAATCGGTATTATAAATTCTATTTGCCCAATGAATACAAAGAGGCCGCCGCCTGGTTAAGTACGGCCAGGCCCGGAGTGATCTTCGGTCAAAGTTTTAATAGCTGGTTGCTCCCGGGTTTAGCCAACCTGACTATTTACATGGGTCATGAACATGAAACAATCTATGCCAAGGATAAAGGCCGGAAAGTCGAGGCTTTTTTTGCTGACAGTTTAAGCGATGAAGAAGCTGCTAAATTTTTTAAGGATAATAATCTGACTTACTTGTTTTATGCTGATATCGAACGCAATTATTATCCGTATTCACCGGTAGGCAAAGATTATCTGGAAAAGGTCTGGCAGCAGGGACAGATTGAAATTTATCAATTCAAATAAAACTATGTTTAATTTTTTACACACTTTCTATCCCAATCCGATCTTGTGGCAATTGGCCTGGCTAAAAATCCACTGGTACGGTTTTTTAATTGCTTTAGGCGCGTTGCTTGGCTTTTTGGTATTTTTATATCTGGCCAAACGGTATGGTCTGAAAAAAGATGATGTTTATGACCTGACTTTTTACGTTGTTATTTTCGGATTAATCGGCGACCGGTTATATTATGTAATTTATGCCTGGCCTTATTATTCTAAAAATTTGCTGGATGTTTTTAAAGTCTGGGAGGGCGGTCTGGCTATTCATGGCGCCATGATTGCCGGTTTAGCGGTGATTTATTTTTTTGGCCGGCGACATAAGATTAATCCCTGGTTGCTTTTGGATTTAGGAGTTGTGGCTTTAGCTTTGGCTATGGCTTTTGGCCGTTGGGGTAATTATTTCAATATGGAGCTTTTTGGCCGGCCGACTGATTTGGCCTGGGGCATACCTATTTTACCGGCCAATCGTCCTGTCGGCTTTGAGTACTCCCAATATTTTCACCCGACTTTTTTATATGAAAGCCTTTGGAATCTGATTATTTTCTTTAGCCTTTTTGGCTGGCATCTTATCCGCCTGGCTAAAAACAAAATCCCCGAACAAATTCGGGGAATCGGTAATATTGCTTTAGTTTATTTTATCTTATATTCTCTCGGCCGAGTAGGTTCTGAGTTTCTGCGTTTGGATTACAGCCCATATTTCTTGGGTTTACGTTGGGCCCAATTTACCAGCCTGGTTATCATTTTTATTTGTTTAGGCCTAATCGGCTATAAAATTGTGCGGAAACTAAAATTAGGCTCTAAATCTGGGGGTTGAGTTTTTTTAATTTATGCTCATTAAGGAGCATGATTAAATAGTAAATCGTCAGGCAAATAGCAATTAAAATAGAATAGCTGTTATTATTTTTCATTAAGTTAAAACCGTAAAGAAGCAGGAACATAATAATCGGTAATTCCTTATATATATCATTGGCCTTAACTTTGAATTTATATAATTTGAGCAGTAACAGATTAATGATCAGGCTAATAACCAGCCATTTTATACCTTCAAGGTAGCTGAATTCACTGGGAGAAATAACCAGGAGATTTAAGGCAAAGAGCAGGGAAGCGGCAATTACTATAAAGGTCTTATAGTAATTTTTTATCAGGCTGTAAAGCCTGATTTTTTGGGCAAAGATCAGACAACAGGTTAAGAAAGTCGGAATCAGAAAAATCGTAATAAGATTTTTTAGATTAAGCGTGTTTGTCAGGTCAGCCTTGGTTAATGACGTAAAAATTGTTGTTTTGAAAAATGGTAATTTTAGAAAATTGTATTTAAAAAATAGATATTCCAAAAGAAAGGGTAAGAGTGAAAAAGTTAAAGCTGTGATTACGCCTCTGGAAAAGCCCAAATAGGCAAGTAAGCAGATTAAGGACAGGATGAAGGCCAGAAAGATAGCGATGAAACCATACATCGGTTCGGTATAATTAAAACTGACCAGGAGAATTACAATAAAAAAGCTGAATAAAATTAAAGTGAAATTGCGCATAAAATAAAGGAATTAGAGGATGAATATGAAGATAAGGAGTAGCGGAGAGAAGGAGAATAGGATCCTATATTCCTATACTTCCTTTCAATCCTTTCTATCCTCTTTAATTATAGCATTTTTGGGGTTAAAGGTTTAGTTAGCAGGAAAATTGTGATATAATTAGATATATGAAAGCTAAGCTTCTACAATACGATTGTCGAAATATGTCCGCAGCTAAGGTGGGCAGTTTTGGGTTTAAAAATTCAGAATTAGCCAATCTCGGCAAGAAACTGCCAAGAATTAATAACGTTTTAGAAAAGAAATCAGATATGCCGGAGATGAGTTTTAGAAAGTTGCCGTATGATTTGGCTGGGGCTGATATAATTCAAAGTGTGGTCAGACAAGTAAAGAGAAAATTTGACACTCTGGTTGTAGTCGGCATTGGCGGTTCAGATTTGGGGGCCAAGGCCTTGGTAAATATTTTGCATAAAAACGCAAAAAATATTTTTTTTACGGGTGACACCACTGATCCTCAGGCTTTGCAAGGCTTACTTGATAAAATTAATATTAAAAAAACATTGTTCTATGTTGTCTCTAAGTCAGGGGAAACACTGGAAACGGCGGCAAATTTTTTATTCTGGCGTGACCGGGTAATTAAAGCTGTGGGGCCTAAAAAGCATAGAGAGCACTTTTTAATTACTACCAACCCACAGAAAGGTAAAATGCTGCAAATTGCTCAAAATGAAGGCTATCCTATTTTAGCCCATTATCCGGGCGGCGGCAGGTTCTCAGTTTTGTCTGTTAACGGTCTTTTACCGGCTGCCTGGGCCGGTTTAGACATCAAACAGTTACTCAAGGGCGCACAGGCAATTGATAAATTATGTAAGCAAGCTGCTTGGCCGCAAAATTTGCCTTTTATCATGGCGGCTTACCATTATTTAGGTTATAAAAAAAGTCATCAAAATATTGCGGTTTTAATGCCTTATTTGGAAGCTCTGAACTATTTTTCATTTTGGTATCGCCAGCTCTGGGCTGAAAGTCTGGGTAAAAAATATGATAATCAGGGCAAGGTAGTCAGTATTGGGCTTGACTCCGATTGCCGCCAGCGGGCCCAAGGATCAGCATTCACAGTTGCAGCTTTATAATGAAGGGGCTAATGATAAAATTTTCACATTTATAAGGGTGGAAAAACTGAGTGTTGATTTTAAATTGCCCTTATATAAAAATTCAGGTTTGGAATTTTTGGCCGGTAAAAGCCTGACTCAAATTTTAAATATTGAACAGCAGGCTGTGGCCTGGTCTTTGATGAAAAATCAGCGCGCCAATGCTACGATTATTTTGCCGGAGCTTAGCGAATATTATTTGGGTCAATTACTATATTTCTTTGAAATGACTGTCGCTTATCTGGGCGAACTTTTGGGCGTGGATGTTTTCAACCAGCCCGGGGTAGAGGATTCGAAAAAACAAATGATGAAGATGCTAAAATAACTCAAAACTAAGAGCTAAGAACTAAGAATTATATCAGAAGCGCCTGAGGGATTGGGGGCTTTTTTGTATTGACAAAATCTTAATATTTTGTTAATATAGTATATTCCTTGAAAATTAATTAAATAGGAGGTTGTCATGATTAATCCTAACGATATGGTCACTTTGCGAGCCAAGTCCAAGCACGGCAAGGACCGCTTGCATCAGCATGGTTCAACTTGGCGGGTTGTCAAAATCGGCACCTGGAAAGGTAAACCTGCGGTTTGTCTGGAAAGTTCAGGTAAAACCTTTCGGCAGGGGCAGGAAATGACCTCTGACAAACGGTGGGTTGAACTGAAAAATGATCCTGATTTTGACATCACCAAAACCGTGTCCGCCAACTAAGAGGAGGAATTTATGTCTGAAAAAGTATGCGTTGATCCTTCGGCACCCGAAGTTCCTTGCTGCATTTGCGGCAACATGGTCAAAACCTGCAGCAGTGATGAGCCTGTTGACGGACCTGACGGATGTGATTTCACTTGTCCTGTCCATGCTGACGGCTGTGAACTTTCTGACGGCCGTTGGGTTTGCTCGGAAAAATGCTGGGACAAGTCGGTGGAACAATCAGAGCATACGTATTCGGGAGTGAATATGCTTCTGACGCTGGCTTATATTTTGCTGGTAGTTGGTTCCTTTTTGGCCATTCCTTTTGTCGAATCAGACTGGATGAAATTTGGTTTTATTCTGGCATTTTTTATTTCGGTGTATGGATTTTTTCATGCCATCCCGAAATCGTCTGATTCTTATCAGGATCATCAGGCGGAAGCTGATGGAAAGCTGTCAGTCCGAAAAAATCGCCTGTAATAATTTGAAGTTTAAGACCCCAAGGAAACTTGCGGGTCTTTTTTATTTTCCGCCAAAAAACCGCCAGGACAGCGGTTTTTGGGGGACTATATCGATATGGAATTTATTTCTTATGATTCTTGAGAATTACTTTTTTTGTTAAGTTTATCAGAAGCAACTTTGATGACTTGTTTTAATTTATCAATATCGCCGATACTTTCAATCATCTGTGAAAAATCAGCACCGGTTTCCGCATTTAAAGGCACACCCAATAAACTGGCGCCTTTGCCTGAACTGACAATTTTAATATCAGCGTTGCTGGCGACTTTGCCATAAGCTTCCCACATGGCTTTTTGTACGTCTATCCAGGCTCTGATTTTTTCAATATTAGTGGCGGCATCATTAAATTTTTGCATGGCTTCGGCCATTTTCTCCTTGGCAATAGCTTCAGCTTCACCTTTGGCCTGAATGGCCCGGCCTTCGGCTTCACCTTTAAGCTGGATAACATTGGCTTCTTTTTCTCCGGTAACTCTGATCGCTTCGGCTTCACCGGTCGCTCTTTCAATTGTCGCCTGTTTGATGACATTGGCTTCACCAACATCTTTAGTCCGCAAGGCTTCAACTTTTTGTTTATTGGCTTCTTCGGATTTTTGGGCAATTTCTCTTTCTTTATCCTGTCCCATAATACCGATATTTTTATCTTTTTCAATTTGTCTTTTGGTAAAATTTTCTTCAGCAATGGCAGTGGCGATTTCCGCCTTTTGCCTGTTTTCCTGCTCAATTTCCACGGCTTCTCGATCGCGAATAGAGACTTCTTGTCTGGCTTTGGAATTGATCTGGGCTTTTCGGATGCTTTCATAGTCGGAAATGACATTTGATTCTTTAGTCGCATCATCACGGATATCATTAACTTCCAGATTTATCAATTCAATGCCCCAGGAACCCAAGACCCCGTCAACTTCAGCGCTGACTGATTGGGAAAATGTTTTGCGGTCGCGCATAATATCCAAAACTTCCTGTTTCATGGCCACGGCACGGGCAACTGCCTGTACAATATTTACTAAGTCTTCCCGTAATGAGCTGAAAGTATCTTTTTCATTTAATGATAATCTTTCAGCCGCTTTAATCGGATCCTGGATATGTATCCAGGTAATCACATCACAGACAAAAGGAGCAACCTGGATATCGTTTAAATGAATATCAGGAATGTCCATTTTTACATTAGTCAACGGCAGGATAAAGCGTTTCATTAAAAGGGGGATATAAAAGTACGCTGTTTTGGCTTTGCCTTCGCCTGATAATTGAGGCGCGTATATTTTTCTGCCCCGGCTCATAAAGACTACGACATGGGCGACATTGGGGTCGACGACCTTATATGTAGCCATGAAAAAGAGAATAAACAGGAAAAGCAGGGCTATAATCACGAAAGTAATGGAAATTGTGGTCAGCATTTTTTTAAGGTTATTAATTATAATACATTACAACCTTATGCTATTTTGTAAAATTTGTCCAGACACTCAAAATGCGGATATATAAGATTATTTTAGGCGATTGAAGAAGGGGTAAATTTCAGGGGATTAACTCTTGCCAAGGTAAAAATTAAATGCTATAATAGCTTCACAAGGCTTGAAAACCTTATTTTTATTTTGGAGCGGTAGCTCCCGCCTTCGCTAAAGCTATGGCGGGCAAGCAGTTGGTAAAAAGAACTTCAAAATTGGAGCGGTAGCTCAGTTGGTTAGAGCGCTGCCCTGTCACGGCAGAGGTCGCGAGTCCGAGTCTCGTCCGCTCCGCCCCGAACCAGAACAAAACAGCACCCGATAAAATGGGTGTTGTTTTAGTTACCGACGATTTTGTTCGGTTCGGGGCTGGCCAGTACCGAACAAGCAGAGCGAGTTCTGGTTCTGGCCGCTCTCGGTGGTTACATTTCTCGCGGCCACTTGCTATAATATTGATATAATAATTTATAAATTTATGTACTTCGTTTATTATTTACAAAGTAAAATCAAACCTACTCAATTTTACGTCGGCTATACTATACATCTTGATAGACGATTAAATGAGCATAATAATGGTCTATCGGCAGCAACAAAACCCTACCTGCCTTGGGATTTAATTTTTTATGAAGCCTATAAAGATAAAAGAGACGCCAAAAGGCGCGAAAAGTATCTTAAAACAACAAAGGGGCGCAAAGGATTAAAGTTAATGTTAAGATTTTCAATTGTAAAATAAAAATGCCCCAAGAGTTTCCTCAGGGGGCAAGCTTTATTACTTTTTTCCCTAATCTTCCTTTTCCTCTTCTTCGGGAAAGTGTGATAGGAGTTTTTCAAGTATTGCTTTTTCTTGTTCTGCGAATTTTTTTGTTTCTGCAATCAATTCTTCTATTGAAGTGTCATCATCTGTATTAGTGATTTTTATTCTCGTATGAGTTATCGATTGCTCAAGCAGATCTTCTTCTTCTTTTATTTGTTCCTGTGTAAACAATGGATTAATTTTTTTAATAAAATCAGGGCTTTCAGTAACAGTTATTTTGGAGGTACTTTTGTTGAAAAATATTACTAAATTACTTCCCTCCACAATAACACCATAACCAGTATGACCTTGACCATAATGTAAATCAATGTCATAATCCTCCTTAAAAAACAACACTTTCATTATTTCCTCCTTTTTCTATAGGAATTGTTTTTTTTACCTTAACAAATAGTTCCAACATAGTCAACTAGCCCCCGAACCAGAACAAAACAACATCCGATGTAGTGGGTGTTGTTTTTATTAGAGGCGATTTTTTGTTATACTTAGAGATAATAAATATATGTCTAAAAAATATTATCCTAAAATTAAATTTTGTGTTGATTTGAATCGGGAAAAAAAGGTTTTTCTGGCCAGAGAAAGAAATGCTGAGCGATTTTTGCCTGTGGGTATTGGTTTTGTTTTGCGCCAGGAATTTATAAAAAATAAAAATGAAATTTTGAATGCATACTTGGATGAATACTATTTGGCCCAAAAGGACTATTTGGCCGATAGTGTCAGAAACACTCAAACCAAATGGCAAAAAGTGGAAAAAATATTTTTTAAAAAAGTTGACCGGTTGTTTCATGATTGGCCCTGGCCCAAAGGTAACTACCGTGCCTATGTTTCTATTGGCCGTTCATTTCCACGCTTTATCAAGGAAAAAACCTTTGCCTTCCCGCTGCGGACATATAAACCGGGCCGGGAAAATATGGATTTACGTGTTGTAGCCCATGAAATGTTGCATTTTATAGAATATGACTATTTGTCAAAAAAATTTGGGCTGTTGCCCAGTGAATGTAATTCTCCTGATAATAAGTTTTGGCAATTTACCGAGAACCTCAATGTTTTAATTGAGAATAGTAATTTTTGGCAAGAATTTAGCAGGGGAATATATCCCGACCCTTATCCTGATTGTAAAAAGTTATATCTAAAGATGAAAAAAATTTGGGATAAAAATAAGGATATTGATAATCTGGTCGCGAAAATTTTAAAATAAATCTTCCTCTTAAATAAAAAAAGGCCTGCCCGAATAGGGTAGGCCTTTTGAGTTTTACCAGGTAGTCTTGCCTTGTATAGGGGCTCTGATGATATCAAAGTCCGTGATCTGGCCTTTTTTAATGGTGTAGAGAATGCCGTCGCATTCAAAAAGTCCATATGGCGTTTGCCATGGTTCTGGTGAGGCACTGATAATCAAGGGCGAATGGCTGATTGCTAGCGCGTAGATTTGTTTGCGTCTTTCCATGTCCTCAGCAAGATCAAGCAATGACTTGGTCATAAACTCTCGGATTGCCCGGGCATAGTTACTAAGTTCAAGGGCTACATCCAGGGTACCGCCAGCTTTTTTGATCTTCATCATTTCAGCTTTAAACTCAGCATAATCTTTATGGTATTTAATGACCGTTGTATACGAAAAACTCTTGTTTTCTTCCAGTGGCAGCTTAAAGAGTTTGAGAGCTGCTGCCATAACGTATAAAGATTGTTTGGTCCTGATGGCTCCGGAATGAATAATCCGTTCAAAGCGAAAGCCCCGCTCGGACAAATTTAGTCCGGCGGCAAAGACCTGCTTGGCTCCCAAGACAGTGATTTTATCACCGTCTTTTTGTCCGTGACGCATGCCCAGAATTTTTACCATTTTAAAGACCCTCCTGTTTGGTTTGGTTTAAATAAATTTAGCAGTAATTTATTATTTAGTCAAATGGAAGCCGACGCAGAAAGAGGGGAGGTACCGAGTGGTAATTTTTTTAAAAAAAGGCTCCGGAAAGTTTTCCGGGGCCTACGGTTAATCGCTTGAATTCGGCTACTTACCGAGGGTGATTTGTTTAATTTCCGGGTCATCGTAGCCGTCTTCATTAGTGTTCATGTAGGGAGCAAGACTGACGGTTTGCTGGGCCAGAATTTTTTTAAAACATGGTTCACAGCAGGTAACCGGCAATATTTGCGCCTGGGCTTGGGTCAGCAAAATAAAGTTGAGGTCAAAATTGCTACCCCAGCCGGCATAAATGAGGTGGGTAATATCTGCGGGCAGAACAAAGGTCACTGGTTTTTCATGCCAAATGAACTGGATGACAAATTTGGTCGGTTTACCTTGTTCAAACAGGACTACGCCAAAAGTTTGGGCGGTTAAAGGTTCTATATTGAAAAGGTAACGATATTCAGCCGCTTTGGTATCTTTTTCATAACCGCAGACTTCACATTTCATTTTAAGCTCCTTTTTTTGGGCTTGTTGATTTTTTGAATTTGAGATTAAATGTACGACATATTAGCTTATCAGTATATTAAAATTATGTCAAGATTGCGGTTGTCATCTTTGTCCATTTTTGCTAAAATATTAACATGAGTAGAAAATTTATTCTATTTTTAATAGTTACTATCGGCTTAATTTCTGCCGCTGGTTTTGTCTTTGCCAAAATAGATAATGATACTGATAAAGACGGACTTTTTGATTATGAAGAACAAACAGTTTTTGGGACTGATCCCAAAAATCCCGATACGGATAGGGACTCTTATCAGGATGCATTAGAAGTTTTTCACGGATATTCTCCTGTGGCTGGCCCGAATGTCAAGCTGACCCGGCTTAATTTGGAAGTCCCCTATATATATGAAGCCCCTGATAATAAATGGATCGGTCCCTGGAAAAATGCCTGTGAAGAGGCGAGCATGGCTATGGTGGAGAATTATTATCTGGGCAATTTAAACGTTTCCATTGCTCAGGCTAAAAATTTTATGTACGCTATGTTTATCAATCAAAATGCCATTTGGGGCTCAAATGCTGATTCTGATGCCAAACGCACAGTTCGTTTGATTAACGATTATACCGTTGCCAATGCCCAAATAATTGATAATCCAGCTGTTGAAGACATTAAAAAAGAGCTGCAGCAGAAGCGCCCGGTGATTTCCATGCATTATGGTTTTGATTTAAAAAATCCTAATATACCTTTTGTACCTGCATCCAGGGGCGGTACTTCATACCATATGGTGGTTATAACCGGTTATAATGACGAAAATCAGGAATTTATTGTTAATGATACGGGTGATCGTAAGGACGGTGACGGTTATAGGTATAAATATGATTTATTTATGAATTCTTTGCATGATTTTGATTTCGGCTCGTATAAGGCCAATGGTCCGGCGCGGGTGATTTTTACATATCCTAAACTGGTTAAAACCATTGATTCCCCCCGTATTTATTATTTGCATGACAATATTAAACAATATGTAACTCAGCCAGCGGTTTTTACCAGAAAGAAATGGCGCTGGGATGCTGTAAATTTGGTGACTTTGGAGTGGCTGGATACGTTTGTAAATGGTGATGATATTAAATAAACTTTTGCCCTCTGTTTAATATTGGTTAAAATTTAAAATATGATTAAAATAATTAAATATGGCTTGGTCTTGGCGGCTGTTTTAGCAGCAGGTTGTTTTTCAGTGGCTATGATTTTTGCCGGTTTTCAAATGGTTGTAAATTCCGAGACAAATTCAGTGGTCCTGCCTGTGCCCCAATCAAATATTAATGATAGTAACCAGGTGGCCTTAGTGGTTTCTCCTGCAAATATTAATAAGCCGGCAGTAGCAACAGAAAATTTAGTTAAAGTTGTTTTATCCGTTCCCTACATTAACGAATCACCTGATAATTCCTGGACCGGTCCCTGGAAAAATGCCTGTGAAGAGGCGAGTATAACTATGGTGGATAAGTATTTTTCCGGCCTAAGTTCTGTTTCCATTGAGGCGGCAAAAAAAGAAATGTCCATGCTTTTTGATGTTCAGAATAAACTTTGGGGCGGTAATGCCAATTCTGACGCTGCCAGGACAGCCAGGTTAATTAATGAGAATACGGTTGCTAACGCCATAATTATTGAGCAGCCCACTATTGAGCAGATAAAAAAAGAATTACAGGGCAAACGCCCGGTAATTACACCTTTGTATGGTTTTGACCTGCATAATCCTAATATTCCGTTTGTGCCGGCGCCTAGAGGCACATCTTATCATATGTTGGTTGTGATCGGTTATGATGATTCGACTAAGGAATTTATTACCAATGATACCGGCGATACCAAAGCTGGTCCAGCCCACCGCTATGGCTATGATTTATTTATGAATGCCATTCATGATTATAGCTTCGTTACTAAACAGGCCGATGGGCCGGCCAGAGCTATTTTCACCTATCCTAAACTGGTGAAATTGACGGAAAGTCCGAAAGTTTTTTACATCCATGACAGTATTATCCAATATATACCCAGTGAATCAGTTTTTAAGGCCAAAGGCTGGACCTGGGCTGCTGTTAATGTGGTAACTGCCGAGTGGTTGGATACTTTTAAGCTGGAGGCAGATGTTGAATAATCGTTAACTGTTAAACGTACGGGCGGAGAGGACTGAACGTGCGGAGCTTAGCTCCGACGCTTCGGAGCTAAGCTCCGTTAACGACTCTCGTCCCTTTTCAATGCCAAACCATTCGGGCTTCGCCTGCCTGCCGGCAGGCAGGTTACCGCAACTGTTTTTTACCTTACAATCAAAAGCAACCTAATATAACTTAATACAACTTCATAAAACTTTATATAACCTAAAAACCCATGAAAAAAACATTAATCATTCTGGCACTCGCAGCCCTTTTATCCGGCTGTCAGGCCAAGCCAACAACAACCGTAACAAACACCAATATGAACACCAACACCAACGCAAACGCCAACGTCAACAACCAGGCTGATAAATTACAGCAGGCTTATGCCAAATTGGGCTTGGAAGATTTATTAGACCAGTATAATGGTGCAATTTTAAAAACTTCTTTGGGCGATATTAAAGTTAAGTTTTATGGCCAGGATTCTCCGCTGACCGTGAATAACTTTATGAATCTGGCTAAAAAGGGTTTTTATGACAAAACTACTTTTCACCGTGTCATTGCTGATTTCATGATTCAGGGCGGTGATCCCAATAGTAAAGATGATGACCGGTCCAATGACGGCATGGGCGGTCCGGCTTATAAATTTGCTGATGAGTTTAACTCGCATAAATTAGTCAAGGGCAGTCTGGCCATGGCTAATTCCGGTCCCAATACCAATGGTTCGCAATTTTTCATTGTAACCGTTGAGGCGACCACCTTGGTTAGACGGCAAACATACAAATTTCGGCGAGGTTGTTGCAGGTATGGATGTTGTCAGTAAAATTGAAGCAGCTAAAATCGATCAGAATGATCATCCGCTAACCGATATAAGGATCAAGAGTATTGAACTGATAAAAATTGATTAACTATAGTATAAAACGCCCCTCGATGAGGGGTGTTTTTATTTTAGTGACATTTTTGCTCGGTTTTTGCTATACTTAAAATAATAATTCCTAATAAATTTATATGAAAAATGAATTAGCTATTTATGAAGGCAAAAAGAAGCCTGAAGCCAAAATTCCGACTCCCGAGGACTATTTAAGGAAATTACGCGACTTGGGTCACGAGGATTTGGCTCAGACGTATGAAAAGGTTATTTTAATTGCTGAAAAAATCAAAGCAGCCGGGGGCCAGGCTTTATTGGTGGGTGGCTGTGTCCGGGATATATTCTTTAATAAAATTTCCAAGGATTTTGATATTGAAATTTATGGTTTAACACCCAAACAAATAGAAGACCAGGTCAGCGACTTGGGTAAAGTCTCGGATGTGGGCAAGGCTTTTGGCATTTTAAAAATTTCCTTTGGCCAGGGCATTGATATTGATGTTTCCTTGCCGCGCAAGGATTCTAAAGTCAGCAGCGGGCATAAGGGCTTTGAAGTTAAAGCTGATCCGACCATGAGTGTGGCTGAAGCGGCTAAAAGACGTGATTTTACCATAAATTCCATGGCTGCTGATCCGCTGACCGGACAATTACATGATCCTTATAACGGACTGGAAGATATTGAAAACAGAGTTTTAAGAATAACCGACGCTGAACGTTTTCGTGATGATCCTTTGAGAATGATGCGGGCTTTGCAGTTTATTGGCCGTTTTGGTTTATCACTTGGATCGTAAAAGCGCCAAGGTGATTGTTGATATGATCCCGCAATTAAAAGAATTGCCTGAAGAAAGAATTTTAGAGGAATGGAAAAAGTTACTTTTGAAATCGGAAAAGCCCTCTGTTGGTTTATCAGCAGGCATGGCCTTGGGTATATTGAAAGAAATCCATCCGAGTTTTCCGCCCTTGGCTAAAATGCCTCAGGATCGGGAATGGCATCCTGAAGGTAATGTTTGGAATCATACTTTGATGTCAGTCGATCAGGCGGCAATAATCGCCAAGCGGGAGAATTTATCGTCTGATGAAGCATTGGTGATATTATTAGCTTCATTGTGCCATGATCTGGGCAAAGCTACGACTACTAAATTTAGGGCTGACGAAGAGGGCAATATTAGGGTTATTTCCCATGGCCATGAACCTGAGGGTAAAAATCCGACCAAGAAATTTTTAAAAGAAATAAAAATGGATACGGCCACAACTGATAAAGTAATTGCCTGTGTAGCCAATCATTTATTTCCGACTTTTTTATATGAAGAGGAAGTCAAAAAAGGAGCAAAAGTTTCTGACGGCGCTATCCGTCGTTTAGCCAAGAAGATCTCTCCGGCAACCATTAAAGAATTGGTTTTGGTAGCTGAAGCTGATCATTTGGGCCGTGGTCCTTTCCCTGGCGAGCAAGATTCGGAGTCAAAAGATTTTCCCCTCTGAATTTCCAGCCGGCGAGTGGTTATTACAACGGGCGCAGGATTTAAATGTAGAACAAAGCAAGCCGGCTGATTTGTTGCTGGGTCGTGATCTTTTGTTTTTAGGTCTTGAACCCGGACCTGTTTTCGGTAAAATTATACATTTGGCCAATGATTTGCGCGATGACCATGAATATACTCAGGAGAAAATTATCGAGGTCATTTCGGGCTCAAAAAATACAGCCGAAGCGCTGGCCAGACTGGAAAAGTTAAAGGAAGCCTAAAAATATAAAGTTGAAAATAATAAAAAAGACCCCCGCATTGCGAGGGTCTTTGAGTTTAAAACAGTTGGAAAGCTTTTTCCAAATAAGTACCTGCCATGTCCCAGTCAACCGGATCCAGGGCACTGCCGCTGGGACGCAGTTTGCCTTGGGCATCCAGACTGACTTGCGGAAATTTGGCAATGATGGGCTGGACCAGGTCCAATGTATTCGGACCTAAGCCACCGGCAACAACTAATCCCAGATCCGGTCGCTCGTTAGCGAGAATTTCCAGAAAGGGAATTAGACCTTGAGCATCCATGGGATGGCCTTGGCCCATGCTTTTGTCCAGAAGCACATAATCCAGGCAGGGGCCATAAGTTTTTAGCTTTTGAATGAGTTTTTCGGGATTAGTGCCGATTTGCTCAATGGCCTTGGCGCCGACTTGCAGGATGATTTGGATATGCGGATTTTTAGCCCGAAAATCCTTAATTACCCGGGGATCAGGCCAGATCATGTCCATCTGAATGGCGTGCAGATTATAGCCGGCCCAGTAGCGGGCAAATTGCAGGCTGGCAAAAAAATCAGTTTCCTCATAGTCTGCATAGTGCAAAACATTGAAAGCCAGCGGATCATCAATAAAGATAGAGGATATTTCCTGATTTCGAGGAAAAGCTTGGGACCATTTGGACGGTATCTCGTGGAGTGTCTTATAGCTCATCATAACACCCACGCCTAGTTTCCTGACTGGTTTGTCCTGTCTGTTGTATTCTTTGGCAATAGTTAACATCTGATATGCCTGGACTCGATTCATAAAGTCAGTGATACTAATGAAAGGAACGTTCTTGTTCATTTTGATCCTCCTTGTTTCTGATAATTTAACTTAGCTTAATTATGGCAAAATGTCAATATCAATACTAAAAAGCCCTTCCTGAGTTGCAGGAAGGGCTTTAATATAAAATTAGTTGAGAGAATTCGACACCAGATTCAGAGTGTCGGCAAGTGTTCCGGAATTGTCCAGAACAATAAACCCGGGATTAAAGCGCTGGTACAAATGCATGACCAGCTCTCGTTTTTTCCGGTTGTTGGTTATCATCCGGTCATGAGCAGTCAGTATGGGTCTGGCGCAGACACGTTTTTGCCATTCCGCCTGGTCTTTGACCGTAATCAGAAAGCTGAAATCAGGTCGGACCATATTTTGGGGGATATAGCTCTGCCAGTTATTCAGAGCCTGAGAGCGCAGATTGTCATTGAAAGCCAGATGGTAAGACAGGGTGGTCCAGACCCAGCGGTCGCAGGCCACGGAAATGTCTTTGGCCAGCAGGGCTTTAATTTTTCGGGAAGCGAACTGCAGTGATTCCATGAATAGCTGCATCCGCTGTTCCGAATAAGACGGTTTGCCGTCAGTGTTCATTTGCAGGCAGCGGTCGAAAAAGGCAGGCGGTGGAGTCTTGTAATAAACCCAGCCTTCCTGTTTGCCGATCGTCTTGGCAATTGTCGATTTGCCAGAAACGTCCAAGCCCTCAAAGACTGCCAGTTTTCCAGACATGACACACCCCCGGGTTAAGCGGCCAAGTTTTGGTTTTTGGTTTGACTGATCAGCCTATTATTTTTATCTTGCGCCAAGGCCAGGTATTCGCGCAGCAGTTTCTGGTTGTGTTTGCCAAAGCGTCCGTTTTCGGCTTCCTGGCCGATTAGCAGCAGCAGCTCTTCACGCTGGCTGACAAAGTCGTCAATCAAGTCAGCCAGTTTGGCGGTTTTTTTGTGGCGGAAGCAGGCGATCAGCGCTTTGAGAAAGTAGAAATCAAGTTGATAGCTGGCAATGCGCAGATAGCGGGGCAGGATTTTGACCAGCGCTCGGGTGGCTTTTTCCCAGGTAGTGAAGATTTTCTCAATGGACTCAACGTTAGAATCCAAAAACTTGGCTTGATAGCTGAGCTGACCGGGATCTTCCTGTCCGAGAATATTTTCCTTTCTGGCCAGATCAACATAGGGTGAGCCTTTTTGGATGCGCAGGCTGCCCAAGATGCGGGAATCAGTCTGGTGAATCCGGCTTTTCTCGATGAAGGCGATATTGGCGTGCAAGTCATCGAGAGTAGCCAGATAGTCGAAGAAGATAAAGCCAACTTCGATTTCCAGACCGAGTTCACGCAAAATAGTGATCGCTTTCAGGTTGTCCGAGACCGGCACTCCTTTGCAGAAGCGTTTGAGCTGAGTCGGACTGCCCGATTCAATGCCCAGATAAACTCGGCGCAGACCGCAGGATTTGAGCAGGGCATAGACGTTTTTACGCCTGACATTTCTTTCTTCTTCACCCGTGCGGGAACTATAAATAGTGTCCACGCGGGCAGAGACATGGGTAATGGAAATAGTTTTGTCAGGCACGTTGTCGTTGTTTTCCTTAAGTTCCTCGTTGATGGTTAAAATACCTTTGGCAATCATTTCGGCTCTGATAATCGACGTCTCAAAATCGGCCTTGGTTTTCATGGGGCCAAAAAATTCAGAATCTTTGAAATCGAATTTTCTGACACCCAAGGCCGCGTATTTTCTAATATCGTCGAGGACCTTGTCCACGGCAAAGCCGCGCCAGCGCCAATTGTTGTTGTCCCGGTTATTTGGCTGCCCGTTGTCAAACTGTTTTCTGATGGAACAGAATTTGCATCTGCCCCAGGGACAGCCGCGACTGGTCTCCAGCGCATGCACGTCCCATTCTTCATCGTAGATATCGGCAGGGTTAACAATCTCAAGCCGAGGATAATTGGCCAAATCGATTTGTTGCGGAGGACAGAGGTGAATATTGCCGTCAAGGTTCACAGCGACACCGGCAATGTCTTGATAATGCTGCTTGGTGCAGAAAGAAGTCAGGTGCGTCCTGGCCTGATGTCCGATTTGGGTCAGAGCTTCTTCGCCTTCGCCAACGACTGCCAGCACATCCTGAAATGACGGCTGCAGCAGAAGTTCGTGGTAGCCATGGGTGGCTCCGATGTTGCCGATGATAAAAAGCGGCTTGGCAAGGGGAGACTGCTCGTGAACCCGTTCAATAATCTCCTGGGCGATTTTTTGGGTCGTCCATTTGATTGAAAGGCCGACAAGTGTCGGGCCTTTTTGGCAATTGTCCAGGATTTCAGTAATGACCTGGTCAATGGTGCGTTGAAAATTTTCAGCCACGGTTTGCCCGTCGTTATTATGCGTTTTGAAAATTTTCTGCATATCGAGAATTTCGATCGGAATGTTCGGAATTTTGGCATGCAAATATCCGGCCAGGACATTCACAGCTAGCGGCGCCTGATAGCGGGTCAGATAATCCATAGAAATCAAATTGACAAGAACGACTTTCGGTTTCATCGCACACCCCCGTGTTTTATTAGTTGATGTTTGTTTTAAAAAGTTGTTTGTAAGTTGTCAAAATGCTAACCAATATGTAAAAAAAACAGCGGCCCCGATAAGGGCAGCTGTTAATTAGCTGATAAAAAGACTGGAAATAAGTTGATTCCTTTTTTGGCGTAGCGTTCTTTCATCTCATCAAAGGTCACTAGACCCAGATCTTCATGAATTTCATGGTTGATTTCCGTGATTTCGTCGCCAAACCACTCCGGCGGTACAAAGTCCTTTGCTTCCTGTTCGGTTTCAAATTCCACTTCCACCCGGACATAGCCGTTTAAGCTGTCTTGATAACAGTCCAGTTCACAGGTGTATTGGCCGTACGGGTAGAAGTATCTTAACTTTTTGTGTGATTGGACTGTGGCTTTGATCAGCGCATCGAATTCTCCCGGTTTGATGTCGATTACGTGTTCGATTCTTTCCAGGGCAGAGTTGGTAAGCTTTTTGATCAGATGACAATGATCGCCTTTGCGTCTGATTTTTAAGGCGTCAGGGGAATTGGAGTCGAAAAAATCGCCGACTTGAATCGTGATGGGCTGATACTGATTTAGATCAGCAGGCAATTTTTTCACCAGAAACACTCGTTCTCTTTCTGTCTGTTCCATAGTTTTTGTAGTTACCTTGATTAAAACAATTTTCACATTAAAAAAAACACAACAAATCATCATAACATGATTTTATTAAGTTGTCAAGGTCCGTTGACTTTAACCTCCTGGGAAAAATAGAAAAACCCCGGTTTATCGGGGGTTTTTCTTATTTTACTGCGTCAATGATTTTTATAAATACTTCCGGGTAATTCATGGCCAGGTCAGCCAGGACTTTGCGATCAAGTTCGATTTTTTTCTTAGCCAGCAAATTAATAAATTTGGAATAGCTCAGACCATGTTCTCTCACAGCTGCATTGATTCTGGTATTCCAGAGCTTGCGAAAATCGCCTTTTTTATCGCGACGATGGGCAAACGCATAAACACCGGCCTTAAGCATAGCTGTGTGGCCCAGTCTGATAGTTTTTTTACGGCCCCACATATAGCCTTTGGTGGCTTTTCTGATGGTGCGTCTTTTTTTCAAATGGATAACGGCTCGTTTTACTCTTGGCATATCTTTAGAAAATCAAAAATTAAATATAAAAAATAAAATTGGGTTAGTTTTAATTTGAATAGGGAATTAACTGTTTTAATGGTTTGGCTACTGCTTCAGCCGTGCTTTTATTGAGTCTTTTGGCCCGGGTAACACTGCCTTTTTCACGAGCATTAAAATGTCCCTGGCCAGCTTTTCTTTTAATCAATTTGCCGGTCTTGGATATTTTGAAGCGTTTGGCAATACTTTTGTGGGTTTTCATTTTTGGCATATTTGTAACTATTTTAAGATTTAAGATTACCCCGCGCAGCGGGATGCCGCTTTGCGGCACAGCTTTTAGTAACTGTTTATTCTGTAAATATAAAATTAGCTCTTTAAGCTAATTTAAGCATATTGTAGCTTTTTAATTAAAATTAGTCAAGTTTAGGCCTTGTCTGCCAGAATAATGGCTGAGAAGTTACCGCCTTGGCGCTTAATTTCTTGTTCTAATTTTATTTTAATAATCAAACTCAGGTCCTTAATAAAGGTTTCCAGTATTTGTCGGCCCAAATCAGCATGCTGCTTCTCGCGACCTTTCATCATGACAATGATAACTACTTTATCTCCGCGTTGGATGAATTTTTCGGCTTGTTTTAGTCTAATATCCAAGTCATGTCGCCCAATTCTTGGAGAAAGTCTGATTTCTTTCATTTCCGCTGATTTTTGCAAAGCTTTTTGTTTGCGTGCTTCTTTCTCTTTTTGGTATTTATAACTGCTATAACTTAAAAATTTAGCTACAGGTGGCTGGGCTTTAGGGGAAACTACAACCAGGTCTAATTCTCGTTCTTTAGCCATTTGCAAGGCCTGAGCTGTTGGAATAACACCGACCATCTGGTTGTTTTCATCAATGACCCGAAGTTCTGGTTCGCGGATTTTTTCATTAACCGGATAAATTTCCTGGGGAAGAAGTTTTATTAACGGCCTGCGGCCGAATTTGATACGTTTCATAAGTTGAACGAATTATCACGAAATTTTTACTAATTAATGTTTTATATTTTTATGGTAATTTATTAATCTTTTGTTGCGAAAGGCTATGCCGGAGCCTGTTTTTAAATAATGTTCAAACTTAGCGGCTAATTTTTTATCAGGGAATGAGCAGTGCCATACAAGGATAAAAGGCTTTTTGGACGAAGAATATATTGAAGTTCCTTCATTATGACTTTTGATTCTTAGCCTTAAGTCAGTAGTGAGCCCTGTATAATGACTTCCGTCTTTTTCACTTTGTAAAATGTAAACAATGTATTCCATTTTTTTGTTTTGGTTTTATAAGTGTATACACCCTAAGACGCGGTAGTAAAGATCGGGTACTCCTTCGCTAAAGCTACGGAGTACCACCCCTTGTAACGACAGGAGTGTTTACACCCCGAAGCTCCGGAGGAGCGAATATATTCTGAAGCGGGTTTAAGAAATAGTAGCGATCGGGTACTCCTTCGCTAAAGCTACGGAGTACCACCCCTTGTAACGACAGGAGTGTAGGGGTGGAGATGGCGGGAATTGAACCCGCGTCTAGAAAGCCTTCGGCAAAACATCTACAAGCTTGTTTAGGATTAGGTTGAAAATATAAGATAGTAATCCTAACCAAATTCTTATACCTTGCCCCAGTTTTCTTGCTAAGTTGGCAGAGGCGAGCCTTGCTTAACAGAGCCTAATAAGTTTGACACCCGGAGTCTTCTATTAGGCGTCAAAGATCCGAATGGTTGCGGCAATTACGCGGCAACAGGAGCAAAGTTGAACGCAAAAGCTGCGTTAACCCTGCTTAAAAATGTGTTTGCACTTATAAAGTGGCTATCAGTTTAACGAGCATGGTAGCAGCTCGGCTTGCCGTTTTGTTCAAAGATCAATCTATCGAAACCGGTCATCCCCTTTAATAAATCAGAACTAAGAACTTATAACTAAGAACTTAGGAATTATTTTATCTTTTTGTTTTTAAAAGGCGCTGTATTTGGCGTTGGTCGTCTCTTTTACGTATGGTTTCGCGTTTATCATACTTTTTTTTGCCGCGGGCCAAGCCTATTTCTACCTTAATTTTGTTATGTTTAGTATACAATGAAAGAGGGGTTAAAGTCAATCCTGCTTGTTGGATTTTTCCCGCCAAATTATCAATTTCTTGCTGATGTAAAAGTAGCTTTCTGGAGTGATTGGGATCGTAATTTGGCTGGGGGCCGGCTGGCTTGTAAAGGGTTATGCTGGCATTGATTAAAAACACGTTGCGTTTTTTGTCTATAAACACATAGGCGCCGTTTAGGTTGATGTGGCCGGCCTTGGCTGATTTGACTTCTTGGCCAGACAAAACAATGCCGGCTTCAAAGGTTTCCAGTATCTCATAGTCAAATCTGGCTTTTTTATTGGTGGCTAATGTTGGCATAGTCTATTAGGGTAATGTGTAAGGGCTAGGAGGTTGGTTTGGTGAATGGTGTTATGTATAGGGGGTTGAAAATTATTCACTATTCACTTTACACTATATCATTTGTATTTATGGAAATAAAGAAAGAAGGCGCCAGCCTTCTTCAATTGAATCGCAGATTAATACCCACAGAACCGTGAAAATTAAGAAAGAAAGGGGTAATAGATTTTTTTATTAACTTCAGGTCCTGTGGGTATTAATCTGCTGCCCAATATGTTAAATTAGCATAATTAGTCCTGGATTGTCAAGGGTTGACCGATTAGCCCAAGTTTCTTATAATATAAGTAGTATTATAATTACTTATGCTAATTTAAGGCTAAAAAATACCGCTTTCTAATAAACTTTCCAAGTTTGATCGAGAAGCGGTTTCTGTTATTTATGGACAGCATAAATAGGAAAATATTTTTTGAAATTACTCCGGGAACAATTATTAAAATATTGTTTGCCGGGCTTTTAATTTGGCTGGCCTATCTGATCAGGGAAGTGATCGCTATTTTATTTTTTGCCTTTATTTTGGTTTCAATTTTGGAGCCAATGGTTGCCTGGCTGAAACAGAAGAAAATCCCCAAAATTGTGGCGGTACTCATGATTTATCTGGGCATGCTGGCATTCTTGGCGGTTATTGTCAGCTTGCTGGTTTCGCCTATAATTGACCAGACAGATCAGTTGCGGATTAGTTTCCCTCAATACTGGGAAACCATCGCCACCAGATTTTCTAGTTTTAGCCAGATTCTTAATAATTACGGCGTTTCTCAGCAAATCAAATCATACCTGGATACATTAACGACCACCTTGCCTGTGGCGACCTCGGATATCTTTTCCAGAATCGGAAATTTTATCGGCAATATTTTTGCGTTTTTTGTCATTTTAGTCATTACCTTTTATTTGTTGGTTGAAGAAAACGCTCCGAAAAAGATTTTGCGCTCTGTCCTGCCGGCGGATTCCTTGCCTTATGCTTATCAGCTTTTCAATCGCATTGAAAAGCAATTAGGACTTTGGCTGCGCGGTCAATTAATTTTATGTTTTAGTATTTTTATTCTCGTGTACCTGGTCTTATTGGCTTTGGGCGTAAAATACGCCTTGATTTTGGCAATTATCGCTGGACTCTTGGAATTCATCCCTTATTTAGGCCCTGCATTTTCAGGCTTTATTGCCGTGTCTTTAACTTTGCTGCATTCACCAATTCAGGCTTTGCTGGTTTTAATTTGTTATATCCTTATTCAAATTTTTGAAAATAATATTTTAGTGCCAAATGTCATGCGCAAAGCTGTGGGTTTAAATCCGGTAATTAGTATTTGCGCTCTTTTGATCGGTGTCAGGCTCGGTGGTTTTGCCGGTGTTATCTTGGCTATTCCTTTAGCGACCGCGTTGTCTGTCTTTTTTGAAGATTTTTTGGAAAAGAAACATTCCGATGAGGTCAGACTCGAATAAGGTTGTTGATTTTAGAAGAAATATAATTTGTCGGTCCGTATATAATATTTAAAATTAGTCTTTATTTTTAATTATGACAAGATTAGACCCAGGAAATGTGGGCGATAGCAGTTTGAACCAGATGCAGGCTGAAATTTCCCGTTTGAAAAAAGATCTTAAACATAAGCAAAGCAAGAAGATTTTTAATTGCGGAACCTGTCTGCTGATTATTTTGTTTTTACTTTTAGTTCTTTTAGGTTTTGGTTCATATGTCCTGGCCAAAAGCGGTTTGAGACAAGTTCCGGTTTTCACCGCTTATTTTTATCATGAGCCCAAGCCCTTGTATCTTGTTACTGCGCAGAAAGCCGATGAAAATAGTATAATTAAACGGCTGGCCTCTTTGGTTTCCAACGAAGCATTAAAACAGAAAAAGACTGATAATATTGCGGTCGATTTTGATCTTAGCGAAGCTGAGCTCACGGGCTTATTGAATAATCAACTGGTCAAAAATGATCAGTTTAAGTCTGATATAGAATTTTGGCAAATTGCGGTGAAGTCTGATCTGGTTGAATTTTTTATGAAAAGTAAAAACCCTAAGAACGTAATTATAACCCTTCATGCTAAACCCGAAGTTGATGACGGTAAATTAAAATTCAAGGTAATTGATTTTAAGTTAGGCGACTTGAGACTGCCGGGCTTTATCGGGTCTATTTTGATTGAAAATCTGGGCACAAATGCGCTTAACAGTCTTTTAAATTCAGTCAGCCTGCTTGGGCAAATTCAGGAAATTAATTTAGCCCAGGGTAAGGTGATAATAAAGTTATTAATAAAGAATTTAATTAATTTTAAAGATGCTATTTAAACGTTTTTCCGTTATAATCGGTCCTGTTTTGATTCTGTTGGGCTTGGAATCTATATTTTATTTTATGCAAAATCTCCAGCTGATTGCCTTGATTTTGATTTTTTTGTTCATCATTTTGCTCGGGATTTTGAAATATTTAATCAAGGAAAGATTTTTCAGCCTTAATTTCTGGGGGCTGGCTATCCTGCCGTTGCTTCTATATTTATTGACTACTTGCTTTCTGCTGATCTTAGGCTGGGGATTTTTACAACATATCGTTATAATTATGCTGGCTTTAATTTTGGCCGCATACTTGGAAAGTATTTTTTTGTATTATTATTATCAGCAAGGCTATCACAAAGATTCTTTGGGCAATTCCTCAATTTTTCTTAATATTTTAATTTTCTTTTTATTGGTTGTGGATCTTAACGCCATCAATATTTTTCTTAATCCGCCTTTTTGGATCTTGAGCCTGATTTTAGTTATGGTCGTGATTTTGATTTTAGGCCAATTTTTCTGGGTCACCAAACAACGGAATCGTTTGAAAATTGTTTATATTCTGATTATCTCGCTTATAATTCTGGAATTTTTTCTGGCCCTTTCGTTTCTGCCGTCAACTTTATACGCCCATAGTATTATTTTAACTATAATTTATTATTTTATTTATACTGTTTTAAAAATGCGCCTGACTGAGACATTTGACAAAAAATGGTTTTGGCGTTATTTAGTTATTAGTACGGTTTTATTATTAATCATAATAATTACCTCGCCCTGGGGTTAATTATATTTAATTTTTATGGAACAAACTGTTAAAAAGCCTAAAAACAATTTAAAATATGTCGGTGCTTTAGCCCTAATAATACTGATTGGCTTTGCTGCCGGTATTTTCGGGGAAGTATTCACCAGGACTTATTTAGCCAATACTCAATTCTTCAGTGATCTGTATTTTACCGATTCTAGCAATTTAGGCCAAAATAATCTGATTATCCAAGAACCTCGTAAAGTCGTAGTCGAACAGAATTTGCGTGTGGCTCAGCTAAAAAATGAGCTTCAGCCTGCAGTTTTGGGTATTTTTAAGAAAAGGAAAATCAGCCAGAGCTATCTGGATAATTTTTTCGCGCCCAGTGATTTTCAGGGTCAGGCATTAGCCTTGACTACTGATGGCTGGCTTTTAGCCACTCAAGAAGCAATCACGAGAGCCAAGGAAGATTTGGTTGTTTATTATAAAAATAAGGCTTATGATTTGGAAAAAATTATCAGGGATGACCGAACCGGTATGGTTTTTTTGAAAATAAATGTCCAGAATTTGCCGGTTGTTAAATTGGCTGACGTGCAAAAAGCTACTTTGGGGGAACAACTTTTCAGTCTTCAGATTTACAGCGGTCAGCTTTATTTGGCGAATATTGTCAGTAAAAATTATCAGCAGATTTCTGATAAATATGACTTTGTAAATTCCAGCGAAAGTTTGATTTCCAGAGTGCTAATTAATAAAAATTTTTCCAGCGATTTGAAGGGTGCTCCGGTCTTTAATTTGCAGGGAGAGGCTTTGGGTTTTTTGATGGCTGACAATCTGGGTTATAATCAGATAATTCCCATAAATTATATTACCCCGATATTTAGCCAGGTATTAAAAGAAGAAAAAATCAGCCGGCCATATTTGGGAATTAATTATATTAATTTAAGCAAAACTTTCAATTTAAAGGAATCTCAAGCTCAGGACACACCTAAAGGCGCCTTGGTTTGGTCAAATATTAACGGGGTAGCAATTGCTGAGGATAGCCCTCTAGTTGGGCAATTGGTCAAAGGTGATATTATTTTAAGTCTGGAAAATCAGCAGATCGATGCGGAAAATGATTTATCATTATTACTTTTGGGTTATAAAACCGGACAAGAAATACGCATTAAATACTTAAGAGACAATCAGGAGACGGAAATTAGTATAATCATTAAATAATTTCGTTATAAATAGGCCAAGATTAGAGAAAAAACTCCGTGGAAGCGGAGTTTTTGGTTTTAGCCTTGACAAATACATATATTTGTGATATTATCTAGATATTATTAAGTTAACCTTATTTAAATAAAATCATATGGAAAATTTACAATACTCAAAAATTTTAAGAAAAAATTGGGAGCTTATCGCGTTGATTACCGGGTTAGCCGTGATTTTGGCTTTAATTATCAGTTTGGTTACACCGTTTCAGTATTCTGCTGCCACCAAAATCCTGATTATTCAAAAGCAAGCTCAAAATTTAGATGCGTATACAGCCACTAAATCAGCGGAAAAAATCGGTAAAAATTTGGCCAGTATTATTTTTACTTCATCTTTTTATAACGAAGTAATTGAATCCAATAATGGGATTAGCACTAAGTTTTCTCCGGATGCGACTGAAAGGAGAAAGGCTTGGCAAAAAAATATTGAAGCCAATGTCCTGCCGGAATCAGGTATTTTAGAAATTGCGGTCTATGATGTAGATAGGACTTTTGCGGCTCAATTAGTCAGAAGCATTGCTTATGTTTTGGTAAATAAGGGCTCTGAATATCATGGCGGCGGTACTGATGTGGAAATTAAAGTAGTTGACGATGTTTTTATCAGTAAATATCCGATGAGACCGAATATCGCCATTAATTTGGTTATTGCTTTAATCTGCGGTTTAATTATCGGCGGTTACTATGTGATTTTAAAAGAAGCTAAAAAAGTAAAAACTTTTCAGTCAAACCGTTATTTTTCCGGCCAAAGACTAAATAATGATATTGACAATGATTTTATTAAGTATGAAGCAGAATATAGTCCCAATGCGGAAGGTTTTGGTTTCTCTACTGATTTGCCAGATAATGAATCCAGAAAGACCCGCATAATTACGATGCATGATCATTTGAAGTAAATCATTAGGCGTTGTCCGGTTTCGATGCCCGTTTCGGTTATCGTCAAACGTGATATTTATTATATATAAGTAACTCAAGATAAAATCGACCCCGTACCTAAGCGCAAGCGCATGGTATGGGGTTGATTTGTTTAGATAGTATTTTAGTGTGAAAATCGGCTTAAATATGATAAAATAATAGTAAGTGATAGAAAATCGGGACTTTGTTGCTTGGCAATCAGATTTTAAATAATTCCCAAAATTTTTAATAACAAACAATAAATATTCACTTGAAAAATAATGTCAAAAAGTAAGTTGTTTCAAGATTTAAAATGGGCCTGGTCCTATTTGACGGCACGTAATGAGTTGCCGAATGATTTTGTTTTAGCTGTGACTTATAGTTGTAACTCACGTTGTCGCATGTGCAATATCTGGAAAAGCGAAGTTCAGTCTGTTTTAGCGTTGTCAGAATATCAAAAATTACCAGCCAACATGAAGGAGGTAAATCTAAGCGGCGGCGAACCGTTTTTAAGGTCAGATTTGGTGGCTTTGGTCGCGTTACTGGTCAAACAAAATCCTCAGGTTAGAATCATTATTAATTCCAATGGTTTTGCGACTGAATTAATCACGGCCAAAGTTAAAGAAATTATAAAAATTAAGCCTGATATAATTTTAGGGTTTTCCCTTGACGGTCTTGGCGAGCTACATGACCAGATAAGGGGTATACCCGGCGGTTTTGACAAAGTAATGGCGTCTATTAAGGCTGTTAAAGCCCTCGGAGTTAAAGACTTGCGCCTTGCTTATACGGCTGGAGATTATAATATTGATCAAATGACCCTGGTCTATAACCTGTCTCAAGAATTAGGCGCAGAATTTACTATGGCAGCGGTGCATAACGCGGAAAATTATTTTAATATCTCGGATAATAAAATAACTAAATTGCCGGAGTTTAAAAAAGAATTTGCCAGTTTAATCAGCAGGGAACTAGCCGGTTGGCAGCCCAAGAATTGGTCTCGGGCGTATTTTGTTTTTGCCTTATATCGTTTTTTGGTCAGCCATAAGCGACTTTTACCCAATTATTCCGGCCGGGATAATGTCTTTATTGATCCGCTTGGCCAAGTCTATCCTTCTGATGTTTCCGGCCATCAAATGGGTAATCTTAAGGATTTTGAAAGTTTCGCCGAGTTATATCAAAGCCCTAAGGCCCAGGAAGCAATTAGTTTAGAGAAAAATATGCATAATTGGATGATGTGTACTGCGCGCAGTGCGATGAAAAGGCATGTTTTTCAGGTGATTTTCTGGATGCTTAAGAGTAAAATTTTCGGTGTTAAATTATAATTATGCCTAATTATGCCTAATTATGCCAATGTTTAATAATAAAATTTGGCTCACTGTTTTGCTGGTTGCTTGTTTTATTTGCTCAGGTTTTACTTTGAATAATAGCTGGTATGCCTTGATCGGGCTGATTTTTTTGATTTTGGTTTGGCTTTTTAGTTATTACCCCATGATTGCCATTTATATCATGGCTTTTTTATTTCCTTTTACTTACCTGCAATTTATTTATCAGGATATAAATGTACCCTATGTCGATCTGCTGGCTTTAGTTTTATTCAGCGCCTGGGTCATCAAGACAATTTATCTGGCCATAACGAAAAATAAGTTTTTAAGCTCTGCTGATTTTCCCGGCTGGCAATGGATGCTATTATTCGTGGTTATTTGTGTCTTGTCGTTATTGAATGTTGACCGGGATATTCTGGATTTTTCCCTTAAATATATTGCCCGGCCAATAATTTTTTTCTACTTGATGTATTTGGTATTGCCTTACAATTTGATTAAGAATTTAAAACAATTGGATATTATCTATAAGATTATGTACGTGTTGGGCCTTGGTTTAGTGGCTATGGGTGCCTGGGCCTTGGTTTTTCCGCCAGTTGTCGGTTTTCGTCAGGCGATGCCCATTAGTCTGGCCGGAATTTATCCCCTTGGTAGCAATCATAACCAGCTGGCAGAGATTTTAATCTCCATTATTCCCATAGGTTTTATTTTATACTGGAAAGAAAAAGATATCTTTATGAAGAACTTATATTTAAGCGGCTTGTTTTTGATGATCGCGATTCAGCTGCTGACCTTATCACGTGCTGGCTGGATTGCTTTGGCTGTGGAATTTTTAGTGCTTTTTGTTTTTCGCTATCGCCGAGAATTTAAAAAATTAATCAGTCCCTTGGTTATTTATTTATCCGCGCTTTTGATCATTCCGGCTGTGTATTTTATGTACAAATTGACTGTTACCGGCTTGACTCTGAGCTCGACTTTAAATCGGCTGAAACTTATTGATGTTTCCCTGATGTTGTTCAAACAACATCCATTTTTGGGTAGCGGTATCGGAGTTTTTACCAAAATCATGTCTCAGGTCAAATGGTATTTAATCGAATATGGCGAGGTCTTAGATGCCCACGGCTTTGTTTTTAAAACCTTGGCGGAAACTGGTTTAATTGGTACGCTGGCCTTTGGTTTTTTGTTGTTTTACTTGGTGTATTCTTTATATCAAGGATTTCGAGCGGCCGCGTATACCCAGTATTCTTGGCTGGTATTAGGCAGTCTGACTTTAGTTATCGGCTCTTTAACTTTTCAGGTTTTTGGCACAAGCTATTATTTGGCGACTGTTTGGTTTCCCATCGGCGTGGCCATGGCAACTTTAAAAATAAGCCGGGAGAATTTAAAGGCAGGAAACCGAAAAACGAAACACGAATTAACTATATGAATCAAAAAATTAAAATAGTCTACGTTATTAATAACTTTGTCCTGGGCGGAGCTGAAAGGCTGCTTTTAGATATTTGTCGCCGGCTGGATAAAAATAAATTTGAAATTACAGTCATTACTATTCTTGGTAACGGTCCGCTTTTGCCTGAGTTTGAAAAGTTAGCCATACAGATTAAAGTATTTCAAAAAAAATCAAAGCTGGGGCTGGGTTTGATCTGGCAGCTGTGTAAATTACTTAGACAAATTAAGCCCCAAATTGTGCATACTCATTTATTCGGGGGCGATACCTGGGGCAGACTGGCCGCTATTTTAGCCGGAGTGCCGGTTATTATCTCAACTGAACATAATATCGGTTTAGCGGAAAACCGTTTGATGAAATTTATTAAACTGGTTCTATCCTGGTTTACGGTCAAGATAATTGCGGTTTCTGCAGGAGTAAAAGATTATTCTATCAAAGTCGAATGGCTTAAAGCGGAAAAAATTGAAGTGATTTATAATGGTGTTGATTTAGACAAGTTTAAATATCGCGGTGCACAGGAAATTGACCAGGATTGTTTTAAGGCTATTGTTGTGGCCAGACTTGAAGAACAAAAGGGCCATCGTTATTTGCTCCAAGCCGTGCCTGAAATTTTACAAAAACATCCAGGTTTTAGCCTGAATATAATCGGAACCGGAAGTATGGCTCCCAGTTTAAAAGTTCTGGCCCAAAAATTAGGCATTGCTGATAAAGTTGCTTTTTGGGGCGCCAGAGAAGATATCGACAAGATATTGCCGCAAATGGATCTGTTTATTCTGCCGTCAGTCTGGGAAGGCCTTGGCATTGTCATTTTAGAGGCCCAGGCCGTGGGTTTAGCGGTTTTGGCGTCAAATGTCGGGGGTATTAAGGAAATCATCAAATCAGGGCAAAATGGGCTCTTATTTGAGCCCAAGGATCCAGAAGCTATTTTCCAGGCAGTTGATAAGATTTTGGCTGATTCTGTATTAAGGAATCTGATAATTACCAATGCCTTAACTCAGGTTCAGACCAAGTTCAGCCTGGAAACGATGGTGAAAAAATATGAGGCGGTGTATGAAAGATTGGCTAAATAATTTACTAGAGTAATAAATTTAAAAATAGCCATGCCCGTCGGCTTCTTACTTTTTTATAACTAAAAAAGTAAGCAAAAAAGTTTTGGGGGTGGCAAATGCGCTAGTGCTAATGGTTCGTTCGTGGCTTTGATGGCGACGCTTAGTTGCCACCCCCAAACCCCCAGGTACCATTGATAAATGTTTAATTGTGTTTTTAAAAAGGTAGTTTTTTTATGAAAATATTAATGATCAACAAGTTTTATTATCGCAATGGCGGATCGGAGATCTATATGTTGGAATTGGCAAAATTGCTGAAAGCCAATGGCCATGAACTTTTGGAATTTTCCATGCAGGCTGAAAAGAATCAGCCCTCGAAATATAGCGGGTATTTTGTGAACAATATAAATTTTAATAAGCGCGAAGGTCTTTTTAAGGATTTGAAAAAAGCCATTCATCTGATTTATTCCTGTGAAGCCAGGCATAAGCTGGAAGCCTTATTAAAAAAAGAAAAGCCGGATATTGCCCATTTGCATAATTTTAGTTTTCAGATCAGCCCTTCAATTTTAGGCGTTTTAAAAAAATATAAAATACCGGTAGTCTGGACTTTGCATGATTATAAACTGATTTGTCCTAATTACCGCTTATTTACTCAGGGGGCGGTTTGTGAACGCTGTAAAGTCCATAAATATTATAATTGCTTTAAATTCCGCTGTTTAAAGGAGTCTTCTGCCACAAGTTTTCTGGCCATGCTGGAAATGTATGTCCATAAGTTGATTCTGCATAGTTATCGAGTCGTTGATTTATATATAGCACCGAGTAAATTTTTGGCAGAAAAAGTTACGGCCTGGGGTGTCCCGGCTAAAAAAGTAAAGCAGCTTTATAATTTTATTGATTTACAGGCCTGGCCAATATCGGAAAATTCAGGCGAAGGCTTGATCTATGTCGGCCGTCTAACCAAAGAAAAGGGGATTTTGACGTTGATTGAGGCGATGAAAGCTTTGCCTGATATTAGGCTGCAGATTATTGGGCAGGGGCCGGAAAAGGACAATATTGAGCAATTAATTCAGGCTTATAATCTGAATAATGTTACTTTGCTGGGCTATAAAAACTGCCAGGAGATTAAAAAACTGTTAAGTCAGGCCAGGATTATGATTGTACCTTCTATTTGGTATGAAAATAATCCTTTGTCAGTTTTGGAAGCTATGGCCATGGCCAAGCCGATTATTGCTTCAGATTTAGGCGGGTTGCCTGAATTGGTCAGAGACGGGCAAAACGGGTCTTTATTTAAAGTCGGCCAGGCCGAAGATTTGGTACTGAAAATTAAAGCTTTATATTCTAATCTTGATCAGGTCAAAGCTATGGGGTTGAAGGGCCGGGATTTTGTTGGCAAGTACTGTGAATCAAGTGACCATTTAAGTAAAATTGAGGCTACTTATCAGCAAATAATTGAGAGCTAAAAAAATTTGACATATCTTGCATTATATACTAACGTAAGAGGTCTATCTAAGGGGAATAGGCCTTTTTTTATTGATTTAGTGTCTAATTTTAGCCAAATAGCAAGCCAAATCGGTCATATTATTGACAGATTAGCAAATTTATGCTATGATACTATATTAACTCTAAATATAGTATTAATAATATGAACATCTATTTTATCGGACAAAAAGGTCTTCCAGCTGTAGGCGGTGGCCCTGAAAGGCACGTCGAAGAACTGGCCAAAAGATTAGTGGCTCAAGGCCATGATGTTTTTGCGTATACCCGTCCTTTTTATTCTGATAAGGGTTTAAAGGAGTATCAGGGCATTAAGCTGATTTCATTGCCAACCATAAAAACCAAGCATCTGGATGCCACTCTCCATACTTTTTTGGCGACTATGCATTTACTGTTTCAGAAGGTTAACGTGGTCAATTATCAGGCAATCGGTCCGGCAATTTTTTCAATTATACCGAAAATTTTCAGACCTAATATTAAAATTATAGTCACTAACCACGGTCTTGACTGGCAAAGAGCCAAATGGGGACCTGTAGCTAAGTTATTCTTAAAACTGGCTGAGTGGGTTTCTGTTTATACCGCTGATAAGATTGTTTGCGTTTCGGAACAGACCAAAGAATATTATAAGGAAAAATATGATGTTGAGGCTGAATATATCGCTAACGGCGTCAATCAACCAGAAATTTGGACCGGTGATAAAATTGAGGAATTTAATCTGCAGGCCGGTAAATATATTTTATTTATGGCTCGCTTAGTGCCGGAAAAAGGCGCCCATTATCTGATCGAAGCTTTTAAAAATATTAATACGGATTTCAAACTGGTTATTGCCGGAGCTTCCAGCAATACTGATCAGTATGTTAAATCATTAGAACAATTAGCGGCTAAAGACAGCCGGGTGGTATTTACCGGCAATATTACCGGCAAAATCTGGGCCAAAGTAATGTCTGGCGCATATTTATTTGTGCAACCTTCAGAAATTGAAGCGGCTTCTTTTTCAATCTTGGAGGCCATGAGTTTCCAAAAGGCTGTTTTGGTCAGTGATATTGCGGAAAATTTAGTTATGGTGCAAAATCATGGTTTTACCTTTAAAAGTACTGATGTTGCAGATTTGGAATCTAAATTGAAATACATGCTGGCCAATCACGATTTGGTCAATGAAAGAGGTCTGGCTGCTCAGAAATATGTAGTTGAAACTTATAATTGGGAGACAATTACCAATAAATTTATTAATTTATACCAAATGAAATACACTAATAAAATTGTATATGAAAAGATCAAAAGAGCCTTGGATTTCTTTTTGGGTATTGCCGGCTTTATTGTGACTTTGCCCTTATGGCTGATTATTGCCGGTCTGATTAAACTTGATTCCAGAGGCCCGATTTTCTACATCCAAAAAAGGGTTGGTAAGGATTTTAAGCCGTTTTATATCTATAAATTCAGAACCATGTATTATGATCAGTGCCGTGATGATTTTGCCCCGAAAGACGATACCTCTGACAAAAGAGTGACTCGTTTGGGCAAAATTTTACGCAAATCTTGTTTGGATGAATTGCCTCAATTATTGAACATCATTATTGGTGAAATGAGTATTGTCGGCCCCAGACCGGAGCAATGGATTTTAAAAGATAAATATATGGGCAATGCCCTGGAAAGATTCAGACTCATTCCGGGTTTATCAGGCTTGTGGCAAATTTCTCCGTTTAAAGCTGATCAGATATATGAACATATGGAATATGATATGCAGTATTTGAAAAAGAGATCTTTATTCTTTGATTCAATGATTGTACTCTATACTCCCTTTGCTATTTTTAGAAACTATTACAATTCTAAATTAGCTCATAAGGTCTTAAAAATTAAGGATACCTTGGTTAGCATAATGTTCTAAATTCGAACTCAATAAGATAACAAAAAGTTCCGCACCATTTGGTACGGAACTTTTTGTTTGGGTTAAACAGTCATGTGGGGGAAAGACGGAGCTAAGCTCCGACGCTTCGGAGCTTAGCTCCGTTCGTGTATTACTTCTGGTTAGGATCCGACTTGGTTGGGATAGAGCCTGGATTCGGGGAAAAGAGTTTATTATTAATTTTCCATTTTTCTACATACTGGCCCAGACCGTATTTTTCGCTTTTATTGCGGACCGTGACTTTCTTCTGGGACCACTTGATCAGACTTTCCAGGTTGAGCCGGTATCGGCCTCTGACCACAATATAGCGCACATCCTGGGCTTTGATGGCTCGGCGGATAGTCTTGGCGTCAACGCCAAAAAGGCGGGCAGCTTCGGAGATGGAGATTCTTATGGGGTTTGGTTGTTCCATATGTTTAAATTAAGGTGAAAGGTGAAAAGGTAAAGAGGCTAGTATGGTGTTAAGTGTTGGGTGCTAAGGTTTGATCACAATACACTATACACCTTGCACAAAACCAGCATCCAAACCTATTCACCATGTACTGGTGAATAGGTAAAGATGCTAGTATGGTGTTAAGTGACAGGTGATAAGGTGAAAACACCTTACACAAATCACCATATACCAAACCAGCATCCTAACCCATTCACCATGCACTGGTGAATAGTGAATCGGTAAAGAAGCTAGTAAGGAGCTAAGTGCTAAGTGTTAAGATTTAAACACTATACACAAATCACCATTCACTAAACCAGAATCCTAACCCATTCACCATGCACTGGTGAATAGTGAATAGGTAAAGAGGTTAGTATGGTGTTAAGTGTTAGGTGTAAGGTTTAAAAACACCATGCACATATCACCATTCACCAAACCAGCATCTTTACCCGTTCACTAATCACTATGTTGTCATTTGTCTACGATAGTGTGGACAAAAATAGTGTACAACAGAATATTAAATAACGCAAGGCACGGGCATAACCCCCTCTGTGTCTCCCCCTTGAAAAGGGGGAGATTGGTTTAGTAAATAGTGATAAACAGTGATATTGAACAATAATTGTCGTCATGCTATAATAGGTTTGAAGTGAAAAATGTTATCCGAGGTGTAACATTTTTTTAATTCAGACGTCATATAAAATGAAACCAAATTCAATCCAAGCAAAATATTTAATATTCAAAGCGAGAAATAAGGATCCGGAGGCTTACAGCCAAGTTTATGATTTGTATATAGACAGGATTTATCGCTTTGTTTTTTTTAAGATAAATAATCAGGAAGAAGCACAAGATATTACTTCTGAAGTGTTTTTGAAAACCTGGCATTATATTATTGACGGTAAAGAGATAAGAAATTTAAACGCATTGTTCTATAAAATCGCCCGCAACCTGGTAATTGATTATTATCGCAAGGCCAGCCAGAAAGATGTTTCTTTGGAAGATCTGGTTAATGGAGGTGATAGTTTGCTACTCGATAAAGAACCGGTTCAAAATAGTCTGGATAATCTGGACAATAAAATACAACTGGAAAAGATCCAGGACAAACTTCTGGGTCTGAAAGAAGAATATCGAGAAGTTATTATCCTGCGCTTTGTAGAAGGTTTATCAATTAATGAGATTGCGGAAATCGTAGAGAAGAAAAACGGAGCAGTCAGAGTTATACTTTTTCGAGCTTTGAATGCTTTGAGGGAATTGATGGGAGAATAGAACCCCCTCCCTCCTACGCTGAAGCTTCGGAGGGCAGGCTTGGTCTCCCCCTTGGTAAGGGGGAGAAATACGTACGATGTTTATATCTTCATATATATACATGCAAAAAAAAGATCTCTTAAAACAATTAAATAATTTACAGCATGAAATTAAACCTGACTTGGTCTGGAAAAAGACCAATCGGGAGATTTTGTGTAGCCAGATAAAAGCCCAGACTTCTGATTTGAAAAATCAGAAAATCAGCTGGCATGCTTTGCTGGCTAAACAATTTATGGTTTCCGCCTATAAACCTTTGGGTGCCATGATTTTGATTATCGGCATTGGTTTGGGCGCGTATATTACCACAGTAGGCGCCACCAGAAATAGTTTGCCGGGTGATCTTTTATACGGTTTTAAATTGACCACTGAAAGAGTGCAAGTCGGTTTGGCCAATAGCGATGAGAAAAAGGTTGATTTGGAAATAGTCTTTGCTGACAGACGTCTGACTGAAATGCAGAAGCTTACCGAAAACGATAAATCTGATAAAAATGAAAATCTTCAGGTTTCTTTGAAAAAATTTCAGGAAAGCATGGATAATGTCAAAACCGGTCTGGCTAAACTGGAAAAAGCGGACAGCAAGACTGCTGCCAAGCTGGCTAATAAAGTAGATGAGAAAACCAAAGAATATGTGGATATACTTAAAGATCAGCAGACAAAAACTCCTGAAGTAGCTGCTAATGATGAAACTGCCACAGCAACTGCCAAGGCCATTACCGCGTCCAAATCAACTGCAGACAAGGCTTTGGATGTGATTGTCAAGGAATTTGAAGGCGGTAATAAAGAAATTGCTCTGCAAGATTTGAAACAAAAAATGAACAGCAGGATCGATGAATTAGTCACCAAGATTGAAACTGATAAGGCTAATATTGAAAAAGTAATTACCAATAAGGCTGCCGCCGCTAAAGCTTTGGCAGCCAAAGAAGCTGCTGACAAGGCTGCTGCCGAGGCCTCCGCCGCTAAAGCTTTGGAGGCCAAGGAAACTGTTGCGGCTGAAGCTGCTGCTGCTAATGAATCTGAGACTGAGACTAATACTGTTACCACCGAAGAAAATAAGCCAGCTAATACCAACACTAATCTTAATACCAATACTAATATTGTTATCGAACAGCCTATACCAGAAGTAAAACCGGTGGAAACTGTACCTGCAGAAGTCTTACCGACTATTGAAGAAATAAAAGATAAACCGGCAGCGGCTGAAAAACTGTTAGCCAAGGCCAGAGAGTTTTTGGCCAGTAATTCCATTAGTCAGGCTTTTGATATGATCAAACAAGCAGATGACATTATGACCTTGGTTGATAAGGTGATTAAGGCGAATGAAGAATTCCTGGTTGCTCCGGCTGAAGTTCAGCCTGCTGATGTTCCGGCGGTGAAGGAATAATGGTTTGAATGACAAATGGGAATAAGTCAAAAGTCAAAAGTTAAAAGTCAAAAATTAAAGTATAAAGGCAAAAATTGAAATCAAAAATAAAAATGCAAAATTACAATCCGAAATTTAAAAGTGATTTAATTGATAGATGTTATAAATTCAGTTTGGCTATAATAGCTCTTACTGACACATTGCCCAATAAGAAAAGCGCTTGGATAATAACTGATCAATTAATTCGTTCCGCTACTTCAGTTGGTGCAAATTTAGTAGAGGGGAGAGCGGCAAGTTCGAGGCTGGAATTTAAAAAGTTTTTTGAAATAGCATTAAAGAGCGGTAATGAATCTATATATTGGCTAAATCTTTTGAGAGATACAGGATTGGCTGAAAAAGAGGCAATTTCTAAGTTATTAATAGAAAATGAGGAATTAACCAAAATGTTAGCCGCCGGAGTTCTAAGGTTAAAAAGTAAATTATAATATTTCTTCCTAATTTCTAACTTTTGCCTTCTAACTTATAACTTACCATTAGGGTCTAAACATAATCTTCGAATCCTTCGAAGTCCAAAGTTTGTACCTTACGGTACATTCCATATGCCTTGGGGTATGTGGTTGACATGGACTTTATTGTTCATGGCAAGCTAATTAATGCTCTTTGATTGATTAACCGGGCAAAATAAGGAGATAAAGTACCTGTATTTTCAAAAGTAAAGGTCGACTTCTTGGGTCAAATCCCAGTCGACTTTTGAGGGAACAGGAAGGGTCAACCGACCCCCTCACAACCCCCTTTGTATCTTCCTTTTAAAAAGGGATAGAAATTAAGGGCTCGTGAGGCCAGCTTAGCTTCTTATCCGGCGATTGGTTAAAGAGTTTAAGAAAGGAAAAGTTTAATATGATTAAGAAAATTTTTACTGTTAGTGTTGTAGTGATGACCATTTTCTGGGCTGTAGGTTTGGCTGCATTTGTTCCAACCGCACAAGCTGCTACAATCAGCTCTGGCGATTTGATCAAAGCATCTTTACCGGCAGTATATTACTATGGTGCTGACGGCAAAAGATATGTGTTCCCAAATGAGACCACATACAAGACTTGGTATGCTGATTTTTCAATGGTTAAAACCATTACTGACGGCGAATTAGCTGCTATTACAATTGGCGGCAATGTAACCGACAGACCGGGCGTTAAATTAGTCAAGATCACTACTGATCCAAAAGTTTACGCAGTAGCTGCAAACGGCACTTTGAGATGGTTATCAACCGCTTCAATTGCTGCTTCTTTATACGGCGCAAACTGGGGAGCAATGATCGTTGACGTTTCTGACGCTTTCTTTGTAAACTACACCATCGGCGCTCCAATCAATGCTGTTGCTGATTATGATCCAGCTGCTGCAACTGCTGCTGCTCAGTCAATTAACGTTGACAAAGGCTTGGCAGGCGCAACAACCGGCGGTGCTTTGAATGTGTCTTTAGCATCTGATACTCCAGCATCTGCTTCAGTTGCTGCAGGCGCTTCTGCTAACATGGCTAAAATCATGTTGGCTGCAGGCTCAGCAGCTGTTAAAGTCAAACAGATGTATATTACCCGTTCTGGTTTAAGCTCAAATGATGATATCAATAATATCAAAGTTATCAATTCTATTGGCGCTACAGTCGGCGATGTCGGCAGTTTAGGCGCAAATAGCAAAGCTTTGATCACTTTCATCCCAACATTAGAAATTCCTGCTAACACCTCTGTAACTTATTTCTTAAGAGGTAGCATCGGCGCAGGTGCTCCTGCAGGCAATACTGTTGCTTTGGGCGTTTCTGCTGCTACTGATGTTGTCTTGGAAGCTGGAACTGTTACCGGCGCTTTCCCAGTCATGGGCAATTATATGAGTATAGTTGTCTTGGCTGATTTAGGCGGCGCTGAAGTCGGCCCTCAGGGTGCTGGCGTTGATAGCCAACCAGATGCAGGTGACAAGAGAGTTTTAGTTTCTGAATTCTATGTTTCCAGTATCTCAGTCGGCGGTTCAAGCGATAACCTGACTGTTGAATCATTAAGCGTGATTGAATCTGGTTCTGCTAATACTTCTGATTCAGCTAATATTGAATTATATAGTTTAACAGAAAGCAGAACATTGGGTACTGTGTCTGCATGGGATGCAAATTCCAGAGCTACTTGGGGCAGTTTAGGCATTGTTATTCCTAAGGGCGGCAAACACATTTTCCAGGTTTATGTTGATGTCTTAGGCGGTTCAGGCAATGTCATTGACGTTGATGCAACCGACGGTTCTGACGCTTTAGTTGTTGTCAAAGGCAATACTTATGGCTTTTATCTGACTCCTGCAATTTTTGCAGGTTGGGATGGCCAAGGTATGGCTGGCGCATTAGGTCAGACTGTTGGTGCTGGTATCTTGAATGTTTCCAAATCATCAACTTCTCCGGCAACCGGCAATATCACTCAGGCTTCTGACCAGGCTTTAACAACTTGGGATTTTGAAGTCCGCGGTGAATCAGCTAAGGTTACTCAGGTTTTAGTTACTGTGACCTTGGGCGGTGGTTTGCTTGTAGGTAATTTGACCAATGCTAAATTGGTTGATGAAGCTGGCAATGTTATTGGCGGTCCAAGAGCATTAAGAAATGATACTGTTGGTGTTACTGTTGCTGCCGGTGGTTGCGGCTTTATTGGCGTTTGCGCAGTCTTTACTGAAACCAATATTGTGCCAACCGGTACTAACAAATACACCTTCAAGATTGATGTTTTGAGTTCTGCTATTGCAGCAGGTACATTAAGAGCTGATATTACTGCTCCAAATACTGATATCGTTGCTACTGGTTTAACAACCAGAGATAATGTAACTATTTCTACTGCTGCTGCCAATGGCAATGTTCAGACTGTCTTGGCTGTCGCTTTGGATGTTACAACTTTGACTATTCCTGCTTCTAGAAACGTAGCTGCAGGTTCTCAGGATTTTGTCTGGGCAGCTGCTTCTTTAAGCGCTACCAATTCAGGTGAAGATGTCAGAGTTTCTGCTGTAACTCTTACTGATAACTTTAATGATGATGGCGTGGCTTTGGATAAATTAGCCAACTCAAATGATTTGACTAATTTGGAAATCTGGGCTGACTTGACTTCAGCTGCTTCCAGCCGTGGTGATGCTTATGAAACTAAGGTTTCTAATACTGTTCAGCCTGCAAACAACCCAGCTGCTTTAGGTGCTGCTGATGTTCAGGCCACAGCTGTTACTTTAAGCCAAACCATTACTGTAGCTAAGGGTACTTATGTAAACATTGCAGCTATTGCTGATTTGTCTTCATTGGCTGATCCAGTTGATGATCACACTTTGAATTTCACTGCTACCAACGCTACTGGTAAAACTACTGGTAACTTAGTTACATGGCCTCCATCAGTCATTGCTGGCGCAGGTCAATTAATGACCATCTCTGGTGCTGGTGTTTTAACTGCCACCATTGATGCGTCATCTCCTGTAACTCAGATTCTGGTCAGCGGTTCTGACAAACAAACTGTTGCTGTTATTAAATTAGCAGCTAACAATATTGAAAATCAGGATCTTGATCAGGTAATTGTTACTGACGGTGGTACTGGCGTTGTTGCTAGAAACTGGTACTTGTATGCAAGCAAGCGTGATGACGGCGGATCAATTGCTGATCCGGTTGCTATTGCTGCTGGCGCTGCAACTGCCAACTTCCAACTGGCTGACAATACTGTTATTGTTCCTGCCAATGGTAGTGTAGCCTTGACTGTTAAGGCTGATGTAGCACCTGTTGACGGCGTAACTGTCGTTAACACCGATACATTACAAGTCACTACTGCTTTGGCTGGTGATATTCAGGCAACAGGTAAATCATCTGGCGCTATTATTCCTGCACTTGCAGTTGTAGCTGGTGCTACTCATGATGCATATGCTTCCAGGCCATACTTTAGCTTGAATGCTGCTTCTCCATCTGGAGCTTTGGTACCAAGCTTAGTTACTTTGTTGGCTGTGTTTAATGTCCAGGCTGATGCTACTGATGATATTACTTGGGATGGTACAGCTGCTCCAATTGTTGGTACTGATACCATGGATATTGAATTATCTGATGGTTCAGCCTGCATTGGCAATCTGACCCTTAAAGATGAAGGCGGTACTACCTTAGATGTTATTGGTGGTGCGGATGGTGTAAATACCTTTGTATTTGCTACCAACGACCTAGTTGTTTCTAAGGGCACAACCAAGAAATTGTATGTTTATGGCGATGCCACTGGATGTACAACTTCTGGTGATACACTTCAGGTCTACTTTGATGAAACTGATACCCAGAACTGGAGCATTAACTATGATGGAGGCGGATACGATGCAGGTGCTATCATTTTCAGAGGCAACCTGTATGGTAATGCTTTAGTCAAAGGTTAATCGTTGATTCACTGAAATACAGTTCTAAAAACGGCCCCGCGCTCGCGGGGTCGTTTTGTTTTGGGGCGGGGGGAGGGGGCGATTCGGTCAACCTCCCCCTAGCCCCCTCCTTGTCTAAGGAGGGGGAAGTGAGGTGGCGTGCTGCGGAAATAGAATGGCGACCCGCCCCGACGCAAGTCGGGGCGGGTTTGTGTTTGGGGGACGTTTTTCAACCCCCTCTGTGTCTCCCCCTTGTCTAAGGGGGAGAGTGTGGATGTTACAGGTTTTATTATTGGAAAAATGACAGAAAAATCTGATATTTTTTGTATTTATATATATGGGTTTTTGTGGTAAAATGGAGGTAGGGAAAATATAAAAATAAAAAAGACATGTACAAAGGACCGGATCGAAAATTAAATAGATGGCCGGGATATGATTATAATCAATCAGGATATTATTTTATTACTATTTGTACCCAAGGCCGGCAATCCATGTTTGGCGAGATTGTGGATAATGAAATGAGATTGAATGAATTGGGGGGAATTGTGACACAGCAATTATTATGGTTGCAGGATAATTTTGCGTATGTGCGGGTGGATGAATGGGTGGTTATGCCCAATCATGTCCATGTAATTATTGAAATAAATTATAATTTTAATGATGATAAAACGGGATATGCCGATAATGGTAAAATTTTGGGTAAGGATATTCATCTCGTAGGGAACGCAAATAAAGGTTTAATTTTTGAAAATATTGTCACCGTAGGGAACGGTCGCGACCGTTCCCTACCAACAACGGGAGTCGTAAAAATTAAACCTTTATTTGATATCATTGGCGCGTTCAAAACCACATCGTCAAAATTAATCCACCGGATTGGGCATGATGAATTCAAATGGCAAAAATCATTCCATGACCGTGTCATCCGGGACGAAAATGAATTATCTCGTATCCGGGAATACATTTTCTGCAATCCCGGCAAATGGGCGGAGGATAGGAATAACCCTGTAAATAATGACAAATAACAAATCTCAAATATCAAAAGAATAACAAATATTAAAATACCAAATAACCCGCCTACGCCAAGGCTACGGCGGGCAGGCAAAATTTAAATAAATAAACAATTCTATGCCCAAAAAATTAAATTTTTTCGTTTTAATCCTGACCGTAATTTGGTCAATCGGACTGGGTTCGATGGTTCAGACAGCGCAGGCGGCCACTTTGGTTTCCGGTAATCTGATTAAAGCCAGCAACCCTTCGGTTTATTATTATGGCGCTGACGGCAAACGCTATGTTTTTCCCAATGAAGATACCTATAAAACCTGGTATTCTGATTTTTCCAATGTTAAAAAAATAACCGACGGGGAATTGGCGGCCATTACCATCGGCGGTAATGTGACTTTTCGGCCGGGTGTTAAATTGGTCAAAATTACCACGGATCCGAAGGTTTATGCGGTTGATAAGGGCGGGACTTTGCGCTGGCTGACAACTTCAATTGTTGCTGAAACATTGTATGGCAGTAATTGGGGGAGCCTGGTTACAGACGTCTCTGACGCCTTTTTTATCAATTACACTGTGGGTGCACCGATAAATAATAATTTAGATTATAATCCAACTACCTCTACCAGCACGGCCACCTCAATTTCAGCTGACAGACTGATTGCTGTACCTACGGGCGGTACTTTGAACGTGTCTTTAGCCTCTGATACACCGGCTGCCGCTAATCTGGCGACCGGAGTAATCGCTGATTTTACCAAAATAGTTTTACAGGCGACTGAAACCACGGAGGTTAAATCAATTCAGGTTATGCGTTACGGCTTAAGCTCCAATAGTGATGTTAATAATATTAAAATCGTGACCTCGACAGGCACTCAGCTGGGCAATTCTGCGGGTTTGGGCGCTAATAATAAAGCGGTGATTAATTTCAGCCCCAGTTTGATTGTGGTCCCCAGTAATCCCACAGTCTTAACGATTGAAGCCAGTCTCAATCCGACCGCTTCTAGCGGTCGGACCATTGCCCTGGGTATTGAGTCGGTCAATGATCTGGTCCTGGCAGCCGGAACAGTTAACGGTAATTTCCCATTGGTGGGGAATTATATGGGCGGGACTTATTCCGGTTTAGATACTAATCTTATGATACCGCCGGAAGGGGTTTTAATCGGCGGTCGCGCCAAACAAGGCGTGGCTTCATTTAAAATTACAGCCGGCCAGGCTGAAGATATGGAGTTAAATAGCGTGACTATAACAGATACAGGCACTGGCAAAGTAGCGACTACCTGGTATTTATATTCTGCCAAAAGAAGCGATGGGAAATCACTGAATGAACCGGTGGCCAGCGGGATTATGGATCCGGTAACTAAAAAAGTCAGATTTCAGATAACTGCAGGTACAGTAATTATTACCTATAGCCAGAGCGTGACCGTGACCGTGGCCGTTGATGCTGTGGGAGTTGACGGAGTTACAGTCCAAAACGGTGATGCCTTGAAAGCCGTTGTTGCCGCAGGAACCGATATTGAAGCCACGGGCAAAGCTTCAGGCCAGAAAATCACGGGTAGCGCAGTTACTGATTCCAAAACCTATTATGTTTTAGCTTCATATCCTTATTTCAGCCTGGATGACTCTTCTCCAAAGCAGGTTTTAGTGCCAGGTACTAAAACCTTACTGGCAATTTTTGACGTAACTGCTGATACGGCTAAAGAAGTTGATTTCCTAAGCGCCATCAATAATACTACGGCTATTGCCAATAAATTAACTGTAAATATTGGCAGCAGTTGTACTGCAGGTCTAGGCAATAGTCTGGTGCTTCAGGATGAAAATGGTACGGTCTTAGACACCCAGGCAGTTGATGTCTGCGCCGCCAACAGTGTAACTTTTACCTTTGGTAACCCCGGCAGTCTGCAAATCGGTCCGGGCGCGACTAAGAAATTATATATATACGCGGATACAACCGGCGCCAATACCAACGGTAATTCAATTCAGCTGTCTTTGGACAATTCCAATGCGGCCAATTTGGATTTTAGTATTGACGGCAGCGGTAATTATGCTTTTGCTCAGTATGTTTTTCAGCCAGGAATTTATGCCAATGTCTTGGCACGCTAAAAACTGCTTTCAAGTAGGACCTTGAATCATATTTGAGAATTGGGTATAATGTGAACACAATAATTAAACCTTATAATATGTTGGAAAAAGAGGATTTAAAACAAATTAAAATAATATTTAATAAGGTCTTAGATTCGAAATTGCATCAAAAATTAGATCCAAATGATCGGAGTTTGGTTAGTATTGAGGAGAGATTAGGCAAAATTGAAGATGACTTAATCGGGATAAAGATTACTTTGAGTAGGATTATTCAGATAAAAGTAAAGCGACTGCAGACTGTGCAGTCATAATAAATTTTACCGATTAGAATATAAAAGAATCCCAGAAATGGGGTTCTTTTTTTGTCCCGAGGATATTAGTGCGAAAAGTGGGATTTTGTGGTAAAATATAGATAAGCAAAATATATAAAATGGGGAGAGAAATAGACCGTAAATTAAACCGTTGGCAGGGATAAAAATTTTAAATGTTTGTTTTCTATAATCTCCCTTTTAGATAAGAGGGATAAAGAGAGGGAGTTGAACACGTCTCCGAGAACCTCCCCCGAACCCCTCCTTTGTAAGGAGGGGAGATTGCGGGGATTGCCGATTTATGGGTGGTAATGCCCAATCATTTCCATGGTATTATTGAAATATTCGAGAATGAAAATTATTTTGACCCGACCGACGTAGGGAACGGTTTAAAACCGTTCCCTACGACGCATGGGTTGTCCGAGATTGTAAGAGCCTTAAAGACGTTTTCGTCGCGAGGTATAAATAAGATACAAAATAATTTTCATTTTTCTTGGCAAAAATCGTTCCACGACCGAGTCATCCGGGACGAAAATGAATTATCTATCAAGCGTGAATATATATTTTGTAACCCTGGTAAATGGGCTGAAGACAGGAATAATCCGATCAATCTTAAATATCAAGTTTAATTATATAAATTTATAACATAACAAAAAAACTATGCGTAAGATTTTTATTTTGAGTTTAATTTTAATGACCCTGTTTTTAGGTTCAAGTGTTTCTGCCTTTGATTCTAAATCAGTGGTTAATTCTGAAGCGCCTTATACCACTTTTTACCGGGGAACTTTTGATAATCTGGTCCTGGATTTTAGTATTCTGACCACCAATACTGATACGCTCAAAGCTTTGGGTTTAAAAAATATGGGTACGGCTGATTATATTAAACAGATCAGCAATATGATTTTATGGTCAGATGCTGGTCCGGTGGGATTTCAAGGTATGGGCGTTGACCGTAAAATCGGCAAATTACTTTATGCCACAGGTTCTCAGAGTTGGTATATTGAAAATTTATCGGAAAAGATTACTGATCACGAGGAGTTTTTTATTTCAGTTGAAACTTACAGCACGCTCACTCTTGGTGCGACAATTCAGATGCAGATTCCTTATTTGACCGATAATAACAGTAATGGCAGCTTTGACATCGGCGATCTGGGCATTTTTATGGATTCAGGTAATAACGGTCCAACCGATGCAAATATCGTTAATACTAATTCCCAGGTGATTTCCACTTATAGCGTTGATGCTTTAGCTCCAAAATCGGTAATTACTAATTTGGCTGACGGCGCAGTTATTAATAACAGTCATTTTACAATTGAAGGCATGACCCGCGACCAGGGTAATACCTATATCAAAGAATTGAATATATATATTGATAATCAACCCGTAAACATAATAGATAATTTGGATACTACTAATTATTCCTGGAATTATAACTGGCCGGATATTACCGAAGGGGAGCATACTGTCAACATCCAAAGTCGGGATGGTAATGGTAATTATGGTCAGACAGAGAATATTACAGTATCTGTCAGCCTGCAGATGTTGTCCCTGACCAATTCTACGGTCAGTAGCGATAAAACCAGTATTATAAATGACGGCCTTGATAAAGCGACGATTACTGTCATATTAAAGGACACTAGCAATGAGCCGATTGTAAATCGTCAGATTACAGTTGAAAAAATTGATACGAAAGATATGATTATTTCCTTGCCTAATGATAAATCTGATAGTACCGGTAAAATTACTTTTGAAGCCAGAGCAACATCAATCGGTTCCAATACAATTGCGATTAAGGTTGATGACCAAATAATCCAAACTTTGCTCATTAGCGCGGTTACTGCGGAGTCAAAAAATTTAGGCATTAATGCCGGCGATCTGATCAAAGCCTCCACTCCGGCGATTTATTTTTATGCCTGTAACGGTAAACGTTATGTTTTTCCCAATCAGGATGTTTATTTAAGCTGGTACAGTGATTTTAAAGACGTCAAGATCATTACTGATGCTGATTTGGCCTCCATTATGATCGGCGGCAATGTTACTTTTAAGCCCGGCGTCAAACTGGTGAAAATCACCACAGATCCCAAGGTTTATGCCGTTGATAACAGCGGTACTTTAAGATGGATTTCAACTGAAAGTTTAGCGGTTAGCTTATACGGCAGCAATTGGACAACAAAGATCAATGACGTAGCTGATTCTTTTTTCGTCAATTACAAAATGGGCAGTCCGATAAATTCTTTAAGCGATTATAATGTTCAGACTGTATCTGCTGCGGCCACAAGAATTGATGTGGATAAAGGGATTTGTGTCAATCACTAAATGAAAATTTTACCTCTTAGACCCCTCCTAATTCTAGGAGGGGGATAGAATATGACGAGAAGTTTTTTTAGCAAAATATTAACTGTATTTATCATGGCCGGCCTTTTGGTGACGGCTAATTTTTGTTTGGCCGCCGGCTTAGTGCCTAATGATCCGTTTTTCAGTAGACAGTGGTATTTAGATGATTTACAAATGCCCAATATCTGGGTTTTGGAAAGCGGTAAATCAGAAACAGTGATTGCTATAATTGATTCGGGCATTGACGTTTCCCATCCAGATTTACATGATAATATTTGGGTTAATCAGGCTGAAATTCTGGGCGACGGCATAGATAATGATAAAAACGGCTATATTGATGATATCAGTGGCTGGGATTTTGTGGAAAATAACAATGATCCCTCACCAAAATTTGACAAAAATTGCGTTGAACGTAAAACCTGTGTGGCTGAAGCGGTTTTTCATGGGACCATGATCAGCGGCGTAGCCGCGGCTGTCGGCAATAATAATTTGGGGATTACAGGCATTTCCTGGCGCAGTAAAATAATGCCGTTACGAGTTCTGAATGAAAATGGCAGCGGTAATACGATTGATGTTATCCGGGCCATCGATTATGCCGTAGATAACGGAGCTGATATTATAAATTTCAGTTTTGTGGGCGATACCTATGATTCTGATTTGGAATTAGCCTTGGAAAGAGCTTATAAAGCCGGTTTAGTTTTGGTGGCTGCCGCCGGTAACGAAGATTTTGAAGGACATTCTACTAATCTTGACCTGACGCCGATGTATCCGGTTTGTCATCGGGCTGAAGATGGTACTGATATAATAATCGGTGTCGGCGCCAGCGATCAACTAAATAAATTGGCGCCTTTTTCCAATTACGGGTCAGATTGTGTGGATATTATTGCTCCGGGCAAGGAGTTTTTCGGTACTATAGTTAAAAGCGAAAATGTGTCAGAATTCGATTTATATTATGATGGTGGTTTTTCCGGAACTTCTTTATCTACCCCTGTAGTTTCGGGCATAGCCGCTTTGATAAAATCAGCCAATAGCAGCCTGACTAATACGCAGATTAAAGATATTATTTTAAATAATGCTGATAATATTGATTCTATAAATCCTGGTTTTGTCGGTAAATTAGGCAGCGGCCTTATTGATCCTACTAAAATTTTTCAGAATATGAGTCTGGCGGCTAATAAGCTGGTCAAAGGCTCGTCTACCACAATTTATTACCTGGGTGCTAATAACAAACGTTATGCTTTTATGGATACCGCCACTTTTTTGAGTTGGTATGGCAATTTTAGCAGTGTTAAACCAGTTTCAGATAGTGTCTTGGCCTCATATGTTTTAGGCGGAATTGTTACTTATCGTCCCGGGAGTTTGGTGAAAATTACCACTGATCCCAAGGTCTATGCCGTCTCCAGAGGCGGTACTTTACGTTGGTTAAGTACCCAGGACCTGGCGCTGGCCATTTATGGCGTAAACTGGCAAACAGAGATTATTGATATCAGTGACAGCTTGCTGGCTAATTATAAATTCGGTGATCCTATTTTAGCTTTGGGAACTTACGATCCTCTGGCAGAAAAAAACGCGGTAACTTCAATCGATTTTGACAAGGGAATTTGATTTTCCTCTAAGTAACCTTTTCAATAATTACCCTTTGAAAAGGGGGAACTGTAAGTAGTAAAAATATGTTAAATAAAATTTATAAACATCAAACAACGCGGCAGTTTGTGAAATTCTGTCTGGTCGGCGTGGCCAATACTTTGATTGATTTTTTGATCTATCTGTTTTTTACCAGAATAATCGGCTTATACTATTTAGCGGCCAATGTTATTTCTGTTTTTACGGCCATGTCCAGCAGTTATATTTTTAATAAATACTGGACCTTTAAAAATAAGGACACCAACCATAAAGTTCAGCTCGTAAAATTTACCCTGGTCAATTTCGTCTATTTTTTCCTGAATAATGGCATTGTTTTTGGCCTGGTTCATCTTGCCAAGGTAGATGATTTGCCGGCCAAGGTTGTAGCCGTGGCAGTCGGGATGTTTTGGAACTTTGGCGCTAATAAGTTCTGGACTTTCCGTCAGCCATGAGTATTGGACATTATTCATAGTCTTGTTTTGTTTAAAGTTAGCCAAATAAATAGGGCTTTCTTTTTGTGTAACATTTTGATAAAATTACATTAAGCGATTAGTATTATTTTCGCTATTTTTACAAATAAATTATATTAATATGGCTAAAAGCGCATTTGAAAAGAAAAACATTTTAATCTTGGGTGGGGCCGGATTTATTGGTTCACATCTTTGCGATAAATTAGTTAAGGACAATCAGGTTATCTGCATTGATAACTTTATTTCAGGCAGGCGGGAAAATATTGATCATTTATTGCAAAACGAAAATTTTATCTTTATTAATGATGATGTAAATAATCTTGTTGATTTAGAGAAATATAATGAATTGGAAAGATTCCAGGTAAAATTTCAGGGCATTCAGGAAATTTATAATTTAGCCTGTCCCACCGCGCCCAAAGATTTTAATAAAAATGTCATTCTGTCAGCCCAGACAAATTCAATCGGCACAATTAGAGCCTTAGAGCTGGCTTTAAAATATAAGGCAAAAATTCTGCATTATTCATCTTCGGTTGTTTATGGCCCGCGTAATGATCAGGAGCCGACCATGACAGAAGGCAAGTATTATCCGTTATCACCGCTGACTCCCCGGGCTTGTTATGATGAAGGTAAAAGATTTGCCGAGACTTTAGTTTATACTTATCGCCAATATTATAATCTGGACGCCAAAATTTTAAGAATATTTACCACTTATGGTCCGCGGATGCCTCTTTTTGTCGGACATATGATTCCTGATTTTATTGTGGCGGCTTTAGATAGTCAGCCTTTGATTATTTACGGAGATGAAAATTTTACCACCACGTTATGTTATATTAGCGATGTTATTGATGCTAGCATTAAAATGATGGCTTCGGCTGAAGCAGGGCCTTACAATGTCGGCAGTCCCGAGGAACATAAAGTTTCAGAAATTGCTCAGAAAATAATTAAAATGACCAATTCCAAGTCGGAAATACATTATGCTGATTCACTCTTGTTCATGACCAAATTAGGCATTCCGGATATTACCCAGGCCAAGGATAGACTGTTATGGTTTCCAATCATGACTCTGCAAAAAGGTCTGGAAGAAACAGTGCTTTACGGCAAAGCTCATCGGGTGATGGTCAATTGGAATAATGTCGGAAATATAAAAGATTAAGACATTTCTTTTCTCCTCCCCACAGATCGCGGGGAGGAGATTTAAAAATAATTAATATGCCAAAGGTCGCTATTATAATTCTCGGGTATAACAGCACCAGACATCTGGATGATTGCCTGGGCAGTTTATTATCTCTTGATTATCCTAGGGCTGACTATCAGATTTTTTTCTTTGATAATGCTTCTGCGGATGATTCAGTCAATTATGTCAAAAATAAATTTCCTCAAGTTAAGGTCATTGTTAATAATCAGAATCTGGGTTTTGCCGCCGGCAATAACAAAGCCGCTGATTATGTTTTTAAATTAGGCTATGAATATTTGCTTTTAATCAATGATGATACTGTTAGTCAGCCGGATTTTTTGTCAAAACTGGTTGCCGTAGCCGAAGCTGATCCGCAAATAGGCGCAGTGCAGGCGCGGCTTATGCTTTGGAGCGATAAAACAAAGATTAATTCCTTAGGCAATCAGATCCATTATCTGGGCTTTGGCTATTCTCTGGGCGCTAACAAAGAGTTTAACGGTGTTTTAACACCTGCGGAAATAACTTATGGTTCGGGCGCGGCTTTGCTGATTAAAAAAGAAGTGATTGTTAAACTCGGCTTATTTGCGCCGGATTTTTTTATGTATCACGAGGATTTGGATTTTGGCTGGCGAGCTCGCTTGGCCGGCTATAAAATCTTGGTTGTGCCCGAAGCCGTGGTTTATCACAAATATCAGTTTGCCAAAAGCATTAAACAATATTTTTGGATGGAACGTAACCGTTTTATCTGTTTATTGGAAAATTACAAATTGGTTACTTTGCTTTTGATTTTACCGGCTTTAATTGTTATGGAACTGGGCTTATTTTTATTCGCCATTAAATCGGGATTTTGGAAAGAAAAATTAAAAGTATATTTTTGGTTTTTGAATATGTTTAATTGGAAAAGAATCAGACTGGGCAGACGGAGAAAGGACAGCGTCAGGCTAAAAAAGGATAAAGAAGTGGTCAAGATGTTTTCCGGGAAAATTGAAAATCAGGAAATTGATAACTGGCTCTTAAAAAAAATCGCCAATCCGGTTTTTGACCTGTATTGGCGATTAATCAGACGACTGATTTTTTGGTAGTAATTTCCCACTATCTTGGCAGCGCTTTTTGATTTGTTCGTCTGAGAATTAACTGAGACGGCACTTCCAAGGAGAATTTTCTTGTTTTGCGTTTCTCCAGCTCTTCGGCAACGCCAGGTACCAGCAATAAATCTTCAAAAGTCCATTTGGGATCTTGTAACTTTTCATTGACTCCAGGAATTTGAAGGATTGCCTGTACCGCCTCATGAACTTTACCCATTTTTATTACCCTCCTTAATTTCGAATTTATTTCAAATTATAGCAGAGCTGATTTAAATTGGCAAGATATCAGGCTAAATTTAAAGCCTATTGGCAAATAATTAAGCATTTGATAATCTGATAATATTACGAAATTACGAATCCGTTACAAATATACGAATTTTTATTTTATTAGTATATTCGTAATTAATTCGTATTTAATATTTTATGAAGATAGCCCAGGTCGTCTGCAGATTTAAACCCTATAAAGGCGGTATCAGCAATGTTGCTTATGACTATGCCTTGGGTTTGTCAAAATTAGGTCATCAGGTGACTGTTTTTACACCTTTATATCACAAATCAGATAATGATGTGCGTTTTGATGAGTTTGAGGTCGTACGCCTAAAGCCTTGGTTTAAATTCGGGAATGCGGGATTTTTACCCCAATTAGGTAAGTTAATTAAGGATTTTGATATTGTTAATTTGCATTATCCTTTTTTTGGCGGCGCGGAAGTTATTTGGGGTTTAAAAAGGCAGGAAAAAGAACGGCTGAAATTAGTAATAAATTATCAGATGGATGTTTTGGGTACGGGATTAAAAAAAATAGTTTTCAGGCTATATAACAGATTTTTAATGCCCAAGATAATTTCCAGTGCCGATAAAATAATTGTTTCCAGTCTGGATTATGCTCAAAATTCAGATATCAAGGCTTTATTTGACACCCATTCCCAAAAATTTGAGGTTATTCCACCCGGTGTGGATTTGAATAAATTTTCCCCAACCGCGAAGGACCCGGACTTATTGAGTAAATTTAAAATTAAACCGGATGATAAAATTTTGCTTTTTATTGGCGGTTTAGACCGCGCGCATTATTTCAAAGGTTTGGAATTTTTGATCAGTAGTTATAAAAATTTAGATTCAGATAAGATTAAAATTTTGATTGTCGGTGACGGCGACTTGAAAGCCAAATATCAAAAGCAGGTCCTGGATCTGGCTTTATTAGATCAGATTCTTTTTACCGGCCCTGTTTCAGATGCAGATTTACCCAGATATTATAATCTGGCTGACGCGGTTATTTTGCCATCAATTGACCAATCTGAAGCTTTCGGCATAGTTTTAATTGAAGCCATGGCCTGCGCTAAGCCGGTAATCGCCGCTGATTTAGCGGGTGTACGCAGTGTCTTCATTAATAATATGTCGGGTTTAAGTTTTGAGGTTTTGAATCAAGAAGATTTGGTTATTAAAATAAGAAAACTACTATTTAATGACGACTACCGAAGCAAGATGGGCCAGGCCGCCAGAGAGAGGACGGAAAAAACATACAATCAGCAGACATTAATCCTCCAGTTGGAAAATCTATATAAAAAATTAGTTAAATAATTATGAAAATTGCTCTCATTAATAGTCTCTATAAGCCGTATCGGCGCGGGGGAGCAGAAGTGGTTTTTTCCAATATCGTTAAAGAACTGAAAAAAAACGGCCACGATGTTTTTGTAATTACCATTTCGGCCAAGCCTGAAAAAACAAAATTTTCAGCCAAGGAAATGGATGATATTAAGGTCTATCGTTTTTATCCGAAAAACATTTTTTCTTTCGTCGATATTAATTCCCAGCCTTTCTGGCCAAGGTTTATTTGGCATATTGTTGATACTTTTAATTTGCATTCGTATTATCAGGTGAAGAAAATATTAAAACAGGAAAACCCGCAATTAGTCTTAACTCACAATCTTAAGGGCTTGGGTTATTTAACATTAAAAGCCGTAAGGAGTCTGAAAATTAGGAATATTCATACACTTCATGATGTTCAGTTGGTCAATCCGTCAGGTCTAATTATTAAGGGTAAGGAACATCTGGGTTTTTACTGCTGGGTATTTGCCCAGATAACTAAGGCGCTTTTTAACAGTCCTGAAATTGTTGTTTCACCTTCAAAATGGCTGCTGGACTTTTATACTAATTACGGTTTTTTCGCTAAATCGCAAAAAGTTATTTTGCCCAATCCAGTTATTCTGGAACCGGTTGATTATAAAAAAGTTTTTCCCGACCAGAAGATTAATTATCTTTTTTTGGGACAGTTAGAACGACACAAAGGCATTATTTTATTACTTAAAGTTTTTGAAGAATTTGCCCGGGATAATAATTGTAAATTATATATTGTGGGTAAAGGCAGGCTGGAAAAAGCCTTGAGAGAAAAATATGGGCAAGCCAAGTGGCTGGAATTTATGGGCTATATTCCCGCTAATTTATTGAGTCAGCAGGTATTTAAGAAGATACATTATGCGGTTTTGCCATCATTATGCTATGAAAATTCACCGACTTTGATTTACGACAGCTTTAATTGCGGGACTCCGGTCATTGCCGCGGCAATCGGCGGAGTGCCTGAATTAGTTCAGGAGGGAGTAAACGGCTATCTTTTTGAGGCTGGTAATAAAATCAGCCTGTTGAATAAGCTGAGACACTGCCAGGATAACGTGGATAAGTTCACACAAATGTCAGAAAATGCTAAAATAAGAGCAACAGAGTGGGATATAAAAAATTATATCTATAAGTTATTATCGCTGTAAAGGTTAAAGGCTAAATAATGGGATATATTATTTAAATTATGCCAAAACTTTAGACTTTTAACTTTCCCGCGTAGCGGGAAGCCGCTCCGCGGCTTATACTTTGGACTTTGTCTATGATGTATTATTATAAAAGAAAAAGCAATCCTTTCCAATGGGTAATTGTAGTCCTCATTTTTATGATTGTCGGCGCTTTGATTTATTGGTTCTATATTAATTATTTTTCTAAAATTGAATTAAACAAGCCGGTTCTGGAGGATAATTTAAATAATGCAGAGATTATAGAAACAAAAATAATCAGCGGCGAAATTAGCCTTTTGCAAGGCGATGTTATGGTAGATATCGCGGTTAAAGGCTATGAGAAAGCCATTGATAAAGCAGTTTTACATCAGGGCGACAAAATAAAAACCGGTGAAAACAGTCTCGCGGTTTTGGGTCTCGATGACGGGACTAAGATTCGTTTGGCTGCAAATACTGAAATAATCGTAGATAAGCTGGATGAAAATAATGTGGTCATAAAGTTATTAAGAGGTAGAATATACAATAATATAACCACAGCTGGACAGTATCAGGTTGTTGTTTTACAGGCGAAAATTACCGCTTTAGGCACAAAATTTGAAATTATTGTAAATGACGAAACAGAATATCTGGCTATTTTAGTTATGGAAAATCAGGTGAAAGTCGATATTATGGATAAGGATAATATTTTAATGTCCAGTCGTTTGGATGCTAATGAAAAAGCACTGATAGACTTTAAGGCCGCTAAAAAAGATCTGTTCAAAATAGATACTTTTGAACAGCAGATCTTGGCCAAGGAAACCTGGTATAAATGGAATTTTGATCTGGATAAGGGTTTGGTTGAAGTTTTGCCGGAACAGGAGCCGAACTACGAAATAATTAGTGACAGCTTGGCGCTTAAGGCCGAACAAAAGGTTGGTAGCGTGAAATTGAGCTGGTCACCTTATGTTGCGGATAATTTTAGTCTGTATAAAATAGTCCGTTCAGAACAACATAGCGATCTGAAATATCCGGATGATCTTGTTATCAAATCTTCAGCTAATAAGGACTTGGTATCTTTTACCGATGATACAGTCGGGGCGGGGAAGCAGTATTATTATCGTGTTTGTGTGGTTAAAACCAGTGCAAAAGTCAGTTGTGGCAATGTGCTTGATATTTCGGTCGCAGCTAAAGATTCTACACCGCCAGCAGTGCCTCAGCTTCAGGCAATAATTTCAGTCAGTGGAGTCAGCTTGAGCTGGACAGCTAATAATGAAGAAGATTTTAAGGAATATAGAATATTGAAATCAATCACTGATGCTAATTTATTATTTCCGACTGCCGGATATCTGACCAAGACAACCAAGGGCAATGAGTCTTATTTGGATAAAGAAGTAAATATTACCAGTCCGGGCAATGTGTATTATCGGGTTTGCAGCCTGGATCAGGCACAGAATTTCAGCTGTTCAAATGTGATTTGGGTAGAAAACGGTCAGGCAAAATAATAAACTATAAAATCAAAAATTTATCGGCAGTATATAAAAAGGCGACCTGCTTAGCAAGTCGCTTTTTTTAGTTGTTCATGTTTTTTTAGCCATTGATCGGCTTTGAGATAATGTTTGAACTTTTGTTCCTCGGCCATGAAACTTTGACAATGTCGATTCCAATATAAGTGCAGGCATTCGTGATAGATCAGGTAATCAAGCACATATAGGGGGCATTTGCCTTTCAGGCAAACATTCAGGTAGATTCGATGCGTTGGTGTAAAAAATGCCCAGCATCCAGCGCAGTCATAACCGCGATAGATCCCGGTAAACGGCTGTGAAGACCAGGCTAGGCTTTTTAGCCGGTATTGCCCTTGAAAATAAAGGCGATTAATACGCTCAAACCTTATTAGCAGCTCTGTATCAGGTCGGGGCATTTTTCCTCCTTGAAAGAACGGGTTTTTAACGAAAATATTTGAAAATCATAACTTTATCATCTAGGTTATAGATCACATCAGCGTGTTTTTTAGCCTCTTCGGTTATCAGAGCATAACGGCTCCAGTACGAAGGCAGAATAAAATAGGCGACTTTGACTCCGACTTTATCCATGGCTTGTTCCAGGTTTTTTTTGTCCGGAGTCTCATAAATCATGGTTTCAAAATAGCGGTAAAGTTCTCCTCCCGTGGGTATCGGATAAAAATATTGTCCATTGTAATATCTGGAAAAGCCGAAGGTTTTAATGGCTGCAGCCGAGGCCATTTGATTAGCTAAGACTATATAATTTTGACCTTGACTGTTTTGTTCTATAAAGTTTACGGTTTGAAAGTCAGATAGGGAAACATTAATAAACTTGGAATTGTCGTAGTCGTCAAAACGGGGGTAACTTAAATATAGAGTCAGGGTGAGTGCAAGAGTAAGGCCAATTATAAAAGCAGATTGATAGATAAAGGTTTTAGTCTTTAATTTCTCTAAAATTTGGTATAAACCATAGATGGCAATAGGCAATAAAAAGTAGAGGGCTAATTGTAAAACTCGTTGGGAAAATTCAGCTTGCTCATAGTCAATGATCATTGATACTTTGGTAAAATTCAGAAAGACGGCATTAATAGCCAGAATTAAAAAGGTCAGTAAACAGGGCAGAAAGTACGGCAATAAATGTTTTTTTATAACTGTATATAATGTTACTATTACAAAAAAAAGTAACAACCAATGAATACTATATTGATACAAGTAAGCTAGGTCAAGAAAGAAATTAAATTGGCGGCTAAAGATTGTTGGCCAGGAGAGTAAATTGAAATTTTGCCAGTTGAAGCTTACTGAATAAATAGAAATCAGAGAGTTTAGATATAATGCGAATGGTAAAGAAAGCCCAGCGAATATGGCGAATATCGGTAATAGCACTTGAGTCATTTTGTTTTTGTGGCTGATTAGCCAGACCAGGATTAAATATATGGCAACCGGGATGCCGGAAAGGGCGTGGATTGCCAGAGTGGTTAGTGCCAAAATGCATAGGTACCAAAACGGTATTTGACGGTCTTTGAGGTAGAGAAATGAAAGGAATAGAATTATAATGGCAAAAAGATTGGCCAGGGCTTGGGGTGTCGTGGCAATAAAAAGTTCAAAGGGAAGAATCAAAAAGAGCAGACTCAAAATCCAGGCCAGATTCTTTGGCCAGTTAAAAGTTTTAATGAATGTAGTTGCCAAGGTAAACGGTAAGAAAATCGCCAAAAGTAAGGGGAGTAAAAGCTTATCTAGCCAGCTAACGGAAACTTGAAATAAATGTGACAGGGTTATGACTAAAGAATATTGTCCAAGATAGTAAAATGGCTTGGGTAAAATCAGGCCCTGCTTGAAAATCGCCAGTTCAGTAGCCTGATGGATAAAAGGATCAAAGCCAAAGCCCAGTCGGTAAATAAACAAAGCTATACCGGTAGTTACAAAAAAATGCAGCCAGACTAAATAATAATTTAAAAAACTTTTAAATTTAAATAAAAGAAAAATCAGGTTAAAAGTCGCCAGGAAATAAATAATAAAAAAGGCAGAGGGAATAATTTGCCAGGGCGATTTTATTGCCTCTGTTGTGCCGTGGGTAAAAACTATATAAATCGAGAGGGTAACTAAAATTAAATAGCTGAGAGTTAAGGGTAGGGATTGCAAGTATGACTTTATGTTCGTTAAAGATGGTCTGAAATTAAAATTTAAAGTTTGAGTTTTGGTGTCGCGGAAATAAATTATTGTCAGGGAACAGATAGCCAAGATAATACTGACAACAAGCTGGTCTAGGCGGTACAGATAGTAAATTATGGCACCAATAAGTGAGTAGGTTGATAACAGAGAAAAAGGCCCAAAAACAATTTTCCAAGCGTTATCTTGGTTCGGGAAAATGATCTTTCCCAGTAAATAACCGAAGATCAGTAAATAAGCTAAACTTAAAACCACCCCTAAAGAAGGGGATTGGAGCCAGTTTAAATTTAATAAAACGGCTAAAGTTAGAACCAAAAGACTAATTGTAATAAGTTTTTTTACCATGTTTTCATTTTATCATATTTTTGCTAAAATAAAAGGTAATAGACCCTACGAAAGTACGAATTTTTTACGAATATACGAAATTAAAGGATTTAGGCGCCATTCGTATATTCGTATTTAATTCGTAATTCGCTGGATTATAAACATACATCAATGAACTTAAACCTGAAAAACAAACCAATCGTGATCTTAGCCATCTTAGCCGTGATATTCTTTTTTATCTACTCGTTTTTAATTTTTGGTAATTCGGGGCACCATTATACCTGGCCGGATGAGACTGCCAATTATTTTTTCATTAATAATTATATTGAACATACTAGTTTAAGCGTAGCCGAACCTTTGAATAAAATTGCCGCCAATTTAGTGAAACCGCGCAGCTTTAATGTTTATCAGGGAAATATCGTGCCGGGTTCGTTTTTAGGCCTGCTGTTGATTTACGGACTGATCGGTAAAATAGTAGGCATCGGCTTGGTTCAGTTTCTAACTCCGCTCTTGGCCGTACTGGCCGGACTTTATTTCTATAAAATTTTGTTGCGTTTATTTGAGCCAAATATTGCCTTTATCAGCACCATTTTATTTTATTTGAATCCCGCCTGGTGGTATTATGCTAATTTCAGCATGTTGCCCAATATCGCCTTTTTATCTTTTTTAATGATTGGACTTTATTATCTTCTGAAAATTGATAAGGCGGTTAAACAAAACAATACTCTTTATATTATTTTGGGTTCGTTCTTGGTCAGTTTGGCCTTAACCATCAGGACTAATGAATTTTTATGGATTTTGGGTCTGGTCGGATTTTTGCTTTTGATTTATAAGCAAAAAATCAAATGGCAGTATGTCTTGATCGGGTTGACAGTTTTGGTCACGGTTTTTATGCCGATCTTGTATTACAATCAAATTACTTATGGTAGCTTTTTGTCTTTCGGCTATTTAAGGCTGGAAAATGGTTCTAGCCTGACAAGTCAATTGCCAGCGGAATTTAAAACCGCAGGTGCGGATATTGTAAATTTTGTTAAATTTTTAATTATACCTTTCGGCGTCCATCCCAAGACCGCACTGGTTAGCATCTATACTTATTTTATCAGTTTGTTCTGGTGGCTTTTTATCGCCGCTACTTTGGGTCTATTATTCTTTATAAAAAAGTATAACAATAAAGAACACGCAGTATATTTTTTGATTTCTATTTCCGTTTCATTATATTTAATAATATATTATGGCAGTTGGGTTTTTGTTGATTTGATGACTTTGCAGCTGAATCGGATCGGTATTTCTTATGTCCGTTATTTCTTGCCGGTTTATATTCTGGCCTTACCTCTGGCTGCGATTTTTTACCGGCAAATAATTAACCTTGTTGGATCCAAAAAAAAGCGGATTATTTTAAGCTTAGGCTTGGGTTTGTCAGTTTTGTTTTTTTCGCTAGAGGCTCTTTTTTTTCTGGGCAATGACAATTTATTGAGTATTAAAAAGAATATCAGAGATTATAATGAAATTAACAAGAAGATTGTCAGCCTGACTGAGCCCAATGCTGTTATCGTCAGTCAGCGCAGCGATAAAATATTTTTTCCGGAAAGGAAGGTGATCGGCCGGATGACGGTTGATGACTTTATTTACGTCACCGACCTGGTTTTTAGCGGAATACCTATATATTATTATGCTTTTGAAGATGATCAGTTTTTGTATGACTTATCAGCTGCAATTATGGATTTTGATATAATGTTGGCTGATGGCGTTGATATTAACGAAAAGGAGCGATTATTTAAAATTATTTATCCTTATTATGGATCTGAACAGGGTGATTAGTAAAATTATTATGCTTTTTGTCGGATTGGGCGTTTTGTCTGTGATTTTGTTTTTACTGGCTATGGATTTAGCCTGGAATGGCAAGCTGGAAGTTAGCACTGATTTTTTGAAATTTACCCCGTATTTTTCCGTTTTAAAACCGCAAGATAGGGTGACCATGACTGATATAAATTATGTAAAAGCAGAGCCAATTTATTTTGATTTATATTTACCGCGTAATTTTGAAAAAGCGACCGTTTATCTTGAATATCAAAATGAATTTGGTTATAAAATCTCTCTGGGACCGAATATGAAAACCGGCTCGCCTCGCGGCGAAGCGGGCTGGGATTTGAAGCCCTTGGAGGATTTGCCAGTAGCCTCAAAAGACTATAAAATTAAAAATGTGGACTTTGATCTGGCTGATAAGAATATAAATAACGGCAAATTGCGATTTATGTTATCTGTTCCTGATTTAAAGACAGAAGACGAAGGCGTTTACTTGAAGAATGTCCGGGTCATTTTAAGCAGAAAGCCCTTGTGGCAGGATAATATTTTTCAGAATTTATTAAATTATTTTCAATATGTTAAAAATCAATTTTAGTCCGAAAATGAAAAATTTGCTTTTTGCCATTGCCAGGGCTGTCTTTTTGGGCCTTTATTTTTTATTTTCCATATTTGCCGTGCTGGAAATCATCAAACCCCGTATTGTTACCAATTATATTAATTTGTCCTTACTGATGTTTGGTCTGATAATTTTGGGAGTGATAACGATTTTTTATTTTCAGCCCGAACAGAAAGAAGTTAAAAAGCTTAATTTTTTAGATTATTCTACGATTATACTGTTCTCGGTGTTTATTGGAATTTTTACGGCTTATTTGACCAGACAAATCGGCTGGCTGGCGATTTTAGTCGGTTTGGCCACGGTGATAATTAGTAATTATTTCACAATTTTATGTTACAAGGAGTAATTATAAAAAAGTTAGAAAAATTTAGCGACGAGCGCGGCTGGTTGACCGAAATTTATCGTCAGGACGAAGCTAAATATCAGCCGGTTATGGGTTATGTTTCTGTAACCAAGTCAGGTGTTATTCGCGGACCGCACGAACATAAGTTTCAGAGTGATTTTTTTATTTTTGTGGGACCGGGTAATTTCACTTTGTATTTGTGGGACAATCGGCAGGGGAGTAAAACTTTTGGTCAGCAGGAAACAATTGAAGTCGGAGAAAATAATCCGGTCGGAGTTTTGGTCCCGCCTGGTGTGGTTCACGGATATAAATGTATTTCTGAAATTCCCGCATATTCCATAAATTTACCGGACAAATTATATCGGGGAGAGGGCAAGATAGAAGCGGTTGATGAAATTAGGTGGGAAAAGGATGTAAATTCTCCTTATGTAATTGAATAAATGGGATTCATGTAGGCGACACGCCGACGTGTCGCCTACATGAATCGTGTGCGTCGAAGTAGAAGATATATGAAATATGCCATTACATAAAAATTCTCCCAAAAGAATATATGTACCAGATGCCGTTTATTACATTGTGGTAAAAACGCAGGATAATTATCCTTATTTTAAGGAACAAATATTTTGCGATTTGTTCATGGAAAATTTAAAGTTATGCAAACAATTGAAGGGATTCAAACTGTACGGTTTTTCAATAATTTATGATCATGTTAATTTGTTAATTAGACCCAATGAGCATTTTAATATTTCACAAATTATTAAGTCATTGAAAGAAAATACTTCTCGCGATATAAATGTGGTAATGGGTTACACGTTCGGGAATTACCTCCCCAACGTAGGCGACACGCCGACGTGTCGCCTACGTGGACGCGAAGATTACGAATATCCGGACAAGCAGTTTGAAAGTTTTAGGAGTCAATTTGTATCCCTCTCTGGTCAGCCCAATCCGCATCCAAAATTTAAATGGCAAAAATCATTCTATGACCACATAATCCGCTTCCATGACAACATTGTACACCAGGAAAAGGATTGGGATTTTCATTACGATTATACTGTTTATAATCAGATCAAGCACGGTTTACCTGAAGATTGGCAATATACCAGCATAAATTACCCCGAATTAGTTGATTCAATGGAAAAATAATTTATTTAATTTTTAATTTTATGACAAACGAAGATTGTTTATTTTGTAAAATTATCAAGGAAATTATTCCGGCTAATAAAGTTTATGAAGACGATAACGTAATTGCTTTTTTGGATATACATCCTGTTAACCCCGGTCATACCCTGGTGGTACCCAAAAAACATTCATTCAATATGCTGGATGCTGAGGACGAAACATTAAAGGCGATGATCGTTGCCACAAAAAAAATCGCCAAGGCAGTAATTGCGGTTCAGGGTTTAGATTCGTTTAATTTGGAAGCTAATAACGGTAGGCTAGCTGGACAGATTATCCATCATTTACACTGGCATATTGTGCCCAGAACAGAGTCTGACGGACTCCAGCACTGGCCAGGCAAGAGTTACAGCGCAGATGAGGCGGAAAAACTGGCGCAATTGATCAAATACGCGATTGAGTCTGAAACCTAAAATATTATGTTTATAATTCCGGAAAAAGAACTGGAAGTCACTTTTTCCCGGAGCGGGGGAAAAGGAGGACAGAACGTTAACAAGGTTGAAACCAAAGCGACTCTGCGCTGGGATGTTTATAATTCCCAGATTTTAACGCCTGAGCAGAAGCATTTGCTTTTACACAAATTACACAGCAGGCTGACTGCAAGGGGTGAATTGATCATGTCTTCACAAAGTGAACGCTCCCAGGCGCAGAATAAGGAAGTTGTTATCCATAGATTAAATCAGTTGGTTAACTGGGCTTTGATCCCTGAGAAAAAACGAATTGCGACCAAACCGACCAGAAGTTCCAAAGAAAAAAGGCTGGAATCAAAAAAACATGTTTCGGAAAAGAAAAGGTTAAGGGGCAAAGTAAATATTAATAAGTATTAAATATGGATATTGAAAATTCTATGAAAGGCGAATTCAAAGAGAGTAAAAAGATTGAATTAGGCGAACTGGCTGATTTTGATAAGCCATATTTTGAATTTTTGGAGGGTAAAGAGGGTTGGATTGCCCTTGGTAATGATGCATATGAGAATCAGAAGTATTTCACTGGTTTAAGCACGACCGGAGACAAAGTCGGCATTGTCGGCGTCTATGATATTGGTCAGGACCAAAATATCCTGCATTACGTGGTTGATCCGAAGTTTCGAGGTCAGGGTTTAGCCAGGAAATTGACTGATGAACTAATGGCTAAGCTAAATTTACCCCAGGTGATTTTAACTATTGACTTAGATAATCAAGCTTCTATCAGGGCAGCAGAAAAATTACCAGGGGTTAAAAAAGTTAGTGATCCGCAGTATGAAAAAGAATATCATAAGGTTAAATATGTTTATAAAGTGCCGGCGAATATAGAATAATTTATTAATATTTATGTCAGAACAACCCCAAGAGAATAACATTAGACAAGAACAGACTTTAACTATCAAACAGCAGGTTGAGGCTGTTTTGTCTGCGCAAAAAGTTAAACATGAGGTCGTCTCTTTACCGCAAAAATATATTAATCAATTGATAATATTGGATCAGCAGACTGAAGAAAAGGAGCCGACTATCCGTATTTATCGCGGTCTTAATCAAATTGACAAAAATCTTTTAGAGCAGGTGCCTTTTGCTATGCGTACTTTTAAAGAAAAAAACGGTGAAAGGCAGTTGGAGATTATGAATGATTTAAAAACAGAAGTTGATGATCTGGCTCAAAACCCGACATATGAGAATTTACTAAACTATGTGGAAAAGGCTAAGCCGAGACTGGAACCGCAAGAAATTAAATCCTTAGAGGAAAAGGTGAGAAATGTAGAAGAATGCGTATTAGAAGGAGAGAGCGTTAGGAATAAGATAAATCGTATGCAAATACTGGAAGGTACTGCAAAGGCTACTTCGGGTATGACTCCTTTTATTTCTTTTGTTCCGAAGGCCGAATATGCCACTGGATTTGGCAAGGCGGTGATGGTTGTTGAGGTGCCTCTTTCAATGATTTCCGATATGAATGTCGAGGGGCATGAGCTTAATTTAAAAGGGGCCTTGGATCCTAAATATATAAAAGCCTTTGTGCCATATGAACAGAATCCCAAAACAGAAGATTTTTATCAGGAACTGGCAACGGCCATGAAGATTTTAGATCAGAAAATCGGTGTCCCAAAAGTATCTGAACAGGAGGCAGTGGCTTTAAGAAAACAAAAATTAGCTCAGGAAGATGAAGCTGATAAAAAACAACTGCCCATTGATTTGAAATTAGTAAGACTTAAAAGAACCGAGCGCTTGAAAGAAGAATTTCCTCAAATTGTAATAGATATTGATAAATTGCAGGCTGAAAATGATGATGTTTATTCAAAAGCTAAAGAAGAAATATTTGATGCTCTGTTGGTTCAATTAAAAAGTGTCATTCATGAGGGGAATGACCCCGGCTCGTATCTAGAAGAAATTGCGGGCAAATTAGGAATTAAGATTATTGACAAGAAGAATATTTCTGAAATGTTTTTGGCTGAACTTATGCAAAGAGTTGGGACCGAAAAAAGGAGAATGGAGGATTCTGAAAAGCAAGAAAAAGTGCTGGAACAAATAAGCGGGATGTAAAGAAATAAAAAATTAAGGGGGAAAATAAGATTAAATCATTATTAATGCTATGGAAACACTAAATTGCATCAAAACTCGTCGTTCAATTCGTAAATTCTCCGATAAGGAAGTTCCAGTCGATATTATTGAAAAAATCATTGAAGCCGCTAAATATGCGCCTTCTTCCCATGATTCTCAACCCTGGCAATTTTTTATTATAAAATCTCAGGAGTTGAAAGCTAAATTAGCCGAGCTGGATCATGAAGATAATCGGCCGATAATAATCAATGCCCCGGCTCTTATTTTAATTTGTATTGATTTGGAAAAATCGCCGGTACGTTTTGTGGAAGATGGTGTCTTGGCAACTCAAAATATCCTTTTAGCCAGTTACGATCTAGGTTTAGGCAGTGTTTATTTATCAGGTTACAAGCCAGAAGATGATAAGAAGGAAAAAGGTATTAGAAAAACTCTCGATTTAAAGAATAATTTAAAACCAATTGCTTTATTGCCACTTGGCTATCCGGCGGAATCAGAAAAATTAGAGCCCAAGACTATCAGAGATAATAAGGATTTAATTGGATATAGATAATTAATATGGTAAATATTTTTGAGGATAGAAAAATCGAGGGTGAATCAGCTGTTACTAACAGCGTTAAGAATGTGATAGCACGGGCCCAAATTCAGTATGATGATTTTTCAGTAAATGATGAGATCTTTGAAGATGTGATTGTTTTAAAAAAAGATCAGCCTGCGAAGGAAAAAATGATTCGGGTTTATCGTGGTTTGGTTAAATGTGACCGGAGTATTTTGGAACAGCTGCCTTTTGCTTTGCGTAAAATTGTTGAGCATAGTGGTGATTTTAACTTAAAAAAACTGCAAGAATTAAAAGAAGAAGTCACTGAATTGGCAAATAATCTTACGTATGAAAAATTTTTAAAATATGTAGAAAGGGTCCGTCCGTTATTACAACCTGATGAAAAAATACATCTTGATAATGATTTAGCAAAAATTGAAAAAAGAGTGATTTTAGGAAATCCTATCAGCGAGATTATTACCCAATTGCAGTTTTTACATGCCAGAGGCAGTTCACGGTCAGGTGTTTCTCCATTCGTTTCCGCGACTACTGATCCCCATGAAGCAGCCAGGTATGGTAATGTAGTTGCAGTTCTAGATGTGCCAGTTTCTATGGTTTCACAAATTGCTGGGCCAAGGCATGGCGAGGTTATGTTAAGAGGGGTAGTTGATCAAAAACATGTTACTGCATATCTGACAAAGTACGACAAGCCATTTTCCAAAGATGAAAAACTTTATAATGGCGTAGATAAGGCTTTAGAGGTTTTGGCTGAACATGACAAAAACCCTATTTTTGCCGAAAAGGAATCTTTAGCAGTACGTAAAAAACAGTTTATCGGGGAAAAAGCTAAAAGAAAAAAACAGTATGAAAAAGATTTAGAATTTGTGCTAACTCAGCGTGAAAATAAAGTCTAAAATTTTGAATTATGATCATAACTATTTGCGCTTCAATCAAATTTTATCCGCAGATTTTGGAAGTTAAAAGCCAATTGGAAAAGATGGGTCATGAAGTTTTAATTCCACCTAATCGGGTAAAAAATGATCAAGGAGATTCTGTCTCAATTCTTGACTATTATCAAACACGTAAGAATGACGTGAAAAATAATCTTAATGAAGACTGGGTTTGGCAAAGAAAAAATGAAGCCATAATGTGGCATTTTGAAAAGGTTGATAAGGCTGATGTGATTTTAGTTTTAAATTATGATAAAAACGGCGTAACGAATTACATCGGTGGCAATACTTTGATGGAGGCTGGCGTGGCTTTCTGGTTAAAAAAGCCTATTTATTTATATAACCCAATCCCCGAAGGCGTCAGTTATTTTGAGGAAATCAAGGGGATGCGGCCGATTGTAATCAATGGTGATTTGAATTTAATTAAATAAAAAAAGACCCCGCGACGCGGGGTCTTTTTTTATTATAAAAGTATTTCTTACCCAGGTGCCGACAACTTGCGTAATAATTATGACGGCAATGGCAATTAGTAAATGTTCGCCGATTACTTTGTGGGGTTGGATTTTTTGGCGCCTGGCTAAATAAAAAGAATAGACTGCCAGCAGTAAGATGCCCCAGACAGACCCGATAATAATAGCGGTTGTATTGCTGAAGATTAAAATAGGCACAATAAAGGTTAAAGCAAAAATAAATTTAGCTAAAAAGGTGCTTACAGTGGCGGCCCAGATTTGTTTTTTGGAATATTTAGCTTCAGATTCAACTGAAATATGAATACCCAGGGCGTCTGAAAAAGCATCAGCAATGGCTATTGATATAATACCGCCGACAACTACCAGTTCTGAATGAGTACTGGCGTTTAAGCCGACCATAAGGCCTAAGGTTGTAATTACCCCGGAGGTTAAGCCAAAACTAAAGCCCTTGCGTATTGCAGTTTGCATAGATTGATTTTAATAAATTAATATGATAAATTATATATATTATAGCATGATTTTATAAAAATGTTTTATTAAGTTATATGAAGTTGCTTAAATGGCAACCTAATATAACCTCATACAACCTAATAAAACCTTATACAACGTTATGAAGCTACTTATCACCGGCGGAGCCGGGTTTATCGGTTCCAATTTCGTCCGTTACTGGCTGAACAATCATCCTGATGATTTTATAGTTAATCTGGATAAACTGACTTATGCTGGTAATTCAGAGAATTTGCAGGCTATTGAGAAGAATCTCAATTACAAATTTGTTCAGGGAGATATTTGTGATTTTGAACTGGTTAATGGCTTGGTGAGTGACAAGGTTGATTTGATCGTCCATTTTGCCGCAGAATCACATGTGGATCGTTCGGTCATGTCTAGCAAGGATTTTATTCGTACCAATGTCGAAGGGACCATGACCTTGCTTGATGCTGCCAAAAATAACGGGGGAGTCAGGTTCCATCATATTTCCACTGATGAAGTTTTTGGCGATTTAAGCCTTGACGGCGCTCCTTTTACTGAAAAGTCCCATTATAACCCCCGCAACCCTTATTCAGCGTCTAAGGCCGCTTCTGATCATCTGGTGCGGGCTTATCATTACACCCATGGCTTGCCCATTACCATTTCCAATTGTTCCAATAATTACGGGCCCTACCATTTCCCGGAAAAAATGATCCCGCTTTTTATAACCAACTTAATGGCCAATAAAAAAGTACCGGTTTACGGTGACGGTAAAAATGTGCGTGACTGGATTTTTGTGGCCGATCATTGCCGAGGTATTGATGCTATTATTCAGAAAGGTAAAAGCGGCCAGACATATTGTCTCGGCGGAAATAGTGAAATTACCAATATCGAGCTGACTAAAAAGATTTTGGGTTTAATGGGTAGCGGCGAGGAGATGATTGAATATGTCAAAGACCGCCCCGGGCATGATTTGCGTTATGCGATGGATTATTCTAAAGCTAAGCAAGAATTGGGCTGGGAGCCTTTGGTCAGTTTGGCTGATGGTTTAAAACAAACTATTGACTGGTATAAAAATAATGAACCGTGGTGGCAACGGGTAAAATCAGGGGAATATCAAGAATATTATAAAAAACAATACGGCAAGTAAAGTCTAAAGTTTGGAAGTTAATATTTAATCTAAATATACATACTAATGTCAAAAATAATCCAAAATTTAAAATCTAAAGTCCAAAATCTAATCAACCACAAACATTTTCAGAAATATGAAAAATACATTTCGGTGGTTGTCTGGATGGCGGCAATTTATTTTTTGTCCAACCAGTCGTTAGGATTCTTCAGCTCTTTTGATATCTGGAGTTTCATTTTACGTAAAATGGCCCATATGTTTGAATTTGCAGTTTTAACTCTCTTGATTTTTAGGATTTTACGCCAGACCGAGAAGAAACATATTTACTGGGATATTGGCTGGGCCTTTATTTTTACAGTTTTATATGCAGTTTCTGATGAATATCATCAGTCATTTATATCAGGCAGGGTCGGGACTTATCGTGATGTCCTGATAGATTCTGCCGGTGTTTTAGTGGCCAGCTGGTTGATTTTTATTGATTTTCATCATCGGAAAATAATGGAAAGCAAAAATGTTATCCGTAAAATTGAAAAAATAATAAAAAGGACTCCGTAGCGCGGAGTCCTTTTAAGTAGGTTAAAATATTTTATGCCGCTATATTGTATCTCTGCAATTCAGCCCTGGATTTTTTGGCCTTTAATCTGAGAAAATCTATTCTTTTGGGCGGAATTACTTTTTTGGTGCTGGGGTCAACTTCACCTTGGATTTTGCCTTGTTTATAATTTTTTTCCATTGTTGCGGCCGTGGCTTCATCGCGGTTGATGTGAAATTCCAAAACAGTCTTTTTAGCCTTTATAAAATTCGGTAATAATTTAAGAATTTCAAAGCGTTCCTGCGCTGACACTTTAAGTTCTATAAGTTTTGCTTCTATGAATTTATCAAGTGTTTCAATCGTTTTTTCCTGAGCACCGGTAATTTCGCCTGATTCCATTTGGTTGATAACGGTATTGAGTTTATTGTCTTCTTCCATCAAATTTGTAGTTAATTCGCCCATAGCCCGGAAACGTTCGCCTTGGGCCTTTTGCTCAGCTTCCTCTTCAGATGAGATTTTTGGTGTAGCCTCGACAGCCCCTCTTTTAGCCATTTTAGCCCTTAAAGCCGCTACTCTATCCTCAGTCCAGGCACCACCCGGATATTTTTCCTCCAATTTTTTAAAGGCCGGAGGTACAGTACCTTCATTTGCTGCTTTAACCTTACTAATAAACTCTGCTACCAGCTTTTTGGTTTCAGCATCTATTAGTCCGGCTTCTTGAGGATATTTTTTGTCTAGGGGAGTTGAACTGGCATCTTTAAGCGGAGCCTCGGCTTCCAGAGCGATTGAAGCCATCATTTCATCAAAATCTTCCTGGCTATTTATACCAGATACTATTTTGGCCTCTTGGCTGACTAATTGTTCGCGTTTTCTTGAAGCACTTGGTTGGGTTTCGGTATTCATAAAATATTGATTATTTGGAATTAGATAGTTTATTGTAGAGCTTGTATTTTTTACTCTGAATTTTTGCGAGGTTACTTAAAAAAGTCAGGGTATGCTTGAAGATTTTTTTGGCTTTTTTCTGGTAATGATTTGTGGTCATAAAAATAAATTTATAAATTTTTAATTTTTTCTTCGATGTTTTCGATTTTTTTCCGTTCTTGCTGGCTTTCAAGTCGCTTAAAAACTTCCAGCTTCTTACGCTGAATATTTGACAATTTAATCAAGAAATTATCAAAAAGCTCTTTGATTTTGGCTGCTTTGGCTTGGAAATCCATAGTCAATAAATTAAATTACGAGCTATTTAATTTAATTATAGCAAATTAAGCATTTAAGTAAAGCAAAAACTCTCCTATGTATGCGGAGAGTTTTTGACATAAATATAGATTATTTAAGCATTAAATTGCGAATCTTTTAGGGTTTTCGCATCAAACATTAATCTTTTAAGCTTTTCCGAACTGGCCAAATCAATCTTGCCTTCAGATTTTTTTTGCCAGTAAGTTATCATTTGATCCAAGTCATCAATGACGGTTTCAGTAATATTGGCTTTCTCAGCCGGAGTAAGTTTTTTAGCTGCCATGATTTTTTTTGATACCATTTCCAGCCCCTGATCTTCCAAAAGTGCCAGGGCTTTTCTTTCGGCTTTGCGCACACTTTCATCCAGGCCGGGATAAGTTTTTATACGAGGATCGCTGCCAATTCTTTTCTCGCAATATTTAACATATTCAACCAATTTTTCAGGGGTGGCTTGTTCCATTTTTGTACTTTCTCTGTCTAATGTTTGCATTAAAGTGGCACCTTCCTGCTGAGCTTGCCTCATGGCTTCTTCATTGGACATTATCCCTGGCATTTTTCCCCCTGCTAAGTTTGGGCTTTCAAATTCCGTCTTCATATTAATATAGTTTAATTGTTAGTTCTACGAATTTATTTAAGTAATAGAAATTGAATTTAAAATAATTTTTTAGATTTAGGCCCAGCTATAATCGATCATAATTTTCCTCGCTTGGTTTACGGCCTTATCCAATTTTACTTTCTTATATTTATCAGCAGTAGAAAGCTCCTGGCCTTCTTTACTTTTAGTTTCCAAGGCTTTAAGTTGGTTATCCCAGATTTGAGTCAGTAGCGAGATGTTTTCCATTGATTTGGCATGGCCCTGGAAATCTTTATTATTTTTGGCCTGGCTTATTTGATCTTCTAAGCCTTTAACCGTCATGTCGGGAAGCATCGCCTGAGCTTTAAGAATTATGGCTTCACAAAGATCAGACTTTGTTTGTTTTTCAGAACTAAAATCCTCGGCCAGATTTTTTAATAGTTGTTGATTATCCTGGTCAAACTTAGAAATAATCCCTTGAACACCTTTTTCACCTTCATTACTAAGATTCCAGCGCTCATCACGCTGTTGACCTAACATATTTAATTTAGAATTGGCCTCTTGGGCTGCAGGATCCTTTCTCAGGCCTTCTGAGACGACGGCCTGAAATTTTTTAAGATCGCGCTTTCCAGCTTGTTCTATATTTTCAAACCTAGGCATATTTATTAAGCTTATTATATAAGAGTTTATATGGTAATTATAGCATTAATTTTGGCTAAAGTCAAGGGATAATCTTGACATTTAATTTAAATTTGCATATGATAATACATAGGATTCTTAAATAAGGAGGTAATTAAATGATAGTTTTTTCTTCTGCGGAAAAAGAGCTCTGGCTGAAAAAACTAAAAGTTTTTAATGAACAAATGGAACTTCAGTTTAATGACCAGCAGTGCCTGGATTTCTTCATTGAATTTACCGGTTTACGGTTTACTTATCTGATTTCCCAGCTGGAAGAGTGGTTGCTCGGAATAGCTCAGGATGGCACACTGCCCATTGTTTATGGATTACTGGCCTACTGGTATAAAGAAACTGAAGATTGGGAAAAATCCCAAGCAAATGTTGCCAAGGTTGATCTGTATTTCCCCAGCGCTGATTTGTGGCAGGACATATTTGAGGAGTCTTCTTTTGGGGAGTTTTTAGAACAGAATGATGATTAAAGCCTTTTGTTTTATGGCAAGAGGCTTTTTTATTTGCGTAATTGGGGTTTTTAGGATAAATTTAATGTATGGATAAACAGACTAAAATTTTAATTTTGGGCGCGAAAGGCATGCTGGGTCAGGATTTGGCCAAGGTTTTGCTTGATTGTAGTTTAACCCTTTGGGATAAGGCGGAAATTGATATAACTGATCAAAATCAGGTGGATGATAAAATAACCCAGTTAAAGCCTCAAATCATTATTAACTGTGCCGCCTATACGGCAGTTGATGATTGCGAAACCCACAAGGATTTGGCTTTGCAGCTGAACAATCAGGCTGTTGGTTATTTAGCTTTGGTGGCAAAGAAAGTTGGGGCTGTTTTAGTCCACATTTCCACTGATTATGTTTTTAACGGTCAAAACGAAAAAGGTTATAAGGAGGATTCTCAGGAATTTGGTCCTGTTAATTTTTACGGTGAATCAAAATTTTTAGGCGAAAAAACTTTAAAAATGATTTCAGATAAATATTATTTAATCCGCACTTCCTGGCTTTACGGTAAAAACGGCAATAATTTTGTTGAAACCATGTTGAAATTAGGCAAAGAGGGGCAAGAGTTAAAAGTCGTTAATGACCAGTTTGGCAAGCCGACTTATACTGTTGATTTGGCCAGACAGATGTTATATATTTTAAATAATGATTTGCCTTTTGGAGTTTATCATGTGACTAATGAAACTAAAGCAGGCGGTATCAGCTGGTATGAATTTGCCCAAAAAATAATAGAACTGGCTAAATTTGAGGTTAAGGTTTTGCCTTGTAGCAGTCAGGACTATGTCAGGCCGGCGAAACGTCCGTGCTCATTCGGCCTTGATTAATACTAAGTTGCCTCCGTTGAGAAATTGGGATATAGGCCTTGACTTGATTATCTGTCGAGATAAATAAATCATTTAATAATTTAAGTTTCGAATATGCGCGGAATAATATTAGCAGGCGGGGCAGCGACTCGGTTGCGACCCTGCACCAAAGTAACCAGCAAACAATTATTACCGGTCTATAACCGGCCCATGATTTATTATCCTTTAAATACCCTGATTAAGGCCGGGATTAAGGAAATTCTGATCATTGTGGCGCCGGAAAAAGCCGGTGACTTTTTGAATTTATTGGGCAGCGGAAAGGATTTCGGTGTCAGATTTACTTATGAAATTCAGGACAAACCCTCAGGTCTGCCCGAAGCATTTGTAATCGGTGAAAATTTCATTGACCAGGAAAATGTGGCTATGATTTTGGGTGATAATATTTTTGAGGATGATTTTGTCGAGGATATAAAAAATTTCAAATCAGGGGCCAAGGTTTTTGCCAGGAAAGTCCCAGATCCTGAAAGATTCGGCGTGGTTAAGTTTGATGATAATTTAAAAGCTGTAAAAATAGTTGAAAAACCTCAGGAGTGGCTGAGCGATTATGCCATTACCGGTTTGTATCTTTATGATCACCGGGTGGTAGAAGCCGCTAAAAATTTGCAGCCTAGTTCAAGGGGGGAGACTGAGATCGTTGATTTACATAATTGGTATTTGGCTAAAGGTGAACTGGATGTCGCTATTGTGGCAGGGGACTGGATTGATGCTGGTACTTTTGACAGTTTGCTCAAAGCTCAAAATTTAGCTAAGGAAAAATTACAGGACAAATTTGTATCTAAACTTTAATTTTTTTATGAAAGGGATCATTATTGCAGGCGGAATGGGATCGCGTATGTATCCCTGCACTGCCGTTGTGAATAAACATTTGTTGCCGGTTTATGATAAACCGATGATTTTTTATCCGATAGAAACTCTGGCCAAGGCCGGCTTGAATAAAATCATGGTGGTTACAGGCAGTGAAAGTATTGATCAGTTTAAAAAGCTTTTAAACCCTCATTATTTTAAAAATATAGAATTTAGCTTTGGCGTGCAAAAAGAAGCTCGTGGCATTGCCCAAGCCTTAAGTCTTTGTCAGGCTTTTGCCCAGGATGACAAAGTCGCGGTGATTTTGGGCGATAATATAATCGAACAGGATATTAGCCTTTTCATAAATGAATTTGAAGCTAATGGCAGCGGCGCTAAAATTATCCTTAAACAAGTCGTTAAACCGGAATTGTTTACAATTGCCAAAATTGAAAAGGCTGAGGTTATCGGCATAGAAGAACGCCCCTTATCTTCAAAAAGCGATTTGGCTATAACCGGCTTAAGTCTTTATGATTCTCAGGTCTGGCAAGTAATACCCAGTCTGCAGCCGTCAATACGCGGTGAATTGGAATTAGTCGATGTTAACAATTATTACATCCGTAAAAATCAAATGACTTTCGATATCTTAAAGGAAGAATGGTTTGATGTTGATTCATATTCTGAATTACTCAAGGCAAGTATCTGGGCCAGCAAACTTTAATTTAAATATATATAGATTACAAAAAAAAGAATCCCGGGTCTCGAGATTCTTTTTAAATTTATTTTAGATTCAATTGGTAAATGCCTTGTTGCTTGCCGATTGCTCCGCTAAAGAATATTTTTTCTCCATTTCGGTCAAGGTTAAAATCATTTAGCTTGTCAAACTTAATTATGTTAATGGCATTTCTGGTCCCGACCTCTTGAGTTAGATCAATAATTTGGAGGTTGTTTTCAAACATGATTACCAAATGCTCAAAATCAGGATACCAGCCGATTTTTTTGATTTGCTGACCATAGCGGTTAATAACATCTTCTTTGTTGGAATCAGTTTGGTAGGTGGAAATTTCGAAATCGTTATAAAGCAGTAACTGATTGTTCCTGTCGTTCCATAAGGCATCTCTGGCCGTGAATTCCTTGATCGGATCTTTCGAACTAATGATTATTTCCAGGTCGCTATTATTCATTTTGATCAAATGAAGCCTTTCTTGATCCAGATCAATCAGCCCGAGATAATTTTTAATACCGTTAATGAATTTATAATTGCTGGATTTCCCGAGCTCGAGTATCTTCTTGTCAGTTTTGAATTGTGAATTATATTTGGCGAGTATGTTATTACTTTCATTTTGGGTTATATAGAAAATATCCTTACCGTTAATTAGAAATTCCGTCGATAATTTCCCTGTTTCAGCTGTGTAAATTTTTTCTAGGTTTTTACCAAATAGATCAATATTATATAGAGAATTTTGATATTGGGCATACAGAACATTATCGCTGCCATTATCCCAGACAACATTAGCCGGATTGAACTTGGTAATTTCATTTACTGCGAGGTTATTATTATTTTGACTATCTAAAATCACATAATTAGTGTCATAATGGGTAAGGATTTTTTTACTGCTTGGTGCCCAGGCCAAGTCAATCGGCCTTTCTTGGGAGGCTGTGCGGTATAAAAAGGTTTTTTGATTTGTGGCGATGTCATACAAATAAAATTCATCAAAGGGCTCATTTGCGATAATATAAATAATTTTTTGCCAGTCTGGCGATAAGGAAAAATTGATAATCTTACCGTCGACCAGTTGCAGGGGAACTTCATTTTTGAATAATATTGCGTCTTTGACAAAGGTGGTCATGCTGCTATTAATTACGGATTTTTTTTGCCAGGGGTGAAAGCCGTCCTTTTCCAATTTGATTGTATATTCTCCCGGTATGAGATTATAGATAAACATTTTTTCGTCAAATTGCTTTTCGTATAATTTTTCGTTAAGATATAGATTTGCTTTTTTTATATCTTTAGCTTCAATAAAAAGGGTGCCGGTTTTAATGATTTGGTAGCGTTTGAAATCTAAACGATAACCTGAGGCATAAAAAAGTAATACAGGCGCTAAGATAAAAAAGGCCAGGATAAAAGAAAACATTATAATTCTTCTGGTTTTGATGTGCATATCTAGTCGCTAATTTGTTTAATATCAACCCCTAATTTTTGGAGTTTAGGTACAATATTTTCATAACCACGGTTTATTTGATAAATATTATCTATGGTTGAAGTGCCCTGAGCAACCAGAGCTGCCAAGACCAAACTTATACCTGCGCGTAGATCAGGGCTGACTACTTTACGGCCATAAAGCGGAGTCGGTCCGTTGATGACGACACGATGCGGATCACACATGATTATATTGGCGCCCATTTGGTTTAAAATATCAGTATAAAACAAACGGCCTTCAAATATTGTTTCATGGATGAGGCTGATACCCTGAGCCTGAGTCATTAAGACGCTGAAAGGTGCCTGCAAGTCGGTTGGGAATCCGGGGTATTCGTGGGTAACAATATTAGCGCCATGTAACTGACTGGGGTGGGTGATAATGTAATCAGGCCCAATGTCCAGCTTGGCGCCGGCTTTATTCAGGGTGTAGAGCAAATTTTCAATATGTTCAGGGTTACAGTTGGTGATCTTAATCCGGCTGTTGGTTATTAACCCCAAAATAGTGAAAGTGCCTGTTTCAATCCGATCGGGAATAATTTCAAATTCACCTGCTGATAATTCTTTGACTCCAGTTATGGTAATAATTGGTGTGCCCGCACCATGAATTTTGGCGCCTTGAGTATTTAAATATTCAGCTAAGGCTACAATTTCCGGTTCCATGGCCGCATTCTTAATTTCAGTTACCCCTTCAGCCAAAGTGGCTGCCATCATTAAATTTTCAGTTACGGTTACACTGATTTTAGGCAGGATAATTTTTGCGCCTTTTAATTTTTTTGTTCGTAAGGTATAATCGGTTCCGCCGTCAATCATTTTGGCTCCCATTTTTTGAAATCCCTCCAAAAATAAATCAATCGGTCTTTGGCCTATGACGCATCCGCCAGGATGGGAGAGGGTCACTTCGCCAAATTTTGCCAGCATCGGTCCGGCTAGCATAATAGATGAACGCAGCCAATGAACTAAATCAGGTCTTAATTTTGTTTTGTTAATGCCTTTGGTGGAAATTAGATATTCTCCTTTGGCTTGACGGGTTATTTTCGCACCCAGATCTTTCATCAATTCAATCAAACGCTGCATGTCCTCAATCTCAGGCACATTTTTAATTAAAATCGGCTGATCAGATAATATTGCCGCCGGAAATATTTTAAGCGCCAAATTTTTTGCGCCTGAAACAGAGATTTCGCCGCTTAATTTTCTGCCTCCATTAATGATATATTTTTCCATAGGTTATATATAATTAAAATCCAGGGTATTATTTAAATATTGACGATTCGCAGTGTTTAGTGATTAAATTTTTTGATATTATCATTGTAGCGTATAAGCGCCAAATTTTCAAGATTGCACGGTTGGTAAATTTTTGTTAAGATAACTGTGTGTTCTAAATTTTGCCGCTATGGCGGCATCACGCCAAGAGCGTTGATAATTTTTAAACTATGGAAATGCCTTCGCTTTGGGGTCCCCCAAAACAAGAGAAAAAATTTTTCGGTAGTTTTATGAAGTTTTATGTAATATTGCTGCTGATTTTTATTGCCTTTCTTTTAGGGTTAGTTAGCGGCAGACAGTCATATAAAATAATTAATGATGCCAGCGAGGTTATTGATTCCGGCCAAGTCTATAATAAAAAGGTTGAACCTAAATTTTTGTCTAATGACGTCAATTTTAAAATGTTTTGGGATGCTTGGAAGCTTATCGAAGATAATTATGTCCAACAACCGGTCAGTGAAACAAAGCTTTATTACGGAGCAATTGCCGGTAGTGTGGCCGCCTTGGGAGATCCGCATTCTATATTCTTTGATCCGGAAACCAATAAAAAATTTAATGATGAATTAGGCGGCAGTTTTGAAGGTATCGGAGCTGAAGTAGCTATTAAAAAAGAACAGTTGACTATAGTAGCGCCTTTGCCGGATTCCCCGGCGGAAAAAGGCGGTTTGAAAAGCGGGGATAAGATTTATGCCATAGACGGCGAAGATACTGCCGGCATGAGTCTGGATTACGCGGTCAGTAGAATAAGAGGTCCGAGGGGTAGTGAGGTAGCTTTGACTGTTGCCAGTAATGGGATGGATCAAGTAAAGGAATATAAGATTACCAGACAAAAAATTCAGATTCAGAGTGTTAAGTGGCAAATGTTGGATAATAATATTGTCCATCTGGAATTACGTTATTTTAATGAAGATACAGACGCTGATTTTAATAAAGCGATTATGGCTATAGTTGCTAAAAATCCCAAAGGTATAATTTTTGATTTAAGAAATAATCCCGGTGGTTTATTAAATACGGCAATTGATGTGGCCAGTGAATGGGTGGATGATAAAATTGTAGTTTTTGAAAAATATAGCGATGGTCGGTTGCAGGAACATAAATCCACAGTAACGCCCCGGTTAAAGGATTTTCCGACAGTTGTCCTGATTAATCAGGGTAGCGCGTCAGGTTCGGAAATTGTAGCCGGTGCCTTGAAAGATTATAAAATTGCTACCTTAGTTGGCGAAAAATCATTTGGCAAAGGTTCGGTCCAGAGTTTATATCCACTTGATGACGGCTCCGCAATTAAATTGACAATAGCTCAATGGCTGACACCCAATGAAAACACGATTGATGGTGAAGGCATAAAGCCTGACGTGGAAGTGGAATTGACAGAAGATGACTTTGGTAACGATAAAGATCCGCAATTGGATAAAGCCGTAGAAATTTTACAAACTTTAATAAAATAAGATTGAAAAAGAATAAGAAAAGCCCCTCCGCGTTGCGGAGGGGCTTTTGGGTGGCAAAGGTCAGGGGAATCAGGTGCCGGCAGGCGCGTCGCGCGTGTCGGGGTCCTGGATAATGCAGTTCGTGGTCGGATTGAAACCGTTGAAGGTTTCGCCGACGTACGAGGCTGCCGTGGCGTCGAAATCGACGTAGTGCCACAACTGGGTTGTGCACTGCACGGCGCCGCCAGCCAGGGGCATGATGTTCATGTAAGCGCCGTACTGGACTTCCGCGGGACAAGCCGGAACGGCTCCGGTGCAAGTCGGGTCGCGGGGCGGGTGATGCAGGGCCCAGAAGTTGGCCTGGGTCGAAAGCAGGAAGGGGATATCCTCGACATAGGCGTTGAGCGTGGCGTTGTAGACCATGCTCTGCGTGATGCCGCCGGGTGTGGGGTTTTGCCACAGACCGGTCTGGATGGTTATCGGGCCTTCTCCGGCGGCACCCGAATAGGCCACATACGAACCCGTACTCATGAAGATGGGATCGTCGTAGGGCATATTGTAGATGCCGTTGGAGTATGAATTGAGGCCGCTGCCTCCCGAATCGCCGGTGACCACGAGCTGCGCGCGCCGGGCGACGGCGGTGCAGGAGGGGTTACCGGTGACCGTATTGGTTCCGTCCGTATTGCGATTGATAATGAAGCAGGCGACGCCCCACTGGGCCGGGGCAGTGCCCAGGGCCTGGTAGGTAGTCAGCGGTACTCCATTGATAGTAATGGCGTCGGCCCGCAGGTAATTGCCGAGCGAATAGCCGATATGAAGCGGCGTATTGATCGGCACCCTGTAGGTGCGATGCCACTGGCCGCCGACGACTTCCGAAGTCCGATCGACTGCGCAGTTGTACGGATCGTAGCAGGCTCGGGACTCGATGGAGCCGAAAATGCGCAGTTCCGTGGGCGGTACGCCGGGGGTTACGAGAAGCGGGCTGACATCCCAGTAGGGATTCGAGCCGGTGACGTCGTCGGTGAAGTCGATGCCGACATCGAGAATAACCTCGGTGGGGTTGTCCGGTGAGGTGGCCGGGGGGTCACCGCCGCCCGAAGTCCCGGGAGGCGCGCAGTTGAAGGACAGGGCCAGCATAAGCATGGCCACCACAGTCACGAAAGTCTTCAAACCTTTGTTCATCTTCTTTTCTCCTTTTCCTTGTTTTTTGATACTTCTCGTTTTCCAACGGAAAACGGGTTAACCGAAACAGTTTCCTTTGCCTTTGCCTAATATTTGTATTTAAAGGTGCCACCCTCCTTTTTCTTTAACAATAGACTAACTTAACAAATTTGTAAATAATTGTCAAGTATTTTGGCTGATTATTTGCTTTTTGGGGCTAATTTTAGGAATAAATTGAAATGTAGATTTTGTGGTATAATAAATTTTAGGGTAATTTTGGGGTATATCGTGAAAAATCTGTTAAATATACGATTCTAAGTCTTTAAAGGTACTTTATCAACAATTGAAAACTCCGATGATTTCCTGTATAATGAAATGGTGTTTTAATTATTACTTTTTATAGCGTATGCCAGAAATCCAAGAAATTTTTGACCGAGTAAAAGATTTTAAAAACAAGCAAAAATTAATCCGCGATGCTTATAAAAGCGAATTGTCGCATCACAGCGAATATCAGGAAATTAATGATGATTTGGAAAAAGTAAAAATCCAGAAAAAGGAAATAGAAAAAGTGATTAAGACAGCCATGATCAAAGACTTTGAAAAACTTGAAGATCTGAAACTGGATATTGAGGCTGATAATGAAATGATCAGCGACATGGCGTTTAACAAATTGATGAAAGGGGAAAAAGTAGAAATTCAGGATGAGCTGGGTAATAAGTATGATCCGGTGATAATTGTGAAATTTCAAAAAGCTAAATAAAAATAGACCCCCGCGTTGCGGGGGTCTTTGAATTATGGTTTCACCAGGATCGGTGCATAAATGCCGCCTGGGATGATAACATGGGTATGTCCGTAACCGCCGAAGTTGTTTATACCCCAGCTGTGGACAGTTCTCATGCCGATTTGGATAACATTATTTGGTCCTGTAAATTGGGTTGTGTCCAAATAGACATATATTTTTTGGGAAGTACTGGCTACTATGGTGAAATTATTAGGTACAAATGTAATCCCAGCAATAGCGTTTTGATCGCAAGTATATACTTGCCCGGAATCTAAGAGATTGCTGTATCCATCTTTAAGATAGATATAGCTATTGTGAATAGTATCACAGGAGGTTGTGATATCAAAGGACATGCCATTTAAGAATGAATCGATGAAGGAAATATTGCCGCCAGGCGCTGCAGATATTTTAAAAATTCCAATGAGAGTCATGGCGCTGGGGACAAATAAACCAGAAGGTGATTCAGGGCTTAAACTGACATAAGGTCTTGACTGAAAAATGTAATTTTCAGTTGCCTGTTGACTTTCAGGCTGGCCGTGAATTACCTGATTTGTGATTAAGCCGATGCCTGTCAGATCCGTCATGGGGTTGCTTACAGCCAGTTGAAATAGATCATCGTCGTACAGGTTGAAATCATTGATGTTATTGAAATCAGCTTTGACCGTCAAAAGTACGGATGATCCGGCTGAGACTGTGACAGCATCAAATGAAAGTTCGCAAAAGGCAGGATCAGTCGCAGACATAGCGGCTGAAGCTATCGGTTGTGAAACAGATTGTCCGTCATTTCTTGAGTTGCTAAAAAGATAACAGGTTGAGGCTGCCTTGCCGTTTCCTAAGTCCGTAAGTTTGAGACTTTGAAGGTTAATATCTTCATAGCCGTATGCGTTTACCCGGAAAATTGCAACTGACTGTAAAGTTGAACTGTCGAGAATAATATTCTCATATGGTTCAGACAAATCAGGCTGAATCGACAAATGTCCAGGATCGGCAGGTACGTTGGTCACTCTTTCATGCTGGTGATGAATAAAAAGATGTTGGTTGTCCTCGGTTAAAGTTTCGAGTGATTCAACTCCGAATGCAGTTACATCAGTAAACTCCATGTCATGACTGCCTGGAGTAGTCGTGTCGGCGGTTTCAGATAAGTCCCCGACAATCCTAATTCTGGCACAATCACCGGGTTCTAAGATAACCGGTTCAGTCAGAGAAATGTTTGCATGTTGGGGACTTGGTTCTACCGGCAGATTTATAATACCGCTGACATCGTTTAAAGCATCGGCCGGCGGGCAATAACCATTGGCAATTTGAATGAATAATCTAAGGTTGTTGATTTCATTCAGATTGTTTGTTCCTGAATATGTATCCTCAAATGATATGGCGGTAATAATTACCGTCTCTTGGGAGGCGGGATTCGCTTCATAACCATAGCTGGTCAATATAAGACCTTCCTGCCAAAAAAAGTTTTTCGCACCAACATGTACAAGATGAAATTGCGGATTGGAGTTGATTATTGATAGGTACGCCTGATTATTTGTTTGCGTCGGTGGATTCTGTGGACAGCTTTTGCAGTCATCATCGGGACAGGCGCAATTAATCACCAGCAAGCTAATTAGCAGGCCGAAGAGTAACACGATAATCCTGGTTTTCATTTTTTTCTCCTTTTTTCTTATTGTTAATGTTCTTTCCCTAAAACCATCAGGGAATTTTAGCATTAGTTAGATAAAATTGTCAAGGAATTGATTGGTAATTAGTTAACTTGATTTTTCTAGATTTTAATGGTATATTTGAGTATATTATGAAAATTACTTTTACTCAAAAATTACATCAAAAAGCTGACTTTCTGGTCAGACGCTGCGGCTATGGGTTTATCCGTGATTCGCGGACAGGGCAAACCAGCTATGTTAAGCGTTTACGCAATGATTTTTATCCCAGGTTCCATATGTATATCAATTCTGAAGAGCCTTTGGTTTTAAACCTGCATTTGGACCAAAAAAAGGCCTCATATGAAGGTTATACAGCCCATAGCGGCGATTATGATTCGGATCTGGTTAAACAGGAAGCGCAGCGAATTTATAACCAAATTATCGCCGAATCTCAACAGGCGTCTCAGCCTGCGGAAGAAACCGAGGAGAAAAAAGGTTTTTGGGCTGGTTTATTTGGCAAATAGTTTATTTGGGTGTAATATAAGGGAAAGGGGAAATTAAGATTTTAAGCTTAATTTTTTTATTAAATATGAAAGTAATTTTAGTAAAAAATGTACCCGAGTTGGGGAAAGCAGGTGAAATAAAACAAGTGAGCGATGGTTACGCCCGCAATTATTTACTACCGAACAAACTCGTGCAGATTGCAACGGAGCTTTCAGTCAGGGAGATGGAACAAAAGAAAAATTCTCAGACCAAGGCTTTGGCTAATCGCGCCAAAAAATTTAAGGAAATAGCCAAGAAAATAAATAATATTAAAATCATTGTCAAAGCCAAGGCAGATGAGAAGAAAACATTGTTTGGTTCTATAAATGCCCAGAAGATCGCAGATGAGCTAAAGGCTCGCAATTATAATATTGAAAGTAAATACGTGAAGCTTGAGCAGCCGATAAAAAGTTTGGGTTATTTTGATGTGTTGATTGATTTTGGCTCCGGAGTGACAGCCAAGGTCGGACTAACTGTCACTAGAGAGGATTAAAAGCCTCTCTTTTTTGGTTTAACCTGAGGTTGTATAAGGTTGTATGATGTTTTATTATGTTATATAAAGTTGCTTAAAACACAAGATGCAACCTTATAAAACTTCATACAACCTAATATAACTTAATAAAACTTTTCAATCATATGACTCCTAAATTTATCTTTGTGGCCGGCGGGGTGATGTCCGGCGTGGGCAAGGGCGTTTCCTGCGCTTCAATCGGAAAAATTTTACAGAGTAAAGGCTATAATGTTACGGCCATAAAAATTGATCCCTATATTAATGTCGATGCCGGCACTATGAATCCGACCGAACACGGCGAAGTTTTTGTGACTGATGACGGTGATGAGACTGATCAGGATATCGGTAATTATGAGAGATTTTTAGACCGAGATATTTTATCGACAAATTACATGACCACCGGTCGTGTTTACTTAAGCGTAATCCAACGGGAAAGAAATTTAGAATACGGCGGTAAATGTGTGGAAGTCGTACCCCATGTGCCTTTAGAAGTGATTTCCCGCATTAAAAAAGCAGCTGAACTGGCCAAGGCGGATTTTACCATTATTGAAATCGGCGGGACAGTGGGAGAATATCAAAATATTTTATTTTTGGAAGCGGCTCGTATGATGAGGACAGAAGTGCCTAATGATGTGATTGTTATGCTGGTCAGTTATTTCCCGATTCCTTCAAAAATCGGTGAAATGAAAACCAAACCGACCCAGACTGCGGTTAGGACTTTAAATTCAACCGGTATATTCCCGGATTTTATCCTGTGCCGAGCTGACGTACCTTTGGATGAAGTTAGAAAAGAAAAATTAGCAACTTTTTGTAATATTGCCAAGGGCAATGCAATTTCCGCGCCAGACGTTGATAATATTTATGAAATTCCCTTGAATTTTGAGAAAGAAGAACTGGGGGAGAAAATTTTAGCTAAATTCGGACTGAAAGCCAAGGGTAAGGATTTGAAAGATTGGGTAAAATTAATCGAGAAAATAGATTCAGCTCATGAGAAAGTAAATATCGGCATTGTGGGTAAATATTTTGCCACTGGCAATTTTACTTTGTCGGATTCATATATTTCGGTAATTGAGGCGATTAAACATGCGAGCTGGGCCAATAACCGTCAGCCGGTATTATGCTGGATTAATTCGGAAGAATTTGAAAAAGACCCGAGTAAGCTGGCGGAATTAAAAAAGTATGACGGCATTATTGTACCGGGCGGATTCGGAGCCGGGGAATTGAAGGCAAGATTCAGGCCATTAAATATTGCCGGGAAAATAATATACCGTATTTAGGCTTGTGTTATGGCATGCAATTGGCAACAATCGAATTTGCCCGCCATATGGCCGGTCTGGATAAGGCTAATACGCCTGAAGTTGATGAAAACACTCCATATCCGGTTGTGCATACCATGGAAGATCAGATTGATAAAATAAAATTAAAGAAAATGGGCGGTACTATGCGTTTGGGTGCGTATCCTTGCGTCTTAAACAAAGATTCGGTCAGTTACAAGGCATATGGCCAGAAAGAAATTTCCGAACGTCATCGCCATCGTTACGAATTTAATAATGAATATAGGAAATTGCTGGAAGAAAAAGGCTTGTTGATTGCCGGTACATCTCCTGATAACAGTTTGGTGGAAATTATCGAAGTCCCGAACCATAAATTCTTCGTGGCTACCCAGTTTCATCCTGAGTTTAAATCCAGGCCCCTAAAACCGCATCCGCTTTTCAGAGAGTTTATCAAGGCGGCGATTTCTTAGAATTAAATTCTGAGATATGAAAAAATTACTTATTTTAATATCGGCAGTAATCTGGCTGACCGCCTGTACTCAAACAGATTTAATCACAAATCAAGTTGACAATACCAATGGGTTAGAAACAGGAAGTACTACCGTAGTAGTCGGCTCAACTTTGTCCAAACTCTTAATTAGTGATGTTTTTGATGATCAGGGAACTGTTGCTGAAAATAAAACCAGCTTTAGTGCCACTACTCCGGAAATAGGTGTTTCCGCTTATATCCTCGGAGCCAAAACCGGTTTAAAAGTTACAGCTGAATTGACTTATTTGCCATCCGGTGATAAGGTCGGTCCCGTAGCCAATGATACTCAAATGGAAGGCGATATAATCAGTAGTTTTTCGTTTTCTAAACCGACCAAAGACTGGCCCAGCGGAAATTATGCGGTAACAGCCACTTTGGCGGACGGACAAACTCTGACCACGAATTTTATTGTGCCATAATTTACCTCTAATATAAAACAGGAAGACTCGGTTGCAGTTGCAGGGTCTTCTTGTTTTTTTTGCATAAAGGCATTAAAATTAAAGCAGGTGAAGTTTACGAAATAAGTTAATCAATATGACAAATAAAAAATTCCTTTTTTTATTCATCGGTTTAATAATGTTAGTTGTTTTAGGCGGGTGTAAAAGAAGTTTTGTTCAGGACGGCGAGCAGACCCTGGTAATGGGCAATAGCAATCTGGCGGAAAGCGATTCTTTGGATATCCTTTTGGGCCGGACAAAAAATATTAAGAATATAAGGTATGATATCGTGACTAAAGATGCCGCAGGCGCGGATATGATTCAGAAATTTTGGTTTAGAGAGAATAAAATGAGAATGGAAGCCGATAAGGCTGTTTCGATTTTTAACCAGGAAGATCAGACTATGTATATTTATACTCCTTCAGCAAATACAGCCGTTAAAATGAGCTTGGGGCTTGGTCAGCAAAAGGAAAAATCAATTATTGATGAGGCGGACAGTATTAGTCAGTATCAGCCGGAAGTCATTGGTAGTGAGGTAGTAGACGGCAAAAATTGTTTAGTTATCCAGTATAAATGGGGAGGTACTACGACTAAGGAATGGTTATGGCAAAAATATGGTTTGCCGGTTAGGATAGAAACCGACGACGGCAAGGTTACAACCGTGGTAAATTATGAAAATTTTGATTTTAGCGTGATTCCGGATAATATGTTTGAACTACCGAAAGATGTTCAAATAACTGATATGTCTAATCTGCCTGATCTCAAAGACTTTAATTTGCCGGAGGTTAAATAAATATTCTTTTTAAATTTATGCCAAAAATGCCAATAGGGGAAACTTTTAAATTTAATCAGCCGTTACCCCGGGGACATTTTGAAAGGAAATTAGATTTTAATATGCTCAACGTTTTATAGATAATATGGTAAAGAAGGAAAAATAGTAAAATAAAAAAACGCCCCGCGACACGGGGCGTTTTTTATTGGCATTAATTTTGATTTTTTTCAAATCTGCGCAGTTGGAGCTTGATTGCTTCTTCCGTCAAAAGATCATCAATGCTTTTATCCGCGGATTTTTTTTGAGTCTCAATTAATTCTAACATTTTACGGGCATGCATTTTGCTCCAGAGTATTTGTTGGGGTTGTTTTTCATAGTCTAAATAATCATTAAGGTGTTCATTGCTTACGCCGGCTTCCTTGCGGCAGAGCTTATCATTTGACTCCCAAGCCTTTAAAATTTTATAAGCTAAAAATAATTCCCTTTGTCCGTTGTCCTCGAATGAGTTATAGCTGGTCTTCATTTCATCGGTAAGTCCCTGGTAATTTAGGCCGCGGCTGACAACTTTGGGGTCATTCCAAAAAACATTCAAATCATCACAAACTGTGGCTTCCTCCATGTTTTTATATTCAGAACTTTCTGGTGAAGGTAATTTTGTCCCCACCAGTATTTGCGGGAGTTCATTGATAGTGTTAGTGATTTCTTCGGGTGAAAGTGGCGTTACGTTTTCTGGAATAGTGTTAGTGATTTTTTCGGGTGAAAGTGGTGTTTCATTTTCTAGCGGTATTGGCATTAAAGTTTCAGCGGTTGGTTCAGGCATACCTTCAGCAGGTGGCGTTTCTGCTTCAGTTGGGGGAATTTCCGGCTCAGTCGGGGGAACAGTCGGTTCATTTGGTGGCTGATTTTTATTTTTACGTCGTCTTAAAATCAAAGGTAGTAGTAGTAATAAAGGAACCGGCACTAATAATGTTTGATCTTTTTTATTCTCATAACCAAGTTTGACAACAACTGATCTTTTACCGGCAATAAGCTTATCCAGCTGTTTGGCTAAAATGGGCTTATCAATTCGATCGTCATTATACATTCTAATCAGGTTATAAACCATTTCCATGTCATCTGCGCCTGTGACTTTTAATTCTCGAGCAATACCGGCTAATTGTTCCATTTCCTTGGGCGTAAACTGAATTTCATGACTTTTAATATTCGCAGGATTGGTCATGTCCATGTTTTCTTTCCCTGATTTGGTAATTTTGATCCCTTTTTTCTGGAGGTACTTATTTACTACTGACTCCATATTTTTGGCTCTAAGTTCGCCTAATTGGAGATTTTCGCTATCAATTGCATCCGGTCCAATTGTTTTGGGGCCTTTTAACTCAGGCCCTTCGGGCGAAGTTGTTCCGACTAGTGTTATATAATCAATTTCAGTAAGTGAAGGCATTTGCTTACGTTTATGATGAGTATGGACTCTTTGGCTCCAGTCTAAACCGATTAATTCTTCGCCAAGTTGATTTTTCAACTCTTGGTCAATATTGTTAATGATTTTTTCTTTATCTTTTTCGCGTAAAGGTGCGGCCGAATCAAATAGACGGGCATATTCATAAGGTAAATTAGCGATAACTTCATTCTGGGATTTTGTTTCTCTGGAAAATTCAAGTTGTACCGGAGCAAGGATTGACCAGTAGTTGAATTCTGCCTCACCCTTATCGTTTTCCTGTAAAAAAGTGGTTTCAAGTTTGGGTAATTTAATTTTCTTTTTAATTTGTTCTTCGAGCTGTTGCCAGGTCATAGGTAAATCTTTGCCTGTTTTTTCTTTAGCTGGTTTATCTACTGGTAATTCGGTTTCCTGGGCTTGGAGTTTAAAAGAAGGAGCAAAGGCAAGATAGGCTACTGTGGCAGGGATGACCAATCTTTTTAGTAGTTTGTTTTTAAAAATAGATAATTTCTCCCTGGACTTCTTTTTTCCTTCCATTTCTGCGCTTGGGTTAAATTTTTCGAAATTTTTTGGTGACATATGTTTTTTATTAAAAAACAGGCATTGAAATGCCCGTTTTTTAGAATTATTTTTTGACTGGTAAAACATTGACAAATTTGGTTTTGGTTAAAGCGTTATCGAATTTTCTGATTTTCTTTTCAGTAAATTTGACAATGCCGTCAATGATTGAAAATAGAGTGTCATCTTTGCCTTTCATGACATTCTGGCCGGGCCTGATTTTAATACCTCTTTGGCGAACCAGGATATTACCAGCCTTGACATATTGGCCACCGTACCTTTTAACGCCCAATCTTTGGGCCTGGGAATCGCGGCCATAGGCGGAACTACCGCCAGCTTTTTTATGTGACATAAATTTTAAGTTAAAAGTTTAAAGTCTAAAGTTATAGGAATATATTAACATAATAGAAAATTACTGTCAACAGAGGATTTGACATTTAGAAACCCAAAGTTTATGCTAGGCTTAGGCTTAAGTATAATTTAAAAGGAGGGACCTATGGATATTGAAATATCTGATATTAACGTTGATTTTGTTAACCAGGAAAAACTCAAGGCAAGGATTAACCTGACAGTTAGTGGTTGGCTTAGGGTAGTGGGTTTGAAGGTCATCAAAAGCAATCAGGGATTATTTGTTGCCTGGCCGAACAAAAAAAATGAAAATGATAACTTTGTGGATGTTGCTTTTCCGGTGGGGCTGGAAGTCCGCAGAAAAGTGGAAGAACTGGTTTTGGCACATTTTGAAGACTGGCTAGAAAGACACTTGGGTATCAGCAGAATGCTTTTTTCCGAGCTGCCTAATTGTTGCTTCTTTACCTTAGTGGATTTTGAGCCTCAAAGGAAGTTCCCAAACAAACTGCACTGGAAAGATGAAGAGGGGAACTCTTTCACTCTTGCTTGTTCTTTGAATCCAGAGGCGAATATTATTGTGGTAACTTCAAAGACTCCAGATTCGTTGGATGACATCAGCGAAAAAACCTGGGTCAAAAAGGTAGCCTTATAGATTTTAAACCCGCCGTAATGCTGACCGGCGGGTTTTTTTTGACAATGTGGATAAATATGTTATACTTTAAACACCAACCATTTTGGTGGGTTATTTAATAAGTTATGATGTTTTCTACGAAATCAGAATATGGTTTAAGAGCTTTGGTGAATCTGGCGAAAAATCAGGGGCAAGAGCCTTATTCGCTGGCTAAAATTGCCAAACAGGAAAAAATCTCTTTGGCTTATTTGGAGCGTCTTTTTGCTAGGTTAAAAAAGGCTAAACTTGTAGTCAGTGCTCAAGGCGTTAACGGCGGATATAAATTAGCCAAGCCAGTATCAAAAATTTCAGTAAAGGATATTTTCACAGCCCTTGAGGGAAGTTTGGCTCCATATATTTGTGCCGGTTTGGGAGGGCTATGCGGTCAAAAAAGCTGTGATTGCCAGACTAAGATAGTGTGGCAGAAACTGGATCAGGGGATAAGTAAAACTTTAAGTTCTATAAAATTAAGTGATTTAATTTAAATAAGATTTTAGATCTTGGATTTTAGATTTTGGCTTGTGGTTGAAGAACTAAAACCTAAAATCTAAAACCTATAATCTAAAAAATATGCAATACTCTGAAATTTTAATGGAACATTTTAAAAATCCGCGCAATCAGGGAGAGATTGAAAATCCCAGCGGGGTGGGCGAAGTTGGTAATCCGATCTGCGGCGACATGATGAAGATTTATATTAAAGTTGATAAAGATAAAAAGGGGCAGGAGATTATTAAAGATATCAAATTTCAAACGTTAGGTTGCGGTTCAGCCATTGCCTCGTCTTCCATGTTGACCGAACTGGCCAAAGGCAAAACCATTGATGAAGCCCTGAAAATTACCCGTGAGGAAATTGCCGAAAAACTTGGTGGTATGCCCAAGGAAAAAATCCACTGTTCTGTTTTAGCAGCGGCCGGTTTGAAAAAGGCTGTGGCTAATTATCGCGGAGAGGTTTTTACAGAGGATTTGGAAGAAGAGGAACACGCGCATTGTTAAGTTTGAAGTAAAAAGTACAAAGTTAAAATTTAAGAAGTAAATTATAAAAATATGAAAAAAGAAGTTGAAAAAATTTTAGAAACCATCCGTCCGAGTTTGCAGATGGACGGCGGCGACGTGGAGCTGGTTGATGTTGATGAAAAAACCGGCATAGTTAAAGTCAGGTTGCAGGGCGCTTGTTCCCATTGTCCTATGTCCCAGATGACTTTGAAAATGGGTATTGAGGCGGAGATTAAGGATAAGGTTAAGGGCGTCAAAGAAGTTGTCGCGGTATAAGACAGGAAACAAAGTCTGAAGAATTAAATATTATAATTTATGAAAAATATAGATTCTCCATTAGCTATACCTTCCAAACAGGAGCTTAAGCGTCCTTTCCCTTTAATTCAGGATCTTTTTGCTTTGGCGAAAAAAAACAAAATCGCCAGCCGTGGTGAAAATGAAGCCGTGGCCTTGCCTGAGGCTTTTGCTCCTTTAGTCGCTGACTATCCCGGCAAATATTATGTGGTCGCGTATGAAGATCGTCGGGACACTTCCTATGCCGAGGACACCAGGGGGCAATTTGTGACTCTGGCCACGGTGAAGGCTAAAGCTGAAACAGATAAATTGACCCATGAGTTTTTTATCAGTCAAAAACAGCCTGCCAGGGCCGACCGCATTGAAGTCAGCCTAAGAAAGGCTGTCATGGATAAAAGTTTTGAAAAAATTAATGAAGCTGAAGGTGAAGCCCTGGAACAATCGCATGGCACCATGGTTTATACTTATGAGCTGGATGAAAATGGGGAAAAATTTCCTCAGAAAATCGAATACAACCGCTTAGACGAGGGCTTATTTAAAATAGGTGATAAATTACGGCCGGTACGCTGGGTTAGAACCCTGGAGGTTGAAAAAAAAGAAGGACAGCCGGAAAAGATATTTTACAGCGATTTTTATACTATCAGGGAAAATGATGATAACCCGGCTAAAAATCCGCGGGCCAATGTCAGGACTATTATTACTGAAAAGTCCAAAGATACTCAGATGATATTGGTAGAAGTCGGCTCAGGCCCTGAGAAATCAGCGCGAATAATTGCTGATGATAAGTCTAAGGGGGTAAAAATACTTGTTCATGATTATCTTAAAGGGCAGGATCCCTTAGCCATTATCAAAGATGATCCGCTTTACGCGCCTCTGTTTAAAAAAACAGCGGATATCGACGCTTTTCTTGACGGCTTAAAATTTAGAATTCAAAACCTAAAGGAGGATTGGGACAAGCCGCAGTCAGTCTATGAAACAGGCAATAAGCTCAATCCCCACAAACCGGAATTGTCAGCGGGCAACTAGAGATAAAAACAGTTTGGTTTTTATCCGGTACTAAAATTCGTAATAATTTGTATTTAATTTTTATATTTGTAACCTATGCAAAAAATATATTTGGATCATTCCGCGACTACGCCGATTGATCCGGAAGTCAGAAAAAAAATTCATCCGTATATGACGGAAATTTTTGGCAACGCCTCCTCATTACATTCTTTCGGTCAGGATGCAATCAAAGGCGTGGACTGGGCCAGGGAACAGCTGGCTACATTGTTTGGCAGTAAGTTTAAAGAAGTGATATTCACTTCAGGCGCGACGGAAAGCAATAACTTAGCTTTGCGCGGTTTGGTTATGGCCTTTAAAAAAAATAAACCCGATTTTTTACCCCATATTATAACTTCAAAAATTGAACATCCGGCTATTTTGGAAGTTTGTCAGGAATTGGTTAAAGAAGGTCTGGTTGAAACGACTTACGTTAATGTGGATAGCAAAGGGATCGTAAAAATTGATGAAATCAAAGCCGCGATTAAGGCTAATACGATTTTAGTTTCCATTATGTATGTGAATAATGAAATCGGTACGATTCAGCCGCTGAGAAAAATTGGCGATTTAATCGAAAACGCAAATGCCAAACGCAAGATTAAAAATTCATTCGATAAAATCTATTTTCATACTGATGCCGTGCAGGCTGTAAATTACTGCCCAATGAAGGCTGAAAGTCTAAAAGTTGATCTGATAACCATTTCTGGACATAAAATTTATGGGCCCAAAGGAGTCGGCGCTTTGTTTGTTAAAGAAGGTACGCCGATTAAATCCATAACTTTTGGCGGTCATCAAGAATATAATATCAGACCAGGTACTTATAACGTCGCCGGTATAGTCGGATTGGGCGCCGCAGTCGAGCTGGTCAATCACCAAGCACCAATAACCAATAACCAAATAAAAAAGTTGCGGGATAAATTGATTTCCGGTTTAACCAAAAAGATTCCAGACACTCAGATTAATGGCGATATTACTAATAGGGTGCCGGCTAATGCCAACATCAGCTTTTTAGGTGCTGAAGGGGAAAGTATGCTTTTAATGCTGGACCTGGAAGGCATTGCTGTTTCTACGGGCTCAGCCTGTGCTTCAGGATCTTTAGAGCCGTCGCATGTCCTACGGGCCATGGGCATACCTCCGGAAGATTGCCATGCCTCAATCCGTTTTACCCTGGGTAAATTTACCACAGCCAAGGAAATTGACCGGGTGATTGCGGTTTTACCGAAAATCGTGGAACGTTTGCGCAAAATGTCGCCTGTAAAAAGAAAGTAAGATCTACGAAATACGAATTTATAACGAATATACGAATAGAAGTTCTGAAAAATCAGGGCTTTTATTTTTAACCTATTTATGCTAAAATTTAGATAATTAATTCCAAACTTTTAACTTTCTACTTTCCCGCGTAGCGGGAAGCCGCTCCGCGGCTTTAACTTTTTACTTTTGACTTAAAAATATGTGGCTTTATAGTATTTCTAAATTTTTTGAACATCCCTACCGCGAAGATTTGTGGGTAAAAATAAATTTCGTGGTTAGCGTGCTTGTAAATGTTACATTGTGGGGCGCTTTATATTTCAAATTGCACCCTTTATCATATCTGTCTGAACTCGGGCAGATTTCTTTGCACTATAATATTTATTTCGGCATTGATAATATTGGACCCTGGTATAACGTTTTTATAATTCCAATTCTGGGCTTAATTATAATTATTTTGAATAATACATTGGCTTACATTTTTTTCTTGCAGGAAAAGATGATTAGTTATCTTTTTATCTTTTCTCAGACAATAATTCAGATCATTCTTTTTCTGGCGGGAATGTTTGTAATCCTTTTAAATATTTAAACTTTTATTATTAATAAAAAGATTTTTGAAATATATGGATGCATTTATTATCGTAAAAATTTTATTTCTTAGCGCTTTGGCTTTCGTGGTAGCAATTTTATGGACTCCGGCCTTGACTTTTTTTATGTACAAGTATAATTGGGGCAAGAAAATCAGAACTGCGGATGGCGGAGCTCCGGTCATGTCCCAATTACATGCGCATAAGGCGGGTACGCCGACCATGGGAGGCATTTTAATTTGGGTTACTGTTTTGGCTCTGGCTTTAATTTTTTACGCTTTGGCGCAATGGACTACCTGGGAGATTTTTGATAAGTTAAACTTTTTGACCAGGTCTCAGACGCTTTTACCTCTGGGTGCTTTAGTCGCTTCAGCGCTGGTCGGTATGTTTGATGATGTTTTAAATATCAAGGGTATTGGCCCCAAAGGCGGTGGTTTGCAAATGCGTTACAAGTTATTAATTTATACGGTCATTGCTTTGGTTAGCGCTTTCTGGTTTTATTTTAAATTGGATTGGGATTTAATTCGGGTACCGTTTATTGGTGATTTTCAAATCGGTTGGTGGTATATTCCGATTTTTACTTTTATCATTGTGGCCACTTCCAACGCAGTAAATATTACCGACGGCCTGGACGGTTTGGCCGGCGGACTTTTGGCCTCGGCTTTTGCTGCCTTTGCCATAATCGCTTTTACCCAAGGTAGATATGATTTAGCGACTTTTTGCGGGGTGATTGTCGGTGCCTTGATTTCCTTTTTGTGGTTCAATATTAATCCGGCCAGATTTATGATGGGAGATACCGGTTCCATGGGGTTGGGAGTTACTTTAGGCATAGTGGCCATGCTGACCAACTCAGTTTTAATTTTGCCGGTAATCGGATTTTTGTTCGTGATTGAAGCCTTATCCTCCGCCACACAAATGTTCTCCAAAAAATATTTTAAGCGTAAAGTATTTATCTCCGCGCCGATTCATCATCATCTGGAAGCCCAAGGTTGGACTGAGTGCAAAATCGTCATGCGCTTTTGGCTGATTGCCACGGTCATGGCGGTGATCGGGGTGATTATAGTGCTGATGGACAAAATTTACTAAGATTGAAGTTCGAAGTTTGAAGTCTGTTTGGAAAGGGTAAAAAGGGGGAAGACGGGTAAGAAGAGTAAGAAGGGATTAACCGTATGTCGAGAAAAATGGAACAAGTAAAAAATTCCGAAGCATCGGCTCTGGCCATGGCCAGGCAGGTTTTGGGTTCGGTTAAGGAAATGGCAATGACTGCTGAACAAAAAGCGGAAATAATGGAACTGATTGATCAGGCTGTTGCCAAGGAAAATGCCAAAGATTTGGCCGGAGCTATAAAACTTTTAAATCAGGTCAAGAAAAAAATGGAAAAGTTGCAAAAAGCGAATGTAGCCAAAGAAAATTTGGAACAAGAATTAAATTTAAAGGAACAATACGAAGAACAATTTCAGACTTTAAAAGAAGTAGGTATTCTGCAGGAATTCAAAAACGGTAACTGGGGAATTGTAGATATTTTAGGCAATGAACAGCCAATACCCAGCTATGAAGAGATTAAAAAACGAATGGAAGCCAAGGCCGAAATGCTGGATAAAAAAAGAGAGCAGGGCTTTACCCAGTTGCTTTTGGTGCCGATTGGCATGAAGCTAAGTGAAATTGCAGAGAAAGCTGGGAAGTTAATAATCAAAAAGCATAAAGAGGGCAAATTGCTGGGAACAGACGGAGCCAAGCTGGAAATCAAATTAGATGAAAATGGCAAGCCACAACCTGTTTTTGTGGATGAAATATATAAAGACGCTGATATAAATGGTGATCTGGTGTATGGAGTTAAAAAGTTTGATAAAGATAACCATGGAGGTCAGACTAAGTCAGAACTTTTATCCGGCTGGCTTGCCAACCGAAGCTCGGAGAGCGTAGGTTGGCAAGTCATGTTTATTGAAGACCTGCCGGATTTACCGGAAAAAGGCAAGGGAAAAGACATAGAAGGCAGGCAACAGTTTGACGCAGGCCAAAGCCCTGAACAATATCTGGCCAAGATTCAGACTGAGGAGCAGTACGCTGATGAACAATTTACCACGCCCGAGGCGCAGCTGATATATTTAATACAGCAGCTGCAACATCATGATCAAATGATAGATGATTGGGACGGACAGGGCAAAGGCTGCTGGAATGCTGGGGCATATTTTAAAGGGCAAGGCGCTGTGCCGTTTGGCCTTTGGGTTCGGGATCTTCATCAGTTCTACTTGGCTTGGCGTTCTCCAGACGCTCCTTATGACCTTGCTTCGGTTCGGGCCTCGGTAAAGTTTTAAGATTTGGAGTTTGGGACTTGAGATATTGTTTTATTGTTTTCGGATTTGATTTTTTAAAAATTAATAATACGGTGAATACTTGCGAGGGCGAAAACGCCCGTTGTCATACCGGGTATAAGGGGTCCAAACTGGTTGGTGAATTAATGATTTTTGAAATGAATATACCAGCTAATGTAATTGTTTCTGTTATCTTTGCTTAATCCTGAATGCTGGCGATACAATCTTTTTAAACGAGAAAAATATCCTTCAAGTTTATTCGTTGATTTGGCGATATTCGGATTATCTAAATAATGGAACATGTCGGGCAAGGCATGAATTACTAAGCTTCTAGTTCTTTGCAAATCACTAAAGACTTTGTGGTTACAGTCGAGTCTTGAAACCGCTTTGCCGAATTTTCTTTCCCACTTATGAAAATCTGAAATAAATTTATGTTTTTCCGGATAATTGTTAATGTTTGTTACCGCCAGTAATATCTTGCGTAATTGTATCGATGGCTCCAGTTTAGGACGCATTCTTAACCAAGATAATCCCTGCCTCTGGATATGAACGATACAGCGCTGTATTACGATATTCGGCCATGCGTCCTTTAAGGCTCTAATTACGCTAGTATTACCGTCAATTGTAATGGCTGTAGGCTTGATTCCTTTATCTGACAGCTCCTTGAACAGCTCAAGGGCGGCAAAGTAATTTTCACGCCTTAAATACCTATTTGTGATGATTTGGCCATTGGCATTATTCATTGCCAGCATTAAGCAATTCATGCGGTGGAAATATGTACCATCAAAAAGCAGATATTTTATTCCGGTTTGTACGTTTAAAGGGCTCGGTAATTTTGCGAGCCAATAACTGATTATTCCCTTAATTGTTTTCCTGCTGTGGTGGCTAATTCCCGAAATTTGCCTGACTGAATATCCTTCGGCTATCCATAATTTAAACCATTTAAGTTGGCGGTTCAATTTATTCTTTGCATTGCGGAAAACAAACAGTCGATTGCACTTCCCGCACTTGAATCTTTGCCGTCCGCAATCATTTTGGCCATAAAAAATTACATTATTAGAGGAGCAATCTGGACAAGTTTTTTTTCATAATATTGAACCAGTTTAATATTAAGTATCAATTTTAATCTAACCTTAACAGAAATTTTGTCTTTTCACCAACCAGTTTGGGTACCATTTACCCGAAATGACAAAAGACAACGGGCGTTTTCGCCCAAATGAAATTTATGAAAAAAGGAATGGAAAAACTACAAACTCCCGAAGCGCCGGTCATGGAAATGGCCAGACGCAGTTTGTTGCAGGCTAAGGAAATGGAAATGACTGATGAGCAGCGCCAGGAAATTAATGAACTGGTAACCAAAGCCGTCGATGCAGAAAAAGCCGGCAATTTGTCGGCTGCTTTAAATTTACTGCAGCAGGTAAAGGCAAAAATGGAAACAATTCACGGACGTAAGTTAAAACGCGAAAATCTTGAACAGGAATTTAATTTGCAGGAACAATATGACCAACAAGTGGAAACACTCAAACAAGTTGGCATCTTGCAGGAGTTTAAAAACGGCCAATGGGGCATGATTGATATTCTCGGGCAAGAACAGCTGATTCCGAGCTATCAGGAGATAAAGGATCGAATGGAAGCCAAAGCCGAAATGCTGGATAAAAAAAGAGAGCAGGGCTTTACCCAGTTGCTTTTGGTGCCGATTGGCATGAAGCTAAGTGAAATTGCAGAGAAAGCTGGGAAGTTAATAATCAAAAAGCATAAAGAGGGCAAATTGCTGGCTACAGACGGCACAAAGTTGGAACTAGATGAGAATCAGCCGGTTTTTGTAAATGATGAATACAAAGATGCTGATATCAACGGTAATCTGGTTTATGGAGTTAAAAAGTTTGATAAAGATAACCATGGAGGTCAGACTAAGTCAGAACTTTTATCCGGCTGGCTTGCCAACCGAAGCTCGGAGAGCGTAGGTTGGCAAGTGATGTTTATTGAAGACCTGCCGGATTTACCGGAAAAAGGCAAGGGAAAAGACATAGAAGGCAGGCAACAGTTTGACGCAGGCCAAAGCCCTGAACAATATCTGGCCAAGATTCAGACTGAGGAGCAGTACGCTGATGAACAATTTACCACGCCCGAGGCGCAGCTGATATATTTAATACAGCAGCTGCAACATCATGATCAAATGATAGATGATTGGGACGGACAGGGCAAAGGCTGCTGGAATGCTGGGGCATATTTTAAAGGGAAAGGCGCTGTGCCGTTTGGCCGTTGGAATCGGTTTAATCGTCAGTTCCGCTTGGATTGGCGTTATCCAGGCTCTCATAGTGACGGTGGTTCGGTTCGGGCCTCGGTAAAGTTTTAAGATTTGGACTTTGGGTTTTGGTTTTGAGGCTTTTATATTTTGTCTTTGTATTTTTAAATCAGTAATACGGTGAATACATGCTGAACTTAGATTCAGCTACCGTAAATTTGCGCAAATCAAAAATCGCAATGATCAGTTTTTAAGACTGCATTGTCGTTTGCGCAAAATAATAAATATAACTTTACGTTTGAGTTTAGCTTATCCACCTTCGCCCTCCCGGGCTACTGTGGATGAAAAATCCAAGCCAATGGACCGAGGATCGTTGCGACGATCTAAGGTATATGGACAAGCTAAATCAATCAAGGGCGCTGTGCCGTTTGGCAATTGGAATCGGAATAATCATCAGTTCAACTTGAATTGGAATAATCCAGACAATCATAATGACAATAATTCGGTTCGGGCCTCGGTAAAGTTTTATTTATTCTGCGCTGATTTCAGCCAGCCGCCGACTTGGCGCCCTATTTCCTGCAATTGGCTCTGCAATTGGAAAAGTTTAGTTTCATTCGCCAGTTTCAGCTCCAGAAGCAATCGCAGTTTGAGGCGGATTATTTCCAATTGCGCGTCTGCCTTGTACAGATAGGGCGCTTTGAGCGGCTTGGGCGCGTTCTTGGCCATGATCAAGAGTTCCAGACATGATAAAATGCTGTTTTCCAGACTCACGCCTAGAGAATAGCGCCACCTTTTAGTCAGCCGGCTGTCAAGGTCTATAATCTGCTTATAAACCTCGTAAATTAAATTTATGACCGGATATGGTTCCATGGACATCAGTGTAGCAAATTTATGGCGCTGTTTTGGCGAATACCAAAAAGGCAAAAAGCGGACTTATGAATTTGATGAGTTTAAATATAATCTGGAGCCGGAATTGTTTAAGCTTCATGAAGAGCTGATAACTGACAATTATCAACCGGGCAATTACAGATATTTTGAGGTGACTGATAATAAGAAACGGACGATTTCGGTCGCGCCGTTACGCGATAAAATTGTTCATCGGCTGATTTATGACTATCTGGTGGAGATTTACGATAAAACTTTTATTTATGATGCTTGGTCATGCCGAAAAGGCAAAGGATTGCATAAGGCCATTAAAAGAACACAATCATTTTTACGCCAATATCCTGATAGTTATGTCTGGCGTTCTGACATTAAGAAGTTCTTTGATTCTGTGGGCCAGGAAATTTTATTAGATATTATTAAATTAAGAATTAAAGATAAGTTCAGTTTTAATTTAATTGCCAAGGTGATTATAAGTTATGATTTGGGCAATAACGGGGGAATGCCCATCGGCAATTTGACCAGCCAGATTTTCGCCAATATTTATTTGAATGAATTTGACCGCTATGTTAAAAATATATTAAAGCCAATGGCTTATTTAAGATACGGAGACGATTTTATAATCTTGGCTGGGAGTAAAGAGAGGGCAGGAGAACTTAGGAATTTGGCTGTAAATTTTTTAAATACTCGTCTTAACCTGAATATAAACCTCAAAAATGATATAATTATCAAGGCAGAGCAAGGATTGCATTTTTTAGGGAGTATTATTTATTCTTATGACAGGAAATTATCTGGAATGAATATGCGGCGTATTTTTCAGAAATTGAATTTTAGAAATATCCCAAGCTACTATGGGATTATTAAGCCATTTGGTCGGAAAGGGTTATTCAAATTTAACTGGCAGGCTATAGAGCTTTTAAACTAGCATTATAAAGAGGGCATCGTCCTCTTTTTTGATATAAAAAAGAACCCCGGAGGGTTCTTAGCGGGCAGTAAAAGGTGTAACTTTTACCACCTCGTCCAGTCTGATGTAAGAAACAGTCGCTTGGATCTGTTCAACCGGACCAAGCAGTTTTGATTTATTGAGAGCCTGCAGATCGAAGATACGCTGCCAGCTGGGCATGTTTTTTTCCAGGCGCAACTGCCAGTATTTTTGGCTGATATTTGGCAGTTTGTACCAGCCTCGTTCTTCCTCGTCGGCTGCATCATCTTCTTCTTTGGTCAGCGGCAAATACCATTGGTTAAGCACATGGTGCCAGGCGCCAAAGTCAGACAGCAGCATTCTTTGGCCGGGGACTTTGCAGGTTAGCAATATCCCTTTGGTCCCTGTGGCTAAATGCGCTATGTGGCGTAGGTCGGGGCGGGGATAATACCAGGCCCAGGTGGGGAATTGACCAGGTTTATGACCTGGTATTTTTTTTACCATTTGCTCGATCAGCCAATGATAGGCTTCGCGGTAACTCTTCATGGCGCGGCGGCCATCAGCCTTGATCAGGCCGACTTTTTGAAAATGTTCCCAGGATGTTACCGGGCAAATTGTCCAAATGGTGACTAGTTCGCCTTTTAGATAGGGTTTAAGAATGGGCCTTAAATCCATGTTGCCTCCTTATCGGTAATAGGGAAGTTTAGCAGAAAAATGAGGTAAAGTCAAGATTGAGGAATTAGGGATTGGAAATAGGGAAGCGTAAATGCCATTTGTCATACCGACTGAAATGGAGGCATCCCTTAGATTATTGAGGGATTTCTCCACTCCGGTCGAAATGGGTATAAGGGGTCCAAACTGGTTGGTGAATTAATGATTTTTGAAATGAATATACCAGCTAATGTAATTGTTTCTGTTATCTTTGCTTAATCCTGAATGCTGGCGATACAATCTTTTTAAACGAGAAAAATATCCTTCAAGTTTATTCGTTGATTTGGCGATATTCGGATTATCTAAATAATGGAACATGTCGGGCAAGGCATGAATTACTAAGCTTCTAGTTCTTTGCAAATCACTAAAGACTTTGTGGTTACAGTCGAGTCTTGAAACCGCTTTGCCGAATTTTCTTTCCCACTTATGAAAATCTGAAATAAATTTATGTTTTTCCGGATAATTGTTAATGTTTGTTACCGCCAGTAATATCTTGCGTAATTGTATCGATGGCTCCAGTTTAGGACGCATTCTTAACCAAGATAATCCCTGCCTCTGGATATGAACGATACAGCGCTGTATTACGATATTCGGCCATGCGTCCTTTAAGGCTCTAATTACGCTAGTATTACCGTCAATTGTAATGGCTGTAGGCTTGATTCCTTTATCTGACAGCTCCTTGAACAGCTCAAGGGCGGCAAAGTAATTTTCACGCCTTAAATACCTATTTGTGATGATTTGGCCATTGGCATTATTCATTGCCAGCATTAAGCAATTCATGCGGTGGAAATATGTACCATCAAAAAGCAGATATTTTATTCCGGTTTGTACGTTTAAAGGGCTCGGTAATTTTGCGAGCCAATAACTGATTATTCCCTTAATTGTTTTCCTGCTGTGGTGGCTAATTCCCGAAATTTGCCTGACTGAATATCCTTCGGCTATCCATAATTTAAACCATTTAAGTTGGCGGTTCAATTTATTCTTTGCATTGCGGAAAACAAACAGTCGATTGCACTTCCCGCACTTGAATCTTTGCCGTCCGCAATCATTTTGGCCATAAAAAATTACATTATTAGAGGAGCAATCTGGACAAGTTTTTTTTCATAATATTGAACCAGTTTAATATTAAGTATCAATTTTAATCTAACCTTAACAGAAATTTTGTCTTTTCACCAACCAGTTTGGGTACCATTTACCCGAAATGACAAAAGACAAAGGTCGTTTGCGCTTTTTTGTTGCTGCCTGCAACGTACTGAACGAGCGTTGCGAGTTCTAGTACGTTGTGGATAACTTTGTTTTTTATAGTAAAATATGTTGACAAAATATATATAATAATTAAGCTAAAATTAAGTAAAATACACTATTCTAATTTAAACTTGTAGAAAAATACTTGACAAATATTTTGGGCGGGTATATGATGAAAGTAGAATAGTGATAAATGGAGGGCGTGTAGTACATTAAAAAAAGGTCGAGGGAGATTCCGGGTTGGGAGGCGCGCAGAGTTCATTTAGTCTAATATTCACACGAATATTAACTAAATGGCTCTGCCGCTTTCCGCCTGGATCTCCTTCGACCTTCAACAATTTTCATCGTAGAAAAAATCTATGATGAGGGATAAAAACAGAGCGTTACCCGAATAATATTAACCAAGTGGACGGCGGAGGGAAAGTTACGAAATGTAGGGGTGGGTATAGTTGTCCCCGAGTTTCAAAATTTAATCACTTAGTTTGGTATTCATTACTAAGCGGGTAATACATCTCACATCCTGAAGCGTGTGCTTCAGGATCAATCTAAGGCTTAGTTGGAAAAATAATTCTTAGATTGATTTTAAAAAATAAAATATAAAAAAGAAAATCGAAAAAATACCCAATTATCGTTGTATCATTTAGAGATTTAAATAAATTACCAATTATTAATAACTAATTACTATTTTCATTCGTATGGATTTAACATTATTTAAAAAATTAGGACTTACTGACAAGGAAATTAAAGTTTATTTGACGCTTTTGGAATATGGCGCGATTTCGGTGCGCTCTTTGGCTGAACTGGCTGATGTGAATAGGGGCACAGCCTATGACCTCTTGAAAAGTTTGCAGGAAAAAGGCTTGGTTACTTATTTCCATCAGGATACCAAGCAGAAATTTGTGGCTGAAGATCCGGTCACTTTAGTTAAGCTGGTGGAAAACAAGGAAAAAGAACTGCAAAAGGTTAAGGCTAATTTCGGGGATTTGATTCCTGAATTAAAAGCTCTGCAGGATAAAGGCGGCAATATGCCGATTGTAAAATTTTACGAAGGTAAAAAAGGTGTGCATCAGATTTTGGATGACGTGCTTGATTCCATGATCCTGGCTGAAGAGAAAGAATACTTTGTTTATTCAGCCGCCGGCATTACTAAAGATCTGTATCAGGGCTTTGAAGATTTTTCTGATAAACGCATAAAAAATAAAATTAAGGTCAGGACAATATCCTTTGCTAAACAGGGTGAACTGCGCGGTATGGATGAACGCAAGTATTTAAATGCCGAAGATAGCCAACAAAAAACTTATATTATTATTTATGCTGATAAGTGCGCTTTTATTTCCCGCGATGCCAAGGCTCAGCCGGTTGGCGTGATTATTGAAAATAAAATGATTTATGTAACTCAAAAGATTATATTTTTAAGGCTGTGGGAATTATTAAAATAAGGTTTTAGATTCTAGGTTCTAGATTTTAGTTATAATTGATAATCTAAAATCCAAAATCTAAGATCCGTACTCATTATGGCAACTCCTAAAATAATTATTATCCGCGGTCCGATTTGTGCCGGTAAAACCACGACCATAAGTTTGCTTAAAGATAAATTTGATAATGCCAGCTATATTGATTTTGACGCTTTTAAAAGAGCAATTGACTGGACTCAGCCTAGTCCCTGGCGGACAGAATTAGCCTTTGAATCTGCTTTGCACTTAGCCGAGGAATTAATGAAGCGGGGAAGAAATATTCTGGCTGATATCCATTCCTCAAAGAAATACCAGTATGAAGCCTATAAAGAACTGGCGGAAAAATATAATTATGAATTTCATTCCTTTCTGCTTTATCCGCCCTTGCATGTTTGTTTATGCCGTAATTTAAACCGCGAGATTCCAGATGTTAAATACAAAGTGACAGAAAAGGAAATAATTGATTATTGGCAGGAGACTTTTAAAATAAGCGGTGAAGATGAGTTTAATACGGCTAATATAGAAATTCAGGAGATTATAAGATTTATTTTTAATAAGGTTAATAATAATTACCACGTTCTTTGAAATATAGCCCTGCGTAGCGGGGCAAGGAGGAAAAATGGAAGTTAAAATTTATCATCGCTATACTTTCGGCATTCGTTTTGCCGTTGTTATCAGAAAACGTGAAGTCGCCCGCGTACATTTATACATTTTGCATAATGATCTTCATGATCAGCCCTTTGGCCTGGTGGAAGATTTGTGGGTGGCAGAATCGCAACGTAAAAAGGGTCTGGGCAAAATGTTGGTTAAGAAGGTAATAAATGAAGCCAGAGAATATGGCTGTTATAAGTTGATTGCCACCAGTAGGCAGGAACGACTTTTGGTCCACGAGTTTTATCAGGCTTTGGGCTTTCAGCCTTATGGTCTGGAATTCCGGATTAATTTTTAAAGGAGATAAAGATGGGTTGGCCGAGAAGAATCGTAATTGTGCGTCATGCTGAGTCAGAAGGTAATGCCAGGGGTAGGGATGATGAATCCTTGGAAATGGTACCTAATCACCAATTTCCTCTAACAGTTAAAGGCCGAGATCAGGCGCAAAAAACCGGGGAATATCTGAAAGCAAAATTTGGCACATTTGATGCCTGTTTTACTTCAACTTTCAGACGAACCCAGGAAACTTTGTTGGAAATGTTGGGTTGTGCACCGACAGTGATTGATTCCCGGTTAAATGAGCACTGGCGCGGTATTTGGCATACCATGCCCAGGGAAATGGTCGAAAGGTTTTACCCGGAAGAAGCAAGAATTCAAAAGCGCGAAGGCTGGTTTCATAATCGGGCACTTGGCGGACAAGCTGGCCAGGATGTGGAACTCGCCATTCATTCGTTCAATGCTGATTTGCGCGAATTTTATGCTGGTAAAGACGTGTTGATTGTCGGACATGGCAGCTGGATGATCCTTTATGCCAGAGTGATTCAGCAGATAAGTCTCGCAGAAGCTGAACAACGACACCGGGACAAATTCTACCAAAACGCTTCGGTCACGATTTATGAAAATGTTTTGGGGAAATTAAAAGTCGCCACGGAAAATTTCGTCCCAAAATGAAGGAACAGCAAAGCTTGCAGGTAACTGCAGGCTTTTTTAATTGAGGTTATATGAGGTTTTATGAAGTTATGTGCGGTTGGATGAAGTTGCACCCTTATTGACAGAGGGTGTAATTATATGTAAATATTAAATATCCAGACCATGTTGGCTGGAGGTTTGCGGTGTTATGTCGGAAGCAAATAAGCGTTTTTTAAACTAATAAGGTCAGGAGGATCTGATGAACAAAAGAACCTTTGTTTTAAAAGGGATATTGCTGGCTTGTTTAATAGGTTATCCTTTTAAATCTTTGGCTAAGTCTTTAATCCAAGAGATTGCACCTAACATTGATGAGTCATTTTTAGTTGATGGATTTCTTGTCGGAATTATTATTCTTATTCTTCTGGCAATTGTTTTAGCCGTGTACGGAATATTTGCCATCCCGAAGGCTATACGAGATGGCTGGAGTGGTGTTAAATGGATGCTATTTGATGCCATTTTCAGTATAGTTATGCTGATATACTTTGGATTTTTACTCCTTATGCTTTTCGTTGATAAGGATGCGGGGCTTATTTTTGTGCCTGTCTGGATTGCGACATTATTACTAATGTGCGCAGTACCTTTCATCTACATCGTAGTACTATTTCCATTTGCGATATCGTATGAGTTTTTTCGGGAACTGATCTATTTGGTTAGTGAGGTCCAGAAAAAAATAGTACATTATGCTGAGGTCTTTTTTAAGAAGAAAGAGCAATAAGACATTTGACTTCCGTCCCCAAATGAGGGGATTTAAAGCTTGCGGGCAACTGCGAGCTTTTTAATTTGTTACTAAAGGAATTTACTAATTGGATAAGAATATACTAATATGCGAGGTAATTAGCGAATGAGTAGGACTTATGCTATAATATATAACAATAAGAATTAAGAATTAAGGCTTAACCATATGAAATCAAAAACAACCGGTAAATTATCACTTTTATTAAACATTTTGCTGATTTTGTTTTTTATTGTTTACTTTTTAGTGCCGTTTTCTCCGGTCGGCTTTTGGGCAACTATTTTTTCCCCCCTTTGTCAGATTACTAAGGTTTTTCAGGGTGAGGATTATGTCCCAGGCTGGTGTCTGCTTAGAAACGCATTAACCGGTGATGACCTGATTAAGGTGAATAGCAACGCGAATACAAATATTAATTCCAATTCGAACATCAATACAAATGTGAATACAAATATTAATGATAATGTTAACGTAAATACCAATTTGAATGATAATATAAATGTTGCCTTGGCAAATCCAGCGGCAACCAAATGTAAGGAAGACGGCGGGACTTCAGAAGCCTTTACTAAAGATGGAGGTGAAGCGGCAATCTGCGTTTTTAGCGATGAAAGTATTTGCGAAGAATGGGCTTATTTCCGTATTGAATGCCGTAAAGGGCAGTGTCATAAAGAATGCCGAAAAATTGGGACTGATCAGGAAGGGTGGTATAATTCATGCACAGGCGATATGTTGAAAATTGAAAAATGCGGATCAACCGCAACTCCGACAACGAAGCCTTCTGTCACCAGCGGAGATATTACAGTTAGCTCGCCGGTTGGTGATGAACAGCTGAGTTCGCCGATTCAGATTGAAGGCAAAGCCAAAACAGCGGATAATAAAATTTATGCCCGGGTTAAAAGTAAAAGTGGCCAGACTTTGATTGATGTTTCAGGCTCTGTTAAAAATATCGGGGCAGACGGTTTCGGCGAGTTTAGCCTGAAAATATCTTATGAATTTTCCACGACTAAAGAGGGTTTTGTTGAAGTTTTTGGCAAAGACGGTGAGACCGAAGTCAACTTGGTCAGTATTCCGGTTAAATTCTAAACATTAAAATATCCGCCAAAGGCGGATCAGCCTATGGCTGAAAAATAAATCATTAAGGCCCTCTTTCGCTCTTCGAGCTTCAGAGGGCGAAGGGGTAATATGTTATTTCTAAACAACTATGTAATTCTCTTGGGCTGGATTTTTGTGGTGGCCATATCTTCAGCCGTATGTTTTGCTATCGCAGTCTGGATAGTTGATCGTTTGGTCGTTGATACGAAAGCGTTGCGAGGAGTTATGAAAAAACCTTTAGCTGCAGCGATTTTATTGGCAGCTGTAGTGATCGGCATTGCCATCATTGTAGCTTCAAAATGTTAATAAAATAAAAAAGTCTTTCGTTCTCGCGAAGGGCTTTTTTTTTATCTAATTTTCCAGTATAATAGGTATAAATACGTTTGTAGTATTTTTTTGTTTTAGACTTATGGCGAACATAGATTTTAAAGGTAAAAAGGTTACAGTTATGGGCCTCGGCTTGCACGGAGGCGGTTTGGGTGTGACTAAATTTTTGGCTCAAAAGGGAGCAGTGGTGACTGTCACTGATATGAAGTCAGCGCTTCAATTGGCAAGTTCAATTAAACAGCTTAAGGGCTTTAAAATTAATTATGTTTTAGGTCAGCACAAACTCGCTGATTTTGTTAACGCAGATATGGTGATTAAAAACCCCGGGGTGCATGGTGTGAATAAATATTTGCAGGCCGCTCAAAAACATAAAGTGCCGATTGAAACCGATATGAGCCTGTTTTTTAGCTTGTGCTCTTCAGATAAAATAGTCGGTATCACGGGCACAAAAGGTAAAAGCACAACCACCAGTTTGATTTATCATATTATAAAACAATATAAGAAGGAGACTATTCTCGGCGGTAATATCAGGGTTTCGCCGCTTGATTCTTTAACCAAAATTAGGCAACAAACTCCTGTCGTTTTAGAATTATCATCCTGGCAGGTTGAAGGTCTGGAAAACCGCGAAATTAGTCCTCAATATGCTTTGGTTACCAATGTCATGCGTGATCATTTGAATACTTATAAAAGTATGGCTGATTATGCTCGGGCCAAAGCCTTAATATTTAAGTTCCAAAAACCTAATAATTATTTGATTCTAAACAGAGATAATGATTATACCAGGGCTATGGGTTCAAAGACTCATTCACATGTATTCTGGTATAGCCTGGCAAAATTAGGTAAAAAAGAAAGTGGCGCTTATTTAGATAAGGGCTGGCTGATATTTAAAAATAAAATCAAAGCAGAAAAGATTATACCCGTAAAATCAGTTTTATTGGTTGGAACACATAACTTATCCAATGTTTTGGGGGCAGTTGCTTTGGCTAAAGTCTTTGGCGTACCAACTAGAATTATTAAAAAGGCAGTCTCCGAGTTTAAGGGCGTTGAAGGTAGGCTGCAGTTGATCAGAGAATTTGGCGGTATCAAATATTATAATGATACCACGGCAACCACGCCGGATGCGGTTATTGCCGCTTTAAATTCTTTTCCGCCAAAAGTAGTGCTTCTAGCCGGCGGCACTGATAAGAAATTGGAGTTTCGGGAACTTGCGAAAACCATCAAGGCAAAGGTCAGGTCTTTGATTTTGTTTGAAGGAACTGCAACCGATAAATTAGTCAAAGAATTACGTAAGATAAATTATAATGAGAATTTGGTTTTTGTTGATTCCATGAAGGAAGCATTTAAACAGGCGAAGTATATATTAAAGCCTGGTGATACGTTTATTCTATCTCCCGGAGCAGCAAGTTTTGGTTTATTTATTAATGAATTCGATCGGGGTGATCAGTTTAATTATGCTGTAAAGAATTTAGTGAAATAATATGCGTTTTTTTACTAAAAATTGGCATCAGCCGGATTATGGATTCATAATAGGGTTATTTATGATTATCGTTTTTGGGCTGGTAATGCTGTCTTCAGCCAGCGTTTCATTGTCTTTTGAAAAATATCACGATAGTTATTACTTATTGAAACATCAGATATTTTGGGGTTTGATTCCGGGCTTATTGGCGTTTATCTTTTTTTCATTGCTGGATTATAAAATTTTAAAACGATTCTCATTTTTTGCTCTGGTGGGTTCCATCGGTTTGTTAGTCTTAGTTTTTATACCGAAAATTGGCGCCGGTTACGGTACAGCGCAAAGTTGGATTAATATTTTTGGCGTTTCTTTCCAGCCTTCTGAATTGGTAAAATTAACTTTTTTAATTTATTTAGCGTCCTGGCTGGACACTCACGGCCAAAAGAAGGCAGGTAATTTCAGTGAAGGTCTGGTGCCGTTTTTATGTATTTTGGGCGTGATTATCTTTTTATTAGTTTTACAGCCTGATTTAGGGACCATGACAATTATTGCCATGATTGCCCTGACAGTATATTTTATCGGTGGAGCTAATCTTTTACATATGATTGGCGTAGGCATCGGTTCGATCTTGGGTTTATTTTTGTTAATAAAAGTAGCGCCTTATCGTGTTGCTCGTTTTACCATATTTTTACATCCGGAACTTGATCCGCAGGGAATAGGCTATCATATTAACCAAGCTTTTTTAGCCATAGGTTCCGGTGGCTTTTGGGGCCGAGGCTTTGGTATGTCGCGTCAAAAATTTCAATATTTGCCTGAAGTTGCCGGAGATTCAATTTTTGCGATTATTGCCGAAGAACTGGGTTTTATTTTTTCATCATTATTAATTATTGCCTATTTATTTCTAATGTCCCGTGGCCTGAAAATCGCACAGAAGGCGCCTGATAATTTCGGCAAACATCTGGTCATCGGTATTGTCGCCTGGATTTTAATCCAATCATTTGTTAATATTAGCGCTATGGTCGGGCTTCTGCCTTTGACCGGAGTGCCGCTTCCATTTGTCAGCTACGGCGGGACTTCAATGATGGTATTGCTGGCAGCTTGCGGGATTGTAGTAAATGTTTCGAGGCAGACGAGGGAATAAGGTTAAAAGCACCAAATTACAAATTTCAAAAAGCAAATAAATATCAAAATACAAATTCTAAAATAATAAACAAATTTTGATTTTGGAGGTTGGAACTTGTATTTTATTTGAAGCTTGTCACTAGGCATTTGGGATTTTTAATCCATATAGAATTTATAATCAAATACATGAAGGTATTATTTTCCGGCGGAGGAACAATGGGGAGTGTTTCACCGCTGGTAGCAATTTATGAGGAATTAAAAACCAGAGAAGCTAATCTGGAGGTTTTATGGTTGGGGACAAAACAAGGACCGGAAAAAGAATTTTTAGCCAAATATAATATTCCGTTTAAAACAATTACCAGCGCGAAATTGAGACGTTATTTCTCTGGTTGGAATATTTTGGCGCCTTTTGGTTTTCTCTGTGGTTTGATCAAATCATATTTTATAATACGAAAATTCAAGCCGGATATTGTTTTGACTGCCGGTAGTTTTATTGCCGTGCCGGTCATGTATGCAGCTCGGATACTGAAAATTCCCAGCATTGTTCACCAGCAGGATCTGGAAATTGGCTTGGCCAATAAGCTGATGGCTAAAAAGGCAACCGCCGTGAGCGTGACCTTTGAAGAATCAAGGAACCATTTTGATCCCAAAAAAACTTTTGTTATCGGTAATCCGATCAGAACTGAGGTTCTGTTAGGCAACAAAGAGAAGGCTTGGGCATTTTTTAAACTTAAGGCAGACTTGCCGACAATATTAATTACTGGCGGGGGGACTGGGGCTCAGCAAATAAATCAGGTCGTTTTTGATACTCTGGCCCAGTTGATAACAAAATACCAAATTATTCATTTAACCGGTAAAGGCAAAATGATCAGTGGCCAGTTTAATGATTATTTTAATCGTGAGACTTTAAAAATGATTGAAGAGCGTTATCGCGACTATGAATTTTTAAATCAGGAAATTTTTGATGCCATGGCTGTTGCAGACTTGATTGTTAGCCGGGCAGGCTTTTCTACTCTCACGGAATTGGCAGCTTTGGGTAAAGCAGCTTTATTAATCCCAATTCCAGGACATCAGGAAATCAATGCCCAGTATTTTTTCAAATATAACTCGGTAAAAATTTTAGCTCAGGATAAATTAACTAAGGAAACATTTGTGCAGGTCATAGATACTTTGATGCAGAATTTTCCGGAAAGGCAGAATCTGGGCCGTAACATCAGTCAGCTTCTGGATAAGGAGGCGACCAAAAGATATGTAGAATTGGTATATAAGATAATTGGTCGTTAGTTTATAGCTAGCGGCAGCCAGTTTAGTCTTTTGTGATTGGGGGATAGTTTATAACTAAAGACTTTTTAAAATAAGGGAAAATAGAAGTCGGGTAAAAAGCCTTGACTTTTTTTGTTTCACAACGTACACTTAGATATTAATGCAAAATTTAGTAACGATTGCATTAGATTATCATATTCAAATAATGGAGGAAGATAGCATGCACCTTAAATCGAAAAAACTGATCGCCGTCATTTTGGGCGATCCGAATTTGCCTGACCAGGTTAAACTGGACGGTAAGTTTAATTCAGAGGATTTTGAGGTTGTGATTAAACTCAAAAAAGCCTTGGCTTTACTGACCGAGTATGAGTTTATCTATTTTGAAAATCATCAGACTTTGTTTGAAGGCTTAGAAGCTTTAGCCTCTAAAGTAAGTTTGGTGCTGAATTTGTGCGATGAGGGTTATATGAATGACCCCAGGCGGGAAGATGAAATTCCTCAGGTTCTGAAAAATTTGGGGCTGCCTTATACGGGCGGGGATGTCTTTTGTCTGAATCAGTGTTATGACAAAGAATCTGTTTTGCAGATTGCGGCGCAGATCGGCATTCGAGTGCCCAGAACTTTTCAGACTCCGGCTGCGGTCAGCACTTTTCCGGTTTTGGTCAAACCTAATCTGGGCGACGGCAGTATGGGTATCACCCAAAAAAGCGTGGCTTACGATGCTGAGAGTTTGCTTACTGCCTATGACGAATTGAGAGCCATTTTACCGTCAGACAATAAAATTCTAATTCAGGAATTTTTACCGGGTAAAGATTTGAGTCTGGGCATTGTCGGCTATCCGCCAAACAAATATGAAGTCTTACCCATCATTGAGGACGATTATTCAGATTTGCCGTCGGATTTGCCGCGCCTGGCCGGTTATGAATCCAAATGGCAGCCTGATTCGCCTTACTGGCAGGGCATCAAGACCTTGCCGGCAAGTTTGCCGGAAGACATGACCAGAGTGATGATTAATAATTCCGTCAGATTATTCCTCATTTTTAATTGCCGCGACTATGCCCGCTTTGACTGGCGGCTGGATGCGCATTGCAGACCGCGGCTTTTGGAAGTCAATCCCAATCCAGGTTGGTGTTGGGATGGCCATCTGGCCAAGATGTGGGCGCTGACCGGAAAAAGATATGATGAAATGCTTTTGGCTATCATCAATTCGGCGGCGCAAAGATATGGTTTAAAATAATTTTTTAGAGTTCCGCAATGCGGAACTCTTTTTTTGACCGTTAGTAACTTTTTAGGCTTAAAAAAGCCAAAAAATCATTGACAATAAAAAACACTAGTCATATACTTATAATATAAAAAATAAAATATAAAATACAAAATTTTTCTATTTCAAGGATGAAAAATATTTCAGGTAAAAATAATTTTGAATTGAAAATTTCTTATCAGGTTGGTAATGATGGTTTTAGAATTTCTGTAAATGGAGAAGCTCAGTACTCGGTGATTTACCCGCAAAAAATATGGAAACAATTTGAGCGAAAGAATATTTTGGCGGAAAATTTTATTTATTCGCGTACCGGTCCTTTGGGGGTGGCGACAGATAAAAAAATAGGTTTTGAGATGGGCAGGCCTTTTTTGCATCGAATTGCTGATCAAGGTGTTTTAGGTGACTTGCCTCATGTCGGGTTTGCCAATAGACTTAAAGTTCTCAGGCTGGTTAATCTGTTTAAAGATCGCAAAATAAGTTTTGCTGATGTTAAAAAATCGGAAAAAATAATTCCCCAAAAGCAAGCTTTGCATAATAAAGCGATTTTGGCTTTGTCTTTTGGCAAGGATAGTTTACTGACTTATGGCCTGATCAAAGAACTGGGCCTTAAATATCAACTTGTTTATGTCAATGAAATGGAAGGGGAATACAGTATTGAAAACGAACATAAACGAAAAATTATCAGAGCCTTTGTCAAAAATGAAAAAGAAAAAATAGAATATCTGGAAGATAATGCTGATAGTATTTTTTATAATAAAAATTGGCCGGTTAAGATTGAAGAATTTGATAATTCCAATGGCATGCTGGCTTTTGCCCTGGAGTTTCTGCCATTTGCCTATTATCATCAGGCTAAGTATTTGATTCTAGGCAATGAAAAAAATCTGGATGATTTTTGGCTGCAGGACGGATATAAGGCTTACCCTTCATTTGATCAGTCTTCCGGTTATGCCCTGAAATTAAATCAGGAATTGAAAAAGTTTACCGCCGATAATTATCAGGTTGCCAGTTTAGTCGGACCTATCTATAATTTGGCTGAAATGAAAATTTTGTACAGCCGGTATCCTTATTTATTGAAGTATGTTATGTCCTGCGCCTATGAAATGACCAGGGAAGATAGGTGGTGTAATAAATGCCCGATGTGCGCCAAAGCATTTTTATATTCAGCGGCAGTCGGCGGCGATCCCAAAAAAATCGGCATGAAACAAGATATGTTTGAAAAAAAATACGAGCAACTTTATCCTATTTTTAATTTAAAAAACCGTCGGGCTTATGAAATGCCGTCCCAGGTGGAGCAGGAACAATTATTATCATTCTTGCTGGCTTACCGCAATGGTTGGCGCGGGGCACTGATTGATTTATTCAAAGAAAAATATCTGGCTAAAGCCATTAAACAAGAAAAAAGGCTGCGGCGAAAATTTTTCAAAATTTATCCGATGGTTACAGTGCCTAAAAATTTACAATCTAAATTACTAAATATTTATCAGGAGGAATTAAAACAATTATTATGAAAAACGGAAACAGCTTCGCAGATAAAACTATTTTATTGGTTAACACCGGGTCGTTTAAAAAACGTTTTATTTTGCAGAAATTAAAAAAAATGGGTTTAAAAGTCGTCTGTCTCAATAAGGAAAAAAATTGGGCCGCGTCTTATGTCGATCATTGGATTTTGGCTGATAATACCAACCAAACCGAATGTATTAATGCCATTAAGGAATTTATCGCCAATAATGCCGAAGTGAAAATTAACGGCGTGGTGACTTTTTGGGAAGATGATGTTTTGCTGACTTCTAAAATTGCCGACAAATTCAATTGGATCGGCATTCCTTTTAATATTGCCAGGCGGGTCAGAAATAAATATTTATTCAGGGAATTTTGCCAAGAAAACGGCATCGCCACCCCGAAGCATCTGCTTATAAAAAGTCTGGCTGAGATCCAGAGTTTGCCCGAAGATTTTAAGTTTCCGGTGGTGATCAAGCCGGCTTTTGGTGCTTCCAGCGCTTATGTTATCAAAGTAAACAGTAAGGATGATTTGATTAATACTTATAACTACATTAAGAAAAATATTTCCACCAGTACTGAAAGTGCTTTGGCTGACGGTCTGGATATTTTTGTGGAAGAATATATTGACGGTGATGAAGTTGATATTGATATTATTATCCAAAACGGCAAAATTAAATTCTGGTCAATTTCCGACAATTTTCAGACTCAGGAACCTTTTTTTGTAGAAGTCGGCCAATCTATCCCTTCAAGTCTGCCAACAAGTAAACAGCAGGAATTATTTGAACAGGCCGAAGAAACCCTGGAAAAACTTGGCTTGCAAAACGGTCTGGTTCACTGGGAAGCCAAATCAACTCCGTTAGGTCCTGTGCCGATTGAAATTAATCTGCGCATGGGCGGTGATTATGTTTATTCCTATATAAAGGGCTGTTGGGGTGTTGATTTGATTGAATATGCGGTTATGATCGCTTTGGGCTATTTTATAAAAATAAAAAAACCGTCAATTCCCCTCAAGTACATTATCGGCCAGGATTTCCGACCTGATTATTCAGGCGTGCTTATCTCCGCCAATATTAATTATGAGATTGAAAAATGGTCTTCAGTCGGGGAAATGCATTTCTATAAGGAAATTGGGGATCCGGTTTTGGCCCCGCCTGAAGGCTATGACAATTTAGGTTGGATCACTGTTTCCGGATACAGCTTACTTGATGCCCAGGATAATATGAAAAATGCTCTGAAAGAAATCAGATATGAAATTGCCAAGTTTGCGCCTGAATCGTCAATCGGTAAGACTTCCAGGAAAAATAAGTTTTCTCATGCCGCTATTGCTGCTAATTTATTTGTCCGGGCCGCTAAAATTGAAAAGATCAGGCGAGTTACCAAGAATCAGATGAAAAAACTGCACATTGGCATTGCTTGTAATATGTATGAAGATACGGAAAATCTGGTCGGTCATGAGCTGATGGATGTGGGTAAAAATATTGAGAAAACTTTGCAGGCCAAAGGCTATAAAACTTCTTTCTTTGATTTTAATAATGTTGACAAGGTTTATAACGATCTAAAAAGCAGTGATGTTGATTTGGTTTTTAATGTTTGTGAACGAATTAATGATTCTTCATTGTTAGAACCTCATGCCGCGGCTTTGTATGATATTTTGCAAATACCTTATACAGGGTCTAATCCTTCGACTTTAAGTTTGTGTATTGATAAAATTAGGGTTAAAAAATTATTGTCTTTTCACGGGATTCCTACGCCTAAATGGGATTATATTTATTCCATGGATGATGAAATAAATCCTAATTTGCGCTTTCCGTTGATTGTGAAGCCATCTAATACTGACAATTCCATCGGCATAACTAATGAGTCTGTCGTTTCTAATATCGAAGAATTGCATAAGCAATTGAAAAAAGTCATTGTTGATCTGGGTAGTCCGGCTTTGATTGAAGAGTATATTGAAGGTGATGAATATGACGTTTCCATCTTGGGGAGTGAGGAGGATGATTTGAAAGTTTTGCCGTTATCACGGTCAATTTTTAAAGAGATGGCTCAGGGACAATGGCATATTTATACTCATGATATTAAATTTGCTCCGGATGTGACGCCTGAAAAAGCCGGCATCGTTGTCCAGCGTCCGGCCAAAAACATTAATAAAAAATTAGAAACATTACTGGGTGAAATTGCGCTTGATACCTATAATATTTTAGATTGCCATGATTATGGCCGGGTAGAAATTCGCGTGGACAAGGATGATAATCCTTATGTTTTGGAATTAAATCCTAATCCGTCCATCAATATGGGCAATTGCGTGCCCGAAGTCGCGAAATTAACCGGTTTAGATTACGGCGAATTTTTGGAAGAAATTATTGCTTTGGCCATTAAACGGTATAAGAACAGACCTCCGTATTCTCATTTGATGACCAATACTATATAAGATCAAAGAAAACGGCTATTAATCGCGGACGGTAGAGACACGGCGCGCCGTGTCTCTACATATGGGTGTCAATAACGTCAGCCGTTTTCGCTTAAGTAAAATTTATGTCAAAAGGAATGGAACAATCAGAAAAGCAGGAACATCCGGCCTTGGAAATAGCCAGGCAGGTTTTGGGTCGGGTTAAGGAAATGGATCTGACACCTGATGAAAAAGAAAAAGTCATGGCCATGATTGACGAGGCCAAAGGCTATGAGTCAGCCAATCAGTTGTCAAAAGCGCTGAAAAAATATCAGGAATTGCTGGCATATTTAAAAAACAAGAAAACAGCAGAGGTTATCGGTAAAAAATTGGAGAGCGAATTAAATCTCAAGGAACAATATGAAGAGCAAGTTCAGACGCTTAAAGAAGTCGGTATCTTGAAAAAGCTGAAAAACGGGGAATGGGGAATGAAAGATATTCTGGGCAATGAACAGCCGATTCCGAGTTATGACGAGATCTTGAAACGCATGAATGCCAAGGCTGAAATTCTGGATAAAAAAAGAGAACAGGGATTCACCCAATTGCTTTTAGTGCCGATTGGCATGAAATTAAGCGAAATTACTGAAAAAGCAGGGGAATTAATAGTGAAAAAGCATGGAGAGGGTAATTTACTGGCAACAGACGGGACAAAGCTGGAATTGAAAATGGAAGACGACCAGCCACGGCCTATTTATGTTGATGATATATACCAAGACGCAGACGTTAAAGGTGATCTGGTATATGGAGTTAAAAAGTTTGACGATAATCATGGCGGCAAAACCAAGCAGGAATTAATAAACGAAACTGGTGGCTGGCAGATTTTAATGATTGAAGACATGCCGGACTTGCCTGCGGAAGGCAAGGGACAGGAAATTGAAGGCAGAAAGCAGCTTGAGGCAGGACAAAGTCCTGAAGAATATCTGGCCAAGATTCAGACGGAGGAGCAGTACGCAAACGAACAGTTTACCACTCCTGAAGCCCAGCTGATATATTTCATGGAATATCTGCAAAGAAATAATCAGGTTATAGATGACTGGGATGGCAAGGGCAATGGTTGCTGGAATGCCGGGGCATATTTTAAAGGAAAGGGCGGCGTCCCGTTTGGTGGTTGGGGTCGGCATGATAGGCAGTTCCTCCTGGGTTGGAGTAATCCGGGCGTCCATGGTGGCGCTTACGGGGTTCGCGGCTCGGTAAGGTTTTAAGTTTTTGGATTTTGTGTTTTGTTTCTTGAGGCTTTGAATTCTTGACCTTGAATTTAATTTTTAAAAAATTGGTGAATACTTGCCAATCTTCGGATTGGCTACCAATAATTTGCGCAAATAAAGAGTGAAGGGCGAAAACGTCCATAAACCTCTGAAAAAGTAAATCCGCGACCGGAATTAAGGAATTGAGAATTGGAGATTGGTGAGGCGAAAACAGCCTCTCTTGTCACCCTGAGCACAGTCGAACGGGTGGCGCAGTCGGTGTCTATGGTTCGACTAGGCTCACCATGACACAAGAGAGGCTGTTTTCGCCAGAATTTAATATATGAACAAAGAAAATCTACAACCGAAAACCCCCGAAGCGCCGGTCATGGAAATGGCCAGGCAGGTTTTGGGTCGGGTTAAGGAAATGGATCTGACACCTGATGAAAAAGAAAAAGTCATGGCCATGATTGACGAGGCCAAAGGCTATGAGTCAGCCAATCAGTTGTCAAAAGCGCTGAAAAAATATCAGGAATTGCTGGCATATTTAAAAAACAAGAAAACAGCAGAGGTTATCGGTAAAAAATTGGAGAGCGAATTAAATCTCAAGGAACAATACGAAGAGCAAGTTCAGACGCTTAAAAAAGTCGGTATCTTGAAAAAGCTGAAAAACGGGGAATGGGGAATGATAGATATTTTAGGGAATGAACAACCAATTCCCAGTTATGAAGAAATAAAGGCTCGCATGGAAGTCAAGGTAGAAATGCTGGATAAAAAAAGAGAGCAGGGTTTTACTCAGCTTCTTTTGGTGCCGATTGGCATGAGATTAAGCGAAATTACTGAAAAGGCAGGGGAATTGATAGTGAAAAAACACGGAGAAGGGAATTTGTTGGCAACAGATGGGACGACAAAGCTGGAATTAGAAATGAAAGACGGCCAGCCACAGCCTATTTATGTTGATGATATATACCAAGACGCAGACGTTAAAGGTGATCTGGTATATGGAGTTAAAAAGTTTGATAAGGATAATCATGGAGGCCGGACAAAAAAAGAATTAATAGAAAAGACAGGCGGTTGGCAAGTTATGTTTATTGAAGATATTCCTGATTTACCTAAAAAAGGGGCTGGTCAAGAAATTGAAGGCAGAAAGCAGCTAGAGGCAGGACAAAGTCCTGAAGAATATCTGGCCAAGATTCAGACGGATGAGCAGTACGCTAATGAAGAATTTACCACTCCTGAAGCCCAGCTGGCATATTTTCTTTATTATTTGCAGAAGCATAATCAAGTTATAGATGACTTTGAAGGAAACGGCAGAATCTGCTGGAATGCTGGGGCATTTTTTAAAGGAGCTGGTTTGGTGCCGCGCGGTAATTGGGTTCGTCGTGGTAGGCAGTTCAGCCTGGACGGGATCAGTCCAGACGGTCATCGTGATGGTGTCTCGGCTCGGCCCTCGGTGATTATATAAAAATTGGATTTTGGGCTTTGGAACTCGTGATTTTGTCTTTTGTTTTTGTATTTAAAAAAATGGGAAGTCTGAATGACTGATTAATTATCACAGATTACACGGATAAAAGGAGAGGGCGAAAACGCCCGTTGCCTACGGCAGTCGTAGGGGCGGGTCGCGACCCGCCCCTACGTGAAATATATTTCAGGGCGTTTTCGTTTCAAAAAATATTTAATTAAAAATAAACACGAAAATAAATGGCAACTACTAAAAAGAGTTTTGACAAAAAATATTATTTCGGCGGGGTGTATGAGGATTATGATAAGTTCATGAACTACAAGAAAATCGCTCACGGGTTACTGCGACAATATAAGTTTCAGTCGTTTTTGGATATTGGCTGCGGTTGTGGCAATCTGGCTAAAGAATTAAAGAAAATATTGGAGCAAAAGTATAAAAAGAAACTGGATATTTATGGCCTTGATTTTTCAGCTTTTGCGGTTAAAAACGCCCAATCGCCATTTATTAAGTGCGTTGACTGTACCAAAAAGTTACCATTTAAAAACAAACAGTTTGACCTGGTTTATATTTATACTACTTACTCTTATTTAAAGACCATTGAGGATATTAAAAAAGCCATGAAAGAAGCTTATCGCGTGGCAAAGAAGACAATTGTTTTTGATGATGTCTTTTCTAAAAAGGCAGCCTTGGATAAAGATAATTATGATCCTTATCGTTTGCGTTATATGAATAAAGGGGAGTGGCTGAAATTATGGCAGACCGTGATGCGCAGGGGCGATAAATATAGGTTTACTAAACACAAAATTATTATTACTAAAAAATAATATGAGCGAACCAAGATTCGGGGAAAGTTTTAATAAACCAGACGAGAGTCAAAAGATCACATGTCTTGGAAAAACAGGATTTGCCCGAGTATATTGATTTGAGCAGAGAAGCCAGACAAAGGCTGAAAGAATCGGTTAAAAAAGAAGGCTGGCCAGAAGTCCCGCAGAATCTGGAAAATGTTGAGGACTTATTTTTGGCTGCCAAAAATGAAGTGAATAAACGCTGGCAAGAACATGTTACAGAATTGGTGACAGCTAATGCTAACTAATGGTTGCAAGAAGTACCTGACACTAAGGAAAATGCCGAATCAATCCATTTGCTTAAAAACCCCCAGGAATTGGAAAAAATGTTTCAGATCGGACAATTAATGACCCTGGAACAATTGCGTCCGGTCGCGCCTGAAGCTTGGCGTTCACTGTTGCTTTTAGCTTCTGAAAGACAGTTGGCTTCAGTCGCCTTGATTGAACATTGGAGCAGAAATATTAAAGAGGAACAATTGAAAAAAATGGGTCTGAATCGTGAAGAGTTGAAACTGATGATTAATTTTGGCGGCTTATTCGGCAAATATATTGATCACGCTTATATCAAACAAATTGAATTTCATGATCAGCCAGGTGGTATGGAAAAAACAAAATTGGGCTCTAAAAAAGGCGCGGAATTTTTATATGATTTATATCGTCAAGATAAGGGCGAAGCCGTTGATTTGGTGCCGTATTCTGAAATGTTTCCCCAGGAATTTGAAAAAATCGCCAAATATCTGCTGGTTTTAAAAAATAAAGTGGAGAAATTAGTGGCTGAAAAAAAGTTGCCGGCCAAATATGATAAATTGCCGCAATATTTAGCGTCAGTATCTGAAACCTACGGCTCCAAAGAGACTGATTTGAAAAAAGCATATAAGTTGTGGACCGGATTAAATGCCCAATGCAGTGAACTGGCTCAGGACGGCTGTCCGGTCATGCTGGTTACCCAAGAATGCCAGGGTGTACACGAAAATAAAACTGATATTGAATTGCGTTATGGTCAACGGACCGAACGGGCCTTAAAAATGGAGAAGTGGTTTAATAAGGTGCGCGATTATGCCCAGGAATATTTAAATAAAATTCGCGATCCGAAAAAGGAGGAATTTGAAATTCCCAAAGTGCTTTTGAATTTTCAGCCTTTTGCCTTTGGGCCCAATCTGCATTTTTTTACCACAGCTGAAAGCGGTGATGAAATTATTTTGACCCATACCAATGCGGTGGAGGATGTAGCTAATTTTATTGAAATGCCTTTGGCCGAGAAAGTTTTGGGCAAAATCGACGTATCTGAAAAAAAATATAGGCAAGGCGCTTTGATTTCCACGGCCATGCATGAAATCGGACATACAGTCATGTCCAATGAAGATGATGAGATCAGAAAACGTCTGGGCAAGGATTCCAGCGCCTGGATTTTAGAGGAACTTAAAGCTGAAACAGTTGGCTTGAAACTCAGTTTATGAAGCGGCTAAAGCCGGTAAGGTCAAAGTTGATTTGAAAAGTTTATTAATTTCCGAGATTGGCATCATGAGTGGTTATTTGGTCCGCAATTCCAGCAAACCAAAAAGCATGGGCGAACGTTATCATTATACAGGCATCGCCATGATTGACTCATTGATCTCGAGTGGCGCCTTGAAAAAGACGGCAAAAGGTTATGAAATTACAGACGTAGATAAGGCCTTTAAGGCTTTAAGCGGCATCGCTGATAAAACTTTATCTTTTTATACTGATGAATCCAAGACTAAAAAGGGAAAAGAGGTATTTGTTAAGGAATTAAGGGCTAAAGCCAGAGGAGCGGACCTGGTAAAGTTTAAAGAATTATTACAAAGCTAATATGCTGGTAAAAAATTTTAGAAAAAGTAAGAGACTCGTTTATGAATTGCTGCGTGAGCGGTCAACTGATTTAACCGGCCGTTTATTGAACGTAGTCAGAGAAACATTGACTAAGCGTCAGGCAATTTTGGATTTGGCTGAAAAGCATGAGACGCCTTTTTACCTCTTTGATAAAAAAGAGCTTGATAAAAGCCTTAAGGAATTTAAATTCGAGTTTCATAAGCAAATACCTAACTATCTGGCTTATTATGCGGTCAAATCTAACCATTATCCTGGGGTTTTAAAGGGAGTTGTTAAAAACGGTTTGGGTCTGGACGTTTCCAGCGGCAGGGAATTGCAGCTAGCGTTGGCAACTAAAGCTAAACATATTATTTTTTCCGGACCGGGTAAAACACCGGCTGAACTTAAGCTGGCAATTAAGCATAGACATAAAGTTTTAATTCAGCTGGACAGTTTCGGTGAATTAAAGCGGCTGGGAGAACTTTTGAAACACGGTGAAAAAATCAGGGCAGGAGTCAGGGTTCATACTAAATTGCACGGTAGCTGGCGCAAATTCGGCATTGATTTGAAAGAGTTAAATGAATTTTGGCGCTTGGCCAGAAAATACCCACGGATAAAACTTGAAGGCATCCAATGTCATATGAGTTTGAATGAAACGGAAAAGCCTTATCATGATTTGATTAAACTTTTAGGAAAATATCTGCGTTATAATTTTAGTAAAGAAGAATTAACAGAAATTAAATTTATTGATCTGGGCGGCGGATTTTGTCCGCGCTTGGTTGACGGCTATTATCCCTGGGACATGCCGCAAGGCGATGTGATTAAAACTGCGGCTGATTTTTATAACCAAAATCCAAATTTTACAGCAAAGTATTATATTTTTAAACCGCCGACTTTGAAAGATTATGTTGACACAATCAGCTGGTCAATTAATCGTTATTTGAAACCGCTGGTTAATTGCCATTATTTTTTCGAACCGGGCCGTATTATTTCCACTAAAGCCATGCATCTGGTGATGAAAGTAGTTGATGTTAAGGCTGAGGATATGGTAATATTGGACGGTGGTATAAATATGGCAGGCTGGGAGTATTATCAGACCAATTATTATCCGGTTATAAATTTGACCCGGCCGGCATTTAAGGAAATTAAAGTACTTTTGCAGGGGACCTTGTGTTTGCCTGAAGATTCCTGGGGCAATTATTGCTATGCTAAGAAAATGAAAGAAGGTGATATAATAATCATACCTAACCAGGGCGCCTATACGTATACCTGGGCGCAGAATTTTATTAAGCCGATACCACCGGTTTATAAATTATAATATTAAATATTAATTTGAACATATATGGAAATGCAAAATATGGAAAGCGGTTTCGGCCAGCAACCGGAAAAGAAACCGATTGAAGTTGAAGGCAGAACAGATGAAGAGATTTTAAATCAGCTTTTAGAAGATTTTCCCGCAGCAAAAGAGGGAGGGGTTACGAGAGGTGATTGAGGAAAATTTGGCCCAAGGGGATAGGGAAATTCCGGTATTATTAATGCGGATGCATAATTTAATGATGGAAAGAAAAAGGCTGTATCAGCAGTATGAAGCGGCGCCTGTTGACCAAAAAGTGGAATTTTCCCAAAAGTTATTGACTAAGTGGGCTGAAGTTGAAAAAGTAGCCGGCGCAATTGACCGCAAGATAGCCTCTACTTTGTTGAAGGAGATTGTAGAAACGTGGAAGGTAAATGAAGTCCAATAATTATGGAAGCTATTATTTTAGCCGGTGGCAAAGGCAATCGCATGGAAGATGTTTTGCCCAAATCACTGGTCAAAGTTAAGGACAAGGCGATTTTAGGACATCAGCTGGATTGGTTGCTTGGTACCAAAAAGTTAGCAAAAATAGTTTTGTCTTTAGGCTATAAGGCTGATGAGATAATCGAGTATGTAAAAGTAAATTATCCCGATTATCCCATTGAATTTGTGATTGAAAAAGAACCGCTGGGCACGGCCGGTGCCTTGCGTCAGGCTTTGGAGCCGGTTCAATCTGACAATGTCCTGTGTTTAAATTGCGATGATATTACGGATATTGATCTGACACTGTTGGCAGCGCTGGGACCGAATGCTATTTGCGTGGCTCACCCGCAGTTACCGTTTGGTTTGGTCCAAGAACAAGACGGCTTGGCTAAGTTCATTGAAAAACCAATTTTGAATGATTGGGTCAGTTGCGGCTGGTACTTATTTAAAAAAGACGATTTGATCAGTCTCTTGCCTGTTAAAGGTAGTCTGGAATATGATGTTTTTCCCAAAATGAAATTAAAAGTCTATAAGCATGAAGGTTTTTGGCAACCTTTAAATACAAAAAAGGATATTTTGGAGTTTGAGGAAAAAGTTAAATAAAATAAAAAAGACAAACCGTCTGTAAGTCATTCAGAGCAAGGCGTGGAATCCATGAAGTCCTGGATTCTTCGCTCCGCTCTGGATGACGGTTTGTCTTTTTTATTTTTGTGACCCGGCCGGGGCTCGAACCCGGGACCCACTGCTTAAAAGGCAGTTGCTCTACCGACTGAGCTACCGAGTCATGTATTGTAAAATCTATTAAATTTTATTTTTAAAGTTACTAGCGAAGTCGGTAGGCCGTTCTTTCAAATCTTTTCTTCCAGTACTGCCTGCCCGCCGAAGCCGGAGCGTAGGCGGGAGCTACTAAGTCGTCTTGTTGCGGGGGTTGGATTTGAACCAACGACCTTCGGGTTATGGGCCCGACGAGCTGCCAGACTGCTCTACCCCGCGATGTTTAAATAAAAAATAACCATGTTTTGGTTAAGCTAATTATAGCAAAATCAATTAAATTTGTATATTAGCTGTATTGTAATATCTTTTATGGCAAATGTCAAGATATTTACTGATAATATAAAAAAAGGGCCTGATGGTAAAACCATCGGCCCTTTTGTGTTTGATTACGGATTGCTGGGCGGGGTGGAATTTTTTCTCCATCCTCCGCAGGTGGAGAATTCGCACACTGAGGCGCCCACATCTACGAAGCTTCTGGCCTGCCCCGAAAGGGTAAATCCCTTGGCTTCGAGGAATCCCATAGCATAAGCCAGACGAGTGGCATCGATGCCGATACCGTAGGCCAGTAGTTCAAACCCGTGTTTCAGGGCTCGTTTGCTGGTCTGCTGGAGTTTCTCGGGATATCGGTCGCGGGGCGAGCGATTGTCCATTCCGTCAGAGACGACGCCGACTACGACCTTAATGTTGCTTTGTAGTTCCTCGGGCAGATCATGCACCAGATTCAGCAGGGAGGAAATGACGTTTCTCGCCGTCTTATAGAGCTGGGTGTTGCCGTCGGGGTTGTAACTCAGCAATGGGTCGATTTGGTCAACTTTGTTAATGGGGATTTCGAGTTTCATCATGTCTGCGAAACTGACCAGTCCGAAATAGTATTCGTTTTGGTCATTATTTTCAGCTTTGAGTTTGCTGATAATCTCATTGACCATGTCCATCGGGGCAGTGCCGAAATTGGCCATGGACCCTGATTTGTCCAGAACCATGACCGTCAAGGTGACCTTTTTGGTTTTGGCCAATTCAGACAATTGCCGCACCATCAGTTCATCCGCCATTACTTTCTCCTTTGTTTCAGATTTCTGGGATTTTAAGGTTCGTTATCTTTTGGCTATTTCCCTTAAATAATTTAATTTCGATTCGTAATTCTATCATGTTTTTATTTATTTGTCAAGGTTTTGTGCCGTAGATGTAACTGATGAAGTCATTGTGATTAGATTATAAATATGATAAAATTCTTGCATAATAAGCTTAAATTATGAAATCATTTATCAAAAAACTAATTCCCCAAAAGTTACTCTTATTTTACCATAAGTGTTGGGCGGTTTTGGCTAATTACATTTATGGCTTTCCATCAAGAAAGCTGATTGTTATCGGGGTTACCGGCACCAACGGCAAATCAACAACCAGCAATTTGATTGCTAAGGTCTTGGAAGAGTCTGGAGCCAAAGTCGGTTTGATGACCACGGTTAATTTTAAAATAGCTGATAAAGAATGGATCAACGATACTCATAAAACCATGCAGGGCCGTTTAACCTTGCAGAAAATGCTGAAACAGATGGTTAAAGCCGGTTGTAAATATGCCGTCGTGGAAACCTCGTCAGAAGGCATTATGCAAAACCGTAATTGGGGCATAAATTATGATGTGGCGGTATTTACTAATTTGACGCCAGAACACATTGAAGCCCATGGCTCATTTGAGAATTATAAAAAAGCCAAGGGGCAGCTTTTTGCTGGTTTAAGCAAATTTCCCAGAAAGAAAATTAACGGTAAAGAAATTCCCAAGGCTTTGGTCGTTAATTTGGATGATCAGCATTGGCAGTATTATTTTAATTTTTCGGCGGATCAGAAATTCGGGTACGGCATCAGTTTTGTCAGCAAATTGCCTGAGGCCCGGGTGGTTTTAGCCGGGGATATAAATTTGCAGGTTAATGGATCTTTTTTTCGGGTAGGCACTGAAGATATAAAGACAAAATTAATTGGCAGATTTAATGTATATAATTGCCTGGCAGCAATTTGTGTCGGTTTGCAGCTTGGTCTGAATTTAAATCAGTGTAAACAGGCTTTAGTCAAAGTAACCGGTGTGCCCGGACGCATGGAAGTTATTGATGAAGGTCAGGACTTTAGCGTGTTGGTTGATTATGCTCATGACCCTGTTTCTTTTGATAATCTTTTTAAAACCATAAAAATGTTTCCCCAAAATCGTATAATTCATGTTTTTGGTTCAGCCGGCGGGGTCAGGGATCATGCCAAGCGTCCGCTTTTAGGCAGAATCTCAGGAGAACAGGCAGATATCAGTATTGTTACTGACGAAGACTCTTATGATGAACAAACTTCAAAAATTTTGAACGAGATTGCTAGCGGAGCAATTAGCGCAGGTAAAGTCGAAAATAAGAATTTATTTAAAATTATTGATCGCCGAGAGGCAATTAAATATGCTTGTCAGCTGGCCCAGCCCGGTGATTTGGTTTTAGTTACGGGCAAGGGGACAGAACAGAGCATTAAATCTAATGGTCAGGAATACCCATGGGATGATAGAATCGCTACTAGAGAAATTTTAAAGGAAATATAAAGTTTAAAAAGAAAAAGAGTCCCGCGACGCGGGACTCTTTGAGTTTTTAGATCAGGATGAAAAAATAGTGGTACAGGTATGGCACCTGAAAGCCAGGCCCCATCTTTCAATCTTACCTTCATGTCCCTTAGGACATTTTGAGGGGAGTGGTCTTTGAAATTCCTGGTTTTGCACTGCGACTGTTTGAGGCTCCGGGATGGAAAAGAAAAGTGCTTTCCGATTGCATTTTGGGCAATGTCCCCAAAAACCGGCACCTTTCAGTTGAAGCTTGCCCTTGGTGGCTTCTTCTTTGGTCAGTTCCTTCATGCAGGCTCGACACTGAAATCTTGGCTCAGACATGAATTACCTCCTCTGTTTTTTAATCTTTATCTTTGACAAAATGATCAGCAACGGTTTCCGGATGCCACGCCCGCGCTGCGTTCCCAGAAAATGTTTGCGGACAGGCTTCTATATTATGGTTTCTGCTGCCGCAGAATTTACAGGACATTTTGCTTCTGTTAAGATTACCCGAACATGTTTGGGGACAGTTCTTTATGGTGTGCTTGTTACTCCGGCAAAAAGGACAATACATGGTAGCCTCCTTGATCACGACTGCAATAAAGAGCAGGCTTCAGTGAAATATGCTTCGGCTGCCGGGATCTTATCCCAGGACAGTTCTTCTTTTAGCCAACGGAATTTTTCCTGAACCGCGGCCATGAAAATTTCCAGATGGTCTGGCCGTTTAAGGTTCATCAATTGCGGCATAAAACCGATACGTCTGATTTCTGTCGGGTGACCGAGAAAACAGTCAAAAACCTTGAGTTTTAAGTCATCCTTTGGGTGCGTCTTTTCCAGCTCTTCGAATATATTTCTGATGTCTGATCGGCTCATGGCTTTTCCTCCTTTTTGTAGAACCACTGGTAAAATCCGTAAAGCCAGCTGCCTGTGTAAATAACATTCAAAAACATGATGCCCCATTGGCTGTGTAAATAGGCTGTTATGTACCAAAAGGGCTGTGAAGCCAGGCCGAAAACAAAACCCCACTTATTCTTGCGCGAAACAAGAATGATGGCCAAAACGCCAAAGACGCTTATGCCTACTTGGCTGATAATTTCCAAAGTAACATATTCCATTTTCTTCCTCCTTGGGCTATGCTTATCAAATAAATTAACACGATTTTGTGATTAAGTCAAGAGTTGGCGAAAGTAAAATAGTTAGGTAAAAAAACGAGCCGTGGCAGGTGCCGCGGCTCGATGTGTCTTTGGGTTTTTAACCCCCTGATTTTTTTGATGCTGTCGATGCCTCAGCTCCGGTGCCGGCTAAGGCGAAGAACCAGGCGATGACGCAGAGGACCGGATTGGTGTGCCAGTACATGTAGGTGGCCAGGATGGCGACCAGCAGATGCGGGGCAAAGACCCAGCCGATCCAGGCCAGACAGCCGAATGGCGTGGCCACGGCGAAGAGCGTGGTAAGGCGCGGAAAACACGCGATACACACCAGGAAAATGATTCCCCCAAAACCGGGATGCGCAACCCAAAAATCCATTGCTTTCTCCTCCTATAATTACAAATTTGAGCGATATTTTAGTATAGCTTAAAATAATAAATATGTCAAGATAGAAGTTTGTCTGAATTTCAAAAATTTGTTAAAATATAAATAGATTTTAGATCTTAGATATTAGGTTTTAGTTTAAACTTTATGGATAGGTATATATTGATACATTATGGGGAAATTGCTTTGAAAGGGGGTAACAGGCAGTTTTTTGAGAATAAATTGATTCACAATATTCAAAAGTCTCTGGCTGATTTTGGTCAGCTGAAGCTGAAACATATTCAGGGCCGGATTATAATTGATATTGGAGACGGTTGGGATTTGGCTAAAGTGAAAGAGCAATTACTTAAGGTTTTTGGCATTGAATATTTTGCTTTGGTCTGGAATTCTGAGCCAGACATTAAAAAGATCGGTCAGGATCTTTTAGCTTTGCTTAAAAAAGAAAAGTTTAAGTCATTTCGGATAACGACCAGACGAGCCAATAAAAATTTTGCTCTGACTTCCCAGCAGATCAGCGAACAATTGGGTGAGCTGGTGATGACTAAACTAAAAAAGAAAGTTGACCTGCATACTCCCGATATTAATTGCCGGATTGATTTGGTGGCCAGTCATGCATTTATATATTTTGAAAAAATTAAATGCCGCGGCGGTTTGCCAGTGGGAGTTTCTGATAAATTACTGTGTTTGATTTCCGGCGGTATTGATTCCCCGGTGGCGGCCAATCTGATGCAAAAGCGGGGAGCCGAAATTGTCTTTGTGAATTTTGACGCTTATCCGGCTACGCCGAAAGCCAATCAGGAAAAGGTCAAGGATCTGGTTAAAGTTTTGTCTGAATACCAAAATGGTTCAAAATTATATCTGGTTCCTTTCTTGCCAATTCAGCAGGAAGTAATTAAAAAAGTACCTGAGGATTATCGCGTAATTTTTTACCGCCGGATGATGTTAAGAATTGCCGCCTTGATTGCCCAAAAAGAAAATATTTCAGCTCTGGTCACGGGGGAGAGCTTGGGGCAAGTAGCTTCTCAGACAGTGGCCAATATCCGGGCAATTTCCCAAGTTATTGATTTGCCGATTTTAAGGCCTTTAATCGGCTTTAATAAGGAAGAGATAGTTAATATTGCGGAACAGATTCGAACTTTTAAACTTTCAGCCCAGCCTTTTGCCGACTGCTGTTCGCTTTACGTGCCCAAACATCCGGTCACCCGCGCTGATTTGAATTTAATTAAGGATACTGAAAAAAACTGGGATTTTGATAATTTATTACAAGCCGCGCTAGTAAATTCTCAAACTTTTAATTTTCCCGCGTAGCGGGAAGCCGCTCCGCGGCTTTTACTTTTTAATTTAAATATTTCTATGTCTGACCAATATTTTGCCAAGAAAATAAATTTGCATGCAGGTGAGGAAATAATCGGAGTCTTGCATCATCACCCGATAACCTATGCCAAACAGATAGCTATAACTACGGTTTTGATTTTGGGTTCTTTTTTTATGATGTTTTATTTATTCAGCCTGGGTGAGCTTGGCGTTGCCTTGTTTTGCGCCATAATTATTACCGGACTATTTTACGGGGGACGGGAGTTTTTTATCTGGTATGCCAATTCTGTGATTATAACCAATCAGCGTTTGGTTGATATTGATCAAATCGGCTTTTTTCATAAAACCGTTTCTGATATCAGTTTTGAAAAATTTCTGGACATATCCTATTCAGTTCATGGTGTTTGGCAGACCATTTTTCATATTGGCACAATCAAAGTTCAGGCTGCGGGTGCAACCTTGGTTTTGCGCAATATTCAGCAGCCAGGCAAAGTCAATCAGCTGTTAGCAGATTTAATCAAAGAGCAAACCGGTCATAATATTGAAATTAAAAAGGTGACCGATTTAAGCCCGCAAATTAAGGAGAAATTAATAGATGACTTTGTTAATCAGGATGAATTGGCAGAATACGAAGATTATAATTTAGATGAATTAATTGCCGAGTACAAAGAGACTTTCGGTGAATTAAGCCTTAAAAAGCTGATCGTAGATGAGCTGGAGGAAAAAGAAGGCAATGATGAGGAAGGCAAGCCAAAAGCTACTTCTTTGGGGGTAAAGAAGGCTGAAGATAATGTGGAGGAAAGTTTTCGTAAAAAGAGTATATAATTTGCTAAAATTGTGGTATAATATAACATATGTTTGAACGACGAAAGAAAAATATCTTTCCGGATTTAATTTTTTCCAAATTCTTTCTGGTTTTTTGTTTATTCATTTTAATTATTATTCTGGTAGGCGTGGTAAACGGTACTGTTAAGAATTATAAGGTTAATTCCGAAGTTGCAGGCTTGCAGACTGAAATTGCCCGCTTGGAAAAACAAAATCAGGATTTCGGTCAATTGGTAAAATACCTAAATTCCGATATTTTTATCGAACAAGAAGCCAAGCTGAAATTAGGTTTAAAAAAGGAGGGCGAAAATTTAGTGGTGATTCCGGATCAGGCGCTGCCAACCCAAACCGACACGCAAAAAGACGTGCAGGTTTTATCTAACCCGGCTAAATGGTGGGCTTATTTCTTCAACTAATATATATGGAAATATTTAAACGGGCAAAAAAAATAAAAACTTCGGTAAATATTAAAGCTTTAATTATTGGCAGTTTAATCAGTGTCTTATTGCTGGTGGCTGTGTTCGTCGGGGTTATTTACTGGGGGTATTATGTTTTAGATTGGCGTAATGATTTTATGCTGAAAATCGCCCAGGTTTTGCCGCTTGCGGCTGCCAAAGTTGATGGTCAGACTGTTTTATATAAAGATTATATTAATACTTTGAATATCAGCCGGAAATATTACGAGTCCCAGGCAAAAAACGGGATTAAAGGTTTACCTTCAGATGAAGATGTTAAAACAAAAGTGATTAACCGCTTGATTGATGATAAAATTATTATAAATTTGGCAAAAAAATATAATTTAAATGTGACTAAACAGGAAATTAGCGATAAGATGGAGGAAATAATCAAAAATAAGGGTAGTCGGGAAGAAACCGAGAAATTTCTAGAAGATTTTTACGGCATAGATATTAAAACCTACGAATATGAATTTATAGAGCCGAATTTATGGTATAGCAAAACTGATCAGGCGATCCAAGCTGATCAAGCTATCAATGGACCGGCTAATATAAAGATTCAGGACGCGCTTAATGATTTGCAAAACGGTAAAAGTTTTGAAGCCACAGCTAAACAATATAGTGAGGGAGAAACTGCAGACCAAGGCGGCCTTATTGGTAATTTTTTACGTGGTGAATTGCCCAAAGACATCGAAGATAATCTTTTTAGTCTAAAAGAAGGCGAATATACCGGTATTTTAAACATCAAAAATACGTTACAGATCCTTCGATTGGATAAAAAGGATGAAGATAAGGGAGTCTTAACTTTGAGTGCGATATCAGCTAAGATAAAAAATGTTGATGAGGTGGTTAAAGAAGTTAAAGAAAAAGCGCAAATAAAAATTTACGCTCTTTCCGACTAATTAGCCGAGAAGGGGGATCGCTCCGCGGAGCGAAGTCCCGCTGCGCGGGAAACCCCTAAAGATTTAGCCCCCTGCCGGGATTGGACCGGCGACCTACGGTTTACGATACCGTCGCTCTACCAACTGAGCTAAAGGGGCATCTAAGCGGGATACCGGAATCGAACCGGCGCTATGACCTTGGGAAGGTCGCGTACTACCACTATACTAATCCCGCCCAGTTAAAAGTCTATGTAAAAATTATGTAAAATGGTTGGATTCTTAAATTCTCTTTATCCTGTTAATCTATAGATTACACAAACTTTTAACTGGGCAAGCACTTTAATTAATTGAATTTTATAATGATGAAAAAAATTAAGGTTACAACTTTATTCTTAGTTAGTTTAGCAATTTTGGGCTTAAACGTCAATTCTGTTTTGGCTGCGGATATTGTTTTTAGTCAGGAAGTGGTCAGACAGCCTGATTTAAGCAATATTGAATTTGCCGTACCAACCGCAGCAGTCAGCCAGCCGGCCACAACTAGTGATGCGACTGTGATTACTGATTCACAAATTCCGGTTAATCCGGAATTAACTAGCGTTACACCATCCGTGATTGAGCCGGGTGAACCTTTAATTTTATTAAACACTCAGACTTTTGATTTGAAAAAGGCTGAGGTTTGGGCTGGTAAGAAATTTAAAGTTTTTGACAGTAAATTTGTATTTCAGATTGATAAAGAAACTTTAAAGGCCGATGCAACTTTAGTCTTAAAAGAATTTATGCTGGCACCGGCCAGTACCATGCAGCCTAAGCTCGGGTGTTCAGATGGCCAGTAAGATTTATGAATATGCCATCAAAACAGAGCCGGGCGTAAAGTTTGAGAAAAATTTTTGGTTTTCCATTAAATATGACGATACGGATTATTTCCGTAAAAATCTTTACTTTTATGATGATAATAAGGCTGAATGGAAAGGCTTACCTTCAATAATCAGTGACGGAGCCAGCAAGGTTATTTCTCAATTTCCTTTGTCTTTTGCCAAGCTCGCCCTTTTGAAAGAGATCAGCATTATGACCGAAGGAGTTGCTTCTTGGTATAAGTACAAGGGTTGTAATTGCGCCGCTTCACCTGATTATCCTAAAGGCACAAAATTAAAGGTAACTAATCTTGATAATGGTAAGATAGTGGTGGTGAAGGTAAATGACTGGGGGCCTGACCGCAGTGTTGTGCCGGATCGGGTGATTGATTTGGACGTGGTCGCTTTTAAGCAAATAGCCAGTAAATCAGCCGGCTTATGCAAGGTTAAGGTTGAATTGGTAGAACCGGTCAAAGCCGCCATCCAATAACAAATTTTTCATTATTTTTTTGTGTAGTTTTGTGATTAAATTTAGTGGTTGAGCTCTATGATTCATTTTAAAAAAGTCAATAAAATATTTTTTCCAAAAACAACCGCGGTTAAAGATTTGAATTTGCATATTGCGCCCAAAGAGTTTGTTTCTGTAGTGGGACAGAGCGGAGCCGGTAAAAGCACGCTGATTAAGCTCTTAAATGTGCAGGAACGACCTGATAACGGTCGGGTTATTATTGGCGGTTGGGATATTACCGATATTAAACAAAGGGAAATCCCATTATTAAGAAGACAGCTTGGCATAGTTCATCAGGATTTTAAATTGTTGCCCAAAAAAACCGTTTATGAAAATGTCGCTTTTGCTATGGAAGTTTGCGGAGTCAGCAGCCGGCGGATAAAAAATGTTGTGCCTCAAGTATTAAAAATTGTGGGCTTAAAAGACAAAACTGACCGTTATCCCCATCAGCTTTCCGGAGGTGAGACACAGAGGGCAGCAATTGCCCGCGCCTTGGTTCATCGCCCCAAAATTTTACTGGCTGATGAGCCGACCGGCAATTTGGACAGTTTAAACACCAATGACATTATTGACTTACTTTTAAAGATCAATGAATTTGGGACTACTATTTTGTTAGTTACTCATAATAAAGATGTCGTTAATAATATCAGGAAAAGAGTGGTTCTCATGGATCAGGGGGAAATAATCAGTGATCAGGAAGAAGGTAAGTACATTCTATAAATTCCAAATAGCAAATGACAAATAACAAATAAATTTCAAATATCAAATTTTAAAACTCAAAATAAAATTTGTAATTTGGCAATTGAAGTCTGTGGTTTATTTGTGGCTTGTAGTTTGAGCTTTGTTTTTTTAGAATTTTCAATATAGTTATCGATTTAATTCCAGACATATGTTCACTTCAATCTTCAGAGTAATTAAATTCGCCTGGCAGGATTTTTTCCGTAATTTTTGGCTGTCTATTGTGACGCTGACTATTTTAGTTTTGGCGTTTTTTACCGTGAATCTTTTGATCGTCTTTAATTTAGTTACCAATACAGCTATAACCTCCATTGAAGATAGAGTCGATATTAATGTTTATTTTAAAGCTGATATCTCTGAAGACCAGGTGCAGGATGTGCAAAAATATCTGCAATCAATGTCAACCGTCAAGGAGGTAAATTACATATCCAAGGACCAGGCGTTGGAAGCTTTTAAATTAAAACATCAGGATAATCCTAAGATTTTACAGTCGCTTGAAGAAATTAATAAAAATCCTTTAGGCGCCAGTTTATTAATTAAAGCCAAGAATTCAGGGGATTACCCGGTAATATTGGAGAATTTACAGACACCCCAGTATAATAATCTGATTGAAAGCAAGGATTTTGATGATCATAAAATTGTCATTGAGAGAATCACCAGTATTACGCAAAAAGTCAGTCGGGGAGTAATTTTAGTCGCTATCATTTTTGCCTTAATTTCTATTCTGATTATTTTTAACGCGATCAGAATGGCGATCTACACTCATCGCGAGGAAATAATTGCCATGAAGCTGGTTGGCGCCACGGACTGGTTTGTAGAGGTGCCTTTTTTACTCCAGGGAATAATTTTTGCTTTTTTATCGATAATTATTACGATTATAATTATTTATCCGCTTTTAGGCTTTATGCGGCCGTATCTGCAGATTATTCTGGAAAATAATTTTAATATTGTTAATTATTTCAATCAGAATTTTATTTTTATATTTGGGTTGGAGTTCCTGGTGGCCATGATTTTAAATTTAATCAGCAGTTATATTGCGGTCAAACGGTATGTAAAAGTGTAAGATCAGTTAGTATAAAAATGGCTCGTGACGACGGGCTTTTTTTGTTATAAAAAAAAGCGGTCCCGCTGAGCAGGACTGCTTGATGATAGAATTTATTCGCTTGCTGCCAGTGTCAGCCTGATGATTTCTCGGTCTGGTATATGTTCGTAGGCATCGACAATTTTCATTTTCTTTCCGGAGAGAACCAGGCTGCCCACAGCTTCATTGAGTTTTTCGAGGCTTTGGCCGGAGGGCAACATCGGCGGGATCAGTCTGTTATCCGGGTGTTTGAGATTGTACAGATAGTTGCCGATGATCCCAACCAAGAGATTTTTTAAAATCTGTTCCAATCTGCTTTCAGGCAGAGTGGTGATCACCTGCTGATAATTGTTTTTGGTCACCCTGATTATTGCTTGCTTTCTGGCCACTTTTGTCCTCCTTGAAAGTGTCTTACGATTTGATGTTTAAAGCTTGATGCAATTTTAACACTAAAATTTATTTTTGTCAACGGCTAAGGACGATTTGAAGTGTAATATTTAAAATGTTTAGCCGTCTTATATTAAGTAATAAGTTTTCAGCGCTTACTTGACATATTCTTGTTAATATGTTATAGTGAAATGAATTCTTAAGATTTAAATCCAATAATATTATGTTTAATTGTCATAAAAATTTAACTTTTTATACAGTAACACCAGTTTTTGGCGGGGCTTGGGTTAAATATGGCCATAGGAGTTTTTTGTGCGGATAATATTTTTAAAGCTAAAATTAGGTTTAAATATATTGTTAAAGACTCTCTCGGCCAAATCAGGCTAAGAGAGTCTTTGTTTATCCTGATTTAAAGCAAACTAGGTTGTACCTTGAAAAGCCCGCCTTCGCACAAGGCTTTGGCGGGCAAAGGGAGGAAAAAATGAAAGACGTAGAACTGGATCGTGCGGCAGCCACAAATTTGCGGGACTATTTCAAAGAAGTCCGCGCTATGAAGGCGATGTTCACCTGGGTTTGGCAAGAATTGATCAACCCTGCGGGGAAAAAGTATGCCAAGAAAATGGCAATTGTCAAAGCCATTGGCAGCGCCGTCATGGTTGTCGGTCCCTGGACGTTAAGTTACGTTTTCAATGGTTTAAACCCCAAGGCCATGAATGCTAATCTGGTCATCTTGGGCATCTGCCTTTATGCAGTCACCGTTATTGTCAGTCAACTGATCCAGCTGATCAGCATGCGGGCCCGGGAGTATCTTTTCGGGGAAAATATTGGCCAGCTGGATAAGCGCACGGCCGAACTTTTTTTCGAAAAATCATTGGGCACTCATATTGACGAGCATAACCAGCTTAATGAAGCCAATATCAAAAAGGGCCGGGAAAGAGTTTTTCAGCTGGAAGCCATGATGCTGTTTGAAGGCGTGGAAGCAATCTTGATGCTGTTTTTACCCTTTGGCGCCTTATGGTTTCTAAGTCCCTATGCCGGTTTGATCGTCACGGTTATGCTGGCCATTCATCTGACCTGGAGTCTGGTTTTAAACCGGAAAGTTTTACAGGTCTGCCTGCCGATTGATAAAAAATGGCGTGACCTTCATCGTTATCTGGTTGAAAGATTGGATAACGTTGAAAAGGTGAAAAATTTTGCCAAGGAAGACGAGGAAGTTTCGACCATCTGTGACAAGTTTCAGGAGGCGATTGTTCCGGACAGGACTTTTTGGCTCTGGTTTATTTACCAGGTAATCTGGCGCGGTTTTGTCGATTACGGTTTACTGCTAGGATTAATCAGCTGGGGAGCGTATCAGGTTTATCATGGACATATGGCCCTGGGGCTGCTTTATCCCTTGTTTGGCTGGAGTCGGCAAATAGTCGATAACCTGTGGCGGATCGGACATCTGGAACATCAGATTAATTTCGTCACCCCGTCCATCCTGGCCATGAAAGAAGCTCTGACGTTGCCGGTAGGACTTGAGTATGCGTCCCAAACTAAAAAGATTGAGCCAGATCAGCCAATTGAAGTGGAATTTGACGCGGTCGGTTACAGCTATCCGCACAAGGAAGCTGAACAGACCAAATCGGTTATTTCCCGGATTTCCTTCAAGATCGCTCCTGGTGAAAAAGTCGCTCTCATCGGTTCCAGTGGCGTGGGCAAAACCACGATCATGCGTTTATTGCTGCGCTATATGGATCCGAGTCAGGGCATGATCCGGATCAACGGCCAAAATCTGTGCGATTTGGATCTGCAAAATTGGCTGTCTTTAATCGGCTATGTGCCTCAGCAGGCGCAGATTCTTGACGGCACTATCCGCTACAACATGCTTTATGGCCTGCCTGATGCAGCCAAACTGCAGATCAGTGATGATCAGGTCTGGCAAACCATGAAAATGCTGCAGATTGATTTTGGCGAAAGGTTGACTGAAGGTCTGGACACCAAAGTCGGTCGTAACGGCATTAAACTTTCCGGCGGTCAATCCCAGCGTCTGGGCATTGGTTGCGCAGTCATGAAAGCGCCGAAGTTCATGATCATTGACGAGGCGACCAGCTCGCTAGATTCCACCACCGAGAAGCTGGTTCAGGACTGGTCTGGCAAAAGTGTTGACCAAAGACAGAGGCGCACTGATTGTCACTCACCGTTTGAACACGGTCAGAAGAATCTGCGACAAATTCATCATGATCGATTCCAACGGAGATTCCTGCGGTCATGTGACAGCGATTGCCAGTAGTTTTGATGAGTTGGCAGCGATTTCGCCGACCTTCAGGGCCTTGGCACAAGATCAGGGGTTTGGAAATTTAAAACCTGAAAAAACTAACTTTAAAAGCAGTGGTTAACGCCACTGCTTTTAAATTTGGCTGAACAGTAAGGTTTAGAACCTTAGTTATAAGGAGATTGCCTCGTAATTTAATGGATATTTTGACATCTTCAAACGATAGTGTTAAGTTATAAAAAGAACTGGTTTTTAAAACTAACCGCTCAACAAGGAGGAGAAAAATGAGCGTAAAAAAGATTGATTGGGTTTGGAAAATGGATGAGATTATTTCAATGTTTCTTGACCGTCGTCGCGAGAATTTTGATATTCAAGTTTTATCCTGCATTTGGTGGATTTTAGGTGTGCCAAACTTAGTTTATTTTGGGTACACAATATTTTGGCACACCGCTTTATCCAGAAAAGATTTTGCGGTCATAACCTTAATAATTTCTCTGGTAGCTTCTTTAATCGTCTTGGTTCTTTTTATCCGAAGAGAACTTAAAGAAGCCATCGGTAGAAAACTCGATTCCGATCAATATTGTAGGGAATTGATTGCTAATCTGAGAAAACTGGAAAGAGGAGAAGATACTCCGCTAAATTTTTCCCAACTAAGGACCTGGGAAATAGCTCTTAATCCCGAATTGGAAGGATTTTACGAACAAGTCCAGGCAAAAGCCAAAGATCCCAGCGTATCTCCCCGATATGTGGCTATGGCCTTAGCTACTTTGGTAAAAACAGAGTCATATCTCGAAACCTATAGTTTTAATAAAGCTCGAGTTTATGGCTGTGAAGTATTTGAAACTAGAACAGCACGAGGCATCCATAATGATGACGTTAAACGGATTGCTACTGAAATCCTGGCAAACCACAAGGATAAGGAGGTTGAAATTCTGAACATCCTTAAAAAAGAGAGCAGTGAAATTTATAAAATCATCTGCCCCGAAGCGTCTAAATCTGGATTTTTTTCCTAAAAATTACAGCCTATTGTCTGCCATGACGATAGGCTGTTTCATTTATTATAAAATATTTTGATGTATTTATCTTCTTATATCTTTATTCAATATGGTTTAATCACAAACAAAGGCCGTTCCGAAATTAGGAACGACTTTTATTATCTAAACAATGGCACATTATTCTCTGACTTTAGCCCCATTTTCGCATACAATAGTAGTACGATTATCGATTAACGCTTAACGAAACCGTTTAACTAATCACGATATCCTTGGGTAGTCGTCCCGCCTACGCCTTTCAGGCTCTGGCGGGCAAGCAAGCGGTTGAAAGTTAGTAAAATAATTTTGGTATTTGAGATTTGAAAATTATTTGGTTATTGGTTATTGATTATTGGTCATTAACACCTTTGGGGAGTCGCCCCGCCTACGCCTTTCAGGCTCTGGCGGGCAAGCAAGCGGTTAAACAATTAGTAGTTTTAAATTTTTGGGGAGTCGCCCTGCCTTCGCTAAAGCTTCGGCAGGCAAGCACGCGGTTAAACAATTAGTAACTTTAATTTTTGGGGAGTCGCCAAGCGGTAAGGCACCGCCCTTTGGAGGCGGCATTCATAGGTTCGAATCCTATCTCCCCAGCCACAAGACTTTTTTATCGAGCGACTTGGGTGCCCTCAGAGTACCCCATAAATCGACCCTCGAATAAACTCTCAGGCCACTGTAATTAAAATTAATAATTTCAAGACCGATGGCCTTACGGCTGAAGTAAACTCTATAAACTTTTATGTACCAACTCTTAACTTACATTCTTTTTGTTTTCGGTTTTGTTGTTTTAATCAAAGGTGCTGATTGGCTGGTTGATGGCGCGTCTTCTTTGGCAAAAAGAATTGGCATTTCTGCGCTAGCGATTGGCTTAACAATTGTGGCTTTTGGCACGTCTGCCCCAGAACTGATTGTAAATATTTTTGCCAGCATCCAGGGCAATACGGATATTGCCATTGGCAATATTTTAGGCAGTAATATCGCCAATATTCTTTTAATCCTTGGGATATCAGCTATAATATATCCTTTAGCTGTTAAAAATAATACTACTTGGAAAGAAATCCCATTGGCCCTTTTAGCTGTTATTGCTATGGCTTTAATGGCAAATGACGCGCTGATAGACGGTTTTAATTTTTCAGTCATAACAAGAATTGATGGTTTAATCTTAATCGGCTTTTTTGCGATCTTTCTTTATTATACTCATGGTATTAGTAAGGGAGTTGAAACAGAAAAACAAGGTGTAAAAGAACATAAAATATCAACTTCAATTCTGATGATTATTGGAGGTTTACTTTGTTTAACAATCGGCGGTAAATGGATCGTTGATGGAGCAGTCAGCATTGCTACTAGTTTAGGTGTCAGCCAATCTTTGATTGGTTTAACCATAGTGGCTATTGGTACTTCCTTGCCTGAACTTGCCACTTCTGCCATGGCTGCTTACAAAAAAAATGCCGACATTGCTATTGGCAACATTGTCGGTTCTAATATATTTAATATTTTTTGGATTTTAGGTTTAAGTTCTATTATCAAACCATTGCCATTTACTCCTGCTTTAAATCAAGATATTTTAATGGCGATTTTAGCGACTGTTTTGCTTTTTCTGGCCATGTTTGTAGGCCAAAAAAGAATCCTGGAACGTTGGCAAGGCGCTGGCTTTATCGCAATTTATTTAATTTATATTATTACTCTTATTATCAGAGGCTAAGAATTATAATTATCACTAGTTTGATTGGTAGATGTTTGCATTTTTTAATCTTCCAAGGAAAAAATGTAAAAATTTGTGAATCGTCGGAAATTATTATGACGAGATTTGAATTCGAAAAATTAGTGTGCGATGCTATTGCCTTAATGCCGCGCCATATCCAAGAAGCTATGGATAATGTTTCTTTTGTAATTGAACAAAATCCGCGTAGGAAAAAAGCGCAAGAAATCGGAATCAGAGTTGACGAAACGCTCTTAGGGCTCTATGAGGGTATTCCGCGGATAGAACGCGATTCCGGATATTTTGGCGTATTACCGGATAAAATTACCATTTTTCAAAAATCAATAGAGGCATTCGCCGGTCGTAACGAGGATAAATTGAAAAAATTAATCTATGAAGTCGTATGGCACGAAGTCGGCCACCACTTAGGGCTTAATGAAAAAGAAATTCGTGCGCTGGAAGCTAAGAAAAGAAAAAAATCCCAATAACTAAGGTCCAAGACTTGACTGTTCAGACGTTAAAAACATCCGCTTTATGTAGGTGTTTTTTATTTACTTGACATATTTGGTTTCTGTTTATAAAATTCAGATATCAAAACCAAACAAAGGAGGTGGCAATGAAGATTGTTGCTTTGGATAAAATTGGCGCGGATTGTGACCTGCTGAAAAAAATGGGCCATAACATCGTTTTAACCGCAGGCGTTTTTGACCTGTTTCACATCGGTCATGCAATCTATCTTGATGATTGTGTCAGACTGGGCAGCGTCCTGGTCGTCGGTGTCAATTCGGATTCATTAGTCAGAAAAATGAAAGGACCGAGTCGTCCGATCATTCCGGAGCAATACCGAGCCGAGCTGATTTCTTACATCCATGGGGTTGATCTGGTGACGATTTTTGATGATATCGGGGAATTAATAACGCAGGTAAAACCACACGTTCTGGTCATTTCCCAAACGACAAAGTCGTCCCGCAACGAGGAAAAACGTCAGTTGGCAGCCAAATTAGAGATTGAAGTGGTTGAATTTGCAGATTCTCACCCCGATGTCAGCACCAGCAAAATAATCGCCAAAATCAAAGCTTCCTGACAATTCTTAACAGCCATGCTATATTAAATATAGGTGGCTGTTTTAAATTAATTTTCTAAAATATGAAAGTATTAGAACCAAGCCGGGCTCAATACCGGAAAGTAAAAGATAAAATCAAAACCTGCCAGTTTTGTGATCCTGAAAATTTACAGGCCCAGTCGGTAAAAAGCTTAGAAGGGGAGCATTGGTTAGTAATAGCCAATAAATATCCGTATCTGGACGGTAATTTAATGCTGGTCCCCAAAAGGCATGTCTGTCAGGTGGAGGACCTTAATGATCAAGAAAAGGCGGAGTTTTTTACAATATTTGCTAAAAGCAAGAAAGCCTTGGCAGATTTATTTGCCACTGAATCATTTAATTTCGGCATTAATGTCGGTAAGTTTTCCGGCTGTTCCATAGCTCATCTGCACTGGCAATTAATCCCCAGGCGAAAATATACGCAAAATTGTACTAATATTATTCATGACCTGCACGTGATCACCATGGATTATCAGGAGCTGATTGATAAATTAAAAACTGAGAAATAAAAAAAGACAAATCGTCATTCAGAGTGAAACGAAGAATCCAGGACTTCATGGATTCCACGCTGCGCTCTGAATGACTTACAGACGGTTTGTCTTTTTTGTTTAGAAAAAGTTACAACTACGTTGTTTTTACCGCAGCCATAAAAATTTATATAAAAAAAGGCGAACCAGGATTGGCTCGCGCTTTTATTTGTTTTGGTTAGATTTCTGGCCTTAGCGCCAGCTTACCTGGTTCAAAGATTCCAGCAGTTGCTTGTCTTTTTTGCTCAGGAACCACTTTGAGGCCAGACTTTTTTCGAGTTGTTTGACCAAATCGCGTAAGTGATTGGTGAAGTCGGCCATTAAATCGAGTTTTTGGGTTTTCTCATGGATTACGTGTTTGAATTCATCTCGATCCGCGGTGACGGTTTCAAGTTCAGTCTGATAGCGTTTGACTGATTCTTCCAGCTCAGGCAGTTTGGCCCGGGCGCTGATTTCATCAGCCAAGTTGGTGACTGCTTGGTGGACATCCTCGGCGCTGATTTCGCCGATCAGGTAGCGACAGAGAACATCACCCGCCACATAGTTCTCGGGCAGTCGGCTATCAAAGCACAGCCGCGAGGAGAAAAGGATACTCTCAATCATTACCTCGATGCCCCTGTCATAGACCTGACCCAACCGGTCCGCTTGAGGCAGCCATTGATTTTCCAGGTCAATGATCGGTTCCTGACCGCTAAAATCAACGTTCAGGAAAAAACATGCTACTTTAGCGTGGTTAGCTGCGCAAACATGGACAGACACCAGACCTTTCTGGTCTTTAATCGGTGTCAGGTAAAATGAATTGACCGTATCAGTCCCATGTGAACTGCAGGGCATGGTTGCGCCCAGCACTCTCAAGTGGTAATCCTTTAATCCTTCGATCAATAGGATTCCGTCCTTAGCCTTGGCACACATCAAATCTTTCGCTCTCATGTTCTTCCTCCCTTTCCGGATTTGGCCCCGCACTGCGGGGTGGTAAAGGTTGTCGGTTGCCACGAACGTGGCAGCCTGGGCAGTATTTAGTCCCCCTGCCTTAATGGGTTTACAATATATAACAATATCATTTTTTTTATGTTTTGTCAAGGAGCACGCAAATCCTAGAAACGAGTTGAGACTTTCTTGTCAATATAATTCAAACAGTGCTAAAATAGAGACAAATCATATGGAGAAAAGACACCAATTAGCTATTGATATTTTAATCGCAATTTTAGTGGTGGCGGTCATTATTTTGATTGACCATTTGTTTGTTGATTTGCGGTCAAAGCCTGCGGATGATGTTTGGAATCGGGAAAATATTGAAGAGCAAGAAGGGGAAAATGGGCAAGAGGGGAAAAAAGGGTATTACCAACTCAAGGTTGGAGAAAGGGCTTTTGTGCCGATTTTGGATTTTCATCATATCGGCACTGCACCCGCTAATGCCGACAAAATTACCAGAAGTTATTTTATTGAACCGCTGAAATTTGAGCAGATTTTAAAGGATTTATTAGACAATGATTACCGCCCGTTTTTTGTCAGCGAAGTTGTCGATTATTTGTCTAAGAAGCAATTGCCTCAGGAAAAAATAATGGCTATTACTTTTGATGACGGCAATGAGGATTTTTATACCCAGGCTTGGCCGATTTTGCAAAAATACAATATTAAGACCTCAATATATATCATGACCGGCGTGGGCGGATCAAATTATTTATCCAAGGACCAGATAATTGAACTGGCTGAAAGCGGTTTAGTGGAAATCGGCTCGCATACAGTCTGGCATCCCAAGCTGACCAAAATCAGCAGTGCTGAAGCCCTTAAGGAACTGACAGACAGTAAAAAAATGCTGGCGGATTTATTGGGTAAGGATATTACCGTGATCTGCTATCCTTTTGGTTTATATAATGACCAGATAAAGGAATTAGCCGGACAAGCCGGTTATCAAGCCGGGTTAACCTATGATCAGGATGCCTGGCAGGATCCGGATGATTTATTGGCTTTAAAGCGTATAAGCATCTATCCGGAATTGAATATAGTTAAATTGCTGGATAAATTAAAAACTGAGAATTAAAAAAGGGCCGCCACGATGTGGGGCCCTTTGGGGTTTATTTTGGGGTCAGCTTTTTAAGCTTTGACTTTTAATCCAGGCTGCCCGGGTTTTTCCAGCAGTCGGGATCCAGAAAGAACACGGCCAGTGGGAAGGTCAGGCCCGGTCTGGTGAAGATGCACAAGAAAGGCTTATTGATGATCAGGGGTTGTTTCGGCATCATTGCACATCTCATGGTAGCCATGGCCACAGCATCCTGGACTCTGGCGCCGATCTCATTCATGCGCAACTTGGTTTCCTGTTTGGCTTGGGAGATCCAAGCCGGTACGCCCGAGCTGTCAGTCGTAGCCATGCCCAAGAGCCAGGAAATGTCCGGCTGGTTTTTGAAATCAACCATGGGGAAATGCAGGCCCTCGTATTCCTCTCTGCCGTACTGGAGCTGAGCTACCAAGGTGGCGGCGAATTCGAGCAGGTCCAGACCGTCCGGTACCTGGTCGATCATGGTCATAAAGACTTCGTCGTCGCTTTGGGTTCTGATTTTGGCGACGGGCTTGTTCATGTCACCGTTCACATTGAAAAACTGCACGCCCTGCTTCAGATGCACACCCGGATATTTTTGGTTGTTCGGGGTCGTGATCTGGATCTTTTTGCCGGGTTGAAACCATTTGACCAGCAGGTCCAGCACGGCCGCCACTCCGAATTCAGTCGGAGCAAAGGGATTGAGCTGGATGGAAAAGCCGCGCTGAGCCAGAAAGTCATTGATCTTTTTGGCGTCACGCGAGGCAATGCTCTCAATTTCCTTGATCTGGCCGGCTTCACTGATGTACTTCAAAAAGTCAGTGATCAGCTTGGCTTGCATAGGATTTTTCGCCTGCCACTTTCTGCCTTTACCCAGGATATCCTCGGCCTCGCGCAATGCAGCCATAAGAGTGTAAACCGTTGCCGATTTTGACATTTTTTTCTCCTCCTCGTTTCAGTTTTGAATTTAAAAATTACATCCTTTTTTGGACTATTAAATATATCAATTTATTTGATTTTTGTCAAGCCAGCACGGAATTCTAAACTCACCATCTTATTATTCAATCACGCTTTATGCCTTAATAATATTAAAAATTGAAAAGGGTGCCTGTCGCCTGACAGACACCCTTGTTGTTTACATTTTTTGGACCGCTTCGAGAACGATCCGAATGGCTTCTTCACGATCTTTGGTTGAAGGCAGATAATCTCCCTTGCGGTAATTTTCATCCGTTGGATCCGGATAGGAGACGTACGTATGCCAGGTTCCTTCTTCCGGATAAAAAGTGGCCATACCATTGTATTTTGCCTGGTGATACGCCTGTCCACCTTTGAAAAACTTGATCTCGATTAATGGGGTTTTCCTGCTTCCGGCGGCTTCCGTGTAATAGGTAACGCCGTTTTCGGTTTTCGGCTCTTCCTTGGTCGGGAGACCCCACTCTTCGATTAGAGACCACATCGGCGCCATGATCTGCTCGCGGGTCCTAGGTTGACGCTGTTGCTGACAACGACAGACTCGATCATGAATGTGTTTCGGGATTTTCCACCCGCCCTGGTTGATGATTGAAGCGAACAGGGTCACTGCTCCCATGCTATCACGAGCCCAGCCTTTTTCTTGCAAGAAAGCGTCTAGGCACTCATTAACAATAATGGAAGCCCCTATACCCCTTGCCGTACAATCATCAGGCAGGGTATCTTCAAGCAGTCTGTCCAGCTTTTTCATCGTATCTTCCGCGGTATTCATTCTCAAGCTCCTTTCAATTGGCTTTTTCGAGGTTTTGCTGATTGGCGCTCATATGCGCTATTCAATGACTTTGTCTGTAATTCTAGTGGAAAAACAACTTTCTCTATTTTAAAATCTTGCTCAAATTAACTATTTCCCCTAATCATAACACATTTTAATGCAATTGTCAATTATTACTACAAGAAGCCTGCCTGAATATAAAGTAGGGGAAAAGGCAAGGATTTGGTATAATATAGCTACAAATATACAAATCAGTTACAAATAAATATAAATTAGTGATGTATTTGTAATCATTTGTATAATATTTGTAGATTTGTAACCTCCCTATGAAATTCAACAAAATCCATCTTTGGGTACTCTTAGGTCTTATTGTCATTAATTTAGGCCTTTATTTTGTTAATCTGAACGATTTTTTCGTGTCCGACGACTTTGACTGGCTATATAATACCCAGACCAGCCAGCATAGCCTGGGAGACTATTTTACAGCCAATTACTATGGTGAGCAGGGCGTGGGCGGCAGTTACAGGCCCATGGTTAATGTGGTTTTCTGGCTTAACTATCAAATTGGTGGTTTGAATCCCTTACCTTATCATCTGACTAATTTAATATTTCATATCGGCGTTTGCTTCTTGGTTTATTTGCTGGTTTTACTTTTGTTTGAACAATCTGAACATAAACAAAAAATCGGGATTTTAGCGGCCTTATTTTTCAGTCTTTTGCCCAATCACTCCGAAGCCGTGATCTGGATTGCGGCCGTGGCTGATCCCATGGCAACTTTTTTTTACTTATTGGCGTTTTACGGTTATATCTTGTTCAGGCAAAAATTGAAATTTTCCTGGCTTTTGATTTCCGTGGCTAGCTTTATTGTCGGTTTGTTAACTAAGGAATTTGTAATCACTTTGCCGCTGTTAATCGTAGTTTGGGAATTGTATGAAGCAATTACGGTTAATAAATTCCGCTGGCAGGATATAATATTAAAGCCATTTGGTTATTGGGCCTTGGTTATTGGTTATTTTTTTGTCAGATATAATGCTATTGGCTTGGCGTTCGGTTATTATGCCCAGGAAAAATTTCAATTGCATGCGTTTAAGCTGTTCAAAATGTTTGTTTCTTTAATTGTTAATTTAGGCTTCTATGGCCAGGCGCGCGTTTATCTAACGGACTTTTTTACGTATAACGCCTTGATTTTTTGTTCTGTGCTAATGTTAGTTATGGGTTTAATTTGGTTGGCGCTTAAAAAATATGGGTTTAAAGTTGCTTTGCTCTTTGACGTTTTTTTAATAATAATTCTGCCGGTACTTCTATTGAATTATAATGACTTAAGCGATGAGGGGGAGCGCTATGTCTATCTGGCCTCGGTAATTTTTTGTATTTTGTTGAGTCTTTTGATTTGGCAGTTGCAAAGATATAAAATAGCTGGAAAAATTATTTTAGCGTTGTTGTTGTTATATTTTACGGCTAATTTGATCAATAAAAATTATAATTGGCAGACTGCGGCTGATTTATCGGAAAAAATTATCCGCCATGATTTACCACGGGCAGTTAATCTGAATCAATCGGAACAAAAGTTGCTTTTTGTTGGCCTGCCTGATAATTTGGAAGGCGCTCAGGTTTTACGCAATGGCATTGAACTGGCGATTGAGTTATTTTATCCGGACAAGCAAATCAGCGCAGAACATTTAAATGCTTATCTGCGGTTAACTTTGAAAAATTATCAGAGTAAAATTTTATATTGGGGATCATATCCAACCGGCGGTTATATTGCCGAGACCTTTGATCATAAAAATTGGGTGACTGGCTTTGACCGTCGGGAAACAAATGATCATATTGTTGAACTTTGGAATTACAATTACCGAAATTACACTTCAAACACTATCAGACTCATTTTTAAGGATCAGGCCGATAATTTTATTAAGACAGGGGAGGAACCAATGGAAGTCTTGATTTTTAATGCGGGTGAGTTGCAGCATCTTAATTCTATTGCATCGGTTAATTAATAAGCCTGACGGTTCTTACTTTTTTGTAACCAAAAATAAAAAAGCTCCTCAATCAGTTAATTGAGGAGCTTACCTTTGCCAGCGGTTAAATAATGATTCGGCCGCTGCAGAATCATTGAAATCATCAGCTTTGTGGCTGTTGGTTTCGCGGCAAGCAGGACAAATGCGATTATATATGCCTTCGGAGTCAAAGTCCCTTTGGGTAAATGGTACCCAAACTGGTTGGTGAAAAGACAAAATTTCTGTTAAGGTTAGATTAAAATTGATACTTAATATTAAACTGGTTCAATATTATGAAAAAAAACTTGTCCAGATTGCTCCTCTAATAATGTAATTTTTTATGGCCAAAATGATTGCGGACGGCAAAGATTCAAGTGCGGGAAGTGCAATCGACTGTTTGTTTTCCGCAATGCAAAGAATAAATTGAACCGCCAACTTAAATGGTTTAAATTATGGATAGCCGAAGGATATTCAGTCAGGCAAATTTCGGGAATTAGCCACCACAGCAGGAAAACAATTAAGGGAATAATCAGTTATTGGCTCGCAAAATTACCGAGCCCTTTAAACGTACAAACCGGAATAAAATATCTGCTTTTTGATGGTACATATTTCCACCGCATGAATTGCTTAATGCTGGCAATGAATAATGCCAATGGCCAAATCATCACAAATAGGTATTTAAGGCGTGAAAATTACTTTGCCGCCCTTGAGCTGTTCAAGGAGCTGTCAGATAAAGGAATCAAGCCTACAGCCATTACAATTGACGGTAATACTAGCGTAATTAGAGCCTTAAAGGACGCATGGCCGAATATCGTAATACAGCGCTGTATCGTTCATATCCAGAGGCAGGGATTATCTTGGTTAAGAATGCGTCCTAAACTGGAGCCATCGATACAATTACGCAAGATATTACTGGCGGTAACAAACATTAACAATTATCCGGAAAAACATAAATTTATTTCAGATTTTCATAAGTGGGAAAGAAAATTCGGCAAAGCGGTTTCAAGACTCGACTGTAACCACAAAGTCTTTAGTGATTTGCAAAGAACTAGAAGCTTAGTAATTCATGCCTTGCCCGACATGTTCCATTATTTAGATAATCCGAATATCGCCAAATCAACGAATAAACTTGAAGGATATTTTTCTCGTTTAAAAAGATTGTATCGCCAGCATTCAGGATTAAGCAAAGATAACAGAAACAATTACTTTAGCTGGTATATTCATTTCAAAAATCATTAATTCACCAACCAGTTTGGACCCCTTATACCCCCTTTGACAACGCAGGCAGGGGCGTTTGTCTTTTTGATTTTCCTGTTTAGCCTTGTCTAATTCTGTGAGTACAGGAATATTTTTACCCTGTGGTTTAATGATCCCATTCAAGCACAATAAGCAGGTATCACTGTCGGTTTTGGGCCAGAATTTTCGGCCACAGTTTTGGCAAGTTTGGCTGGGAGGTTGTTTTTTCTCGACCCAGTTTTTTCTTTTCGGTTTACGGCCGCGTGGCATAACTCCTCCTATTTTTCAGGTTGATGCACCGGATAATTTTCCGGCAAGGCATAAGGAGATACTTTTTCATTGCTGGTGCGGCATTCAGGACAAATCCGGTTGTAAATACCCTGAGATTTAAAATCTTTATCACAGCGCAAACAACCCTTTTTTGATTTACGCCGTTTTTTGCCTGGTTTTTTGAACTCATTACTTTTAGGCCTGTTTTTTTTACTTTTCGTGGCCATCTTTACCCCCTTAATATATATAAGTTAGCTGAAAAATAGTACTTTGTCAAGATTTTTGCTATAATTAAAGAAAGTCTAAAAATAACTTGAAATTATGATAAATATTTCTTTATTAAGTATAACCCCGGAACAAAAAAAACTGGTTATTGAAAAACTGATCAATTCTAGTTCGCCAACTCAGTCTTTTTTCCTGGTTTTAATTATTTCAGCCCTGATTACGACTTTTGGCATTATTATAGATAATATTCCGATTGTGATCGGCGGTATGCTGGTTTCACCATTGCTTTCACCGATTTTAGCCATTAGCATGGGCATTGTTATGGCTGATTCCAAATTAATTTTAAGATCATTAAGGGTTCTTTTGTTGGCTTTAATTTTTGTAGTAGTAATCGGTTTTGTAATCGGTGTTTTTATAGTTAATAAGGAAATAAATAATGAAATCGTATCTCGGGCTACTCCTAACCTGATTTATTTTGCTGTTGCTTTGGCCTCAGGTATCGCCGCGGCCATGTCTTTTTCCAAGGAAGAACTGTCAGAAAGAATTGTCGGTGTCGCCGTAGCTATTGCCTTATTACCACCTTTGTCAGTCATGGGTATTGGTGTGGCCTATTTTCGCTGGGATATTTTGGCCGGATCTTTATCTCTTTTTTTAGTTAACCTGGCCGGTATTTTACTCGGGAGTTTGGTTCTTTTTTCACTCTTTGGTTTTTATCCGGTCAAAAAGGTTGCTGAACAAGAGTTAAAGGCAGAGGAAAAACAATTTGAGGAAGTAAAAAAAGACTCCAAGGGACAAGTTTAAATATTTACTATAATTTTTGATTTTTAACTTTTAACTTAAAGCTTATGCCATGTGGTTGTTGCGGCGCAAAAATGAAATGCGCTCCCAAAAAGAAAGTAGCTAAAAAGAAGAAGAAATAGGGAATAAAAATCGGTCGTAATTGACCGGTTTTTTATTATGCGTGCAGCGGACTGAACGAGCAAAGGCGAGTTCTAGTCCGTTGTGGATAACTGACTCTTGACACTCGGTTTTTGTTCGGTTATACTACCAGTATAAAATCATTCGGTTGTTGTTCGGTTGGTGATTGGATTTTAGATTCTAGATTTTAGATCTTAGTAAAATATGACTGATTTAAACTCAATTCAAAATTTAAGAGTTTGGCAACGGGCGCACGAGTTAACCTTACTGGTATATAAAATAACTATGGAATTTCCTAAGGATGAACAATTTGGCTTGGTTTCACAAATGAGAAGAGCTGCGGTGTCTGTACCGTCAAATATTTCCGAAGGATTTAGACGTAGGGGAAAAGATAAATTTGTATTTTATTCATACTCAATGGGTTCTTTGGAGGAATTGAAATACCAATTGTTGTTAAGTTTCGATTTAAACTATCTACTAAAAGAAAATTATAATAAAGCAATTGGATTAGCGAATGAAGCAGGTAAAATGTTAAATGCGTGGATTCGCTCGGTTAAATAAAGAAACACTCTAAAACCTAAAATCTAAAACCTAGAATCAATAATTAAATCCTTATATCATAACCAATAAAATTATGAGCCTTACCAAAAGACAAAAAGAAATAATCGATTACATTAACGCCTTTGTGGCCGAATATGGATATTCACCGAGTTATCGTGAAATCGGCGATCACTTCGGACTATCTTCAACGGCCACCGTTTGTGAGCATATCCAGACTTTACAAGAAAAGGGCTATTTAAAAATCGATCCTAATGAAGCCAGATCTATTGAAGTTATAGAAAATGAAAAGGCTTCAGCCGTGTTTCTAGCTTTAGCCGGTTTAATTACCGCTGGTCAGCCGATTGAGGCAGTGGAACAGAAGGATAAAATTGCGGTGCCTGCTGATTTGGTAAAAAATGAGTCCCAATCTTATGTTTTGAAGGTTAAAGGCCAGTCAATGATAGATGAAGGTATATTTGATGGCGATTATGTGGTGGTGGAAAAAAATGAACATCCGGCTAACGGACAAGTAGTTGTGGCTTTGCTGGATAATTCTTTTGCCACCCTGAAGAAATTTTATAAAGAAGCTAATCGGATCAGGTTACAGCCGGCCAATTCCACGATGAAACCGATTTTCGCCAAAAATGTTACTGTTCAGGGCGTTGTCAGAGCCGTAATTAGAAAATATAGTTACGCTTAATATTATTAAGATAACTTTGGAATAACGGGTGAGTTAAGTTTTCCCCCTCCCAAAACAAAACTCACCCCGTTTCCGGAGTGAATTTCGTTCGTCGAGAATTAATAGTCATCTGGTTAGGACCCAGTGACTAAACTTATTTTGCAATAAGCCTCTCTTTTTATTAATATAACAGTTTATTAATTATTAATCAATATATATTATGAGCCGAAAACAAAAAGCAATTTATCGTAAAGTATTAGTAAGTTTTTTTGAATTGATTTTTTTTACAAGAACAATTTAATAAACATAAATGGACCCTATTATATTAAATAGGGGGAAATTAAATAATTACAACCGGCTGGAATTTACTCTGCGAATATTATGGGCATTTGCGGTTATTGATTCCAGCCGAGTTCTAGTCTTATGATCATTAAATATTCTGACAAATTTGAATCTATATTTTACGCGGTTTTATGCGCAAATATAACCGGCTATTTTTTGGTGCCTAAAACACAACCGCTAGGATTATTTGAAGAAGAGGAATTTATTGATATTGATAAAACTAATTTGAACCAAATAGTTAATGAACACAATCGTAAATTTGGTGAAATTAAATGGTTTAATAATAATAAACATTTTTTTAAATTCCGAGATGATATAAATTTGGCATTACGTTTTTGGCAGCCGTTTAAGTATAAAATTGTTATTGATGTTATTAAGGCAGTGATTAAATACGGGCTAAAGAATATAGAAGCTAATGATTCTGAGGAAATTAAATATTGGCTTAATATTATAAGGCAGGTTAAATATGAAATTACTTCAGCTGTTGGCTATATAAATTTACTGCCTGCTAATAATAACAAGGATAAATTTTTATTAGGTGAATATAATGAAGAAAGTAATATCGGTGATCTGGTCCTGGAAAATTTGCAATTAAAATATTATGGTTATAACTTTCTTTTAAGGACTCCCAAGTTTATTTATTTAAGCTATAATGAAAAAATTGTTATTTGGCCAGCTGAGAATTTTGATAAAAATATTAGTTTAGCAAAGCTCTTGGCACAGATTGACCAGGAATATATTCGTGATTCATTCAATAAAGCTAAAGATAAAAGCATGGGCTTAAATTTCCTGCCAACTCAGGATATGGTTTTTGGTTGAATTAAAATTGACAAAATAGCCATGGCTTGTTAATTTTAAGCCATGTTTTTTGTTATTTAAAACTGCAAATCTATCAAGGAGGAACAAGTCATGCTTTATACCCTGAAACATGCGGATGAGAAGTCGCTGACTGAAATCAATGAGGAAATGAAAGTCAGACAAACCCATGAAATCTTTTTGCTTTTTGTGCTTGGCAGCCAGTTTGATCATCTAATCAAACAGGCTTTGGATAAACTGGGTGTCTTTTGCCTGGTGGCTGATCCAGCCAGCGTCACAGCCGAAGATGTTTGCAAAGTAAACCCCAAGGGCATTATTCTTTCAGGGGGACCGGTTTCAGTCTATGAACAGCCGCCACCTTTTGACAGCCAGATTTTTGATTTGGGCATTCCAATTTTAGGCATTTGCCTGGGTTTTCAGCTCTGGGCTAAACATCTTGGTGATTCTGTCATCGGTTCTAAAAAACGTGAGTTTGGCACTCATGTTCTTAAGACTCAAAATCAGTCGGTATTGTTTTTGAATTGCCCGACAGCCATGCCTGTTTTAGAGAGCCATGGCGACAAAGTAATCGCTCAAAAACTGGTTGTCTTAGCCGAAACAGATAATGCACCTGTCGCCGCTGGTAACTATAGGCATCTTTGGGGAGTACAATTTCATCCTGAGGTAACTGAGACAGAATATGGGCAGCAGATTTTTGCCAATTTCTGCTTTAAAATTTGTGAAGCCAATGACAAATTTCCAGCCGGCAAAGTAGCTCAACAAAAAATCAAGTCATTGCGTCAGCAAATCGGTTCGCAGAAAGTACTTTTGGCTCTTTCCGGAGGTTCAGACTCTTCCTCTGTTGCTTACTTGCTGAAAGAAGCAGTTCAGGGTAAATACTGTCAAATCAGGGCCATTTACATTAAAGGCATTGATCGTCCTGATGATGAGGCTTACGTGCTTAAGTATTTCGGTCAGGAAGATTGGCTGGAATTGCTGATAGTCGATGCCACTGACAGTTTTCTGGAAGTTTTAAAAGGTAAAATCTCGATGAAGGAAAAGCGGGTCGCTATGCGTAGTGTTTACAAAGACATCCTGGAAGCTGAAGCCCGTAAATTTGGTGCAATTTTTATTGTGCAGGGCACTCTCTACACTGATATTTCTGAAAGCGGCGGCGGCTATGCTTCGGGTGCGACCAAAGCGCAAATTAAATTGCATCACAATGTCAATCTGAAATTTAGCGATGAATTTCAGGAAATTTTGCCCTTGGCCGATTGCGTCAAAGACAGCGGCCGCAATATCGGACGAGAAATCGATGTGCCAGAGGAATTGCTAACCCGTCATCCTTTTCCCGGTCCGGGTTTGGTGGTCAGGATTGAAGGTGAAATTACTGCGGAAAAATTAGCAATTGCTCGTCAGGCTGATGCCATTTACATCGAAGAGTTGCATAAATGGCAACTTTATAACGGTATTTGGCAAGCAGGAGCAGTGGTAACCAAATCAGAAACCACTTGTACCAAGGGTGACGACGCTAATAGCGGTTATGTTTTAGCTTTATGGGCTATTTGGAGTGTGAATGGCTTCACAGCCCGATGGGCTAAACTGCCGGATGACTTTCTTATGGTAGTTTCTCGCCGTTTGACCAATGAAATTCGGGAAGTCGGCAGGGTAGTTTATAATATATCCGATAAACCGCCGGCTACCATTGAGTGGGGGTAAACAACCCAAAACGCTCTCTGTAAAAGACAGAGAGCGTTTTTTATGTGTAGATAGTAAATTTGGCTTCCTTTTATAATTATTCCACAATTACTTTGGTGCCTATTGGAGTGAAGTTATACAGATTCTCCACATCTTCATAACGCAGATTAACACAGCCGCCGGAAACAGTGGCCAACCCGAAATTATTATGCCAATAAGCGCCGTGGATATAATATCTTAGGCCTTTGACTGTGGCAAAATGCATGTTCCATTTGGTATTGGGCAGATTGTTATAATTTTTCAGAGGATATTTGGCAATAATGGAAAATTCGCCCAAAGGAGTAGGCGTCGTTATTCTACCGGTGGAAACAGGATAATTATCCAGTAAAATATCACCGAAATAAAAACTTAAGCGCAAGGTTTTTGTACTTACCTCTATTCGCTTTTCAATTTTATTAGTTTTAGGACTTGTAGGCGAAAAATTATTCATGACTTCGGTGCCATCGAAATAGCCGTCATTATCGGTATCTTTTTTCATTAAATCTGAACCAAGTCTTATTTCCCATTCATCATTAAGACCATCACCATCGGAATCAACCTTGTCCATCTTTAGTTTCGGTTGTTTGGGCGAATAACCGTTTTTTACTTCCAGACCGTCATTAATGCCGTCATTATCAGTATCGGGATTGTCCCAGGCCGTATAATAAATATTATTTTCAGCATAATCGCTAAGCCCGTCATTGTCGGAATCCATGAGTTTATCAGCATTATCCGCCAAAACAAAGGCAGCCAGCGTAGTGGTTGTAACTAAAACTAGAGTAAAAATAATATAGGGGATATATGAAAATTTTTCTTTTTCTTCAGTAATTAAATTCATATTTATATTATATCATTTTTTTATTATTTGTTATAATTAAGATATGAAATTAACCTGGCGACATTTTTTAAATTTCAGTTTTATATTTGAACTTTTTTGCTATGCCTTGACTATGTTTTTGGCCATTGGCGTGGCTTTGAATTTAGGCCAATTGGTACCGGCAATGTCAGTTCAGACAAGGGCGAATGGCTGGGCAGCCTGGGAATTTATCATTACATTCCTTCTGGCCTCTTTAATTTTGTTTTTGATTTTAAAATACATAAAAAAGTCCTGGCTGGTTAAAGTTTTATTTTATCTGGCGATTTTGGAAGGCCTCTGGCTTTTTGGCCAGGCTTATTTTGTTTATCCTTACAATTTAGTCTGGCTGGCTATATTGTTATTGTATTGGCTGATTTATAAAAATGTGCTGATTCACAATATTTTAATTATTTTTTCTCTGGCAGCAATTGCCGTGATTTTTGGATTTAATATTTCTCCCAGCGCCGCTATCTTCATTCTCTTGTTTTTGGCAGTTTATGATTATTGGGCGGTATATAAAACCAAACATATGGTTACGATGTTTCACGGTCTGGCTGAATCTAAAGTGTATTTTACCATCATTATTCCTCAAAAATACCATGGTTTATTTTTAAAATTAAAGACTGTCAGTCCGGAAACTGAATTTATGTTCTTAGGCACCGGCGATCTGGCCATCCCGGCCATTTTTGTGGTTTCCTGCCTGCAAATTAGTTTGTTGACCAGTCTGATTACAGGGTTGGGCGCAATTTTGGGTTTTATATTTTTGTATATAATTTTTATTACTCAAAAGGAAAGACACCCAACGCCAGGTTTGCCTCCGATAGTATTGGGGACACTTTTGGGTTTTCTACTGGCTCAAATTGTTTCGAGATTGTGATAGGAAAATACAAGGAGAATATTAAAGGAAAATAGAGGCAATCGAGGGAAAAGATTTATGGTTTGACTTATAGACGGTAATTTGTTAGATTTATTAAGTTCAACAAGTCTTTAAGGAAGGGAAGGAGGAGCAGATGATTACTATGGCTTTTATTGTCGGAGGCGTCTGTCTGGGGTTGTTGGTTCTAGCTCTTTTCATAAAGATTAGTATCAAAAAACAAGAGCAGCAAGGGATTAAGCATCTTAAAAGGCTATTTGCCGAGACTGAATCTTATGGAATGGATCTGCCTCAAATACACCAATATGCTATTTCTGGCTGGAAAGAGTATGAAGGGCAGGCAAATCAAGCTGAGGCAGTGGTAGAGAAAATAGTTACTTTCGTTTGCCAAAAAGAAGATGAGGACTCAATGCTGGCTATGGCCGCCTTGCTTCTACATGTTTTATTGCTGTATAAAAAAAATATTGCTGCAGTTTTGCTGAAAGCAATCTATAAACAACAGCAAATTGATAAGGCAAGGCTTATTGCCAGAATTTTGGTTATGACCAATTCTTATAATGTAAGGTTGTGGAATTCCTATATCGATTCTACGTTCAAGGATCCACAATTGAGTGCGGATATCAGGAAAGAATTCGCCTTGCAATTGCAGAAGTAATTATCTCTTAGCCCCGATTTATCCGGGGCTTTTTTTTGACATTAAGGAGATAATTTGTTAAGTTTGGTTTATAAAGTAAAAAGGAGAAAAGGAGAATAACAGATGCTGGGAAAGATTTTTGCGGAACTTTTTCGTTTCTCTGAGGAACTGCCAAAATTCACTCCACTGGAATATATATACGCGCTGGTAACTCTTAAGCCGTATTATATTATCAGAAACAGGGTTTTGGCTGAGGCTAAAAAACACGAGAGCGTCTATGGAGATCGGTGGAGGTACGCGAGGGAGCTGGCTCCTAAACTCGAAGAAGGCGAAATATTTCTAATTTCTGACCTCCAAGTCATTTTAGAAAAATTGTATGCTCTGCCTATCGAGTATGCAATTTCAGTCATAGACATTCTGATCTACGTCAATAAATCTTTATGGAGCAAGCTGATAAACGAAGTTTTGCCCTTAATGGCACACAGGGATCAAACAGCCCTAGATTTGCTGAGTCTGCATTTGGTGATCTGCTGCCAAAATCCAGACTTAGCTTTTAATTCCCCTGAACCTTTGCAGGGAATGTTGATTCAAAATTTGCGGGAAAAATTTGGCATTAAACTTGTAGTCGATACCAAGCTTCCGTGGCCCTTACTAAAGGTTTTGTTTTACCTGCTTATGTTATTACCGCTTGCAGGAGTAGCCATAGTTTTCCTTCATTTGCAATTCTTCTTCGGTTCAGCCTTGGGGCTAGGATGCTTTGTCCTCTTGTTTTTGAGCAGCTATTGGTTTGAGAGATTAACCAAATTTATCCTCAGACTTATGCAAAACAAAGCAAGAGTGATGAAATAATAACAATAACAAATTAAAGCCCCAACTTTTGGGGCTTTTCTATTTGACATTAAAGAGATAATCCGCTAAGTTTGGTTTATAACGCAAAAGAAGAAAAGGAGGATAGCAAATGCTGTTTAGGGCAATCATTATTTTCGGCGGAATAATAATCGCGGAGATTATATATCGTCAGATGATGAAAAAAGTGTTTTACGCACAAAAAAATCTCGCCCCAATTTTTACAAGATTGTACAGACGTTATAAGCTCAGTCCTGTTGATTTGCAGGAACATGCCAATATGATCATGGGCGGAGACGGTGAACATTTTTTCACCATGGAGATGGCCTTGCTTAGGGCCTATACCATTTTACCTTCACCAGCTACTGAAGACGACAGAATAGCGGTAACTGCAGTAATTTTAACCATGATTTTGAGATCACAAGCGAATTCTGAAGCCATTAATATGGCAATTTATAAGCAATTGGTAATTAATCGTGCTAAATTAATCGCTTATATGTGCCATATTGCTCCTTTGGAGGCAACAATGATGTGGTCATCTATTCTCAGGAATTCTTTCAAGGATGAACCACTATATTGGGCATTTCGAGAGGAGTTGGACAATCTGAATGGTTGAGACAAAAAATTAAAAATGCCCCCGCCTCGCGGGGGTTTTATATTATATTATTTTTGTATATTTTTATGGCTAAATTTAGCCTTGTAATTAAATTTGTTAATATATTACTAAATAGTGTTGTTAAACACTGATTATTGGGATATAATTTAAATATAATAACCCTATTTGTTTAATTGGGATTTATTTAATATCCATTTTATGAAGTTTGTCCCGCTTCACGTTCACTCCCATTATAGTCTGCTTGATGGTTTGGCTAAAATTGATGATTTAGTTGCCAAGGCAAAGGCCGACGGTATGGAGGCAATGGCTCTGACTGACCATGGCTCAATGTATGGCATTATTGAGTTTTATCAAAAGGCCAAAAAAGCCGGGATAAAGCCGATTTTAGGCGTGGAAACTTATGTTGCGCCGTACGGACGCCAAAATAAACGTTCCAGAATCGATGAAGATAGATATCACTTAATTTTGTTGGCAAAAAATAATACCGGTTATCAAAACCTGTTAAAATTAGTGACTATTGCCCATTTGGAAGGTTTTTATTATAAGCCCAGAATTGATTTGGATATTTTAAAAAAGCATTCTGACGGTTTGATCGGTTTGTCAGCTTGTGTGGAAGGTGAAATACCAAATGCTATTTTAACTTATAAAGACATGGCCAAGTCAGAAGCAGTTTTGCAAAAGTATTTGGATATTTTCGGTAAAGAAAACTTTTTCCTGGAATTGCAGTCTCATGCCAATAGCCAGGATCAACAAATCGTCAATGAAAAATTAGTTGAATTAGCCAGAGCCAATAATGTTGGTATTGTGGCTACTAATGATACTCATTATGTCAATACTGAAGATGATAAAGCTCATGATATTTTGATTTGCATTCAGACTAATCGTAAAATAACAGAAACCAATCGTATGACTCTTATGGGCTTTGATCTTTCTATGAAAACAACTGATCAGATGTATAAGGAATTCAAAGCTTGGCCGGAGGCAGTCAGTAATACTGTAAAAATTGCCCAAATGTGTGACGTGGACATATCTTTTGGCCAAAATATCCTGCCTGTTTTTGATGTGCCTGCGGGCTACACTGATCTGGAGTATTTAAAAAAATTATGTAAAGAAGGTTTGATTTCGCGTTATGGGGGTGAGCTGAATGATCATGGTGACTGGGCAATAGATGAAAATAAAATTTTAATAAAAAATCAAAATAAGGAATTTAGGAAACAAGATGTTCTGGCCAGGCTTGATTTTGAAATGTCAGTCGTGGCCAGAACCGGATTTGTTTCCTATTTTTTAATTGTGGCGGATTTTATCAACTGGTCAAAAAGTAACGGTATAGTGGTCGGGCCGGGTAGAGGCTCTGCGGCTGGCAGTTTAATGGCGTATCTGACCAATATTACCAATCTTGATCCGTTGGTATATGATTTATTGTTTGAAAGATTTTTAAATCCCGAACGTATATCCATGCCTGATATTGATACTGACTTTGCCGATACCAGGCGTGATGAAGTCATTAAATATGTTTCGGAAAAATACGGCAGTGATCATGTGGCTCAGATTGTAACTTTTGGAACAATGGCCGCTCGTGCGGCTATCAGAGATGTGGGCAGAGCTTTGGGTTTGCCTTATAGCTATTGCGATAAGATTTCCAAAATGATTCCTATGGCTATGAATTTGAAAGAAGCTTTAGAAAAAGTTCCCGAATTGAAATCTGAATACAAAAACAGCTCTGACTGCAAGGAATTGATTGACAATGCCAAGAAACTTGAAGGTTGCTGTCGTCATTCATCTACACACGCTTGCGGTGTGGTTATCACGCCCCAGCCCTTAACCGAATATCTGCCATTGCAATATGCTTCCAGCGGTGATAATTCCATAGTCTCACAATATTCTTTGCATCCGATAGAAGATTTAGGCCTATTGAAAATGGACTTTTTGGGCTTGCGTAACTTGACGATTATTGAAAATACCCTGGAAACGATTGAAAAAATTCATGGCCAGAAAATTGATATTGAAAAATTGCCTCTAGAAGATAAGAAAACTTTTCAACTGCTTCAAAAAGGAGAAACAACCGGCGTCTTTCAGCTGGAATCATCCGGCATGAAACGTTATTTGAAACAATTAAAACCTAACAATATTGAAGATATCATTGCCATGGTGGCGCTTTATCGTCCTGGTCCTTTGAATTCAGGCATGGTTGATGAGTTTATCGCCAGAAAACACGGAGATAAAAAGATTTCCTATGACCACCCGATTATGGAAAATTCACTGAAAAATACTTACGGAGTCATAGTTTACCAGGAACAAGTAATGCAATTATCAAAAGATATGGCTGGTTTTACCGGCGGCCAGGCTGATACATTACGCAAAGCCATGGGTAAAAAAAATGCCGATTTGATGGAAAAAATGAAAAAGGACTTTATTGACGGTTGCCTGAAAAATAATATTTCTAAGGATATAGCCCAAAAGACTTTTAGCGGCATGGAAAAATTTGCCGAATATGGTTTCAATAAATCACATGCGGCTTGTTATGCCTGGATTGCTTATCAGACAGCTTATTTAAAGGCCAATTATCCGGTGGAATTTATGGCGTCACTTTTAACTTCTGATTTGAATGATATTGACAGGATTGCCCTGGAAGTCAGTGAATGCCGTAATATGGGCATTGAAGTTATGCCGCCTGATATCAATGAAAGTTTCACCAGATTTACTGTAGTGGCTGAAACTCTCAAAGATGCCAGACCGAGAATCAGGTTTGGCTTATCAGCTGTAAAAAATGTCGGGATGAATATAACCAGAGCCGTTATTCATGAACGTAAACAAAACGGACCTTTTCAGTCGTTGGTGGATTTTCTGTCTAGAGTAAATGATAAGGATTTAAATAAGAAATCTTTGGAGAGTCTGATCAAATGCGGAGCCCTGGATCAGCTTGGTGAACGTTACGAAATGCTGATGAATATGGAAAAACTTTTAAATTTTATAAAAATAGTCAACCAGGAGGCTAATACTAACCAAAATAGTCTTTTTTCCTTTGGGGAAACGAAAATTAAACATACTTTGCAGTTAGATAAATATACGCAGACATCAAAACGGGAGAAATTATTATGGGAAAAAGAATTGCTGGGTTTATATATTTCGGAACATCCATTTTCCGATTTTCAGGCGGAACTTGAGGGTTATATTCTGACTTCTCAGCATATTAAAAAGGGCCTGGGTATGGGCACGGGTAATGTAAGGATAGCCGGTGTAATTAATAGCATTAAAAAAATAATCACCCAAAAAGGGGAAATGATGTTGTTTGTAAAAATTGAGGATACTTATGACAGCGTTGAAACTATTGTTTTTCCAAGCGTTTACAGCTCCACAAAGGAAGAATGGATTGAAAATAGCGTAGTTATCATCAGCGGCACCATTTCCAATAAAGATGGGGAGTATAAAATTATTTGCAATGAGGTTAAAACTCTTTCTTTGGAAATTATTAATGACCTTAAAAATAGGCTAAAAAAGTTAAATTTGCAGGTCCAAAAGCAGGCCAACAATCTTTTCATTTTTTTCAAAAAGGTGATTACTGCTGAAAGTATCGTCAAATTAAATAAAATTTTAAGCACAACCAACGGCAAAAATAAGGTGTTTTTGGCCGTGCCAATCGATGATCAAAAATTCCGTAAAATTGAGACTAATTTTTACGCTGATTTTGATAATCAGGAATTACAGAAAGAACTGAATAGCCTGGTAGAGGTTCGATTTGTCAAATTGATGTAATCTTTTTGGGTTTTTGGAAGAAATATGGTATAATAATAGATGATTTATAAACTAAAGATTTATGCTGTAAAGCGGTATCCCGCGATACAGTGATAATCAGAGTAATTAACCCTATAAATATATGCCTCATCGACATCACATTAATCCTCCTTTAAGCATTTATCGCAAAATAGCTTTCAGCTTTATAGTTTTGACGGTTATTTTAATCGGGGTGGTTTTTTATTTTACCTTAAGCTATTCGTACATTACTATTACCCCAAGGGCCAAAGAAGTCAGTACTGACTTTAATTTTATAATGGTTGAAGATGCCAGTGCCCAAAAGCCTGAAGAAGGTATTTTTGCCGGCAAGATAATAAATGAAACCTTGAGCGGAGAAAAAGAATTTATAGCTACAGGCAGTCAGCAGGTGTCCAGCGAGTTTATAGGTCAAGTGAAGCTTTTTAATAAATTAAGTGCTGATCAGATTTTGATAGTTAAAACCAGATTATTGTCACCAGACGGAATCTTATTTAGGTTAAAAAATCAAGTCGGCATCCCAGGCAACGGCAGTGTTATCGCCGATGTTTATCCTGATGATCTTACAAAAACAGCCGCAGTTGCTGGTACTAAATTTACTATTCCTGGCTTAAGCCAAAATATGCAGCAATTTGTTTATGCAGAAGCTGTTTCGGACTTTTTGGCTTCGGGGCAGTCAGTTAAAGTAATTACCCAGGAAGATTTAGATAAGGCCGTGGTGTCATACTCGGATGAATTGGCGCAACAGACCGTTAAAGACGCTGATTTTAATATGTCCAAAATCTTGAGTAAAGAAGTTGTGTCCAAGGAATTTAATCAAAAAGCAGGAGACCAGGCGGTTAATTTCAAAATAAATTTAAAGATAAAAGTCATTGGCGTAATCTTTGATGAAAGACAGGTTAAAACTTTTGCCCAAAAAACTCTGGATGGGCAGGTAACCTCTGATTACCAATTAGTCTCTGATTCTTCTGGTCAGTTGATTTATGAAATTGAAAAAACGGATTTAGCCAATAAGTTGGTGCAAATCAAAAGTAATATAAAGGGCATGACGATAATCAGCGAAAATAGCCAGATTTTGGACCGTGATAAATTAATTCGTATGAGCCAGCAGGATTTGAAGTCATATTTGGAAAATTTTGACAATATTGAAAAAGTCGAGATAAGCTTTTTTCCATCCTGGTCAAAGAAAATGCCTTTTTTTCAGGATCATATAATTATTCAGGTTGTTCAATAGTAAATTTGACATTGAAATTTTATTGTTTTACAATATAACTACTAAAAAGTGATTGAAACGGCTACCAACCGTTTGCTCCTACGCTCTCACTCAGTTCGAGCTTCGGAGCATAAATTTCATTAAATTGAAATTTTTCTAAGCTTAAATAAGAGTGCTTCGGCCCTCCTACGCTCCTTTGGAGCTTCGGAGGACTGTGGAACTTGGGTGGAACCACGGGAAATCCCGTCCCAAGATATAATTTTTATTATATTTTAGGACGGGATTTTTTTAATGCCGCGCAGCGGCATACCGCTTCGCGGCATGATACAAATCTATACCGCAGAGCGGCATCCCGCTCCGCGGGACAAATATTAATTAATTTATTTATAACAATATGAGTCAAGAGAACAAAGAATCTAAATTAGATGTTATGCGCCATTCGGCGTCGCATGTCATGGCTGCGGCAGTAAAAGATTTATTTAAAGACGTTCAATTTGCCATTGGCCCGACGATTGACGAGGGGTTTTACTATGACTTTGATTTAGGCGGAAAATCTTTGAGTTCCGAAGATCTGCCGAAAATTGAAGCCAAGATGCAGGAAATTATTAAGGAGAATTTAAAGATTGAACGCGAGGAAGTGTCGATCAAAGAGGCGTTGGAACGGGTTAAAGGTCAGATTTATAAATCCGAATTAATTAAAGACCTGGAAGCGCAGGGTGAGAAGAAGGTTAGTTTTTATAAGATTGATGATATTTTTGATGATTTGTGCCGTGGGCCTCATGTTAAATCCACCAAAGAAATCGGTCTGTTTAAATTACTGCGCGTGTCAGGGGCTTACTGGCGCGGTGATGAAAAAAACAAAATGCTGCAAAGAATTTACGGCACTGCTTTTGAAACCCAAAAAGAACTTGATGATTATTTGAAAATGCTCGAGGAGGCTGAAAAAAGGGATCATAGAAAAATCGGCAAAGAACAGGATTTGTTTGTGTTTTCAGATTTAGTCGGACCTGGTCTGCCGCTTTATACTCATCGAGGTGCTATAATTCGCAGCCAGATTCAAAATTTTTCTCGCGAATTGCGTGAAAAAATCGGTTATAAGGAAGTTCATACTCCTCAGATTAATAAAGCTGAATTATTTAAGATTTCAGGTCATTATGATAAGTATAAGGCAGATATGTTTAAGGTGACTTCCAATTATACAGATGAAGAATATTTTTTGAAGCCAATGAATTGTCCTCAGCATACTCAACTTTTTGCCTCATTACCACGAAGCTATAAGGATTTGCCGATCAGAATTGCTGATTGTGCTAATTTATATAGGGATGAACGCCCCGGGGAATTATCTGGTCTGACACGTTTGCGCGCATTTTCCCAAGATGACGGGCATTGTTTTTGTACTGAAGATCAAATTAAAGAAGAATTTGGCAATTTGCTTGGTATCATTGAAACAGCTTTGAAAACTTATGGTTTAAGTTATTATATTCGTTTGTCATTAAGGGACGAAGCTCAGAAAGCTAAGTATTTGGGTAATGATACGGTTTGGCAAAAATCGCAAAAGTTACTGGAAGAACTTTTAATTGAGAAGAAGCTTGAATTTATTAAGGCTGAAGGTGAGGCTGCATTCTATGGGCCGAAAATGGATATTATTGCTAAGGATGCGCTGGGTCGCCAGTGGCAGATTTCTACGATACAATTAGATTTTAATATGCCGGTCAGGTTTAAGCTGGAATATACTGGAGCTGACGGTAAAAAATATACCCCGGTTATGATCCACAGCGCAATTGCCGGTTCTCCGGAAAGATTTATGGCGCTTTTAATCGAACATTATGCCGGATCTTTTCCGACTTGGTTAGCGCCTGTGCAGGTTAAGATTTTACCGGTTTCTGATAAATTTTTGGAATATGCCATGGAAGTAAAGACTAAATTGGCTGTACACGGCATTCGGGTAGAAGTTGATGATTCTGCGGAATCCTTAGGTAAAAAAATACGCGCCGGTGAAAAGGAGAAAGTTCCGTATCTTTTAATTATCGGTGAAAAAGAAGTGACTGCTAAACAGGTTGCGGTCAGACAGCGTGGTCAGGGTGATTTGGGCGCGCAGGATGTTGATAAGCTTATTGCTGATATTAAAGACGAAATTTTAAACAGAAAATAAATTTACAGAGCGAAAACAGACGCTCTTTGTCTGTAATCGTCATTCAGAGCAAAGCGTGGAATCCTGGAATCCATGGATTCTTCGTTACACTCTGAATGACAAAGAGCGTCTGTTTTCGCTCATTTAGTCTATGAAATATTTTCTCTACATATACGGCTGCCAAATGAACAAAAGCGATGCCGAGAGGATTGAGTCGGTTTTGGGCAATCTCGGCTATAATAGAACCGAATTACGCGACGAAGCGGATTTGGTAATTTTTGTGACCTGTTCAGTTCGTCAGTCTGCAGAGGATCGGGTCTGGGGGATTGTTCATAATTTGAAGCGACTTAAGGCCAAGGGTAAAAAATTCAAAATTATTCTTACCGGTTGCATGGCGTTACGGAAGGAGGTGGTTAAGAAAATGACCGGTGTGGATATTTTTTTGGACATTAATGACCTGGGTAAATTGCCGCGGCTTTTGGGCTTAAAGCCGACTAAGGAAGAAATTGAATCGTACTTATCTGTTAAACCTAAATATGAAAGTAAATTTACTGCCTATGTGCCGATTATGACCGGCTGTAATAATTTTTGTGCTTATTGCATTGTGCCTTATGTGCGCGGTAGGGAAATGTCACGGCCTCCGGAGGAAGTGATTAAAGAAGTTAAAGACCTGATTAAAAAAGGGTATAAGGAAATTATTTTACTTGGTCAGAACGTTAATTCTTATGGCCCTCAGCCCAAAGCCCATGGCTCTAAGCTAAGAGCTGTGGGCATTAAAGACTTTCCGGATTTGCTGGAGTATATTGCCAAGTTGCCGGGAAATTTTTGGTTATCGTTTATGACCAGTCACCCCAAGGATTTATCTGACAAATTAATAAAGGTAATTGCCAATAACAAAAAAATTTGTCCTTTTTTAAATTTACCGGTGCAGGCAGGGGATGATATGATTTTGAAAAAGATGAATCGTAAGTATACGGTTAAGCAATATAAAGATTTGGTTAAAAAAATTAGAAAAAATATTCCGGGAATATCACTTTCTACAGATATAATTATCGGCTTTCCCGGTGAAACCAAGAAACATTTTGCCAATTCAGTTAAATTATTTAAGGATGTAAAATACGACATGGCGTATTTGAACCAGTATTCACCGCGTGAAGGCACGGCCTCAGCTAAAATGAAAGAAACAGTTACTCACGCTGAAAAAGAGAGGCGGGGACGTGAATTGAATGAGATTTTAAAGCAGACTGCCTTGGCTTATAATAAAAAGTTAGTCGGTCAGGTTGTGGAGGTTTTGGTTGAACGAAAGGGCAAAGGCGATTTATGGTTGGGCAAAACTAAGACGTTTAAGGTTATTAAGTTTTGCACAGAAAAAAAATTACTTGGAAAATTTGTTAAGGTAAAAGTTATTAAGGCTAAGAGTTTTGGACTAGAGGGTGAATTAATCCCATAAAGTCGCTTTTATTTTTAAAAAACTAGATATGTTAATATATGCGCCAGATTATTTTTTCGTTAATTGACAAGATAATTATGTTTTGATAAGTTGTCCATAGATAGTTTTTTTTGATAGAATAACTTTTACAGGAGGTAGGCAAATGAAAGATCGTGCTGATACATTATATCGGGTTATGCGTTTAGTAAGAGATAGACGGTTAAATGAAGCAGTCGGTTTGCTGCGGGATTATCTTGCAGGTGAAGGTAAGGAAGATGTGTTAGCTTTTACTAAATTAGCTAATATTTATCAAGAACAAGGCAAGTTTCTTTTGGCCCAAGACACTCATCTGACTGCCGCTAAATTATTCATTAAGGATGGTTATTATAGCAAGGCAGTTGGAATTTTAAAAAACGTTGTAACTTACGCTCCCGAGTGCCTCGAAGCTTATGAGCTTATATATTCGTCTTTTATGAAATTGGGGCTTGAGCGGGAGGCGATACAATATTCGTTGCGAGTCCAGGAACTCAAGGACGCTTCGGACAGATTGGCTATCAACGCCGAGCAATTATTACTGAAAAAATCCGGGGAGATGTTTTTTGCCCAAATTAAGACTTTGGTCAAAAAGGCTAAGGCAGGTGATGTCGCAGCTAAAAGTGATCTCAGGAAAATTAAAAGAATGGTTACTTCGGCTTTAAAACGGCCAAAAGTTACGGCCAAGAAAAAGTCAAAAAGAGTGAAATGAACAAAACCAGCGGGCCCAGCCGGGTCCGCTTTTATAATTTGACAATAAAATATCTATTACGTAAGCTATAGTGAAAGTAAACTAGTAAAACAAAAGGAGGATGAGATGAACTGGAAAATAAAGTTTATTAAGCTCAAATGTGAATGCGGGGAGACGGTTTTAATCCTAGTATTCACTCCGGAATCAAAATTGACATCGGCAGAAAAAGAGTCATTTCGGAGTTTAGGCGGCATTGTGGTTCCTTACGGACAGGAAGCCAAGTGCCCAAAATGTAAAAAGAAAAGTCCATTAGACAAATGGATCAAGTGAAAGTCGAATGATTTGCATAAAGCGGTCCCACGCGAGGGGTCGCTTTTATAATTGACATTAGTTTCTGAAATTGTTAATTTTAAATTAGGTTCTTTAATTTTTTTCAGAAGGAGGTCGTGATGAGCAAAAAAGGTGACCAGGCAAGGTTCAACCGGGAATTATGCGCTTTATATCTTACTGAAGAGATGATGGAAAAACTCAAGGGCAATGGTCAGGCGGCCGGTTTTGTGTCTGAAGTTCACAAACAGTTAGAAGCTGCCTTGAGACTCACATCCAGCCAAAAGGAGCGGTATTCCCAGAAGGAGCGTAAAGAATTTTGGCAGCAGGTTAAAGAGGCTGAGTTACAGTGTGACCTGTCGCGTGTTGCCACGTACTTGCAACTGATCGCGTATAAGTTTGAAGAACTAAGCAGGCCTGAAAGCGCTTTGAGGTTTCTACGTAAAAATAGAAGCAAAATACAAGATGGCGATTGGAACAGAAAAAAACTTCTGGCGCAGCTCGACAGGCAGATTCAGCCTCTAGAACGCATAGTGGCGTCAACAAAAAAAACAAACCAGTTGTCTTCCGAAAACAGAGACCTTGCCAGGGCATTTATTGCAGAGGAAATTGCCAAAAGACGTCGGGGATGCAAAGTCTCGACAGAATTTTTGCAGCGGATGCATAGCACAATATGCTACATTGAGGAACTGCACGAACAAAAAGCAAAATGGCCTTCTGGCAGCGGTCGTAAGGACTTGAGACTAGAGATACGCATGCAGGAAAAGAATTTTAACCTGCTACGTATAGTAGAACTATATCAGGAGCTGGTACATAGTTTTCTTTTCGAGGCTAAACCGAAGAACGCTCTGCGCTACCTGATTGCTGCCAAGAAAAATGTACAAAATGCCGACAAATACAAAAAACGTATCCTGGCAAAATACGATGAGCATATTGCCAAGGTACGGAGTATGATTGAAAAAGCGAATAAATAGTCGGATATTTTAAAAGCGGTTCCTGGAGAACCGCTTTTATTTTTTGATAAATATTTGCCATTGGCTGTCAGTGTAAACACTTTGCCAGTATTGATCTGAAATTAAATTTTGAGGGATTTTGACGACTAGTTCTTTACCCGCATTGGGGTAATTGTCCTGCCAGAAATATAAAGAGTAATTGTCACCATCTGGAGCTAAAAGTAGAGCAGTAATTTGAGGTTGTGCTGAATTAATAATTGCTTGGAAGTTTTCAGCAGAAGTTGCCTGGCTCAACTCATTTATTAAGGCCATTCTCTGGGAATAAAGCGAGGCTGGTTGTGAGAAATGAGGATTATGAGCAATATAGTAATTTAAAGGTAAATAAAGATTAATTTCAGGTACACCGGATGAAAGCCAAATTTGTTTAGTATAATCAGGAACTTGGGTTTTGATCGTATCAACTAAAGTTATTACCTTGGACGGCGTTAAATCCTTTTCGATTTGCATTAGAGCAACCGGATCATCAATGAATTTTATCATTGGTAATAGCGGAAAGAATATAACAATCGAACAAATGGCTGCGATTTTTTTTATTTCCAAGGTCTTAAAGTAAGTATTGAAAATATAAATCAATAAATATGTTGCGCCAATGCCTAAAGTTGCGCCACCAAGGAATAAGAATGGTTTTTGGCATTGGACAGGTTTATGCCCTAGAACAAAAATAACTATATTTATAAATTGGTAAATAAAGGCAGTAATCAAAACCAGCAAGTTGGCTTTAATGAATTTTTCTTTGGCAAAAGCGATCAGACCGATTAAGCCAGTAATTAAAATTAAGGATTTTAAAGACAAAGTCAGCCAGGGGGCAAATGTCACAAAATCAGTCGGGGTAAAAAAGACAGCCTGCCAGTTCTCAAGGCCGAAATGCGAATAATTTAGGAATAAAGGTATTAAGTACATTGCGGAACATGCGAATATGACGAATCCCAGTAATATTATTCGTTTTAAGTTCAATGTTTTTGTACGTGATGTTAAGGCCAGATAGAACATGACCGGGATTAGCATTATCCACCAGAAATAGTAGGTTAAGAATAATAAGCCACCGGAAATTCCCAGAAATAAATAATTTTTCCAGTTCCATTTCTGCCAGTCAAATGATTCAGCAATCAAGCCTATTAATATAACGCAGAATAGGGCAGTGACTGTTTCATATGGTTTAACAATAATATTATCAAAATCCAGACTGATAAAATAAATTACGGGCAATAAAAGCCAAAACCAGGGCGACTTATAAATAGCAATTCTTTCTTTAGTTTGATCAATTTTTTGCCGCCATAATTTTTGCCAGAAGTATGATCCTAAAAACCAGATTAAAATTGTACCCAGGACGCCGATTTTTGCTGCTGTAATCGCATTTGAAGTAAATAAGCGCGAAATTGTCCCGGTAACCCAGAAATATAGCGGCGGATAAAATGGAGCCAGCCAGCCATAATAAAAATCCGAAAAGATTTGGCCATGTAAAACTCTGGTTAAAAATGCGCCGGTAAACATTTCATCACCGTTATTGGCCCACCACATTTTTTGCAGAGGCCAGGCTAAAATAAAGTAAAAGGAAAAAATCGCCGCAGTAATTGCCAGTAAATGCCAATATGTCTTTTTATGTTTCCAGATTAAAAAGATTGTCACTCCAAAATAAATAAAGAGTACGATCTTGGCCAGAGCAATAATATAAATTGTGGTTAAGCTTAATTCGTTCATAAAATGCCAAAGGCTAAGATTTCAGCTCCGGGGTAGGCGACAGCCGAATCTGCATGTCCTAGAACCACACCATTATTTTGACAAATTAGGGTCTCTTCAAGTTTGCCAAATACATTATAAATTTTAGCCAGTGGTTGACCCTTTTTTATTTCCTGACCAGGCTTAACCAAGAATCTGATAATACCACTGACAGATGCATCTGGCTGGTGAGAATAACTTAAAATTTTGTTTAAATAATTTTCAGGCACCTGGAAATTAAATTCTTGCATTTGCGGTTTTACCATATTTAATGATGCCAGTAGATCCCAGAGCGCTTTAACACCGTCGTGAATATCCTTTTCCTTTGTTTGAATGGCGCCCCCGATCTCCAGGGTTAAAGCCGGGACATCATTGGCAATCAGGCTGCCAGACAATGTTGTTTTTAAGATTTCAGTATCTTTGACGCCTTCTTTTTCATTAATAACTATAAAGCCCAGTTCGCTACTGAGTTTTTTACTTTGTTCATACGCCAGTTTATGTTTAACCCCAGGATAGGGATCAATTAGAGTGTAGGGGATAGAATTTAACCAGTCATTATGAATATCTAAAACCAACGTGGGTTTGGTTTTGATAATAGTATTAAAAATTTTGGCGGCTATTCTTTGGGCTAAGGTGCCTTCATGATCACCGGGAAAAGAACGGTTTAGATCTTCTGAACTTAAGGTAATACCCCTGGAGGCTGTTTCAAAGCCTATAGGGTTCATTAGTGGAAACGAATAAATTGAACCTTTAAGTAATGGATTTTTCTTTAGTAATTTGACAATTTCTTGAATAATAATAATACCGCCGACTTCATCACCGTGGACTGCGCCAGTCAGCCAGATAACCGGACCTGGATTGGTACTTTTTATTTCCATTAAGGCCAGACGACGGATGGATAAGTCAGAACCCGTTAGCACATTTATAAATGAGTATTTAGGTTTCATAAGGTCTTAAACACTAATTTTTAGACACGAATTATCACTAATTATTTACTAATTTTAAAATAGGTTTTATGATATATTTTGACTAAAATCAAATAAATTCCTATAATTAGCTTAACAAAAAAAATATTATATGTCGAATAGCAAACAAATAAAATTACCCAAAATTTTAGTCATTGTCGGGCCGACTGCCAGCGGTAAGACCAGTCTTTCGATTGAACTGGCCAAAAAGTTTAACGGGGAAGTGATTTCAGCTGATTCGCGCCAGGTTTATAAAGGCATGGATATTGGCAGTGGCAAAGTGACCAAAAAGGAAATGCAGGGTATTAAGCATTATCTTTTGGACGTGGTTTCCCCCAATACCCAGTTTAGCGCGGCTAAGTTTGTGAAGATGGGGGATAAGGCAATCAAGGAAATATTTAAAAAAGGAAAGTTACCGATCATTTGCGGCGGTACCGGCTTTTGGATAGATGCGTTACTTTATGGTCTGCCCGAGACTGTGGCGCCAGATTGGAAGTTGCGTAAAGAATTGGAGAAGTTAAGTGCTTCAGAATTATTTAACAGACTAAAAAAACTTTGGCCAGAACGTGCCAAAGATATTGATCCCAATAACAAGAGGCGGCTTATTCGCGCTGTGGAAATGGCCTTAAATGGACAAAAGGTCTTAAAGCCTCAGAATAGGGTGGCCAAGTATGATGTCTTGAAAATCGGGGTCTTAAGGGATAAGCAAGAATTAAGGCAAAGGATTCATTTACGCCTAATAGAAAGGATAAAGCAGGGCATGATTCTGGAAGTGGCAAATTTGCATAAAAAAGGCGTTTCCTGGAAGCGTTTGGATGATTTTGGACTGGAATACCGTTTCATTTCCAGGTACCTTAGAGGGCTAATAAATGACCAATCTGAGATGGTTAAATTGCTGGAAATAGCCATTAATCAATATGCTAAACGCCAGGGTACTTGGTTTAGACGAGATAGAGAGATCCAATGGACCAAAAATACTATAAAAAGTGTAAAAATAGTGAAAAAATGGTTATTTGACAAATAGTAATATTTGTGGTGAAACACATTGACAAAAGAAAAAAAATTTATTATAGTTAAAACATAAACATAAAAGTATTAGCATAACAACGTCAAGATGTGAAAGGAGGGAGGATCATGCTACCTCGCATTGATGAAGTAGTTTGGCGGGGTCCTTGGATCCTCGTTAAACTCCTAGACAAAGCCAGCCGTCAAATTTTTGACCAGAGCTGGATAAAAATCTATTTCCAGGACAAATGTCTGGTAGAAGGCACTGGACAAGGATTACTTGAAGATTCAGGGGAAAAACACGGGCCAGACGAACTTAATATTCTGCTGGACATCAGCGATCTGGAAAAGGGCAAATTGCGACAGCCGACTTCACTCGAGGTTATCTGTGACAATCAAAGCCAAAAGTTCGAAATCACCCCCAGGACGAGACAGGAAGAAAAAAGTTGCCCTATCTGGGAATCAGCCAACAAATCTTCATCCCTAACCCAGGGATAAAACAAAGAGCTCACCGAATGAATCTGTGAGCTCTTTTTCTTTTATTATTGGCGTGTGCTTTTAGGAATTTGGAGGGCATAAGCAGGCTGTTCTTCAATAAAGCTTTGAAATGACTGCAGGAGTTGAACCATTTTGTTTATCTCTTCTTTTTCCTCTCTGGGGAGTTTAGGATCCTGAAGTATTTTGTGAGCCATGGCAAAGGCTTCGAGTATTTTTGGATAGACCAGCGGAACATCATTAGGCACAAATTGTCTGGTTTCATCTTCGCTGGAAACGTCTTTTTGGCCTTTAATGATACTCTTAACCTGTAAAAAAGTTTGGGTGAATTCGTCCCTTGGTGTTATTTGGATCTTGTCCATTTGTTCAATCAATTTTGGCAGATCCGCTAAGACCTGATGTTTAATAAGTTCTCGGGTCGCTAGGGCATTAGGACTAGCGCGGAATTTTTTTTCTTCAGCTCTGGCCATAGCCTCTTGTTTGGCTAATTCGGCTAAATGTTCTTCATAAGTCATGTCAGCTTTTTGAGTTTTTGGTGTTTCCATATGTTTAGTCTCCTTTAATAATTAAGATTGAATTTTCTGTTTGCATTATAACATAATTATTAAAAAATGTCAATAGATTGGTTCTTGGTAGCTAAAATTAGCTATTTTATTGCGTTTAGGTGTTTTAAGATAATTTTTGCTTTAAAATCTGTAAGACAAGTTCTGCATTAGCTTTACCTTTAGTTTGGGCCATGACTTTGCCAACTACGGCTTGCAAGGCTGCTTCTTTGCCTTTTTTATAGTCCTCTACGGGCTTGGGATTTGCCTCAATAACCTGATCAATAATATTTTCCAGCTCTTTAGTATCAGAGATTTGACCCAGATTCAGATCCTTCATCAAATGCGAAGGATCAGCGCCAGTATCTAGCATAGCGGGTAAAATTTGTACGGCTGAAGTATAATTCAGTTTTTTGGAGAATATCAGGGAAACTAATTCAGCCATGTTTTCAGCTGTTAGTTTCATGTCTTTAATCTTGACTTGTTTTTCGGTTAAGAGGGGGAGTAAGTTATTGATAATCCAATTACTGACCAGCTTGGTCAGTTGGAGCCGGTTGGCTTCCCAGGTATATTTTTTATCGGTCGGTTCTTCCATATTTTCTATCCAGGCTTTTAATTCCGAAATAACCTGTTCATAAAATTCAGCCGTAGCCTTATCTTCAGTCAATAAGTTAGCTTCATCTAAATTTATATCATATTCAGTTATAAATCTTTTACGCTTATCATCCGGAAGTTCCGGAATATTTGCTTTTAAACAGGCCAGCTCAATGGCAATTTCTTTATCAGAGCAAACAGTATCCTGGTTGATCTTGAAATGGAGAGGCGGAATATCTGGCTCCGGAAAATAACGATAGTCATGGGCTTCTTCTTTGGTTCGTTGTTCTTCGGTTATGCCCTTGGCATCATTCCAGCCGCGGGTGGTCAAATCCTTGGGGGGATTGCCTTCTAGCCAAGCTTTAGTCTGCCGTTGGATTTCATATTCCAAAGCTTTCTCCACCATTTTAAATGAATTGAGATTTTTTATTTCTGTTTTCGGGTATAATTTTTCTTCTCCGATCGGATGCAGGGAAATATTGGCATCACAGCGCAAATGACCTTTTTCCATATCAGCCTCAGAAACATCAAGATAGCGCATAATCTGGCGTAATTCTTGTAAAAATTGTTTTGCCTGGGCTGGGGTTTTAATATCTGGTTCAGTTACGATTTCCATCAGGGGCGTGCCTCCGCGATTATAATCAATCAGACTGGAGCCTTTGGTATTAGTGTGCAAAAGCTTGGCCGCGTCTTCTTCAAGGTGCAGGCGGTTGATGCGGATTTTCTCTTCTTCGTTGATTTCAGGATTTAATATATACAGATAACCGTTGTTGCCGATGGGCTGGTCAAATTGGGAAATTTGATAAGCCTTTGGCAGGTCAGGATAAAAGTAATGCTTACGGTCAAATTTGGAATATTCCTCTATAGTACAATTTAAGGCCAATGATGTTTTGGCCGACCACTCAATCGCCTGTTTATTAGCCACGGGCAAAGTTCCCGGATGACCCAGGCAAATCGGGCAAATACAAGTATTAGCCGGTTGGTTTTCACCGCTATTATCACAGGAGCAAAACATTTTTGATTTAGTTTTTAGCTGGACATGAATTTCCAGCCCGATAACGGGAATTAATTCCATAGGGTTCTGGATTAACATTTTAATTTTCTTCCGGGTTTTGATTTTTAGTTTCCTTAAGATTGTAATATAAAATAATGACAAAAGCAATAAATAACGGAGCAAAAAGCAGGGAAATAAAGGAGGACACAGATCTGAAGATTAATAGACTATTATAATCCGTGGCATCATAACCGCCTAATGTCAGCATATAAATTAGGGCCACGGCAATCGGCGCTAAAATCAGACAAATAAAAAGAGGCGGTAAAATCAAGCGGCTAAAAGTCGGCCACCAGCGGCCGTCAACCAGTTGTTTACTGGCTTTGAGCGCGGCGACTCCTTTATGGTCATCTTTATCCAGCAGAGTTATATAGATTGAAAATTGATACCAGACAGTAAAAATTAGCCCGGGAATAATTAAAAGTACCAGCCCGATAAGAATAATTATAAAATTCAAGATTACAATCAGTAAATAAGAAGGTATTTTGCTAAAACCGAGCGAGGCTGCAGTTTCAAGATCGGCAGGTTGTTTGAGGTAAATTTTATTGACCAAGAGTATCTGCGTTATAACCATCCACATATTAATAAATATCATCAAGGCTGTGGCAAAAAGAAATAAAAATAAAGAGCCGGGCAAAAAATATTCTATTAAAATAACGGCAGCGCTGGTGCCTAAGGTTACAAAAATAGGCACGCTGACTTTGTGAAAATTTTCCAGATATAGATTCCAGCCGTTTTTTATAATATCGAAGACGTCAATTAATTTTGTTTCCATTAATGTAGTAATTATTCAATAAATGTTATTTTACTTTTGATAATGTCCATGATCTCTTGCTGGACAGTGGCAATCGGCTGATTGGCATTGACCGTATGCCAGCCGAAATCACGGGCAATTTCCTTGAATGATTCATTGACTTTAGCCAGTAAAGCCCGATCGCTTTCGTGGATATTTTTTTTATCCTCACTGTTTTGGAAAGATTCACCTTCGAAAAGAATACCCAGATCTTCCTTTATTAAATGAGAATTGAGTTTGTAAAGCAGACTTTTTTCCATGCCTTGAGCAATGCCCCAGGCTACACCGGTACCAATATAATCTTCAGCCACAATCCAGGTGCCTTTGTCTAGTTTATTTTTAAGTTTTGGTTCATATTGGGTGCGGTTTAAAACCTGGAGTAATTGAAATTCCCGCGCAGTTAAATTGTAAGGATTACGTTCGCGCAGATAAGAAGTAATTAATGTCCCGGAAGGTTCCTGTGTATAAATAGCGTATTTGAGATATTCAGCCTCTTTTCCTGATTTTATAATTAAATTTTCCACGGTCATTTTGGCCTGAGTAGATTTGCCGAGATTATTGACGCCGTAAAAGACAATGAATTTTCCTTGTTTGGTTTGCATAAAATTTTAGAGGTTATATAAGGTTATATTAAGCTATATAAGGTTTTATTGGGTTGCTTTATCGGTTCAAAATATAGTATAAGTTTAGCAAAAAATCGTGAGAAGGGGAAGAGGAGTAATAAGAGTAAGAAGGGGTTACCTTAGAGAATATTTTTTATTTCAGACCAGAGCAAATCGTGAATGTTTTCAATGCTCATTAATTCATTATCCGGCGCGCAATTTATGGTCTTCCAGCTATATTTGTCCGCTACATATTTATAGGCTGCTGCGGCGTCGATTAAATGTTGCAAATCAGCTTCGTGAATATCCCGTTTTTGGCCGCCGACATAATCGCGGCTGCCTTTTTTATCAACCAGTTCCTGCCCGATTTCTGGAGGCAAATAAAGTAAGATATTTAAATCTGGTTTAGGTATGTTAAAAATGTTAAATTCCAAATCAAAAAGCCAGTCTAGAAATTTGTCTCTTTCGGTTTCGTCTTTAATTTTGCCGGCCTGATGCCCCATGTTTGAGGAAACATAGCGGTTGGAAATTACCAGATTGCCCTGATTTAGCCAGTCGTTTATTTGCGGGGCAGCTGCGTAACGGTCACAAGCATAAAAAATTGAGGCTCGATAAGGCCCGACTTCAAGGGCTGCTCCATAGTTGCCGTTTAAATATTCTTCGACTAAACCTGCTGATTTTTGCCCGTATTGGGGGAAATCTATCATTTTGACCGGATAATTATTTTGGCTTAATTTGTCCACTAATAATTTGGTCTGGGTGGCTTTACCAGATCCGTCAGTACCGTCGATGACAATAAATTTTCCTTGGGCCATAATGTTAACTTAAATTTTTAGTTCCCGATCCTGGGTGTAAGACAAATTATTTTTCAAGGCCAATTCCGCTTTCATTAATTCACGGCCTAAGTCCAGGGCATGCAGGATTTCGGAAATGTAAGTAAAAATTTGGTTGTTGATTTCAGTGGCAGTTTGACCTTCAAATTTTTGGATAAACTGGCCGTCGGGAGAAAAATGGCTGGCGACTATTTTTCCGTCTTCAACTGCCAGAGCGAAACTGCCGCGCGGATCCTGGATGCATTCAGCCTGCGGTTTGTGTTTTTCCACCATTTCCGAAGCAGCCAAAAAATCGCGTTCATAAATATGGGCTGAATTGGAAATTATACAGAGTTTGCCCATTTTTATACCCAAGGCATCAGCAATTTCCTTTTGAACTTTTCTTAAGGCAAAGGCGTTTTGCGGCCAGGCGCGGTACATATCATTGGAACGGATATAGGTTGTCAGATAGACTTTATCTCCCTGGACCAAGGCATTGACCAGGTTGATACAGGGCTTTTGGGATTGCCGGTATCTTTCATGACATCCCAGGTAAAAGCAATGGCGCGGCGGCTGTAATTATTGGCCTGTAAATCCTTAATTAAGGCTTCAATCTGATTAATGCCGTTAAAATTTCGAAAACGGCTGCCATAAGTATATTCTACGCCTTCAAAAACATGGTCAGTCATTAATTGCGGATAATAATTTTCCAGATCTTGTGAGATTAAAATAAAGATGCTCGGGTAAAAAAGGGTTGTCCGGATCTTCGTCGTTGATTACTGTCGTAATATTGATCAGCTCTCTTTGCATCTCTGAATACTGGCTCATTTTATTAACGCCAAATTTTAGAACTCGGTCTAAAACTTTCAGCCAGAGATCGGCAATTTTTTTATCTTCCAGACGAAAACAGATTGCTTCAGAAGGGAAATCAATGTTTTCACGCTGGGCCGGATCGGGAAATTCGGTTATGTCAGAAATCCAGGAGCTGGCCGGAGCCTGAATCTCATTTAATATTTTATTCAAGTCCTCTTCGGCAATAAAATCGGTATTTGTTTTAAACCAGTCAATAAAGGTTTGAATTTTTTCAGCGGGTATTTCTTGGTGAATAATTTCTTGCCCCGTGCCGTTAGTTAAAAATTCCTGGAAAAATTTCACACTGCCTGATAAATCTCTGCCGGTCACGATCAGCCGAGTCATTTTGGGATTTAAAAAAAGATTGCGAATAATGTAGTTTATGCCTTCCTTGCTGTATAATTGGCCGATAGCGCCGACTTTACTTTTATTCTCGCTGGCTATTAATTCTTCAATATGTTCTTTCTTGGTCCAGCCAGAAACTATGCCGATAAAGCCATCAGCGGAGGGGATCAGAATTTGGTTGGTATAATATTTGGGCCAGGACATGAAATTATGATTGAAGTCTTTTAATAATGTCTTCTATTTGTTTATAAAGATTTTCTTTGCTGCCATTATTATCAAGGTGAAATTCGGCGGTTTTAGCCACGTCTTTAATTTGCAGTTCGGCTTCTTTGAGCTCATCAGCCTGAAAATCCTCAAAGGTTTTTTGGATATCGTCTGAATTTTCACCGCGTTTGGTAATTCGTTCATAGCGAATTTTCTGGTCAGCGTTTATTTCCACCAGATGAAAATCCGGTAGTTCCCTTAAGTATTTTATATCTGCTTGGCGGCGCACTCCGTCCAAGACAATAATTGTTGCTTCAGAATGATTGACATCATTGGCTATAGTCTTAGCCATTAAATCATCGCCAAAAATCTGGCGCAAAGATGAAGACAGGACCTGCATATTTTCCCGGCTTTGTTCGATGTAAAAACGGTTTAACACATCGCGCAGCATGGTCGAAAAGCGCAAAATATCCGTGTTATATGTTTCTTTGAGATATTGGCAGACAGTACCTTTGCCCGAGGCAATCGGTCCGACAAAGCCCAGAATTATTTTATTGGTTGACATAAACTGTGATGGTTATTTCTTTTCTTCTAATTTAATTGCGCCGTGATTAATTCTTTCAGGGATCCCTTCAGAGAAAATCAGTTCTAATTCTTCGTTCCATTCTGGATTTTCCTGATAAATATCGACTTGAACACCGGCTTGCTCCAAGTATTCAATTGCCTGGGCTGCCCGATAGACCCTGGCTGAGACAATTCGTTTGACTCCGCAGGCTACCACATATTTGGAACAATGCATGCAGGGGACATATTTGGTGTACATTGTTGAACCTACTGTGCTAGTTGCGCCTAAAACCGCAGCTTGCAGCAAGGCATTATGCTCACCATGGATTGTTCTAATGCAGTGAGTTTCTTCCAATAAATGTCCGGCGTCATGACAGTGGGGCAATCCAGGCGGCGCTCCGTTATAGCCAGTGGCAATGATTCGGTTATCTTTAACTAATACCGCACCAGAATAGAGTCGATCACAAGTACTACGGCTGGAAATTATTTTGGCAATTGCCATGAAATAATCATCCCAGCCTGGGCGATAATGTTTACGTTCTTCAGCCATATTTTTTTAAATCATTAATTTTTAAACTGGTTGTATTTTATCATGACTTAGTTAGAAAATAAAGAGTCTTGTCAATGAAAAAACCCTCCTGCGCCGAGGCTTCGGAGGGCTTTTCTCACCCGCATATGTGAAGTAATTTTCAGTTTAAATTTGAACTTTTATGCCTGGTCCCATGGTGGAAGAGATGGTGATTTTTTTAATATAGTCTCCTTTTATGGTACTAGGTCTAACTTTTTGCAGAGTTTCCATGAAAGTTTTATAGTTTTCGATCAGCTTTTGGTCGTCAAACTTGGTTTTGCCGATGCTTAGATGAATATTACCAGTGTCATCAGCGCGAAAAGTGATTTTGCCTTTAGATAATTCTTCAACAGCTTTTTTAATATTAGGGGTTACTGTTTCAGTCTTGGGATTAGGCATTAAACCTTTAGGTCCTAAAATTTTAGCTACTTTAGCCAAATCTTTCATCATTTCAGGAACCGTAATCAAAACATCAAAGTTGGTTTTTTGAGTTTTGGCGATTTCATCAATCAGTTCTTCGCCGCCGACAATGGTTGCCCCAGCGTCTTTGGCCTCTTTTTGTTTGTCGGCCGGAGCGATTACCGCGATTTTTATTTTTTTACCGGTGCCATGAGGCAAAAGCGCAGTTGAACGAATTTGCTGATCGGTTTTGCTGGGATCAATACCAGTTCTGATGGCTACTTCGATGGATGATTCAAATTTTGTTGTGGCTGTTTCTTTGGCCAGTTTAATGGCTTCTTCGATAGAATAAGTCTTATTGTTGTCGACTTTGCTTACCAACCCAGCATATCTTTGGGAATGCGGAGCTGATTTTGGTTTTCTTTTCATAGGATGGTTTATTTAGGTTATATTAGGTTAATTAGGTTGCAATACTTCTACAGATTACAGATCTATACAGATATACAGATTTCGGCTGATGTATTTGTAAATCTGTACTTATCTGTAATCTGTAGATACAAAAAACGATGTATACGCAATACACCGTCTTTATTTAATAGGGTAGTAGTATTGCGTGGTTTTGGCGCCGAAGCTCCCACACTTTTTATAAGTTTAAAGTATAAAGTTAAAAGTCTAAAGTTCGGTTAGTTTTCAACAGTTAGGCCCATCTGGCGGGCAGTACCGGCGATCATGCGCATGGCAGCTTCCACATCTTCAGTGTTTAAGTCAACCATTTTTTGTTCTGCTATTTCACGGAGTTGCGCCTTAGTAACTTTGCCGACTTTTTCCTGCAACGGTTTGCCTGATCCTTTTTCAATACCGGCAGCCTTTTTTAACAGTTCGGCAACAGGCGGGGTTTTATATTTGATTTCATAAGTTCTGTCATCAAAAACAGTAATTTCAACCGGAATAATACTGCCGCTTTTATCTTTGGTCGCATCATTGAATTTGCTGCAAAACTCCTGAATATTCAAACCATGCTGACCCAAAGCCGGACCAACCGGAGGTGCTGGATTAGCCGCGCCGGCGGGGATTTGTAATTTGATTATAGTTTTTATTGGTTTTGGCATATGTTTATATCTAAAAAGTCAGAATTCAAAAGTCAAAAATTAGAAATTATTTATATTTTATTTCCTGATGAGAAGCTCCTTGTTAGGACATAAGGAAATAAGCAATTTACCGTTAATGGATTATATCTTTTTTATCTGCAAAAAGTCAAGTTCGACAGGGGTTTCACGACCAAACATGGAAACCAGAACTTTAATTTTGCCGCGGGCTTCATCAACTGTCGTAACTTTACCTTCGAAGTTTTTAAACGGTCCGTCAGTGATTTTGACAGGGGAACCTTCAGAAACATCAATTTTAAATTTGGCTTCATCGGTGCCCATTCTTTTTAGCAGGGATTTCACTTCGTCTTCGGAAACAGGGGTGGGCGTTGTGCCTGAGCCCACGAAGCCAGTGACATTGGGCGTATTACGCACCACATACCAGGAATCATCGGTAACAATCATTTGAACCATTAAGTAGCCTGGAAAAATTTTTTCTATGACGGACTTCCTCTTGCCGTTTTTAATTTTAATTTTCTTTTCAGTAGGAATAATAACATCAAAAATTTTATCGGCCATGTCCATGGATTCAACTCTTTGTTTTAAATTATCAGCTACGTTTTCTTCATACCCTGAATAAGTGTGGATAACATACCAGCGTTTGCCGCGTGAGATTTGTTTTGCCATAGGATTAACTAATTATTGCGAATTTTTTAGTAATTCATATATTTATTTTTATTTAATTATTTGTTCGACTCCCAAAGTCAGGATATAGTCGACAATACCAATAAAAATAGACAGGCCAAGGCTGATACCAATAACCAAAAGTGTATATTCTGTTGTCTGTTTTTTTGTCGGCCAGGTGACTTTTTTCAGTTCTGCTATTGAATCTTTAATGTAATCAGTGATTTTTTGAACCGGGTTGTTCATATTATTAGGCAAATAGTTAATGAAAATCGGTTTGTTTTTTCGATTTTAAAAAGACCCTGCGGGGTCTTTATATATATATTGTATACTTTTGGCTAAAAAAGTCAAGTGGGTAGATTGTGGGCAGATTGACAAACATTAAAATATGTTATTTAATAAGGAATAATGGGATGTTTTGTGGTGGGATTTGTTTTTTTACCAAGCGCAAAAGAGCCCTCCTCCACTAAAGTTCCGGAGGGCAAGGAGGAAGCGGAAGATGAGCGGAAGCGGGACAAGCAGAAACAGTAACAAAGCGGACAGGCGGACAGTGACTTTCAAATTGGGTGAGGGCGAAGTAGGTTCCTACGATGACATTTTGCAGGAATTGGGGACGTCTTTATCTTCTTTGATGCGGCTGGCCATCAAGTTGGTGATAAAGCTATATCATCATTACAAACATGGGGGCCAATTCATTCTGAGGGATAAGGACGGTCAGGAACACGATTTAATAATTTTGGAACTTCAGGGTGCCAGACAGATATCTGGTGGAGAGCAAGGAGGATAAAATGCGTGAGTATAAGCTGAGGACCTTATTGGACTGGGCTGATAAAGCCATTGCCAGAAATAAACGGCATATGGCCAGAGTCAATAAATTTCTCAAAGAGGGAACTAAACCCTAACTTAAACCCCCGGGACCAATTGGTTCCGGGGGGGTTTTTTAGATATCCAGATTTTTTACGGTTTTGGCATGTGATTCAATAAACCTTTTTCTGTTTTCTACTTTATCGCCCATAAGAATGTCTAGAACTTCATCGGCCTTGGCCGCATCGGCAACAGAGACTTTTTTCAAAACGCGATGAAGAGGATCCATGGTGGTCTGCCAGAGCTGATCAGGATTCATTTCGCCCAAACCTTTGTAGCGTTGGAGTATGATCCGGGGAGCTTTGGCGGTTTCTTCTTCGACGGCTTCAGTAGTTTCAGGCTGTTCCAGCTCGACGATTTCAACTTTCTTACCAGCTTTTTTACCGCTGGTATCTTTTGTAAATTCGGCTATAATTTTTTCTTTTTCTTCATCATCAAAAGCATATTTCACCTCTTTGCCTTTGGCAATCCGGTATAACGGTGGTTTGGCCACATAGATATGATTATTTTCAATCAATTTCGGAAAGTAGCGGTAGAATAGAGTTAGGAGCAATGTCCTGATATGGGCGCCATCAACGTCAGCATCAGTCATGATAATAATTTTATTATAGCGCAGATCCTCAATATTAAATTGTTCGCCAATATTTGTGCCTAAGGCAATAATCAGAGATTTGCATTCATTATTGGCCAGCATTTTATCGATACGCGCTCTTTCTACATTTAAAATTTTTCCGCGGAGGGGGAGAATGGCCTGGAATTCGCGGTTGCGGCCTTGCTTAGCTGAACCGCCGGCTGAATCTCCCTCTACTATATATAATTCGGACATCGAAGCGTCTCTGGTGGAACAGTCAGACAGTTTGCCTGGCAAAGTAAACCCTTCCAACGCACCTTTGCGTAAAATTGTTTCCCTGGCTGTCTTGGCGGCTAAGCGGGCTCTGGCCGCGAGCATACATTTGCCGATAATGGCTTCAGCATCCCGGGGATGCTCTTCTAAATAAATCCCTAAGTATTGGCTGGTAATACCGTCAACAATTGATTTAACTTCTGCGTTGCCTAATTTCGCCTTAGTCTGGCCTTCAAACTGAGCTTCTCTGAGTTTAACACTGACAATGCCGGTTATGCCTTCCAAAGTATCTTCACCGGTTAAATTATCGTCTTTCTCTTTTAAGATGTTTTTATTCCTGGCGTAGTTATTAAGAGTCCTGGTTAACGCGGTTTTGAAACCGGCTAAGTGCATACCGCCTTCAGTAGTGTAAATGTTATTGGCAAAGGAAATGGTAGTTTCATTAAATTCATCAACATATTGGAGCGAAACTTCCACCATTACATCTTCGACTTCTTTTTGGATATAAAAAATATTGTCATGTTTCGGATTCTTGGAATGATTTAAATAACGCACATAGGAAGCAATACCTCCTTCAAAATAAAAGGTATATGAGGTTTTGTTCTTTTTGTCTCGTTCATCATTGAGAATAATTTTTACGCCCTTGGTCAGATAGGCCTGTTGCCTTAAGTAATCCAGGATAATTTTTATTTTAAATTCCAGGGTGGTAAAAATTTGAGGATCTGGCTTGAAGTAAATGGTGGTTCCTGTCCCCTTAATCGCTTTAATTGGCTTGACTTTGCCGGTCGGATTACCTCTTTTATATTCCTGTACCCAGAGTTTACCATCTCTTTTGATTTCAGCGCGCATATATTCTGATAGGGCATTGACTACGGAGACACCAACACCGTGCAAACCACCGGAAACCTTGTAACCGCCTTCGCCAAATTTACCGCCCGCATGTAACTTAGTCATTACTGTTTCTAGGGCGGATTTACCTGTTTGTTTGTGGGTTTCAACGGGAATACCACGGCCATTATCTTCCACTGAAATCATACCGTCATTAGTTATGGTTATAATTACAAGATCACAAAATCCAGCCATAGATTCGTCAATGGCGTTATTAACAACTTCCCAGACCATGTGGTGTAAACCTGCCTCGGCTGTATTGCCGATATACATGCCAGGTCTCTTTCTGACCGGCTCTAAGCCCTCCAAAACAGTAATTTGTTTGGCAGTATATTCGCTGGCTGCTTTAGCTTTTAATTTTTTGTCTGCTGTCATTTTATGTAAAATTTAATAATAAATTTAGCCTAGCAGATGAGTGTAGGTCTGAATTAATTATAGCATTTTAAAATTAAGTCATCAAGAGTTTTTAGAGTAAATTTAAGCTTTTACTACTGCTTTAAATTGTGTTATAATATACAAAATGATATTTGTTAATCGGTTGGCAATATTTGCCGACGTATTTAAGTAATACGAATAATATGGATAATATATCAGAAAGACAATTGGGTCGGGCATATTGGTTGGTGACGCACAAGCTTTTAATAAAGGACATATTTATTGTTTTTTTGATTATTTTTGTTGTTTTCTTTATCTCTTTGAATTTATATCTATTAATTTTAAATCTGGGTATTTATAGGGTTGCTTATCAGCAGTCGCTTAATAGCTTAATTACCACCAGACAGGATCTCATTGATTATAAGCAAGTAGCCTTGCCTCAAGCTTTAAAGGTAAATCAACTGTCAAGCTATCCAAGCACAAAAGGCTTTGATATTGTGGCCAGTGTGTCAAATCCAAATAAGACCTGGTATGCAACCTTTGATTATCAATTCCAAATGGGGGATAAGTATAGTATAAAAAGATCAGGCTTTATTATGCCTGCTGAAAGTAAATATTTTGTAGCCTTGGCAGTAGAGACCGGCAATAAAGCCAATCAGTTGGTTTTTAGCAACGTTAAATGGGTTAAAGAAATTAATTATACCAGCTTATATCAGGAAATATATAATCTGGAAATAAAGGATATTTCTTATATACCGCCGCAACAGCTGGGAGTCGGAGATAAAGTAACTATCTCTCGCGTTGTCTTTACGGCGCTAAACAAAAGTGCTTATAATTATAGGGATTTGGCTTTTTTGATCTTTGTTAAGGCTGGAGATAAAATTGTCGGTGTAAATCAGATTTCTTCCGGTTCGATTTATTCCAATCAGTCCAAAATTTTAAGTGCAAGTTTCTTTCAGTCATTGCCAGTTATAGGCGGGGTGAGCGTCATCCCGGAAATTAATATTTTAGACAATAATTCTTTTATCAAAATATAGCCGGGGGAAACTTGGACGCTATGAATTTAAATAAATACAGTTTGATCGTTAAGAAAATTGACTGGCTTTTGCTGATTGCTGTCTGTTTGCTGGTTATCCTGGGGATAATTTTGATATACAGCGTGGCTTTGGGCAGCGCCAGTGAACAAAACTATTTGAATTTTAAAAAGCAGATAGTTTTTTTTGTATTAAGTTTGACGCTCATCTTTGTCCTCTCTTTCTTTTTCGATTATCGTATTTTAATTAAAGCCAATGCTTTTATTTATCTTTTTGGGATTTTTTTATTAGTGGCCGTGTTAATAGTTGGTAAAACAATCAGAGGTACGACCGGCTGGTTTAATCTCGGCATCTTCTCTTTTCAACCCGTAGAATTTGTAAAAATTTTTCTTATAATATATTTGAGTAAATTTTTAAGCGATAAGGCCAAATACATCGGCCAGTTAAGATACTTAATTGTCAGCAGTCTGGGCGTAATTTTATTAATAATTCTTGTGGTTTTACAGCCTGACTTTGGATCAGCCCTGATTTTATTTGCTCTTTGGGCGGTGTTAATTGTCTTAACCGGTATTAAAAAAAGTCATTTGGCCTTAATATGTTTAATTTTAGTTCTAAGCAGTTTTGTCCTGTGGTTCTTTGTTTTTCAGTCTTATCAGAAACAAAGGATTATGGTTTTTATTAATCCCGATCTTGATCCTTTGGGCAGCGGTTATAATGTTTCTCAGGCTATAATTGCGATCGGTTCCGGTGGTTTATGGGGTAAGGGTTTAGCCTTAGGTTCCCAGAGTCAGCTTAAATTTTTGCCAGAAAGCCAAACTGATTTTATTTTTGCCGTCTTGGCTGAAGAACTCGGGTTATTAGGCGTGATTTTACTTTTTGGTCTATTCGTTTTTCTGTTTTGGCGCCTGATTACTTTAGCAAAAAAGGTAAATGATAATTTTGCGGCTTATTTAATTATTTCCATCTGCATTCTGTTTTTCGTAGAATTATTCGTTAATATCGGCGGAAATTTGGGTCTTTTACCAATAACCGGCATTACTTTGCCTTTTGTTAGTTACGGAGGCAGTTCGCTGTTGGCCAATGTTATTTTAATTTGTATTGTCCAGTCAATAGCCGTGCGTAATTCAAATTAAATTTTTTAAATTGCCATAAATAAAGGTTTTTAGAAGGTTTGCCGCCAAAATCGGTTATAATATTGACAATAAGTCTAAAATTATATACTATATTACTATCTAATTCGGAACCACAAAAATTGTTCACGTAAAAACACTAAAAATAGATTTCGTGTGATTCGGTGATATGATTTCGTGGTTATATAATAATTCTAACTTATGACAAGTTTTATACTCAAAGCTCAGGAACGTGAAATCGTAGGTAAAAAAGTTAAAAGTCTGAAAGGTCAGGATTTAATCCCCGCTGTTTTGTATGGTCATGGCATTGAAAATCAGAATTTAGCTGTTAACACTTTAGAATTTAAAAAATTATTTGATGAAGTCGGAACCAGTAAGTTGGTTGATTTGCAGATTAACGACAAGAAGGCCGTTAAAATCCTGGTTCAGGATGTTCAATATGATCCCATTAAAACTGAGGTTAGCCACATTGATTTTTATCAGATTAAGGAAAATGAGAAAATTACTACTGAAATTGAGTTGGAATTTATTGGCGAAGCTCCGGCGGTTAAAGAATTGGGCGGTGTTTTAGTAAAAACTTATGATGCTATTGAGATTGAATGTTTGCCGGCTGAATTAGAAAAAATGGATAAAATCAAAGTTGATTTGTCGGTCTTAAAAACATTATCGGATTCCGTGCATATTAGAGACTTGCAGGTGCCGGCCGGTGTTCGAATAATGGTAGATCCTGAAGAAGTTGTCGCCTTAATAGAACAAATTGCTGAAGAAAAAGTTGAGGAAATCAAACCTATAGAATCAGTCGAGGGTATTGTTAAAGAAGGGGCAGAGGCTAAGGCAGGTGAAGATAAGGCTGAGGCTGGTAAGGATAAAGTTCCGGCTGATAAAAAAGCTGAAAAAAAGTAAAACTAAGATATATCAAAGAGCCCCAAATTTATGGGGCTTTTTGTTAAAAGAATCTTATGAGCCAAAAAAAAATAGTGATCATAATTTTCGTGGCAATACTGATCCTTGGTGTTTCCGGTTGCGCCTTAGTCAGAATTTTGAATTATAAAATTCCTGATGTTAATTTCAATAAAGAACCGACTATAGCAGTCATTGAAGAAAATGTAATTCGCCGTAAAATTGACGGACAGGAAGTAAAAACAGAGGCAGAATCGAATTTATACCCGGTCGCGATTATGGTGGAAAATATGGTTGATTCCTGGCCGCAATCAGGTTTGGATAAGGCAAATTTGGTTATAGAAGCAATTACCGAGGCTTCAATTCCGCGCTTTGTGGCTTTTTATGTTTCTAATGATGAAATAAAAAAAATCGGGCCGGTGCGTTCAACTCGCCCGTATTATCTGGACTGGATTGAGCCGTTTGAACCTTTATATATGCATGTCGGCGGAGCACCCGAAGCTTTGCAAAAAATACGCAGCGGGAAATACGATTTAATTGACCTGGATCAGTTTTTCTGGTCGCAATATTATTGGCGTGACAAGTGGCGTTATGCTCCTCATAATGTTTATACCTCTTCGGAATTAATTGCCGAGGCTTTAACCAAAAAAGGATTAGAAGTCTCTGCTGATTATCCGGTCTGGAAATATAAAAAAGATTTGGAACCAGATAGCCGGCCTGAAACCGTTAATGACATTAAGGTTAATTTTTCCACACAATATTATAAGGTTCGCTGGGTGTATAATCGTGAAGAAAATGATTATATCCGCTATCAAAATGGTGAGATTCATAAAATGAGCGACGGGGAATGGCTTAAGGCCAAAAATGTCGTTGTTCAGGTCAATCATATGGTTGTGATCGATGATCTTGGCCGGAAAAAAATTGATACTTTGGGTCAAGGCCAAGCCTGGGTTTACCGCGACGGCGAAAAAATCGAAGCAACCTGGGAAAAAGAAACAATAAATGACGGATTGAAATATTTTGATAATGACGGCAATGAAATTGAATTTAACGGCGGTACAACTTGGATTGAAGTCATACCCACTGCGGATTATTTAAGGGATTAGAAGTTTATATAATACAAAAAAACGCTGCTTACGGCAGGGTTTTTTTGTCGTTGACAAATCATTTAATTTGTGATAAAGTGCAATATCTTAGATTATGAAAGGGGGTGGTGTTGATGTATAGCCAATTTTGGCTAAATGCAGGAGTTAAAATCGCTAAAAGCGATGATATCATTGTGGTGCAACGGGTGGTAAATTCCAAGTTCATCGTTGATTTAGGCGTCTTTTACAGTGAATGCCTGTTGTCTTGCGTCAAAACTGTCGGTACTTCAAAATTAGAGCTGGAAAATATTGAATTAACGGTTGAAGACGGCAAGGAAAAAATAACCGCCAATGTGCATTGGACTCATCAGGGTGAAATCCAAAAGGCAAGGTTGGAGTTTGCCGAAGAAGATTTTAAAGCTCCAGCCATTGGCATTTACAGACTATTTACTTATATGGAAGCTGAAGCCATAAAACAGTTGGAACGAAATTTTGTTTCACTGGGCTATGTCCAAATAGTTCCTTTTGAAAAAGACGATGTGTCCGAATCAAGTTTTTAAAAACCTCTTCGCAGTTGCCAAGAGGTTTTTTTATTTGGTGATTATTAAAATCCGGTCAAAATCGCAGAGATCTTTGGTCACTGTTATTCTATATTTAGGTAAAGTCTGTTTGGCCAGCTTAGTAATTTTGGTTGCCTGATTATGGCCAATTTCCAGGAAAATTGCCGCCGGTTGCATTTTGTATCGGTGAATCTGGTTAAAAAATTCGCGGAAATATTTAAGGCCGTCAGGTCCGCCGTCCCAGGCGGTTTTGGGTTCAAATTTTATGCTCTTAGTTTTAGCAGAGGGGAGCAGATTTTTTTCTTGCCGGTCAAGATAGGGGAGATTGGCTACAATAATAAAATTTGCGATCAGAAATTGCAGGTTTTTTATTTCAGTCAGAGGCTTAAGCAGATTACCCTGGAGAAAATAAATTTTTACTTTATGCATTCTGGCGTTCTGTTTGGCAACAGTCAGGGCCTTGGCTGAAATATCAGTACCGATAAATTCGGGTTTGGTCAGATTTTTTGCCAAACTGATAATTAAAGCGCCTGAACCGACCCCGATTTCAACGACGGATAAAATTTTATTTTTTCGGACAAATTTTAGGGCCTCTGCTGCCAGTTGTTCTGTTTCCGGACGGGGAATCAGTACGTTTTTATTCACTTTAAAATCAAGACCGTAAAATTCCTTATGCCCAAGAATATAGGCAATTGGTTCGCTTTTAAGTCTTCTGGTGAATAGCTTTTTAAACCTAGCCATTTGTGAGGCTGATAGTTTTTTTTCAGGCCAAGCATAAAGATATTCCCTGGTTTTATTGAGGGTTTCAGCTAATAAAAGTTCCACATCCAAGACAGGGCTGGAGGATTTAAGAAGCTTGGAGTGGTGAGCAATGAGTTGGGAGATGGTCATATTTGTAAAATCTCAAAAATCAAATTACAAGCTCCAAATAAATCTCAAATGACAATAATCAAATTTATAAACTTTTGCGATTTGAGATTTTGTTTTTGAAATTAATTTGTTATTTGGATTTTGTGACTTGTTTTTTTGTCTGTGCTGACTTACTCATCGGCTTCCTTGAGCGCATTGATCATCGGGTCAATGTTGCCTTCAAGAATAGTATTGATATTATGCCAGCTTTCTTTGATGCGGTGATCTGTTATTCTATCCTGGGGGAAATTATAAGTTCTGATTTTTTCCGCGCGCATGGCTGTCCCGATTTGAACTTTACGTTTTGCCCCTAATTCCTGATGTTTTTTTTCTTCATCTAAGGCAACTAAACGAGAGCGTAAAATTTCCATGGCTTTTTCCCTGTTTTGTAATTGTGACCGTTCATCCTGGCAGTTCACCATTGTATTTGTAGGAATATGTACGATTCTGACGGCCGAGTAAGTAGTATTAACGCTTTGTCCGCCATGTCCGCCAGCGCAAAATGTATCAATTCTTAAATCCTTGGGATCAATTTTAAAATCAACTTCTTCTATCACCGGCAAAACGACCACGGAAATGGTTGAAGTGTGAACGCGTCCGCTTTTTTCTGTTTCCGGTACTCTTTGCACCCGGTGGACTCCGCTTTCATATTTCATGCTGCCATAAACATTACGGCCATTGATTTCAAAAATAACTTCCTTGAATCCGCCAATACCGATGCGATTGGAAGACAGCATTTTAACCTGCCAGCCTTTATTTTCAGCAAAACGTGAATACATACGCACTAATTCAGCAGCAAAGAGGGCTGATTCGTCACCGCCGGCTCCGGCTCTTATTTCAATAATGGCATCTTTTTTATCATGAGGATCTTTCGGCCGTAAAAATAATTTTATTTCAGTTTCAAGCCTATTTTTTTCCTGTGTCAGTCTGGTTAATTCTTCTTCGGCGAATTCCTTAAGTTCCTTTATATTGGCTGATTCAGTAGTTTCCTTAATAGCCGGCTCGATTTTTTTCAGGCGTTGTATTTTGTCGTAGATCTCCTTATATTCGGCAAACTCTTGGCCAACTTTTTTATAGTTTTCAGGATTATTAATAATAGCAGAATCTTGCATTTGCTTTTGGAGTTGGTTGTATTTTTCGAGAATTTTTAGGTATTCGGGATTCATAATATTGTAGTTTCGGAAACACGGATTTTATTCACGGATAAACACTGATTTTCTAATATATCAATTTAATCTTATCACGTTTTTGGTATATAAGTAAGTATTTTTATCAGTGTAATCTGTGAGAATAAACCCGTGGTTAAGTCTTCCTTAGAATTACAAAACCCCCTGTTACGGGGGTATTGTTAGAATACTCTTTATCCCGGAGGCAAAGAGCTATAGGAGTAGCTATTTTTTAACGGTTTGTTTCTTTTTAGCGCTTAAAGCTGCACGTTTGGCTTTTTTCCCGGTCTTACCTTTGTCTGAATTTTCTTTCTTAGCCATTCTTTGCTTGAATTTGTCGACACGTCCGGCTGAATCTACAATTTTTTGTTTGCCAGTATAAAAAGGATGACAAACTGAACAAAGCTCAATATGGATTTCTGGAACGGTTGAGCCGACTGTAAATTCGTTGCCGCAGGCGCAAATGACCTTGGCTTTGTCCTGATATTTCGGATGAAGTTCTTTTTTCATGATATTGTTTGTTTAATTTTTATAAAGGAATATTAGCATGATAAAATATATTTGGCAAGAAGGCGACGGTATTAGCCCAAATACTTGTATTATTTTAGTAATTATGTTAGACTAAAACTCAACGTATCTTTAAAAGGTGCGTTTTTAGAAAAAATTTATTAACCTCATTCCGCGAAGCCTAATTACTGCTACGCGGTATAATCTCTCACACTCGAAAAATTTCCTTGTTCCGCGCAGCGGAATGACGTCGGGTGGAGGCAGAAAGGAAAACTATGATCAAAGTACCTAGCATTTTGGAAATGCTGCAGGCTGGGGTGCATTTTGGGCACCAAGTCGGCCGCTGGCATCCAAAAATGAAACCTTATATTTATGGCAGCCGTAACGGCATCCATATTATAGATTTAGAAAAAACCACGGCTAATCTGGAAAAAGTTCAGAAATACATCAATAAGATTATTGCCCAAAAGGGAACTATCTTGTTTTTGGGCACTAAAAAACAGGTTCAGACCACCATTGAACGCGAAGCCAAAAGATGCGGTATGCCTTATATGACCGCTCACTGGGTTGGTGGATTCTTAACTAATTTTCCGGTAGTTGTAAAACTTATTCATAAATACAAAGATTTAGTTAAAAAAAGAGACAGCGGAGAATTAAACAAATATACCAAAAAAGAACAATTGAAGTTTGAACAAGAAATTACAAAATTAGAGGCTGTTGTTTTTGGCGTGAAAGATCTTGAGCGCATTCCTGACGCAATTTTCATTTGGGATATTAGAAGTGAAAAAACAGCAGTTACCGAGGCCAGATCCAAAAAAGTTCCGATTATCGGAATTTGTGATACTAATTGCAACCTGGAAGGCGTTGAGTATGTTATACCGACAAATGATGATGCTTCTAAAGCAATTAATTTAATTATGACTTATATTGCTGACTGTGTTATTGAAGCTAAGGAAGTTAGCATTAAGCCGGAAGTTGTTAAAGAAGTTGTTAAATAAGAATGTTAAACTACTAAAATTTTATCACGAAAAATCACTAAAAATTTTAGTGCAATTTTGTGAATATTATTTCGTGGTTTAATTAACCATAAACCTATGCAAATCGATACTAAACTTATAATAGAGTTAAGAGGTCAAACCGGCGCCGGTATGAAAGATTGTCAGGAAGCCTTGACTGAGGCTGATGGTGATTTAGCTAAGGCGCTTGACATTTTACGCAAAAAAGGCGCGAAAATAGCCGGAAAAAGAGCTGATAAAGAAGCCAAGGAAGGTATTATCTATGCTTATATTCATGCCAATAATAAAATCGGTGTTTTGTTGGAATTAAATTGTGAAACTGACTTTGTGGCCAAAACTGATGGGTTTAAACAATTAGCTCATGATCTAGGTATGCAAATAGCCGCGCAAAATCCATTGTATATTGCTCCGGAAGATGTGCCTGAAGAGGTCATGAATAAAGAAAAGGATATCTTTAAGGAACAACTTTTGACAGAGGGTAAACCGGAGAAAATGCTGGATAAGATTATTGAAGGTAAAATTAATAAATGGCTGGAAGAAATTTGTTTATTAAAACAGCAATTTATTAAAAATGAAGATATTACGATCGAGGAGTATATTAATGAAAAGATCGCTTCAATGGGAGAAAAGGTTAAAGTCGGAAGTTTCTGCCGTAAACAAATATAATTATGTTACCTAGCTACAGATCAGCTGCGAATCTACAAATTCGCAGTCTCTGTAGATTATTCGTTCCGCAAAGCGGAATGCCGCTTCGCGGCATAGATTCGTAACAATATGAAAGTAGCAGAAATACAATTAAATCTTTGGGATAGGGTGTATTATTTTTTATTGAATGATTCGGTTTTTAATTTTGGAGATTATGTGATTGTCGAAGCCAATCAAAATCTGGAAATCGGCAAAATTGTAGGTTTTAAAGACATTGAAGAAAAAGAGATTAAAGCTCAAAATGAAGGGGCTGAGATAAATTCGATTATCCGTAAGGCGACTTTAAATGATTTGGAAATTCTAGAAACTAATGAAAAGGCTAAAGAAGCGGTTATGGATGTTTGTAAAAAAATGATTGAAAAAAATGAGCTGGATATGAAACTTGTAGATGTTCAGTCCTCATTTGACGGCAAAAAAATAACCTTTGCTTTTATCGCTGATGGCCGTGTCGATTTCCGGCCGTTGGTAAAAGATTTGACTCGGCATTTTCAGAAGAACATCAGGTTGCAGCAATTAGGTGTGCGTGATGAAGCGAAAATCAACGGTGATATAGGTTCCTGCGGAATTACCCAGTGTTGCAAGACGCATTTAAAAGTTTTAGGTAATGTCAGCGCTGATCAGGCGGAATTGCAACAGGTTTCCCATCGCGGTGCTGAAAGGCTGTCTGGCATTTGTGGCCGGCTTAAATGTTGTCTAAGATATGAAAATGATCTTTATAAAGAATTATCCAGTAAATTTCCCGCTAAGGGCTCGAAAGTAAAAACCCCGCGCGGCAAGGGCGAAGTAACAGATTGGCATATTTTAAAGCAAAGTGTGAATGTCAGATTAGACGATGATCCGGATACGATTATGGAAGTACCCCTGCAAAATTTAGGTCGTTAACCTTTTAAATATTGGAAAAATCCCTTATAATTAAAGTAGGGGATTTTTCTTTTGCTATTTAGTCAAATATCGGTTAAAATATAGGTAGTTAAAACATTAATTTTTAATAGTATGGCCAACGAATTTAATAATTCTAGAGTTAAGAGCCCTATTGTGGCAAAGGAAATTTTAATTTTAAAGATTATCATTTTAGTTGCGATATTAATTTTACCGCTGGCTTTTATGTTTATCGATATGAGTCAGGGTATTATTATCCAAACCAAAATTAGCAGGCTGGATAAGAATGTTTCGGCTAATAAAGCAGCGGCTTCTGATTTTCAGATAAGTATCCCGCCGGATTATTTGGGAGATATTAATAATGTATCCCAGGAAAAGATTGATACCTTGTTTGATAATTTAAAATAATTAATTTTTAAACCCATACAAAATTACGAGGTTGACTCGGGATGGCGTATGTCGGGGGAGTAATAATTATGTTAAAAGTTGCCATTAATGGTTTTGGCCGTATCGGCCGGTGCGTTTTAAAGGCTAGCCTTGATCGTAAAGCCAAATTTCAAATTGTAGCAGTTAATGATTTAACCGATACTGCAAATCTGGCATATCTTTTGAAATATGATTCTGTTTATGGTCGCTGGGATAAGCATAAAGTTACCAATACTAAGGATTCTTTAGTTGTAGATGGTAAAAAAATTTTAGTTTATGCTGAAAAAGATCCGTCAAAATTACCTTGGGCAAAATTAGGCATTGACGTCGTAATTGAATCTACCGGCTTTTTCACAGATAAAGACGGCGCTGCTTTGCATCTAAAGGCCGGAGCTAAAAAGGTGGTAATTTCCGCACCGACAAAATCCGCTGACGTAGGAACTTATGTTATCGGCGCCAATGAGAAGAAAATTAAAAAGAGCGAGAAAATAATTTCCAATGCTTCCTGTACTACAAATTGCACTGCTCCGGTCATTGCTGTTTTGAATAATAAGTTTGGAGTTAAGAAAGCCTTGTTAACTACGGTTCATGCCTATACGGCAACTCAAAAATTAGTTGACGGTCCAGATGTCAAGGATATAACCAGAGGTAGGGCAGGCGCAATTAATTCAGCGCCTTCAACTACAGGCGCAGCCATTGCCACGACCTTAACCATCCCGAGTTTGAAAAATAAATTTGACGGTATTGCCATCAGAGTCCCGATTGTTTGTGGATCAATTATTGATATAACGGCAGTTTTAAAGAAAAAAGTTACCGTTGAACAGGTAAATAAGGCGTTTGAAGATGCGGCAAAAAATCCTTTATATAAAAACATAATCAGTGTGACTAAAGATCCATTGGTGTCTACTGATATTTTAGGTCAGCCGTATTCTGCCATTATTGAGCCCAAGTTTACTAAAGTTGTTGACGGGGATTTAGTCAAAGTTTTAGCCTGGTATGATAATGAATGGGGTTATACTTGCAGGTTGGTGGAAATGGTGGAAAGAATTGGTTAATATTATTGGATATACAAGATAAAACGGCTTTCTTCGATACGAGGGGGGCTGTTTTTAATTTTTGTTAAAATTTGGTATAATTAATATGGCAAATAGCTTATGGTTAATGGCTTATAGTCTTATTTTAGATTATGACCATTTGCTATTAGCTATAGGCTATAAGCTAAAATATGAATAAAGGAGAATTTCAAAAATTTGTTGGTTATTTGATGTCTAAAAATCAAATTATTGCCCCTCAATATGATGTTGAGGGTTACTTGCATTTGCATGAATTAAAGGAACTTAAGGATTTATATTTGGGTACAGAGCTGCCTTTGGATTCCTGGAAATGGTATCTGCTGCCGCCCCGACAGGAAATGTTCAGTTATAATGGTTTAAAATTGGAGGAAACATTACCTAAAATAAAAAATCAGATATTTTTGGGAGTTTCAATCTTGGACATGCAGGCGCTAACTCTGCTTAACCAGGTGTTTGAAAAGGATCCTTATTATCAGCAGATCAAGAAGAAAGACAATAATTATCGGGACTAGTTTAGTGCCAGAAGAAAATTTTTACAAGTTTTTTGAGAAATTTGAGGAAAACAAGCTGGAACATCTGCAATTTGATATTTTTTTAGCCGTGCAAAAAAATGATTACAAAATTTATACGGGCTCTGAAGACGGCCAGAGGCTTTTGGACGAATATGGATACAAAGATTATTCACATATTGAATATGCCGGTCCGATTAGAGAGGAAGGGCTGGATCCTCAGATGGTGGCGATCAAAGACGCCATGCAAAATCATCACAATCAAAAAATTTGGGATGATTTGGGTAAACGCTGCATGCAGTGCGGTAAATGCACTATTGCTTGCCCTGTTTGTTTTTGTTTCCGGATGTTTGATCAGTCGAATTTTGAACCAGGCACAGGCACTCGCAATCGTTGCTGGGATTCCTGTTTTTATAATGAATTTACCCAGGTGTCTGGACCAGCGCCTGAAGCGCCCAAACACAGACTGATGAAGACGACAGCTCAGAAAATTTATTTCTGGTACGAACATCATTTTGTCAGAACACCATCAAGTTTTTCTTTACCCGGCTGTGTCGGCTGTGGCCGTTGTTCGCGCACTTGTCCGGCGGAAATTGATATATTTGTGACGATAAAAGATATATTGAAGAAGTGATAAGGTGTTAAGGTCTAGATGTTAGTTTGGGGTAGAGTGATAGGTGTCAGGTAAAATACAAAACACCCTAAACTATTCACTAAACCAACATCTTTACCCATTCACTACCCACCAAGGTATATGATAAACGATTACAAAACCTACAATTGTAAAATTTTAAAGATAGAACGCGAAACCGCGGACTCTTTGACTTTTACTTTGTCTTTACCCAATAAAGGTTTTACTTTTGTTTGCGGGCAATATGTCATGGTTTCGATTCCGGGGTTGGGTGAAGGCGCGATTTCCATTTCTTCAGATATGAGCGATAAAAAAAGTTTTCAACTAACTGTTCGTAAAGTCGGGGTTTTAACAACTGCCATGCATGATTTTAAAAAAGGCGATCTAGTCGGTATCCGCGGACCTTATGGCCGGTCTTTCCCAGTGGCAGAATCAAAAAATAAGAATATTTTGATAGTAGTGGGCGGTTGCGGTATTCCGCCGATCAGGCCATTGATATTAGATGCGGTTAAAAATCCGAAAAAATTTAAGTCAGTAACTATTTTTTACGGTTCCAAAGATGAAGGCAGTTTGTTTTTCGCCAGGGAATATCCGCGCTGGCAAAAAGCTTGTGATTTAAACGTTGCCCTGGAAAGTCCTAAAACCAAAAAATATATTAAAGGCATGGTTACGGCTTTATTTGACCAGAAGAATATTCCCGCCGATTCCGTGGCTTTTGTCTGCGGACCGCCGATAATGTATAAATTTGTTTTGGAAAAAATGTTAAAAAAAGGTTTAAAACCTGAAAATATTTTTATGTCTTTAGAGCGCCACATGGATTGCGCTCAGGGTGTGTGCCAGCACTGCGCAGTTGGACCGTATTATGTTTGTAAAGACGGACCTGTTTTTTCCTATGCTGAATTGATGAATTTTAAATCCTGGCTCAGGCCGATATAGGTTACTAATCTACGAATTGGCTACTAATATACTAATATGTAAATTCTTTAGTAATGATATGGGATTAATATACGAAACAAATAATTTTATTGTGGAATCAGTTGAAAAGCCTCATGTTACCAGCGATGATGGAGGGCACATCAAAATTTATCCGAAAAAAAAGATTACCGACCGTACAGAATTAAACCCCAATCTGGCTATTGAATTTATGCGTTTAACCATGATTGTCGGCGAAGCCCTGAAGAAAGGACTAGCGAAAAGGGGGATTAAAATAATCAGGGTTAATTATCAGGAAATGGGCAATTGGGCATATAAGAAAAATGAACAGCCTTATTTCCATTTGCATATTTATGGCAGGGCCAAAAACGCTAAGTTCCAGCCATATCAGGAAGCCGTTCAATTGCCTGATCGATCAACGGGGTTTTACGATAATTTCAAGCCATTAAGCAGAACTGATGTCAAAGAAATAAAAAGACAAGTTGTTTTAATCTCAAAGAAAACTAAATATAAATATTCTAATTGGGGTCTTTAATATTTATGGAAAAGATTAATGATAAAAAATTTAGTTTTATCTCTTTAGTAATTATAATTATTGCGATCGGGATTGTAGGTATTTGGATTTTTTATCAGGCTACGCCTAGCCAGCAGATTAAAGAACTGCAGGCTGTGGAAGTCGGGGAGTATGAGGGACAAAATTTATCATCAATCGGTGATTTTCATGAAAATTTTATCAAGGGACCGCAAAACGTTAACATCAATAATTATCAGCTGAAAATCTCCGGGTTGGTAGCCAACCCTCAAGCCTTGGCTTATGCAGATATAATCAGCAATTTTCAGAGTTATAAAAAAGTCGTTACTTTGAACTGCGTTGAAGGCTGGAGTGTTGATATTTTGTGGCAGGGTGTTCTGGTTAAAGACATAGTTAAAGCCAGCCAGCCGTCAGCAGCTGCCAAAATAGTCATTTTTCATGCTTATGACGGCTATACCACTTCCTTTCCGGTTGATTACATCATGAATAATGATATTTTGATGGCCTATAAAATGAATGATGTTGATTTGCCGCCTGAAAGAGGTTTCCCTTTTCAATTAGTGGCGGAAGATAAATGGGGTTATAAATGGATCAAATGGATTACGGCTATTGAATTTTCTAGTGATGCCAATTATCAGGGCTTTTGGGAAAGCCGGGGTTATTCTAATACCGGTGATTTAAATCAGGATTATTTTAGTGATTGATTATGAATTATAAAAGTTTAAGAGCAACAATACATTGGCTGCTTTTAGTCTTAACACTATTGTTTATTATCTCAGGCTGGGGCATTACCCGCTGGCAGATTGTCGAGCCTCTGACCTTGGGTTTGCTAACTAAAAGCCTGGCCACTAAAATTCATCTGAATTTAGTCATCCCGTTTTTATTGGTTTTAGGGTTACATGTTTATCTGGTATTAAAGAATAAGCGTATAAGATAGAATTTTAAAAATTAATTACTTGATCTGTTAGTTTCACGGCTTACGATGTCAAAACTGATCAGACGAGAAGAGAAAGAACTTTTATGCTCAATAGAAAATATCCGGAACGACTTTGGCAGCATTACCTGACCTTGCCTTTTATTTATATTATGATTTTTCCGCTAGTTATTTTAGATATATTTATGGCAATTTATCATACGGTTTGTTTCCGTTTATATAGACTACCGTTATTAAAGCGTTCAAATTATATTAAAATAGACCGTCATAAACTTAAATATCTGCCCTGGTGGGATAAGATGAATTGCGCTTATTGCGGTTATGCCAATGGTCTGGCACATTATTTTACGGTTATGGCGGCAGAAACGGAAAAATACTGGTGCGGAATAAAACATCAAAAAGACCCGAATTTTATCGCACCCGTGCATCATCAGGATTTTTTGGAATACGGCGATGAAAAAGCGCTTGAAAAGTTGCCGCTTAAATAATTATTTTAGAAAGTTTTACTGAATAAAAAAATGCCCACCGGTTAAGGCGGGCAATTTGTTAAGGGATTGTTTAGCCCAGGTCCATGATGTAGGCCGTGGCGTAAAAATCATGTTTGTGAGGTTCGTCCTGGTCCAGATTCAGGGGGGCCTGATGGGGCCGATGAATCCAGAGCAGGATTTCGCCTTTGCGGATGCTGGCCACGAGGAGATCTTCTCCGTGCCAGCGGAAGTAGAAGGAAGCGTCATTGCAGGCAACATGCTTGCCGAGCTGGGTGTCCAGACTGGTGGCCTTGGCAAAGCCGTGGGCCTGAAGCCAGCGGTCGAAGGTGATCACACGTTCGATCTGTGACTTGGCGTCATGAAGGTCTGTCAGCGCTTGGTCTGATTCGAATTTCGGCGGCATATGGCCTCCTTGATTAGGATCAGTCAGATGAAAAACAGTACTTGCGGTCATGAAATCCTCCTTTACGCTACTTGCAGGTCAACCTGTACCATTTGGGGGATTGTGCGGCCAGCCTTGTCTTTGGTGACCACGCAACCAAGATTCCGCAGTTTTTCGGCTTCATCCTCGGTCAGAGGAACAGCCAAGCACCCCGGTTCCGTACTGGCCCACTTCCTGGTGAAAATACCGCAGGAGATCAGGGCGTTAATCACGGCCGGAGTACCACCGCTTGACTTACTGACAAAATAGATAGTCAATTCTTTAATCATAATAACCATCCTCCTTTCGAATCTAGTATATTACCACATAATTCAACTTTTGTCAAATGTGTTTAACAATACCCGGTAAAATTAAGCGAATTTTAGGCAAAACAGCCCTAATTGAGCAGAATCAGAATCTGCTTCAGGTTAATGTTGCGCTTTTGGATAATTTAAAAGTCGGGGACTGGATTTTATATACCACTGATTATGCGGTTAAAAAAATTGATCCTAATGAAGCCCGGGAAATATTGGACTTACTGGAACCGGTCAAGAAAATTGACATCAAAAAATTATCTCCGGAATATTTAAAGCGTTTAAAACGGGTATCTCTTGGTAAATATGATCAGTCAGATTTATTATATTTTTTGAATAATAAAAGTAAAGCGGAAAATGAAGCCTTGTTTTCCGAGGCTGATACTATCAGAAGAAGTTATTTAAAGGAATTTGTCTGTATTCACGGCATCATTGAATTTTCCAATTACTGCCGCAATCACTGCCATTACTGCGGTATCCGCGCTGACAATCAACAGCTGACCCGCTACCGCATGACTGACCAGGAAATTATTGAGACTGCGGTTAAGGCAGTCAAGGACGAAGGTTATAAAATGCTGGTTTTGCAGTCAGGCGAGGATGAATATTATACGGCGGAGAAAATGAGCCAGATCATAGATGCTATTAAAAAGCAGGTGAAAGTTTTGATTTTTGTCAGTGTCGGCGATCGTGGCTATGAATTTTATAAAAAAATCAAGGCGGCCGGCGCGTTTGCTTCCCTGTACCGTTTTGAAACCGCCAATGAGAAATTATATAATCAGCTTCATCCCTGGCAAAATTTAAAGACGCGGTTGCAACATTTGAAATGGATGAAAGAACTGGGCTATTTTACAGTCACCGGATTTTTAAACGGTTTGCCAGGCCAAACCAACGAAGATATTGTTAATGATTTGTTATTTTTAAAAGAATATAATCCGGACATGATTACAGTCGGTCCGTTTGTGGCCACGGCTGATACGCCGTTGGGTAAAACTAAAGACGGTTCTGTTGAACAAACTTTGAAAATTATTGCTTTAGCTCGATTATTAATGAAAGGTACCAGGATTCCTGTTGTTTCCGCCATGCAAACCTTAATGCCGAATAAAGCCGAACAGCTGGGCTTTTTAGCCGGCGCCAATGGGCTGATGTATAATCTGACTCCTGATAAATACCGCCAGCATTATAAAATTTACAAGGACAAAGCAGATTTTGAGCAGAATGATATTTACAAAAAATACGGTTTATATGATGACGAACAAAGTTATGAAATGATTGAAAGGGAATTGGGTATTACGATTTGGGATAAACAGGAAAACCCCGTGGTGGATACGGAGAAAATCGGTATGCTTATTAAAAATACTATAGAACCTGATGACTCGCGGTTAACAGAGATTTTGGATAAAGCCAGCCAGAAAAAAGGGTTAGACCTGCGGGAAGTGGCTGAATTGCTCAATGTTCAGGATAGTGGCAAACTAAATAAAATTTTTCAAGCAGCCAAAGAAGTGAAGATGGAAATCTACGGTAAAAGACTGGTTGTTTTTGCACCGCTTTATGTTTCCAGTTTTTGCGTCAATAATTGTGAGTATTGTGGTTTCCATACGGATAATAAGGCCGAACGCAAGAAGTTAAGTCTGGAGGAAGTCAAAAAACAAGTAGAGATACTTGAAGACATGGGCCAAAAAAGGTTGCTTTTAGAATTCGGGGAAGATGCCAAGACCAATCCTATAGATTATGTCGTTGATGTTATTAAGGCGATTTATAGCGTTAAAAACGGACAAGGCTCGATTAGAAGGGTCAATGTCAATATCGCCGCTACCACGACTGAGAATTACCGTAAATTGAAACAGGCCGGTATCGGCACCTACCAATTATTTCAGGAAACTTACCATCAACCAACCTATAAAAAATTGCATCAGGGACCCAAAGCGGATTATACCAGGCAAATCACAGCTTTAGACCGAGCCTTTGAAGCTGGTATTGATGATCTGGGCATAGGAGTTCTATTCGGGCTTTATGATTATAAATTTGAAGTTTTGTCGTTGATTAGCCACGCATTATATATGGAAAATAAGTTTGGAGTCGGACCGCATACGATTTCCATGCCGCGTTTTCGTCCGGCGCAGTCTGTTGGTTATCGGGCGGAATATGAAGTTTCGGATCAGAATTTTTTAAAACTAATTGCCATTTTAAGGCTGGCCGTACCTTATACCGGTATGATATTATCAACTAGAGAGGCTCCGGAATTGAGAAGACAGGCCTTTGAGATTGGCATTTCCCAGGCTTCAGCCGGCTCCAAGACTGAACCGGGAGGTTATGGTAAAAAAGAAAAAAAAGTCAGCCAGTTTCAGCTGTCTGATGAAAGAAGTATGGATGATATTATTTATGATATTTGTAAAATCGGTTATTTCCCGAGTTTTTGTACGGCCTGTTATCGTTTGGGCCGGACCGGTGATAAATTTATGGAATTTGCCAAGTCAGGAGAGATAAAAAATTACTGCCAGCCCAATGCGATTTTGACTTTTAAAGAATATCTGTTGGATTATGCGTCACCGAAGACTCGGAAGATCGGTGAACAGGTAATAAACAATGAAGTCATCGAAATTAAAAATCAAGCGATTAAGGATAATTTACTTAAAAAATTAGAGAATTTAGAAAAGGGGGAACGGGATCTATATTTTTAGTTAATTACTTAGTTTTGTATGCCAAATTTAGGCCAAAATGAAACAGAGGATAAATTTCCGGACTTGAGTGCTTATCAGCAGAAAATGATAACTAATTTCGAAAACTTGGAAATCGGGTCGTTTCCTTCGGCTGAATTAATGTTAATATTTTTAGGCTATAAACCGGCGACCGAAGTAGCTTTGGCACCCTGGAATGATCCGCCGGAAAAAGTAGTTAAGACTTTAAGGGACAGCGGATTAATAGCAGGTATTAAGAACTATAAGGATGTAAATGGCAAGAAATTTGCAATAGTCGCCGTTGCCAAAGATAAGGAAACTATGGAACGATTGAAAAAGGCCGAAGCGGATGCTGATCATGAAGAATATGGTAGGCTAATGGGTTATCCTGATACAGCTATTGATGCTTTTATGCATAAAGAAAAATTGCTGCCTGAAGTGGATTATCCTGAAAAAAATGATAAAACTCTTGATTTTAAACTTTCCAAAGACCACTGGCAAGAGGAAATCAAAGTTATAAAAAAATGGAGTCAGGCGATAAAACAATATTCGCCGAAAATTTATGAGTTATTAAATCCAAAACCATAATTATGAAAAAAAACAAAAAACCATCAGTCGCCATTTTCGGCCTGACTTCCTGCGAGGGGTGTCAGTTCGCGCTTTTAGATTTACACGAGAAGTTTTTTGAGCTGACTAAATATGTTGATCTTGACGAATTTCGTCTGATTGAGGATGAAAAGGAACGTTCGCATTATGACATTGCTTTTATCGAGGGTAATCCCGTGACCACTGAAAATCTTCATATTTTAAAACGTATCAGGGCAATTTCCAAAGTTGTTGTTGTTCTAGGCGGATGCGCAGATATCGGCGGTGTCTGGGAGATTAAAAATTATCATGATTATAAAAAACTCGGCTGTAAAGTATACAAAAAATGCGAAACTATAGAAAATCGTGAGATTATTGAAGTTCCCAAAGCCATTAAGGTTGATTATGTCATTCCGGGTTGTCCGATAAACGCCCAGAATTTTCTGGATCTGGTTTTCAATCTGTTGAACGGCAAAGCCTGGGCTTTAAAAATGAATCCGGTCTGTTATGAATGTCAGATCAATAAAAATCCTTGCTTATTACAGCAGGGTAAAATTTGTTTCGGCCCGATTGCTTTAGGCGGTTGTAATGCTGTTTGTTTGAATTCACGCCAGGAATGCTGGGCTTGTCGGGGTATCTTGGACCAGTCAGACGAAAAAATTAGGAATCTTATAAAAATAATTCAGAATCACGGCTGGAGCCTGGCTGACATTTTGGAAAAAATGGAATTTTTTGGAGCCAGGGACAGAATTGAGGCGGCTTTGCAAAAGCCGGAAGTGAAGAAATAAGAATTTAGCCTGTCTACAGGCACGAAAGAGGATTAAACAAGTATACTTGGACATTTTTGTGTTCAAGTTTTTTGGATGTTAAATCCTTGACAAAATAAGTTTTTTATGTGAAACTTTACCTGCGAATGGAAAGGCTTGTTTGTTTCGACCGAAGCAGACAGGCTGATCTGTCCGCACCCTCCTTCAACCCTCGTGGAATCACAGCTTGTTTACCTAAGTATCCTGGCAAGGGTCCACGAGGCAAGGGAGAGCGTTTCGGCGCTCTCCCTTTTATAATACGCTGAATATATAAGATTGGTTTAAGAAAAAAACAGCTTTTGAACCAAAATTAAGGAAAAACCGCCTTCGGCGACTTACTTTTTTATAACTAAAAAAGTAAGCCCGCCTTCGCATAAGCTACGGCGGGTAAACGAGCCTGCCCTGAGCGAGCGGAGCGAGTCGAAGGGCTTATTCGGCCCCCCAAACCCCCAGGGAGGGTTGAAAAACGGTCAGTGCGATAATATTAATCAAAAGGTTTAGCCACACGATAGGCGGCAAGATAAATACCGTCGATTATTTTGCCGACGGTAGCTTATTTATATTGGTTGTTTAAAAAATAGAAACCCCCGCACCTGAGGGTGCGGGGGTTGACGCGGGGGGCAACGCGTTGGACCTATTGTTTGTGATAGGTATGGCAACCAGTGCAATAGCCGCCTTCGTCAATGTTGCCGCCACATTCATTGCATTGACTGCCGTGACGGCCGGGCGATTTGCCGCGCTTGATGGGTATCACCTTAGCTTCGGTTTTTACCGTTGCTGGCTTGACCAGCAGAAGGTGATCATTTTTGGTTCTTCTATCTTTCACGTATTATCCTCCTTGTGAAAAAATGGCGTTTCCATCCAGAAATCAGGCAAACTTCTTTGTCTAAGAATAACAGTAAAATAGTCTGTTGTCAAGATTGGGCAATCAATAGAATTTTTGGTATAATATAAACAGATTTTGGATTTTAGATTTTAAGTTTTAGTTAATAATCCAGAATCTAGAATCTAATACACTAAAATCTATCAAATTTATGACTGAATTTTTAACCTTTAATTTACAGCAAGCTTATGCGGAAATAAAGGAAATAGCCGAGGCAGAAGGCGTAACTTCTAAAGAGGCTTTTGACAGCATTGTGGAAAATTATCTGAATGACAAACTTAGTGAGGGAGAATTAGCTGTTGACCAGGATACTGAAAGTATGGAATCACAGCTGAAAGCGACCTGGCCGGAATATGAAAAAAATCTGCACATTCACTAAAGGTATTTAAAATAATTTAAATAGCAGCTTTTATTTTGAATATTATGGGGTTAAAAACAATTAAAATCAATCACATTGCCAAAATGGAAGGGCATACCGGGTTTGTGGCCTCGATTCTGGACGGCGATGTTAAAAAGGCTAAATTGGAGACACTGGAAGGCGCTCGTTTAATTGAGGGTATACTTTTAGGCCGAGATTATTTTGAGATTCCGATAATCACTGCCAGAATCTGCGGAATTTGTCCGATTGTTCATTTATTATCTTCAACTCAGGCGATTGAGGCTGCTTTTCAAATTAAAGTATCGGAACAGACTGTTGTTTTAAGAAAAGTCATGGAACTTTTACAGATTATACATTCTCATAGTTTGCATATGTTTTTTCTGTCAGCGCCTGATTTTTTTGGAATAGAAAATGATCTGAATTTTATGAAGAAATTTCCTAAGGAAACTCAGGCCGCGCTCAGGGTGCGTCAGTTTGCCATTGATTTGGTCAGTCTGATCGGCGGTAGAATTGTGCATCCTTTGACTATAGAAGTCGGTGGATTTAAAAAATTGCCGTCTCTGGCGGCTGTCAATAATTTAATGAAAAATATTTCTCCGGTTATTGAAGATGCGATTGGTTTAGCTGAATTTATAGCCAAAATTAAATTGCCGAAGTTTGAACGGTCCCAGGAGTATGTGGCTCTGTATGATAAGGATGAATATGAAGTCTTGCAGGGAGATATTGTCTCCAGCCAGGGTAAACGCTATAGCGTTTCGGACTTTTATCATAAAATCAAGGAATTTCACCAGCCTTTTGAAAAGGTTAAGCGGGTAAATCTGGATGATAAGCCGTATTATACAGGTGCTTTGGCCAGGGTAAATTTGAATTTTGGGAAATTAAACCCGCTGGCGAAAAAAATGTGGCAAGCTAAAGGCTTGGCCATGCCCTGTGAAAATACTTTTTATAATATTTATGCCCAGGCAGTGGAACTAATTCATTGTCTGGAAGAGATTAAAAAAATAGTTTCTCAAATGGGTAGAATTGACCAGAAAAATTTGAAAGTAAAGGTGATTCCTAGAGCAGGTGAGGGCTTTGGAGCGGTTGAAGCACCGCGCGGTATTTTGCTTGATTATTATAAATTTGATAAAAACGGGAAGATTTTGGATGCCAATATTATGACACCTACCGCTCAGTTTTTGGCCAATTTAGAAGCCGATCTTATGGCTTATTTGCCTAATGTCTATAAATTGCCAATCCACACCAGGCGACAAAAGATTAGGGCGTTAATTAGGTCATACGACCCTTGTATATCCTGTGCGACTCACTAGGAGAAGGGAGAGATGGGTAGAGATGAGGAAGAAGAGGAAGTTGGGTTTTTATGAAATTTGGGAAAGATGGGTAGCGACGGGAAGATGTGTAATATGGTTTTATTTTAATTAATTTAATTTATGACATATAGGGATAATGAAGGTTATAAAAAGTTAATAGTTTGGCAGAATTGCAAACTTTTAAGAAAAAGAATTTATGAAATTACAAAAAAATTTCCTAAATCAGAGTATAAACGTGTCAGCCAAATGAATGATGCGGCTCGATCAACTAAACAAAATATACAAGAAGGTTATAAGTCCTCTTTGCTAAAGTATATTAATTATGTGAGAAATATAAGCAGGCCTAGTCTGTCTGAACTTCATGGAGATATTGAAGATTGTTATGAGGACAACCTTATTAATAACGAAGAATTTGTGGAATTAGATGATCTTTGTAAAAGAACTGACTATCTTTTTGATAGGTTAATTAAATCTTTAATGATAAAGTCTCAATTTGAAAGGTAACCCCTTCTTACTCCTCTTACTCTCCTTAACCTTCTTACTCTAAGTCCCTATGTTTCGTTTTTTTCTTAAAACTACAATTGAAGATCCTCAACATATTATCATTAGTGACAAGGAAGCAGTCAATAAAATCACCAAAGTTCTGCGTTTCGGAATAGGTGATGTTTTTGTGGTTTTTGACATTAACGGTGAGGAATACGAAGTTAGAATTAAGGAAATTAAAGGCAAGGAGGTTTTATGTAGCCTGGTCAGCCGTTTAAATATTGGCCGTGAATTAGCAACTGAAATTAATTTATATCAGTCTTTATTAAAAAAAGATAAATTGGAATGGTTGTGTCAGAAAGTTACTGAAATCGGGGTTAAGCGGATTATTCCGGTTATTTCGGAAAATTGCGTGATCAAGGAATTAAATCCCCATAAAGACAGCCGTTATAAAAAAATTATTGAAGAGGCGACCATCCAAAGCGGCGGTAAAATTCCGCCCAAATTTGAGCCGGCTGTTCACTTCGAAGGTGCAATTAAAAATTTGCACCCGCGTAGCCTGAATTTGATCTGTCATGAAGACGAGCAGGACTTGTCATTGGCCAAGGTCCTGGCTCAAAATTCTGAAAAAACAATTAATTTATTTATTGGTCCGGAGGGCGGGTTTTCTCAGTTTGAAATTGATTTAGCCCGGCAAAATTCTTTAATCTTGGTCAGCTTGGGCCAACGCATCCTGCGAGCTGAAACTGCCGCGATTATTGCCTGCGGTTTGTGCGCTAACCTTTAAAGTCTATGGAATATATTAATCTGTTATTCTTGGCTTTGTTTATTTTACCCTTGCCCTGGCTACGCAAGCTTTACTTTGCGGCTGATTGTCCGGTCAATGAAAAAAATATCACCCAACGGCTGGTTTTTTTTGATTTTATCAAGGGCTTGGCAATTGTTGCTGTGATTTTGATACATGTGGCTTATTTTTTTTATACTTATCCTTACACGGTAAATAATTTACCTTTTATTATTATAGTGAATAATTTGGCCAGGTTTGCTATCCCGGCCTTTCTTGTTTGTTCGGGCATATTATTAAATCCGATAAACGGAGAAAAAGAATTTATCGATTTTTACCGGCGTAAACTCTGGAGAATTTTTTGGCCCTATGTTTTATGCACGCTTGTTTATATTTTAATTTTACGCCTGAATTTTACGGACTTTTATTTAAATTTAATAACCGGACATATTGCCCCGCCTTATTATTTCATCATAGTTTTAATTGAGTTGTATCTTTTCTATCCGATTCTGGATATTTATAAAAAATCAAAATATTTCCTGCTAGTAACCTTTTTGATAAGTTTTGTCAGCAATTATTTCATGGAGCTGCAATTTTTCAATGGTATCCCGACTTTTTTGCCGTATATTTTCTTTTTCAGTTATGGCCTGCGCAACCGTGAAAAATATTTTAATTATACTAAAAACAGGGAAGAAATGGCTTTGTGGCTGTCGATTTTAATCTTCTATATTATTTTTATGATCTTCCGGCCTGAATGGTATTATAATGTTCGTTTATTTTACGGTTTGGCAGTTTTTAATTTGTTGTTTTATTTTAAAGATAAATTTTTCAGAGAATCGGTTTGGCAGAAGATTTTTATTTCTTTCGGGAAAAATAGTCTTTGGGTTTATCTGATTCATTTTGCTTTGGTCTCGGCAGTTTATTATTACTGCAGTATGTTAAATATAAATTATTATTTGAATTTCGGCTTAATTTTTTTGTTGAGTGTAATTGCCAGCTATTTTCTGGCCAAGTGCGCGCAGCTACTTTATGACTATACCGTAATTAAGATTTTAAGATTTAAAATCAAGCGTTAATATGCACGATTTGCACGAAGCCAATAAAATTTTAAATTTGGTCCTGGAATATGCCAGGCAGAATAAGCTTTCTAAAGTGACCAGAGCTACGGTTGAGCTGGGAAGCGTTATTGAACATGGCGAAGAAATAAATTCAGAAAATCTGGCTTTTAATATGCAAATGCTGGCTCGAGGAACCTTAGCAGATAATTTAAAAATTGATGTAAGGTCAGCCAAAATTGACGGTTGGGCACTAAAAGAGATTGAGGGGGAGTAATCCCCTTCTTTTTTTGGCTAATAAATGATAAAATTAATATAGATTGATCAGTGTTATCCACATTATTAAAATAACTAATTTCAGGGGGAAGTTGGTAATTTTTTAATATTATAACAGGGCGAAAACGGCTGTTGTTTACGGACGGTAGAGACACGGTTAACCGTGTCTCTACCGACCAACGTCTCTGACGCCAGCCGTTTTCGCCTAGCAATCAATTTATGCCCAAAGAAAAACCACAATCAAATAGTTCAGAAACACAGACCCTGGAAATGGCCAGGCAGACTTTGGGTCGGGTGAAAGAAATGGATTTGACATCGGAGCAACATGAAAAGATGATGGCCCTGATTGACCAGGCTAAAGCTGAAGAAAATTCAGGCAATAAAGCCAGAGCCTTAAAAATTTATATCCAATTGCAGAAATTTTTGCAGGGGATTGAACAGGATAAAAATGTTGACCATAATAAAATAAAAAAACAATTGGAATATGTTGATCAGGCGATAGCTGACTTAATGACAAATGAGGAAATTGATGAAAATTCAAAAAAGTCACGATTTACTGTTTTGGTGTCCCAAAAAAAAATTATTCGTCAGCCTCTTGAAGATAAAACAGAGATAGTCCCGAAGAAAGACGTAAAAATTGAAGCTAAGACCATACCCACAGAAGCTAATGTTCTGGAGCTTATATGTGTTTTAGCAAGTTTGCCGGGACCGGAGTGGGATAAAATATATATTATTCATAAAGCTGTTGATGAACACGGCATGCTATTATCATTGAACGTTGGCATAGCCGGCCGACCTGATACGGAATACAATTATATCTTGGCAGGCAGTTTTAAGGATATTGGTTCCTCAATGGAAACAGGGTTAGCCAGATTGGAATTGGATCCTGAAACCGGGAGTACCGTGCATGGCGTTCAAGTTGCCAGATATGATGAGTCTAAAAAGGATTGGGATATAATTGACATTTAATTAAGTTTGTAGGGCGAAAACGTTCTTTGTCATACCGACCACTTCACTTCGTTTAGTGTAAACTCCGCGGAAGAATACTTTCTCGGCGGAGCTTGCCCTGAGTGAAACCGAAGGGCTCGAAATGACAAAAGACAAAGGGCGTTTTCGCCCAACTGAATATTATGCCCAAAGAAAAGCCACAACCGAAGAACTCCGAATCGCAGGCCCTGGAAATGGCCCGCCAGACTTTGGGTCGGGTCAAGGAAATAGATTTGACAGCTGAACAAAAAGAAAAAGTGCTGGCTATGATTGATCAGGCTAAGGCGGCTGAAAAGGTGAACCCGAGCCAGGCCATAAATATTTATCAGGTATTGAAAAAATATTTGGACGATATTAAATTAGCTTTATCCGGTGAAATGTTGGATGATCTTGAGATGATCAGAACGCAATTATTGCTGGTTGATATGAGGATTAATGAGATTAGTGATAAAATATCAAGCGCTAAAATAAGCATGAAGGATTTAGAATATTTGAATAAAATGTTTGCCGCTTTGAAGCTCCAGAAAAATGTGATAATTCAAGCGAGAAAATTAAAAACGGAAATACGGCCCAATAACGAGGTGGAAATAACTGCGCTGGAAATACTTACTGAAAAACAGGTCTGGGAAGAAATTAAGAAAAGGGAAAAATTGTCTGATGCGGATCTTTATTTGGATAAAAAAATCGTGGATGAAGAAGGTGATTTGCTTTATCTTAATTTAGGGGTTGTTGGCAAACCAGAAATTGAGCTTGAGTATTTTCTGGCAGCAAAATATCGAATCGATACAAAAAGAAATTCTGTAGAACCAAGGACAATCCTGGGTAAAACCGTAAATTTTAAGGATATATTAAGGGGCGGGAGAACCGTCGGTGTTAGTGCAAGTTATAACGAAGACAAACATATTTGGGAACCGGAAATATAGTTAAAAAGTCTAAAGTCTATGAAAAAAAGTTTAGAACAACCGAAAAATAAAACTAAGACCATGGAAATGGCACGCCAGACTTTGGGTCGGGTCAAGGAAATGGATTTAAGTCCTGAGGAAAAGGAAAAAGTCATGGCTATGATTGATAAGGCTATAGCAGAGGAAAAGGCAGGTAATAAAAGTAAGGCCTTGAATCTATATTTGGAATTAAGAAAACATCTGGAACATTTAAAGGCGAAAGACAAAGGTGAAATAATAGATGACCCGGAAATTACAAAAAGGCAATTACGTTTGATAGACGCTCAAACAATAAAATTAACAAATATGCTTATTTCCTCTACAGGGGTTAAAGAGGAAAATTTACAGAGAGTTGATGCATTGCAGGCACAGAGAAAGCAGGTTTTAAAATCAACTGAAATGAAAACAAGATACATTCCCGCAGAACAACATAATTATGTTCCGGAGGTGTTAAAAGAAAAAGATATTTGGGATCTGATCAAAAATCAAGAAAAATTTCCCGAGGGCGCCCTTTTTTTAGATGATAAAGGTTTGGATGAGGATGGTCATTTGGTATATTTGGATTTACATGTAGCGGGCAAACCGGAGATCGGTTTTCGGATCCATTTGTCAGAAATATTTGAAGATACTAAGGGTAAGAAGGATGTTACTGATACTGTGATTATTAAATATGAAGTTAATCTTCAAGATAAACGAAAGAGACAGATCAGAGAAATGGCTAAATATAATATGAAATTGCATATGTGGGAAATTTTAGACTGATTTTCCCAAGTTAATTAATTTATGCCCAAAGAAATACTACAACCTAAAAGTTCAGAATCTAAGGCCCTGGAAATGGCTCGCCAGACTTTGGGTCGGGTTAAGGAAATGGATTTAACGCCGGAAGAAAAGGAAAAAGTCATGACTATGATTGATGAGGCCAAGGCGGAGGAGCAAGCCGGCAGGGGAGTAAATGCCTTTAAAATTTACCAGCAACTATTAAATCTATTGCAAACTATTCAATTTGAAAATAACAGCGGTTATAAAATTACCCCTGAGATTATCAAAAATCAATTGGATTTAATAGATATGAACATAGCCGATAATGAAAAAAATTATGGGCTTAGGCCTGCATATCGTCAAACCCGGGCAAAAATGTTGTTGAACCAAAAATCATTAATTACTAAATGGCAAGATTTTAAACCCGAAGTTATTGATTCTAATAAAGCGGAAATAGAATCATCAAAAGTATTTACGGAAAAAGAAATCAGGGATATTATCGGAGATATTGAAGGCCTGACAGATACCCACTTTTTTGCCACCAAGAAAATTATTGATTCCAAAGGGAATTTACTGCATTTACAGCTGATACAGGTTGGTTTGCCCGAAGTTGAGTATGAATATTTTTTGAAAGGTCGTTATGGCAGTGTAGGTTCGTCAAGTAATACAGTAATCCACAGGTCGAAATTTACCGAAAAAAAGCCGAGGACTATTTCCGTTATTGCAGAATTTGCTGATCATGGTGACGGTACCGGCAGATGGACAAGATATATTAATCCGCTTGAATCAATCGAGTAACAAATTGATAAATACTAATGCCGCGTAGCGGTATACACAATATTAAAAATTAAAATTAACTTTAAAATTATGAGATCACCAGACATGAATATCCCGGGCATGGGGGCAGCGCCTGAGGAGGAATCAAAAGAACCGGTCCAGGAGTTTGAAAATCGGGTCAAAATCCTGGGCATTGAGATGTTCAAAAACAGAGAAACGTCCGATAAAGTGCCAAAGCCTGAACGCTTTGAGGATTTTTCTTTGGACGATTATTCTCTTAAATTACTGCAGGATATTGCCAAAGCAGTGGAAATGGATTCACCGCTGATGATTGAGGGTGAACAGGCTATTGGTAAAACCATTACCGTGGAATATCTGGCTATGCTTTTAAATAAACCCGTTTACAGAATGTCCTTAAATGGCCAGACTGATGTGACCGACCTGATCGGCAAATGGGTTCCCAGGGTAGAAGGTTTGAAAGACAAAATTAACGTTTTATTAAAACATCCGGAAAAGTGCACCAGTGAGGAAGCCAGAAAGTTGATCGAAGCTAAAACAAAAATAGAGAATATTGATGTCAGTAAATTAAAAGAAAGCGATCCTAGTGACTCCAAAGTCATTGCCAAACAGAAAATCGGGTTAACCAAGAAGGAAATGCAGCAGATTGCCGAGTTGGAAGGCATTGAAGTCTCGGAAAGCGAATGGGCCTGGCAAAACGGCGATATACCTAAACAGATGCTGGAGGGAGCCTGGTCTGTATTGGATGAAGTCAATACCTGCGAACCTCAGATTCTGGTGCGTTTAAATGCTGTTTTGGAAAAAGGCGGCCAGCTGGTTTTGCATGAAGACGGTTCAAAAGTAATTCCTCGCCATAAAGATTTTCGGCTCTTTGCCACGGTTAATCCGCCCGGAGGCGATTTCAAAGGCCGTGTGCCCTTGTCAGCTGAATGGATTTCCCGTTGGAATTATCAGAATCTTGGCAAATTGCCCAAAAATGTTTTTAAATCGCGCGTGGCTTTAAGTTTCGGCTGTACGCCCCAAGAACCGGAACTGAAAAATTTGCGCTATCTTTCACTTTCTCCGATACTTGAAGATAAAAAGATGACTGCATATTATCAAGAGGAATGGCTGGCTGACCTGGCTGATAAATTTAGTGAATTTGTTTATAAGGGGATTGAAATGCTAGAAAAAAAATCAATTTGTCAAAAACAGGAACAGAAATTCGTTTTTGATCAAAGAGACGCGGTCAGGTTTGAAGATTATCTCAGAAAATTTCATGAGGTCGGCCGGATGAAAGAGGTGATTACCGAGGCCATTGAACATTTATTTATGAATAAATGCAAGGATAAGAAAGATCGGGACGATTTAAAATTAGTGGCCGAGGAACTGATAAAAGTTCAGGAACCTGAGATCAAGGCTGAAGCTCAGGAATTATTGGAAATGGAAAAACAGCTTCGCGCCATAAAAGGTGATCTGCTGGGCATGGGTCTGCCGCCAGAAGCCAAAAGTAAAATAATGGGTAAGGGTGAACCCAAGAAAAAATAAAGATAAATATATGAAGGAACAATCTTTTCATTTAGAGAGTGAAAATCCCAATCAATCTAGCCAGACGGTCCCGCCAGAAGCTAAGCCGGAAATGACAGCCGAAGTCAAACAAAGAATGGAAGAGTTAATTACCTTGGGTAAAGTCATTGGCGAGGATTTTGGGGTTAAAGTTGAAGTCGGCAAAGAACGCGGCTGGCGTTATATTTTCAAACCTTATAATAAAATTGAGGTTGATCCCGTTGATATCGTAGAAAAAAGTAAGGAATATTGCTGGGGTGTACTGGCCCATGAAGGTGCTCACCGTAATATTTCGCGGGTGGATTTTATTCCCAAAAATGTCTGGCAAACTACAGGCTTTTCTTTCCTGATGAATGCGGTTGAAGATCCTCGGGTTAATAATTTCGCCATGCAAAAATACAAGGGTGCCCGCGAATGGTTGAATCAGGTTTATCTGGAGGATTTGCCGGTTGACCATCTGGATATGAAAGCCAAAGACAAGCTGGGTTATACGCCTAAACATATTAAATATGGTTTGGAAATTATCCGTTACTGGTTTTATCAAAAATTTTCTGAAAATTTACCTGAAGATGTCCAGGAAGCCCTGGATGAAACCAATCAGTATGCGGAACTGGCTTATGAGACTTTGCCGGATATTAAAGATCCCAAGGAGGATGATATAGTTGAACAAGCCAAAAGAGTTTACAATCTTGTTTACAATACTATCTGGCCGGTTTATGAACAGCTGATTGACAAGTCTTTTGAAGATGAGGAAATGCGGCAGAAGATCAAGGACATGATTGAAAACAGTAATTTTGACTTACCTGAAGAAGGTCAAGGTGCCAACGGTGAGCCTTTACCACTGGATCAAATACCGGAAGATTTACGCGAACAGTTGAAAAAGAAATTAAAGGAATGGCTGGATGGCCTGTCAGAAGAAGACAGGAAAAAATGGGAGGAAAAAGCTGCCAAAGCAGCTGAAGATAGTCTGGACGGGTTGGAAGATGATTTAAATAAGGAACTGAAAGGTCATTTTGTGAAACAAAAAAAATCAGCCAAGGAAGAGAAAGAGGATGAAGAAAAGAAAAAGGAAGACAAGGCCAAAGAAAGGGAAAATAGAAAAACTTTAAGAGATCTGGAGAAAAAACTAGAAGCCCAAAAAAGTGAATATGACAAAGCTTATGAATCAGTCGCCAAATATATTGATGATGTGGCTGATGATCTGATTAATGCTTTTATTTTGGAGCGATTTCCCAAATTTAAAACCAGATTTCCGGGCCAGCGTCTGCGCCTCAAAGGCGCTATGAAATGGGCCGCGACCAAGGAATATAGGGAATTATTTGAAACCAGAAAAACCTTGGAAAGAGAGTCTTTTACTTTTTTACTGTTAATCGATCTTTCAGGGTCCATGGATGGTGAAAAAATCGCCGAGGCTTTCAAAAGCGCGGTTTTACTGTCCGAGGCTCTGGAACGGGTCGGGAATACTTTGCCTAATTTAAAAGTGGCCATTTACGGTTTTCAGGATAAGCTGATAAAGTTTAAAGATTTTGATGATAAAATGGATGACGCTGTCAGAGAAAGAATGAGCGGCATGAAAGATGAGGCTGCGGGCAAAAATAGCAGGCCCGGCGCCAATAATGAAAATGGTCATAACAGCGATGCTTATTGCGTGGATGAAGCCAGTCAGATTTTAGCGGCTGCAGGCGGTGATAGTCAGTTTTTAATTGTGACTTCTGACGGACAGCCGGCTCCGGCACCTGATACTGATGTTCAAAGATATGCGGATTTAGATAAGAACGAACAGTTAAAAGAAGTGATTAAAGATATTTCCAGACAAGGTGAACAGTATGTGCTGGGTACAGGCATCGGTCCGGGTACTGACCATGTCCAAGAGTTTTATGATGATTCTTTGCCGCGGGTAAAAAACCTGCCTTCGATTAATATTGATGATTATGCTCAGCAAATTGGCGATACGGTTAAAGGTTTAATTCAGAAAAAATGATGATACAAATCTACAAATCAAATACAGATTATTACAAATTCCAACAAAGCAACTTATAAACTTTATATAACCTTATAAAACCTAATATAACATCATGAAACATTATGACTCCAAAAAACATTGAAAAAATTAAAAAATTTTATGAAGTAGTCAGCAGGTTACAGCCGGCTGCGACCAAGGAAATTGGCCTTTTAGTCGTTAAAAAAGAGACTTTAGCAGACATTTCTAATCTGGCCCCTGATTTAAATATGGTCACCTCATTTGAATTAACTCCGAATAAAGATGCGGAGACTCAGATTGACTGGCTGTATGAAGCCATGAAAAATAAAAGATGGGCAATAATCAGGCTCCATGAATATCTTGATCCCAAGATTTATAACCAATTGTATCTGATTTCTCATGATAAAAGAATGCAATTTTCTAAATTGGAAGACTGGGTGACTTTAGATATTCCGGAGGAAAGCAATATTATCATAGTTTCTACGGATAAGGAATTGGAAAAGCTGAATTATAATAATTTCTTCAGCCTGGTGGGACCGGTGGAAAGATTGTAAGTCCATAAAGTCTAAAGTAGTGGTAGGGCGAAAACGCCTGTTGCCTACGGCAGTCGTAGGGGCGGGTCGCGACCCGCCCCTACGTGAAATATATTTCAGGGCGTTTTCGCCCGAAGAATTAATATGTTAAAGAAAAACCACAACCCCAAAGTCCTGACGAGCAGTTTATGGCCATGGCGCGGCAGCGTCTGCATCAGATAAATCAGTTGGAAATGACTGCTGAGGAAAAAGAACTGATGATGCATCTGATTGATGAAGCCAGAGAATTTGAAACTGCAAAAAATAAAGTCAAAGCCCTGAAAGTTTACAGGGAACTTTTGGAATTCTTAGAATCCATCAAGGCTAATTTAAAAATACCCTTAGCCGAACGCTGGAAAGAACGGTGGGACTGGGAAGTAGGCAAGCGTTTGATTATTGATTGGCATGAATTGAAAGAAATGCACGGCCAGGAAAATATTGAATCTCCTGAATTTTCTCTTGACGGTGAAAATTATCTTTTTAAAGTAAAGGGACCTGCGGGTGAAATTTTGGTTAAGGATGAAAAGACATTGTGGAATAGAAATTTTCCTCATATTAATTACGATAGCCGAAGAATAAGCCCTGACGGCCAGTCTATCTTGGTGGGATTTCAGACTGTGCAGGGTAAAGCGGGACTAGCTGTTAATAGTGAAATTTGGCCGCAAAATTATGATGAAATGGAGGCCTTTTTTTCACCCAATGCCAAATCTGTCATTGCCAAAGGAGAAAATAAAGCCATTGATCATATGGAAAAAGACGAAGACGGAAATGAATCCCCTGTTTATAAGACTGTTAAGGATGTAATAATTAAAGATCAGGAAATAATTTTAGAGTCAGATACGGATTATTATCAAAGGCCGACCCTAAGCCCTGATAATCAGCAATTTGCCTGCGGCGTGATTGATGCGGATGATTTTGGGATTATCGTGAACGGTAAAAAATGGGATCATCATTTTTTTGAGTGTAATTATCCGGTATTCAGTCCCGATAGTAAAAAGGTGGCTATTGTTTATTTGGACGATGCAAAAGGCTATAGCGTGGCTGAAAATGATAAGCTGATTTGGGTAGATTATTACGAAGATTGCAAGTGCGGTCCGGTTTATAGTCCTGACAGTAAAAGAATTGCCATTGCGGCGATGATCAAAAAAGGAGATGAAGCTTATACTCTCGTGGAAAATGGGCGTCGGATTTGGGAAAATGAATTTACTGACATTGAAAGGATATTATACAGTCCTGACGGCAATAATATTGCCGCAGTGGTGCAGGACCAGGTTTGGAGCTGGACGATTTTTATAAATGACCGAGAGGCAGTCGGTAAAAATGTCCAGATTGATACGGTTGCCTGGAGTCCTGACGGCAAGAAAATTATGTATATTTGTTTTGAAAACGGGAAATATTACCGGGTGGTGGAAAATGTCGAAAGGTTAATAAATGAATAAAAATGAAGAGTAATTGCTAGGGCGAAAACGGCTGTTGTTTGCGGACGGTAGAGACGTGCTGCAGCGCGTCTCTACATATAGAGGTCCTTGCCGTCAGCCGTTTTCGCCCAAAATTAAATATGTCAAAAGAAATATCACAATTGAATAATTCTGAAAATCAGTCCCTAGAAATGGCCAGGGCTGCTTTGGGGCGCACCAGGGAGATGGCTTTAACGTCTGAAGAAAAAGAAAAAATGATGACTATGCTTAATGAGGCTAGTGAATATGAAATTTTAGAGAAAAAGTTGCAAGCCTTTAAAGTCTATCAGCGTCTGGTAAGATTTTTGCAGAAAATTAATGAAAAGATTAAGGAATTTGGGGTGGATTTAAGTTCCTTTGATTCTGTTTGGAATCCTCAGGATATCAACGCTAAAATATTTTTTAAGGCCAAGGAAGAAGATAAAATTTTTGTAGTCAATGAAAAAGGAGAAAAAATCGGAGGAGATTATGAAGATGTAGACGATAACAAAATTCAAAATATTAACGGTAAGATAGTTTTTAAAGCCAAAAAAGACGGCAAGTGGCTAATCGTTAATGATATGGGCGAACAGGTTGGAGATAAATATGACGACATAGAGGATATCTGTCAGGATGGTGATAAATTTGCTTTCAGCGCTGAAAGTGATGGTGAATGGTTTATAGTCAATGACCAAGGACAAAGGATCGGTCATAAATATGATTATGTGGACAGTTTGGAATATATTGAGGGAAAAATATTTTTTAGGGCGAGCAAACAGGTTAGAAAGAAGGAAACTCAGGTTATAATCAATGAACAAGGTCAAACATTTGGCGCCAGATATGATAAAGTAGGTGAGCCTAAAAATATCAGCGGCAAGCTGGCCTTTAAAGCTAAAAAAAATGATAAGTGGTTTGTTATCAATGACCAGGAGCAACGGGTGGGCGATGAATATGAAGACATAGACGACCCCCAAGATATCGGTGGCAAACTTGCGTTTAGAGCCAAGAAAGACGGCAAGTGGTTTATCGTCAATGACCAAGGACAAAAAGTCGGAGGTATTTATGATAAGGTAGATTATTTGGTGGGTATTGGCGGTAAAATAGCTTTTACAGCCAAAACAGGTAATAAAAATTTTGTAGTCAATGATCAAGGCCAAAGAGTCGGCGGTGAATATGAGTACGTAAACCCTCCTGTGGATATTGGCGGTAAAATGGCTTTTAAGGTTCAGGATAAGGGTAGGTGTTTTATTATCAATGATCAGGGGCAAAAAGTCGGTGAGGAGTATGATGATACAGGCTACCCTCAGGATATTAGCGGTAAAATAGTTTTCAAGGCCAAGATAAATGGTAAGTGGTTTGTAGTCAATGACCAAGGCCAAAGAGTCGGTGCGCTATATGATGATGTTAGTTCACTGACAGATATTGGCAATAAACTTTTTTTTATTGCCAGGTCAGAGGGCAAATCAATGTTAATTAATGATCAAGGCCAAAGAATTGGGGCTCAATATGATAAGGTATATATCCCCGAAAAGATAAACGGACGAATGTTTTTTAAGGTTGAAAATGACGGCCAGTTTTTTATGGTTAATGTCCAAGGCCAAAGAATCAGCCAGAAATATGAAACAATCTATCATTTCAACGCCGTAGCCGGTGATGATAAGCGCGTCTATCTCATTGCCAAGCGGGATAATAGCTATGTAAGAGAAGTGATCCAAGTTGAAAAATAGCACGTTTGTATCGAAATTATTTTTATGAACAAAGGAATTGAAAAATCTGAAATTTCAGAAGCCCAGTCACTAAAAATGGCCAGGCAGGCTTTGGGTCGGGTTAAGGAAATGGATCTGACGCCGGAACAGCACAAAAAAGTTATGGCTATGATTGACGAGGCAAAGGACGCAGAAACTGTAGGGAATAAGTCAAAAGCTTTGAACATTTACCTTAATCTTTCTGAGTATCTTAAGAGTGTTAATGTTTTTGCGGATAAGGATAAATTGAAGGAAAGGCAAACAGAAATGGTAAAAAATAAAATTAATGAAATATCTACATCTAGAATAGGAAATAAAAAAGCATATATAGAAGCCCTGGAAAAACAGCTAGTCGCTTTGGAACGGACAGAAGATGAAAAGTATGCAGTGGATAAGAATGAAGACTATTTAATCGGTAGTAAGTTTTTTACAGCCGATCAATTTATGAAAATAGTTTGCGCTGCTGAAAATATTCGTCCGGAAAATCTTTTTGTCTATAACGGCATGGTTAATCAAAAAAATGAGATTGTACAGCTGTATATCGGTATTGCGGCTGATCCCTCCGTAGTTTTTGTCGTTTATTATCATCCCTTCAGATTCGGTGAATCTGCATACAATATATTTAGATCACAGTTAGATGATAAATTTAGAGAATCAAATATTAAACGGTCAGTCGCGAAATGGAATGCGAGCAATAAACAATGGTTTGGTTCTAAGATAGATTTTGGTCAAGCTGTCCCTTTAGAACTGGATTTTAAATAAATTATATTTTATTTAATGAAAAATAACTCTGAAACTATTAAAGGCACGGAAATACAAGCCCTGGCCATGGCCAGGCAGACTTTGGGTCGGGTTAAGGAAATGGATCTGACGCCGGAGCAGAAAACGGAAGTAATGAATTTCATTGAGGAGGCTAAAGCGCATGAGGATAATAAGGATTTAGCCAAGGCTTTGAATGTCTATCATAAACTCATGAAATTTTTAAAGCAAAAAGAAGGAGAGCTTAAGGAAGGTAAAGATATTATAAACTATGAAGGTTTTGAAATAAAAAGCAAACAGGCGGAAGTATTATTAGCGTATGAAAGATATTTGGAGGATTTGTTTGAAGCTGTCGGTGACAAAAAAGATGTAGAGGAAATAAGGGGCTTGATCAAGAACAACATTAAAGTTCAAAATGGCAATATTGTGAAGTTTAAATTATCTTTGTATAATCCGGAAAATGACGGGGAAAATATAAAATGGGTGAATTTTTTTACAGACGGTTCGACCCGTAACCTTTTTTTAAAGTTTCCCGATTTAAGCGAGTTGAAGGAGCTGCAGGAGTTGGATCTGTCACATAATTTTTGGGACTATGAACCCATTAATTTTAGTAATTTAAAAAAATTAAAAAATTTGAATTTAGATGGCACCAGATTTAAGGACACCCCTGATATCAGTGCCTTGCGGGATCTGGAACAATTTTCCTGCAGAGATACTGAAGTTCCTGATCTGACCAAATTAACAAGTCTTAGAAAATTGGATATTAGCGAATGCGTAGCCAACAAATTCCCTGATTTAAGGACCTTGTCAAAGCTAGAGGAATTGACCTGCGATGAGCTTAAGCTTTTCTCTCCGGATTTTACCGGTTTGGATAATTTGAAGTTCCTTTCCTGCCGGGGCTGCCATTTAGTTAAGCTTCCGGATTTTAGTCATCTGAAAAAACTCGAGATATTATTATGGAGTAAAAATACTATGACAGAAAAACCCGATTTAAGCCAGCTGGTAAATTTGCAGGAACTTGATTTGTCAAAAAATTTATTAGATGAACTGCCTGATTTAAGCGCAAATAAAAAATTGCAGCGCTTGGTCTGTTTTGGCAATAATTTAAGCTGGTTACAGATAAAAAGGGCAGCCCTTAAATTGCCCAAAGGATGTAAAGTAATCAATAAAGAAAAAAGTTAAAATATATGTCAAAATTAAGTGAACAACTAAAAGGGAACGATACTCAGTCCCTGAACATGGCCAGGCAGTCTTTGGGCCGGGTGAAGGACTTAGATTTGACGCCTGAACAGAAAGAACAGATCATGGCGATTATTGACGAAGCTAAAGAATATGAAAAAAACAAAGAACTTTCCAAGGCACTGAATGCTTATAACAAGCTTTTAAGGTTTTTAAAAATTATTAAGAGTGAGGGATCTCCGGTATCGCCGGAAATAATCAGGCGGCAGCTGCAAAAAATTGAGGAAGCTATAGAAAAAAACGAGACAAATACCGGTGTAATCCCCAAAGTCAGAGAAAAAATGCGCGCCGAACTTGAAAAACAGAAAGAACTTATTGAAGGAAAACGCGCGGTGGAAAAGGTAATAAATGAAAATAATGAAATAATTTCCAAACATAAATTTTCCATTGATGAAATTCATGAATTTATAGCAGAGGTTGTAGATTTGCCCCTGTATAATTTTATGCTTGAAAAGATACAGGTTGATGAAAACGGCAGAATAATGAACCTGAATTTTTCCGTGGTGGGAAGCCCGGAATTTAATTACGCTTTCAGCGTGAAACAGGCAAGTAAAAAATTTCCTGAACGAATAATTAAAACAGAAATAACGGAATTTCATATTGATTTTAAGAATCCAATGGATACGACCATGAATGGCTTTGCTGATTACAATGAGGATTCAGATATGTGGACTATTAAATAATGATTTTATATGAAGAATAAAAATTTACCTAGCGGAGATTCTGAATCGCAATCCCTGAACATGGCCAGGCAGTCTTTGCGTCGGGTGAAAGAGATGAATCTGACGCCGGAACAGCATGAAAAAATGATGGCCATGATTGATCAGGCCACAAGTTACGAAAATTCAAAGCAATTGTCTAAAGCCCTGAATGTTTATAACCAATTATTAAAATATTTGGAAGATATTAAATTAAGAATTGAAAAAGAAAAAGAAGATATTAAATTAAGAATTGAAAAAGAAAAATTAGAGGCTAAGCCCCTTGATTATTTTAAAGAGTTATTAAAACAAGGCGCAAGAAAAGAATATGTTGCTCAAGGCTTAGCCGGACTGGATTCCGAGCAAGCCTGGAAAATGAGAAAAGAGTTATTAGAACAAGGCGCAGATGCAGATAAAGATGCTGTTGCTCTAGGCTTAGCCGGACTGGATTCAGAACAGGCCTGGCAAATGAGAAATGAATTATTAGAACAAGGCACAACAAAAGGTTATGTTGCTCAAGGTTTAGCCGGACTGGATTCCGAGCGAGCCTGGCAAATGAGAAAAGAGTTATTAAAACAAGGCGCAAGAAAAGAATATGTTGCTAGAGGCTTAGCCGGATTGGATTCAGAGCAAGCCTGGCAAATGAGAAAAGAGTTATTAGAACAAGGCGCAGATAAAGATGCTGTTGCTGAGGGTTTAGCCGGATTGGATTCAGAACAAGCCTGGCAAATGAGAAACGAATTTTTAGAGAAAGATGCAGGTGAAGGTATTGCTTCAGGCTTAGCCGGATTGGATTCCGAGCAAGCCTGGCAAATGAGGAAAGAATTATTAGAGCAAGACGTCCCAGATATAAGTTATTATGTTGCTCTAGGCTTAGCCGGATTGGATTCCGAGCAAGCCTGGCAAATGAGGCAAAAATTATTATGGGAATTTACAAGTATAGATTATATTGCTAGAGGTTTAGCCGGACTGGATTCAGAGCGGGCCTGGCAAATGAGAAAAAAATTTTTAAAACAAGGCGCAGATAAAGATGCTGTTGCTAGGGGAGTCAATGGCGATTATCTTATGGCCGGTGTGCGCAAAGCAAGAAAGGATGAAGAAGAAAGTAGTTACTAATAAATATGCCCAAAGAAAAACTTCAATCAAATAGTCCTGAATCTCAAGCCCTGGACATGGCCAGGCAGACTTTGGGTCGGGTCAAGGAAATGGATTTGACACCGGAGGAAAAGGGAAAAGTCATGGCTATGATTGATGAAGCTAAGGGATATGAAAAGGTTAAACAGCTGTCTAAAGCGCTTAATGCCTACAATAAATTAAAAATATATTTGGAAAAAATAAAAAGCCCGGAAATGCCCTATGAATATGAACAGCGGGTGATTTCTTTTTTGGCTGATTTACAGCTTAAATATAAATTGTCCCAATATAGTGTATTATCAAAAATTATGGGATTTGAGAGTGAACAAGCTTGGGAAATCAGAAGGAAATATGCCAAAAGTGACGAGGAGATTGATAGAAGATCTGTTATAAAAAGTCTGGTTGGTCTGGATGATGAGGAATCCTGGGAATTGCGAAACAAATTGGAAGGCTCTCTTGATTATGCAAATAGTCTGGCTGGTTTGGATAGTGAAAAAGCTTGGTTAAAACGAAAAGAATTATTTTCTTCTCCCGATTCATATGATATAAAATTTGCCATGAGTTTGGCGGGAATCGATTCACCCCAGGCTTGGAACCATAGGAATGATTATTTAGAAAGTGACGCCTGCAGTGAGAATATTAAAAGTAAAATTATTGAGGGATTGGCCGGTTTGGACACGCCGCAAGCCTGGAAAATAAGAAACGAATATGTAGGGTCTTTACCCAAAGCGGTAATAGCTAGTTTAGCCGGTTTGGACAGCGAGAGAGCCTGGCAAATACGGCGTCAGATGTTGGCAGAAAGGAAAAATCCGCAGGAAATACTTACCAGTTTGGTTGGCTTGGATAGCGAAGATGCCTGGAAATTCAGGTCAACATATTTGCAAGAATATCCGATAAATAAGCGTAATAAGGAGATTACACGATATCCTGTTGAGATATTGCATAGTCTGGCTTACGTCAATAGCGACAAAGCTTGGCAATGGCGTTTGCAGGCAAAAAAAGATCCCGACCAATTGTCTGTAGGCGAGGTGGCTGAACTGATCCATTGTCTGGTCGGTCCGCCAAGCATGATTGGAGTCTGGAATAAATTAAAAGCTGACGGTAAAGTTTAGTGGGTTAAAATTGTCTAAAATTATATATGCCTAAGGAAAAACCGCAATTAAACAATCAAGAAGCTCAGTCCCTGGCCATGGCCAGGCGTACTTTGGGTCGGGTTAAGGAAATGGAGCTGACTCCTGACGAAAAGGAAAAAGTAATGGCCATGATAGACGAGGCCAAGGCACTAGAGAAAAATAAAAATTTAGCCGGCGCTTTAAGAGTATATAATGAGCTTCTCAGATCCCTAAAAGAAAATGAAATGGCGAGTAAAATGGAGGCAACTTTAGTAGATTACGGCGGCTATCAGATTTTATATCCGCAAGTCCAGGTTTTACAGGAGTTGGCAGCAAATATGGTGAAAACTTCGATAGGTATGACAGAAAAGGAGGCAGTAAATATAATATTGGATAATGGGCTGGAAGTCGATGAAGATGGCAATATTATACTAATAAAATTATACGATAAAAATATTGAATCGGGTGATTTTCTGACAAAGTTACCAAAATTGCAGATGGAATTAGGCGAATACAGGGTTTTATATCGGCAATTTTGTGTTTTATATGAGATACAAGAAAAACTTGTTGATATTAAATTGAAAACTGAATTACGTACTGACAGTGATGAAATTTGGGAAATAATTGAAGCAGGAATTAATACTGATTCCGAAGGTAATATCACCTGGTTGAAGATTAATTTGTTTGCGTTAACTAAAGATGAAGATATTAATACTGTTGTGAAAAAAGGCCTCATTACCATTCCGGATTTAAGCGCCTTGACTAAGCTTAAAAGCTTAGACCTGCACGGTAACTTACTGGCAAGCTTGCCTGATCTAAGAGTCTTTACCGGCCTGGAAAGCTTAGACATTGGGAGTAATAATCTCGCTGAATTGCCCGATTTAAGCGCCTTAACCCAGTTAAAAGCAATAGAAATTTCAAAAAATCCTTTTAAGGTTGCTCCTGATCTTGGCCAGCTGAAAAATCTTGAAGATTTGACTTGTGATTATTGTCCTCTAATACCGGATATTAGCGCTTTAACTAAGCTTAGAATTTTATGGTGCACTCATAATAATTTGACTGTAATGCCGGATATCAGCCATTTAGCGGAGTTAGAGCTTTTAGTTTGCGCAGACAATGAATTAGCAAGTCTGCCGGATTTAAGCGGTTTTAAGAATCTTAAGAATTTGAACTGCATTGGTAATCACCTGGAAAGTTTGCCAAAACTTTCAGCTTTGAAAAATTTGGTGCAATTACATTGCGGAAAAAATAAGCTTAAAAAATTGCCGGATTTATCAGAGTTGACTAAGCTTAAAGAATTAAATTGTCCAAACAATGAATTGGAATTTCTGCCGGATTTAAGCAATTTAATCAATTTGGAAAGAGTGACCTGCTATAATAATAAGTTATCAGACAGTGAACTTGAAAAAATTCATCAGCAGGTGCCTATCGGATGTAAGGTATTTGATACAGAAGCTACTGATGAGGAAGAAGATGAGGAGGTAATATAATAAGTATAAAGTTATAAATTATGAAACGAGAACAGCCAAAAATTGATAAAAAACAAGAGCTGGAAATGGCTAGGCAGGCTTTGGGTCGGGTGAAAGAAATGGAGCTGACGCCGGAACAAAAAGAAAAAGTCATGGCTATGATTGAGGAAGCTACGGCTGCAGAAAATGGGGGCAATCAAAGTAAAGCTTTAAACTTTTATTTGGAGCTGAAAAAATATCTGCAGAAGATAAACGAGGTACCTACTGATAGAATTGAGGCGAATCCCGAAAAAATAAAAAAACAGCTGGAAATAATTGATGCTGAAATGAATGAAATAGAGTCTATGCCCAGAGCCCGATGGTCTATTAATAAACTTGTACTGTGGGAGGCGCTGGAAGAACAGAAAAATATTATAATGACACCGAGTCAGGGGAAGACAAAAGTTATAGCTGAAGAAGATATCCACCTGGATACTGCAATATTTTTTTCTGAGAAAGAAATAGCCGCTGTTATTTCAAAAAATGAGGATTCAATAGAAGAGACTACATCTTTAAAAGAAAGTACAGCAGAAACTTTATTCTTACAAGAAAGAACAGAAGATAAAGACGGGAAGTTGTTGACGCTCAAATTGGGATTAGCCGGTATTCCTGATGTTGAATATTTTTTCAGTTTGGCTGGTTTGAAGACAAATGTGGCAATTGACCGCGGGGATACAAACATTATAAGAATTGTGTATTCCAATAATCGTGGACAAAAATCCGGCCAAGTTATAGCTAAATATGACGAAAACTCAAATAGTTGGGAGTTTCCGTTACAGTAAATAATGGATATAAGTTTTATCTTAATTTATGCCCAAAGAAAAACCCCAATCAAATAGTCCTGAAGTTCAATCCCTGGCCATGGCCAGGACTGCTTTAGGTCTGGTCAGGGAAATGGATCTGACGCCGGAACAGAATAAAAAAGTTATGGCCATGATTGAGGAAGCTCGAGATTATGAACAATCAAAGAACTTGTCTAAAGCCATTAATATTTACAATCAATTAAAAAAATATTTAGAGGTCATAACGGCAAGGCCGAATTATGAGGGATTAAAAGAAAGGCAAATTGAAAAGGTCAATAAGGCGATAGCAGAAGCAATTGTTGATGATTCCTTGAATGAAGAAAAGCGGCAGGATTTAGTTTTAGCCATGAGGCAGCAAATAATTGATCTGGAAAAGACAGCAGATGAAATAATTATCCCTTATGAAGGAGTTTATAATCTGTCATTAGAACGTCAATTTACTGCCGAACAAATTCTTAGGGTAATTCTCGCGGCAGACGAAGAAGTTAATGCCGAAGATCTTTTTGTTTATGACGGCACGAAAGATAAAAAGGGGAGAATTATTAACTTAGAGATTGGCAAAGTCGGTGATCCAGAAATCAGTTATGGTTATCATGCAGCCGGTGAAAATCACAAAGGCAATCATTTCTCGGATGAGACTTTTATTGACCTGCAAGATTTAAATATTGAAGTTAGGCCGGCTACAATTGGTTTTTCCAAAATAATAGTTGGTTGGAATGATGCTCAGAGGTGTTGGCTGACAAAGACCGGTAAATCTATACAAATAGTATAAGAATTATTGTTATGACTAAATTTTTAGAACAACCAGAAAAACAAGAACCACCGGTCTTAGCCATGGCCAGGCAGGTTTTGGGTCGGGTTAAGGAAATGGATTTGACGCCGGAACAGCATAAAATACTCAATGACTCGATTGATGAGGCGGTCAAAGCTGAAAAGGTGGGTGATACGCTTAAAGCTGTTAAAATTTATCAGGAGTTAAAAGATTTAGTGTCAGTTTGGAAAAAGGATAAAAGATTGAAAGATAAACAGTCAGAAAAAATCAAAGAGCTGGCAGAAGAGACAGACAAAGATTATGTTGATAATAGTTTGGTTAGAAATAATATTTTGAAAATGTTAGAAGAACAGAAAATAATCATTGCCCTGCCGGAAAATAAAAAATCGCAGGTCATTGCTAATGAAGATTTTCAGGCTCGAGAATCTGACGGGCCTATTCAGAGTGAACAAATAATAATGGATAAGTTTTATCAATTTTGCCCAGAAGTAGAACCTGAAGACTTTTTTGTAATACAAAAAGTTATTAATGAACGAGGAGATTTGATCAGTCTAGAATTGGGGGTTGTTGGTCTTGATTATCATTACGACTATAGGCTGGGAGGTTCAGGTAAGGTTTCGGGGCCGTTGCATACCATAATCAGTAAATATAAACCTGGAAAAGATATTTGGATAGCCGAATATAAAAACGGTAAATGGGAAAAAGTAGATAATGATGAGAATTAGGGGGATTTTTTTATTTGCTAATAATTTGTTATAATATATAAGTATGAAACTAAAATCAATTTTACAACTTAAGAATCTAAAAAACAAAACAGTTTTGGTGCGCGTTGATTATAATGTCGCGCTTAAACACGGCAAAATTTTGGAAGCTGAAAGAATTGAACGCAGTTTTGCTACCATTAATTATTTGGTCAAAAAAAAGGCTAAAGTTATTCTAATGTCCCATCTGGGCAGTCCGGACGGCAAGTATGTTAAAGAATTAAGCTTAAAACCAATTGCATATTTTCTGGACAGCCGAGGCAAGAAAAAAGTAACTTTTGCATCTGACTGTATTGGTGAACAGGTTCAGACCCAGGTTAAAAAATTAAAATCAGGGCAAATTTTGCTTTTGGAAAATTTGCGTTTTAATCCGGGTGAGGAAAAAAATGACCTCAAATTCGCTAGGGAACTGGCTAATTTGGCTGATATATATGTCAATGAAGCTTTTTCAGTCTGCCATCGCGCCCATGCCTCAGTTGCCGGTATTACCAGGTATTTACCAGCTTATGCCGGCCTGAACCTCGCCAATGAGGTGGAGAATTTGAGTAAATTATTGAGCGGTTTTAAAAGACCGGCCATTGCTATTATCGGCGGTGTTAAGATTTCTACAAAAATTAAAGTTATTGAAAACTTGTTAAAACGTTATGACCATATACTGATCGGCGGTGCTTTGGCTAATAATTTTTTCAAAGCCAAAGGTTTGAATATCGGCAATTCAGTTTTTGAAAAAGATTATGTGACCATGGCGAAAAATTTACTCGCTAAGGCTAAGGATAAGCTTGTCCTGCCGCTTGATGTTATTATTACCAAAAAGATTAAGGCCGGCGCCAAGACAAAAAGTGTAAAATTGGAGCAGTTGAAAACTCAGAAGAATTTTCAGATTGCGGATATTGGGCCAAAGACCGAGAATTATTATGAAGGTCTTATCCATAGCTCCAAAACATTGATCTGGAACGGTCCGATGGGCGTTTTTGAAACCGAGCCTTTTAATCACGGCTCGAATTATATTTGCCATAAAGTCGCTGCTCATGCCAAGGGGGCTGCTTTCGGAGTAGTGGGCGGTGGTGAGACTCTAGCTGTCTTGAATAAACTGCATTTAAACAGCTGGCCTGATTATGTGTCTACTGCCGGCGGTGCTATGCTGGAATTTCTGGAAGGTAAAGTATTGCCTGGCCTAAAACCATTGAGAAAGTAATTGGATATGAACCTTGATCATTTGGATAAAATTGAAAACAAATTATCAGAGATAAGGGAGCTTTTGAACCCGGAGGATTCTCCTTATGTATGCGATACCATCGTGATCAGTATCGCTGATGAAGAACTTGATAGTTTAGTTAAGGAAATGTTGGCCAGGATGGGGTATCAGAAAAAAATGGTTGGAAAGATTTTGAAAATTGTCAGTGAGATTCAGAAATAATTATTTATTAGACACGAAAACGTTACCTTTATATAAAATTTGCGTAATGTATTATATAAACTAATTAATAAAGAAGCCTGAACCACAAAAAATTTACACAAAAAGCACGAAAATATTTCGTGTAATTTCGTGATTAAAATTTCGTGGTTCAATTAACCTTTAAAACATATGAACTCTTTCTGGCCAAAACTCAAGGAAAATCCAGTCTTTGCCGTTATCCTGGCAATTTTACTGGTCGTGCTCATTTTCGGTTTTATTTTTTGGACACGCAATTTGTATAAACAAAATTACTACATCGGTAAAAGTACTGATATCCAAAGAACTATCAGCATCAGCGGCGAAGGCAAAGTAACGGTTATTCCTGATATTGCTTTTGTTACCTTGGGTTTATCCGTGGAAAAGGCTAAAGTCGCAGATGCTCAAACAGAAAATACCAAGACTATGAATTCTTTAATAGAAAAACTTAAAGGTCTTGATATTGAGAAAAAGGATATTCAGACCAGCAGTTATAATATCTATCCTAACTACGATTATAATTATGGTAAACAGACATTGCGCAGTTATACGGTTTATCAGGAAGTGCAGGTAAAATTACGTAAGACTGATAAAGTTGACGATGTCTTAAAGTTGGCAGGTGATTTAAATCTGAATCAGATCGGTGGGTTATCTTTTAATATTGATGAGCCGGAACAATACCGACAGGAAGCGAGGGTTAAAGCCATGGAAAATGCCAAGCAAAAAGCTGATGATCTGGCTAAAGTTATGGGCGTAAAACTTGGGAAGGTTGTTTCTTTCAGCGAAGGCGACAGTTATATGCCCCAACCGTATTATTCCAGTTTCAAGGGTGCAGAAATGGGCGGTGGTATCGCCGCTGCACCGGCAGTGGAGGCAGGCAGCCAGGATATTGTAATTACAGCCACTGTTGTCTATGAATTGGACTAGCCTGGTAAAGACAAATAATTAATGACAAATAAAAAATTATGTTCTCATCAAGGAAGATTAAAAAAATAACTGCCAGGGAAATTTTGGATTCTCGTGGCAACCCCACCTTAGAGGCAAAAGTCTTTTTAACTAACGGCATGATCGGTAAGGCCTCAGTCCCTTCCGGAGCTTCAACCGGCAGTCACGAGGCCGTAGAATTGCGGGATAATGATAAAAGACGTTATGGCGGAAAAGGAGTTTTAAAGGCCGTGAAAAATGTTAATGATCCCATTAATTATTTACTTAAGGGTATAGATATTACCAAACAACAGGATATTGATCGGTTGATGATTAAATTGGATGATACTGCCAATAAAAAAGAGATTGGCGCTAATGCGTCATTGGGTGTTTCCTTGGCTTGCGCTAGAGCCGGGGCTTTGGCTCTAAATCAGCCTTTATACAAATATTTAAGGCATGTTTATAAAATTCATTACTCTAATTATAAACTGCCTATTACCTTAATGAATGTTTTAAACGGCGGTAAGCATGCGGGCTGGGCAACTGATGTTCAGGAATTTATGATAGTTCCCAAAGCCTCTACAATGGCCAAGCGGGTGCAAATAGGCAGTGAAGTCTTTCATGTTTTGGCTGATATTTTGAAAGCCAAAGGTTTTTCCACTCTAGTCGGAGATGAGGGTGGTTATGCAGTCAATTTTAAAAAGAATGAGGATGCGTTGCAGGCCTTAGTTCTGGCCATAAAAAAAGCAGGTTATAAACTCGGTAAAAATGTCGGGCTAGCAATTGACGCCTGCCAGTACGGAATTTTTTAACAGCAAAACCAAAAAATTTATAAATTTGACAAAAAATTGGTTACTTCTCAGACTTTAATTGCCATTTATGAAAAATGGCAGAAGAAATATAAAATGGTTTCTATTGAAGACGGTTTAGCCGAAGACGATTGGCAGGGCTGGAAAAAATTAACCGAGAAAATAGGTGCTAAATGTCTGTTGATCGGCGATGACTTGTTTGTAACCAATGCGAAACGTTTACAGAAGGGAATAGATGAAGGCGTGGCTAATGCTATCTTGATCAAACCAAATCAGATCGGCACTTTGACTGAAACTGTAGCTGCGATTTATCTGGCCAAGAAAAATAACTATAAAGTGATTATTTCCCACCGCAGCGGTGAAACAGCTGATACTTTTATTTCCGATTTAGCAGTAGCGGTCAATGCCGACTATATTAAGGCCGGCTCAATGTCTCGTTCGGAACGGGTGGAAAAGTATAACCGACTGATGGAGATTGAAGGGGAGCTTTAATAAAAAAAGACAAACCGTATTAAGAGTGTAACGAAGAATCCAGGACTTCATGGATTCCACGCGTTGCTCTGAATGACCATTGGACGGTTTGTCTTTTTTATTTGAAAAATATCTTAAAATGCGCTAAAATAAGAGTATATGAAACAGGCCAAAAAGATAAATTTTTTGCCGATTATTTTAGTTATTCTGGATGGCTGGGGCATTGCGCCAGCCAGCGCTTCAAACCCAATATCTGTGGCTAAATTGCCGAATTGGGATTTTTTTAATCAGCCATTATCCCCAGACTCAGTTAATTGCGTCAGGTAGGGAAGTCGGTCTGCCCAGGGGACAGGATGGTAATTCTGAAGCCGGTCATATGAATTTAGGCGCTGGCACGAATAGTTCAGCAAGAATGCAGTCCAGTATCAGAAAACTATCAAAGATGGAACTTTCTATAAAAATACGGCTTTGCTTGAAGCCATACGCCATGTCAAGGAAAATAAATCCAATCTGCATCTAATGGGTTTATTATCAAACGGCCAAAGTGCCCATTCTAATCCCGAACATCTTTATGCCTTGTTGAAATTTTTCAAGCAACAGAAATTTGAACGTGTTTATCTCCATTTATTTACTGATGGCCGTGATTCTTCTCCGCACGCGGCTTCCCGTTTAATTAGCAAATTGATAAATAATTTTCAGAATAACGAAATTATTTCCACGGTAATCGGCAGATTTTATGCCATGGATCGAATAAAACGCTGGCAACGCACAGAAATGGCCTACAATGCCATGGTTTTAGGCGAGGGTATTGTTTCTGATAATCCTTATAAAGCAATTAGCGAAGCATATAATCGCGGCGAAACCGATGAATTTATTACGCCGACAGTGATTTTAAACCCGGTAAAAAAGCCAAAATTTATTGCAGATAATGACTCGGTAATATTTTTTAATTTAAGATCTGACCGGGCCAGACAAATGGCCAAGCCTTTTGTCCAGAAAGATTTTGAAGGTAAAAATATCGGGGAGTTTAAAAGAAAAAAAGTATTAAAGAATTTAAAATTTGTGGCTTTAACTGATTTTGGGCCGGATTTGGATAGTGTGTTGACTGCTTTTCCCAGTATAACAGTGGAAAATCCGTTGCCTTATTGTTTGAAGGATTTGAGGCAATTATATATATCAGAAAGGGAAAAATACGCCCATGTGACTTACTTTTTTAATGGCGGCCATAATAAGCCGGTCAATGGTGAAAAATGGCAGGTGATTCCTTCTGCTGGTAAGAAAAATTATGAAGAATATCCGCAGATGTCAATTTTACCGTTAACCAAGATCATTATCAATGATTTAAATAAAAATAAATTTGATTTTATTATGGTTAATTTTCCTAATGCGGATATGATCGGGCATACTGGCAATTTTAAAGCGGCAATTAAGGCGGTTGAATTTATTGATAAATCTCTGGGGAAAATTTATAAGGTTATAAGTAAAAAGGGCGGCACAATGATTATAACCGCTGATCACGGTAATGTTGAGGAAATGATTAATTTGCAAACAGGCGAAATTGATACTGAACATAGTACTAATCCGGTGCCGTTTATTTTGGTAAATAAAGATTTGAAAAAAATAAAATTAAAGTAAAAAGGGGATTTTGGCGATGTGGCGCCAACTATTTTAGATCTGCTGAAAATTAAAAAGCCCAAAGAAATGACAGGTCTTATTAATCAAAATTTAAATTTAAATAATTAATGTTAAAATCAAATTTAAGTTTAAAAAATTTAAACTTAATTAGTATTTAGCTTTAAATTCATATTGAACTTTAAATTCATGCCTAAATAAAATATAAACCGGTAATTTTAATAATTTTGGACGGCTGGGGCGTGGCGCCTGATTCTCCGGGCAATGCCCTTACGCGAGCAAAATTACCGAATTATTAAAAAATATATCTCCACCTATCCTGCCATGACTTTGATGGCTTCAGGCGATTCAGTCGGTTTATCCTGGGGAGAAATCGGTAATTCAGAAGTCGGCCATACTAATTTGGGCGCCGGTTTTATTTTTTATCAGACTTGTCCCCGAATTTCTAAAACGATTACTGACGGTTCATTTTTATAAAAATGAAGCTTTTTTAAAGGCGATTGAACATGCTAAGAAAAATAAATCTAAATTGCATTTAATGGGTTTGGTTTCTTCCGGCGGTGTACATTCGCATATAGAACATTTATACGCTTTATTGGAATTAGCCAAAAAGGAAAAAGTAAAAGAAGTTTATATCCATGCGTTTTTGGACGGTCGAGATACCATTTATAATAGTGGTAAAAGGTTTGTTGAAGAATTGCTGGCTAAAATTAAGGAAATCGGAATTAATGCGAAAATTGCCACTTTGTCTGGCCGTTTTTATGCCATGGATCGTGATAATCACTGGGAAAGAACAGAAAAAGCTTTTAAGGCCATGGTCCTGGGTGAAAGTGATAACAAATTCAGTGATCCGATAAAGGCGATTGAAATTTCATATGAAAAAGCAAAATTTATGATGAGGAATTCGTGCCCACGGTAATTATGGAAAAAGACAAGTCCGATTGCCAAAATTGAAGATAAGGACGCGGTCATATTTTTTAATTTTCGTTCAGATCGCGCCAGACAGATAACTGAAGCTTTTATTCTGCCTGAATTTAATAAGTTTGACCGTAAAACTGATTTTAAAAATTTATTTTTTTGCGCTATGTATCTGTATGATAAGGATTTGCCTTTGGATGCCGTGGCCTTTTATCCTTTTGAAATTAATAATGCCTTTAGCCAAAGTTATTAGCGATGCAAAATTAAAACAGCTGCATATTGCGGAAACAGAAAAATACGCGCATGTAACTTATTTTTTTAATGGCGGGCATGGAACAGCCTTTCCCGGGTGAGGACAGAATAGTCATTCCTTCGCCTCGAGTTGCGTCTTTTGCTGAAAAACCAGAAATGTCCGCACTGAAAGTAACCGATGAAGTTATTAAGGCTATTACAGAAAATAAATATGATTTTATCGTGATAAATTTTGCCAATGCCGATATTGTCGGCCACACTGCTGATTTGAAGGCAACGATTAAGGCTGCGGAAACGGTTGATAAATGTTTGGGGAAAATTGTTACCCTGGCCTTAAGTAAAAACGGCGTGGTTTTAGTCACCGCTGATCATGGCAACGCCGAAGAATTGCAAAATATTAAAACCAGTGAAATTGATAAGGAACATAGTACAAATTCGGTGCCATTTTTGATTATTGGTAATGAATGGGAAGGCAAAAATATAGGTTTGCCAGATACTGTGGGTGGAGATTTGAGTTTGGTTCAGCCGTCAGGAATTTTAGCGGATGTGGCACCGACTATTTTAAAAATAATGGATGTTAAAAAACCAGAGGAAATGACTGGAACATCCTTGATTTAGGTCTTTGAACTCAGGTTACTAATTTAAATATTAGTATTTAAATTATTATGCCGGAATTACCTGAAGTAGAAACAATTAAGCGCGGGTTGGAAAAAAGTATAATCGGAAAAACAATTTCCGATTTTGGTTGTGATTGGCAGAAAATGCTAAATAAGCCGTTAAAAGATTATCAGCGTTTATTGCCAGGACTTAAAATTACAGCTGTCAGGCGCCGGGCTAAAATGCTGATTCTTGATTTGACTAAGGATTGGCATTTTTTAATTCATTTAAAAATGACGGGACAATTGGTTTATGCCGAGAAGATAAAATGCGTAGTCGGCGGACATCCGATTGAACAGGGATATGACTGCTTACCCAATAAATTTACTCATGCGTCGATTATTTTTACTGATAGTAGTCATTTGTATTTTAATGATATTCGTAAATTTGGCTGGATTAGATTGTTTGATGCAAAAAACTTGAATAAACAATTGGCAGACATGAAATTAGGCGCTGAGCCTTTGAATCCGGAATTTACTTTGAAATACTTGAAAGCCTGGATGGAAAAACGTCCCAATAATCCATTAAAGAAGTTTCTGATGGATCCAATGGTTGTTGTCGGCGTGGGGAATATTTACAGCGACGAAGTTTGTTTTTACGCGCGAGTAAGTCCAACTCGTAAAGTTAAAGACTTGAAGGAAAAAGAAATAAGTTTAATTTATAAAGGTATAAAAAGTATTTTGCAGGCATCGATAAAAGCCCAGGGTACGACTTTTCGCGATTTTCGTAATGCTGACGGAGAAGCGGCGGTTATTCTGAAAAATTAAAAGTTTATGGTAAATACGGTGAAATATGTTCGTGTGGAGGGAAGATTGAACGGGTTAAAATCGGTGGCAGGACTTCATCATATTGTCCTAAGTGTCAGAAATAATTTTATGGTATACTCTGAAAATTTTACAATTAATTCCGAAGGTTGTTGCGCTGTTATAAATATTACTGATGAGGTGGAAAAAATCGTCAGTGACTCTAAAATATTAAGCGGTCAGGTTTTGGTTTTTGTCACCGGATCTACGGCCGCGATTTCTACCATGGAAGTGGGTGCTGAATTGGACAAGGATCTGAAAGACGCACTGGAAATAATTGCGCCGCAGGGCAAGGAATATTACCATGATAAAAAGTGGCAGGATGGCAATGGCTTTTCCCATATCCGTTCGACTTTGATCGGCACCTCATTGACAGTACCCTTGATAAACCAGGAATTAGTTTTAGGCACCTGGCAACAGATTGTGCTTTTAGATTTTGATATTAAAAAAAGGGACCGTTTAATCACGGTCCAGATTGTCGGAGAATAAAATACCCGCAGAAAGTTTTCCGCGGGTATATTTAGATTCAACAGAATTTGTAGTCATTCTGTTTGGGGCGTAATTCCGTGTTTACGGCAATAGTAGCTAAAGTAAAGAAATTCCTCGCCAGTAACCAGCAAATCGTAGATGGCATGGGCGATGATGGCATTTAGCAAGCCGTAATTAAACATGATCCAGAAAAGGAAAAAGCCGACATACCAGCTGTTCAGCCAGCCAATAGGCCCCTGATATTTGTGACCGTCACGAAAAGTGGCATTGATGGCGATCATGGCCGCTCCTACAGACCAACCCAACGGATTATGAATATAGGAGTAAAACAGATCAAAGGTGACCCAGTTGGTTATGGGCGCTCCCCAGTGCAAAAATAGCCATTTCACAATGCCATGATCCATGAAGCCCAAAAGCAGGTAATTTATCAGTTTGTTGGCGACAATGCTATCGAAAAACATGATCCAGCGGAAACTGATTTCTTCAAACACTCCGGCAAAAACGCTCATGAGGATGCCGCCGCCCAGTAGTTGGGCCGGGGTGATATTTTCCGCAATTTCTCTGTTTGAGGAATCAGACCTGAAAGTGATGTCAAGAGTTTTTAGCAAAACACCCCAGTAAAAAAGGGGCATAGCTGCTTTGACACCTTCAATTAAAGGATACTGGCAGTGCCAGAATTCGAACAGGGAGTAGGGTATAAGGTTGGTCTGCCATTTATTATCAATGGCCTTAAAGATTATAATCATGATAAAGCTGACGACAGCCACAACAAGATAGCAGCCCGGCCCTTTCTGGGGTTTGCCCTGATTCTGGTTTTGGCTCTGGTTTGGCTGCCCAAAGGGGAATGCCGACAGTAAGCCCTTACTCAGCAATTTATGCATTCTCTGCCTCCTTTGTTCAGTTTAATGTTGATAATTACAATGAAAAGAACTATACTTTAAGAGTTATGTAAATTTAGCAAAGATGTTCGGGTTTGTAAAGAGATGTGGATAATTTATTAAATAATTAGGGCAATAATTATACCCATGATTATGCCGGCCAGAGCTTGCCAATAAGTATGGCCGAGCCTTTCCTGCAAATACGGATATTTATTTTCTTTATCATCGGGCAAATCTTTGATCAGTCGATTAATTATTTTACTGTGAAAGCCGAGTTGATAACGTAGACCTACAGCATCACGAATCGTTAAAAAGGCATAGGCAAAGGCCAGGGCAAAATATCCGGATGTTAAACCAAATTCTTTAGCCATCACAGTTGCTAAAGCCGCGACCATGGCCGAATGAGATGAGGGCATACCGCCGTAATTATTGAAATTACGCCAGGAAAATTGGCCTTTAAATGAGTCAATGGTTACCTTGATTAATTGGGCGAGAAAAAGGGCAATAAAGGGGACGAGAATGAGTTTATAAGACATAAGTTTGGATTTAAGATTTAGGATCTAAGATATAAGTTGTTACTTATATCGTAAATCTTATATCATAAATCATGGCAAAATATGAGTTTAGTTTCATCAATTATTTTAGGCATCATTCAGGGGTTAACTGAATTTCTGCCCATATCCAGCTCAGGCCATTTGTTAATTTTTCACGATATTTTCAATTGGCAAACAGCCGATGATCTGGCTTATGATGTTTTTTTGCATTGGGGTACCTTAGCGGCTTTAGTCATTTATTTCTATAAGGATATTATACGTTATTTAAGGGCTTTTATAAAGAGTTTAATCAAATGGGAATTAAAGTCCAACCTTGATCAAAGAATTTCCTGGTTAATTCTTATAACCATGATTCCCGCGGTTATTGCCGGCTTATTTTTAAATGATTTTATTGACAGTATTTTCCGTAATTTATTTAGCGTCGCCTTATTTCTGATCATTGTTGGTGTTATTTTCCTGATTATTGAAAAAATCAGTCGGCAAACATTAGACTTACAGAGCTTAAACTGGTCCAAGGCTATTTATTTGGGATTGGCGCAGGCTCTGGCCCTGATTCCAGGAGTATCCCGTTCAGGCGCAACTATTTCTGCGGGAATGGGCCTGAACCTGAAAAGGGAAACTGCGGCTCGATTTTCTTTTTTGATGTCTATCCCGATAGTCTTTGCCGCAGGCATTAAAAAAGCCTGGGATTTAAGGGCAATCAGCTTAAACAGTCTTGACATGATTATCTATTTAGCCGGCCTTTTTGCGGCTATGCTTATCGGTTTATTGGCCATTAAATATTTGTTGGCGTATCTGAAAAATCATTCATTGAATGTTTTTGGCTATTACCGTATAATATTAGGTATTGCTATAATAATTTATTTGTTACTAAAATAATGAAAAAATTTTTCGCCATTATTATTGTTATATTTATTATTGCGGTTTTAATTGCCGGTTGGCTTTTTAAGATAGTTTTTATTTCCCAGGAGGGGTCGGGTGTCAGCAAGACTTTTGTGATCAAGGCAGGTTCTGGTGTTAACCAAATCAGCCGCGATTTGAAAAAAGATGGTTTGATTGACAATTCTTTTGTTTTTGAAACCTATGTTTGGTTGAAAAAAGCTGAAGGTAAAATTCTGGCCGGAGAGCATGAGATAAAAGATACCTGGAGCCTCCGTCAGCTGACCAATGCTTTAACTTCAGGCAATGCCTTGGATAATGAATTGAATATAAAAATTATTGAAGGCTGGGACCTGTATGATTTGGCGGATTATTTTGAAAAAATAGGCTTGGCGAAAAAAGAAGACTTTTTTGCCCAAAGCGGACAACCTGGTAAGCATTATAATATTCAAATGCCGGCTTGGGTTAAAGATTATGAATTTTTGCAGGAAAAACCCGAGGGAGTTAGTTTGGAAGGTTATTTGTTTCCGGACACCTATCGGATTTTTAAGGATTCTGACCTTAAAGATGTGATCGTTAAAATGCTTAATAATTTTGATAAAAAAATTGACAGTAAAGTCTTGGGTGATATTGTCGGCCAGGATAAAAAGCTTTATGATATTCTGACCCTGGCTTCCATAGTTGAAAAGGAAGCGCAAACTTCGGAAGACAAAAAAATGGTAGCGGGAGTTTATTATAATCGTCTCAAAATCGGGATGCCATTACAGGCTGATCCGACAGTCAATTACATTACGGGTAAACAGACTGACCGTCCGAGCTATGACGATTTAGACGTTGATAGCTTATATAACACCTATAAATATCCAGGTTTACCTCCTGGTCCAATTTGTAATCCAGGATTGGATTCAATTTTAGCTGCAGTTTATCCTGATAAGAATAACTACTTTTATTTCATTAATACGCCTGAGGGTGATATGGTTTTTGCCAGAACATTGGAAGAACATGCCGCTAACCGGGCCAAATATTTTATTAATAATTAATTATTATGCTAATAGCAATACGCTATTTGCCATTAGCTATATGCTAAAAGTATGTTAGATCAAAAATTTTTTACCAAGCTGAAGAAAGAGTATGATTCTTACGATATCAACCGCAGGATCATTATTAAACACAGCAATGACATTTTGAAATTTGCTAAAATGGCTATTTTTGCCTTGCATCGCGATAATATCGCTGAAGCGGAAAAGTGTCTTGAAGAGTGCGATAAGTTATTTAAGTACTTGGCGACAAAAATTAAAGTCGAAGACGGTTTGGAATACGAAGGTTCTTATTTGGCGGCCATGGAAGAGTATGTGGAAGCTAAGTTATTCTATCAATACCTAAAAACAGGCAAAATTACGGCTATAGCAGGGCTTAAAATCGATTGTGACAGCTATTTGGGGGGATTATGTGATTTTACCGGTGAACTGGTTAGAAAGGCCATTTTTTTAGCGACCAGACACAGATATGAGGAAGTGGCAGCCTGTGAGCAGACAATTGAAGATGTGGTTAAGGAATTAATAAAGTTTAATATGCTCGGTCCTTTACGTCCGAAATTCGATCAGGCCAAGAATAATCTCAGGAAAATTGAGGAAATAATGTATGATTTGGAAATCAAGAAAAGGAATTAGATAATTAGGATTTTAAAATCAGATATATAGGAAAAATAAAAAGGCCGGGTTTTAAGTCCCGGCCTTATTTTGCGCTTCTTTGGCCAAGCGTAGGCTGCACAGTAAGGCAATATCATTACCCATCTCAGTTTTGAGGATACTGATACAGGTTATAATTTTGCCGATTTTTTCCATCAGTTCGGACTGATCATCTTTTGTCCATTGTGCCTGCAGCTGTTTTTCCACATTATCAATGATTAGCCAGAATGTTTCCAGCCTGTCTTCATCCCTGGCATGGCGGCGGAAAGTTCGTATCTGATCGGCCACCCGGTTATAAATTTCCTCGACTGGGAAATTAAGCATCTTGAGTAACAGATCCGTGATGCTGTCAACCGTGATTTCATAATCTTTGCCCTTTAGATTTATGACCAGTGACTGATTGCCTTCATCCAGAGAAACTTCTGGTTCTCTGGTTTTAAGGTGATTGATTTCTTCATCCACCAGGGCATTGGCGAAAACATTGTCAAATTCATCTTCCAACGTGTCTGTTTCTGCGCTTACCCTTGAAGGCAGTTCAAAGTCAACAGCCTGATACCCATCCAGAATTTGCTGCAAGTATTTTCCAACATAGTTGAAATAGCTTTGCGGTAATCTGGGAAATTCTTCTTCCAGCAGCCGTTGCAGGTCTTCAACACTGCAACGAATCTGGTAGTGTTTAAGCTTATCCACCACGATTTGCAGTTCCTGGGGGAAAATGACATCAAGACGCCTTAGGGATTCAGAATCCTGCATGATTTTAGTTTCGAGCATGTAAGTATTAAGGAGCGCCTTGATAATGGTCAGACGGTCAATTTCCATCCTTTGTTTCGGATCGGCCTTGAGCCGTTCTTCCCAGATCGTATTCAGGGAGATTTTTTTCCCGAAGAGGAATAGATCCTGATCAGTATGCAGAACTTCTTCCCAAATTTCCCGGTTTTTAATCCGATAAGTATTCATGAAGGTGTCTAAAAGTTCAATGGCTTCAAACCGTGTGGCCCAGGAGCCGCTGTCAATCAGGATTCGTTTGACCTTAGCCCATTTTATTTTGAAGAAAAAAATTGCCATTTCCGGATCGTCACGTTGTAAGTCTTGAATGATTTTCAGGAAATCACCGGTTTCAAAAACAGTCTCCAGCGCCAGGCCGAAGATTCTGTATCTGGCTTTATCTGACAGCATGATCTGCCTCCTTATTTTAAAATAACAATCTTTAGACTTCTTTTGATTGATAAATTTAGCATTTTTAAGTCAAAATGTCAATCAGTTACTTGTAAAAAAGGCTGAAATAAGCTAAATTAAGAGTATGACTATTGATGACAAAATCGATAATTTACTCAAGAAACTTGAGGTAATTAACAATGAAGGCGGCCAGTGGAATATTTCCCGGGAAACCGGGCAGTTTTTGTACGAGTTAATTCTTGAGAAAAAACCTCAGGTGATGATGGAGATAGGGGCATCCAATGGTTATTCCACGATTTGGCTGGCTATGGGCGCCAGACATGTAGGCGCTAAATTTTATACTTTTGAATTTGTACCGGACAAAGTCCGTGATTTGGTTCATAATCTGCAAATTGCCAAATTAATCCAGTATGTGAATATAATTCCTGATGATGCTAATAAACGGCTAAAACATTGGAATGAAAAAGTTGATTTTGTTTTTCTGGACGGACGCAAAAATGAATACTTGCCCCAGTTAAAACTTTTGGAACCCCATTTGAATGAGGGTGCTTTGATCGTAGCTGACAATGTCATTTCGCATAAGCATGTATTGGAAGATTATTTATACTATGTTAACAACGAAAAAAAATATCAAAGTGAATTAAAGGATATCGGCACAGGTCTGGAAATAACACATTTGACTAATTAAAAATTAGTTGATAATTTTAGCTTAAGGAGGAACTCATGTCACAAAACACTGTAATTGGCAGGGGAAAGAAGTCAGCTGTTTCGAAGCTAATTGCCGAACAAAGAGCTCAGATGGATGCCAGTGGTAAATATCATGTAATCTGCGTGCTTTGCGGCCAAGTCGGACCTCTGTTTGCGACTAAAGACCTCAAAACAGGGAAAATGGTCATCAAACCTAAAGCATCAGACAAATGGCCGGTTATGCTGGTCGCTGCTGACGGTAAAAATAAAGGGAAGTTAATATCGGCGACGAAAACAGACTGTCCGGTTGAGAAATACACAACTGTCAGAATTTGTCCCAAGTGTAACCGCGCCAGAATGAAGGAAAATTAAAATTCCCAAGGACGAGGCAACTGCCTTGTCCTTTTTAAATATAAGCGATAAAATTAATACAGTATGAAAATAAAGATCATAACCATATCTAAAACCAAGTCAGATTACACTGAGGCTGAGACTGAGTTTTTAAAGCGTTTAACCCGATACGCCCAGATTGAGATTATAAATTTAAAAGAAGAACCGATTAAATCTCAGCCGGCTGATGATATATTGGCCAAGGAAGGGGAACGGATTTTGAAAAGTTTGGATCAGGATTATTACAATATTGCTTTACATGTCATGGGTAAAGAAATTAATAGTGAGGAATTGAGTAATTTGATTAAAGAGAATAAAGATTTTAAAGGCGCGAAAATTTGTTTTATCATCGGCGGGCCCTTGGGTTTGTCTCAGCAAGTTCTGGCTAAAGTCGACTTAGCTTTATCGTTTTCCAGAATGACTTTTACTCATCAGTTGATTAGGTTATTACTTTTAGAACAAATTTATCGCAGTTTTGAAATTATTAAGGGCAGTGATTATCATAAATAAAAAGAACGACTTGCGTCGTTCTTTATTTTTGATTGCAGGCAATATCCAGCATGTGTTGCAGGATATTGATTCTTGATTCCAGCTCTGCGACCTTGTCGTCGAACGCTGATTCAATGTTCAGTTCTTCGGTTATCTGTAAATTGTATTTTCGCATGGCTTGCATGCAGGCTGCTTGGACAAAATCGCGTTTGTCTTTAGCAGCTCTGGAGGCCAGTCCGACCCAATAAATTTTCTCATGATGCAAATATTCGCATTTTGCTTTTAGGCGGGCAATCTGGGACTGGAAATCACTGACAGTTTTTTCGAGCAGATTGCCGTCAATTTCCGGTAGGGAATGAATTTCCGGCTTTATAAGTTCAATTTTGGCTAAACGATTAATGTGCCGTTGTTCGGAGGAAAATTCTGTTTCCAGCCAAAGTTGGACTATTTGCAGTAGCTTGCCGTATGGGGTTATTCTGGCTCCTAGGCACAAAACATTGGCATCATTATGTTCGCGGCTCAGACAGGCGCTCGCGTTATCATAAGCTAAAGCTGCTCTGATTTGGGGGAATCTGTTGGCTGCCATAGACATACCGATGCCTGTGCCACAGATTAAAATTGCCCTTTCGGCTTCAGCCAGCAAAATTTTGTAGACAGCCTTGGCTGCAAAATCAGGATAATCAACTGGTTCTGAAGAATAGGTGCCGCAGTCAATTGACTCGTGTCCCAATTTCTCCAAAAAACCCATCAGAATATTGCTTTTGAAATCATAGCCACCATGATCACAAGCTATTGCCATTTTCATTTTAAGCCCTCCTTTGACTTATAACTTAATTCAATTATATAATATTGTCAATATGAAAAAATTTAAAGCAACAATCATTATTTCAGTCGGCGGCTCGTTAATTTATCCCGAGGAATTAGATTTAAATTTTCTTCTTAGACTAAAAGAGACGGTTTTAAAATTTGTTGGTCAGGGTAATCGTATCGTTTTGATTACCGGCGGGGGCAGGATTTGCCGTAAATATAATCAAGTAGCTAGGGAATTAAATCCCCAGGTTACGGCCAGGGAATTGGACTGGATGGGAATAAAGGCCACCAAAGTTAACGCCGAACTGGTCAGAATTATGTTTAATAGTTTTGCTTATTATAAAGTTCTGGATAAACCGAATGCCCGGATGGATAGGAATAAAAATGCGCCCGTCATTGTAGCCGGCGGCTGGAAACCGGGAGCTTCTTCGGATAACATGGCTGTTAATTTGGCTAAAAAATTTAAAGCTAAAAAAGTCATTAATTTGTCTAATATTGATTATGTCTATGACAAAGATCCCAAGAAATTCCCAGACGCCAAAAAAATTGAGCAAACTACTTGGCCGGAATTTATTAAAATTGTGGGTACTGAATGGGATCCGGGCGCGAATTTGCCTTTTGATCCTATTGCCAGTCAGCTGGCCGCAAAATTAAAGCTGGAAGTCTTTATTATGAACGGCAATAACATCTGGAATTTATTAAGCTATATCAATGGCGGGAGTTTTATCGGTACAATAATTAAAACTAAAATCTAGTAAAATATGAAAGATACTAATCCGCCTATGCATACCGCCGAACATCTGCTCAATCAGACCATGATCCGTTTATTCGGCACTGGTCGTTGTTTTAGTGCCCATATTGAAGCCAAAAAATCTAAATGCGATTACAAGATTGATCGTGATTTGACTGAAACTGAAGTTGTGACTTTAGAAAATAAGATTAACGAAGTAATTGCTCAAGATTTGCGGATTATTGAGGGGTTTGTAAGCCGTGAATTTGCTGCTAAGGAATTCGACCTTTCTCGTTTACCGGACGGCGATACAGATCAAATTCGCATTATTACAATAGGAGATTACGATGCCTGTCCTTGCATAGGACCACATGTAAATTCTACAAGGGAAATCGGAGAGTTTAAAATTATTTCTCACGATTATAGCGACGGTATTTTAAGAATCAGATATAAATTAAACTCAGGTACATAGAAAAGACCCTGTCTCAATTACGAGCAGGGTCTTTTAGAATGGAGTTAGTTTCTTTTCATTATTCATTATAAACTCCTTTCTAGTCTAGTGGCTGAAAACTTGTTCCAGCCTTTCCTGGGTTTGTTCCGGTTCCGAACAATAAATACAGATAAACTGGATGGAGGCATTGCCGCGCACTTTGGCCTGCAAGCCTCCGTTTATAATTCGGAACTTTACCCGGTTTGGTCCGCCTTGTTTACTATTAACATACCTTATGGTGTTAAGAGTAACCTTGCGAACTGTCGGTAACTTACACGCCTGAATGACTAAAGGCAAAGCCGCGTCAATCAGGGTCGTGTGCTTACCGCCTATCTTGCCGCCGAACATTTTGTTTGACACATGTCATCACCTCCTTTGATTTATGTTCTGGCAAGAAAAATTATTAGATTGGGGTAGTAGTGAATAAGGTAGTGTAGCAGAAAAAAACAAATATGTCAATGATTTAAGCTTAGTATTGACATAATTAAAAAATTAATCTTTAATTAGAGTATTGAGGGATTTGATTCTTTCAAAGGAGGTGGAAAATAATGTGGGGCTATCGGTATTATATCGGAGCTGCAGTTTTTTCCTGGCTATTAGGTATTTTTTTCATTGAAGTCTTTGGCATGAGCACTGAGTGGTTCCAATTCATCTTTATCCTGAGTAGCCTTTTTTTATTCTGGTATCGGGATGACGTTGAATTATTTTTTAAAGTCATAGCCGAGTTTATAGCCTGGGAAATCAGAAATTTTTTCCGTTAAGGTTAATCCTCACCGCGACGCGGTGGGGATTTTTTTATCTTGACAAAAGATATAAAAAATGATAGATTATTATATCAAGATCAAATATCCTTTAGGAGGGCAGAATGATTTACGAATATCGTGATCAGGTTCTCAAGCCTGGCAAGCAGATTTCAGTTGAATTTGAGAGCATTGACGGGCCTACTGTGCTTATCACAGTTGATCCTGACATGCATCAGGCCCTGATTGCCATGAATTACGGCTCTTTACGAGTTGTCAGTAAAGATTTCGTTATCCAGCGGCAGCATTGGCCCAAGGAATTTGAAGCCTTTGTCAGCCAGTTTAACTTGGATCTGGTGAAAAGGATCCTGGCTGAACTTAATCATTGCCAGCCAAGCGACATTACTCTCAAGGCGTTGCTTGTGTGCACCGGTAAGCCGGATTTCCGGGAATTTGCCAGAATGCTGGCGGCAATTCCAATGGAAGTTTATTTGGAACAAGAAGGATTTTAACAAAAATAATGTTCAATCCTCGCCGTGACACGGTGGGGATTTTTTTATCATTTGTATCTTGACTTTTTTCTTCAGATATGCTAAGATGTAATCATAGTTAAAAATTGAATAATCATTATCCAGAGAGTGGGCAAGGGAACTGACCCGTTACAAGCTCACCAGCAACCTGTGGTTTTTGGCCATAAGGTGCTAAATTCAGCCTCGCAACGCGGGGGAAGATAATAAGTAATATATTTAGATCTTACCCCAGCTAGCGTGTAAGATTTTTTGTTTTTAATAGCAGTCCTTTAACAATTGAATATAAATTATCAAGAGCATAGCAGGGAACAGGCCCGTTAAATTATGCAGCAACCTATCCTCCTAAGTTTTAGCGAAGGAGGAAAAGGTGCTAAATCCTGCCCGCAAGGGAAAGATGAATAATTTTATATTTTAGCTCTTTCCTCGTTGGGAAAGAGTTTTTTAATTATTAACATATACTTTATGGAAAAATTTATTACTGTAGAATCGGTGACAGATGGTCATCCTGACAAAGTCTGCGACCAGATTTCCGATGCGATTTTAGACGCTTATTTGGCGCAGGATCCAAATTCACGAGTAGCAATTGAAACATTCGGCTGCCATGGACTTTTGGTCATTGGCGGTGAAGTTACTTCCAAAGGAAATGTTAATCCGATTGAGATTGTCCAAAGGGTCTATAAAGATATTGGCTATCATGAGGATTTGGAAATTATAACTAGAATAGAAAAACAATCGCTTGATATTGCCCAAGGCGTGGATACTGGCGGAGCCGGAGATCAGGGTATTATGTATGGTTTTGCCACTGACGAAACTCCTGAATTTTTGCCTAAGGAAATTGTTTTGGTGCATAAAATTACCAAGGCGCTAGCTGAATTCAGGAGACATAATCCTGAGTTCGCATGGTTAAAACCAGATGGTAAAGCCCAAATAACTTTGCAGGGTAATAAGTTAAAAACAATTTTGATTTCTGTTCAGCACGATAAAGATATTGAACAAGATGAATTAAAGTCTCTAATCATCAAAAAGTTTTTGCCGACCTTGGTTGAGGATTTAAGTGATGTGGAATTTTTAATTAATCCGACCGGTAAATTTGAATTGGGCGGTTTTGAAGCAGATACAGGTTTAACCGGGCGCAAAATAATGGTTGATACCTATTGCGGTTTGATGCCTCATGGCGGTGGCGCTTTCTCAGGCAAAGATCCGTCAAAAGTTGACCGTTCAGCCGCTTATTACTGCCGCTACGTGGCTAAAAATCTGGTGGCTAATGGTTTGGCTAAAAAATGCCTGGTCAGCGTGGCTTATGCTATTGGTAAAGCTGAGCCTTTGATGGTTATCGTGGAAACTGAAAACGGTTATGATCAGAAATTGACTGATTTAGTCAGACAAAAATTTGATTTTCGTCCCTTGGCTATAATTGAGAAATTAGATCTGCGCCAGCCAATCTACTTGGATACGGCCAAAAACGGTCATTTTAGTAACTCAAATTATCCTTGGGAACAGGTAATTGAGTTAAGGTAGTAAGTTTGTTTAGTACCAAACAAAAAGGGAGGAAGAAAATGAAAAAGATAGGAAGGAGTTATAAGTATAGTTCAGCCTGTTATAAAATGGGAGCTATGCCTGGTCCAAACTCAACTAAGTATTATTATACTGAATACGTTGAGTATGCTAAGGATGGCCGGCCATATTTTATTCTGCAATGGGATGGTGGAGATGAAGAATTTAACAGTGAACCCATGTCAGCCGAAGGTAAAAAGCTCTTCCCAAACTTGACTCAAAAGTGTCCTGGGTGCGGGCAGCTTTTAAACCTAACTGAAGACACCTGTGATAATTACATGTGTATAAGGCCTATTGATAACCCGATAATCATAGGACCAGAACCAGATCTTGATCCTGCCCAACGGTTGTTGGAATTGCTTTTTAAAGATTGTCAGGAGCTGAAGATTAGCCCTCACTGGAAAGGCTGTATTAAAGATGAAGCAGAGTATAGGCAAAAGGCAATTGTTGATTTGTGCGAAGTCCTGCTGGTTATTCGCATAGATCCGGAAACTAAGAAGGTTTGGGCGGACAAAGTAAAACAGCTGGCTGAAGTTGTGAAAAATTACGGTTCATATGCAAGCAACGCAGCTTATGTTTTAGATGAATTATTTCGTAAGAGATTTAAATTTCTGGATTATAAGCCTGAGGGAATCAGGATGAAACAGACCTGAGCAAGTCTTAAAACTGCTCAAATCAAAATTAAAGGTCGCCTTCGCTAAAGCTATGACGACCGAAGGGAGGAACGAAAATGGGATGGGAGCAAGTTATGAGTCGAAATGACGTAATCGGTGGTGATCTGGAATTTTTTATCCCGCCTTGCGGAGTGATCCGTGGACCAATTTATGACATTCTGGTAAAACCCACAGGGTTTTTACGGATTTACACTGAATGGCTGGCTGAAAAAATTCTTCATCAGCCAATAGCCTGGGTTGGGTTAGAGTATCTTCAAAGTGCCGGTCTTCATGGTAGTTGGAAACAATGGATGGGTAAAAGTAAAACAGATGCACGTGACGAGAGATTAGTTTTTGATAATGGCAGAACCATTAATTTAATGGTCGGCACTGGCTGGTGGGGCATAATCCATCCAATGGGGACTACCAAACTAGATCCAGCTAATGTTGGAGGTTTGATCTTGGATTAAGCTAAAAGCCTTTGTGGTTATCCACAGGGGCTTTTTGACAACTTTTTGGGGCTTTGTTAAGGTATTGTTACCACCAGGTTGAGACAAGGCTGCCTAGCCCAAAATGCTTAGAAATTGCACGTTGGATTTTGAAGCAAATGGGAGGGTAAAAAACAACTTACCGTTGAATAAGAACGCCAAACTTCTTAGGAAATGGTAAGGAGAAATGGGGAAGGCCGTTTGGCAATAGGCTTAAGCCGGTACGAGAGGGTCCGCTATGGTTAATTCTTCGGAATTGACTTAGGTGGGAAGGATCCGTATCGCCCTGTTATGTCTCAACCAACTTAATCAACAAACCTCGCTTAACACAGCGGGGTTTTTCTTTTAAAAAGTTCGACTTTTCCCCAGATTTCTTGACAAAAATTAGCCATGTGATAAATTTAATACATATGAATATTATAAAACAAGTTTGGTTTACCTATTACTTTTTTAGCGGACGCAAAGCCAGCTTGTTTAATTGTGTATAAATCGCGAGATTATTCAAATACCAAGAGCTGGCCAAATAGGTCAGCTCTTTAAGTTTGTAACAAGGAGGGGCATAACGTAATGAATCGGAAACAACGTCGCAGGTTAAAAAAACTGCAAGGTAAAAATGGCGGTAAAAAAGGTGCAAATCCTTATTTTGTCGCCTCAGGAGGGTTTAACTTGAAGCAAGGAGGGGATTGTCATGCCGAAAAAGGGAACTAATGGAGGGAAGGAGAAAGTGCCTCTGTTAGCTGTCAGGACAGAAGCAGAAGAGACCAGGTGGTTTGTGGGTAAAAGTCTGCTTAACGGAGGGAACAATCTTCGTCCTGACTTGGCGGAATTATTGGCTCAGCTTAGCATCAGGGTGACTCAAGTGGTTACCAATCACGGTGAGCCCATGATCTGCATCAGGGGACCAAAAAACAACATAGATGCCTTGACAGCCATTGCCAAGGGCAAAGTGGCCTAAAAAGCCAAGTTAAAGGGTATTCTCAGCTGAGATGCCCTTTTTTCTTGACATATTTTTTGCTTCTGGTATACTGTATTTAACCGCAGACAATAGGTGGCTGCAAAGCATAAATCCTATCGAGGTTACACATTAGTTTATAGCTAATGGCTAATAGCATATGGCTATTGATTTTCTGCGGTAATGCGCAGATTTTTTTATTTATAATGAATATTGAACCGCTAAATTTTAATCATGAAAATACACGGAAATTTCGTGTTATTTCGTCAAATATTTTCGTGGTTCATCTAACCTATATAACTCTATGGCTAAAACAAGAATTCAAAAAGAACAGTCTTTGCAAGATTTAACTGCTAAGCTTAAAGGTTTTAAAAGCTTGGTTTTTGCTGATTATAAAGGCTTGAAAGTCAAAGAAGCCTCTGAAATCAAAAGCTTATGTAAAAAGCAAAATGTCCAGTATATTGTTGCCAAAAAGACCTTAATCCAAAGGGCCTTGGAAGAAGCAGGTTTAAAAGATATTGATGTTAAAGGTTTGCAAGGTAATATCGCTTTGGTCATTGGCTTGGAAGACGAAGTGGCACCAGCAAAAATTATTGCTAATTATTCCAAGGAACATAAAGCCCTTAATTTGATAGGTGGTATCATGGAAAATAAGTTTATTGATCTGGATCAGGTGATGGCTTTATCAAAAATCCCTTCCAAAGTGGAATTATTGGCCCAATTGGTACGCAGCATAAATTCACCGGTTTCCGGCTTTGTGAATGTGCTGGCAGCCAATATTCGTGGTTTAATGAATGTCTTAAATGGCATTAAAGATTCCAAAGTGTAATTAAATATAACTAATTAACCAATAAATTAATAAACTAATTAACTTCAAAAATATGTCAGAAGAAAAGAAAGTTGAAGTCCCGGCTAAATTCAAGGATTTGGTTGCGGAAATTGAAAAAATGTCTGTTTTGGACCTGGCTGAATTAGTCAAAGTCCTGGAAGACAAATTCGGCGTTAGCGCTGCTGCTCCTATGGCCATGATGGCTGGTCCAGCTGCTGCTGCTGATGCAGCACCTGCTAAGTCAGAATTCGATATTGAATTGTCTGCCGTAGGTGATAATAAGATCGGCGTGATCAAAATTGTCAAAGATGTAACTGGTTTAGGCTTGAAAGAAGCCAAGGATATGGTTGATGCCGCACCTAAAGTTATTAAAGCAGGCGTGAAAAAAGAAGAAGCCGAAGAAATCAGAAAGAAATTAGTAGAAGTCGGCGCCAGTGTGAATTTGAAATAAACTTCGTAATACCAAAAAACCCTGCTTTGCGGGGTTTTTTGTTTTATTCCCTTTGTAGCGTCTAAGGTGGATAAAGACATTGACAAATTTTTAAAAACATGCTATTATATTGGTATTGTTTTCATCAAAGCTTTAATGATTCAATTCTCAAGGTCAAAGGAGGCAAACATGCATTTAGGAATTGTGTTGGTTTTGGTGGCTTTACTGGTTGCCGGAGGCTTCTGGGCTCGTTCCTCGGAAAAAAAGGCCTGGAATAACGGTATCTGTGCCGAATGTCACACTCCCTGGAAATCTTTCGACCTGGACAGTCAGGGTGGCCGTGGCTACAAGTGCGGATGCGGTGGCCATCACACGGTCTGGATCTCGTATGCAGTGGATAAGCCGATAGCCGGCACCGTAATTTAATCCATAAAAAGGAAAAAATAAGAGCTCCGCGGCGCGGAGCTCTTTTAACGTTTAAAATTTATATTTATTTCAGATGTGTCAGCTCAAAAGAGTATATTTTATTATCACTGGAAATAAAGATTTTCTTTTCGCTTTCCAAGACTGCAAAATCCTGGGGATTACTAAAGGTATCGCTATAATACTGGATAATCAGATCTCCGGATTTATCAATAACCACAATTCTTTTATTTTTTGGTTCTAAAATATAAATAAAATTAGTTTGGTCATTAGTAAATAATTTAGTCGGTGCCTCCAGGATCGGCTCAACATTTTTAAGCTCAAAAGCTTGGAGAATACCCTTGGTGAATTTTAAAACTGCGCCTTTCTTATCTAACAGCCAAATGTTGGTATCTATTGATAAGGCTATAATATCTTTTATATCCTGCGCAGTCTTGAACCAGTTTATTCCGGGGCCATAACCGTTATCAGTTTGAGGCTGTCGAATAATTTGATTATTACCGATATCCAATACATATAATCTGCTGTTATAATCGGCAAAATCCGCAATACTTGCATTCGGGTTTAAAGCAACCGAGAAAGGGGAATATTTATTATCATTATATTCTACGAAACCGTTCTTATCATGGTAAAGTAAAATTTTGTCAGCTATTTTTCTGGCTTTGACGATTTTGCCAATATCATTAAGATTTGTCAGGTTTTTTTGGATATTGCGGCTTTCAATGTTTATCGTGTAGCTGTTATTATTGATAGAATCAAAAGCAAAAATATTATTATTTTGTAATACAATATTTTGGATATCTATGTTATTATCCTGTTGTGCCGAGAGGTCGGCAACCAAGAGCGGATCATTAATAATAGTAATTTTGCGCAGTTTGGCCACCACGGTCATAAGCTCTTGATTTAGGCTATCGTGAACTTCTTTTTCTCTCTTGGAATCAATCGGTAGTGAGGCTAATAAAACCTGAGCTTCACCTATACTGGTCCTGGCTTTGGTCTCATCGCCATAAATCAGGTCAGATTCTGATTGATTTTTCTTTTCCTGAATTTGGGTGATCAATTCCTGGTATTCTTTTTGGGAGATAGTCTGACCTTGTTTCTGTTTGAAATAAGTAACGCTAAAAACAAATAAAATTATTAAAATGCTTGCAAACAGTAATAAAAATTTACTGAAGTTCGGTATTTTTCGGAGTAAATGTCCGAGATAGGCTGACTTGATGCGCAAGAAAGTTTTCAGATTTTCAATTAGTTGGCTGTTTGAAAATTTTTGGCCTATACTTTTAAGACCTCTTTTAACACTTCTGAAATAATTATCGAAAGCGCTCACTGTTGTGACGGAAGCTTTTGGTTCTTTATCTTGCGGCACACTCACAGTTTCAGTTGATTCTGAGCTGGCTTTTTCAGTTTTGTTGTTAATTTTCTTGACTGTGGAAGAACGTTTTAACAGAGTATATATTTTAGCCAGAAAATTTTTGATTATGTTTAAAATCGACGGAGCCAGCAGTTTTTCAGTAGTTGATTCGGTAAAATTCAATTCTGTAATTGAGGTTAAAGATGCCGGTTCCTTGGCTTCTTCTGCTTGGCTAGGGCTGTTTTTTATAATTATGGAAGCAAAATTATAACCCTCATATTGGAGTAAAGAATTTTTAAAATATTCAGCTGCTTTATGAATCGGTAAAGAGGTGACAATTTTTTGAACACGTTCAGTGGTTATGTAATTTAAAAAACTGCCGTTGGCTAAAATTAAAAAATCAGGAGGATTTAATTCCCCTGAAATAATATTCGCAAATAAGTTCGTAGCCTGAGTTGCTTCGGCACTGTTTCCTTCCTGAGCGACTTTTTTAATATCAATTATTTTGTAATCTTGCTTGGTTTTGTGAATCAAGTAGATGTTAATATTATTAAGATAGGATAGGAAAAGCTGATTTTCTTTGAGCACACCGATACCCAGATTGATCTTTTCTTTAATGGTCTGTTCATTCAAATTCCCGACCAAGGTAATTTGCCTGTTGCGGATCATTTCGTTGAAACGTTGGTTTACTTCTTTTAGTGAATTTTCCAGGCAGGCGGTAAAATCAAGGTCTTCATTCTCAGCCTGACTGTAATAGGCTTCTTCCAAATTACCGATGATTTGACTAATTAGCTGGCTGTTTTCTCGGCTTGGGGTATTAATCTCAACAATTCCAAACAGACGGCCTAAAAGTCTTTCCTGATTTTGCGTCGGTTCACTAATAAAAAGCTTACAAGCCGATGACGTCTTGTTTGAATAATAGTGAATGAAAACATGAGAAAATTGACTAAGGATATTAGCCATTGTTTGTCTTTAATTGACTTAAATTGGATATTTGTATTATACTAAAAATAGGCAAATTTGCCAAGGGTTAGAAGCTAGTTATACACATAATTTATTCAATGCCTATATAGCCTAATTTTTGAGTTATGCTTGAACAATTATTTGGTTCACAAACAAGATGCAAGCTTTTGCATGTGTTTTTAAGCAATCCGGAGGGTAAGTATTTTGTCAGAGAACTGACCAGGGCTTTGAATTCACAAATTAATGCGGTTAGGCGTGAATTACAGAACTTGGAAGAATTGGGAGTAATCAAGGAAATAGTCACGCTTAAAGCCGAAGAGACCTCTCAGAATTCCAAGTGTAAATTTTATCAGGTTAATACTAAGTTTATTATTTTCCCTGAACTAAAATCAACATTTCAAAAAGCCCAATTTCTTCTGGAAAAGAATTTCGCTACTTCCTTGAAAAAGACGGGCAAAGTATTTTTCTTGGCTTTAACCGGTTTTTTTGTCGGGGATAAGGATTTACCGATTGATATGTTAATCGTCGGTAATTTGAATAAGAAAAAATTTGAGAAAATTGTCAAGAATTTTGAAAAGGATTTCAGACGCGAAATTAATTATACCTTTTTAAGTAAAGAAGAATTTGATTATAGACGCAGTGTGGCTGATAAATTTTTGTATTCCATCTTGGACGCCGATAAGATTGTCATGATTGATGAAATATTTAATAAAATTACTGTCTTGGATGACGAAGAAAAAGAATAAACAATACATCTTGTTTTTAAATACATCTAAGGATAAGGACTTGGATGTTTTTTTGATTTCAGGAAATAAGATTTTAGATAAGCTCAGCCAATCCGGGGATTATAAAGTGACTGAATATTTGTTAAAATCTATTGAGCAGATTTTAAAGGCTAATAAAGTTAAAAACATTGATTTGACTGGAATCATGGCCGTAACCGGCCCTGGCCCGTTTACTTCGCTAAGAATTACCTGTACTGTGGCCAATACTTTAGCTTATACTTTGAAAATACCAGTAATCGGGATAATGAATAAAAAAGGCTTGACAGATAATGATGAATTAGTTAAGTTGGGTTTAAGTAAAATTTATAGAGCAAAAGGAGGTAAATATATCAGCCCTTTTTATAATCGTAATCCTAATATAACCATAGGAAAAAATAGCTGAACACAATCAAACAAAAGGAGGAGAGTAATGGGACTGAAACCTTGTAATGACAAAATTCACAGGAAAGGCACCCACCTTTTTACCACCCACAGTATTCCGGCGGAAAAAATCGAAAAATGGGTTAAGCAAGTGGCCCAAATGTCCGGTCAAAAAGTTGACTGGCATTATTTCGGAGGCAGGGCCGTGATTTTGGCCTTAGGCAATGCCCGGCAGATTTCCAAAGTCACTCAGGCAATCAAAGACTTATTGCCTGAACATGACCGGCTAATGGCCGAAACAGTCGGCCCGGAATTTGCCGATATTTGCAAAGGATACTTTGTTTAAGTAAAGGAGGAACAAATGAGCGATCAGCCAATTGATCCGAATACCAGGTTTACAGGCGGAGCCAAGATCATCTTCAAAAAGCCGGAAGAACGATATTGTTCCGGTATGGAGGATGATTATTGGGGCAAAGACCGTATCGGTCATATTGCTCACGCTAACCAGCCTTTGTCGGCTTATGTCCAAGCTGCATTGTGTGAAAAAGGCTGCGAAGGTCAAGATTTTGAAATCGTGGCTTTTGCGCCTGAAATCGGGTTGATTATAGTCAATGCCGATTTGACCCAAAAATAGCTGGATTCATAATCAAGTTAATATTACCGCCCAACTGCGAAGTTGTGGCGGTTTTTTATTTAATGCGAATGGCGTAGGTAAAGAATATTGGGAGGTTAGGAATCCAATTCCCAATAGGGAATTGGATTCCGAGCCACATAATTGAATCCACAATAGGCAATATTTAGGTGATTTATTTATACACATGGCTTATAAAGTCTTTAATTTAAAGGGAAATTGCCCTGTGTATAAAGTGGTTGACGCGGATAGCTTAGTGGAGTATAATGGATGTATAGGGGAGTAATGTGGATAAAAGTGGGGATAGGTCGATATATCTGTGGATAACTCAAAATCGGTCATTTCCACTAAAATCCAGAATTTAAGATCCAAAATCTAAAATCCAACTATGTTTATCGGTGAATACCAACACAATTTGGATGAAAAGGGCAGGCTGGCAGTACCAGTCAAGTTTAGGGCGAAATTAAGTAAAGGTGTTGTCGTGACTAAAGGATTAGATAATTGTTTGTTTTTATATACCATGGAAGAATGGGAAAAACTGGCACCAAAGTTGGCTGCTATGCCCATTAGCAAAGCTAACACCCGCGCTTTTGCCCGTTTGATGCTGGCAGGTGCTATGGATATCCAGTTGGATAAGCAGGGTAGAATAGTTTTACCGGAATATTTGAGGCAGTTTGGCGGGATTAAGAAAAAAACCATTATCGCCGGTTTATATAATCGTTTAGAAATTTGGGATGAAGATAATTGGAATAAATATAAAAAGGGAACAGAAAAGCAAAGTGTGGATATCGCTGAAGCCTTGCAGGGTCTGGATGTCTAATTTAACCTTCAATTATTCATATAATTAAGGAGCCTCTTAAGCCCAAAGCTTGGGGGCCAGAAAATTAAGAAAGAAAAATTAAAAAAAGCTTGTTAACATTTTTATTTCTAGGTCAATTCAAAAGTACCTTACAAATGAATAAAATGTAAACAAGTAGGGTTTTATCCAGGTGAGAAATGGGCATATGCTTATCCCTATTTCCCGCCTGTAAAAACCTAGATTGTAAATCGGGGAATTGAACATTTAACAAAAAACCAAAAAAGGGGAGGAAGGTCATGAACGAATTGTCTGAACGAGCTAAGGTTTATTGGTTTGGTTTGGATGATGAAGGTCCCAAGAAGCAATTCGGAGAAATTGGGGAGATGACCCCAGAGTTAATTGCTGCTTTGGATACTTGTCGTCAGCCATGCGCCAGCCCAGTCAAAGAGCGGCCATTTTCAAAGTCGCTTCTGGAGCCGGATCATCAAGGGATCAGGCAAATACCCAGTCGCGGACATCAGGTAGACAAGCCCTTCACACCATTCAAGCATTTTGTTTCAGCCACTGCCTAAAAGGCAAGGAGGAATCATGAATAATATCTTTCTGATTCATCCGGACGATCCTGATTTTGAAGCGAAGCTTGAAGCTATGGTGACAAACCAGCAGCAGATTATCAGTAAGAAGGTCAGCATCGTCTGGGTAACGGCTAAAGAGTCCTAACCAAGGAGAAAAAACATGCAAGTTGCCATTGAATTGCCAGATGGGGGCGGAACAATCATGTTGCCGCCTGCAAGTGAAGGCCAACCCAAGCATTCAGATCCTGTCAAAAGGACAAGAGCCAAAAGAGCGCTTTCAGCTTTCGTCAACGGAGTAGGCAGCCCGTTTTTACAGCCAATCGGTAAAGGTGATTACAAAATCGCCGTGGCTTAAAACAGGTTTTCTCAAAACTGGGGATATTCAATATCCCCTAAAACAAAAACAAATAATTAAATATTCGTTGCTAATTAAATTTATTCGATGGATTATAAACATCAGCCGGTATTAGTTCAGGAAGTTTTGCAGTATTTAGCGCCAAAAGCTAATGAAAATTTTATTGATTGTACTGTTGGCGGCGGCGGACATACCAGGGAAATTTTAAAACTTAATGGTCCTGCTGGAAAGGTTCTAGCTCTTGATTTAGATCAGCAGGCTATTTCGGCGGCCAATGAAAATTTACACGAATTCAAAGATAGAATAATTTTAAACAGAGAAAATTACAAAAATTTAAAGAAAATAGTTTATGATATCCCAGGATTTAATCAAATTAACGGCATTTTACTTGACCTTGGGCTGTCTAGCGCTGAGCTTGAAGACCAAACGCGCGGATTTTCTTTTCGCGGTTCTGCATTTTTAGATATGCGTTTTGGCAGTACGGAAAAAACCGCTGCTTATATCATCAATCAATATAAAGAAGAAAATTTGGTTAAAATTTTCAAAGAATACGGAGAAGAAAGATACGCCAAAGAGATTGTCAGAGAAATTATAAAAGAACGTAAATTAAAACCCATAAGAACAACTGATCATCTGGTGCAAATTATTGAAAAAGTCTATCTGCATAAGCCTAAACCAAAAATTCACGTGGCTACCAAGGTCTTTCAGTCCTTAAGAATAGAGGTGAATCATGAATTGGAAAATTTGCAGGAAGTGTTGCCTCAAATTATGGAAATATTGCCACCGGGAGGAAGATTAGTTGTTATTTCCTTTCATTCCCTGGAAGATCGAATCGTTAAGGATTTTTTTAAAAATGAAGCTAAAGGCTGTATTTGCCCGCCAAAATTACCGGTTTGCATCTGTAATCATCAGCCCAGGATAAAAATATTAACTAAAAAGGTAGTTGAGGCAGGACTGGCTGAAGTAAAGGCCAATCCCAGAAGCAGAAGCGCCAAATTAAGAGCAATTGTCAAACTTTAATAATAAGTAAATTTAGATATTAGGGGGAAAATTATGAGAAAAGCATTTTTATCAACTAAATGGCAGAGTCTCAAGGAAAAGCTAGCTGATATTGACCAGAATCCAAATTATCAAAACAAAAACAGAAATAAATTATTATTGATGGGAGTTTTGATATTTTGCGTCGGCATGGTTTATTTGTGGCAGATTAATGGAATGGCAACCAGAGGTTATCAAATCAGGGAGTTGGAGGACAAAGCTGCTGAACTTAAAGATGCTAATCAAAAATTACAAATTGAAATAACTCAACTCCGCTCGACCAGCCGCCTTGAAGAAAAAGTTGCCAAGTTGAATATGGTTGAAGTTTCCCGCATTGAATACCTGCAGGCAAATGGTTCTACCGTGGCTATGAATAGATAATTGCCATAAGTAATTGATAAATTTTATATATTTAAAAGGACGTTTCCGTACGGAAACGTCCTTTACTTTTGCTTGGCGGCATTTGAATTTATATGCCTGGGAGCTTTAGTTGAACTGGATATTCAGTCTCTGGTCCTTTTTCTTTATTGAAGCTGATTACCTGAATATGTCCATAGAGACTGAGTAAGCCAAAGACAATGCAGGCCACTAACAATGGGAATGAAAGATGCAGTAGGCTCAGGTGATCGGGCAAAAACATAAAAGTTTCGTGGAGCCTGACTGAAGTGGCCGGGTCAAAGAGCAGCAGAGCCGAAATGACAATGATTTGCAGGACCATTTTGGTTTTGCCCCACTTATTGGCGCCGGTTCTGCTGACGTCAATTTCGTTGATGATCTGGGGGATACCCAGCTCTTCAAAGTAATGACTGCTTTTTTCCAGTTTCGGGAAAATGTCCTTGATAAAGAATTTGAGCAAGGCCACGGCAAACAGGCAGGAATCAATGATGATGATGGTTAGGATCGAGCCCAAATAGATGTCGTTTTTAATGTAGAAAAGAAAGCCGATCCAAACCATAAAATTGACTGCCTTGTCAGCTGTGGGGTCAATGATCGCGCCCAGTTTAGTCTCTTGATCGCGATAGCGGGCCAGGGCTCCGTCCAGGCCGTCAAATATGGCCGCAATTAAGAAAAAGACGGCAGCGACCTTGAAAAAGTGCAGAAAAATGAGTACAATGATAGGGAGCGCAAGCAAGAGGCGGATCAGTGACAAATGGTTTGGCGTGATGGGCTTGGGGGTGATTTTGATCAGCGGCAAATAAAGGTAGTCTGTTTTTTTCATCCTGGGATGCTTCCGGTAATGCCGCGCTCCTTTTCGATCCATCTTTAAAGTCCTCCTTATAAAGAACCGTTTTTGATCCCTTGATTACCAAATATTAGCAGAAGTTAATTATTTTGTAAATATACTAATGTTTAAATTACTGAAACAATCGAAAAAATCCAAAGCTAGGCTTGGGATCTTGAAAACAGGCCATGGTAGCATTAATACGCCATTTTTTATGCCGATTGCCACTAAAGGCGCGGTTAAGAATTTATCAGGAGAGGAATTGAATGAATTAGACGCTGAGATTATTTTGGCCAATACTTACCATTTATATTTACAGCCTGGTGAAAAACTGATAAAGAAAGCCGGAGGCCTTCATAAGTTTATGAATTGGCCCAGGCCGATTTTGACTGATTCCGGCGGATATCAAGTTTTTTCCTTGTCAAAAATAAGGAAAATCAAGCTAGAGGGTGTGGAATTTCAGTCTCATTTAGACGGTTCCAAACACTTTTTAACGCCGGCCAAAGCGATTCAGATTCAGCAGGATTTGGGTGTTGATATTATGATGGCTTTAGATATTTGTCCCGAAGGTAATGCGCCCAAGGATAAGATTCGGGAAGCTGTGGATATGACCTATAACTGGGCCCAAATATGCAGAAAACAGTGGCAAAAGAAAAAGACTAAGCAAATGCTCTTTGGTATTATTCAGGGTAGTATTTTTAAGGATTTAAGGGAATTAAGTTTGCAACAGATTACCAGCCTGGGTTTTTCCGGTTATGCTTTAGGCGGTTTGGCCGTGGGCGAAGATCGTCAAGATATGTATAAAATTTTACAGCATATAGCGCCGAAGATGCCGGCTGATGCGCCCAGATATTTAATGGGCTTAGGCCGTCCTGAAGAAATTGTCTTTGCGTTAAAACAGGGCATAGATATGTTTGATTGCGTGATTCCGACCAGGGAAGCGCGTCATGGCCGCTTGTATCAATTTTGTACTCAGCGTCAAAAAGGAGCACTTAAGTTGTTTGGCACTATTTATTACAATACTATCAATATAAAAAACAGTGAGTATAAGGATAATTTAAAGCCGATTAACACCAGTTCAAAAATCAAGTTGCTGCATACTCATTCCAAAGCGTACCTTTATCATCTCTTGAAAACCGAGGAGGGGTTGGGTTTGCGTTTGGCAACTTTGAATAATGTGGAGTTTTACCTGGAGCTAATGCGCGTAATCAGAGAGGCAATTCAAAGGCAGAAACTGTAGCGGAATTTCGTTAAAAAAACTTTAGCGGAAAAGGAGGTGAGCCGTGGATGATGATAAACAGCGGAAAATTACAGCTTGTCAGGGCGCTATCAACTGTTTACGCAATAAGGCCTTTAATTATCAGGCCGCTTTAATCATGATAAACAATATTAAATTGCGGGTTAACGGCGGTGACTTTTCCTGGGCGGACTTGGGGACGTCAGAATCGGAATTGAATGTTTTACTCAATTTTCTTGAGGTCAAGGCGACAAATTCCCCAGAGACAAATTCCGGGCCTGTATAAACAGGCCCTGTTTAATTTTCTGCCAAAATATGGTAAAATTATATTAATAAATAATACTATGAACAATGCGAGTTTAGGCAAAATAACAATTTTACTTCTAATTGCTGAAATTAGGAATTTTTTATATTTTCCGTTGTGGTGGTACGGGCAAGGCTTACTGAAAGTTTTAAAAGGCGGGCTAGGTATGATTCGGGATTTTGATCTGACTCTTGGTTTTTCTATCTGGCTGAAAAATTTGTTTGTGCCCATGTTTGGTCAGACAGATTTTGCGGGCCGGGCAATCAGTTTTTTTCTGAGAATATTTCAGATTATATTCAAGGGCTTGGCTTTACTGGGCATAATCATTTTAGTTCTGGTTTTCTATATATTTTGGCTGGTTTTACCCATACTTATTCTCTATATGCTTGTATTATCTTTTGGTAATTTAACCTAACAAAAATGGCAAATGACAAAGAAAATTTGCAGTTTCTAATTTGTTCCAATTGTAACGGGGTTGGGCACTTAGCCGCTAAAAAGTGTCAGGTTTGTGACGGCCGGGGAATTATCGGCAGTTTGGACTCATATATTTTATTTTGGGATAGAGTCATTGACTATCCTCATCTTAAATTATACAAAGTGGAACGGGTTATTGATTTTATAATAAAAGTGATTTTATTGGTTATTGGCTTAGGCGGTATTACTAGCTTGGTTTATTCTTTTTACCTGACTAATTTTGATTATTACCAGATATTATCTTTAAATTATTGGCAAAGTCCAAATCAATATCATTTTTATTTCTGGCTCTCGTTATTTTTCGATTTGTTTATCATATATTTTAATTCCTTGAAAAACGACCGGAAAGTAAAAGTTGTCGCCAAAAAATATCAAGCCGAAGGTGATTTGAGCCTGCTGGCACCGCCCCCGGTTGATTGGCAATCTGTCAAAGGTATTAGTCATAAGTATAAAATTGACATTAGCAAGACTTTTTCCGAAGAGGCTTTGAAAATAGTTGAGAAGGCTTATGATCTGGCTTATAGCCATAAAGCCTTAGAAGTAGCCCCAGTCCATTTTTTGATTGCAGCCTTACTGCTTTCAGGCAAAGCTCAGAATGTTTTCATCCGTTTGGGCATTGACCTTAATGATTTATCGGCAAAAATCAGCCGACTAGCTGCCCGTTATCCTCAAAGCGAGACTGAAACAGTATTTGCCACCGAAGCCAGGAAGATTATGATCAAAGCTTATCGTCAGGCTTATATAAATCATCTGGAAGTAGTTGAAACCTTGGATATCCTTTATGAGTCTGTTAGAAATGATGAGTATATAATGGAAGTATTCATGGATATCGGAATTACTCCGGAAAAAATTGATAACGTCATTGTTTGGTTTAGAATTCAGCGTAAATTAAAGCAACAATGGCAGCTTTATCGAACAAGTTCTAAGCTGAAATCCAAGACCGGCCTTGATCGGGCCATGACCGCAGTTCAAACTCCGCTTTTAAATCAGTTTTCCGAAGATTTGACTATGTTAGCCAAACAGGGGTATTTGGACATTTCAGTTGATCGCGATCAGGAATTTTCCGAAATATATCGTGTTTTGGAAGGCAGTAGCATCAAGGCAGTAATTATGGTCGGGGAGCCGGGTGTAGGTAAAACAGCAATAATTGAGGGGCTGGCGCAAAAAATGATTGCCGATGATTTGCCGGATTTTTTGCAGGATAAGCGCCTGGTAAGCTTGAGCATTCCAAAATTAGTGGCAGGTGCAAGTATCAGCCAGGTTCAGGAAAGACTTTATATCTGTTTTAACGAAATAGCGCGCGCCGGCAATGTCATTTTATATATTGACAATATTCATGATTTAATAGCCATGAGCGGTGGCAGCGGTTTAATAGAGGTTTTAGCCGAAGCTTTGTCAAAAAATTTATTTATTTTAATCAGCGGCAGCACTTCAGCCAATTATACGAGTTATATCGAGAGGAGTAATTTGGGAAATATAATTAAAAAGATTGAAATTAAGGAACCGGAATTAAACGGTGCCATTCAGATTATTGAAGGTAAGGCCGGTTATATTGAAAATAAGAATAATGTTTTTTTAACCTATGATGCGCTTGAATCAGCTGTTAAATTGACTGATCGTTTTATCCACGACCAATTTTTGCCTTACAAGGCCATTACTTTATTGGAAGAAGTTGCAGTTTGGGCCAGGAAAACCAAAGGTGCCAATTGTTTGGTCACAGGCAATGATGTGGCGACCTTGATGTCTGAAAAAATCGGCATGAAAGTTACTCAAATTACAGAAGGTGAATCGGAAAAATTGCTTAAACTGGAAGAGATAATTCATGAGCGCATGATTGACCAGGAAGAGGCTGTTTCTGCCGTGGCTAACAGCTTGAGACGGGCCAGGGCCGAATTACGTGAAACAACCAGACCGATTGCTAATTTATTATTTTTAGGACCGACCGGTGTCGGTAAAACAGAATTAGCCAAAACTATTGCCGAAGTTTATTTCGGCAATGAGGAGAATATGGTTAGAGTTGATATGTCTGAATATCAGGAAGCCTCGGCTGTTAACCGGTTGATTGGAGCTCCGCCCGGATATGCCGGTTCCGGAGGCGGTGGTATTTTAACCGAAGCAGTCAGGAAAAAGCCTTATTGCATCGTACTTTTAGATGAATTGGAAAAAGCTCATCCTGATATTTTGAATCTTTTTTTACAGGTTATGGATGACGGACGGCTGACAGATTCATCCGGCAGGACTATTGATTTTACCAATGTAATTTTGATTGCCACTTCCAACGCCCAAACGAATTTTATCCAGCAGCAACTGGCGGCCGGGTTAACGGTTGAGGCCATAAAGCGTCAGCTTTTAGAAACTGAGCTAAAACAGTATTTCAAACCGGAATTTATAAATAGATTTGATAATATAATAATTTTCAAACCGTTGGGTCTTGAAGAAGTCATTAAAATAACCGGCTTAATGCTGGCCAGAGTAGCCCAAGCCATGGAAGCCAAAGGTATAAATTTTCAGGCTACTGAAGAGGCCGTCAGAGAATTGGCTCAGATCGGGTTTGATCCTCAATACGGAGCCAGACCCTTGCGTCGGGCTATTCAGGATCATGTGGACAATGCTTTGGCTAATTATTTAATAACCGGTAAAATCGGCCGCCGCGATGTGGCCATCTTGGAAAAAGGGGGAGTAATTAGAGTGGAAAAAGCCAGAGAATTATAATATATGAATTATTTATTAGCTTTTGTCATTACTTTTATTCTCTCTGCGATTTTGACTGTGTTGGTCAGGAAAATTGCCTTATATTTTAAAATTGTTGATCAGCCGATTGGCGAGAGAAAGATCCATAAAACCCCAATGCCTTTGCTGGGCGGTCTGGCGGTTTTTTTTAGTTTTGCCTCGGTTTTGGTTTTTTACAGCTATTTTACGGATTTTATAATTTATGATTTTATTCAGCCCAAATTTATAGTCGGGATCATCCTGGCCGGCCTGCTTATTATTATCGGTGGTTTTTTAGACGATAAATATCATTGGCAACCAAAATCCCAAATAATATTTCCGATTTTAGCCGCTATTGTTATTGTTGCCAGTGGCATTGGCATCAGCCATATCAGAAATCCGTTTGGCGGCATTATCAGTTTCAATAACTGGCAATTTATACTTTTTTGGTTTCAAGGAATTCCTTATAAGGTGACTTTATTCGCTGATTTATTTACGCTGATTTGGTTAATGGGTATGATGTATACCACGAAATTACTGGACGGGCTTGACGGCTTAGTCTCCGGAATTACCGTCATTGGCTCATTAATAATTTTTGCTGTGGCTATAAATAAGGAAGTGGCGCAGTTTAATACCGCCTTGATAGCCATTATTTTAGCCGGGGCTTTTGCCGGATTTTTACTGCTTAATTTCCATCCAGCCAGGATTTTTCTGGGTGAAGGCGGCAGTTTGCTGGCCGGGTTAATGTTGGGTATCTTGGCTATTATTTCCGGGTCAAAGGTGGCAACAGCGCTTTTAATCATGGGCGTACCCATTCTGGATGTTGTCTGGGTCATTTTACGCCGTCTGATTTATTATCGTAAAATCAGCCTGGCTGACCGTAAGCATTTACATTTTCGGCTACTTGATATAGGATTATCACATCGACAGGCAGTCGTGTTTTTATATTGTTTAACCGCTTTATTCGGGTCATTTGCTCTCTTTTTACAAACCTTTGGGAAATTGCTGGCTTTATTAGCCCTGGCAGTATTTATGTTGATTTTAGCCGCAATCCTTGTTATTATATATAAACAGAAAAATCAACAGTCTAAAAGTATATAAAATATGGCTAAATCTAAGTTAAATACAATCTTAATAATTACAGCGTTACTGGTTTTTATTTTCGTGGTAATAGCCGTAATAATCTTGACTAATCCCGGATATTTTACCTCCGGCTTGGAAAAAGGCAAGGTAATTATTAATGGCAAAACCATAAATGTTGAGCTTGCCAAAACCCCTGAACAATTAATCGCCGGACTTTCAAATCGTAAGAGTTTAAAGCAAAATTCCGGCATGCTTTTTGTTTTTCCTGATAAAAGATACCGATCTTTCTGGATGAAAGACATGCAATTTCCTTTAGATATGATTTGGATCGATGATAATAAGATTATCGGTATTCAGGCTAATGTGCCTGTAGCGACGGTTGATGAAGCTAACCTGCCTCTTTACCGTTCTGACAGCGAAGTTAATTATGTCCTGGAACTAAACGGCGGTGCGGCTGAAAAGAACAATTTTAAAGTCGGTGATGAAGTAAAAATTGAAATTAAATAATTGGATATTAAAATCACCCTGCATCGCGGGGTGATTTTATGTTTGACAATTTCAAGATCATTTGCTAAGTTTAGACAATTAGTAACAGGAGGGGACATTGAAAAAAACAAGGCCAGGTAAAAGAAATGGCTATAAGCCGCCCGAGGATATTTGTACCGAATGCGGCAAGAAACGGCGGATTATTAAACATGAAGGCGAGAAAAAGATTTGCCGTAAATGCTATCAGGCGCCGAAAAAGACCTGCAGTATTTGCGGTAAACTTGATATTGTCAATCAGAATGGCAAAGAAGGACCGATTTGTTTGACCTGCTATCAAAAACCGATGGATGTTTGTTCGATTTGCGGCCAACTGAAAGTCATAGCTAAGCGTGAAAACAACCAAGCATTCTGTCACAAGTGCTATCAGCCACCGCAGAAAATATGCCATGTTTGCGGCAACATTCGTGAATTAGCGGTCAAGGAACCGCCAACCTGTCACCAATGCTACCAACAGCCGCAAAGTAAATGTGACAAATGTAAACAGGTCAAACCATTGGCCGTTCAAGCTCCGCCGATTTGCAAAGATTGCTATGAACCGCCGGTGAAAAAGTGTTCAATTTGCAATCAAAGGCGGCCCTTAGCTTTAACGAAAGAAAAGATCTGCCGGGTTTGCTATACTAGATTACGACGTAAATACGGCAAGGACTATTTTCAGTCAATCAAGCCCCGTCAGCAATGACGGGGTTTTATATTTGACTTAGCTTTGTAAAAATGTTATGATAAAACGTTCGAATATATGAAAGTTTTAAGGAGGAAAGGCCATGATTTCTGTGGTAATTCGGACCTTGAATGAGGCGGATAAGCTAAGTCTGCTTTTCCGTGACTTGTGGGGTCAGAGTTTGACCTCAAATGAAGTGGAGATCATCGTTGTTGACAACGAATCCACTGATGGTACCCAGCAGGTGGCAGTGGAACATGGTGGCAAATTAGTAACCTTGCCTCGCGACGAGTTTACCTTCCCAAGGAGCATGAACCTTGGGGTTGCTGCCGCCAGCAATGAGGTGGTTCTGCTGACTGTTGGTCATGTACGGTTATTCCGGCCTGACTGGCTGGAAGTCGCGGCCAAAACTTTCGAAGATCTCAGCGTGGCCGGCCTTTATTCACCGGTCATTCCGTTGGAAAACGGTTCTTGGCTGGAACGGTTTTTCTACTATCCCAACTACCTGCAGGCGAAGTTGCGCGGTCCTTATCGCGTACACATGATGGCAATGGGTGTTATGGGCGCAACCAATTGCGCCATTCGCAAATCTCTTTGGGAAAAACATCATTTTGATGAAGCCTATGAATGCGGTGGTGAAGACGGTGAGTGGACAAAATGGGTCATGGAACAAAGGTATTGCGTTGTCTGCGACTCACGTTTCTCGGTTCGCCATTCCCACCAGCTTAATCTGGCCGGACTCAAAGCCCAACTCAAATATTGGGGCATGTTGGGTCAGCCGTCAAAGTTCGACCGAAAGCAGCTGTCTTTCCGTAAAGACATCAATTTTGATTAGTTTTACAACTTGCCCGGCGCTGCGCGCTGGGCTTTTTATTTTTAAGTCGAAATTGAAAGCGTAAGTTCATTTGACAAGAATCCGGCTTTAAGGTAATATATTTACATACATTTCTGAACCTTGAGGGTTCAATTTTATTTACATAAATTTCTAACAATATGACAAAGATTGCAGTAATTAAAACCGGTGGCAAACAGTATTTGGTTAAAGAAGGAGATAAGCTTAATATTGAAAAAGTGGCTGCCAAAGAAGGTAAAACCGCTTCGTTTAAGGACGTATTGTTGATAGCTGATACTGATGGTAAAAGCGTAGAAATCGGCACCCCGACCGTTAAAGGTAAAACCGTTGAAGTGGCCATTGAAAAGCAGTTTCGTGATAAAAAAGTTCTGGTCATGAAGTTCAAGGCTAAATCAAGATACCATAAGAAAAAAGGCCATCGACAGCACCAGACCATGGTTAAAATAGGCAAGATCTCATAAATAAAAAGTCCCGCCAGACGGGATTTTTTATATTGACAATATATTTTGTTTTTGTTAAGGTTTTATAATCCGGTAAAACGAACCTTCATTTGTCTCTTGAATTACAAGTTCGATGTTTTGCCGAATAAAATTTTACTTACAACCAAACAAGGAGGTTGAAGAATGCCAATCATTGAGCTTCATAGTATGAGCGGCGTGGATGCTTTGAACTGTAAAACCCAGATCTTTAACAGCGCAAAAAAAATCACGCCCGAATTGCTTGATCGTATTTTGGTGAATATTTGCACCGATATGTGCGTTGATCAGAAAGGCGACAAGCAGCCTTTTATCCGGGTTTTTACTATCAACCATGAAGAACAGGTTTTGAAGATTCTTCAAAACGCTGGAATTAATGTGCATATTGATATAATCTTGGAAAAGCGTTTTATTCCCAAAAAGAACTAAAACAAAACAAAATTAAATGTCATCCTTCGACAAACTCAGGATGACATTTTTTAATTACCGTTAATTTCTCTGCGATTTTTCAGGGCGCTTAATAAGGTTATTTCATCAGTATATTCCAGGTCAGCGCCGACCGGCATGCCTCGGGCCAGACGGGTTACTTTAATTTTGAATGGTTTGAGTAAATTATTTAAGTAAATCATGGTAGCTTCACCTTCCATATCAGGATTAAAAGCCAAGATAATTTCTGAAAGCTTGTTTTTTTGCAGTTTGGCCAATAAGTCGTTTATTTGCAGTCGATCCGGAGTTACACCATTCAAAGGGTCTAAAACTCCACCTAGAATATGGTACATGCCTTTAAATTCACCGGTATTTTCAATCGCAGCTAAATCATGAGGTTCAGCTAAAACACAAATTTTACTTTGGTCGCGGGATTTATCACTGCAAAGAATGCAGGGGTTTTTTTCAGAAATATTATGGCAGGTTGAACAGTGAATAACCGAATTACTGAGCTGTGATAGGGAAGCAGCAAATTCTTCAATTGAGTATTTGGGTTGGCGCAACATAAAAAAAGCCATTCGTTCGGCTGTTTTGGGACCAATGCCCGGCAGTTTGCAGAACTGGTCAATTAAATCTTGAATTGGTTTGGGAAAACGGATCATATTTTTGAAAATCATCAAATATCAAATCGCAAATCTCAAATAAATTACAATATTTAAATCACAAAATACAAACTGTTTGATACTTGGGTCTTTGGATTTGAGATTTATTTGGAGCTTGGTATTTGGAGTTTGTAGATTACATCTCCGGCATTTTGAACCCTGATTGTTGCATTTTCTCAGCCATAATGCGCTGGACTTTTTTAATCGCATCATTGGTCGCGTCTTTGAGAGCATTCTGTAGTTTTTCTTTGTTATCGGGTGTTAGCAATTCAGGATCGATTTGAATATCCAAAATTTCCTGATTGCCGTTAATTTTAACTTTAACTTTGCCCCAGGCAGCCTCAGCTTCTGCTGATTCTTGGGCCAGCAGGTTTTGCATTTGCTTGGCCTGGTTTCTTAGGTCTTTAAATTGTTTGAGTTTGTTGAACATAGGTGTCAGATTTAGGATATAAGATTTATTATTTACGATTTAGGAATAACTACATTTTAACGGAAAAAATGTGTTTAAGCAAGAATGGTTGACTTTATTGAATTTTAGGGTTAAAACGTAATTAAGGAGGAAAAATCATGGAAACAATAATTGTAGTAGTATTTGTGTTTGGTGGGGTTGCTCTTTTAGCGGCCATTCTCTATGCCAATCATAGTTGTAAAAAATACCCTGAAATACTGGGTAAGAAAGACCGTCCTGAGTAAAAAGGGCGGTTTTTATGTTGGGGTATTGACAAAAGTTTTAAAATATGCTAATATATAGTGTTACGGTTAATTTATGGTCAATTTGTTCATTTTCAACAAACTCTAGCCAGATATTCAAGGAGGAATGACAATGACGATTATGTCGATCCAGGTGGCGATGGTGTGCGTTTTCGGCGTGATGCTGGTGGCTGGCGTGCGTCTGCGCAGCAACGGCAAGTCCCTCACCGTAGCCAACGTCGTGGAACAGTTCCAGCAGGCGCTGGCGACCGCTCCGATGATGACCAAGGAACAGCGTCGGGCCGCCAAGAAGGCGCGCAAGAACACCCGCAAGATCGGCTGGGCCGAGCGTCGGCTCGTTCACTACTGCCTGCTTTGCAAGAGCAAGACCAAAGGCGCCGCCTTCCGTCATCTGAACAAGATGGCCAAGAGCGCCAATCCCAACGACGTCGCCAAGGTCGTGGCCGTTCTCGAACGTCTGGCCAGTGGCCAGGGCGACACTCGCTACCAGGCGCCGGCTATGGAACTGTTCAAACAGACCAGTCCTCGGCAGGCCCTGAAGCTTCAGGTGTCACTGAACACCATGGCCCGCCCCGATTTCAAACCCTACCAGAAGCCGGAAATCGGACAGGCCATGGCTGAGGCCGCGTAACAACAAGATCTTTCAAAAACAAGAGAGTCCCTCGGGACTCTCTTTTTCTTTTAATGACAAATTACCAAACCCAAATGACAAAATAAATTCAAAGCATAAATAAAAAAAAACAAAACTTGTTTTAGTATTAAAGTTTTGTTATTGTTTGGGTATTTCCGCCGTAGGCGGATCCGCCTTTGGCGGAGTTTATTGCTAATTTGGTATTAGCCGAAGTTGGGCAGTTGCATGTCCGGAGCTTCAAAGTCTTCGGGTTTTTTATTTTTGATAAAAACCGGTTCAGCGCCCATGCCAGGTCCTTTTTCAAGATTGCGGAAAGTGACTTTTTGCTCGTCAAAGAAAAGCTTAACCAGCCCGGTCGGGCCGTTTCTGTGTTTGGCAATATGAATTTCTGCAAGATTTCTGCGGTCTAATTCTAAATCTCGCTTATAAACAGATTCACGATATATAAACATAACAATATCAGCGTCTTGTTCAATGGAGCCTGATTCGCGCAAGTCAGCCAGTTTAGGAATCGGCGGTGTACGGGTTTCCACAGAACGGTTTAACTGGGATAAAGCTAAAATCGGAATATTAAGTTCCTTAGCAATTTGTTTTAAACCGCGAGAAATTTCAGAAATTTCCTGAACACGGTTATCAGTGCGATACTTGGCTTCCATTAATTGCAAGTAGTCTAAAACAATTAAGCCAAGATTATGTTCCATTTGCAACCGTCTGGCTTTGGTGCGGATATCCATTATATTGGCGCTGGCAAAATCATCAATAAAAATCGGCGCTTCAGCCAAAACACCCATGGCATGGCCGATTCGGGGAAAATCATTATCCTGTTCTCGGTCTGACAGCCGGCCGGTTCTCATTTTCCATAAATCAACATTGGCTTCAGCGCAAAGCATGCGGTCAACCAGCTGTTCTTTAGACATTTCTAAACTGAAAATGCCGACCGGAACTTTTTGCCTGACAGCCACATTTCTGGCAATATCCATGGCAAAGGTCGTTTTACCGACTGAAGGACGGGCAGCCAGGATAATTAAATCTGATTTTTGCAAACCAGCAAGCAGGTTATCTAAATCAGTAAAGCCGGTAGGCACGCCGCGCATTTTACCTTTTTCTTTATGCAGTTCGTCAATTCTTTCAAAGGCTTCATTTAGAATGCTGGTGATAGGTACAAAATTTTGCTTCAGATGCCCTTGGGATACGGTAAAAAGCTTTTGTTCGGCTTTATCCAGAATGTCGGTCACATCTTCATCTTCATTGTAACCGATGGCTGAAATTTCCGACGCTGATTTGATTAAGTTTCGCAAAGTTGCCTTTTTCTGGACAATCTGGGCGTAATTGGTAACGTGACTGGAGGTCGGCACCATATTGCCTAAAGACGCCAAATAAGAGCGTCCGCCGATCAGTTCCAGCTGATTTCTTTCAACTAGACGGTTGGCCAGAGTTAAAAGGTCAATGGGTTCTCTTTTGCTGTAAAGGTCAATAATGGCTTCAAAAATCATCCTATGCTTATCCATGTAAAAAGCTTCGGCATCAACAATATCAGCAATGGCAATTATGGCGTCTTTATCAATTAAAAGCGAGCCGAGCAATGATTGCTCAGCTTCTAAGTTTTGAGGCGGAATTTTTTGGAGGATGTCTTTGTCTGTTTTAGGCATATGGCGTATGGCATATAGCAATATGGCAAACTAATGTAAAAACTATTAGCCATAAGTTATTAGCTATTAGCTGACGTGAATTTATCTTACTATATTTTAACTTATCAATGCAAGGCGCTGAATGTTTATAATATGGGGAAGAAGTGAAAAATGGTACTATTGTTGGACAAAATAATAAGATTGTGATAATTTGGCCTCAGAGTTCGTTCAAAATGGGCTTGAGCCCTAAAATTATTTCAAAGGAGGAGACGATGATTAAGAGGTATCTTAATGACGTGATTGACGGAGTTTGGAGTGATAAAACCAAACTTCAAATGTGGCTCAAGGTAGAGCTGGCAGTAATTCTGGCGCGTGAAATTCTGGGAATTTTTCCAGCGGGTGTTCATCAGCGTTTCAGTGAGATTTTCAAACAACATCCCTTTGATGACGAAGCCATTGCTTTTTGGAAAGCGCGGGATAAAGAAATTAACCATGACCTCAATGCTTTTCTGGACGAAAGGCTGCGCTGGATACCAAGGGAATTGCATCCATATTGGCATAAGGGGATGACCAGCTATGACACAGAAGAGCCTGCCTTTGCTCTGATGCTCATGTATTCTTTGCATGAGGTTGAGCTTCCCACGAGTCAGATCATGGATGTTCTTGTGGCTATGGCGCAGAAATATCGCTATACACCCATGCTGGGCAGAACTCATGGGCAGGAAGCCAAATTGCAGTCTTTTGGCAAACGCAGTCTGACCTGGTTGAAAGGTATTCAAGTGGCTGTAGCCTCAATTGATGCGGCCCAAGAATTGCTTGCCCAGTCAAAGTTAAGCGGTGCCATCGGCAATTATCAGGGTTTGACTCCTACTGAAGAAGAGAAGGCTCTGGAAATTCTCGGACTTAAGCCCTTTATCGGCGCTACTCAGATTATGCCGCGGGTAGTTTATGTGCCGCTGGCTAATGCCTTGGAACTGCTGGTGGTTTCTTTGACTCAGATTGCCGAGGATATACGCCTCGGTGCCCGAAGCGGTCTGCCGATTTTCCAGGAACCATTCGGCAAAAAGCAAAAAGGCTCTTCCGCTATGCCGCATAAGAAAAACACCATTACCTGTGAAAACCAGATCGGTCAGCTGACCATGGCTCAGAATTTTGCCCAAATGCTTCGGCAAAGGGCCATTACCTGGGAAGAACGGGCCATTGAACAATCATGCGTGGAGCGGATTGCCTGGCCAGACCTCTTCCACGTGGTTATGCAGTCGTTCAAAAACATGAACAAAGTTTTGGGCGGCTTGCAGGTTTTTCAGGATAATATGTTCCAGGAAATCATCCTGTCCCGCGGTTGTTATGCTTCTGAAGATGCCAAGGATTGGCTCAAGGAGCGGGTTGCGGCCTTTGAACTGGCACATGAAGATGCCTATCGCATGGTGCAGGTGGCCTCGTTTCTGGCACATCAGACATCTGCTCAGCGTCAGACCATCCGCGGCACCAAAATCGAATCGTATGAGCAAGCCCAAGAGTTGCTTGTTCATAATGCGGATGCCTTCATCACCTCAGCTGATGAAATAATTTCGATCAAGGAAATTATTGAACTGGCTGATTTGCGTCCCTGGCCAGAACTCGATATTGATCAGGCTAAAGTTAACGGCTGGAATTCGGTTCTGGATAAAATTTTTTCCTGTCCGGAAAATCTGCAAAGCTGGAATCAGCTGTTTGCATTTGAGTATCAGCTCAGAGGGGAACCTTCAATCTTTAAGGCCTTTGGCCTTGATGATTGATAAAAAAGAAAAGCCCCGAACCAGACCTTACGGTCGGTTCGGGGCTATTTTAATTGCAGAAAGTTTTAGTGCTTGCTAAAGCCGCGGAATTCCGCAGCCACGAAAGCCACTGAGAGTCCGGACTTTTTGAAAAGTTCCTGAACATTGGGTAGTTCTTTGCCGTCAGCTGTGACCAGACCGCCTTTGCAACCGGCATCAATCAGCAGTTCCGTGCCTTCGCGGTTATCAATAGCCTCAACCATGAGGGCTATTTTCCCCAAGCGGCTTAGAAGCGCTTCCTTGCTGATGGAGTCGCGATCGCAGTCTTTAAGCCTGGAAAGTATTTCCAGTCTCAAGTCATGGACCGCATCATTTGCTTCACTGTTGGCAAAGGGGAAGAAGGCATCTGAAGTAAAAACTGCTCCTTTGGGGTCGTGTCCGGCTCGGTTAGCCCGACTCAGACAGAGTCTGACGCAGGCAATGCGATCCTGCTGACCGCATCCGAGCCCGATAAGCATGTTGTCCTTGGCCAAGGCCACGGTGTTACTGCTGGCTTTCCAGCAGACTGCCCAGGCAACAAGTAGCGTATCAAAGTCTGCGGCTGAAAGCGGTTCATTGACCCATTCCTTAACTCCGTTTGGAGATAAGGTGAAGGGGTAGGCGCGTTGGCGTAAAAATCCGCCGCGAACAGGCTTGTACATCCATTCGGTTTTGGGGA
>CAVZGV010000005.1:0-116456 GCA_963774955.1 Candidatus Falkowiibacteriota bacterium | reverse complement strand
GCTCTTGCTTTTCTGGGATATCTACCCCGTAGACAAACGCTCCCTCATCTTTGGCAAGTTGTGATGCGATACCACCGACATTACCCGCTGCACCGTGGATCAGCAAACGATCCCCACTTTTCACTTGGAGCAGTTCAAAAAGCGAAACCCAGGCAGCCATGGCAGACAGGGGAACTGCGGCAGAGGAGATATAATCTAGCGACTTAGGTTTTTTGGTGACTTCATGCACTTTGACGATAATGTACTCCGCGAAAGCGCCAGCTCCGAGCGGACTAAGCCCAAAAACAGCATCACCAGGTTTAACCGTGCATAATATTTTTGCCTACGGCTACCACATCGCCTGCAAAATCTGTTCCCAAGGTCATGGGTATCTTAGCCATGCCCTGCAAATAACCTGCCTGTATTGCAGCATCGAAGGGGTTAATCGATGCGGCACGGATGCGGACCAGCACTTCATTGTCATTTGGTTCAGACTGAGGGATATCTTCTAAATCTAATGGTTTTCCCCAGTCATTAAGTCGGTAAGCTTTCATTTTAGTATTCTCCTATAAAAGTAAAAAACTTTAGATGAGATATTCAATTCAAGTCATGGAATTTTGGATTTGGTAGCGCTCCTTTCCGTTCTATCAATAAGAAGTAACGCCTTCTGACAGATTGAGAAATTCTCTCGCCACCCTGGTTGCAATGCGGACGTTGATCCAACAGCAGTGAATCAAAAAAAGTATAAAACTTGCATTTATAATACGACTAATATTATCCAAATTATACAAATAGTATCGGTTTGTATAATCACAATATTGAAATATTTCAATATTTAGAAGATATCCTGGAATTATCCAGGAAAAATTTCAACTCACTTTACAATTGAATTTTGAATTCACGGAATACTTGGATTCCGAAAATAGAGAGGTTTACAAAAAGGGGAAAGGAGACATGGATTTAAAGTAAAATCTTGTCAGTGGGTTATTTGCGTTTTTGATTTGGAATACCTCTTATGATTACGAATACTATTTTGAAGAAATAGCAGATTCGAATTAACAAGGCACACCCAATCTGGGACCGGACTGTACACTTTGAGTAGTAACAGACAATGTGATTGTCTTGTATGTAATCCTTGGTCTCAACTTTTGTTTAAAAATTTCTCAGAAAGAAGACTCAATCAACCATCGTTACGAACTGGTTTTGAGGAGCGTTACGCCTTATCCAGGTGCTGTCTGTTTTTCATGGTATTGGCAGGAATTCCATAGCCGAAGGCCTTGGTGTTCGACCTCAGTCGCTATAAATTAAATATTCTCTGAAATTGGTAAGCGGAATATCAATTTTTTGTTCGAACCGTGAATGATTTTATTTGGCTGAATTCTGAGTAATTCAGTTTGTGTGTCACTACCTTCCAGCATAAATTTTTATGGTACTTATAGTGGCGTTTTAGAATTTTTTAGGTCACTCCTGAGATCCATGTTTGTATTTTTAATCCAGGACTTAACAATAAATACTATGAGGGAACAAGTTATTTAATTTTAAATATTTTCATCCACCAGAATGATTAATTGGTGGATGAAAATTGGATATTCAACTTATTCGTAAATGGAATTTTTGTATCGTGTCAATATAGACCGATATTCTCGCGAACTTTTTATTTCTTGATGAGACGATAAATGAAGATCACTAGAATAGAACCGAGCAACGCGACGATAATGCTTGTAAGGTTTATAGCGCCAACCAGATTTACGCCGGTGAGAAGAGAGGATATCCACCCACCTAAAATGGCCCCGGCTACACCCAAAATCAGGTTTGTTCCAAGGCCAGTATTTGCCTTCATGATTTTGGATGCACCCCAACCTGCAATAAGACCTACGACGATTACAGCAAATAGACTCATGATTATTTCTCCTTGATTAGTTTTGAACCTTGTTAAGAATTTCTTATGTATCAAATAACACTCAGACTGATGGAATGGTTCGATAAAAAAACGAAATTAGAGACTTTCCACCAGTTTTCTAAACATAACCATTGCCTTTTTGACCCGCAATGCATCTCTTGGGTTCCCACCAGCGACAAAGCTGCTAAGAATACCACCACCCATGAGGGTATCAAAGGTGTATTCCACCTTGCACTCATCCGCGTTCAATCCAAAAAAGCCACCGCTTGATCGTAGCTTAAAAACATGCGAATTTTTGTCATCACCCATTTGAGTTATAATTTCCAGGCGCTTCATCGGTTCAACATGCACCAAAGTACCTTTTCCGGTTTTACCCTCATCTGTCCATTCAAAGGTTCCACCCGTATTTGTTGATGTGACGTTTAAGACACTTTCAACACCTGGAAACCACTGTGGCCATTGATTGGGATTAATCAACACTTCCCAAACTTTTTCAATTGGAGCATCGATTTCCACTTCACGTTCGAATTTTGGCATATTTTATTACCTCCTGAATGTTTACAGTATAGCACTTTACAATAGTGGTGAAAACATCTTGTTATATCAGATGATTCATGATCGGATTGTCATTGTATGGTTATTTAACCTGAAACTTTAGCTATCTTTTTTGTATAAAACTATGAAAACTGTGGAACAAGTTTCAATTTGAAATTGACATGAGTATAGACTCATTAATTTTGAAAACAATTTGCTTATTATTAATTCAAATAGTAAATTGGTTACTAAAGGAAGAAAACAAGAGGGAAGAGCTTTTGTTTTTTGAGCCACAGCACATAGGTTTGTGGATGAGTAAAGAATTATTAGGTCAATCCTGGATGAATTACCTAAAAGTCTTGGGCACAACAAATCGATGTATTAATTTCATTCATTACATTTCAATTGGTGTTGGTTTTCTCAATAATCATTTTCAATTTTTATTAAAATTTTATGCCAGCCATATTGACTTGACCTCGGGAATTAACTATAATGGCTTTACTTCATTTATATTATTTCATTTTGATATTTTTTTTATTCTCCCCAGACAACATTATAGTGGTAGTTCTTAGTAAGGGGGTTGTGATCTGATGATCGAGATTGGTCGCACAGCCTGCTTAAAGCACCTAAATTTAAGCTTGCGTAGATCTTCAGGGAGCCAGTTGCGAACCCGACCTTGGCGGAAAATGAGTATCTACTCATTTATCAAGACCAGGATAATTTATGTTGTCACCTGGTCCAAATTTCATCCCACTGCATATTCCTTATTGTTTTTATCAGCTGTAATTCCCATCACATAACTAATCAACTGTGCATTAATTGCACAAACGTAAAAACCGTGATCTATGTCGGAATGGCGGAGCATTGAAAGAATTCGATAGGTCAAGCAGATTGTTTCCATTGATATTTTTCAATAAATAGAGGTTCTTTTAGAAATTCGTTAGTTGGTTCGGACAGTTATTCATTAGGGTTTATATAAAGAAATCATAAAGACGAAATTTTACTTGGTTTTAGTTAAGAAGAGATCCTCCCAAATTTGGGTGGATTGTTTGACAATTGAATTAAGGCGGAGTGGAAAACACATATGGATTTAAAGAGCTATCTGTTTCCTTTTTTCTTCGCTGGCAACGGTGAACACAGTATCTTTTTGCGACATAAACCATGAAAAGGGATTATAATGCCCCAACCGATTCCAAAGGATCACTATGCCGGGCGTAATGCAATCGGGCCATGGTTCATTTTTCCTCCTTTGTCTTCTCCTGTCGTCTGCCTTCCTGCCGGCGACCGCTGCCGGGCAGACCGACAGCGTCCTGATCGACTGGATTGCGATTTATGCCGGACCCGGCCACGGTACGATTACGCCCTGGACATGGCCGTGACGCCGACGGATTTCATTTACCCCGCAGGTTTTTCCTTCGATGCCGCATCGGACGACGCCTACCTTACCTTGAAATATGATGTGGGCGGCACGCTGCTTTGGGAAAAGCGACTAACCAGCAACGGCAACGACGAGGACAAGGTGAACGCCGTGGCCGTGGATGGCTCCGACAACGTTTGCGTCACCGGGTTCATGACGGCGATCGGGGGCGATAAGAACATCGTGACGGTCAAATACAGCCCGGCCGGCGCCTTGGAATGGATGCGGACCTTTGCCGGGGCAAGCGGGCTGGATGACGAGGGGTTGGACATCGGAACGGACGACGCGGGAAACGTTCTGGTCACGGGATATAGCCGGGACGCTTCCACCGGGTACGATTATGTCACTCTCAAATACAATTCGGCCGGAACGCTTCAATGGAGCGACATCTACAGCGGTCTGGTCAACTGGGAGGACAAGGCCCGGGCGATCGCGGTCGCGGGAGACGGCATAGCCTGGGTCACCGGCGGATCCCAGGGCCTGGGGACCGGGCAGGATTATCTGACCATCCAATACGACGCCGGCGGCAGTCGGACCTGGACCAAGCGATACGGCCGGGGCGGGGCGATGACGTCGGCTACGGTCTGTTCGAATTCGATGGTGAAGGGTATGTGACCGGGTCGGCGGTGGCTGCGTCCGGGGAGACGGCGATCACGACCTTCCATTATGACGGGGTTGGGAACGTTGTCTGGAAGGCTGAATACAAAAGCCCGAGCAACGACGGCGCAGTCGGACGCCGGGTGCTGGTCAACGAGGAAGGCGAAGCCTACGTGACCGGCTACGTCTTTATCGGCAGCGCCAGCGAGACCGACTTTGTGACCCTGAAATACGATGCAGACGGCGATGAGCTCTGGCATCAGTGCCGGAGCCGGTAAATGGATTAAACTTTCCGGGAACAAGGGTGATGCGCGGGAAATCGCCAAGAGGGCTTTGGTCTACCAGCAGGGTACAGCCGTAAACCTTTTCCAGGGTTTCATAAGTCAGAACGTCGGTCGGTCGGCCCTGGCTCATGATCCGACCGTTCTTCAGGAGCAGGAGACGATCCGCGTACAAGGCTGCCAGATTGACGTCGTGGGATACCATGACGATGGTGGCGCCGCGATCATTTTTGAGCGCTTCCATCAGGTCCATAAGCCGCGCCTGATAAGCAAGATCCAGCGAGGCGGTGGGCTCGTCCAGCAGGATGATTTCGGATGACTGACACACGGCCCGGCAACAAATGCCCGCTGACGTTCCCCGCCGCTGAGGTGTTCAATCTTTCTGTCAGCAAGTTCCGTAACGCCCGTGAAATCCATAACCTGACGGGCGATCTTCAAATCGGATTCAGATTCCATGCCCAGCAAACCCAGGTGAGGGGCGCGCCCCATAAGACGGTTTCCGCTACGGTGAAGGGAAAATCCACCGGAGCTGTCTGAGGAACCAGCGCCACCTTCCGTGCCAGAGCCTTTCGGCCATAGTCCGTCAAGGGGCGACCCGAGATATCAATCCGCCCTCTCTGGGGCTTCACGATGCCGGCAATCGACTTGATCAGCGAGGATTTTCCTGAACCGTTGGGACCGATGATGATAAAAAACTCGCCGCGGTTCACCGTAAATGACACATCATTCAAAACAGCCGTTTTGCCATAGGACAGCGATATTTGCACGATATCCACAGCAGCTGTCATCGGTTTATGGCAATTTCCGATGCACCCTGAACGCTGGAAAAGATATTTACGACCAGTTCCGGCATGGAAGTGCCGAAAGCAACAATAGTCATGCCGATGACAAAACTGGAAATCCCGAATTTTTTGGCCACAGCTGAAGAGCCTTCAACTAAAAAGTCGGCGCCTTTAATTAAAACCACAAAGCCGGCAATAAATAAGAGATAAGTAATGATGATCCAGAACATAATAAGTTTAGGTGTAGTAAATTAATGTTTTCATTATAACAAATATTAGCTAATGAGTTAAGTCGATATTTATCTCGCGTATTATATTTAGGGCAAAAAAATGATATAATATATACAGGTAATTAATATTTAAAATCATATGTTTAAAATCCTTGTTAGAGGCAGCCTGAAGGTGATAATTTTTTTCTTGTTTGTTTTGCTGATATTAAACACCTTTACTTTGCCTCAGCTGGTTAAAGCCCAGGAAGAAGAAGTGACTTGTCCTGCCAATAGCTCTTTTTCCAGCGGACAGTGTTTGTGTAATAGCGGTTATGTCAGCTCGGGAGGAAATTGCGTGACTGAAGCTGTGGCTTGCGCGCCTTATGGGCCATCTCACTTGGTCGGTAATGATTGTGTTTGTATTGATGGCTATGGTATCTTGTCTGGTTCTTCAAAATGCGTTTCACTCTCGGCTGCTTGCGCCCAGTATAATGCCATTTGGAGCTCGGCTAAAGGCGACTGTGTTTGTGCTAGCGGTACCCATGAAGATGCAGCCAGCGGTAAGTGCGTAGCAGATGCTCCGGTCACGGCTCCAACCCCGACTCCAGCGCCAGCACCAACGCCTGTATCGCCAGAACCAACACCGGCACCAACACCGACTCCAATTTCAGTTCCGGCAGCAACAGACAATTTAGCGTCAGAACCAACAAATACTGCGCCGGCGATTGAAGTTAATCCTTTTGCACAAGTTGATTCGCTGATGGAGACGAAGTATCAGAATTTATCTCCGGCAGTGCAAACCGTTATCGAGGAGAACAAAAAGATTTTAAGTGACTTGTCAGAACAGACTTATTCTCCGCAAATTGATTTAATTGCGGTTTTGGACCAAAAAACTACGGCGCCTTTGGTAAATGAAACCATTTTAAAAAGCTTGACTGTTGCCCCGCCGTCGAATTTATTTGACATCAAGGCCCAACAGACTGTTTTGGAGAATTTTTCCGACCAGGCGGCTTCTGAAGTGGAAATTAAAGGCGAAGAAATAGTGCCAAAACTGCACGAAGCTTTTGTCAGACAGAATTTCCCCCAGGAACTTAAAGATTGGCAAAAGCAGTTTGATGAAGCTAAAAAGGATAAGAAGCTTAAAGCCGGGGTCAGTACCAAAGAACTTGAGGACGGTATGGAAATGGAAAATAGATTGAAGTGGCAGATTGCTGAACTGCAAAAAATAGTCGGTTACAACCATTTGCGTTGTTTAGAGGCGACCAAGGCTTTGCAATTTGACACTATGTCCAAAGATTATAAGCAGTATTTCAACGGCCAATCAGCTGATAATATGTTTGAGGAGGCGGCTGAAGGTCAGGCTTTTTCTGGTGCTGCCAAAAATGCCAGTGCCGGTGCGACTCAATTGCGTGAACTTAAAGAACAGTTAAAAAGACAATATCCTGCAGACTGGCAGCTAAGATATTATGATGTCTCGGCTAAGCCTGATTTAAACAAGGAGTTACGGCAAACTGAAAATATTTTTAAGGTTTTTGAAAAATTAAAGAAATAATTTAAATCATATGTCAAAATTCACAGATATTTTAAGAAAACTGGGAATTTTCAGAAGTGGCGCTATCAGCTGGAGCGGTAAGGCCAAGGACCGCAAGATTGAGATGATTATGCCTGATGTCCTTAATTCCAAAAAGGACTTGATGACTAACTCTAAATCAGGCAATTCAGTCTTGTATTTAAAAATAGTGCTGATCATGTCTATACTGATTGCCATTTTTATTTTGTTGATTTTTACGGCCAGCGGTTCGTTTGGCTTGTGGTTTTGGCTCAATCTGATTGTCTGGGCAGCCTTTATTTATTATCTTTACAAAGCCCTGAAAACCAATAAATTTAAGCTTAAAAATATTATTGGCATTTTGATGCTCCTTACTGTCATATCATTGTTCTCTTTGACAGCAATTGCCAAAGTAACCAAAGATATTGTGAATTATGATACCGTGATTAATCCGACGGCTTTAGTTGATATGGGTATTGATCTGGAAAATACTTTAAAGCTGGATGCAGTCAGTGTGAACGAGGTTGCGGGTGGCATTGTAGAAATCCGTACCAAGACACCAGCTAATGTTTCCTCTGATTCTATTTTGCTGGCTTCAGCTTATATTTTCAGCTATGTTGATCCGTCTTTGCCGCCGCAGATTAAGACCATCAGAGTGATACTGACGCTTAATGATTTTGATGCCACAGTCATTGAAACCTCACGGGACAATCTGAAAAAATATATAAGTGGGGAATTGTTGGAAAAAAATTATATTGCCACTCTGAAAATAAATAATCTTACCAAATAACTAAATTATAAAAAAACTGCCTCGTTAATATCGGAGCAGTTTTTTTATCAAAAAAAGCCCGACAGGTTTAAACCTTGTCGGGCTTTAGGTATTATTCAGCGTTTGGATTTTCCAGCCTTTTTGACCTTTTTCGATCAGGCCCAGGATTTCAGCTTCCCGGTGCATGACCTGGCAATGATATTCAGCCGGAATTTCCAGATCTCCCAATTCCATCCAGGAACAGGCAGGGCAGAGTGGGCAAGCCGGCCGCAGCAGGCATTGGCCGCAGCGTTCCAGATAAAGGGGATTGGTAAATTTCAGTTTACGGCACTTGGGCAAATGATTGCTCAAAGCATCGGCGAGGCTGCCGGTTTGCAACTCATAAGTTGTATCCGGATGTCTGACTTCCAGACAAGCCTGCAGCTGGCCATAAGCGTCAATGCTTAGGCGTTTTCGGGCGCCGCGGCATTCAAAGATTTTTTGGGTAAATCTCTTTTTGCCTTTAATGAGCATTTGTTTGTCATGCGCGGAGATTTCCGGATCGCGCAGTCTTTGTTTGGCCGCTTCCAGCGGATTCATCCGATGGGCTAAAATCCGTTGGTTGGCTGCTGAGTTATTGCGGGCGTGCAGAGTCAATTCCCAGGCATACGGCAAAATTTCGGCAAAACCGAGTTGTTCGGCCAGTGCCTGCAATTTATCTGAATTATCCACCAGGAATTTGGTCGGCGGATATTTCAGGATAAAAGGCAGCTGGTGCTGGGTAAGCCTTTGCATGGCCTTTAAAAAGTTGGCAAACTCATTGTCCCGACCGGTACTTTGAGCATAAGAAGCTTCATCCCAGCCATACATAGAGATGCTGACAACTTCAGGCGGATGACTGGCTAAAAAGATTGCCAGATCATCCGTCAGTAAAGTGGCGTTGGTGGCCAGCGAAACTTTCAGCCCCAGGTTATAAGTGGACAAATAAATTTGCTGAAAGTCAGGTCTGATCAGAGCTTCGCCTCCGGTAAACCTGACTCCGCCACAACCCAGGGCTTGGGCGTCTTCGAGCAATTTTTGGATAAAAGCCGGGGTCATTTCCCGGCTTTGAGCGGTCTGGTCATGAAGCGGACGTCTGATATAGCAATGTCCGCAAAGCAAGTTGCAGCGTTCGGTCAGTTCAATGTCCAGAAATTCCAGCTGAGGTTTAGTGGTAGTAGGGTCCGAGCCCTCTGCCGCAGGTATTGTCGGGATCTGGTTCTTGGTTGTATCTGTCATCATCATCCCGAGATGAAGAATAAGATGATGTATCCGGCTCAGTATAAGTCGGCGCAGGAGTTGCATCTGGCTTCACCTCCTCTTTGACGTTTGGGGCATTCGGTACTGGCTGAGGGGAAGACTTGCTCTGGTTGGAAGTCCTGTTTTTTCGGCCTGAGACTATGATCGTAAGGATAATTACGATCAGAATCGCTGAAATGACATACCACATTTTTAACCTCCTTATGGCTAGATTTTACAGCCTGGTTAGCCGTAGTAAGGACCTTGACCACGGGTACAGCAGGTGTCGTCATAAGGGTCATCTGGATCCGGATCTCTTGGGGGAGTGCTATCAAAAACACTTGAAATCAGTAGATAGGCTATTATAAAGCCTAAGGGAATAATGACATACCACATTTTTGGTACCTCCTTTTGGGTTGTTGGTTACTTCCAGCAGCAAGCTCCGCCTGGAGCGCTGCAACGACATTCATCTTCACCGCTAGTGTAGCTGTTGTCATCTTGGGAACTGCTGTCGTCAGATTCATAATCATCGGTGCTTGGGTTAGACACAGGTTCCGCAGGTTTGTTGTCCACGACCTTGGGGGACTGATACTGGTTTACCGGCTGTTCGGTTTTTTGGGGCCGCATCAGCAGGTAGATACCGCCAATGACGACCAGACCAACAATAATCACAATCAAGTACATGGGACACCTCCTTAAATTGTCAAAGATTTTTTCGAAGTTGAGGCACACCTTGTGCCTGTTTGTGTTCTACTCGCAACTTAGCACCATTGGCTGGTCATGTCAATCAGTGTTTTTTTTAATTTAACCAAAAAATTTGGAAATTAGAGTGATAAATCCTTGACAAATATTATTTTTTGTGATAAAATATACTATCTTACCTTAAAAAATATAATCATGACGAGTATGGCTAGAAATTTGCTTTTGATGAAAAAGACATTCATGGTTTTTTTAGCTACTTTTTTACTGATCCTTGGCATAATCAGTTTGGTTTTGCCGGTTTTACCGGGTATTGTCCTGATTGTGATCAGTTTAAATCTTTTTGTAAAAGTTTCCGATCGGGTTAACGGCTGGAAAGAACAATGCAAAAAGGTAATTGAAAAAACTAACTGGAATCATTTTTCGCTAAAAAACCGCCCTTAATTATTAAGTGCGGTTTTTTTGTTTTGTTGCTTTTTGGTTAAATGATATAATTAATTCAATAATAATTAATAATAATGTCTTATGAAAAAATTGATTTTTGGAGTTTTGATTTTTTTCTTTATTTTGAATTTAACCGGGATTTGGCCGGCTTTGGCTCAGCCGCAAATTCCTGATAGTTCCCAATTTGGACCAAATGAAGCTGCTATTCCTAATGGTCCGGAAAATATCCCCAAAATGCCCAGCGGTAATTATGGTCCTCAGGTAGCTAAGCCGGAAATTCCGGGAATACCGCAGGAGGCCAGAGAAATGATCAGCGACAAAGATTTTATTGAAATTTACTGCCTGATGACTAAATGGAAGGCCGGCGAATTTTTGGCTACCCTTGATTCTTTGGAAAAAAACCTGATGCCGCAGGTAATAGCGGCTGAAAGTTTTATTGGCCGTTTAAATGCTCCAGATATTAAAGCAATTAAAGCTCAGGCAGAATTAAAACTCAATCAGATTTGTTCCAGCGCAAATGTAGAGGATGCCAATGCAGGTTTGAATGAACTATCTGCATACGGTGAAACTGTGCGGGCTGAATTTGTGCGTTTAGGAGAAGATATGAGTAGTAAGCTCAGCGCTAAAGGCAAAGAATTGGAAACAAAAATAAAAACCGGATTGGAACCGCTCATTGCCGAAGTAAAAGCTTCAGCTGAAGCCGAATTGAAAGCCTTAGGCGATAGTTTAGGCGCGCAGGCGCAAAGTGACATCGCGGCGGAAATGAGTTCGAAGAAATTTACTTCAGCCGCAGCTGCCCAGGCTTATGCCCAGAGCCGAATTTCCTCTTTGAAGTCCAGTATTATGAGCCAGGTAAATGCCAGAGCTGATGTTTTGAAAAAAGAAATTGAGACTAAAATAAAAGCTAAAGTCGATGAATTAGCCGGACTGGAAAAGGCAAAATACGAGGCATTAGCCAAAGACTTAAACGGCCTGGAAAAAGCCATTAATGATGGCATCAGCGCCAATAAGGCTCAGTATGAACAGTTTAAAACAGCGGCTTATGCCAAGCGCCAGTCAGTAATTATGGATTTGATTGATAAAAATATTGTCAAGGCAAGAGCTGAATTGGAAAATAATCGCGCCAGATTTGAAGAAGCCAAAAAAGAAAATCCTGATATAAAAACCATTGAAGATATTACCAGTGAAATGGAAGCTGATCGTCAGGCTTTAGCCGTAAAGGTAGCTTCGGCCATCGATGCTGAAAATGAAGCTGGCATTCAGTCAGCAATAGACGAATTTCGGACTAAGTGGGAAAGCTATCGCGCCAATCTGGAAAAAGCCTTTTTTAATTCTCAGATTATCTGCAGTAAAGCCGGCGAACAATTTAGCGGTGCAAAATCCCAAATTAATACCGGGTTATTAAAAATAAAAGCTGCTCAGGATAAATGCAAGGCTGATGTCAGTGAAGAATGTCTCAAAGTCAATAGTTTTGCTCCGAGATTTAAAACCTTAACCGGTAAAATCGAAAAAATAAGTGATCAGATAGGCTCAATTGAAAAAATGTGTCAAAATCCCGATTTAGTTGAGGCCCAAACTTTGGTTGATTTGCTGAAAAAAATGAAAGAAGACAGTTTGGATTTGGAAAGTTACGGCAAAGCCCTGGAAGCGGAAAAATTAGTCATTATTGCCGATACTATTAAATTGGTGTGCGCTCAGATTTTACCGCAGTTAGATGCTGCCAAAAAAGAATTGCAGGTTAATGATCTGAGTGATCTGGAAAATAATTTAAAACGCTGTAAAGGCAAACAGACAGAAGAATGCGGGGTCATTAATAAAGCGCTTGCTGAGTTTAATCAGCTGAAAGAAAAAACAACCAAGTTCATTAGCCAGTCAGAAAAGGTGCAGGGCTTATGCGCTGCAGCCAAAGGTGAGGATGAATTTATGGAAATCCGTGATCTGGCTGAATTTCTAAAAACCCAGGGTGAACAGATCAAATTACAAGCTAAAGAATTGAAACAAAAGCAAGCGGAAAAAGCCAATAAGAAAACCATCTGTGCTGCCGCTCTTCCCAGACTGGAAATTGCTAAAAAAGAAATTAGTCAGGGCATAAGCGAGTCCAAGTCAGTACTTGACGGTTGTAAGAATAAAACTGATAATCGCTGTCAGAAAATCAATGCCGTGAGCAATAAATTTGAAGCAATGACATCCAAGTCGCAGCAAACTTTAGAAAAAATTGTTAAAATCGCTGCTTCATGCGATAAGGTTAAAGACGAAATGGCTGATCAGGATTTTCTCGATGAATTGGACGCTATTAGATCAGCTGAAAAGGAAATTAAGGATTTGGTGTCTCAATTGAAAGCTGAGGAAAATAAAGAATGGCCAAATTATATTCTTTCCGGTAAAACCTTTAAAGTTGTTTTTGATGTCAGTCCCAGCCTTTTTGACGATACTGAATATACGGGTGATTGGAAGACAGATCCGATGGGCACAATCAGAGGAGGGGATACGTATAGTTTAAATTATAATATTAATAACGGCTGGACAGCTACTGGTTACAATGAAGGCGCCAGGAAAACGGGTTCCTGGACTTACCAGTATGGAGATCCCAATAAATTTGAGCTGGATATCTGGGGTAGGGTTTATAAATTTGATGCCGAAGGTAATGTTTATGATCCGCAATACGGTTTGGTCGGTCATTTAATAAAGTAATTTATTAATTATAAATATATGAAAATTGCCAATCTAAATATTTCCAAAGTTCAGCTGCTTGCCGCGATAATTGTGGCGGGTCTGGTGATTGTCGGCGGCGTCATTTATTTCATCTCAGGAAATAAAAACATTATTCCTCAGCAAACAGCTAAAGTGCCTGAAGAAAAAGATCTGATGGCAGGAGTTGAAGTTAGCGCACCGGCTTTTGATTTTTCGGTTTCGCCTTTAAATGCAGTTGATCTTTCAGCTTTTAATCTCAGCCCAAGTTTAACGAGCGATCTTTTTTCTGCGCCGGGAGTCAGCGCTACGGTTAGTTATGCCAGTTCTGTAAGTCTGGCCTTACCGTCAGTCAATCTGACTATGCCGACTGACTTCAATATTGAACAAAGCGCACCGCCGACACAGGAAACAACGCCAAGTCAGGGTCAGGTCAATGCTTCCAATTGCGCTCAGTTCAGCGCCGTGCCCAGCTGTACTTATGTTTCTGATCCTAATGGACAGACGCTTTGCAATCAATGTAAAGCCGCAGGATTTTGAAATTAAAATAAATACAATAAAAACCCGCCCTTATATTTAAGAGCGGTTTTTTATTATTTATTAGAGTTTCTGAATAATAGAATGTTGCTTTATTGGGTAATCCTTTCGGCTTTATAAAATCCCAAACCGGCTGAAGCCTGGCCGATAAATTGGCTGGTATCTTTAACAGCAAATGTCCAGACAATTTCTTTAGCCGGAGTAACTTCAATTATTTTTGTCGTGGTGGTAATTAGAGTATTGCCGTTTGGCAACCTGTTGGCGTCGCGCACTGGAAATTGCTGTACACTGGTTATGGCATATTCCCAGACAGTATCGCCATCAGCATTTATTTCAACAGCTTTTTCCGGTCTGGTGTGATTGGCAAAAAGCAGATGGCCGTTGCTTAACAATACGGGATCATGCTGCTCAGCCATAATATTTTCACCAATAGTATTTATTACTTCGCCATTTGGGTTAATCTCAATGACCATATTAAAATTTCTCGGACTAATTAAAGTATTACCATTGTTTAATCTGGTAACTGCATTGGTGTGCGTCCAGCCCTGATCATTGATTGAGGCATAAGGTGCTTTATCAAAATAATTTTTTGCATACCAAGACCAAGCAATAACTCCTTGTGGATTTACTTCCACGACCTGGGCGTCATTCATAGTATCGTTATTGCCATAAACATAGATAGTGTTGCCGTTAGCCAGCCGGTCGGCATCATGTGAGATTTTAGCAGTTTTATATGACCAGACAATTTCTTTATTTTTGTTAACTTCATAGACGCCGTTACCCGGCAAAACAAAGAGGATATTATTATTTGATAACCGCTCAACATCAAAGCCGGGATTAGTATATTTTTTAAGCTCTTCGGGAATAATATACTCCCAAATTATTTCTCCCAGCAGATTGACTTCAATAATTCTGGGCCGTTCAATTTTATGGTTATCAGCCAGAATAGTGGTGCCGGCTTGGGCTTTATCTTTATTATAAACTTCAAGCACAAAATCAGAATCAAAAGTGCCGCGGACTATTGGCACTTCAGCCGGGGGATTGGCTGGTGTATTGGTATTAGAATTTTGGTTTTCCGGGATTAAAGCCAAATCATTATTGGTAATGCCAAGTCCAAGAAAACGCATGATTTCATAAGCGGCCGCTCCATCTTTCATATAAATACTGCGACAGGTTTTGGGATAGATATACCAGGCTTCTCCGTGTTGCTGGACTTGAAGCAGAATCCTTCCTTTTAACCGATTGGCAGTGGCATTAATTAAACAAATAGAAGAAGATGTATTCATTGCGCTTGTTGATGACACGGCGGGTATTTTTGCTAAATCAGCATCAGTGATACCTAAACCAAAGTTGCGCATCATTTGATAAGCCACACTTCCGTCTTTCATATAGTAGCGCATGCCATCTGTCGGGTTGACATACCAAGCCTCGCCATTAGCCTGAACTTGTAATAAAATGTAACCGCTTAGCCTTTCGGTTAATGTTGCGGCTGACGCAAATAAGGTAATGCCCAGTACCCCGATAATCGCAAATAGTAAAATTTTTTTAAACATGTTATTTCCCTTTCTATCGCTTTAATTATTATGATATTGATTAGATTAAGTATAACAAAAACAAGCCGGTAATTAAACCGACTTGGTTTCAGGCAGGGAATAGTCCCGCACTCCTATTTAATTTCAATATCGTATTTTGCCAGGAGGCCAATTGCTCCGTCCAGGGAGAATTTAGCCTTTTTTATTTTATTTCTTTCCGGATCAATTATGAAGTTATAGGAAGTTTGAAAATCTGCTTTCTCAAGAATAGTATTTTCGAAAATTGCGCCAGTCAAATCGCAATTATCAAAAATCGATTCTTTTAGTTCACACTGCATAAAATCAACTCGGTGTAGCCGTGAGTTTTTAAATGTTGTCTTCGGTATCTTTGTACCGTAAAAAGTAGAATGGTCGAGCTGGCAATTATCAAAGTCAAAGGACAGGCCAAACTTACTGCATTTACTGAAGTTAAGCCCCTGCATTTTGCAGTCCTTAAAGGAAATATCTTGAAAAGATGTCTCGGTTAGATTGGCCAGAGTTAAATTACACCCGACAAACAGACATTTAGAAAATTTGCTTTCGGATAAATCGCAGTTTGCTAAATTACAATGTTTATATGTGCAATTTTCATAATCGTTAGTTAGAAAATTATCATTCTCAAAATTAATTCGGTCGTAAACTTCATTAGAAAAAGTAGTTTCTTCCATACGGGTTTTTTAATTATTATCATTTTGATTATTTTTTAATTAAAGAAGCTTTCTTGATGCGTTCTAAATCAAGCGGAATTGATTCTCCCCAATCACCGTCTTCGGCTATATAAGTCATCCTCAATTCATCGCCTTCAATTTCTTCGACAATCAAATCCGGCGTGAATACCGGCTTGCCCTCTAAATCAGTAATAACAAGATCGACATGGAGTTCTTGTTCTAGCGCTTGTTTTAAAATTGATTTTATTTCTTCCGGCGTTTGTTCTTTTTCGCTGATTGGTGTTTTGATTGATTCAATGCCCATATTTTAAAAAATTATTAGTAATATGTCGTAAGTATAACAAAAACAAGCCAATAATTAAACTGACTTGCTCTGTGAGTTGTAAAAATGATTTCATTTATCTGCTGTCAAAACACTTTTTACAATATTGCAATTTATTCTTTATTTTACCATCCTGAATAATTTCAAATAAATCATAAGATTCTTTACCGCAATGCTGGCAAAATCTTGATTCGCCGGTTACAAACTTTCTTACTCCGGATAACTTAATTTTTTTTACTTTTTTCATATACTAACAACATATTATAATATGCCTAATTAATCAATCTGGAAGGGTTAGTTGAATAAAAATAAACCGGTAATAAAATGGCTTGTTAAGCCGGGGTTTGAAGTTTAAGTTAGAACTAGCTTTGGATTTTTCTTTAAGAATTGACAAGGATTTTTAATGTTGTATGATATATATAGAAGAAAAAGTGTTTATAACATTAAGAATTAATTTATTTTTATGTCATTTGAAACATCAGGATTAGATTCCCCAAAAAAATCCGAAGTTCCTCAAAGGGAAAAGCTAGCTGAAATGGATAGTAAAGAAATAGATAGTCAGATTAAAAAATTTAATGATATCCTTTATTCGCATCAACATGGTGAGGCCGACAATGATAAACATATGACCATGATGGCCCAACAAAAATTGGAACAATTAATGGCCGAGAAAAAAAGAAGAGAAGGCGCAAAATAGAAATATTTGATAATAAAAATCAGCGCTGTTATAACAGGCTGATTTTTATTATTGGTAAATTTTTTATCTTAGATTTAAATTAAGCTTTTTTGTCCAAGCAGGTGCCGATAAATAATGCTCAACAAAACTGCTCGGCACAAAGCCGTGAATTAAAGCGCCCACGCCAACACCTAAAATAACGTATGGGAAAATTTGTCTGGTAATTTTCATTCCATCATTCCAGAAATAGGATACAAGCTTGCGAAATGGAAGTTTATGGCCCCCATTAGCCGCTTCAACTTGGGCGCGTGACTTAAACTTCAATAAATCAGGTATGATATATTTTTCTACGTTGAGTTTTTGGATTAGCATACCTCCAAGCACAGCAATCGCCAGGCCAAACAGATTGTATATAATTGTCACTTTCAGGCCAAACATGGCTGGGAACAAATACAAAGATGATTCATTAATCAGTGGAGAGCTTATCAAGAAAGCAAAGGTGATCCCGATTGGTATGCCGGCGCTCATAAATCCGATAAATAGCGGGATTGATGAACAGGAACAAAAAGGAGTAACAATGCCTAAAGCGGCGGCAATTAAATAATTTAAGCCGAACCAACGCTTTTTTGTTAAAATATCCCTGGCTTTTTCCAATGGGAAATAATAGCGAGTTATTGCCATTATATAATTAACAACGATTAAAAGAAGGCCGATTTTGATGGTATCGTAAATAAAAAAATTAACAGCATTGCCAAGATATGATTCTCTTGCCAAGCCAATCCATTGATAGCTGACCTGATCCGCCAGTAATTGTAGCGGGTAGAAAATGCTCATAAGATTAACATTTACCTCCGCAACTGCAGCCGCCTGTTTTAGTAGTAGAATCGCTGGCAGCGGAATTAGTTTCTTCTGAATTAACCAATAACTCCTTTATTTCTTCCACATCAGGAATTCGTCCATAACTTAAGACTTTTTCATCAGCAACAAATGCGGGCGTGCTCATAATGCCATAATTCATAATTTCAGTTATATCGGTAACCTTTTCAATTTTTGCGTCCAGATTAAGTTCCTTTACGGCCTGTTTGGCAATAGCTTCAAGCTTCTGGCAATTGGGGCAGCCTGAACCCAAAATTTTGATAATCATAAATTTTATTAATTTTTAAGATAATGAGTTAAAAGTGAATAGTATTTATTAATTATTTTTTTATTAATAGAATAAATTACCTTGGTGCCGTCCTTTTTTGAATCTACTAACTTAAAATCCTTTAAAACCTTGAGGTGGTGTGAAATGAGATTCTGAGGCAGATCCAAATACTGCCAGATTTCGCAGACGCATCTGTTTCCTTTGCCTAAAATACAAAGAATTTGCAGGCGATTTTCTTCGGCAATAACTTTCAAAAATTCAGCTGTCTGCTGAAGGTTGTTTTTTGATTTTTTAGTTTTGCAGCATTTAAAGTCCATAATGTTGTTGATTAAATATCAATGGGTATTGATATTATAACAAGACTATAAATGAAAGTAAATAATAAATTGGGTATAACTAAAAAACACCATTACGGTGTTTTTTAAAAAAGCAGGAGGTGAAGGAATCGAACCCTCGCATGCGGTTTTGGAGACCGCCGTACTACCACTATACGAACCTCCCAGATGTTTTGTTGTAAATTTAAAAAAGGAATCTCCGCCAAAGGCGGATCCGCCTTTGGCGGAGAACCCACGACAAGGGTTTTGCCCTCGTCCTCCGAGGCATTCGCGTAGGAGGAGAGACCCTTGTGATACCACTTCACCACACCCCCAAGTTTTTTAATTATCAATAACCAAAAAATAACAAAATTTAAAATCTCAAATCATCCTTTTTAAACTTATTAGTATTTTAGCTTTTTTTATGTAATAAATCAAGTCTTGGGGCTTGACATTTAAACCAATATCTGATAGGCTGAGCTATATTTTATAATAATGTCAGAACCTTAAAAATTAGAGTTTATATAGGGAGTTAGGAAGTTTCGGCAACAATAACAGGAAAGGGAGGAAGAAATGGCGAAAAAGACTGACGGAATCGATGTGCTCATCACGTTCGACACCACCGGATCAATGTATCCGTGTCTGACGCAGGTGAGACGGACAGTCAGGGAGACTGTCAAACGGCTGTTTCGGGACATTCCGGGACTGCGGGTGGCTATCATTGCCCACGGCGATTACTGCGACGAGGGCAATCCCTACGTCACCTCGGCTCTGGATTTTTCCAATGACGAATCCAGAATCTGCCGTTTCATCGAGAACGTCGAACGTACCTTTGGCGGCGATGCGCCCGAATGCTACGAGCTGGTGCTGAACCAGGCCCGTAAGCTGAACTGGCAGGCCGGCAAGGCCAAAGCCCTGGTCATGATCGGCGACGACGTGCCTCATGGCCCGACTTATCCGCAGAATACCAAGCACATCGACTGGCGCAACGAGCTGGAACTGCTTCTGGAAGCCGGCATCCATGTCTATGGCGTGCACTGCATGCCCGGCATTCGGCGCCATTCCAAGTCGTTCTACGAAGAAATCGCCAGGAAGACCGGCGGGTTCTATCTGACCCTGGACCAGTTCCACACCATCACCGACCTGCTCATGGCCGTCTGCTATAAGCAGTCGGGTAACGAGCAGCTGGAATCTTTCGAAGCCGAGCTCAAGGGTAAGGGACGGATGGATCGCAATATGACCATCACCATCTCGGTTCTGCTCGGCAAAAAGCCTGATCTGCCTAAAGCGGATTCCCGGCTGAATCCGGTTCCGACCGGTCGTTTCCAGGTCCTTTACGTCGATGAAGCTCAGGGCATCCGCGACTTTGTCAAGGAACAGGGCTGCGAGTTCAAAAAGGGCCGCGGCTTTTACGAGCTGACCAAACCCGAGAATGTTCACGGCTACAAGGAAATCATCCTGGTCGACAAAGCCACTGGTGACATTTTCAATGGTCCGGCTGTCCGCGAGATGATGGGACTCCCGCCCCAGGTGGATCAGCACTCATCTCTGCGTCAGGACGTCAAGATCAAGCCCGTGGATTTTGCCAAGTACCGGGTTTTCATCCAGTCCACGTCCTGGAACCGCAACCTGGTTGCGGGCACGCATCTGATGTACGAAGTCGACGACTGGGATCGCGCCTAGTCATAAACTCTAAAAATTAAATATAAGCGGGCCTTTTGTGAAAACAGAAGGCCCCTTTTTTATTAGGATAAGTGGATAGGTTAGGAGGTATGTTAAGTGAATAGTGAAAAGTATAAAAATATTAAACTGACATTTTGAGTTTAACACTAGCCTTCATCAATTATTCTTGACAAACCGGCAGTATTTTGATATGATGCCAAATCAATAATTTGGAAAATGGAGGCTAAAATGACCAAGCAGACTGAAAGTTTTTTAAAAAAAAGGCTGAAGGAAAAGGCCAAGGTCAGGCATGAAGGCCAATCCTTTGCTTTGATTGAGCTGGACGGCGATTTTTGCGGCCTGGCTCTCTGGCAAAAGGAAATTACTCGTGACGGAGGACAAAAGGCAATTTCTTCCGTGGTTACGGATCTGGTTGTGCGTTGGGTTTATTATACCCAGTTGACCTTTGTGGTTGACTGACCAAAGGAGGAGAAGATGCCCCCGAAAACCTGCAAGTGTGCTTTGTGCGGTCAGACCGTTACTAAACGCTCAACTCTTTCTTTAGAAGAATTGGGCGGTGGAGACGGTCGAGCTTGTCGGGAACATGAAGAAGTGATCAACCTTGTGACCATGCACGAACAAAAACAGGCAGATGACAAGCTCCTACGGGCAGCTATGAATACTTTGCGAGCCATGTCTTTGGCTGCCATAGTCAGAGGCATGTACACATTTGAGGGTGTGCCGCCGGAATTTATCTATCAGCGCGTCAAGGCCAGCGGCCTGCCTCAGGAAGTGATTGATAAGGCGCGTAAGATGGTTGCTGACCAGGGCGGGCCATTGATGACTGAGAAAGACATTGAAACTCTGGCCATAACTACTGTTTTATTCAGTCAGGATCGACTGAACAGGCAAGGTGCCGCCGGCGTCCAAATTTAACCGACTTAACCGGGGTCAATCGACTCCGGTTTTTTTATATAAAAAATGGCGTCGTTTAAACGACGCCACTGAAGTTAGAATTTCATACCCGTGGGCATTGACCTCATGCGATGGTCAGCGCGGGCAGCTTTTTTGCGGCTGTTTTTTTTCTCCCCGACAAATTCAGTGATCAGGGCCAGACGCTCGGCTTCTTTTTTGCACTTGTTGGCGCTTTTGAGTACCTGCTTGGCTTTACGATAAGTTCCGCCGAGATCCAATTCCTGGCCCATGCCGATGTCCAAGTTGCCGGTGTTAAGCAGTCGCTGGGCGGCCAGGATCAAAGCTTCCATTTCAAAGACGCTTTCAGGCAGTTTGTACAGGACAAAATCAGTGCTGTTGGCCCAGCGGTCAAAATGTGATTTGATGCCGATGTGGGTTTGGCCTGACTGATCCAGAAAACGGAAATGGAATTCGGCGGTTTGACAGGACCAGTATTCCACATTGCTGACGCCCGGAACCTGATTCAGCAGCTCGTGCAATTGATTCATTCCCATGACTTCGTTCCTCCTTGTTTCTAGAATTTATTATATTATCAGCTGGCTTAGGGAATGTCAATATCTGAGAATATACAGCTAAGGCATTTAGTTAACCGAAAAGGTTAATTGAAGAAAAAAATGGTATCTTTTTAGTTGTTAATTTTAATTAAATTTAGTATGATTAAAATATAATTATTAATTTTAAAATTTATGCGAAAAATCATTCTAGGGCTCTTTTTTAGTTCCCTATTTATATTAGCTATTGCAATTATGGGGGGTAATACCTGTCAGGCCGGCTGTTGCGGTTGTGACCCGGTTTATGATTATTCAGCGGTTATGGAAGTTAAAAGCGCGGTCTGGGTCAGGGCTGAAGCCTGTGTCGCTACCGGTGCTATAATTGATACACTCAAAGCCGGCGAAGTCGTGCAGGTTATAGCCAAAACAGATGGCTGGTATAAAATTAAAAGTCCCCGTGGGTTTACTGGCTGGTCAGGTGAAACTTTTTTCCAGACAACTTCGAAACCTGTGACTACTTCAACTCCAACAACGACAACCACGCCAACTACAACGACAACACCAACAACGACGCAAGTTACGAATCCAACATATAGCTCAACATCATTAGCTCATACCAAGGGTTATATTTTATTGCAGGTGCAAAATAATGGTGAAGCCTGGTATGTTGATCCGGTTACATTCAAGCGTTATTACATGAAAGACGGAGCTATTGCCTATGAAATGATGAGATCTTTTGGTCTGGGTATTACTGATGCTGACCTGTATAAAATTCCTGACGTTGAAAATACTATGATGATGAAAGGCTCTTCCAGCGTTTGTGCGACTAATTCCTTGGCTAATAAGCTCAAGGGCAAAATATTAATTGAGGTTCAGCGCAATGGCGAAGCCTTTTATATTTATCCAAAAAATTGTCGCCGCATTTATATGAAAGACGGGGCAGCAGCATATGAAATAATGCGCTACTTGGGCCTTGGTATTACCAATGCTGATTTAAGTAAACTGGCAGCGTCAGAATTGGTGCTGAAACCTGCTGCAGCTTCGACTAATAATGATGATACCGCGGTGATTGATGTTTCCATCCCGGTTAATAATACAATTAATGAAACTTTTAGCGCGGCCGGATTTATTTCTTCCGGATCTTTGTTGGCAGGCGACGGCAGTTTCCAAAAAGGCAGCGTGCCTAGCGGTTTTAATTATAAAATGGTAAATCAGCATATTTTGGACAGGATTAATTATGAAAGAACTAAACGCGGTAAACCAGCCATTGTTTCTGATCAGAGAATGACTGATACGGCTTCGGTTTGGGCGGAGGAAATGTATAAGCAGGGTGCAAATGACTCATACCCGTTTGCCGGTCAATATGATTGCCCGCGAATGGGTCTGGCAGAATTTTAAAATCGGTTTCAAGGAAGACTGGGGCTGGTTGTATGAAAATATCGGCGGTGGTAGTTACAGCCGTTCACAAGGCATTAATGAGTCGGTGATGAATTCAATGGATGATTTGTTTGATTTTTATATGAGTGAAGAAGCCAGTAACGGCATTCATTATCAGACCATTATGCATGATCATCTGACTCATGTCGGTGTCGGTTTTTATTTTGACGGCAGTAATGATTGCGGAGATTTATATACGGTCTTGCATTATGGAGGTTTGAATGGGAATGTTCAGATTATTGATAAAACCTGGTAATGTTACTAAGCTACGCCGCGGAGCGGCATCCCGCTTCGGCGGGACGAATTGGCTAATAATCTACTAATATGAGTAAAGCTATTCCGATAGCAAATAAAATATTTACCCAGCCATATATTGTTGTGGGAGTGATTTTGGAAAAGGAGGGTAAATTTCTTTTAGTTCAGGAAGGCAAGGTTGATATTGGGGAATGGAATATACCTGCCGGTTGGCTGGATTTGAATGAGGATTTAATAGACGGCGCCAAAAGGGAAACTAAAGAAGAAACAGGTTTAGATGTTGAAATAACCGGATTTTTAGGTATATACGCCAGTTGTAAAGATCAAGGCTATAGAATAAATCATCCGGTCAGAATAATTTTTGCCGCTAAACCGTTAAATCTGGAATTAAATTTTCCCCAAGACGAAATATTGGATGCTCAATGGTTTACTTACGAAGAATTGGAAAAGATGAAGGCTAAGCTTCGCACTGTTACTATCCTGCCGCAGATTAAAGATTATTTGGCTGGTAAAATTTATCCGCTGGAAAGCATTAAGCCTTTTTTATCCCGAATATAAATTTTTAATAATTGATATAAGTTTATGACTGAAAATAATTCTTTGCAGGGTGCACAGGCAAAAGGCGTGGGTACTGTTTCGAATCCGAATCAGCCTATGAAGGAACGAATAATCAGCGAAAGGGTAGTCTCGGAGAAAGTTTTGGGCAGTTCCAATCCTATAGCGCGTTTTGGCCGTAATGCCGGTAAGCAGATTTCCAGCCGATTTAGCGGAATTGGCCTGGGTATCATTTTAATTCTGGCTTCTTTTATTGTTGTTTGGTATTCTGAAAATTTGAATAAATCAGCTGCCACGGTCGCGGAGTTGCCGGTATTAACAGTTGAACAGGCAGTAGGTCAGGCCGATTTGGTAAAAGTCCAAGGCAAGGTAACTTCAGCGCCGATTAAAGCGCCGTTAGCCAATCAGGACGTTATTTATTATCATCATGTCAGAGAAGAATTAGAAATGGTCACAGAAACCGAAACTGAAACCAAGGTAATTACCCGAGATGGTCAGGATGTTGAACAAACAATTGAAAGGGAAGTGGAACGACCAAAGTGGGTGGTAAAAACAGATGATGTTCGCTGGGCAGATTTAGTCTTAGACAATAAAATTTCAATCAAACCAGATGGTTCTAAACAATTATTGAATCTTAACAAAGTGTATTCAATGTCAGAAGAAAAGGTCAGGGACACAGTTAGCGCTGTATTACCGGCAGATGACCTGATTGTGGTGGGCAGTCTTGGCAATAATGAAATCAGCAGCGGCAATCCTTTTATCATAACCAATTCCAGCAATGATGTTTTAGTTCAATCTTTAGAATCATCAGAGAAAACAACTTGGTGGATTTTTAAACTTTTAACCTTGGTTTTATTCGGTTTAGGGCTCTATTCTTTGCTGGGGCCGATATTGTTAGTACTTGATGCTATCCCATTTTTGGGTAATATTGGTAAAAGCGGATTGTTTATGGTTTGTATGTTAGTCGGTCTAATCTTTACAGTATTATCTAGCCTGATTATTGCTTATTGGTATGTGGTATTAATTTTATTGGCCGGCTTGGTTTTTTATTTATTCTCTTGGAAAAAGCAGCAGCCGTCAAAATCGGTTTAAGCCTTTATTTTGAATTAAAAAAATAATCCCCAAATAAGCTCGTCATTCGGGCTTATTTTTGGTATACTGTAAACATGTATAATTTCATAATTTAATTATAAAAATATGAAGTTGAATAAAAATCACCAAAAGGCTTGGGTGGTGGCAGTGGATATGGGTTATGGTCATCAGCGCGCAGCTGATCCGCTAAGAGGTATTGCCTACAAGGGGAAGGTAATTAATGCAAATAATTACCCGGGCATACCAAAACGTGATCGGGATATCTGGCACAAGAGCCGGGAATTGTATGAATGGATTTCCAGATTTAAAAAAGTTCCGGTAATCGGTGACTGGGTTTGGAAATTTTTTGATACATTTCAGGCCATTCCCAATTTTTATCCCAAACGCGATTTATCCAAGCCCGAATAATCAGCTTAGATATTTTATGCGCCTGATTAAGCATAAAAATTGGGGTAAGGATTTGATTGCTAAATTAGAAAAAAAACCAATGCCGTTAGTCACTACTTTTTTTGTGATTGCCTATATGGCTGAGTATTTTAATTACAGTCAGGAAATTTATTGTCTGGCCACAGATACTGATATTTCCCGAACCTGGGCTGGTATGCATCCCAGCCAAAGCCGCATTAATTATTTTGCGCCAAATTATCGCGTCGAACAGAGATTGAAATTATACGGTGTCAGGCCGGAAAAAATATTTTTAACCGGCTTTCCCATGCCCCTGGAAAATTTGGGCGGCCCGGATTTGAAAGTTTTAAAATAAGACTTGGGGCATCGTTTATATAATCTGGATCCCAAAAGAAAATACATCAATGCCTATAAAGATACAATCTGCGAGCAGCTTGGTCAGTGCGAATTTTCCCAAAAGACACATCATCCTTTGACTCTGACTTTTGCTGTCGGTGGTGCCGGAGCTCAGCGAGAATACGGCGTAGACATTGTTAAGAGTTTACGGCGTAAATTAATAAAAGGTCAGATTAGAATAAATTTAGTTGCAGGTATTCGTAACGAGGTGGCCAGCTATTTTAAAGATAGTATTAAGGATTTGGGCTGGCCGGATGTTTAGATAAAAATATTAAGATTATATTTGCCAGCAATAAAGAGGATTATTTTAGAAAATTTAATGTAATGTTGAGAACGACTGATATTCTCTGGACCAAGCCGAGTGAATTATCTTTTTATACAGCTTTGGGTTTGCCGATTATTATGACTCCGCCTCTTGGTTCTCAGGAAGAGTTTAACCGCAAATGGCTGCTAACTATTGCTTCCGGTACTGATCAGCTGAAGATGTGCGCTATACTGACCAGTGGCTTTATGACTGGCTGGATTCAGGCTGGTTTGCTGAAGCAGCCATGGAAGGCTTTATGGAGGCGCCAAAATTTGGAACTTATAATATTCAAAAAATAATTTCTCATAAATACAGTGAAACCAAGAAAATGAAGACTATTTTACAATACTAGACTTGAAGGGAAAGAAGAGCAAGGGAGGTAAGAAGGTTTTTAGTAAAAGAGCGCGCTTTAAGGGCGCTCTTTTATTTTTTAGCTAAATTTGCTAAGATTGTATTAGATATAAGCAGACAAATACGCTACAAATTAAGACAAATTTGTAGTAATTTGTAATTAATTTGTAGATTAGTAACCTTATGCAAAAATTAGCAAATTTATTAGACAATTTATACAGTGCTGAAGCCAAGGATAGAATTGTCAAAAAGGATGGTGAAGAAACCGATCAAGGTCAGTATTATGACCAGCGCCATTGCTTTTATGTATGAGAGGCTCAGGACCATAGTTGACTATAATGAAGATCACTTATTACGCAAAAGCGCAATTTTTCGCATTTTAAAAAGAAGATTTTTGGAAGGCGGTGATTATTATAAAATCGGGGAAAACGTGATTAAGGAATTGATTTCCGCCAGATATCTGGAAAATAATAAAGTCCCGGAAAGCAAAATAATTGAAGTTGCCCAAGTTATTGAAAAATACGATCTGCTTTATACCGGCGTAGAAAACCAAAAAGGCTTTCAGTCGGCTTTAGGCTTGTATGACTGGATTGTAAATTTAGCTGCCTGCGAGCTTGAAGAGACTCTGGTACCGGCCAATAAAATGAAAGCTTTGGTACGTTTTATGTTTGATGAAGTTAAAGCACGGATTGAAATTGTCAGCCACAATGAGCTTTCGGAAGAAGAAAAAAGTTTGCAATTATTTCTGGCGGTGAATCGCAGTTTGGTCAAGTCAGACAAACCCATGTTGGAATATTTAATTTTAAAGCTGTGGTATGCTGACTGGAAAAACGATTACCATTTATTTTTACCTCAGTTTATAGATCAGATTTTTGTCATCAAACAGGCAATTAACAGTCAGATTAATCATCGCCTGGCCAATAAGCTGCTGCAGGCCTGCCGTCGTTATGCCATGATGATTATAATTCTACGCGATGTCATTTATGAGGACATCCGCAATGCCGAGAATTTGGCGGACGATCCAAAATTATTGGAGTCCAAAATCAGGGAGGTTTGTCAGACCAAATATAGTGAGACCAAAAGACGTTTGAAAACCCAGATTTTCCGGGCAATTATTTATGTTTTTCTAACCAAAATGTTAATTGCAATGATTGTGGAAATTCCTTTTGATATGTATCTACTGCATACATTTTCCTGGATTGCCGCGGCGGTCAATGTCGCTTTTCCCCCGTTTTTAATGATTTTGATTGCGGCTACAATCAGAACTCCCAGTGAGAAAAATACCAATGCCATGGTTAAAGGCATTAACGAAATATTGAACAGTGACGGAGAAACCGTTTATGTGCGTGAAACCAAAAAGCGTAATTGGTTTGTCTGGAGTCTGTTACACTTTTTGTATTTGCTATCATTTGTTATTCCTTTCGGCCTGATTATTTATTTTTTGAATTATATTAAATTTAGCGTCTTAAGTATTCTCTTGTTTGTGGTGTTTTTCAGTATTGTCAGCTTTTTCGGGGTGCGTATTCGCCGTTCAGCCAGGGAATTGAACGTGCTTAGAAAAAAGGAAAATATTCCGGGTGAAATTTTTGACTTTTTTACCCTGCCCTTTGTCAGAATGGGCCGATTCTTATCTTTGAATTTTTCCAAAATTAATATTTTTGTTTTTATTTTAGATTTTTTGATTGAAGCACCGTTGAAAATTATTTTACAGGGGGTAGAAGAGTGGCTGGCGTTTTTTAAAGAGAAAAAGGAGGACCTGGAATAGGTGCCAACAACGGATTTTTTGCGCATATAATTCTGACAAAATTTAAAAAATGAATTTTAGAATACGAAGTTTCAGCTGAGCACTCAAATTATTTATCTATATCTATATGAAACCGGAATCATTTAAAACAAAATCTGAACAAATAGATCCAATCAGGGAATACAGCAAGGAAGTATTGAAATTGATGTATCCTGAGAAAGGAAAGGGTAAGACTTTTATTGATGCTGTAAAGATTTTAGCAAATAGAAAAGGTATCCCGGAATCCCAGGTTAAAACCTTGATGAGTAAAATCGGGAAATATATAAAAACGCATGCCGATCTTAAGAGATGGGAAAAAGAGGCAGTTGAAGTGCCAGTGGGAAAACATTTGGAACCCGTTGAAAAATCAAAGGAGCCCCATGAAGATACATTTACAAAAGCTGAAAGATTGAGACATGAAAAAATCAGGCAGGCTAATCCGCTGTTTCCGGAGTTCGAAGAGGCTATGCTTGATGAAAAGGCCAGGAAGGACTTTAACTAATATTACAAAACTTTTCCGCCAGAGGCGGATCCGCTTTCGGCGGATAATTTTTGACTTTTAATTTTTTAATTTTATTTATTATGATCACGGGGGAAATTTTAAAATTAGTCAATGCCAAGTTAAACGGCATTATTACGCATCTGGTACTTATCGGGGTGTTATTTTTTATTTTGGCTGCGGCAATTTTATTTTATCCGCAGATTTTGCAGATATTATTTGTAGTTGCTTTTTTCCTGTGTTCATTCTCCGCCTTCCTAATCGCTATTAAAGTCAGCAATATCAAAGATACTTTCGATAAGCTTTTGCTATTTGTGCCCAAAAGAACAAAAAATAAATTAAAAAAATAATATGACAGATGAAGGACAGACAAAATTATTTAAAAAAGCTATTGTGGTATTTTACTCCAGATCTGGAAATACCAGATTTGTGGCTGAAGAAATCGCTAATAGTTTACGGGCGGATTTGGCGCCTTTGAAAGATAAAAAGAGCCGCAAGGGAATTTGGGGATATTTTTGGGGCGGGTTTGATTCCTTAATGAGTAAACTGACCAAGCTGGAGGACTATTATATTGAGCTTAATAATTATGATTTGATTTTTATCGGCTGCCCTAATTGGGCCGCCAATATCCCACCGGCCATCAGAACTTTTATAAGCCAGAAATATTGGGACAATAGAAAGGTAGTTCTTTTCTGTACTCAAGAAAGCATGGGAGCTGAACAGGTTTTTAATAGTTTAAGACGGGCAATTAAAGACGCTGATATTGTCAGCGAAAAATATTTCAACAAAGTTAATCAAAATAAGGATACTGTCAGAGTACAGGTTAAGACTTGGTTAGCCAGTCTCGATTTAGGCTTATGACTGAATTAAACCACTTGGCCATTATCATGGACGGCAACCGGCGCTGGGCCAGACAGCGGGGACTGCCCACTTACCAGGGTCATTATCGCGGTTATGAAAAGGTTTTAGCTTTGACTGGTTGGGCGATTAAGGCCAAAATCAGGATTATTACAGTTTATGCCTTTTCGACCGAGAATTGGAACCGGTCCAAGGCCGAAGTTTCCTATCTGATGAAGCTGGCCAGACTGATTTTTAAAAAGCACAGGCGTGAATTCAACGATAACGGAGTGAAAATATTAGTCAGCGGTTTTAGAAATAATTTAGACCAGGATTTGGCCGCCCTCATAACCGAGACTGAAAAATTAACCCGTAACAATCAGAAGTTGATTTTGAATATTTGTTTTAATTACGGTGGCCGTCAGGAAATTTTAGAGGCGTTTAAAAAAATACGCAAAAAGAAAATTTCAGCCGGCAAGCTAAGTCCGGAATTATTTCGACAGTATCTATTTAATGATTTGCCTGATCCGGATATAATTGTCAGAACTTCCGGAGAACAGCGCCTGTCAAACTTTTTGACCTGGCAGTCGGTTTATTCCGAATTGGTTTTTCTGAAAAAACATTGGCCGGATTTTTCCGAAAGAGATCTTAAAAATATAGTAAATATTTATAAAAAAAGACAGCGCCGTTTTGGCCATTAAATTATTTTTAACTTTATGGATTTTAAAGAATATCAAATTAAATCACGGGAGACTGCGCTTTATCCCAATCGCGATAATAATTTTATTTATCCGACTTTAGGCTTAAGCGGGGAAGCCGGCGAAGTCGCGGAAAAAATAAAAAAAGTTCTGCGCGATAAAGGCGGTATTATTGATGATGATACGAAAACTGAAATTCAGAAAGAGCTGGGAGATGTTTTGTGGTATGTGGCGCAAATTGCTACTGAACTTGGTTTAGACCTTGATCAGGTGGCTTTGAAAAATATTGAAAAATTATTTTCCCGCAAAGACCGCGGAGTTTTGCAGGGAAACGGCGATAATCGATAAATTTAAATATTAAGCAATATTTTATGAAAAAAATTACTATTTATTCGACGCCGACCTGCCCGTTTTGTCATCAGGCCAAGGAGTATCTTGATTCTCAAAAAATCGCTTACACTGACTTGGATGTTACTGATGCCAAAAACGCTCAAATCATGATTGATAAATCCGGACAAATGGGCGTACCGGTTTTGGATATAGAAGGTAAAATTATTGTCGGCTTTGATAAGGCGGCTATTGATAAGGAACTCGGCTTATAGCGTATAGCTAATAGCTTATGGCCAGATGCCATCTTTCAATTAGACTTGACATTAACACAATATTTTGCTAAACTGCCAGTATAAAATGAAAAATATGAATTACTACAGAACAATCGCCATTATTATTAACATTATTATTCCAGCATTAAATGGAAGGCTTTTACATTGTTAAAAATTTCAATTATTGATAACAAAGTTCCGGCCTTCCATAAGGGGGCTGGAATTTTTTATATAAAGGAATGTTCTTTACATATAATCAGTGTTGTCAGGATGGTTTTGTTTCCAGTTAAACCCGTTTCCAACCGGGTAAATAAGGAGGGGCTTATGACCGAGAAGACAGGCGTGTTGATCTGTGATACGACGTTGCGCGAAGGCGGACAATCAATGGGGAGCAGTTTTACGCCTCAGGACATGGTGGCAATTGCGGAAAAGTTACTGGAGTTTGGAGTGCCTTGGATTGAGTGTCCTTGGCCGGTTCCGGAACAAGAAGTCAAAGAAGACGAGGAAAAGGAAGCCCTGCAAAAGGCTTTGGAGTTTTATCAGCTCGTCACTCAATCGGAGTTTAAGGGCAGAGAGAGATTGGTGGTTTTCGGCTCGACCGGTGAAAAAGATGTCGAGGCCAAAGACAGCAAACGTTTAAAAGCCTTGGTTAAAACCGGGCTGAAGAATTTTGCCATTTTCGGTAAAAGTTCCAAACGTCATGTCTTTGAAGTTCTGAAAACCAGCCTCAAGGAAAACCTGCGCATGATTGAGGATTCGGTTAAATTCCTGAAAAAGCAGGGCGGTACGGTCTTTTATGATGCCGAGCATTTTTTTGACGGTTATCTGGAAGATCCGGACTATGCCTACAAAACCATGGAGGCGGCCATTGCCGGCGGAGCCGACGTGATTATCCTCTGCGACACCAACGGCGGCATGCTGCCCGAACAGGTGGAAATGGTTATCCACGAGATGTCAGACCTTTTGGATAATCAGGCCTGGGGTGTGCATATGCATGACGACGGTGAATTTGCCCTGGCCAATACCCTGAGCGCCATTAATTTGGGCGCCACTTTTGCGCAGTGTACGGTCAACGGTGAAAGCGAACGAGTGGGCATGCCCAAGCTGACCAGCCTGCTACCGACTTTGATTCACAAAAAAGGCATCAAGTGTCAGGGCATTGATTCCACGAAGGGCTTGAAAGCTTTGGCCGAGTTTGTGGCTGAAAAAAACAACCAGGCCTTGTCCAACAATCAGCCTTACGTCGGGTCCTGGGCCTTTACCCACAAAGCCGCTTCGCATCAGCTGGGAGCCAGACTTGATCCGACTTTGCAGGAGCACATCAATCCTAACCTGGTGGGAGCCAAAAGACGTTTGCCGATTTCCGGCGAGGCCGGGCGCAACGCGGTGGTTGCGGCTTTAAACGAATTGGGAGTGCCAATTGAACGTGATGATCCAGCGGTTTACAAAATCCTCGGCCAGATTCGCAGCCTTGATAAGCAGGGTTTCAATCTGGAATCCGCACCAGGCACCTTTGCCCTGATTGCCCTGCGTCAGCTGGAAAATTACGTTCGACCGTTTCAGATCAGGCTGATCAAATCACATTCGACCCTGGTCTGGGAAAACGGTGCGCCCAAAAAGCACCGGTCGGAATCTTCGATCGAAGTCAATTTTCCGAACGGCAGCGTGGTCAAACCCTGGGAAAGAGGCGATGACGGACCGGTTGATGCCATTAAAAATGCGCTGAAACCCGTTCTGGCCAATGTCTATCCTGTTTTGCAGGCGGTGGAGCTGGTCGGGTTCAAAGTCCGCATTATCAACGGCAACGGCAAAGGCACGGCGTCCAGAGTGCGGGTTTCCATTACCGGCAAAACACCATTTGGCTTTGAGGATACGGCTGCGGTTTCCCGCAATATCATCAAGGCTTCTGCCATAGCGCTTTTAGATCTTTATGAAGTAACAATTCTTAAGGGTCAGCGTCAGGCTTAAACAGCTAATAAGCCTCGTACAGTAAAATGTGCGGGGCTTTTTTTATTCTATTTTTTTTGATAAAATATAAACATGGATAATCAACAAATCGCCAAAATATTCAAGAATATCTCTACGATTTTGGAATTGAAAAATGACAGCCGGTTTCGGGTGATTGCTTATGAACGTGCCGCTGATGTGATTGCTAATCTGACCAAGGAGCTGGGCAATATTTACAAGGAAGGCGGAATTAAAGCCCTGGAAGAAGTGCCCGGAGTTGGTGTTAGTATTGCGGAAAAAATAGTGGAACTTTTAAAAACCGGAAAATTAAAGGCTTATACTCAGCTGACTAAGGAATTCCCGGAAAAAATGTTAATTTTAACCGAGGTGCCAGGAATTGGGCCCAAGACAGCGGAAGTTTTGTATAAAAAATTAAAAATTGACAGCATTGATAAGCTGGCCAAAGCTGCCAAGTCAGGCGTGATTGCCCAATTACCTCATTTTAAAAAACAGTCAGCTTTAAATATTCTGCGGGGCATCCAGCAGTTTCAGACCAGAACCAAGGAGCGCAACAGAATGGTTTTGACCACAGCCGGTCCCATTGCCGATGAGATTCTGAGATTTTTGCGGAAAAATAAAGCTGTTAATCGTTGCGATGTGGTTGGCTCTTTGCGTCGGATGAAAGAAACTATCGGTGATATTGATATTGTTGTGGCTACACCGGATTCAAAAAAGATTATTGAATATTTTGCCACGGCGCCCTTTGTTAAAAATATTTTAGCCAAAGGTGCGACGAAAATTTCGATTACTCACAGGCAAAATGTCAGAGTTGATTTGGAAATTTTGCCGGCCAGTACATACGGTTCTTTACTTCAGCATTTTACCGGATCTAAAGAACATAATGTAGCCTTACGCACCTGGGCTTCGGCTAAAGGATTAAAAATATCAGAATACGGCATTACCAAAAACGGCAAGGTTAATCATTTCAAAGACGAGCAAAGTTTATATAAATTTTTGGGGATGGATTATATAGTGCCGGAATTGCGAGAAGATCGGGGTGAGATCGAGGCGGCTTTAGCGCACCAACTGCCTAAGCTGATTAATTACGGAGAAATTAAGGGTGATTTGCACTGCCATACAAAATCAAGCGATGGTTCTAATACCATTAGCGAATTGGCAGCTAAAGCTTTAAGCCTAAAATACAAATACCTGGGTATCTCAGACCATACTGTCGGTCTGGGCGTGGCTTCGGGTTTAAATGACAGGGAACTTTTGAAACATAAAATTGAAATTCAGAAAGTAAATAAAAAATTTAAAGATTTGCGAATTTTGGCCGGCGCGGAAATAAATATCAATGCCAAGGGCCAATTGGATATTTCAGCAGCCACTTTAAAAAAACTTGATTATGGCATTGGCTCAGTGCATTCAGCCTTTAATCAGGATGAAGCAGCCATGACTAAAAGGATTTTATCAGGTATCAAGTCAGGCATTAAAATCTTTGGTCATCCTTCCGGACGTTTACTCGGGCACCGTCATGGTTATGATGTTGATTGGCCTGAAATATTTAAGGCCTGTGCCAAATATAAGGTGGCCCTGGAAATTAATTCTTTTCCTGAACGTTTAGATTTGAAAGATACTTTAATTAAAGACGCTTTGACTTACGGCTGTAAATTTTGTATTGATTCCGATGCTCATGCCCTGGAACATCTGGATTTGGTCAAATACGGTATTGCCACTGCCAGGAGAGGCTGGGCAACCCGTGCCGATGTGATCAACTCCTGGGAGTTGGATAAGCTGTTGAAGTGGGTTAAGGGTTAAGGGCAACGATGCCCGTATCGTTTAGCGTCTAAAGGTTAAGTGGTTTTTATAGCCGTAATACATAACCGTATTACGAAACGAGCTTCGTAACCGTTTTACGCAAGACGAAAACAAAAAGGAGGTACGCGATGAAGATGAAAACTCGGATCATGGTGTGGACCTCTGGACAGTGTACGGAAATCGGATGCGCCTGGGCGGGAGGCTATGAACAGGGTATGCCCCTGACCCTGCTTAAGCCCGATGAATGCCTGGACATTTTATTGGCCACGGCCAAAATCTCTGAGCAGGGACAAGCGTCTTTGAACAGTTATGCCCTCAAAAAAGAGCCTTTTTACTGCGAACCGATCACAGTTTAACGGCTAAGAGCTCCCCGCCAAGCGGGGAGCTTTTCAAATTAGGTCGATAGTTTGTCCTTATTTTTCCTTAGTCATAATTTACTATATGAGATTAAATAATAGTAGAAGTAGGCTGCCCTTTGAAATCAGTAAAACCAAAGACAAAACTTGTAACCAATAACGGAGGTATTGAACATGAAAATTATCGCAAGTGATGAAGGAGCAATCAGCGGTCATGCGGGGAAAAATTATATTTTGACCTGCGACCTGGGACAGAAGATCAGCTATTTTGCCAATCTGGGGTTGAAGGTTCCAGGACCAAATAGCAAGTTATTTCAGGAAATCGAAACTGAATTAGCGTCTAAAATCGGTCAGGCTTTGGGCGGTGTCCGCGTCATTGCTCTTAACATGGAGCAACTGGCGGCAAATATCATTGACCGGGCTTATGCCAAGAGTACCGAACTTAAGGATGCAATCGTGATTAGCAGCTGTCCGGAAATTGCCGTCAATACCGATATTAACATCGGCCGTACTTTGGAAATCAACCGCATCGTTAATTTTCAGGGTAAGATGTTGGGGATCGGTCCGCGGCCGGGTCATCTGACCATTGATGACCAGATTGAGATCATTCGTTCAGTCTATGGCAAGACTCATCGCCCGATCATCATTGTTGAGGACGGTTCATATTCCGGCCGCACTTTAAGTAAGGTACTTAAAGAGTTTAAAGCCAACGGTCTGCAGATTAAAGCCGTAGTTGTTGGCTTTATTTTTGCCGAGGCCAAAGCCAGACTGCTTCGTGAACTTGACGGGGATTTAATTGTCATTAATGAAATTGAGTCTCCGGTCGACTGGGTAGCTGATCATGATTTTTTCCCTTTTGTACCAAATTGCGGACGCATGGTAGGTACGAAAGTCAGAAAAAATTATTATCCGTTCGTTTTCAACCAGGCGTTTTACACTGTGCCATACATCCTTCCTTTTGGGCCGATCTATGATTGGGCCAATATCCCCAAAGAGAAGAGCATCTGGCTGTCTGATTTTTGCCTGCAAGAAACAATTTTTCTTTTTGAGGAACTGGCTAGACTCAACCGCAGGCAATTAACCATCGGAGATCTGATTGGCCTTAATGCCAGCCAGAAAAAAAACGTTGCGGTTTCTATCCCGATCGGTATTTGGGGCGGTGAATTTCCGGCTCTGGATACAAAGGTGATAGAATTTTTGGCTGACGCAAAGACTGATTGTGCGGTCAGTCATTCATTGCTTTATGGCGAGGGATTTACCACTAAATAAATTCCTCCGGCATCTTGACTTTTTTTCTGCCAATGTGCTAAGGTGAATTATAAAACTTGTCCCTTAAAATTGAGGGTTTAGATACATCCGGAGTCAGAATCGGTTTCAGGTTAACAAATTTTTACAGATAAAGGAGAAATTCGATGGTAGAAACAGACAAGAAGAATGAGGTGGATGAGCATCATCATAAGACGTTCATCTTAACGACTGATCTTCAGGCAAAGGTCAAACAGTTTCGTAATTTGGGATTTAAAATCCCCGGAGCCAGTGATCCTATTTACGAACAGACAATTTTCGCTCTTAAAGGCAAGCTGGATGAGATTTTGCCCGAGGCGAAGATTGAACTGATTGACATGGAGGATCTGGCCAGCTCAATTCTTTCCATCGCCTACGAACGTCGCAAACTGTTGCGGGATGCTATGGTCATTTCCACTTGTCCCGAGATTGTTCTGACCGGTGGCGGTTATGCCCTGCAGATCAATCGTCTGATCGATGAAAACGGCCAGATTCTGGGCTTGGGACCTCGTCCTGGCTATCTGCCTTTGGCCGATCAGATCATGGGTATCAAGTCCATTCTGGCGGATCAGTCAGTCATTTTGGTTGAGGACGGTTCTTTTTCCGGACAGACAATGGCTTATGTCATTGAAAAATTCCAGGATGCCCAGATCAAGATCGCGGCCATTGTCATCGGCTTTGTATTTCCCAAAGCCATGGAGGTTCTCAGGTCTGTTTATGACGGTGACATCATCGTCAAAAACGGTCTGACCAATCTCTTGGACTGGATGCCGGATCATGATTTCTATCCGTTTATTCCTAACAGCGGCAGGGTTTTCGGGGTATCGGTCAAAGGCGTAAATTATCCTTTTTACTGCTTTGACGGTACTGCCTACAGTGTGCCCTACATTCTGCCGTTTTGTAAGGAAATGGATGTCTGGGCCAGCATTCCCAAGGCCAAACATAATGAGCTGTCGCTCTTTTGCCTGCAGCAGATGCTGACCCTTTTTCAGAGGATCGAAGCTCTGAATCCGGACAAGAAAATCTTGCTCGGTGATCTGATGCAGAGCAGAATGAGGGTTTGTGTGCCGATCAGCGTCGGCCAAAACACGTTCCCGCATTTGGACACGAAAGTCACAGATTTTCTGTCCGAGTGCTGTATCGAACTCAGCTGAGTTCCTACAAGTCCGCTTCTTCGGAAGCGGACTTTTAATTTTCATAAATATATGGTATTTTTAAAGTAAATTTAGTCATTAATTTTTCATTATTATGTCCAAAAGAAAATATCAAATCGGAGTAATGGGTTCGGCTGCTGATACTAAATACACTGAAGAAATTGAAAAAATTGCTGAAGAAGTTGGCGGCTTAATCGCTCAAAGCGGTAATATTACGGTTTATGGCGCGGAAAAGGATTATGATTCCTTATCAACCGCTGCTGCCCGCGGGGCCAAGAAAGCCAAGGGGCTGACAGTCGGTGTGACTTATGGTAAGGGTAAGGATATTTGGGATAAAGAAGCCAATACTGATGTTTTAATCTGCAGCGGACTGGAAAGAGGGGGTGGCCGCGAGTTTGTTTTGGTTAACAGTTGCGACGGTATAATTGCTGTTTCCGGAGGTTCAGGCACGATGACCGAAATGCTGGTCGCTTATCAGCTGAATATTCCGATTGTAGTCATTAAAGGCACCGGCGGTTGGGCTGAAGAAATGGCGGATAAATATTTTGATTCGCGTCAGCGCATGAAAGCCATTGGGGCTAATAATCCCGAGGAGGCTGTGGCCAAGATTTTAGAGTTAATTAAAGAATATGAAAGCAAAAAATAAAATTGTCAGAAAAAAATTAATCATTTTTGATATGGACGGCACCCTCTATAATTTTGTAGAGGGTTCCTTTAAAAATTCAGGTTTGCAGAAAAAAGTTCTGGCTAATGCTCTTAAATATGTGATGAAGAAGCTACATAAAACAAAAGCTGAAGCCGTTAAAATTTTAGAGGAGATAAATAAACAATATGGTGAGGATATTAGTATTGCCCTGGAGAAAAATTTTGGGTTTGACCGTTATCAGTATTTTAAAGAGGTCTGGAATATCCCAGCTGAAAAATATATTAAGCCAAATTCAGGTTTGAGAAAGTTATTATTAAAATTAAGGTCGAACTATGGTTTAGTTGTAGTTTCCGACGCGCCAATGATTTGGATATCCAGGGTCTTGCAGGAATTGAAAATTAATGATATATTTAAAAATCGAATTTTTTCCGGCGAAGCCGATTTACGTAAGGGATTTGGTAATTATTTTCAGGAGATAATTAAAGCTTATAATATAAAACCAGCCAATTGTGTGGTAATAGGCGATCAGGAAGAAACCGACATAATCCCAGCAAAAAAATTAGGGATTAAAACTATTTTTGTGAATAATAAAAAAAGATCCAAGGTCGCCGATTTTAATGTTAAAATAATTTTAGATATAGACAAAATATTGGTTTAAGCCGCAGAAAGGAGATAGCTATGGAGTTTAAGGATTTTCTACAAGCGAAGTTGAGGGTCAAGGCCATCATTGGTAGCACTTTTACAATCATTAAACTGGCTGGATCATCTTCGACCGAGGTCTTCAGGGTCAATGACCGGATATTCAAGGTTGGATCTGTTTCAGAAGCGCAGAGAGAACTGGCTAATTATGGCAAATTTCAATCAGTCTTGAAATCATACCGGGAGGTATTCCCGCGGGTTGAATTGGTTTACCAGGACTCAGACCTGGCTATTTGGGAGATAGAAGACGTAGGCCAGAAGGACATGGAAACCACAGTCTTAGAATTTAACGGTAGCAAACAGCAATTGGAGACTCTGGTTAAAATCAATCTGGAAATTCTACATAAAATCAGGTTGATTTTTCTTGAGAGCATGATAAATGGTAAGACGGGCCAGCTGAAATCGTCAGACTTCTTTGAAGAATTACTCGGAGCTTTGAAGGTGAATATATTAAGAGCCGGTTTGGATAATCAGAGCAACCAGTTGCTACTGGAAAAAATCCAAACTAAGGCCAAGATATTTACCCGTAATTCGATTTTATCGCTAGCCCATAAGGATCTGACAGTCGGCAATATTATCATTGCTGATAAGTGATCAGTCCGTTAAATTCATTGATCCTAGACAGGCCCTGCCGTATCTGGAAGAGTCTGCAGCGATTGGTAATGTCGTTTTTGACCTGGCTGGCTACTACACTTCGATTTGGCGCAAAGAGCTGGAGTTACAGAGAAAGAATGAGGCTATTTCCTTAGAAATGTTGAAATATACCATAACTAGAGAAATTGCCAAGTATGAGCAAGACCGGATTTTCAGTCATGCGTTGCTGGAGCTCAGTCTTTTGTATTGGCTGTCAGTTTATTTGGCCTGTAAATGCGATTATTGCACTTCGCCTGAAAGGCTGTGGCTTTATCAGGCCATGGGGGCAGAATTTGAACTCAGGTCAAAAAAATTCCTAGACGGTTTAAAATAATCGCAGTCAGCAAAACGGAGGGTTGGAGAATGAAGAAATTGATCATGCTTGATCAGGACGGTACCATCTGTAACCGACAGTACCAGGTCACTGCTGATATCACTGCTTTACTTCAAGAGTTGATACAGGCAGGTGTCGTGATTGTGCCTAATTCGGATACACCAATTGCCAGACTGAAATACAACTTCCAAAAGATGTTGGGTTTTGCCCCGGAAGTTATTGTGGGCGAAAAAGGTGCCGTGGTGGTAATCGAAGACAAAACGATCTTTCCGAGAAATATTCTCGGCATCCAGGATTTCATTTTTCAGCTCAAAGAGGCTTTTACTGCCCGCGACGCGGTGCCCATGGTTGGCGATTCCGCCACCTGGATCAGAGAAAAAAAACATTTTGAGCCCAACAGAAAAATGATTATCATTGACGGTTTGCGCCAACAGACAATCGGCTTTTATTTTATGGTCACGGACAGCAGTGGTTTGCCGCAGATTAATGACGTCTGGAGCAAAGAGTGCCTGGACATTGTCAGTAAGATTCCTGTCCCCGAAGGATTGAATCCCATAGACTATAATCACAGCTATGGTTTTGCCACACTCAATGTCCAAGGAGTCAGTAAAACCGATGGCTATCATAAACTAAAAGCTGTTTTTCCTGATTACAAATTCTTCATGATCGGCGATGGCGATATTGATATTATCGCCGATGAAGCGGTAATTCATTGCGCTGTTGCTAATGCCTCGGAGGCCTTGAAGAAACACTCAGGATTCGTGTCTCAAAGGACTTATACTGAAGGTGTGGCAGAATGCTTGCTCTGGATTTCGAGTTTATAAAAATATTCATTCAAGAGGTCGCCTTTTCAAGGGCGACCTTTTATATTTGACACTGATAATTTGGGTTTGCTATAATATGAGCATGAAACTTAGATTCAATTTATCAGTTTTACACCATCACACCCATCTCTTTCTTAAGGGATTGGTTTGATTTGATTTTCTGCCTAATTAGTCTAAGTTTTTAGGAAAAAACGATCAGTCCCTTGTCAAAGGGATTTTTTTGTTATAAGCTAAAGTGTCCTTTGGAAAAAAGAAAAATCGGAGCATTTTATAGCCGTCCTTAACTTTAAGGATATTGAGAGGAGAGGTGATGAACAAGAAATACGTCGTTTCCGCGGATATTTACCTGTTGCTCAAACAATGGGCTGCAACCAGAGGTTTCAATTTGCCGCCAGCGCATTTTTTCGCGGCCATCAGACAAGAATCAATTCGATTCATGTCTGGTATTTTCCCGCAATTTGAATTGGTCGGAGAGGAAACGCTGCAAACAGGCATTGCTGAAATTATGACTCAGCAAAATTTACCGACGATTTCCATTGACAGAGTTTACAGTGAGCCGAATTTTCGTATTGACAGCTCCAGACTGTACGATGAAGATTTGGAAAGAGTCGGTTATGGTTACCGTGATGGCACGCCTAATGAAAACTGGGGCTTGGATGAAATCAAAGCGGCTGGAATCAGGGAGGCTGTTTTGATCGATGATGTCGTTTATTTCGGTAAAGGCGCAGTCAAAGCTATAAACCGTCTTAAAGACATCAATGTCAAAGTGCGAGTTGTTTGCTGCGGCATTGGAATCAAGAGCGGTATCGATGTCGTGGAAAAAGAAAAGGTTAAGGTAATCTGCGTTCGCCGTTATGATGACGTTATCGATGAAATTTGCGAGCGTGATTTTTATCCCGGAGTCCCATTTTCCGGGATGACCTTGGTCCACGGCCAAAATACCGGCATTCCTTATCTTTTGCCCTTAGGCAAACCAAATGATTGGGCAAGTATTCCGGATAAGGACCAGCTTGCCTGCTCGCGCTTCTTTTTGGGGCAGACCATTAAGCTTTTTGAAGCCATCGGGGCTGTCAGCGGGCGGCAAGTACTTTGTTCCGATTTGGAGCGCAAAGTATTTCGTTTGCCCAAAGACGGCACCGGCTTTGTTGAAGAGCTTAAATGTCTCTTAACCAACTTACCGGCTAAGTAATCCTTAGCCGGTTTTTTATATAACAAAAGATTATGTTAACTTGACAGTTATAATTGAGGCTGTTAAATTTAATCAATCATTAAGTCAGAGTTTAAAGGAGGATAAGGTCATGTCTGATGTCGTAGGTATATTGAAGGATCTGGTTGCTATTCCTAGTTTTGTGGGTAATGGCAACAATGAAGGAGAATTGGCTCTTTTTATCGAAAAATTTTTACAGCAGCGTTGCCCAAATTTTTCTTTCAGTCGCCAGGTGATACCCGATGTAGCCGGTAAAACTGAAAAAACAGGACGGCGATTCAATCTGATTGCCACTGATTGTCCAGGCAGGGTGCCAAGGCTTATTTTTTTCTGCCACTTGGACACGGTTGAGCCTAAGGAGGGACAACTGGTCGATGGTAAAATCGTCATCAGACAAGATGATACTTCCATTTATGGATTAGGCAGCGTTGACATGAAGGGCGGAACTGCCGCTCTTTTAGCAGCGGTTGTTAAACTGACAAGACTGCTTCAAAATGTGGCTTTGGTTTTTTATTGCGATGAAGAGTATGATTTTTTGGGCATGGAAGCTCTGATCGAAGAACCCTTGCCATTGTACCAAGCGCCATTGGCAATTTTCTGCGAACCGACTGATTTGCAGATTATTAATGGTTGTCGCGGTCTGGCAGAATTTCGTTCGGCCGTTAAAGGGAGAACAGGTCACGCTTCTGTTCCAGAAAATTCGCTTAATGCGATTTTATTGGCAGTTTCAGCTTTTAACGATTTAAAACTGAAATTCGGCCAGTATAATCATCCTGAATTGGGGCCAAATGTTTTTAATTTGGCGGCAATTAATGGCGGTTTATATAAACCGTCTAGTCAGGATCAAGGTTTTGAAATCGGTCGTAATGGTAACAATGTCCCGGACTATGCGGAAGTTGTCATAGAATCACGGATTGCCGAGCCTGGTGTTTCAGCAAAAACCTTGACCAATCATTTCAGTCAGCTGATTAAAAAAGGAGGCGGTAATCTGCCACCTGAGAGTTTGATCATCCGGCATGATAAAGCTTGTCTTTTTACCGCGCGTGAATCATTGAAGCCTGTTGAAAGAGCGTTGTTAAGAGTCACAGGTAAAGATGCTTATAGCCAGATTAGCCGAGTAGGCTATTATGACGCTCAGATGCTCAATCAGGCTTTTGGCACAAAGTGTATTGCTTTGGGGCCGGCTCCACAAGCAATCTCCCATCAGGCTACGGAACATGTTACCATTGAAAGCCTGATTTTCTCAGCTCAGATCTACGAGCTGATTTTGAGAGAATATTGTGTTGTCTGACGACTATCAGCTAATGACCAAGATAAGAAATCTTGGTCATTTTTAATACTTGACAATAATTAAGTTTTTATGCTAAGTTGAAATGAACTCTGTTCTTTGTCAATTTGGTTTTTGGCTATTGCCAGCAAATAGGATTTGTGGTAATAATTAGATATTCGTAAATTTTTAAGGAGGTTATTTCTATGAGCGACAAGGAAACAAAAACACGTTTGAAACCGGACCTTTTGGGCGGTTTTCGCGATTATTTGCCGGAGGTTATGATCCCCCGGCAGAAAATCATTGCCAAAATTCGGGAGACTTTTGAAAGCTTTGGCTTTGTGCCTTTGGATACACCCGGTCTGGAGCGTTCTTCTGTTTTGGGCACAGATCGTGATGAATTCAAAATGGAAGTCTATCGCTTTCAGTCCGGAGACCAGGACGTTACACTCAGGTTCGATCTGACAGTGCCCTTATCTCGAGTGGTCGCGGCTTATCCGGATATACTTAAGCCGTTTAAGCGCTATCAGTACGGGATGGTCTGGCGTCATGAAAAACCTCAGGCCGGCAGATTCCGTGAATTTGCCCAGTTTGATGCTGACATTGTCGGCAGCAACTCGATTCTTTCCGACACGGAAATCATTCAGCTGATGTACGAAACTCTGCGCAACTTGGGCCTCAAAAATTACGTCATCCGTTTCAACAACCGCAAAATTCTCAATGGTCTGCCTGCAGTGGCCGGGTTTGCGCCTGAACGTTCAGCTGATGTTTTTCGCATCTTGGATAAACTGGATAAGATCGGTCTGGACGAAGTAGTCAAAGAACTGCAGCGCCAGCCCGATAACCAGTATGACGAGTCTGCCTTGGCTCTGGATGATGCCAGTGTCGAAAAGATCAAGGAATTTTTAGCCTTGTCAGAAGGCAATATTGATTCATTAAGCCTGATCAACGGGCTGAAAAGTTTTTTTGCCGGCGTTGCCGTAGCCGAAGAAGGTGTCAGCGAATGCGAACAAATCATCGCCAACCTTCAACTGCTTGGTATCCCGCAAGCCAACTGGAAGTTTGACCTGTCCATTGCCAGAGGCTTGGGCTATTACACCGGTCCGGTTTTCGAAACCACGCTGACTGACCTGCCGCAAATCGGTTCGGTCTTTTCCGGCGGACGTTTCGACGATCTGGTCATGCGCTATACCGGGGAAAAAGTTCCGGCAGTGGGTGCTTCAGTCGGCGTTGACCGTCTGATCGCGGCCATGGATCAGCTGGGAATTTTACCCAGGGAAAAAGCCACGGCCAAGGTAATGATCGCCAATATTGATGCCACGCTGCAAAACGACATTTTGGTCATTGCCAGCAAGCTGCGTGCCGCCGGCATTAAAACCGAAATTTATCTGGGCTATGAGCTGACCCTGAAAGGACAGCTGATCTACACACTTAACCGCGGCGTTCCATATTTGATTATCTACGGAGCCAATGAAGCCAAAGACAACAAAGTGACCCTGAAAGCTTTGGAAACAAAGAAGCAGGAGTTACTTACTGTTGACGAGGTGATCGAACGGCTGACCGAGAAATAATCAGGTAACGGTTTTGAGTGACTTGACATCTAAAATGTTATATGTTAAGTTGCGATATAAACCTTAAAGGTTACCTAGGGATGTGGACGTAGCTCAATGGTAGAGCACTAGGTTGTGGCCCTAGGGGTTGAGGGTTCAAATCCCTTCGTCCACCCCAAAATAACCACCCCAAGGACTTCGAACGCGAAGTCCTTTTTTCTTTTATATAAAAATTGGAAAAGAAAAACTCTCCCGCGATTCGGGAGAGTTTTAAAATTTACTTTCGTTTTTGGAAAATAAAGAAAGAACCAAGAGCCAGGTAAACCAGTCCGGCCAAAATGCACGCGGCCATGGTTATACCTGTCCTTAAAAACAGCCAGGGAATCAGGGCCGAAGCCAGACCATAACCGGCCTGCATGGAACTGACAATCCAGCCGTTGCCTTGAGCCAGTTGTTGGGTGGGCAATGGGGTCAAAACCATAAGTTCGACTGTGGCCAGAATAATGCCCAGACTTATACCCATGATAAAGTAAAAGCCAAAGGCCAAAATTCCTGTCCAGTCAGTCAGCAAAGCGGTTAAAACGAGCATTAGGGCAAAGGCGGATCCGCTGGCCATGACTGCATAGCGGATTTCCTTAAACAGTTTACTGCTTAGGCCCAAAGTATTGGCCAGGATCATGCCCAGAGCGATTACCAGTAGAATCATGCCGTTATAAAGCGGAGTTTTGTGCAGATTTTCTTGAACCTGCAAAGTGATAAGCAGATTGGCGCCCTGGGTGGCCGCTGAAATTATGAAATCAAGGATCATGCCCCAGAACATGATTTTTATCAGCAGTTTAGCTTTTTGGCTGAAGGTTTGCGGTTGGACTGTTAGGGTGTCTGCTTCGCGTTTTATCGGTTCCAGATTTTTAATCCATTGGTAGGCGATAAAGCCTATCAGGGCTAAAACTGTTCCGATCAGAAAAAAGTAACGCCAGGTTTCGGGACTGGAAAATAAGCCGCCGCAGATGGGACCGATTAAAACGCCGACTGCCAGACCGATCATGATGATTTCTACGATGCGTCGCGGTTCCTGCCAGTATTTAAGGATAATGGCAAATTCGCAGGCAAACATGCCGGCCGCAGCCATGCCTTTGACAATTCGGCAGGCGATCAGCATGTATTCGTTAACTGCCAGTCCGCACAGCCCTGAAGCCAGGGCAAAAGTTAAAATACCCCAGACAATGACTTTTTCCGGTTTGCCGATTCTGTCAGCCAGATAGCCCATGGGCACCAGGCAAACAGAAAAGGGAATCAGATAGGCCATTAAAATCCAACCGGCTATTTCCGGCGGGATTTTAAAATATGCTTGCAAAGTCGGCACCATGACCGTAACTCCGGTGGTATCAATGCTAGCCAAAAGCTCCATAATCACAAGGCCGATGATTACCATGGTTTTTGATTTTTTCATTATATCTTCTCCTTTGTCTAAAGAACTGGTTAATGATTCAGATTATCAAAAATAAGCGACTTTGTCAATGAATGGCAGTTGAAATTACAAGGGGCTGTGGATATTTTTGTTAGTGATTTTTAACAGTTTTTTGTTCAGTTAAAACCTGTGTTTTAATGGTTTAAAAGGATTTACATTAATTTTGTTACAAAATATTATCAAATTTTATGATTTAATTTCCTTGCTGTATTATACTGATGTTTTATGATACATGTAGGTCTTTAAAATTCTAAGAAAGGAGGTACCTGCCATGCCGTTCATTCTCATGTTTCTTGAAGTGCGTGAAGGAGCGGTAAGCCCCACAACCAGTGGCGCTTGGGATGACATTGACGGTGCTGATGCTTCATAGGATCAGCTCCAACCCAGCCAGGGGGCAAATATTTGCCCCCTGTTTTAAATAGGAGGTTAGCGGATGATTTTAGCAATTGGTAACTCTGGCGTTTATGAAGTAAAAGCGTTTCAAGCGGTTTTTTCTGCCTTAGAAAAGCTTGGTGCGTCCGCAAAACTTTTTAAGCAGGATAAATGCTTGCTTGGCGAGTATTTGAATTTTGAAATTATTGATGGCAGGCAAAAGTTCGGACTAGTCATTGACGGTCAGTCATTTGACCTAAGTGAATTTTCCGCTGTCTGGTACATGAAGCCGCATCTGCCCAGGGAATTATTGAATTATAATCCCGTGGAGCACCGGCAGTTCATTGATCGTCAGTTCCATATTTTAAGACAGGCAATTTGGAGTGTTTGTCGTGATAAAAAATGGCTGAACGATCCCTGGGCCATACAAATAGCTGAGAATAAAATTTTTCAACTTGATCAAGCCGTCAAAAATGGTTTTATGGTGCCAAGCACCTGTATTACTTCAGATCCTGAAAAGGTTCGTGAGTTTTATGACAAGCATGGTGGCAGGATTATAGTTAAAATACTTGCTTCCAGTCCCATGCTTAACCGGGTCATTTATACAAATCTGGTGACAGCTGAACAAATGAGAGAGATTGATTCCGTAAAGATGTCGCCGTCAATTTTTCAGGAAATTGTGCCTAAGGCTTATGAACTTAGGATTACAGTGGTAGGCGAAAAAATATTCGCGGTAAAAATCTTGTCTCAACAAGATGAGGCAACTTCCTTGGATTGGCGCCGCAAGCCCCAGCTTAATGATTTTGACGTGAAAATGGAGCCGATGATTTTGCCCGTCCAGATTGAGGAACAAATTCATGGCTACATGAAAGCACTTGGCTTGAAATTCGGCTGCATTGACATGATTGTCACTCCGAACGGGGATTATATCTTTTTAGAGATTAATCCCAATGGGCAGTGGTATTTTGTGCAACTAAAAACAGAACTTCAGATCGCACAGGCCATTGCCGAATTGCTAGTCTGAAAGTATACTTAGGGAGAAAAGCCAAAGCTTAGTATCCCTTTTTAATTTTAAATATATGACTAAAATTATTTCAACACTTTTAAAAAATTTTCATGAATTTGATCAGCAAAGACGTCAGGAAATTATAAAACAACAAGGCACCCCCAAATTGGTGGAAGCTGAAGATAAATTGCCGTTTTATGTGTTTAAAGGTGAGTGCGAAGAAAGAGCTAGAATCGTTTATTTTTTAATTGAGAATGAGGCGTTGGAAAATAGGGACGATTATTATTATGCTGCTAATATTTTAATCAATGTAGGACGATTGGATTATTTTAAATTGGCCTATAAATTAATAAAAAAATACCGCGAGCTGGGCGGTAAAGAAAAATGGGGATTTTACGATACCTATTTTGAGCGGCAGAATTGGGGTAAAAGCAAAGAAGAGATTTATTCTGAAATTGAAAATGAAATTGGAATGGATCCAAGGAAAATAGATAGATTTTAATTTTATGGACTACAATAAAATTTATAAAAAAACCGTCGATGTTTGGGGTAATCAGCGTAATCAACTATTAGGCATGGTTTGGAAAAAAGTTAGGCCGGGGGCTGAGTTTTTAGACTTGGGTTGCGGCCAGGGGCGTGACTCTGCATTTATGGCCAAACAGGGCTTTAAGGTTACGGCCGTTGATCAATCTCAGGAGGGAGTAAAAAAGCTTAAAGACAAGTCCGTGGAATCGGGGCTCAAAACTATAAAGGCTATTTGTGGCAATGTTTCTAGTTATTTAATTGAGAAAAATAAATTTGCCATCATTAACGCGTTTAATATTCTGCAGTTTCTCCCAAAGACGGACGGATACAACTTAATTGAAAATATAAAAAACGGGTTACAATCAGGCGGCTATGTGATTATTGCCGCATTTACGACCAAAGATCCTTCATATCAAAATAATGCTAATAAGACCTACTTTGAAGCCGAAGAGCTTAAAAGTTTGTTTAGTGATTACGATTTAATTTTTTATAGAGAATTGGTTGTTGCTGATCCTGGTCATGCAGGCTATGAAGATTCTCATCAACATGGAGTTGTCAGAATGATTGCTCAAAAAAATAGGTAAATCTTTATGACCATACAATTTGAATACAATTTATCAAAAGATATTCTCAATTTTCATATTGCTGCCAAATCTTTGGGTCATGGCGGCAAACCCTCTCGTCAGCATTTTATTTATCAGCAGACTTACGGGGAAGAGTTGGATGACGTGTTATTGCAGGAATTTATAAAAAATTATTTGGATATTAATAAAATTGACCCTCAAGCCCAGCTGGCCAAATTCCAGACTGAATGGGATAAAGTTCAGAATCAATTTTTTAAACGGGCTGATGAGATTTTTGAGATCAGCTTGCCGGTAGATAAAATTACCGCCTATCTAACGTCCAATGACCGTTGCGGTTATTCATTGATAGATAATTTATTTTTTGTCAGCTTAGATTCAGATCGGCCCAAAATGGTGGTTATGCATGAATTATGGCATTTTTATACCTGGTATGCTTTTGGTGAGGGCTTTAATAAGGAGTTAAATTTGAAGCAATATTATGACATCAAGGAATCTTTAACCGAAATTTTGAATCAGGATTTTTTTAATTTAATGGAATGTGCTGATAAAGGGTATGAGGAACATTCGCAGTTGAGAACAACTATCAAAAATATCTGGCTGAAGAATAAAAATATTTATCAATTGGTTGATAAATTGGCAGACCAAACCAGGTCAAAGGTTTAGCGGCGTCTTTAAGAGTTTTAAAAAGGAGGTGTCGTCATGCGTGATTTTGATGATGGTTGCTCCAGGGATTATGATCCGATTACCGGATGGGTAAATGAAAATCCTGCGCCACACTGGCGCGAGCGCATGGGCTATTATGGCAGTGGCTCAAGTCATGAAGACAAGGACCCGGATGAAAAGGAAGAACCCAAGCCTTCGTGGTGCCAAAGACTGTGGCAAAAAATCTGCTCGTTCTTTAATAAGTAAATTTAAAAAGGGTAAACCATTGATTTACCTTTTTTTTATTTGTATCTCCCTGTGCCTTTTGAGCAGCAGTTTGTAGTTTGCCCAAAATGAACCAAGTTTCATTTGGCGACGGCGCTTAAAAAGATTTTTTCGATCATTGATTGGACGCGGTCCAAACTTTTTGGTCTTTTTATTAAAATAAAATTGAGTGCCGTAGATTTGTTTTTGTCCGGAATTTACTAGAACGCGGTCAGTTAAGTAAGCAACGCTTTGCGGCTCCATTTTATGCTCTTTAAATTTTTCAGTAATTATTTTCAGGCATAGCTTTTGAAATTTTAAATCTTTATCAGCATGCTGGGCCAAAAGAAAGGCGCCCAGGCTCGCTTTCTTACCAACTAAGGGAATATCAGGCCAGCCATACTTTTTAATAATATTTTTTAAGGCATTGGTATTTTTATGGTCTATCCTGGGATTCCAAACCCCGAAAAAGCGCATAGCCTGATCCTTGGCAACCATTTTAAGAATTTGTTTTTGTAGGCGTTTATTCATAAAGGTATTATAGCAGAAAAGTAGTAATCTGATATTATTTTAAAGTTAAAAAGTGTGATATTATAAAAATATAAAATTGAAAATAATTATTATCAATTATATGCATAAAGGAATTATTGTCCATGTTGCGTTTATAAATAATAATAAGCTTTTGATATTAAAAAGAGCCAAAGGCGTATTTTTGGAAGGTCGGTGGGATTTGCCCGGAGGAACGCTTGAGGATGGTGAAATCCCGGAAAATGGGGTGGTGCGGGAAGCGCTTGAAGAATCCGGTTTGAAGCTGAAGAATCCGAAGCTTTTTTATTGTTATTCAAACATCGACAGAAAAAAGAAGAAACAATTTTTCACTTTAATTTTCCTGGCTAAGACGGATAAAAAAAATATTAAAGTTAACCCTAAGGAACACAGTGAATATGCATGGGTTAATCTGAATCAGCTAAGATCTTATAAAACTGCGGCTTATTTGAAATTGTGTGTTAAGGAATTAAAGCTGCGGATAAATTAAATTTATAAATATGGAGAAAAATATTGAATGTGAAATTAGGGCGGATGTGTCGGGTGATTTTGAAAAAGTCTTGGAGAAGTTGTCAGCGTCACGGCCTTTACTTTCCAAAACCAAACGGCTGTCTGTTATGTTTTTCGGTAAAACTGCCAACGGGGAAGTGGATGTCAGAATCAGAATTACTAACGGTCAGGCTGAAATTGCCGTTAAAAAGGGAGACTGGCATGCGGCAGATCGGGTGGAAATAAACCAGCCGATTAGCGCTCAGGATTTTATAGGATTCGTGAAATTATTTTTACTCCTTGATTTTGATGACGTGCGGGTAGGCGAACGGGAAAGCTATAATTTTTCCTATGACGGCGATATTATTGCTTCTCTGATCAAAGCTAAAGACGTGGCTTATTTGGAAATAGAAAAGATCACGGCTAAAAGTGAACTTGAGGTAACTCTGAAAGTTTTGCATAATATTGCCGATGATTTAGGCGTGCCGGTGTTGGCTGGCCGGGAAGAGTTTTTAAAGTTATGCTCTCGTTTGGCGGAAAATGTTGACTGGACGATTAAGGGGGAGGATGACGAGTTTAGAAGATTGGAGGGCTTATTGAAAAATTATACCGAATAATATATTTTTAACCAGCTCTGCTCTTGATGTCAGTTTTTTTATTTAGCTAAACAAAAAGGCTATGTGTATATCTTTGTTAGCGATTGTTTGCATGAATTCGCAGAGGATATAGTAATATTTTCAGAGTCAAAATGCATTTTGGCTCTTTTTTGTTATTTATTTTTAACACTTTTTTGCCTTATAAATCATTGCCGCAATTTTTAGGTAATTTATAATTATAATAGGTCTTTAAAATCAAAAGCCCGACAAAAGCGGGCAAGGAGGAAAGGAAGATGAAAAGGAACGTATTGGTGGCCAGTTTAGTTTTAGCATCGGTCATTGGGTTAATTTTGGGGGTTGTCTTTAAAAACAAAGACAGCTGCAAAAACTTTAAGCCGATGGTATCGACAGCTGAAGCTCCGATAAACTTTTATTGCGGTAATGTGTTGTCCGAGATCCATGAGATTGCCGCTGATATTAATTACAAAGAGACGGATGAAAAGCGGCTGGTCGGTCAGGAATTACGGCAAGCGATAATTACTTGCTTAATTGATCGCGAAATGCCGGTTTCTGAGGAAAGGATTCGGTCTTACGTTTCTCTTTACAATGATTAAATTTAAAGCCCCTCTGAGAAGGGGCTTTTTTTTGTTTACCATTGACAAATGTCTTAATTCCTGATATTATTGAATGTTTAATTAGGTAAGCGTCGCTTTGTTAAAGTTCTTTACAAAAACAAAATAGCAGCCCGAGCGGGCGAAAGGAGTAGTTGTGATGAGCAAGAGAATCAAGTCGGGTAAAAATAAGACCGGCAAAAAGGCAATGGCCACGGAGAATAAGCAAGGCTGGTGGACCAAAAAGAAGTTGAGCCTGGCAATCGCCTTTACGTCAATGGTTCTGCTGGCAGCCTGCTCTGTCCTTGTTCTGACCGTTTCTGATGATTCTGTGGCAGATTTATCTTCCGATGAGTTTACGATGATTCTGGCTGACACCAGTGTCGGGAGGTTGTATTCTGCCCAGGAGTTGCAAAGTGATCAGCACAAGCTGGTTGAAATTATCAATTCTATTCCTGATAATGACGCCAGAACCAATTTAATTACTTTGATTCGTTCCAGGCAATTAAAAACGGCTTACACGAGTCAGGAAAATGTCAGTCCCCTGGTTTTCAGCGGAATAAATTTTGCCCTTGGCATTAACCCCAAATATTTTTCCGTTGAGAATGAGCGGCCAGGATTCTTGGCCTCATATTTGGTGCATGAAAATCGTCACATTGAGGACTGGATGGGCAAGCACCAATCGGGCATGCGGTTCAAGTTGTGTGAATTGGAAGGATATAATTCATATGATTGTCAGGTGGAATGGTGGGACGCTGAGTGGCGGGCTTTGAATGTCCAGGCTGAAGTTCTGCGCAAACACGGATTGACTCGCGTAATTTCAACCGGCCCTCGGGTAAACAATCGAGCCATTTTCGAAAAGTTCAAGCCAGGAATGGCAGCATTGGTATATCTGCAGGAAAATTATTTTCGGAATGATGACATTAACCCTGCGTTCCGGAAAGTTTTCCCTGAGTTTTACCGAAAAAAACTAGCTGAGATAGGCGGGTAATAATCTATAAGCACCGGGCTTCGGCTCGGTGCTTTTTTTGCTTTTTATCTCTGTTTCATCCTATTCTTGACTCATATACCATTCCCGATTAATAATGGTCAGCAAACCCGGTCTGTTCTTTCGGCCGGTTTATTATTATACTTAAATCAATAACTAGCAGCAAATATGTTAAAATATATCCGGATAAAATCCGTTCATGATCTTAACGCCAGGCAGGTAAACCAATTTGTCAGTATTTTGAATACTGATGAAAAATTAGATCAGAGTTTAGGTGGTGAAGGTAAAAAAATAACTGCTCAAGAGTTTAAGACTAAAAATATTGTTTGGGCAAAAAATAACCGGGCTCAAATATTTACGATTATGTTGAAAAGCCGGGCCATTGGCATGATTTCCCTAAGTCATATTAATTTAGGGACAAAGAAAGCCAATGTCGGTTACTGGTTAGCCAGCAAGTATTGGGGAATGGGGATTACAACTCAAGCTTTTAAACAGATATTGGAAATTGCTAAGAATAGTAACCTCAAATATTTATCTTGTACTATACATAAAGATAATAAGGCCTCTCTGGGTATTTGGCTGGCGTTTAAGGCAAAGATTACCTCAAAAGGCGGGAATTATACCCCGATTATTAAGTTGTAATATGGTTTATCTTTACCCTGATATTTGTTAGCATATAAGTAGTTCTAAGAAAATAGTTATTGTATGAATAAAAAATTAGCAGCTAAAAAATTACATCAAAAATTTAATCATTATCGCGATCAGGATAATTATACTCCCGGTATATTACTTTTAAGGCAATGGTTAGAAAAATATCCTAATGACAAGGATGTTTTATCAATGCTCGGTGAATTATTAGACAAACGTGGTCAGAAAAATAAAGATCAACTTGATCTTAAGGAATCGGAAGACATTTATGACCGATTGATAAACAAGTATCCCAAATATAACGGCGGTTATTTTGGCAAGATTAGATTTTTAATCAGGCGAAAGGATAAGCGGGCATTTTCCCTGGCTAAAAAGTACATCAGGATTTCTAATGATAAGGCATATAATATGTATATCGGACATTGTTATCGGAATTTTGGCGATTTAAAAAATGCTGAAAAATTTTATCTTCTTGCCTACAAGCATATTAGGGGACACTATGGCTCTGATTATGCTTTGGCAACACTTTACATTCAAATGGGAAACAAAGCCAAAGCAAAATTATTTGCTAAGCGTGGAATAAAAAAGTGGCGAAAAATGCCCATGCGATATCGTAAAAGCAGTTTAACGAAAAAATTTGTTAAGGAGTTGGAAAAGATAATAAATTTAAAATAAGTAGATGGCAGTAATTCATTTAAGAAAATTAAAAGCATCTGATATTAAATACTTTTTCAAGTGGTGGCGTGATAGGGGACTTATCAGTGTAACCAGCGGCAATTTTAAAATACTGTCTGATTTTGAAGTGCGGAAATATTTTCTGGACATGCTGGAAGATAAGAAAAATTGGCAGTTCATGATTGAATATGGTAAGAAAACAGTCGGTCACATTACTTTAGCTGCCAGGAAAGGCGGATGGTATGAGACCCAAATAGTTATAGGTGAAAAGAAGTATTGGGGCAGGGGAATCGGTACAACTGCCATCAAAATATTACTGACAAAAGCCAAGCGGAAAAAGATTGGGAAAATATATCTGGAGGTTAGGCCTGATAATTTACAGGCAGTTAATACTTATAAAGATTGCGGTTTTGTAGCTAAAAAAATAAAAAAATATCCGAATAATAAAAATTTGCCCGAAGTCTTGGTTATGGTCAGGAAAATTTAAAATAGAATAAATATTTGGCAAAATTGCTGGTGCTGTCAAAGACTGTGGCAAAAAATTCGTTCGTTCTTTAAGTAAATTTGGCAATCCCCAAAAGGGTGAACTGATAGTTTGCCCTTTTTAATTTATGTTGACAAAATTAGTTTATTCTGATAATCTAAGTAATCTTAAAGTTCTTTGATATCAAGGGAGGATAATTGATGAAAAAGATAATAATCATGCTTTTACTTCTGCTTTTTCCCGGTCAGCTTTTGGCTTTGGAAAAGGATGATTTTAGCCTCAAGGGCAATGTACAGTTTAATTCCTTTTTCTATACCCAGCCAGGCGAAGATCAGACCGCTGGTCAGCGTGATCAGGCATATGTCCCTGAGGGGATTGTCAATTTGAAATTGAAAGTCTTTCTGACTGATGACTGGCAATGGCAGAGTGAATTGGAATCCAGATACAATTATTTGGATTTGGAGCGGGGAGCCCTGGCTGAAAATCAGGATTACCGTCCTTATCTGAGTCTGGAAGAATGCTATTTGCGGCGCTATTGGCCGCAGGCAGATTTGTATCTGGGGATCAAGAAAATCAACTGGGGTATTACTGATCGGTTTAATCCGATCGATCTGATTAACCCGGTTGATCTGACTGATTTGATTTACGACCGGAAAATCGGTTTGCCTCTGCTGGCCTTTGCCTATTACCCGGCTGACTGGCAGATTGAAGCTGTGGTGGTCCCGTATTTTATTCCCAGCCGTTTACCGCCCCTAAATAGTTACTTTTATTACGGGGTTGATTTGCCGGTTGATAAGGACTTGCCGCAGCAGCATGAGTCTCCCTGGCAGTTTGGTTTGCGGCTGAGCTGGCAAAAAGAAAATCTGCAGCTGGTCAGTCTGCTGTATTCTGGCTATGACGCCTTGCCGTTCATTGAAGTCGATGCGTCTGATCCCTGGAATTTGCGTTTGGTTTACCACTATGAACAGATGCAGGCTCTGGGCGGCGGATTTGTCTACTCCATCGGGCAGCTGGTCTTGCGGGGTGAAGGTGCTTATTATGTTTACCCCGATATGCCGGATCAGGATTATGGCCAGTATGTGGTTGGCGGGGATTATAATTTCGGCCAGGTGGCCGGCAATTATAATCTTTATCTGACCATGCAGTATATTGGCGAATCTCCGAGTCAAGAAGATCCCAATTGGATCAGGCATTTTTTCACCAATGCAGCGTCGGCCAAAATTATTTTTGGCGATGATTTCTTTTCAGCAGCGGTTGAAGGGATTTATAATTTTCCCAATGAGGGCACGATTATAATTCCCAGCCTGGCCTATACTTTTCAGAATAATCTGTCCTTACAGCTGGAGTACAATTACTTTAGCGGCGAGACAGAAAGTTTCTGGGAATTCATGGAACAAAACCAGCGTTTTATCTTCCGTTTGAGCTATAAATTTTAAAGGGCAGCAATGCCCTTTTTTATTTTGTTAAATCGTTGACAACTTGCATTTTTTATGGTAACTTTAAGTATCTGAACTTTGACAATTTAGAGGTATTATAACTTCAAAAAATAAACAAAAACCGTAGCTAACGGCTGCAAGAGGAGGATGTGATGGAACGATTTTTTAACCTGGTAGGCAAGTACAAATGGTGGGTCATCGCGGCCTGCCTGAGTCTGACTTTGTTCCTGGCTTATGGCCTGGGCAAACTGGAAATTCGGTCGGTCTTGGAGGGCGAGCTGCCTGACAATGATCAGATCGTCCAAACCAATAATGAATTCAAGCAGGTTTTCGGCGACAAAAGCTATGTGGTTTTTGCCGTTGTCAATGAAAACGGCCTGCTTAATTCTGCGAGCCTGGTCAAACTTAAAGAATTTTCACAAGCCTTGCGCTCTTTCCCGGGCATCAACAAAGAACAGATTTTGAGCCTGGCGACTTTTACGCAAGTGGAAAATTCAGCGGACGGTCTTCTGATCGAACCGCTACTGTCTACTGTGCCTCAGACCAGTCAGGAATTACAACGGCTGGAACAGGTGCTGCGCAGTAACTCTTTGATCTGGCAGCGTTTGATTTCTGCTGATTTGACCACGACTTTGATTCAGGCTCCGGTTGATAAAACCACGCCGGAACACGAGGTCTACCAGGTGGCTAATGATCTGATCGCCCAATATCAGGGACCTGAAAAAATTTTTGTCTACAGTTTTCAGGTCATTGATGAAGCGATTGACGCCGGTATTAATCATGACCTGTCTATTCTTTTTCCCTTGGCCATTGCGGTCATTTGTCTCTTATTCTTTTTTTGCTTTGCTAACCTGCGTTCGGTTTTCCTGCCGCTTATAGCCATGCTTTTGGCCGTGGTTTCTACCATGGGTGCCATGGGCTGGCTGGGGTATAAGGTCAGCACGGTTACCTCCATTATTCCGGTAATGATTATCGCCTTAGGTTCGTCCTACGGTATTCATTTACTGGAACGTTACTTTTCGGTTAGTCCCCAACAAAGAAATCAGGCCCTAAGCTTGGTCGTCAAGCCAATTGCTTTGGCCGGGCTGACTTCGGCGATTGGGTTTGGCACCCTGGCGGTGTTCAAAATAATTTCTTTGCGGGAATTTGGTTTGTTTGCGGCTCTGGGCATTATCTTCATGCTGATTTACATTCTGATATTTTGCCCGGCCTTATTGGCAGTTTTGCCGCCAACCCAAAAACCAGGCAAAGGACTTGGGTTTTTTGAGCAATTGACTGAGTCTTGCCTGGTTGGCATAAAGAAAATTATCCAACATCCTCGGCTGGTTTGGCTGGTTTCCGGCATTTTGTTGGTTCTAGCGCTTGTTGGCATGAGCCAGTTGCAGGTCGGTTCGAATCCGACCAAGTTTTTCCCGGCTGACCATCCTGTTCGTTTGACTTCGGAATTATTTGACCGGGAGTTTAAGGGCACAGGCGTGATCGAAGTGATGTTTGAATGTCAAACCACTGATTGTGTCCTCCAGCCGCAAAATTTGGAGCAGATCTGGCAGTTCCAGAAATACGCTGCCGGTTTGCCGTCTGTCGGCTACACTGATTCCATTATCGACGCCTTGATTTACATCAACAAAACCCTGAATCAGCAGGAGAGTGTGCCAAGGTCTTTTGCCTTGGTTTCACAATACCTGTTGCTTTACGCCATGGACACAACCGTGGATTTGGGTACTTATCTGGACGGGTCACATCAAAAGCTGAAAGTGACCATCTGGATGAATATTGACGACAGTCAGGTAATTGAACAGAATTACGAGCAGATGAAAAATTACCTGGCTACGAATTTCCCTCCGGAACTGACAGCTAAATTCGGGGGCGAAAACATGGAATGGATCAGCCAGAACAAGTACATCGTGACCGGCAAAATAGTGAATATCATTTGTTCGATCATCATTATCTGGCTGGTCTGCGCTCTTGTTTTCCGTTCCTGGCGGCTGGGAGTTTTGGCGATTGCGCCCTTAACTTATTCCACCATTCTGGTGTTTGGGTTAATGGGCTGGCTGGGGATCAGGCTTGATCTGGCCAGCTGTATTCTTACTTCAGTCACAGTCGGGGTCGGCGTGGACTTTAGCATTCACTACTTAAATCGTTTGCTGGAAAAGAAACCGGACAAACGGTTTTTGCAGGAAATGATCAGTCTGACCAATTATCAGGCTGGCAAACCCATACTTTTTGACGCGCTGTCGAATATCCTGGGGTTTACGGTGCTATTGTTCTCCAGCTTTACCCCGATTCGCGATTTTGGCTGGCTGATTGTTCTGACCATGGTTGTTTGTTCGGTCGGAACATTGGTCTTTTTACCGCTTCTAACCCCTATTCTGGGCAAGTTTTCAGAGGAGGAAATAAATGAAAGGTAAATTGCTCTTGATTTTGCTGGTTTGTTTTCTGGCCTGGCCTGTTTGGTCTCAGGATTTCGATTCCATGCAGGCCAGACAGATAATGGACCAGGAAGAAAAGCTCTACAATGCGGCCAGTGAAAGTTTCGTCATTCACATGGCCTTGATTTCCGGTCTTGATGATCAGGCCAAGCCTGATCGAGTCATCACCATGCAGATGTGGTTGGCCAACCAGGCTAATCTGCAAAGCAGTCTGCTCAAAGTCTCGGCACCGGCAACTTTACAGGGCATGGGTGTCCTGACAGTGCAAAAATCAGCCAGTCAGACTTTTCAGCAGTTGTACTTACCGGAAATCGGCACCCGCATAATCGGGTCCAGCAAAAAGTCAGATCGCTTCATGGCTTCTGACATCACTTTTGGCGATCTGGAACCTGAAGTTCTGGATCGCTGGGAGTACCTGCGATTGCCCGATGAGGTTTTGAACAGCCAGAATTGCTATGTCCTCGAAGCCCGCCCAAGGGACAGTCAGGACATTGGTAATTTCGGTTATTCCCGCCGTAAAATCTGGCTGCAGCCAAACAACTACTTCATCCTCAAAATGGAGTATTATGACCCGGAAGGTCAATTGGCCAAGATTCAGCTTAACCAGGATATTGTCAGGGTAGGCGAGTATTGGCGGTCCAACCGGATGGTAGTTCAGAATTTGTCGGCCCGTCATCTGACCGTGCTAACCTTTTCTGAACGTAAGATCAAGCCTGTATTTCCGGAGAACTTTTTTTCTCAAAGGTACCTGGAAATGGATCTTCAGGCGATTTTACGCAGTTTGCCATAAAAAAAATGGCTACAAATATAAAGACGTCTCACCGAGTGAGACGTCTTTTTCTTTTGTTTCTAGACGAACCCTTGTTGACAGGTCAAAAATGTGGTATAAATAATAGAGGTTCATTGATATTTATTTATACCAATATTAGCAAATAAAAAAGCAGATGCCGAGGCGGCACCTGCTAGATATGTAATTTATGAGGGCTTTCCATCATGCTGGTAGTAGAGCGAAGTATAACATTGACGGTCAAGCGGAACCTCAATGATCTCCCAGCCTAATTTTTTACCCACGTAGGTGATTAGTCCAGTTAAACTGGAATTCTTGTTTTCCGAGTAGTCATAGGCGACCATGGCCTTGTAATCAAAGATGTGTTGGCAAACTGTTTTCAGTAGCTCAATGCCCTTGCCCCTTTTTTGCATGTCAGGCAGAACACAAATGGCAGTGACATAATAAAGCCGTCCTGCGGAAACATAGTTGGGATATTTCCGCGTCAGGAAGCGGTCATTGCAGTAGGCGATGCGAGCTTTGACGAGATTACTGGTCATTAAGCAAAGACCAATCGGCTCGTCACCTAAGAAAAGAACGAATTTCCAGTAGTCAGTGTCAAGTAGGGCCTCTTTCATCGTTTTTTCATCATAACAGATTTGATCTTGGGCGCAGTAGTCATCGGTGTTAGCAAATGAATTCTTGTAGGTCTCCCAGATTTTCAGCTGCAGGACAGGATCAGAAATTACCTGTGTTTTTAAAACTCTTTCTTCCATTACGAAATCCTCCTTAAACCATTGAATGAAAAACTCTCGATTGTCTTAGTATATACTTTTTTGTTGTATTTGTCAAGTATTTAACAGCAAATATTCAAAGAAAGCTTATTTTACAACAGTTGACAGCAATCTTATTATATGCTAAATTATAGTATCTAAAAAATATATAACAAAATCTTTATGCTTTCTATCAATAAGCTTAAAAAACATCATAATTCGGCGGAAATTATAACCCCAGCCTTAATTTTGGATAAGGAAATTATCCGAAAAAAGTACCAGGAAATTAAGGATAGTATTGCTGGCGTTAAAGTTTTTTATGCCATGAAATCAAATCCTACGATAGATATTTTAAGGCTATTAAAAGATATGGATAGCGGTTTTGAAATTGCTTCCGTTAATGAACTTCAGGATTTGTTAAATTTAGGTGTTGATCCTAAGAAAATCATTACCAGCAACACGAATAAAATTCCGGGATTTATTAAAAAGGCTCATGAAGCCGGTGTAGAATATTTCGCTTACGATAGCGAGCAGGAAATAGATAAGATATCAGAACATGCACCGGGAGCAAAGGTTTATCTGCGTATTATTGTTGATAATACGGGCAGTGACTGGCCATTATCAAAAAAATTCGGAGCTGATTCTTCACGTGCTTTGGATTTATTAAAATATGCTCAAAATTCCAAGGTTATACCCTATGGCATTACTTTCCATGTCGGCTCTCAATGCTTAAATCCATTAAATTGGTCCAATGCTTTAATTACAACGGCTGAAATTTTTAATTTAGCCAAGAAAAATGGCATTAATCTTAAACTTATCAATCTCGGTGGAGGGATTCCAGTACAGCATCTTAAAAAAACCCCACTAATTTCAGAAATTAAACATCAAATAGAAAAAACTTTAAAGGATGGATTTGGCGATTATCCTGATTTGGAATTGTTTATTGAGCCGGGCAGAGCTGTGATCGGCGATTCAGGCAATCTTGTAACTTCCGTTATTTTAAAAGCCGCCAGAGGTTCAGAAAATTGGCTTTATATTGATGTGGGAGTCTTTAATGGTTTAATGGAAAGTATTGAGGGTTTTAGCTATGAAATAGTTAGTGAAAAGGAATTGACGGGTTTGACTCATAAGGATGATTTAATCCCATATACAATTGCCGGTCCTTCTTGTGATAGCGTGGATACTATGTTTAAGGAATATTATCTTCCCAAGGATTTAACGGTTGGCGATAAATTGTATATAATTAATGCAGGAGCTTATACACTATCATACGCCTCTAGATTTAACGGCTTTGATCCGCCTAGAGTCCATTTTATCGATGAACAACCAAATCAAAAGAACTCATAAATTTTTAATGTGTCCCCCTCAATATTTTGACGTGGATTATGAAATTAATCCCTGGATGAACGTTCACAACAAGCCTGATAAAATACTAGCTCAAAAGCAATGGCAGCAGCTTTATGATAAGTACCTTGAATTAGGAGCTATTGTGGATCTAATTGAACCTGTGCCCAATCAACCGGATATGGTTTTTACGGCCAATGCCGGCTTGGTGTATGGTCATGTTTTTATACCATCTCAGTTTAAATTTAGGGAGAGACGGGGAGAAGAACCATATTTTTTAAATTGGTTCAAAAAAAACGGTTATGAAGTAATCCGTTTATCTCCTAATGTAGAATTTGAAGGCGAGGCAGATCGAATTTTTCATGATGATAAAATTATTATGGGTTACGGCTTTAGATCGAGTCTAGCCGCTCACAAAGAGGTGTCCCGTATTTTAGAAAAAGAGGTGATTACTTTGGAATTAATTAATCCCAATTTTTATCACATGGATACTTGTCTGGCATATTTTGATTATGCGGATACTGTGATTTATTATCCAAAGGCATTTAGCTCGGAGTCTTGTGAATTAATAAAAACAGAATTTAAGAATATTATTGAAATTAACGATGATGAGGCTTTTAAATATGCCTGTAACTCCATAAGTGTTAATGATAATATAATCATTAATAAAGATTGTCCGCAGACACATGAGCAATTAAAAAAATATAATTATAATATACATACATTAAATACTTCAGAATTCTTGAAATCAGGTGGGAGTATCAAGTGTATGACATTAATATTAGAGTAATATGATTGCCTACATCACATATATCCCCATTCTAATTTTGTTGATAATTTTGGGGATTTTTATTTATAGAAAAAATTCATCAAGTAAGGTAAATAGATATTTTTCATATTTTATTTTATCTATATTTTTATGGGTATTTGCCTTACTATTCGCCGATACAGTGAAAGAATATGACCCTGCACTTTTCTGGAATAAAATGGCCATAATAGGACCGTCGCTCATTGTGTATTTTTTCTTACTTTTTGCAAAAGTTTTTCCAACCGACGAGGGTGATTTTAAAAAAATATATAAATTAATTTTAGTAATACCAGCTCTGATTATTATAGTTTTATCCCCAACTAGTTTGAATGTAGAAAAAATTATACTTAGAAGTTGGGGCGCAGAAGTAGTTGTTGGACCTTTGTATCTCTTTCTGCTGGTTTATTATGTCGTATTTTTATTTCTTGCTTTTTACATATTAATAAAAAAGTATAAAAAGTCAATGAATTTGGTTAGAAACCAGATCCGTTATATCTTTTTAGGGATGGGCATTAGTAGCATTTTAGGTTTAACGACAAATTTAGTATTACTATTCTTTAACATATCTCAATATAGTTTGCTAGGCCCCATATCCATGTTGTTTTTTATAGGGTTTACTACTTATGCGATCCTTCGCTACCGTCTCATGGATATCCGTGTCATTATCAGACGTTCGGCTGTATTCACATCTTTAGTCCTTTTAATCACTGCAATCTATGCAATTTTAGCGTTTATACTTAGTTTGGTATTTACTGACATCTTTGGCGTCTCCTCTTTGATCTTAAACGGTATTGTTATGGCTATTTTGGTGGCTCTGGGTTTTGAACCATTGAAAAAATGGCTGTCTGAAGTTACAGACAGCTTTTTATTTAAGGCTGAATATAAACCGCAGGAAGTGATTGCTGAATTTTCCGACCGTTTGTCTTCAACGTTGGATTTGAATACCCTGACTGATTTCATTACTCAAAAAACCGAGTCGGTGTTTAAATGCACGCGTGTTTCTTTGTTTTTATTGGATAAAGATGAAAATGTTTATAAGCAGGCAGCTATGGCCGGTATTAACGGCGAAAATCAGACTAATACTATTGATAAGGAGCTATTTGCCAGGGTTTTTAATTTTTTGCACGGTCAGAATCTGGACAAAGAAATTATAGCCCGTGAAGAATTAAGGAAAACCAATGAGCAAATGCAGAATAAGGTCCTGGATTCGCTTTTGGCTGAAATGGATAAGTATGAGGTTAATCTGATCGTGCCGATTTATGTTAAAAACGAACTGGTCGGCCTTTTATTTTATGGCGATAAAAAATCAGGTGATGTTTATTCCAATGAAGATATCAGAATGCTGCAGATCATTGCTTCCCAGTCTGGCGTGGCCATGCAGAACGCGCGTCTGTACCAGGAACAGAAGAATTTTGCGGTTAAATTGACAGAGGAAGTAGATAAAGCGACCAAGGAATTGAAAGTCGCCAATGCCCAGCTGAAAAAACTGGATGTGGCCAAATCAGAATTTATTTCCATTGCTTCCCATCAGCTGCGTACGCCTTTGACAGTTATCAAAGGCTATCTGTCCATGATACAGCAAAAGGATTTTGGCGAAGTACCTGAAAAACTGGCAAATCCTTTGGATAAGGTTTTTAAAAGCACTTTGAGAATTATCGGCCTGGTCGAAGACTTGCTGAATGTTTCCCGCATTGAATCAGGCAGAATGAAATACGATTTTGAAATGGTGGACCCCGATGCTTTGGCCACAGAAGTTTTTGAAGAGCTGGAACAGCATGCTAAAAGCAGGGGCTTACAATTCACCTATGTTAAGCCGACTAAAAAGATTCCGGCGCTTAAATTGGACCGCAATAAAGTCAGGGAAGTCTTTATGAACCTGATGGATAATGCCCTTAAATATACGGAGAAAGGCTTTGTAACTGTGCAGCTGGAAAAGCTGGACGGACATGTCCGTTTCTCAGTCAAAGATAGCGGTCGCGGTATTGCCCCTGATGAAATGCCGGAACTTTTTCAGAAATTTTCCCGCGCCAAGGGTGTACAGCTGGTGCATACAGAAGGCACTGGCCTGGGCTTATATATTGCCAAAAAGATTATGCAAAAGCATCATGCCAAGATCTGGGCTGAAAGCGAAGGCAATGGCAAAGGCAGTTCGTTTATTATTGAATTTAAAGTTTAAGGCCGAAGGATGAAGCCGAAGGCCGAAGTTAGGGATTTACGATTTAAGATTTTAGATTATAGATTTTAGTTTAATAATTAAAATTTTTATAAAAATGAAAGAAGCTCCATGTTTAGAGAAAAAATGTTCAATTTGCTGCAATCCAGTCAAAGTATCAAGATTTTTTCCCGAAGAAAAAATCCCACTCAATAAAGAAGGTAAAAAAATGTGGAATTATTTAGGCAGAGCTGTTTCAGAAGATACTCCTGATGGGATAAAGCTTAATGCTTATGAATGTGAAAATTTTGATGATAATACCGGATTATGCAAGGATTATGAAAATCGTCCGGAGATTTGCCAAAATTCTACCTGCGAGGATGAGGAAACTAAAGATAAAAAACCAACGAGTATAAAGCCTAAAGAGAAATTCTTAATAATTAAAGATAAAACTGTAAATTTATGATGCGAGTTGCTTTAATTTTTGGCGGTTTAAGTAACGAACATGAAGTTTCAGTAGTTTCCGCCAGAAATATAATCCAAAATTTTGATTATAAAAAATACAAATTAGTCCTGATTTATTGGCATAAAACAGGTGATTTCTTTAAGTTAAATAATATTGAGTCCATTAAGCGGTTTAAAAGCCGGAAAAAAATTAAAATAGAGGACTTTAATAAACATTTTGACATTGCCTTGCTTATGACTCATGGCAAATATGGCGAGGATGGGGTTTTGCAGGCAATTTTAGAAAGCCAAAAACTTAAGTATAGCGGCTGTAAAGTTTTAAGTTCGGCTTTATGCATGGATAAAGCGGTTTTTAAAACCTTTATGGCCGGACAAAAAATAAGGCAGGTTAAATTTAGGATTATTTACAATAAAATAATTTCCCCAAGCGAGCTTAAGAACATTAGGCGAGATTTTAAATTACCACTATTTGTTAAACCTGCTAATTCTGGCTCATCTGTCGGCATTTCCAAGATCAAAGATTTTAAGCAACTTAGCTCGGCCATAAAAGAGGCTTTTAAGCATGACTCCAAGGCAATAATTGAACAGGGCATAGAAAAGCCCCGCGAAATAGAGGTTGCAATTTTAGGCAATAATAATCTGATAATTTCTGCGCCTGGCGAAGTTATCCCTTATAATGACTTTTATGATTATGATGACAAGTATAAGTTAAACAAGACGAAAATGATAATTCCGGCTAAACTGCCGCAAAAAATAATTAATGAAATTAAAGAAATGGCAGAAAAAGTTTATAAATTATGCGACTGCAAGGGATTTAGTCGTTTGGATTTTTTGCTTAAAAACAGCTCCGTTTATTTAAGCGAGATAAATACTTTGCCCGGCTTTACCAAAAATTCCATGTATCCGCTTTTGATGGTGGATATGGGGATTTCATATAAAAAATTAATAAACAAGTTAATTGAATTGGCTCGTTAAGATTTACGCCGAAATCCGGGCTGAAAGCGCCGGAGCGGGCAAGGGGAGCGAGTTTATTATTGAATTTAAAGTTAGTAAGGAATAGGTTATATTAGGTTGAATGAGGTTTTATGAGGTTATATGAGGTTGCCTCCGGTTTGATAGCGGTACAGGGTCATGGTAACGAGGCAGACGATACGTTTGTCAGTGAGGCGTTTTTAAAATTTACTCTGTGGAAAAAAGTGTTAGAGATTTTTAACACTTTTTTGTTTGGTTTGGGCCTTAAAAAATGCGTGATTCTTTAGTTTTTTATGTATCCAGTTAGTGAAATATAACTGTTTTTATAACGAAAAATTATTGTTTAAAAAATCGAGATTGTTATAATAATACTGATGAGGCCAAGGGTTTTTGACAGGTTGCTAAAAATAAAGTTATAATAAAAACACTTAAAAAATATAATTTATGGTCAGAGATAAAATATTACATAAATTAAATCAGCATGATCTGCTTTTCGTTAAGCTGGATAGACGTTTTGAGCAGGTGGATAAGCGCTTTGAGCAGGTGGATAAGCGCTTTGAGGGTATTGATAAGCGTCTTGATGTGCATGAGCTGCGTTTGGACAGAATTACTGATAAATTATTGGAACATGATAATAGATTCGATGGCTTAGAAAGATATATGGCCGGAGAATTTAGTAAAGTAAATGAAACACTTGAAGAAATTGTTACCATTGTCAAGCGTCTTGATCAAGAGCGTATTTTTACCACGCAATGGGTGAAGAGAATAGATGATGACGTTGCCGAACAGAAAGTTATAATTCGTGAGCATGATGTGGTCTTGGGAAAAGTAAAGGCGGAATTGAATATTGTCTAAACATTTTGACACAATCTATATAAAAAATAAAAAAATGACCCATCAGGTCATTTTTTTGTGGGCCTAAGCCCACCGAAGCCAAATCAAATTCTAAAGATTTGCTTCCTTTTCTTAAGCAAGAAAGGCGAAGTGTGGGCGCTGAAGGAGTCGAACCCTCGACCTACTCGGTGTAAACGAGTCGCTCTAACCAGCTGAGCTAAGCGCCCTTATATAACTAATAACTATAACTTTAATAATAACTTTTTGAAGGAGCTTAGCGAATTTTGTTGCCGTTATTAATCGTTTTATTTTGCCGGAGAGAGGACTCGAACCTCCATGGCCTTGCGGTCGCTACCACCTCAAGGTAGTGCGTGTACCAATTTCGCCACCCCGGCTCAGCTCTCAGGCAAATAAAAAATCAAAAAATGCTATTTGAATTTTACGACATTTTTTGATTTTGGTCAAGTCTTATTCTTCAATGCTGATCGCTTGAACCGGACAAGAATCTACCGCCTGGTCGATTTTGTCCTTAAATGGAGCATAATCATCAAGTTTAATCACTTCGCTTTTGCCGTCATCAAGCTTAAAAACTTCCGGGCAAACGCCTTCACAGGCGCCGCAGCCGATGCATAGTTCTCGGTTGACTACTGGTTTCATATTATTTAGATTACAGATTTAGGATTTTCCGCCAGAGGCGGATCCGCCTTTGGTGGAAAGTTATATAATAATTTTAGCATTTTGGCGGTTTGGGGGCAAGTTTGGTTGTCAGAATACGGATATTTTGATATTATATTAGTGTTAAGTCAAAGGTCATGATCCTGGTTTAGTGGATAGCGGTTAGGTTATAGCTTAAGACACTATAGTCCAGACACTAAACACAAGACTAGCTTCTTTACCTATTCACTAGTCACTATCTATATATGTTTGTCAAAATTTTCGGATTTATTTTATTCGCTGTCGGGCCATGGTTAGTTTTAAAGACTGAATGGTTTGTTCAGAATTTCGGGCGTAATGCCTGGGCCGAAGAGCATCTGTCAACTTCGGGCGGTACCAGATTTTTTTATAAACTTTTAGGTTTGATCATGATTTTTATCGGCTTAACTATGATGTTAGACCTTTTTGGCGGTATTGTCTTCTGGGCCTTGGGTCCGCTTCTGCCCAAATAACCAAAATTTTTTATTTTTAATCTTTAATTTTAATATATATGCCAGTAACAGAGGGATTACAATTTTTAAAACAGCAGGAGATTTTTGACAAGACCGGCTTGATTGTCGGTATGAATGTGGCCTGCTTGGGCTGCGGCAACCTGGGTTATTTTATTTTACCGGCAGCTAAGATCATAGGTAAGGAAGGCAAGGCTTATGCGGTAGATATTCAGAAAGCAGCCTTAGATTCCGTGAAAAACAAGGCCAAAATGGAAGGTTTGACCAATATGGAGTATGTTTGGTCAAATTTGGAAAAGCTAGGCATGACCAATATCCCGGCTGCAAGTTTAGACGTGGCTTTTTTGGTGAATGTTTTATTTCAGAATAAAAATCAAAGCGAGCTTTTGGCTGAAGCCGCCAGGTTGTTAAAGCAAGGCGGTAAGCTGATTGTGATTGATTGGAAAAAGATCTCGGCGCCTTTCGGACCGCCTCCAGAATTAAGGGTTGATAAGGAACAAGTTAAAATATTGGCCAGTAAAGCCGGGCTAAGTTTGATTGAAGACACTGATTTCGGCCAGTATTTCTGGGGTCTTATTTTACAGCGTAATTAAAATAATTATTAATACTTAATTCTTGTTAATATGGTATTTCTAGGAATTGACTGGGGGAAAATTTTTTCCGTGCCTTTTTGGCTGGAAGTTAATCCAGGCGAACTCTCTGACCGCTTTGAGAAAATATTTCTGGTGGTTTTATTAGTTTGCTATGCATGTTATGGCGCCGGTTATTTCAGCGAAAAAAAGCTGATTGCCAAGCGCAGCTTTATTAAAGCTAATTTTGTGCACAAAACAGGCAGTTTTTTTCTAACTATGGCTGTTTCTTTTACCTTTATTTTCTTTTTTAGGTATGAGGCAATTCCGGTTTTGGGCGGTCGTTTTTGGATAATGATCTGGCTGCTGATGGCGCTTATTTGGTTTTTTTATTTGCTGAGATTTTATCTCAAAGAAATGCCTCAGAAGCAAAAGGAATTGGATCAGAAGCGCCAATTAAAAAAGTACTTAGTTAAAAATTAAATGAATTTCAAGATAAAAGTCGGCAGCTATGGTCAAAAACTAGCTGTCGATTTTTTAAAACAACGAAATTATCAGCTTGTAGAAAGTAATTATTATACCCGACAGGGTGAAATCGATCTGATCGCCCAAAAAGACGGGCAAATAATTTTTATTGAAGTTAAAACCCGCTTATCTGACAAGTATGGCTTACCTGAAGAAGCCGTGACTGACCGGAAAAAGGAAAAAATGCATCAGGCGGCCTGGCAATATTTGGCCAAAGCCCAGATTAATCATGATAATTACCGTTTTGATATAATTGCCATTGTGATTAATCGCAGTGAGAGTAAGGCGATAATCCGGCATCATAAAAATATTTCCGAGTAAGAAAATTATTTTAAAATCGCGGTTATTTCAGGCAATTTTTTCAATTTGACATCGGGTTTTAAAACATGTATAATACTAATAGACTAGTTTAATGTATTTTAAACTGGTTTTTATTTTAAAAATTATGCTACAAATATACAAATACGCTACAAATAATTACAAATTTGTAGTAATTTGTAATATATTTGTAGATTTGTAACTTAATAAATATGAATTTAGATTTGAAAACAATTCAGCAGGCAATCAAACAAATTGCCGTTGAAAAAGGCTTATCCGAAGCCTCAATCATGGAAACAATTAATTCAGCCTTGGCCGCGGCTTATCGCAAGGATTTTGGCACCAAGAATCAGAATATTATTTTTGAATTTGATTTAGAAAGCGGAAAAATGAAGGTTTATGATAAAAAAATAGTCGTTGATTTTCCGGAAGAAATAATTGCTGAAATCGATGTTTTGGGACGTGATAAGAAATTTGTTAAAGTTCCGGGAGAACCGGCTTTAACCGAAGCCGGTGAAACAGTCGCCGAAGAAAAAGGCAATAAAACTGAGGAAAAAGAGACAACTAAAATTTTGACCGTAGAGGATATCGATGACAATGAATTGCCCCAGGAAGCTATTAAATTCAATCCCAAAGTAGAGCTGCTATTAGATGATGCCAAGAAAATAAAGAAATCAATTAAAGTCGGCGATGAATTAATAATTCCATTGGAGATTCCTGATGATTTTGGCCGTATGGCTGCCCAGACTGCTAAACAGGTTATTATTCAGAAAATCAGAGAAGCTGAAAGAGAAAATGTCTTTAATGAATTTAAATCCAAAGAACACGAATTATTAACCGGTTCTGTCCAACGCAAAGAAATGCGCGGAGTCTTGGTTGATTTCGGTAAAGTAACTGCCCTGATGCCGATGGAAGAACAAATAAGGTCAGAACGATATAATCCAGGTGATCGTCTGAAATTTTATGTTGCCCGGGTGGAAATGACGATCAAAGGCGCAGAAATCATTGTTTCCCGCACCAGCCCTGAATTAATCAGTAAATTATTTGAGAATGAAATTCCTGAAATTGGCAATAAATCCATTGATATTATGGCCATTGCCCGCGAAGCCGGAGCCCGTTCTAAAGTTGCAGTCAGAAGCAACGCTGAGGGTATTGATCCGATTGGCTCGTGCGTGGGACAAAGAGGCTCCAGAATCCAAACAATTATCAATGAAATCGGCGGAGAAAAAATTGATATTATTGAATGGAATGAAGATCCCCGTAGGTTTATCAGTAATGCTTTGTCTCCGGCCAAGGTTTTGGGTATAGAAATTAACGAAACAGATAAAATGGCTTCAGTGACAGTGGCTGAAGATCAGCTGTCATTGGCTATTGGTAAAGAAGGCCAGAATGTCCGTCTGGCAGCCAAATTGACCGGCTGGAGAATTAATATTCTAAAGGAAACTCCGACCGGTGAAAAGGAAGAAGTCGCTGCTGCTGTGGCCGAAGAGGTGCCGGCGCAGGCAGCAATAAAAGAGACAGCAGCTGAAGAAGTTAAAGAAGAAAAGGTAGAAAAGGCAGAAAAAAAGGTTAAAAAAACCAAGGAACCAAAGGAGAAAAAGGTTAAAAAAGAAAAAAAAGTTAAAGCTCAGGATTAATTTCCAGGAGTTATATTTAAAAATTAAAATTAAAAAATGTCCTATATAGTATTAGTTTACAATACGATTTTTTATCAGCCGCTGTTCAATGCTTTAGTTTGGCTTTACAATACCATTCCCGGTCATGATATTGGCTTGGCTATTATCTTTCTGACTTTGGTCATTAGGGTGATTTTGTTTCCGCTTTATTACCAGTCAATTAAATCGCAGCGAGCCTTGCAGGATATCCAGCCAAAAGTTGAAGCTTTGCGTAAACAGTATAAGGATGATCAGGAAAAGATGGCCAAGGAACTGATGATTCTTTATAAGAGTGAAAATGTAAATCCATTTTCTTCTTGTCTGCCGCTGCTGATCCAGTTGCCGTTTTTGATTGCTTTATATCAGGTTTTTATTCATGGTTTGCAATCCCAGAGCATGGAAATGCTGTATGCCTTTATCCAAAATCCCGGTACCATCAATACTATATCACTAGGTTTTATTGATTTATCCAAACCAAGTATTGTCTTGGCAATTATGGCCGGTCTGGCTCAGTTTTGGCAAAGCAAAATGATGATGACAAAAAATCCGCCCTTAATTAAGGGCAAGGAAATTGCCGGCTCATCAGATGAAAAAATGATGTCCATTATGAATAAACAGATTGTATATTTTATGCCGATGTTTACAGTCATCATTGGCGTCAGCCTGCCGGCCGGTCTTTCTCTATATTGGTTTTTAACTACGCTTTTAATGGCCTTACAGCAGGTTTGGATGTTTAAAAAGAAGAAAAAAGACAATTTGGAAGGTGAAACTTCGAAGGAAGGATTTTCAACCTTAAATAAATAAGTTCTCAGCTATGATTATTTCCCTGAAACAATTGAAGAAAGTCACGGTTGTAACTCAAGGCGGTCAGTTTTTGGGTTATATTCGAGATTTTGGGCTGGAAACTGATACCGGAATAATTGAGAAATATTATGTTCGTACGAAGAAATTAATTCCCGGCTTATTTGAGGATAGTTTAATAATAAATAAATCTCAGGTTATTAGTTTTGATGAGGATAATATGGTGGTTGATGATGCCGTAGTTAAATTTAAGTCCGGAGCAATAAATAAAATTGCCGAGGTTAATAAATTGGAAAGTACTGAACCGGTGGTAACTGAAGAAATGTAAATTAGTGAATCGTGAATGGTTTGTCTGCCGGCAGGGTTAAGATGTTGGTTTGGTGTAAGGTAAAAGGTGAAAAGTATTTATCTCAAATTACACTTAGCACTGGTCACTTAACTGGCTTCCTTACCTTAACACTTAGCACTTAATATATATGTTCAACATAAATTACCTCGAACTCTTCATCCTTAATACCATTCTTTATTTTGACTTATTTGATTATCCGCTGACTGGCCAGGAAATCTGGCAGTATCTTTATTCTGAAGGCATGCAGGGCGGAGATTTCGGCTTATTAGAAATAGAGGATTGTTTAAAAAATAGTAATATTATGCAAAAACTGACGGCCGCTGAACGCGGTTTTTATTTTTTGAAAGGCAGACAGGAAATTATTGATGTTCGTTTGCAGCGCTATAATATTGCCGCTAAAAAATATAAATTAGCCTTGAAGGCAATAAAATTATTTAAATTTTTACCCTTTATAAAATTAGTCGCTGTTTGTAACAGCCTGTCCTTCAGCAATGCCAAGGAAGAAAGCGATATTGATCTTTTTGTTATCGTCTCCAGCGGACGGATCTGGCTGATTCGTTTTGCCATGATCTTTATTATCACTATTTTAGGACTGCGACCGCCTAAAGCCAAAGTTAAAGACAAGATTTGCTTGAGTTTTTTCGTGACCGATGAAAATTTAGATTTAGCCGATATTAAAATCGCCAAGGATGATATTTATTTAGATTTTTGGCTGGCAACTTTACAGCCGATTTATCAGCGTGAAAATTTCTATGCCAAATTAGTAGCTGCAAACGCCTGGCTGAAAAAATATTTCCCCAATTTTTTACCCAAGGAGTTGGGTCCGCGTCTGCGGGTGGAGGATACTTCTGCCAGTAAAGCCATTGCCGAAACCAAAGAATACGTCTGGCAGGGCAAATTCGGTGATTGGCTGGAAGCTAAATTCAAAAAGATGCAACTGAAAAAAATGTCCCAGAAGAAAAAAGATTTGGCGGTTGTGGGCGATAATCGAGTAGTTATTAACGATAAAATGTTAAAGTTTCATGAAAGCGACCGCAGGCTGGAATACCTGGAAAAATTTGAACAAAAACGCAGTGAATTATTAAAATAATTTGCAGCAAAAGAAAAACCCCTCTGAAGGCAGAGGGGTTTTGTGATGTCAGAATTTTAAAAGTTAGTCGACATATTGAAAAAGTTTAGATGATGCCATTTCATGCAGAGTTAAAGACTGCGGTGTTCCTCCGGCATCTTCCCATTTGGCTATTGACCAGAAAAAAACTCCGCTGGTCAGGTCGGCGCCTATGCGGAAAGGCTGATTTTCATATCTCAAGAAGTTAAGATTTACCCTGGTAGTTGAATCGGCCCAGTTATTGATCTGGTAATTATAAATTGCATCCATTGGCATATACTGGAAGTGGTTCCAGCGGCTGTGGATCGATTCATGGCTTAGCACAAACTCAGTCACATATGAAGAGTTTTCATCAGCCCAGCCATCAATGGCCTTAGTATCCATGGTGATTATATTGGCTTCACAGACACCAAAAATCGTGCTATCTGGAGAGAGTTTTCCAGAAAAAACGAGAAGGCCTGTTTTAAGACTTAGTTCGGATTCAAAGGTATATTGGCTGAAACTATACATTGTCACAACCAGCGAATGGGGCAGGATGTAAACTTCAGGTTTCCAGCCATAACTTTTTTTCCAGTGAAAAACTATAGGTCCGAGATCGGAAATATAACTGGGATTGGCCAGCCAGTTTTCATTTTGACTGGCGGAATAGGTTATTGAAGTTCCCAAGTTGGACAGATGTTTACCGGTCAGAATGGAATATTCATAGTCAGTCTGAAAGGTCATGGTTTTTTCACCGGCATAGACCAGGCTGCCGCCGATTGATCCCTGCAAAAAACCACGCCAGTAAATTTCGCTGCGCATCATTTTCGGGAAATCCGTAATATTGGCATTTGGATGGGCGGTCAGGTAAGCACCGGTTCCTCCCATCATCCCGTTTGATATCATATTGATGCCTAAAACCATGCCGTCATACTCATTGAATTCAAGTTGCATGTGACGATTTTCAGCCTTGGCTTTTGGGGCACAAAGTCCCAAAACTGCAATCGTTAGACACAAGCCGACTGGAAATTTTTTCATTTCTTCTCCTTTGTTTGTAAGGTACTCGATTGTTCAGCTTATCATGGTAATATGTGAATGTCAAGCCTGCTTAGCCAATTTAAATTAATTAAGATATAATAAATATATGACCAAATTAGCCAAAATTATTGAATATCTGTTTTATCTTTTTATTTTCCTTTTGCCCTGGCAAACCAGGTGGATTTGGCATTATGGGATGCTGGGTGACGGGGATAGTCAGTATCTGACTTTTAGTCTTTATGCCACGGAGGTTTTATTGGTTTTAATTTTGATTTTAGCCTTAATTTATAAGTTGCTAAATCGGGATTGGGAAATAGTTTTTTTGAATTATAAAGTTTTGGATTTTTACATCCTGTTTTTAGCGCTGTTAATCGTCGCCGCTATCAGTATTTTCTTTAGTCCTGATCAGAATGCCGCCTGGTATTATTTATTGAAAATGCTGGAAGGTTTGGGCCTGCTTTGTCTGGCTATAAATTTCAAATTCAGATATCTGAAGCTGGTCGGCGCTTTGATCCTGGCCGGCACTATCCAATCAGGTCTGGGTATTTATCAGTTTTTTACTCAGCAGGTCTGGGCCAGTAAATGGCTGGGCATGGCCGAACAATTGCCTCAAACCTTGGGAGTTTCAGTGGTAGAAACAGCCGGATCGAGACTTTTGCGCGCTTATGGTTCTTTGCCTCATCCCAATATTTTAGCTGGTTTTTTAGTTATCAGTTTTTTGTTGCTGGTTGTGAGTTTAATTTTGGCCCGGCATCAATGGGAAAAAATTATACTTTGGGTTTGTGCGCCTGTTATTTTGATCGGCCTTTTTTTTACTTTTTCCAAAGGCGCCTTTTTGTCTTTGTCGATTGCTTTTTTCTTTCTGGCCATTTTTATAGGCTTTTCCAGAGATGCGACAGCCTTACGTAAATTAGGAGCCTTGGTCTTGATTGGTATTATTACTTTTAGCTTTTTGGGCATTATTTATCGCGGCCCGCTATTTACCAGAATCAATAGCCAGGACCGTCTTGAAGTGAAGTCGCAGCAAGAGCGGGCGCAATATTTGGATCAGGCCAAGGAATTATTGAAAAATAATTGGCTGACAGGAGTCGGCCTGGGCAATTATACCCTAGCTTTATATAATAAAGACTTAAGCAAATTTCCCAGCTATTCATATCAGCCGGTACATAATGTTTATTTATTGGTTGCGGCTGAACTGGGGATTTTTGGCTTTATAGTTTTGATTCTAATTATTATTGAAGCCATGCGACGCATCTGGACATATAAAATTGATGAACAGATTAGTTTGCTCCAGGTTTTCGGTTTATTCAAGTTTAGCGATATCCATGAATTTTACCGTGAAAAATATTTTTGGTTTTTGGGCTTTACGGCAATTTTAATTGCAATTTTAGTGCTCATGGTTTTTGACCATTATTTTTGGACTCTATATTTCGGCATTATGCTTTGGTGGTTGTGCTTGGGCATGTTTGTAAAGGTTATTGGCTGGGTAAGATAAATAACCCGGAAGGACAGACTTTAGTCTGTTAGGGGACTGTTTGGAGATACGGAAGAGCCGTAACACACTGAAGTGTGTCCGTCCGTAAAATATTTTTTATGGAATATCCTAAACATAGAAATATACATAGACCCCCTCATGTTTTGCTTGATAATAGTAAGTATTTTATCGCCGTCAGGACATACGACTGGCTTCATTTTTTCAATAATGATTTTAAAAAGCAGTTACTATATGATTGTTTAATGAATGCTATAAATAAATTTGGTTATACTTGCGATTCTTGGGTAATTTTGGATAATCATTATCAGCTAGTTTTAGATATTGAGAATGCCAAAGCATTGCCTTTATTTATAAAACAAGTTAATGGCAGTAGTTCAAGGAAAATAAATAAATATGATAATTGCCAAGGACGGAAAGTTTGGGAGCAATATTGGGATACCATTTTAGATAGTGAAAGAAATTATTTGACCCATGTAAATTACAATCATCATAATCCGGTTAAACATGGTTATGTTTCTAAAATGAAAGACTACAAATGGTCTGATTTTAATGAACATATTGAAAAATATGGGGAGGAAACAGTATATGAAAGATTTGACTTGTATCCGGTGATAGATTTTACACCGCCAAGTGATGAGGGGAGCCATAACACACTGAAGTGTGTCCATCCGTAAAATAAGTCTGACCAATTCGCATTAAATAAAAAAACCCGCCGAGCCTTCAAGAAGCTTTTGGCGGGGTTTGAGGAAATTATTTTTTCCCCTCGGTCGGATACATGTCCGTGGGTGGAGTTAAATACGCATCATAGGCTTCTCCATCAAACGACCATAATATATGCAGTGTCTGTGTGGAATCGTTTTTCTTTTCGATCAAGGTTTTGACCTCCCAAACATTCGGGTCTTGGGGGGCGCAGTCCCACAGATCGTTTCTGCCGTCGCCATCAGAGTCTTGAAGGCTAGCTAAGGTAATGATTGCCAGCCCGTCTCCTGGGAGAAGCTCCATTTCATTGTAGGCTGGGTCCAGCCGGACGGCCATGTCAGAAAGTGCCGCTACTCCAGCGAAGAAGAGACAGAAAGTGACGGTGAAGAAAATGCCGATAGCCTTGAGAAGGTTCTTTCCGAAATTTTTCATTTTTTTTCCTTTCCTATGAAATAGGGTAGTAAACTCTCCTAAGAGAGCCGTTTTAATAGCTGGGCAGACCAGCTAAGCCTGTAAAGTCTAAGGGACATTGTCCTCGTCCCAGGACAAAATAACTTACTTGAAATTATCCCGTCCTGGGATGAAGACCCGCCGTGCTTTCGAGAAGCTTGGGCGGGTAAATTGTAATTAGACTTCGATCAGCCAGAGAACGCTGATTGAGTGGTTATTGGCTTTCTTATCCTGGGCCGTTTTGACGAAGAAGGCAAGGGCCAATTTGTCTTTCTGGTGGCCTTCCCAGTCTTCGGTAAGTAAGTAGATGTCTTTGATCCCGGGATTATTGCCATAGACCTCCAATTCCGGATGTTCCAGTTGAGCACTGAGAAGTTCAAGATCCTGGAAAATGAACTTTCCGGAAAAGCCGTCGTACAAGGCTCTGAATTTGGCTTCTTCGGAATCAGAGACGTACGGGGTAATGATTGCTTGTTCAGTCGGCGGATTATCGCCAAGCGGTCGCACGCAATAAGTCCAGTTCCGTTCCTGGTATGCCCTGATCACTTTATCGATCGCTTTATCAGCCATTGGATTTCTCCTTGGTTTGTTTTTTAAAATGAACTCATCCTCATCTCAGGACAAAATAACTTACTTGAAATTATCCCGTCCTGGGATGAGGAAATAGCGCTAAAGCTATTACAAATCTTAATATAATAGTATAGCATGTTTTTATAAAAATGTCAATAACTGAGAGTGGCTAACTATTAGCTAGTATTTTATGGGTAGAAGTGCTGTAAAGGCTGTAAGTTATCTACGAAATTCGAATTTTTACGAATATAATAATGTCATTATGCGTTTTCGTATATCGGTTTCATTCGCTACTTCGTAGAGTCCGACGTCTGCGGCCTAATTTCTTCCTTCACCCTGAGCTAGTCGAAGGGTGACGCATCTCCTGACATGGTTCGACTATGCTCACACTGTCAAAACGGGTTTTTGACTTTTACGCTAAAATTGTATAAATTTAACTTAACTATAATCCAAAACCTAAAATCTAAAATCCAAAATCTATGCCTAAACTCATCATCGGCGTTTCCGGAGCCCAGGGCTCTTTTTCCGAGGAAGCAGCTGAATATTATGTTTATAAAAACGCTTTAAGCGACTATGAACTCAGGTACTTAATTTCCGTGGAAAATGTGCTGACTGCTTTGGATAAGAGCGAAATCAATATGGGAGTTTTTCCCATTGAAAATTCCAATGGCGGTATTGTCTATGAAGCTGTTTATGCCATGGCTAAACATTTATTTAATATTGAAAATCTGTTTGAAATTGATATTCGCCATAATTTGATTGTTAAACCGGGAACTAAAAGAGAAGATATTAAAAAAATTGCTTCTCATGATCAGGCTTTAAAACAATGTAAAATGTATATTAAGAGAATGTGGCCCCAAGCGGAAATTATCCAGTGGGAAGATACTGCCAAGGCAGTTAAAGATTTAGCAGAAGGCAAATTAACTCCTGATACGGCGACCATTGCGGCCAAAGGAGCGGCCAAGTTGTATGGGATGGAAATACTTGGAAGAAGGAATTCAGGATTTGAAGTTTAATTTTACGACGTTTTTAGCGGTAACAAAGGCTAAATAACCAATAATCAATCACCAATAATCAAACAATAATTAATAATCAATAAATAATAAATAAATCTATGGGGGAAAAATATGTCCAATTTGATTTAGAGGATAGGACTTATGAATTTGCTAGGAGGTGCAGGGATTATACTAAGTTGATACCCAAAACCCAGGCCAATCTTGAATATTCTAAGCAGCTTATTAGATCTTCAGGCTCAACTGCGGCAAATTATATAGAAGCTAACGAAGCAATAAGCGATAAGGATTTTATTTTCAGGATTCGTATTTGCAGAAAAGAAGTGAAAGAAAGCAGATTGTGGTTGAAATTGTCAGATCCCGGTGAAGAACAAAAGGCACAAAGCGAACAAGCGTTTTTAATTGGAGAGGCAACCGAATTATTAAAAATTTTCACCGCAATAATCAATAAAAAATCTGAAATTAAAAAAGATTAGTTATTGGTTATTAGAAATTAGAATTTGTTTGGATGTTGATTATTGATTATTGGATGTTAAATAATATTTATGACCATCGGAATTATCGGCTTTAGCCGGTTCGGACAACTTTTAGCCAAGATACTTAAGCCTTACGCCGAGGTTCTGGTTTGTAATCGTTCAGATAAATCAGCCGAGGCTAAAGAATTAGGTTTGAAATGGGCGACACTTGAGGAGGTTTGTCAGTGTGACTGGGTTTTTGTGTCAGTGGCAATATCTGCAACCGATGAAAAGATAAAGGAAATCGCACCATTGCTGAAAAAAGGCTCTTTGGTCATGGATGTCTGTTCAGTTAAATTTTTTCCCAGTCAATGGTTACGGGAAAATATTTCCGCTGACAATGAAATTATGGCTACTCATCCCATGTTCGGTCCGGACAGCGCCAAAAACGGAACCAAGGATTTGCAGTGGGTTTTATGTCCATTAAGAATTAGTCCCGTCAGATTAGCTGAAGTTAAAGAGATTTTAAATAAACTGGAAGTTAAGATAATTGAAACCACGCCCGAAGATCATGACCAGCAGGCAGCTAAAAGTTTATCCCTGGTGCATTTTATCGGTCGGGGACTCGAGGAAGTAGGTTTTAAAGATCAACAAATTACCACGTTAGGTTTTGAACGTTTGTTAAGAGTAATGGAAACCGTGACCAATGATTCTTGGCAACTTTTTCTTGACATGCAGAATTTCAATCCGTATGCCAGGGAAACGCGGCAAAGGTTCATTGAAAGTTTGGATAAAGTCGATAAAAAAGTAAATCAAGGAGGGGTATGATGGAACTAGCGAAACGCGTCAGCGAAATTCAGGAATCAGTGACCATGGCTTTTGATAAAAAAGCCAAAGACATGAAGGCCAAATTCCCGGACACAATTATCCTGGCGGCAGGGGAGCCGGATTTTCCACCGCCTAAGGCGGTCATTGAGGCCACGGCCGAAGCAGCTAAAACCGGTAAAACCAAGTACACTCCGGTCAAAGGCATAGCGCCTTTGCTGAAGGCGATTTCCGGGTCAATCAACGAAAGCCGCGGTCTGGATTATGATCCTTTAACTCAGATTTTGACTACCAATGGCGGTAAAGAAGGGATTTTTTTGGCCCTGGCAGCGGTAGTAAATCCCGGAGATGAAGTTCTGATCATCAAGCCTTACTGGACCAGTTATCCTGAAATGGTTAAACTGGTCGGCGGCAAGCCGCATTTTCTTGATTATAAGGATTTAGACAAACTTACAGCGGTTTTGGCTAATTCCAAGATCAAGGCAATTATCCTGAATTCACCCAGTAATCCTTCCGGCATTGTGATTGCGCCTGAAGTTATGGCCGCGATGGCGGAAATTCTGGCTGACCAGAATATCTGGGTGATTTCGGATGAGATTTATTCGCCGATCGTTTACGGCGAAAATAAGCATGTCAGCATGGCTCAGTTTCCGGGCATGCTGGACAAAACCATCATTCTGGATGGCGCTTCCAAGGCTTTTGCCATGACCGGCTATCGGCTGGGTTATGCGCTTGGGCCTAAAGAAGTGATTGCAGCCATGGCCAAATTCAAGTCCCAGATTTCCAGCTGTGCCAGCTCGATTTCCCAGTACGCTGCTTTGGCAGCTCTGGCCAAATCAGCGGCTGAAGTGGCCACGATGAAAGCAGCCTATGAACAGCGGCTGAATACGATTATACTGCCGTTTGTCCAAGCAACCGGCTTGGAGATCTTGCCGCCCCAGGGTGCCTTCTATCTTTTTTTCAAAATCCCAGGCGACAATGTTGACTGTCTCAAGTTTTGTGAAGAGCTGCTGGAACAGGAAAAACTCGGCTTGGTCCCGGGCATGGCCTTTGGCTATCCCGGCTGGGTCAGGCTCAGCTTTGCGGCATCACCGGGAGAATTGGCCGAGGGCTTGAGTCGTTTAGCAAGATTTTTAGGCAAATAAAATAACATTAAAACGGTCTCAAAAAGGGGCCGTTTTTTATTTTAGAAGAAGCGCTAGTCATTCAAGGCTAAGCCTTAAAGTGAAGGCTAATGGGAAAATGATTGAATCCAACTGCAGGGGTTCGGAATCCAATTCCCAATTGGGAATTGGATTCCTGAACGACTTTGGATTCCGGGGGTCTGCCGTTCGTTCAAGGCTTAGCCTTAAAGAGACCCCAAAATCGTTACTTTCAGTCGGATATTTTCCTTGACTTATTTGAGAAATTTTTGTAAGATTGTTTAATCTAATATTAGCCCACTATTGTTGGGTATAAATCATAAAAAATATGCCAAACTACAAACCTCTAAACGATCACGTCCTAATCAAACCCATCAATGGTCAGGAAGTTTCCAAGGCCGGTATTATTTTGCCTGATACGGTTGATAAGGAAAAACCGGAAAAGGGCGAAGTGGTGGCCATCGGATCCGGCAAACTTTTAGAAAACGGTCAAAGAGCGCCAATGTCAGTCAAAGTCGGTGACAAAGTTATTTTTAAAAAATATTCTCCGGATGAACTGCCTGGTGAAAAGGACTTGTTGATTATAAGGGAAGAGGATATCTTGGCAGTTATAGGGGAATAAGAGCTAAAAGAGCTATAGGGGAAAAGGGTAAAAGTGAAAAATTTCCCATATTCCCATATTATCCTATCCCCATTTAGCTCTTATAGCTCACTTTACACTTTTTATTTATTATTAACTTTCTGAACATATGTCAAAACAAATTCTATTTAACACCAAGGCCCGTGAGGCCTTGAAACGGGGGGTAGATATATTAGCCAATACAGTCAAAGTTACTTTGGGTCCCAAAGGACGCAATGTGGTTTTGGATAAAGGTTTTGGCGCGCCAACTATTACTAAAGATGGCGTTACCGTAGCCAAAGAAATTGAACTGGAAGATAAATTTGAAAATATCGGCGCTGAACTGGTTAAAGAAGTTGCTTCCAAAACCAATGATGTGGCTGGTGACGGTACGACTACTGCCACTTTATTGGCACAGGTCATGATTAATGAAGGTATTAAAAATGTGACTGCCGGTTCTAATCCTTTAGCAATTAAACGCGGGATTGAAAAAGGCGTGGACGCAATTGTTGAAGAATTGAAGAATAATATTTCCAAACCAGGTTTCTAGTAATGAAGAAATCGCTCAAGTCGCTTCTATTTCAGCCAATGACGCTGAAATCGGTAAGAAAATTGCCGAGGCCATGGAAAAAGTCGGTAAAGACGGCGTAGTCACGGTTGAAGAATCACAATCTTTTGGTATGGAATTTGGAATTGGTTGAAGGTATGCAATTTGATAAAGGTTATCTGTCTCCTTATATGATTACCAATGCTGAAAGAATGGAAGCTGAATATAAAGACTGTCATATTTTAATTACTGATAAAAAAATTTCTTCAGTTTCAGATATTTTGCCGATTTTGGAAAAATTGGCAGAAGCAGGTAAAAAAGAATTAGTAATTATTGCTGAAGAAGTTGATGGTGAAGCTTTGGCCACTTTGGTAGTTAATAAATTACGCGGCGCTTTTAATACTTTGGCTGTTAAAGCTCCTGGTTTTGGTGACCGACGCAAAGCCATGTTGGAAGATATTGCGATTTTAACCGGCGGTAAAGTCATTACTGAAGAAGTAGGTTTAAAATTGGAAAATACTACTATTGATGATTTGGGTCAGGCTGGTAAAGTTGTTGCCACCAAAGAAAATACAACTATTGTTGACGGTCAAGGGTGATAAGCAAGCCATTGAAGAAAGAGTTAAACAGATTAAAAAAGAAATTGCAAATTCTGATTCTGATTTTGATAAAGAAAAATTACAGGAACGTTTGGCCAAATTATCCGGCGGTGTGGCTGTTATTAAAGTCGGTGCTGCGACTGAAACAGAATTAAAAGAAAAGAAACACAGAATTGAAGATGCTTTGGCTGCAACTAAAGCAGCTGTTGAAGAAGGTATTGTGCCTGGCGGTGGTGTGGCTTTATTACGCGCTCGTTTAGTTTTGGATAATGTTGAAGCTGAAGGCGAAGAAAAAATCGGTCTTGATATTTTAAGCAAATCTTTGGAAGAGCCATTGAAAATGATTGCCAATAATGCCGGCAAAGAAGGTTCTGTTATTGTTGAAGAAGTTAAAAAATTAACAGGTAATGAAGGTTATAATGCGGCTACTGATAAATTTGAAGATTTGGTTGAAGCCGGTATTATTGATCCGACGAAAGTTACCCGTTCTGCTTTGCAAAATGCAGCTTCGGTTGCTGCTATGTTTTTAACCACTGAAGCAGTGGTTACTGATTTACCGAAGAAAGAAGATGATCAGGCTCATGGTGGTATGCAGGGAATGCCGGGGATGGGTGGTATGGGGATGATGTAAAAAAACTAAAAACTCAAAACTAATAACTCAGAACTTAGGAAGAAGTATTTGAAATAAAAATCCCTTTCTGTGAGTCGGTGAGGGATTTTTTGTTGTAGTTGTTATATGCTATAATCAGGTTATAATTAACTAATAACAAAAAATTATGGCCAAAGGTAATACAACTAAATTTTTGCAGGGAGCAGTTATTGGGATCGCATTAGGTGTAGCCGCCAGTGTTTATTTGGGTTTTAAGAAGGGGAAAATAGTTAAAGATGATATTATAGATGTCATGGCAGATTTTTATAAGGATATTTCGCCTAAGGTAAAAAAGGTTGAAAAAATGGGAGAAAAGGAATATAAGCTATTTATGAAAAAAGCCGCAGTGCAATATGCTAAGACTAAAAAAATATCAGCCAAGCTGGCCAAACAGCTGGTCAAAGAAGCCCAGCAATCATGGACGCATCTTGCCAACCATATTGAGAAATAAATGAAATTAAAATTGCAGAGATAAAAAAATCCCCTCCGCGATGTGGAGAGGATTTTTTGTTTTATCCGGTTTGTTTACTTTTATCGTCGTATGGCCCTGACAATGGCGATAAGAACTATGGCTCCAAGTAAAGCTACTAAAAAGCCGTATAAAGTAAAACCGCCAACACCGCCAAAACCAAGCAAGTTCATAATCAAACCGCCTATAACCGCGCCAACAATACCGATAATAATATTTAGAATCAGGCCTTGCTGGGCATTGGTCTTCATAATCATAGAGGCGATCCAGCCGACCAAGCCCCCGAAGATGATCCAAAGAATAATTCCCATAATTTTTGTATTTAATAATTAAATAAGTCGATTATCTTTATTATTTGTAAGTATACTCTTGGTCGGGTCAGTTTACAACGCAAGATAAAAAGTTTGGTATTTGATAATTTGTATAAATTACAAAAGGTGATATTGTTGAAGACCAAGGAGTGACTACTAGTGCAAGATGTTGACGTTTGGAGACAATAATGTTAAGATATAAAGTCTGATAAGATCTGACAAACAATAACCAAGGAGGCAGAAGATGTTGAATGAAATTATGGATTATCTGGGTATTGCCGGGACAAATCGTATTTGGCTGTTGGCGATAATAACTATTTTAGGCTTGCTGTTGTATCTCAAGGTAGCCAGCTATTTACATGATTATTTCAACAGCTCTGAAAATCATGGTTCCCGATCATGTCATGATAGAAGGGGCTATGAAAATCAGCTGAAGTATTCTGCTTTAGGAGTTTCTGTCCCACCAGATTCGGTTCCGGAGATGACAAAAGAAGATCAGACCTGGACTTGCCCGCGCTGTCAGCAGGAAATTGGCGAAGATCCTGATGCTGACGACTCGGACATGTGTCCCATTTGCAAAAAAAGCTTTTGGAACATGACCTGTCCGCACTGCGGCAAAGACATCTGGGCTGATTCTGAAGTCTGCTCTGAATGTCAGGAGCCGTTAACTGTGAGCAAATGCCACAATTGCGGCCGGCAGATTTTCGTCAGTCAATACGAAGACAACTGTCCGTATTGTGATGCAGACCTCTGGATCTGTCCCCGCTGTAACCAGTATATTGATACTGATCCTGAACCGGATGATTTTCAAGGGGAGTATAAATGTCCCCAGTGTGACCAGCTTCTGGTCCACTATGACTGCCCCAAGTGCGGTCAGTCAGAAATTTTTATCGATCAGGATACCTGTCCCGGCTGCAATGAAAAATTGCTGTTTGAGCCTTGTCCTGATTGCGGAGAAAAAATTCCCTCAGGGCTAGAGCAGTGCCCTTACTGCAATGAGGATTTGTCGACCACTGAATGTCCTCATTGTCAGAAAACTCATTATCTAAACGATTAAAATTTTACCCCGTACTTCCACTCGAAGTGCGGGGTTTTTTTAGCTAATTACTTGACAAAAGATGTAAATATGTTAAGGTAATAAGTTCCCCTGAAAGGGGGATTTTATAGTTTTTTTGACAATTATATTTTAGCTAAAATTACAGAAAAGGAGGCAAAAAAATGTGGGCAGAAAAAATTGAGCAACTCAAGTCACTGACCGATTGGCTGCTGGAAGTGGCTAATCGGCTAATGAACATCTTCCTGGTGGAAGGTGTCTCGGCTGAACATCAGCAATTGGTCAAGATAGGAGTAGTTTTCCTTTTTATGCTGTTTATTTTAGGCCTGGTTTTTATGGGCTATAAGATAATCAGCCAGGTAATTGAACCGCTCATTAAGAGTCTCAGTCAAACCCCGGAACGGGTATTTTATCTGATTCTGGCAAGCTTGCTGTTATTTTTTACCAGCGATGTCAGTTTCCAGGGCGGTTGCATTGCTTTATTCATTTTCCTGGCCATAGAAATCGGATATCGATGGTATAAAGATAGTCAGGCAACTCAAAAGAATGATCGCTAAGGAGGTATGATCATGGAAACGAAACTATTATTCGAATGGTGGAATCTGGTCTTTGTGATCCCGTTTTGCGGGGGACTGCTGTTTCTGCTGATTCAGACACTCGGCTTGTCAGGTGATGGTGATCATGATTTTGATCATGATCTTGACCATGACCTTGATACTGACGCCGACCATGACGCTGACCATGATCATGATGCTGAATCTTCGGCTAGCGAGGACAGTATTTTCTGGAGAGCAACTTCGGTTTTGGGTATTGGCCATGTGCCTATATCCATTGTCCTGATGACTCTCTGCTTTGTCTGGGGCTTCTCAGGCTTTACTCTCAATTCTTTACTGCATCCGCTTTTACGCACCCCTTTGCTTTTTCTGCCGCTGTCTATGTTTGCGGCTTTGATTATCAGCTTCACAGTCACGGGCTTTGTCTCCCGGATCGTGTCCAAGGTAATGCCCAAAACTTCCACCTATTGCAATGTGGAGGAAGATTTGGTCAATCAGATAGGCGAAGCTCTTTATTCCATTGACAGCAAGAACGGAACTGTCAGAGTCCGCGATAATTTTGACAATTTGCAGCAATACCCGGCTTTTACCGGAGCTAACGAAGAAATACCCAGCGGTACCAGAGTTTTATTGGTGGCATTTGATCGTGACAAGGGGGCGTTCGAAGTAACGTCCATGGAAAAACAAGTCTGAAAAATCAAGGAGGAGAAAATGAGAGGACGTGACGACGATAACGGACGTGACGAAAGAATGGGAAGCCAAAGCAACCAGAATATTCCGGGCAAAGGCAAAATGACCACCATGGCCTTGGTTTTGTTGGTCGTCTCAATTGCCCTGATCGGAGCGCCTTTATTTTTAGGCGCTGCCATGATGATTCAGATGGTTTGCGGGGCTTTCGGCATTGCGGGCCTGGTGATCGGCGGAATTTTAATCACCATCGCCAACCTTTACGTTAAGACCTCTGCCAACATGGCCTTTTATCGGACTGGCCAGGGCAAGCCGAGGGTCATTATTGACGGCGGGTCACTGGTCATTCCGGTTATCCATGAGCTGATCGCGGTTTCCTTGGAAACCATGAAGCTGGAAGTTGAACGCATTGGCCAGGATGCTCTGATCTGCAAGGATTTCTTGCGGGCTGACATCAAAGCCGAGTTTTTCATCCGAGTCAAGAAAGATGAAAAAGGCGTCAAGGATGCGGCTACGACTTTGGGCCGCGATGCTACCAATGCCGGAGCCATCAAGTCGCGCTTCATGGAAAAACTGGTTTCGGCACTGCGGACTGTGGCTGCAACCATGGATCTGAGTGATCTTAACCAGAATCGGGAAGCTTTTGCCAAGGCAGTCCAGGAAGCCGTGACCAAGGATATCGAGCCTAACGGCTTGCTCTTGGAAACGGTTACCATTTCCAAGCTCGACCAGACTGACGTCAAAAATCTCAGACAGGACAATGTCTTTGACGCCCAGGGTCTGAGAAAGGCAGCCGAAATTACCCAGGATCAGTTGGTTCAAAAAAATACTATCGAGCGTGAGGCTGAACTGAAGATCACCGAGCAGAACGTCACTACTCGTAAGGCGGTGCTCAACCAGGAACAGGACAAGGCTTTTGCCGAGGCTGACCAAAAGACTGAAGTCGCCAACCGTCAGGCTAACAAAGGAAGCAGAAGTTCAGCAATTCGCCATTGCCCAGGCTGAAGAAGTTGCTAAGCGTGATGTGGCCAAGGAACAGGCTGTCGGCGAGGCTCAGTTTGTTAAAACCACACAGCTGGCTAAGGCTGCCCAAATCGCGGAAACCGCTGAGGTAGTCAAGGAACAGGCTGTCCAGGCAGCTGGCATTCATAAGGAAGCTGCTCTGGTCGTGGAAGACCAGAAGAAGCAGACTGCTGAAGTTGCCAGAGAACAGGCTGTTCAGGTCGCTAACAGGCTCAAAGAAGTGGCTGTGGCTGAGGCCGAGGAAACTCGTGCTCAGGCTCAGGCCAAACAGCGTCTGGCTGAAGCCACCGAATCGGAAGCAGCCCAAAAGGTCGTGACCGCCAAAGAAGTGGAAATCGCCAACCGCGAAAAGCAGAAAGCGATCATCGCGTCCGAGCAAGCTGGTGAAACCCAGCTGATTGAGCGGAACAAAACCGCTGACGCCGAGGCTTATACCAAGACGAGGCAGGCCCAGGCTGACAAAGAAGCCGCGGAAAACGAGGCTGAGGCCAAAATCCGGCTGGCTGAGGCAGACCTGGTCGCCAAACAGAAGGAAGCTCAAGGTCAGCAGGCTGTGCAAATGGTGCCTGTCCAGGTGGCTGATGCGCAGGTGGCCGTCAACGCCAAACAGGTCGAGGTTCTTAACCGCGAACTGGAAGCCAAAGACACTCACCAGCAGGCCGCCATCCAGCTGGAGATCGCCAAACTGCAGATCGATGCCGGCAAGGTCGTGGGCGTGGAAATGGCCAAAGCCATTGGCCTGTTCATGAGCAGCGGCGAATTCAACATTTTCGGATCGCCGGAAACCCTGGCTGACATGACCCAAAAATTTTCCAGCGGGCTGGGGCTCACCCAGGTCATGCAGGGACTCGAAAACGGCAACCCCTTGCTGGGTTCGTTGATTAATAAGGCCATGGAAGCTGCCGGTTCCGGATTGGAAGCGGCCAAAACCAAGGCAGATGAAGTGGTTGGAGGTAAGGGACGGAAGCCTGTGAAGGATCCGACTCCTCCTTCCGCCGCTGAATAACATCATCATCTTAAATTACAAAGGGACGAAGCAATTCGTCCCTTTTTTCTTGGCAAAAATTTTGAATTTTGTTGAATAATTCGGTATGATGTTATTATAGACTCAAGGTGAGTCTAATCAAAACCAAGGAGGGTTTTTGTCTCATGGAAAAAGTTCAAGCGGATTTGGGACAGCAAGCGGTGGTTGCATTGGGAGTTAATTGTAACGGTGGCTGTGTCAGGGACGAACTGGAAGAAAGCGAATTGATGATGGAGGGAGGTGATGAGGAAAAGGGCTTTTTGAAAAGTATGGCCACAGCGGATTTGGCCAGCAGTGTTGCCAGCTTCTCGGGGTTTTTTCACCTTTTTGAAACGTACTGTTGCGCCAACTGCCAAAAATTTGAAAATCCGCAATTCTTAGCTAGGTCTTTGTTGCCTCAGTTCCGCGCGCATTTGCAAGAGGCAAAAGAAGAGCTGAAAAGGCGTAAACCCTTAAAAGAGATGTAAGGTTTTCTCAACCCGCTCCCCACAATCAGGGGAGCGTTTTTTTGGGGCGGCTCCGAGGTTCGACCTCCAAATTGGAGGTCGAACCTCGAGTGACTGTATTAACAATTTAGGCTAAAGCGGGTAATTAGGAATCCAATTCCCTAATTTAATCACAACATTAACGAATGAGATGAATGTTGTAAGGGAATTGGATTCCGAATGAAAGAATTTTGGCTAAAATCATTGACAAAATGATAAAAATATGATATAATTATTTATATTTACTTAATTTATCGCTAATTTTAGTAATAAAATGACTGAAAATATTGTGCCAATTGAGAAAATTGAAGAACTGCATATTGAACTGGGTTATCAGTGCAATATCCGCTGCACGATGTGCTATCAAAAGGACTATACGATTTGTATTGATCCTGTTGTTTGGCGCGAAAAATTGGCAGGAATTTATCCGACCGTTAAGAAAATAATTATCCAGGGCGGGGAACCGACCGTAATCAAAGATACCAAAGAATTGATTGAATTGGCTTTATCAAAGAATCCCGAGGTTAAAGTAAGTTTTATGACTAATGGTCTGGCCTTTGATTCTTATTGGCAAAATCTTTTTGTGAAACACGGCGACTTTGTAAATTTTTCTTTGAATGCCGCTGACAAGGATACTCATGAAAAAATTAATCGTTATAGTAAATGGGATAAAGTCATTGATAATTTAAAAAATACTTTGGCCTTAAGAAAAAGTACTAATAGCCCCTTACAGGTGACTATCAGTTTTGTAATTTTGCCTGACAACATTAAACAGCTGTCAGACTATATTGAACTCGGTAAAAATTTAGGCGTAGATAAAGTCCGTTTCTTTTTTGATGCCTGTAATCTGGACAAAGATAGTAAACTGGTGGAACAGGAAGTCGGTAAGGCGTTGGATACGGCGAAGAAATATGAGGGAAATTTAATTGTCGAAGGCTTGCTGCATTTTTATGAATTTTATTGCCAGAAAATTGGCGTTAAAAATATTTTTATAGACCAGAAAGAAAAAATGGCCTGCGGTATGTGCCGTCTGCCCTGGACTAATATTTTCGTGGATCATTTCGGCAATTTGATGTTTTGCTGCATGACTAATTTAGTTTTGGGGAATTTACTGAAAGAAGATTTGTCTGCAATTTTCAATAATTCTAAGGCGGTTGATTTTCGTGAAAAAATATTGAAAAATAATTATGTTTACTGTATGTCCAATTGTACCCGCAATCCCAACCCGGTTTATAAATTTGATTTGGTCAGAGTTAAGTATTATGCCAAAAACTTCTTTACATATTTGAAGCGCGATCCTAAGGTCGCCTGGCAAAAAGCCAAAAGAAAAATTAAACAGTGGTTTTAAATAATTAATATAAAAGCATGAAAAAAACTCTTCTGTTATTAATCTGTTCGGCCTTGATGCTTACCGCCTGCGGGAAAGGCAATCAGGCCAATGTCCAGGTTAATAATGTCAACTCAAACCCTGAGAAAGCAGTTGTAATTGATACTGCTAAACATAATGTTGCCTTTGAACAGGCATTAAATAACAATGACCAATCGGCTATTAAGGCAAATTTGAATTACATTGTGGATGTAACTGTTAATAATTCGGATGGCGGGGAATGTGCACTCTGGACAACTTTAGCAGTCAGCCTGAGCAAAAGCGTAAAATACGATTTTGACCAAAATCAGGAGATTGTCCAAAATATTAAAAGTAAATTTCCTTCTTTTAAAAACTTAATTGTCGGGTTATCATCTGATGATAATGCGATTGTATATTCAATTAACAAGGATAATAAAGTGGATAAAATATTTTTCAGTGCTTTTTCGCAGCTGAGTTTGGATGAGCCCGGTATCAGCAATTATAGTATTGAACAGCATTGTAAGCTTTATCCCAATGGAAATTTTGATGAACTAATTTTCAGGGGAATGTATTTGACTCCTATGTCGGATTTCTCCGGTGAAATTTATGCTAAAAGTGATTTTGACGGCAAGGTATGGACTGATTCAGTTGCCGGAAAATTACCCAATTTGGCCGACGATAAATTTTATCAAGCTTGGTTGTCTAATGAGGATAAAAATCCCACCATGTTTTCTCTTGGAAAACTTGTTAAGGATAGAGACTTTTATGTCTTAACATTTGAAAATGTTCCTAATAAAGATCTAAGAAAAGTGATTATTTCCGAGGAAACAACTTCGGATAATAAAATGGAAAAGGCTGTGATGCAGGGTGTGTTTGTAAAATAATAGAAAATATAAAGCAGAAGCCCGGGTTAGCCCCGGGTTTTTGTTATTGTAATTTTTGTGGTATTATAAATTCAGGAGGCAGCTAGTTTTTATAAAGGAGGTGATGACAGTGAATGGAGTAAATTGTACCACTGGTTGTTTGCGCCAAGAACTGGATGAAAATTCTGATTATCTTCATGAACTGATTGATCTGGATGAAGAGGAATGGCATGAGCTGGAACCTCAAAATCAAAAATTGCTCTTTGAGACGGTCACGCTTTTCGAACAAGATTTTCAAAGCTTCAAGCAAAATTGCGGCAGCTGTGACAATTACAAGCTCAACGGGAAGTGCGAGGAATATGAAAATCTTGTGGCCAAGGCCAAAGAGGCGATAGTCAGAATCCGGACTTATGGACCAAAGGTAACCGAAAGTAAGGAGGAGGGGGACAATGTGGCGCAAACCGAGTAAAACCACTTCATAAGCGTTGAATCTACCAGATAGATTTAGCGCTTTACTTTTTAAAAAATGCGAATGTCAAATGGTACAAATTGAATGGCAGTACCTTTAAGCTATGCGAATAGTAATTTTTTAAACGACCTCATACAACTTTAAATAATTTAATAAATAAAATAAAAACTTATGCCCTTACCAAACGTCAATGATCCTCAGATCAAAAAAGATATTGAGGAAAATAAAGTTTTAGCCGCCATCGGCTATATCAGCATCCTTTGCGTCTTACCTTTGCTCTTGAAACCAAAAAGCCAGTATTGCAAATTTCACGGCAAACAGGCTTTGATTTTATTGATTGCCGGCGTGATAAATATGGTTATCGGCATGATCCCGCTTATCGGCTGGATCTTAGCCCCCTTAGGCGCTATTGCCATTATCATTATGAGTCTGCTTGGATTATTAAAAGCTCTCAACGGCGAATACTGGGAAATGCCGTATATTGCTGAATATGCGAAGAAGATTAATATTTAACGGATTAACACGTCCGCCGAAGGCGGATCCGCCTCTGGCGGAAATTTTATACGAATTGTAAAAAAAGTTTCCCTCAGTTCTAGGGGGACTTTTTTTTATTTATATTTAGGAGATAATATGGTATAATTTAATATAATAGGAAAATACTCTTCAAGGTTCGACCTCCAATTTGGAGGTCGAACCTTGAAGTGAATATCGAAAGGGAAAGGGATGAAAGTCGTTTACGGAGCTAAGCTCCGAAGCGTCGGAGCTTAGCTCCGTTCGTTGACTCTAAATAAGATTAGATTAAATAATTAGTTTACATATGAAGCGTACCAAAATAGTCTGCACTATCGGACCAACATCAAACACAGAAAAAATATTAAGCCAATTAATCCGTGCCGGATTGAATGTGGCCAGACTTAATTTTTCTCACGGTACTTATGCCGAACATGCCAAAGTTATAAATTTGATCCGTAAGCTGAGTAAAAAATTTGATCAGCCGATAACCATTCTGCAGGATTTACAGGGACCAAGAATCAGGCTGGGAATATTACCGGCTGATGGCATTGCCCTGAAAATAAAAAATAAAGTTATTTTAAGTACTGCCGCCAGAACTAAGTTTTGTGCCACTCCTCTGATCTTGCCGGTTACTTATGATAAATTGCATCTGGATGTCAAAGCCGGCCAGAAAATTTTAATCAGTGACGGCTTGATTGAATTGAAAGTATTGAAAGTAAAAGGCAAGGAAATTGAATGTGTAGTTATTGACGGGGGCACTGTTTATTCTCACAAGGGTATGAATTTTCCTGAAACGAAACTGGCAATTGCGACCATCTCTGATAAAGATAAGAAAGATCTTGATTTCGGTATTAAGTCAGGCGTCGATATGGTTGCCATGTCTTTTGTGCGTTCGGCCCAGGATGTTTTGGATTTGAAAAAAATGATCAGAAAATTGGAACTGAAATATCAGGGCAAGAAAGCTTTTCCCACTCAGGTAATTGTGAAGGTTGAAAAGAGAGAAGCAGTAAAAAATTTCAATCAAATTTTAGCCGCGACAGATGCGGTCATGGTGGCTCGTGGCGATTTGGGTATTGAGATGCCGGCTGCTGATGTGCCTTTGGTCCAAAAAATGATTATTGAAAAATGTCTGGAACAGGCCAAACCGGTTATCGTTGCCACCCAGATGCTGGATTCCATGATCAGAAATCCGCGGCCGACCCGCGCTGAAGTTTCTGATGTTGCCAACGCCGTAATTGATCACACTGATGCGGTTATGCTTTCAGGCGAGACAGCGGAAGGCAAGTATCCGGTTGACGCGGTTATGACTATGGCCAGAATTTGTGAACGCACTGAAAGATCAAAATACAATGATTTGGATTTGAGGAAAATGTTTTTGGACAAACTTCACGTGGACGACGCAATTTCTTCGAGCGCAAATTTATTAGCCAAGGATTTGAAATCCAAAGCAATTTTAGTCGCTTCAATTACCGGCTTTACCGGACGTATGGTTTCGCGTTATCGTCCGGAATTACCTATTTTTGTTTCGACCAATAATGAAAAAGTCAGGCGCCAACTGAATCTAAGTTGGGGCGTAATACCTTTTGTTTTGCCCAAATGCCAGACAATTGAAGCCTTGGTTCATCAGGCGTTAACTTATATTAAACATAAAAACTATACCAAGGCAGGGGATAAAGTCATCATTATTGCCGGTTTCCCGTTGGGCAAAAGCGGTAACGTCAACTGGATCAAAATACAGGAGATTGTTTAGTTGTATGAGAAAGGTGCAATTTGAAGTCGGAAAATATTATCATATTTATAATCGAGGCGTGGATAAGCGGGATGTGTTTTTGGATAATAACGATTATTCAAGGTTTCTTAAAAGTTTATTAGAATTTAATCGCCTTGATCCGATCGGAAGTTTGGTTGACTTAGAAGAGAGATTTCTTTCGGAATCCAATTCCCTTCGGTCATTCGAAGCTGTAAAGAATATTCCCGAATGTAGTAAGGGAATTGGATTCCAAACGACTGTCCCTTCCCAGCGCTTAGTTGATATTGTTAGTTATTGTTTGAATCCCAATCATTATCATCTTCTTATAAAACAGCTAGTCGATGATGGTATTTCTAAATATTTACATAAAGTTGGTGTAGGTTATACAAATTATTTTAATAAAAAGAATCAACGATCCGGCTCCTTATTCCAGGGAAAATTTAAATCCGTTCATATCGACTCTGATGAGCATCTTGTCTGGGTGTCAGCATATGTCAATGGCAATTCCCAAATTCACGGTTTAATTTTGGATGTCTCTAAATATCAGTGGTGCAGTTATCCCGAATATCTGGGGCTGACTGATTTGGCAATTTGTAATAAAGAAGTAATCTTAAGTCAATATAAAGATTTGGAAAAATTTAAAAAGGCAAACGAGGACTGTTTTAGGCAGATGAAGGAGAAGAAGGATTTGCAGAGATACATTTTGGATTAGGATATGTAATTCGGAATCCAATTCCTTCGGGACATTCGAAACTGTAAAGAATATGCCCGAATGTAGTAAGGGAATTGGATTCCAAACGACTCCAAACGACTACTTTGGATGAAAACGGCAAATTATGCTGTTTTTTTGTTTTAAAATTAGCCATGAAAAGACTTTTCCACAGTTTTTTTTTGCAGGGCATTATAATGTAGGAAATCCATAAAAAATATGGTATAATAAAAGCAGCCAGAAATGGCTAAGATAAACAACAAAAGTAAATTAAGTTTACTAGTCATTTAGTTTGAAAATGAGGAATTTTTTTAAACTTAATAGAAGACAGGCAAAAAGGCTTAAGAGCTTTAGTTTTTGGTTTTCAAAAAAACTGCAAAGCTTTTTTAGTATTTTTAAAAATAAGGGACTTAAGAAGAATAAAGGCTTGAATAAAATTAATGTTTTTAATCTTTGGGTTTTTAAACAGAAAAAAGTATTGGTGATGTTGTTTTTAATTGTTTTCAGCTTTTCAGCGGTTTATTATTTTGGGTTTGGCTCTGATGTAAAAAAGGCTGATGCGGCTGCCTGTACATTTACGTCAAATGCTAGTGGTAATTGGAGTGGCGCTATTTGGACCATTGTCGGTACTGGTTGTGGCGCATATCCGGGTCAGACTTTTGCCGGTGATACCGTCGTCATTAGCAATGGTCATACGGTTACCTTGGATGTGTCGCCTGCTAATCCAGTTGCCTCAGTTTCTTTTGCTACTGGTAATACCGCAACCAATTTAAACTTTAGCGGAACTAATACCCTGACAATTTCCGGAGCGTTGACGCTTACAGCTCCTGGAGGCAACGTTACAAAATCTGTCGCAGTGGGTACTGGTACCTTGAATGTGGGGGATATAAGCATCACATCCGGTGTAAATGCCAATAGAATTTCACAAGTTACTTTGTCTTCCGGTACGATAACGAGTACCGGCAATATTTTGTTTGCCGGGACTGCGAGCGCAGCACGACTTACTTTTACAGGCGCCGGTACACTTAATATCGGAGGAGCGAACGGTATGAGTGCCGGTGGAACTTTTACAGCCTCAACTGGTACGGTTAATTATAACGGCGCTGGTGCGCAATCACTGACTGGTACATATACTTATTATAATTTAACTTTTAGTGGTAGTGGCAATAAGACAATTCTTGCAAATACGACAGTTAGTAATAATTTTTCTATCAATGCAACTGCAGTAGGATACCTTACAAATGGTACCAGCTCTACAGCAAATGCTTTCTATTACGGCGGGGCTCAGCAGCCTGTTGGAAGCTGGGGGTCTACTGCTTCTGCCGCAACTAATAAAAATGATACTTATTTTTCGTCAGCAGCTACAGGCATTATAACAGCAGCTACAGGATGTACTGCCGGTACCCACCTGTTGCAGCTGCTCGACCTGGTCCTTCATCAGGGATATGAGCGGCGACACCACGATGGTCAGTCCGTCGAACAGCAAGGCTGGAATTTGATAGCACAGCGATTTGCCGCCGCCGGTGGGCATGATCACCAGGGTGTCGCGTTTTGCCAGCAGATTGGCAATGATCTTTTCCTGCAAAGGGCGAAAGCTGTCATAGCCGAATACGCTTTTCAGGAGGCTCTGCGGTGTTTGCGATGTCGTTGTCATGTATCAATGCAATTTTGGGATTTATGCTCAAGATGCAGCCATTGCATATTTATGCTGCAATATAGCCTGCAAAGCGAAACGAGTCAATAGTTAAATGCGGCAACGCATTTTTCTACCAACTCGTTTTTTTTACGGTTTGGGCGTTCTCTGCAGGCCAGCCAAAGCAGGCTCGCGAAACATACGGAATACGCTAAAATATATCGATTTTACTGCTATTTCATGGGCCGGATGGTAAATTTGCTGTGGGGACGATCTCTATCCCGAGGCTGTCGCCCCCCCCATTAGAGGTAAAAACAGCCCTGAATTTAAAATGCAAAGTCCAACAGGATTGCCAGGGAATTATCTTCCTCTTTCTCCAGGTCGCCAATCGTTCGATGTAGATATTCCAGGTGCAAGGCCACATTGACTGCAGACCAGTTGCCCAGATAATAACGCACCATAAGCGAATAGATATTGGTTTTGCGTTCTTTATCATAGTCCGGCGGCTGGATCCAATTGTACAATAGGGAAGTGACCAGCCGATTATTCATCAGCGCTGCCCAATCCAGTCCGACAAATCCCCCGGAAAAATTATATTTATTCCCGGGTTGGATGGTGTTGAGCGCCTGGTCATCTCTGCCGTTCATGATCATGGCCAGCAGGTTGACGGAGCCTAATATTAAAGCTCCCATTGGCGCCAAAGCGCACAAAGGAGGCATTGCCTGAACCGTCGATCTCGCCTGTGGGTGAGACCGTGTCGAGAGTATTTCCGAGCGGTTGCCGGCCGTAATAGCCAAAAACGCCAATACGTTGGCCTGCACTTTGGCCATCCCCCTTGCCAATGGTTTGCGACAGATTGAGGTACAGATCCTTGCTTTTGTTTTGGTCCGGATTGCCGCCGTTGCCATTGACCAGACCGAGGCCGTATTTAAAACCACTGCGAAAATGTCCGGTCGCTTCGACACCCAGCTGATTGTCATCAAAATTGTATGCATTCGCCGGTGAGGTGAACGCATAGATTTCATATGGCGTAAAAAGCTGAAATTTACGTTTGGAACTAAAGGCATGGTAGGCGGGCTCAAAACGTCCTACCCGAACATTCAGTTTGTCCTGGACGATATTACTGAACACCAGACTGACTGATTCCAATCCAGCTAATTGCGAAGGCCTGTCACCTTCTCCGGGTCCGTCCGCATCCGCAGCCGGTTCGTCAATCCTGGGCGTATAGATCATCAGAAACGAGACGTTCTTATTCAGAACACCACCCGCCAATAAATCAAACCCAAAAATATTAAAGCCCATGGTGCTGCCATGGCCGTTGCTATAGGTGGCCAGGCCGGTCGAAGTGCGTATTGCCAATGGAATCGGTGTATCGAAAACAGATTTTTCGCCGCCTTCCTGGCCTGGTATCTGATAGCCGTTGTCGCGGAATCTCTGTCCGAAATCGTTCAATTTTGTAAAGGCGGTATGACACATATTGCAATTGAATCCATATTTCCTGGCAAAAGCGGGTATGGCCTGACCCGGCTCAGGTAGGAGAACTAGAGCCAGACAACCCGTGAGCAAAAGATGATGCAATTTTTTCATGGCTGGCTCCTTTATTTGGGCAAATTGGACTGGGGAATGGGTTTGACGGCCGCCACTTCCGGATTCAGGCTGGTCATGGCTCGCTGCATGAATGCAACCAGGGCTTTTTTCTCCAGCTGGTTCAATCCCAGTGGCATCAACAAGGGATCAAGATTCGGATGGCGCGTGTCGCCGCCGCGATTATAGAACTCTACCAGGCTTTCCAGGCTTTTTTCCGAGCCATCGTGCAGGTACGGCGCGCGCAGAGCGACATCTCGGACCGTTGGGGTCTTGAAGGCGCCATCGTCCCCCGGATATTGGGTGATTTCAAATCGACCGCGATCCGGCTTGTCAGGATCCGTCGGCCGCACACCCAGATTATGGAAACGGCCATCGGTAAAATTACCACCCCAATGGCACGCGGTGCAATGGCCTTTGCCATTGAAAATCTCCAAACCCTTTTTCTCCAGTCGCGTCAGGGCGGCATCATCGCCTCTCACATAGCGGTCAAACGGCGAATCGGTGGTGACCACCGTGCGCTCGAATGCCGCCACCGCCTGGGCCACCTGATCGAGCGTGATCGGCCCTTCGCCGAACACAACTTTGAAGGCCTCGACATAGCCGGGAATTGTATCCACTGTACGCAGCATGACCTCATGAGTATTACCCATCTCTATGGGATTGGCAATAGGGCCCTTCGCCTGTTCTTCCAAACTGGGCGCTCGGCCATCCAGAATTGCAGCGGCAGATAGGCTGCGTTGGAAACAGGAGGCGATCTGCGACCGCCACGCTGTCCGTCAATCCCGACGCTGGTGGGTCCTGCATCGGACCATCCCATGGCCGGATCGTGGCAAGTTGCACAGCTGACGGTATTATCCTCGGACAGGCGCTTGTCAAAATACAATTGCTTGCCCAAAAGGATTTTCAGACTGGTTTGCGGATTATCAAGCGGGATTGGCACAGGGGGCAATACGCCAATTTTCTGCGGCCCTGAGATTTGCATGTTGATGGATGTGCATCGCCTTTACATCATCTGCAGCGCTGATGAGTGCCGGGATAAAACAAAGGGTGATCACGATTAGCCAGCTTGCTCTCATCGCAATATCCTCCTCTTGGCTGATGAACAATGGTTGCATTTACGGAGGTTCTCGGACGGAAACTGGCTCAAAGCCGAGTTCGACACCCCCTCGTATAATGTAATAAAGAACTGTTCTGGAAACAAATAAATAATGATAAAAGAGAGCACCGGCGAAAAATATTTGCCATAACAGCTAATAAACTAAAAGTTTTTAGGGTATTTATCGCCTGCTCAGATAATGCGCAGCTGTTTTTTTTATCGCCAGGCGCCGAGGATCAGGCCCATGATGGCCAGGGATACGATCCAGTAAAAACCGTTGATGAGGATATAGGTCCAGTCCCTGCGCCCAAGCAGGCCGGACACGCCGATGCCCCCCAAGACCCGGCCAAAGCCGGCGAGAAAGCCGTAAAATGCGCCGCTGCCGGCGTTGATCTCCGGCGTAGCGACGAAAAACCCAAGATTGACAGCAACCACAAGCATGAAGAGGAAGGAAAGGCCGAAAATTTTCCCCATATTGGCGCCTTTGATTTATTCCTCGATTGAAAAAAAATCCCGAACCGAATTCTTTGCTTGACATTGCTTTTTCAAATGTTTAAACTGAATATAGTTCATCGTTTCATCCAGCCTTTTGAATCCACATCTTTTCGTATTTGCATCAAAATTATTGATTGAGCCATGTGTTAATCTTTAAGGCGCTGCAAAAGTCGTTCATCGACCAGGCAGCTCTCGATCTCAATTGGCATCGCCGCCCATCCGCCATTTGGCGTGTTCGAGTGGATGATGTTCGAAACAATCAATGACCACTGGCGCGGCCTGCACGCCTTTGAACGATGAGAAAGTCAGAACCCCAGATTTTTAAATGTGCACTTTTATCTATTAAACTGAGTTCATCATTTGAAAGAAAGGGATAAATCATGTCAAGACGGAATTTCTTAATCCATTTTGTCTCGTTGGCAATGGCCATGGTATTGGGCATGAGCATGCTCACCCATGCCCAGGAATCGGATCTTGGCCCTGTCTGGCATGTTGGCGGATGGAAGTCGGCAGTTGCGGCTCACGGTGAGCACCTTTACTTCGGGCACACCAATGCCCTGGCCATCGCCCGCATCGATCAGGACCGAATCCAGCAAATTGGCTCAATCATCCTCAAATTTACGCCGGATTTGATCAAGATTTTTGACAACACGATTTATATGGCTTTTGATAACGAGATTAAATTTTATAGCCTGACGGATTCGCTTCGGCCGAAAATGACCGGCGGCGCTTCGTTTAATACGGCTGATGATAAAATTCTTGATTTTTGCGTTCAAGGCCAGGTTATTTATTTCGCCATTTTTAACAGCAAAACCAAGACCGGTGCCTTTCGCGTCTATGATTTGACCGATCCGGCCAATCCAGTTTCCGGCAAAGTGAACATACCCTGTCAGAGCGTCGAGGTGCGTGATCAAACGGCCTATGTCATCACCGGCCATTCCTCCGTCAATGCGACAGGCATCTATTTGCGCAGCTACGACGTATCCGATCCGGCCAATATCACCGAGAAAAGCGCGCTAAAGACCTCGGGCGCCGAGTATGTTTATCTGCACAATAACCTGGCTTTTACCGGCGGTTCAGGGCAGAGCCATTTGTGCATATTTGATATCAGCGATCCGGGCAATCTTAAATTGCTATCCGATCAAGTCGGCGGCTCTCCCTTGAGACGGGTGGTTGTGCGAGGTTCCTATGCCTACGCAGCCACATGGACGGACCTCCAGACTTTTGACATCTCCAATCCTTCTGCGCCTGTGTTACTCGATGAGCAGGATTTGGGCGGCTTGACCATCCTGACTCTGGATCTGCTGGCGGAGCGGAATCAATTGATGGTATTTCAAGGCACTGATATAAAACTTCTAGATTTGGCCGATGTACAAAAGCCGGCGGCTGCGGTCACTCTGCAGCATGCCAATTTCATTTCCTCGGTAGCCGTGCATGGCGATAATGTTTTGGTCGCCGATGTGGCGCGCATCTGGCGCTTTGATTGGACACAGAACGGCCGGCAGTCGCTCTATATTGAGGGATCCTGCAACAAGATATATGTGCATGACACATGGCTGTGTGTAACCGGCGCCGGGAGTGGTTTCAGCCTGTATGACATCTTGGATATTGAAAATCCGGTGAAAAGGGGTACATTCCCCAGCAGTTATAATATCATGGAAATGGCCTTCCAGGACAGCCTGGCATTTGTGCTGGCAGCCAGCTTGACCAACGGTGAGCACCAGGTAGAAATTGTGGATATTTCCAATCCTGATGCGCCCGTCATGGTGGGTCGGATCAGCCTGCCCGGCGTCGGCATCGATGTCAAAGTAAGCGAGAACGGCGCTTCTCTGTTATATGCGGCCTTTTTCGATCCGAACGGTCAGAGTCATGGCTTTGCCATATTCGACGTCAGCGAGCCGTCGCAGCCAAAGCCGGTCCAGACAGTGACCAGCGAAGGCAAACCCACCGCGCTCTGGGTCGACGGACCTCTCCTGCTGCTCTCAACAATTACCGCTCAGGAAGATGGCTGGTATTTGCAGGCGTACGATGTGAGCGATCCGCAGAATCCTGTGCTCATCGCCGAAACCCAGGACCTTCAGTCCAAGTCGCCGATGTGGGATCTGTCTTTGGCGGGTAGCACCATCTATGCGGCCTGCGACAATCAGGGCGTTCTCGGTTTTGCGCTCGCTCCCGTTGGTGCACTGGCAAAAAGCAGCGGATCCGCATCTGGTTTACCCTGGGCCTTCACAGCGGTTAGCGCCAGCGCTGCGGTACAATACGCTATCAGTGTGACGGCTCAAACACTGCCTGGTGGCCACTCCAATAGTGTGTATGCCAGCCAGGGCTACCTGAAATATGGGCAGCCATATAGCAAAGGTGGAGATGGTCTGAAAAAACTGGATGAACCCCTGTTGGAAGATCCGCCGCGACCGCCTCAAATAGTGGAACTGATGATGCACATATCGCCGGCGGAAGCTGCCGCCTATTGTTCCGTCAGTCCAGGTGTCGGTCCACATCGCTATTTAAAAAATCGCACGATCGATCTGCAGGCATCAGCTGATCCTGCCAGTGGATGGGTTTTTAAAGAGTGGCAGGGCGCTGCCAGCAGCAGTATATCGCCAACTGCATTGCAAATGGATTCAGACAAACAAGTTACTGCTGTTTTTGTCGACGTGCGTCTCCTGGTAAGCGGCGGCAAACCGCGTCGCGATCTGTGCCCGTTCGATGTGCTGGACTCCAATCGCCTGGAAATGACACCCATCAGTTTTTGCGCCAGCGAAGCAGACGACTGGTTGCTGGGCAAATTCAGCCTTAGAGCCAGTGGCACTGGAGATGAGGTGCGTGACATCAAAAAAGTCTATGTATATTCCGGGTCAACAGTCATGTTTTCGGACAGCTATGGTATGGATGACGGGATTCTGGATATCAAATTTGAGCCCGCCCTGGTCATTGGCGCCGGGACCTGCCGCTCTTTTCAGATCAGCTACGAGTTCGGTTTCGACCCACAGATTTTTGCTGCGGACACGCTCAAAACCTTTGCTGTGGAATCATTCGGTGTGGCCGCTGAACCGGTGCACTTTGAGATCGGGACCATTGAGGGTCAGGCCAAATGCGACACGCTGACCATCGCACGGGTGTTCAATTCCAGTGGTGATGCCTTCGCCAGCATTCAGGATGCCGTAAGTTCTGCTACAACGCAACCCGGTGATTCTGTATTTGTCTGCGGTGGAAATTACCTGGAAAATGTGCAGGTCGACAAGTCCTTGACCATTTTTTCATCGGCCGGCAGTAAAAAGACCGAGGTGCGCGGCGGCGACCAGGAAAACGTCTTTGAGATCACTGCCGATGATGTAACCATTCAGGGATTGACGGTCGCCAGCACTGCAAGCGCCCAAAAGCAAGCTCCGCCGCAAATAATTGCCTCTCCAGCTATTTTTGATCTGGAAAAATGGGATCGTTCAAGCCAGAAAATAGCGGTCAGCGATACGATCTCCGGCTGGGGTATCTGGACACGTAACGGGATCCGTCTTGTGGATGTTGTGGTCGCCAGCAACCGCCATGGCGGAATTATGGCCCTGGAGGGAGGCGTTTCCGGACTTGATATCGAGGTCGCAGGGAATGGCGGCAATGGCATTGTGGCGTTTGAAGACGAGGACATCTGGCTCACCAATGCCATTGTACGTTTTAACCAGGGTGTGGGAGTCGGCAACGCCGGGGAGGGTGAAATTCATCTAACCGGCGAGCATAACCTGATCACCGACAACCGCGATCATGGCCTGCATTCGTTCTTTGGCGATATCACTATCAAAGGAAGCGGCTGCGAAATCCATGGCAATGGCGGCTGGGGCATCCAGGCTGTACAGGGCGAGATCGTGATCGAGGACGGCGCACTCAGCAGCGTGCATAAGAACGGTCGAGGTGGTATCATGGCCTACAAGGATCTAAGCCTGCCTCGTAAATTCATTGTACAGGACAATGGCGGTCCCGGAATTGTTTGTTTTGGAGAATACGGAATCGATTTAAACAATCCCAGCGCCAACCTGCCTCTGCTCCTTTTGGAGGACATCCAGGTGCGCAATAACCAGGGGGATGGCATCAGTTCGGTGAGCATGAATTTGATGTTGAGAGGGAGTGATAACCAGGTGGTTGAGAATGACGGGCATGGTCTACGCCTTTTTGCCGGTGATATTGAAATAGAGGGCACGGGCTGTCAGATTCATCATAATGGCGGCTGGGGTATGCAGGCCCTTCTTGGCGGCATACACGTGGACGATGGGGCGCTCGGCAGCGTCAGCAACAACGGTGCAGGCGGTTTGTTTGTGGGGAGAGATTTGAGTCTCCCTGCAGGTTTTATGGTCGAACACAATGGCGGGCCGGGTATTGCTTCTATGGCGAAAGAAACGGTTCTAACGGATATAAAAGTCAGATACAATAGCAGCGATGGCATTCATGCGCGTTCGCTCTATCTTTATGGGCGTGATAATGAAGTCTCCACCAATGGCGGCTGGGGCATTCGTGTCGAGGAGCTTGATGGCGAATTCGTAATTGGAGATGGCGCCTGGGTGCGATTCAACCGTACGGGCGGAATCCGGGTTATCGGCTCCAGCGTCCAGATGAACAACACGCTGGTGCTCGCCAACAGGGGACATGGCATTCTGGCAGCGTCTACGCCAGGGGTGGAAATCCGCAACAGCAGGATCAATCATAACTATGGATACGGTCTGGTGGTCATTGATAGCCCGGTGAATATTCAGGGTGTTACGTTTGTCGAAAATATCCAGGGCGCGACGAATTTTCTCGGTTACGAATCAAGCAGCGCGCCAAATCTGCTCATGGCTGCAAACGGAGAAAAAGCAGATCTCAATCGCAAACGCATGACGCCTTCACCGAGGAATGCCCGGGCGGCCGAGTTCCAGTCGCTCATTGCAAAGTGCGTTCTCGAGCGCAATGGCGGCGATGCGATACGCTTTGAAGGCGGTATTGCTCCCCATATTACCATGAACAATTTTTTCGCAAATCAGGGCTATGGCATCAACTCCGCGCAGTCAGCTGTTACATTGAACGCTCTCGGCAACTGGTGGGGAGAGGCATCCGGGCCAGGTGGCAGCGGACCCGGAAATGGCGACAAAGTGGACGGCCAGGTGAATTTTGTCGACTGGCGCACCAGCCCTGTATCCGTCGTGGTCAGCTTCTCGGTGGATACCCTGTTTGTGCCCAGAGGAGAAATCGACACGGTGAGGTGTTTTTTCCAGAACTGGGAAAATGCGCGTGACGGCCTGACTGTTCAGGTGTCTGCCGATGATGCGAGTTGGCTCATCAGTTCTGCGGCATTTTCTGTGACCCTGGCGGACAGCATGGGCGCTCAGGCTGCCCTGGCGTTCGCCATTCCTGCGAATGTCCCGGCCGGCGCGTTCAGCAAGGTGAAGGTGCGGGCATCATCGCAAACCGACCCTGCAGCGGTCGATGTGGACTCTTTCTATGTGTACCCATATCGGCGCTTCTTAAGCCGACTCGAGCTGGACCACGGCTGTCGCATTACTCAGAGCCGGGACTGGCCGGAAGTTTTCGGCAGTTGGCTATGATTCTCTGCTTGCGCCTGTGGATGTTGCCGTGCGCTGGAGCGCAACCGGCGGCCTTGTGGACAATACCGGTTTTTATAGAGCCGGAGCCGATACCGGAAGTTTCCAGGTGACTGCAGAAGTGAATGCCACCCAGCTCACCAGCACGGCGTATGTGAAGATCCTGCCGATGCTGGCGCGAATCGAAGCAAGCCCGGAGTCTGTCGTGCTCAAACCAGATAACACGACGCAGTTAATAGTCCTGGGATATGATTCGCTCAATACCCAGGTAAAAGTATACCCGGTATGGAGCGCGCAAGGAGGCACCATCAATCCCTCCGGGCTGTACACTGCAGGCCCTGACACAGGTGTCTTCCGGATCACGGTAAGGGATTCGCTGTCGCTGGTGGAAACCACGGTCGCTGTGCGGATTGTCGCCACAACAGGCGTGGACCAACTCACGGGGACTGCTCCGCCGACGGCGTTCTCATTGTCGCAGAATTACCCCAATCCCTTTAATCCGGTTACGACCATCCAATTTAGCGTCCAACAGCACTGCCACGTCCTGCTGCAGATTTTTGATATCCATGGTCGCGTGGCAGCAACCCTGGCGGCTTCCGATTACGCCCCGGGCATCCATTCGCTGCAATACCATGCCTCCGATCTTGCTTCGGGTGTTTATTTCTACAGAATTGAGATGGGCGGATTTTCGGATATGAAGAAAATGCTATTTATCAAATAAGTATCATCTGCCCGGGTGTAGCGGCCGGCTGATTCCAAATCTCCCGGCCGATTTCTTTTCTGTTGCATTTTCCTGACAGAACCGCTATTTTGCAATTATTCTGCCCAATTCTTCATGATCTTAAAGGTGTATATATCAAGCGTCGGCTTTGCTAAAACGGCCTTTATGGTCTATTTGGACATTTTTCCGCGTTCTCAACAATGCCGGCGAGGCTTTTTATTGACAAAAAACGAGGCGTGTATGACATCCAGATGCTTGATGCTTTTATTGACCTTGTTTTTTTTTCATTGTCAGGGTACACCGCCTTATAAAACATCTCACATCCCGGAACGAATTGTGCTTTCGTGGAGCGCCGATCCGGCCACGACCATGGATATGACCTGGCGAACGGATGCGGTGGTGGCGCGGCCGGTCGTCGAAGTGGCCCCGGCCACTGGGAATGCCGAATTTGCCACAGCCGCGCAATCCCTTGCAGCTGGTTGCGATACCGTCCGCATCGACGGCAACATCAAGGCTTATTATTATACAGCCCAGGTGCGCGACCTGGCGCCGGCGACGCTGTACGGCTATCGCGTTGGGGATGGCGAAACCTGGAGCGAATGGAGCCAGTTCCGCACAGCCGACAGTACAGAAGCGGCGTTTCGTTTTCTCTATCTGGGAGATGCGCAAAACGATCTCAAAGCCGGCTGGTCCCGTGCAGTACGCGCCGCCTATGCCAAGGCACCGGACGCGCGTTTTATGCTGCATGGCGGCGATCTGGTGAACACTTCCCAGGACGACAACGGCTGGGATGAGTGGTTTTATGCAGCCGGCTGGATTCCAAGGTTGATGCCGCAGCTGGCCGCAGCCGGCAATCACGAACATCCGCGAACGGCATCAACCGGTTTTCTCCCCGGCAGTCTCACGCCCCTGTGGCGGCCGCAATTTTCTTTTCCTCTGAACGGGCTTCCGGGTCTTGAAGAGACCTGCTATTATCTCGATTACCAGGGTCTTCGCCTGATCGTACTCAACGGCACGCGCGATCAGCAGGCACAGGCGCACTGGTTGGAAATGCTTTTGCGACAAAACACGATGACATGGACGATTGTGACCATTCACCAGCCCATGTATTCGGTTGCCAAAGATCGCGACGATCCGGAACTGCGCGCGCTGTTTGTTCCCATTTTTGATCGCTATGCTGTGGATCTGGTGCTGCAGGGCCATGATCATGTGTACGCGCGCAGCTATAAAATAAGGGGTGGACGACGCGTCGCCGATGATCAACCGGGCACTGTTTATGTCGTGTCCGTGAGTGGGCCAAAAATGTACGCGTCCAACCGGCTGCATGAAGCGCTCATGGCCAGGATGAGCGAACAGGTACAGCTCTATCAAATCATTTCGCTGGAGGAACAGCGGCTGCGCTTTGAAAGCTGGTCCATCACCGGCGAACTTAACGATGCTTTTGATATGCAGAAAATGCAGTGAGGTCGCCCGTGGATAGAAGAGCATTTTTGCAACGACTGGGAATGGCTTTATCCGTGGCGACTTTACCCGGCATCCGGTGCAGGGCTAAACGCAAGCGGCCTAATTTTATCGTCATCCTTGCCGACGATCTGGGCTGGCCGCAAATCAGCCTGCACGGATCAGAGTATTACCAAACACCGAACATCGATCGTCTGGCGCAGCAAGGCATGCATTTCACCGACGCCTATGCCGCAGCCCCGGTCTGTTCGCCCACGCGCGCCAGCCTCATGACCGGTCAGTATCCGGCGCGCTTGCATATCACCGATTTCATCGCCGGCGGTGCGGATCCGAAAGATGCAGCCTATCGTCAGCCAAAATGGCAGAAATGGCTGCCTCTGGAGCAAGTCACATTGGGCGAGAATCTGCAGGCTGCGGGCTATGCGACCGCCCTGTTCGGCAAATGGCACCTCAGTCCGCAGTATCAGGGAGCGGAGGCCGAGTCGTTCAATCCGCTCTATCAGGGTTTCGCCGAGACTTTGCTCACCTTTAAACCAAAAAAGGACGACGATCCGGAAAAAGATGCGCATAATGTCCAGGCCATCACCGACCACGCACTGGCCTTCCTGGACAAGCATCGTGACCAACCTTTTCTGCTGTACATTCCGCACAACACGGTCCACGATCCGGTCATGGAGAAGGGTGCGCTGGTCGAAAAATACCGGCAAAAGCCCGGGGTGGAGCTGTCGCAAAATAATCCGATTTTGGCCGCCATGGTGGAGACTCTGGATCGCAGTGTTGGAGCTGTTCTGGACAAGCTGGATGAATTGCAGCTGACCGGCAAAACCATGGTGATTTTCTATTCCGACAACGGCGGTCTGGAAAAAGTGGCGGCGCAAACGCCGTTTCGCAGCGGCAAGGCAAATTTGTACGAAGGCGGCATTCGCGTGCCCCTGATCGTCCGCTGGCCGGGCACCATCCGACCCGGATCCACAAGCCGGGAACCGGTGACCACGCCGGATCTGTACGCCACCATCCTGGAGTTGGCCGGCGTGCCCATGCTGTCCGGCCCTGTGGACGGCAAAAGCCTCGTGCCCCTTTTGACTGCAAAAGCTGCCTCCCTGGAACGCGAGGCCATATTCTGGCATTATCCTCATTATCATTCCGCCGGCATCGGTCCATGCGGCGCCGTGCGCGCCGGCGACTACAAGCTGATTGAATGGTATGATGTCAGCCGCTCGCCTTCCGGCAAACAGTATGAATTGTACCGTCTTGCCGACGATCCGGGAGAACTGCATAACCTGGCGGATCAGCAGCCGGACAAAACTGCGGAACTGGCGCGCAGATTGGCCAAATGGCGCGTGCAGATGGGGGCGCAGGAACTCAGAAGCAAGACATAAGAAGCAAGAAACAAGAAGCAAGAAGCAAGAAACAAGAAGCAAGAACAAGAAACAAGAGACAAGAGGCATGAAAACTGGAAATGATAGGATGGCGATATGAAGACATCATGGCCGATTTCGGCGTTGGGTGGTCCTAGGCATGATGGCTTTGGTGTTGCTTCCCGCGAGCCTTTCGGCGCAAGCGGAAACGCTGGTCCTCAAAGGCTGGCTTGAATATACCGATGCGCCCAATGCTCTGTACCATTCCCTGAGTCGCGAGGCCTTTCGGCTGTTGGATGTGCGCGAGCAGAAAATCGCAACCCTGCAATCGGCGCAACAATGGCGTGGCCGCCAGGAACACGTACGCCGGACCATGCTGGAATTGATCGGACCCTTGCCGGAACCGGCGCCCCTGAATGCCCATGTGCTCAAAGTGCTGAAAAAACCCGGCATGCGCATAGAAAAAATTATGTACGAGTCCCTGCCGCATTTTCTCGTCACCGCCTGCCTGTTTCTGCCGGAAAAAACCGATGTTATCCGGCTGCCGCGGCTGCCGGCACGCCCTTGCGCACCGACTCCTTGCCGCGGATCCGGATCGTCCGGATCGGCCACCCCTGCGCCTTCGCGTGCGAACGCAGTGCCCCGTCCGGGTTGACCGCCACCGGTTGCCCCACCAGGACAGCATCGGGATGTCGTTGGACCGAGTCGGAGTAGGCCGAGCAGATCGCCAGGTCGAGGCCCTCCCGCTCGGCGAGGGCGCCGGACCGCCTCTGCCTTGGCCGGCCCGTGCAGCGGCGCGCCGGCCAGCTGTCCGGTGTACACGCCGTCCACCACCTCCGACACCGTGCCGAGGGCACCGGTGAGGTCGAGCTTGCGGGCGATGAGCGAGGCCAGCTCGACCGGAGCGGCCGACACCAACCACACCCGCTGGCCAGAGCGAAGGTGCGCCCGGTGAGCTCGAGGGTCTGCTCGTAGAGCTTGTCCTTCGATCCGTTCGTCGAAGATCTCGTCACCGAGCGACACCACCTCGTCGACGGTGTGTCCTGCGACGAAGCTGAGTCCGGCCTCGATCGCCGACGCCATGTCGCCGGCGTCCTCGCGACCCGCGATCCGGTACTTGGCTTGCTTCCACGCGAAACGGGACACGTCGCCGACGGTGAAGAACTTGCGCTTGGCCAACCCTCGGGCCAGGTGGAACAGCGAGGTGCCCCGCACGATCGTGTTGTCGATGTCGAAGAACGCGGCGGCCCGTGGGTCGAGCACGATCTCTTGCGTCGTCTCGGCGTGCTCGGCGGCAGCCTCGCCGGCGACGACGGCCGGCGGGCGGCCGCGCTGCTGGCCATCGTGCGCCGGAACCCGATCCACGTCCTCAACCCTAGGCGTCCTGGTGCACACTCGGCACCGTCGTGGCGCGCGGTGGTGCACACTCGGCGGGCTTGGGGAGCACCGGGACGTGCCGTCCTCGCTGTGCCAGACTCAGTCGACGTGACAGATGGACGGCCGGCTCACCTTGCGGAGTACCTCTGCGCGGGCTGCCGCACGCCGTCCGAACCACCCGGCGCTGCTGGTGGGGGCGTCGCGTCTCACCTGGTCTGAGCTGAACCGCCGCGCCGACGAGTGCGCATCGGGCGTCCGTGCGGCAGGCGTGGCGGCCGGTGACCGGGTCGGGCTGTTCCTCGGTAACCGGCCCGAGCTGGTGATCGCCTACTACGGAGCGCTCCGCGCCGGAGCGGTGGTCGTGCCGATCAACCCGGCGCTGACCGCCTCCGAGGTGGCCCCCATCACGCGAGCACGTCGGCCTGTCCCTTGTCGTCGTGGACCGATCGACGACGGCGGTGGCGGCCGAAGCGATGCCGTCGGTGCCGCGCTTCGCGGTCGGATCGTGGTACCGGGCCCGGCAGCTTTCAGAGCTTGCTCGTCGGTGTTGGCGACCGGTTGCCGGAACCTGCTGGCGGCGACGCGCTCGCCATGGTCATCTACACGTCTGGGCAGTCTGGTGACCCGAAGGGCGCGATGCTGACCCACCGCGCACTGGTGGCCAGCGTCGAGCAGGTCGCCGCCGCCCCGGTGGCGGTGGCCGAGCCGGACGACGTCGTGCTGATGCTGCTTCCGCTCACCCACGTCTACGGTCTCACTGCCGGCACGTTGGGAGCCCTCACCCGTGCGGCCGCCACCGGTGTGCTGGTCGAGGCGGGGACGCTGCGGCCGCGCTGCAGCTGGTGCGCCAGTACCGCGTCACGAACGTCCCCGGGGCGCCGTCGCTCTGGGCGGCGTGGGCGTCCGAGCCGGACGCCGTCGAGATCCTGGCCAGCTCCGGATCGCCTTCAGCGGCTCCGCCGAGCTGCCGCTCGAGGTGCAGCAGCGCATCCCGCACTGACCGGCTGGTACATCCACGAGGGATACGGCCTCACCGAAGCTGCGCCTGGAGTGAGCTCCACGGTGGTGTCCGGCAGCGCCAAGCCTGGTTCGGTGGGACGCCCTTCCCGGAGTCTCGGTGAAGCTGCTCGACGACGACGGCGAGCCCATCGACCCGGCCGACGGTGACCCTGGCGAGATCTGGATCAAGGGCGACAACGTCTTCAGCGGGTACTGGCCCGACGGACGAGACGGACCCGACGCCGACGGCTGGTTCGCGACCGGAGACGTGGCGTTCGTCGACGACGCGGGTGACCTGCACATCGTCGACCGGCGCAAGGACGTCGTGATCGTCAGTGGCTTCAACGTGTACCCGCACGAGGTGGAGGCCGTGCTGGCGGCACGTCGGCGTCCGCGATGTCGCCGTCGTCGGCGTGCCCGACGCGCGAACCGGTGAGGGCGTGAAGGCCGTGGTGGTGCTGAAGAAGGGCATGCCCGAGCCCGACGACCTGCGGGCCTTCTGCGAGGCACGCCGCGCCCGTTTCAAGTGCCCGTCCCTCATCGAGTTCGCCGTCAGGCTGCCCCGGGCCGCGACCGGCAAGATCACCAAGGGCAAGCTCAAGAGGACTTCCGGGAGTGACCGCCCGCGTCCGGCTCGTGGGCAAGCCCGGATGTCACCTCTGCGACCAGGCGCGGGAGGTCATCGCGCAGATGTGCGCCAGGCTGGGGGAGTCGTGGGACGAGGTCTCGATCCTCGAGGACCCCGTGCTCGCGACCTCTACTGGGAGCAGATCCCCGGTCACGCTGGTGGACGGGCTGGCCGTGGGAACCTGGCACGTGGACCAGGTAGACCTGCGGGCGACGCTCGCCGTCGGGCTACCCTGACGACCATGTCGGTACGTGTTGCGCTGCTCCAGGTGAGCATCACTGATGATGAGCCCGTCGGCGAGCGCATCGAACGCGTCCTGGCGATGACCGCGGAGGTCGCGGCCGACCACGACCTGGTGGTGCTGCCAGACCTCTGGCCGATCGGGGCGTTCGCGATCGACCTCATGCCGGTGCACGCCGAGCCGTTGCACGGCCCGCTGTCCCGCGCACTGGCCGAGGTTGCCGTGACGTCTGGGGCCTGGGTGTTCGGCGGCTCGTTCGCCGAGCGGGTGGAGGCGGAGTCCGGAGAGAATCGACTACTTCAACACGGCCGTCGTCCTGAGCCCCGACGGGGCGCTGGCGGGCGCGTACCGCAAGGTCCACCTCTTCGGGTTCAACGGCGGGGAGACGTCGGTGATGACGAGCGGCGGTGACCTCGTGGTGGTCGACGGACCCGTCGGGGCCCACCGGCCTGGCCACCTGCTACGACCTGCGCTTCCCGGGCTTTTCCGCTCCCTGGTGGACGGCGGGGCCGAGGCGTTCGTGATCCCCGCCGGATGGCCCGAGCGCCGCGTCGGCCACTGGCAGGTCCTCGCCCGCGCGAGGGCGATCGAGAACCAGGCCTACGTGCTGGCCTGCAACGAGGCGGGGACTCATGGAGGCGTGCCGATCGCCGGGTGCTCGATGGTCATCGACCTGCAGGTGAAGGTGCTGGCGGAGGCCGGCACCGGCGAGGAGGTCCTGTCCGTGGAGATCGATCCGGGACTGGGTCGCTGCCTGGCGTGGGGCCTTCCCGGCTCTCGAGGATCGCCGGTTGGGCTGAAGCGCCGAGGCCGGTTGAGCGGCCTCAGCCGGTCACGATCGGTGCACCGGCTCGGCCTGGAGGTCGGCGATCCCGCCGCCCTCGAGCAGCTTCACCAGCGACGCCAAGCGTGCCGGCCGCGGCCATCTGGTCGGTGGCCAGCGCCGAGCGACGCCCCGAGCGGCAGTAGACCCGCGTACTGGGTGTCCTTGGGCAGGCCGGCGATCTGGGTGCCGAAGTCCGGCGACGACGTCGATGTCGACCGCACCGTCCACGTGACCTGCGGCGTACTCGCCGGGGTGCCGCACGTCGACCATCCTACCGGGCTCGGCAGCGGCCGTCAGGAACGCGTCGGCGGAGACGTTCTCGATCGAGCTGCCCAGGCGGCGTCCGACGAGGAGCAGCCCGCCAACAAGGCGGCGGTGCCCAGCAGGATGGCCAGGAGCGCAAGGAGTCGTCGCATACCCCGAAGGGTATACGATCCACGCCCTCCTCCATCTGGTCCGCTCGCGCGCGGACCACCGGTGCGCTGGTCCGCATCAAGCACCCCGCGCTCGGGAACGGACGGCGTCGAGGTCCGCGGCCGTCTTAGCCCTCTTCGCGACGCTCCGGACGCCATCATTCCTGCTGGGCGACGACGAAGGACTGGCGGCTGGACCTGGGCTTCATGGCCGAGTCGTGGCTGCTGGGCGAGACGCACCAGTCCCCAGGACATGGACTCCGACGAAGGGCGGGTCGCGTGGACTGGCAGAGCCCTGGGTTGTGCTGATCTGCTGAGCACGAGGGCCGCAGCGCCACCGGGACGGCCCGGAGCATGCCCCAACTGGCCGGGGTCGCGGGTCTCACGTGGCCAACGCCCTGAGCCTTCGTCGTTGACCCGCAGGTTGGGGGTCGTGGGGTCGGTCGGGCCTGGCCGAACGGGTGCTCACCGACGCCGCGACGGCCGGCGACCCCGGGGCCCACGGAGTCGAATGCGGTCGTGGCCACCAACGTCGGCGCGATCGCCCTCTGGGGTCGCTCGGGTTCCGCGTCCTGGCCACGGTTCCCTGACGCCTTCGACCATCCGAGCACGGCCTGGTCGGGCTGCACATCATGCCACCGAGCGCTCGCAGCAATCGAGCCGATCCGCGCGGTGTTCGCCACGCGGATGGTCGATCCAGTCCGTCCCGCGCCAGGGGTCCGAGTTCCGCGGGGTCGCCCGGGGGCTCAGAAGCCGACCTCCGGCACGTCCATCAGCGACGGTGGTCGCCTCGGCAACGGCGCGCTCGGCGGCGAGGAGCGGCAGGCGGTTGGCGGCGAACCACTTCGCGGCCGCGACCTTGCCCTCGGTACGGTATGTCCTTGGCCGATGCGCCCGCTGCTCAGGGCCTTCGGCGACCCGCCGCTCCAGCAGGTAGCCGACGACCAGGTCACCCATCATCATGAGCAGGCGCGCGGCGTTGAGCCCGACCTTGTAGATCTCCTGGATCGGCCTGACCATCGCCCAGCCCCCGAAGGCACGGCTCATCACGGCCTGGGTGTCCTCCAGGGCCTTTCCGAAGAACTTCGCGCTCGTGGGTCAGGGAGCCACCTCGTCGCCCTTGACGAACTCGGCGACCTGGCCACCGAAATGGCATCACGGCCTTGAACTGGTCGGCGTCATCTTGCGGAAGAAGAAGTCCAGGTCCTATCGCCGTGGTGCCCTCGGTGTAGAGCGTGTCGATCTTGGCGTCGCGGTACGTACTGCTCGATCGGGTAGTTGCAGAAGCCGTAGCCGCCGAGGGTCTGCAGGGAGGTCGCGAGCAACTGCGACAGGGTCGACTGCACACCCTTCGACCATCGGCAGCAGCAGGTCGTTCACCCGCTTGGCCATGTCGTGGTCCACCTCGGGGGTGGCGCCTGCCGCGGCCATGTGGATCTGGTCGCGTAGTAGGCCGTCGAGGTGGACCAGGGCGCGCATGCCCTCGGCGAACGACTTCTGCAGCATGAGGCTGCGGCGCACGTCCGGGTGGGCGGTGATCGCCATGCGCGCGGCCCGCTCTGTCCATCATCTGCGTCATGTCCGGCCTGGAATCCGTCCTTGGCGTGTCGAGCGAGTCCAGGTAGCCGGTGGACAGCGTGGCGATGGCCTTCGTGCCGACCATCATCCGGACCTACTCGATGACCTCGAACATCTGCGCGATGCCGTCGTGCACGTCGCCGACGGCCAGCCGCAGCGCGTGACGTCGTCCTGGCCGAGGCGACAGTCGCAGTTCGTGAGACCTTGAGGCCCATCTGTTCTGACGTTCGTCACGTACGCGCCGTTGCGCTGCACCAGCTCGCCCGTCCGGGTCGAAGTGAACGTCGGCACGAAGAACAGCCGAACAGGCCCTTGGTGCCCGGTCCCAGCGTTCCTCGAGCAGTTGGCCGGACGGGCCAGGACGCAGGCCATGCAAGTGTTCTCGCCGATCGTCGGCTCACCGGAGGTGATGAAGCGCTTCACGCCGTCATGTGCCAGGTCATCGCGCTGCTGGACGGCCTTGGTGCGTGCCCGCGCCGACGTCGAGCCGGCGTCGGGCTCGGCGAGGACGATGGTCGGCGCCGACCTGGATGATCGATCATGATCTGCGCCCACTGCTTCTGCTCCTCGTTGCCCAGGCCGTCCACGATGAGGCGAAGCCGGGGCCGGACATGTACACGTAGAGTGCCTGGTCGGCCCCGAGGATCATCTCGGCGACCGACCAGCGGATGGACGGCGGGGCGCCGGACCCACCGAGGTGCTCGGGCAGGTCGGAAAGCCGCCAGAAGTCGGACTCCATCAGGGTCTTGTAGGACTTCGCGAACGACTCGGGCATGGTCACGGACATCGTCGCCGGGTCGTACTTGGGCGGGTTGCGGTCGGCGTCCCGAATGTCCACCTGCGCAGCGGGCCCTCGCACAGGTCCGGACCTCGCGCAGGACCTCCTTGACGGTGTCCGGGTTGAGCCCTTGGCCATGCCGTAGCTGCGTCGTCCAGCACCGAACACCTTGAAGAGGTTGAACTCGATGTCGCGCAGATTGGCCTTGTAGTGGACAATCCCGATCTCCTTCTGGTAGATCGCCGTAGGCGGTCGTGGGTACGCCACGACGCAGGCGAGGTTACCCGTCAGGTACCTGACCACCGACGGGCAACAAATGGAAGTCCCCCCGGGGGCATGTCCGACAGATCGCCAAGGCCCCATGGGGTGCTGATTTGGAGATCGGCCCGGCCGGCAGGTCACCATCCTGGCCGGAGTGCGAAGCGGGTGGGTCAGTGTGGTGGGTAGCCAGCGCTGGGGCGAACTTCTCACCGGCCAGCCGCGTGGCCAGACCGATGATCACGCCGATGATGGCCAGCACGGCGGCGGCTCGGCCGTAGGCCATCACGCCCAGGAGCAGCGCCGTGAAGGGCATGACATCTGGCTGGCCGTGGCTGCGGTGATCCCGACGGCCGACAGTGCGGAGGTTGAGGTTCCCTCGATGAGCAGGGTCGTGCCGGTGGCCATCATGCCCAGGGCCACCGCGGGAAGATCGGACCGCCCCGAACTCGCTGCCCAAGGATGCGCGGTGTAGGCCACGAACTTCCCGACGAGCACGACCAACGCGGTGCCCACGGAGGTCAGCGCCAGGTAGTCGGCATCGCCGTTGCCCGGAACAGCACCAGGCCTCCAGGCCCCCGCCGGTGATCATCGACGGCGATCGCGGTCAGGGCGACCACGATGCCGGCGCCGACCATGGGCGCCCAGTCGCGCTGGAGGCCAGCACGGCGATGCGCCCAGCCCCGAGCCGCGAGGCCATGGTGAGGGCGACCAGGATCGCCGAGCCACCGTACCAGCAGGTCGGACCTGGACCTCCGGGTACGGCGCCAGGCCGGGATCCGCAAAGTGATTCACCGAGCCTGACTACTGCTCGAGCACCGACCTGCAGCACGTAGCCGGCCGCCATCCCGGCCAGCGCCGACAGCATCATGTCGCTGCGGATCGGCCATCCTCGGTCCGGCCAGCATCGCGAACTCCAGCATCAGCACGCAGGGCGACCAGCGGGTTGCCGATGGCGCCATGGCCGCCATCGCGCCGACGATCATCATGACCTGGCGGATCGGCTTGGACGGGTCCCGGAAGGCCAGGGCGCCCAGGGCCGGGCCGATGGCCATGAGGAACTTCGCGCCAGGACGGCGCCGAAGGAGAGGCTGCCCAGGGCGACGATGATGACCGAGCCGACCTCGCGGCGCCCGATGTCGATCCGAACCCGTGCAGGGGCGTGGCCGCCCTCGCCGGGCAGCTCTTCGGCGAGGAAGGTGATCACCGCGCCGGTGACCAGCAGGAGCACGACCAGCCACAGGGCTGCCCGCTCGAGGGCCTCGGGGTCGTCCACAGCAGCATCTGCAGGCTCGCGCTCGACGGCGACAGCAAGACGACGAATGAAGAAACGCCACCACATAA
>CAVZGV010000004.1:0-455071 GCA_963774955.1 Candidatus Falkowiibacteriota bacterium | reverse complement strand
GAAAAACAACTCAAAGCCAAAGTAAAATATCTTGACAAAGTTATTGAATTTGTCAAACACGAACTGCAAGAAGAAGCTATCGACTTCATGGAAGTCAAAGGCAGAGTTAAACAGTTTTATAGCCTATATATTAAATTGCTGGAACACGATAAAGATATTAACCGTGTTTACGATTTTATTGCCATTAGAATTATTGTCGAAGATCTTCCCACCTGCTATGCGGTTTTGGGTATTATTCACAAAAAAATGAAACCATTAAAAGGCCGCATTAAAGATTATATTGCCCAGCCAAAACCGAATGGGTATACTTCCCTGCATACTACTGTTTTTACACCTGACGGTGAAATAATCGAAGTCCAGATTCGAACCAGAGAAATGGATGAAGACGCTGAATATGGTATTGCCGCCCACTGGCATTATGATGAAAAAGGCTCATTTAAACCTTCAAAAAAAACCAAATGGATTGAGGAGCTCACTAGATGGCAAAAAGAATTGGCGGAAAATCAAAAAATATTTAGAAAGTCTAAAAATAGATGTTTTTCATGACCGCATTTTTGTTTTTACTCCTAAGGGTGATGTTATCGATTTGCCTAAAAGCGCAACTCCTATTGATTTTGCCTACTATGTTCATTCGGACGTTGGTACTCAATGCGCCGGTGCCTTGATAAACAACCATATTGCCAGCCTAGATACTGCCTTGAAAAGCGGAGACGTAATCGAGATTATTACGGAAAAAAATCGCAAATATCCAAATCAAGATTGGCTCAAATTTGTCAAAACCAATCAAGCTAAAGGCAAAATTAAAAGCGCCCTGGCTAAGAGGTCGCTTTTAGATAAATTTTTAAAAAAATAATTATTGAATAAACTTTAGGGCCTCAGTATTATTAGGATCCAGCTTTAAAACATTATTCGCCTCTTCTTCGGCACGTTCATTCTCGTTATTGTTTTTATAGAGAAACGCCAATTCCAGCCTGACTTCATTATCAGCTGGTACAATTTCCAAATATTTAGTTATTACGCTAATAGCGTCTGTGACTTTACCTTGATTAAGGTAAAGTTTTTCTAATGTTAAAGCTACTATTTGCTGCCCCGGATCAAGCTCCCAGGCTTTGATAATATTTTCCATAGTCTTATTCTGATCACCTATTTCCTGATAGTACAGGCCTAAATTGTAATAACCCAAAACATAATCGTTCTTTAATTCCAAACTTTTCTCCAAATCTGCTTTTATTTTTTGTTTAAGTCCGCCCAAGTTAAGTGCCTGGTCTTCGCTGACTACTTGTCCATTTTTTATGGCAATATATTCGTCAAAATTTAATAAAGCGCGATCAATATACAATTCGGGATTATTTGGGTCTAACTGCAGCAGTAATTCATTTAATTCTCTCGGCTTATTACCGACTTCTAAGCCTAAATTATTTAAATCCGCATAAATTTTAGCCACTTCATATATATCACTAATTTGCTGACTCCCCTGCTTATTGACAAAATCCAATTTTTGCTTAATATCTTCAAGAATTTTTTCATCGTCCAGCATTTGCTGTTGATTAATTAAAAACATAACCCTATTAAGCTGCAGACGGATTAATTTTATGTAATATTCAACCCGTCCTGGATTTTGCCTTATTGCGTTGCTGAGGTTTATTTTTCCCTGATCAAAAGAAAGCTCATCATTATAATTCAAGGCTAAAGCTTTTTCAACAAAGACATTAGCCCTAACGATTTTAAGACCATAGTATGCAAAGCACAAGAAACTTATCAAACCGACCAAGACGAATAACCTGACTATTTTTACGTTGCTAAAATTATCTTCGGCATTAGTAATTTCCAGAGAACTGGCCCCCAAGGCCAAAAAAAGAAAAAGCGCAAAAATTGATAAAAAATCAAAATTATAAAAGTAGCCAAATAGAGCTAAACAGAGAACAACAATAGCCATAAAAGCCGTTAAAAGGTACTTATTCCTCATATACTCGTCAGAAATTTGAAACCTCAATGTAAACCTAATACAGTTTATCAAATAAACCAACAAGAGAACAGCTATGAACAAAAAACCCAACAAACCGGTATTACTTAATATTTCTAGCCAAAAATTAGAATTTTTATCAAAACCCAATTGCCAAAAATCCGACTGATTATAAACAAGGGGTTTATACCGATAAAAACTATAACTAAAATTTTGGGGGCCGCCGCCCAATAGCAAATTATTTGCTAAAATACCGCTAGTAATCTGCCAACCGAAACTTTTAGGTAAATTCAGTTCATTCACATTAACGATATGCGTATATTTTCCGATCGGCAAAATAGAAATAATCACGCAAACAAACAGTGTCACTGTCAGGCCAACCACTAATTTTTCGGAGAAAATTTTAGATTTAAGCGAGAGTAAAAAAATTACCAAAAAAATTCCGATAATCAAGGTTAGTAGGTGGTATTGCTTATCCATTAAGAACAAAAAAAACAAGAAAAATAACGTTGAAATTTTAAAAATAAAAGCGTACTTGCCTTTTTGCAGCACTAAAAGTAAACTTAAAAAAAATCCAAGGATAAGTAGAAATCCAAACGTACTCAGGCCAACGCCTAAAAAAATAACAGGCAAAGCTGGCAGCAGCCAGTTAAGTATATAGTTAAGGGCGATAAGGAAAATGGCCAACAAAATACAAGCAATCAAGCGGCCGATTTCCCGGTTGGTTACTATATATCTGCTTATTAACAGATAAAAAATAAACAGGAATAAAACTGTAACCATGGAAGAATCTGCCGTTAAATTTATACCGACAAGGCTGTGGAAACGATCAATGGAAAAAACGCTGGCCAAAAAATAAACAAACACGAACAAAAACATCGGCAGATCCAGAATCTTCCCTTGCCAATTAATTTTTCTAGCAATATATATTTTTGCCAACCAGACTAGAACTGCGGCCGAAACACAGATATAAAAAAATAATATTTTACTATAAACGGCAAAACGCAAACTAAGCGGAAAAGAAAAAAGCGGCAATGAAAATACCGTTAAATATAAAATTAAACGTATGGCTTTTTCTAGCCATAATTCTTTGGAATTCTTTAGCGAAATAAGAAAATTTTTGATAGGCACAACGATAAAATCCATACTATTCAATGGCTAAAATCTTTTTATAAATATCATTTAAATCCTCCTGAGAATTATAGGTTACAATTATTTCCCCACCCTTGCCCTTTTTGCGAATATTCACCTTATGGCCTAAAACACCTCTTAATTTAGATTCCTTCTCCAACAAAATCGGATCAATTTTAAAATTCCTCGCCTGAGTCTTAGCTTTTACTTGGTGAACTTGGTTTTCTGATTCCCTAACTGACAACTGATTACGCAAAATACTCTTTAAAAGCTCTCTTTGATCTTGTTCACTTTCTAACGCTGCAATCGCCCGAGCATGCCCTTCAGAAATTTTTTCATCTAAAATTGCCTTTTGAACTTCTTCGGGCAAAGACAAAAGTCTTAAAGTATTGGCTACGCTTGATCTTTTCTTGCCGATTTTTTGGGCTACAGCCTCCTGAGTCAGGCTAAATTCATCAATTAAACGCTTAAAAGACAAAGCTTCTTCTAGGGGATTTAAATTTTTACGCTGTAAATTTTCGATCAAGGCCAATTCTAATTTCTCTTGTTCTTTGGCTTCCCGGAGCAAAACTGGCACGGTCGGTAAATTTAAAAATCTTGCCGAACGAAGCCTTCGTTCCCCGGCAATCAATTGATAATTTTCAGCGTCTACTCTTGTAACAATCAACGGCTGGATAATACCATAAACCTTTATGGAATTAATTAAATCTTCTAATTCATCGTGATCAAATTTCTGGCGAGGCTGGTGTGGATTCAATTGAATTTTATCTGGTTCAATATCTAAAATTCTGTTTTTTTCATCAATTTTATTGATTTCATCATTAGAAAACTTCGTAGCTACTGTTTTTTTGGGGATTAATGAATCCAGTCCTCTTCCTAAAGGCATAAAAATATAAATTAAAAATCAAGTCTTTCAGCCAGAGGCTAATCAGCAACTGGCAAAAAAATCTTAGTTAAAAAACTTAATAAAAATTAAAGTTTGAACCGGTCAAATCAACAATTTCACGAGCTAAACGCTCATAAGCTTTGGCTCCCTTAGATTTGGGGTCATATTCCAAAATCGTTTTGCCGTAGCTGGGCGATTCTGTCAGTCTGATATTACGCGGGATTACGGAACGGAAAATTCTATTGGGGAAATACTGATATAATTGCTGAAGTATTTCATCTGACAATTTCGTCCTTTTGTCGTACATGGTCAAAACCGCTCCCAATATTTCCAAGCTAGGCTTGATATTTGATTGTACCAAGTTAATGGTTTTTATCAGCTGGCCCAAGCCTTCCAAGGCATAATATTCTGCCTGAACCGGTATCAAAATCTTTTCTGCGGCAACTAAGCTGTTGAGCGTTAAAAGCCCCAATGACGGCGGACAATCAATGATAATATAATCATAATCATTGCGTAAGCTTAATAAAGCCGTACCCAAACGGCTCTCTCTATCTTCTAAATTAACCATTTCAACGTTAGCGCCGGCCAAGTTAAGAGTTGCTGGGGCAACTTTATAACCGGATAAAGTTGTATTTAAAATAACATCCCTTAAATTATGAGAACCGATTAAGGCTTCATAAATCCCCTTATCCAAATTATTATAATCAATGCCCAAACCGCTGGTGGCATTAGCCTGAGGATCCATATCTACCAAGAGGACAAACTTGCCCAAAGATGCCAAATAAGCTGCTAAATTAATAGCAGTTGTCGTTTTTCCCACCCCTCCTTTTTGATTAACAATGGAAATAATATGCGCCATATATACAATTATTTTACCCCGTTTTTACATAAATGTCCAATTGACAACCCGTCTATAATGAGCTAAAATAATAATACTTATACTAAATAACTATTTTGGCTAATTAACATGCAAATAAGACGATTATTATCGTCTTTCGTGTTTTACAAAACCGATATTTAACAGGAAATATAAACTTGTTTAACAAACAGGCTCCAGTATGGCCGCCGGCCAGTTACAAGTTTAGGTGCTAGCCAAATAAACTCCTTTTAAATATAGTATAATATGATCAATGCAAGATGGGTTGTTAACCTATACTTGTAACTGGCCGCTGTGGCGAAACTGGTAGACGCGCACGACTCAAAATCGTGTGAGAGCAATTTCATGTCGGTTCGACTCCGACCAGCGGCACTATAAAAAACATTTTATACCCAACTATCAATAATTAACCAAAATTTTGTTAACTGTTAATTGTTAAGAGTCAATAGTTATTATGGCAGGGTAGCTCAGTTGGTTAGAGCGTGGGACTCATAAGCCCAAGGTCGAGGGTTCGATCCCCTCCCCTGCTACTATGTTTTTAACAGTTCACAGCGCAGTAGGATTATCTATTGCCAATTATTATGTCAAAATCCGTTATTGGCTTTTTTTCTGGGCTTTATTTGCCATTACATTTTTGATATAATACCTCATGGCGATACTAAAGCTCCTAAAAAATACCATAATATCATCTATATTACCTTGGCTGGATTAATTGATTTGGCTATCTTAACTACCTTTTTACTGGTTCTAATGGTGTCTAAAAATGAATTATTATCCTGGCCCCAGATAGCAGCTATTTTAGGAAGTGTCCTGCCTGATGCCTTTCAGCTTATTTACTTCATTTTTCCCCAAAAGCAAATCTTGAAAAAAATCCAGAAATTTCATTTTTATTTTCATGACTTGTTCAGCAAGAAAAAAGATTTTAATTTGACAACAGGAATAACCCTGCAGATAATAATATTTATAATTTTTCAATTTATTATTTTCTAATATGCTTTTATCAGTCCATGCCACCGTGGGCGCAATTATCGGAGAAAATGTCAGCAAACCGCTTTTAGCCTTTGTCTTTGCTTTTATTTCCCATTTTCTTCTGGATTTAATCCCTCATGGAGACAAAGAACTAATTAAAGCCTACCGTAATGATTTTAAAAATAAAGCCATGCTTTATCTGATCTATTTTGATCTGACTACCACTCCGATTTTATTAGGACTTTTATTTTATAGCGGTCAAATTACTTACGGCCGCACAGTCTTATGGGGCATAATTGGCGGAGTATTACCGGATATACTGGTGGCCATTCATGAAATCTCTGACAAATTTTTTAGCCGTACCCACAAATTTCATAACTGGACCCACGAAAGGTTTAAATGGAGTATCCCCCTGAAATTTGGCATTATTGTCCAGATTATAATAATCTATTTAATCATCAGATACCAATAATTTATATAACAAAAAAATAGTCCTGTCAGAAAGGACTATTTTTTATTTATTTACTTAAAACTTTCAAATAATTCTAAAGTTTTTTGAGCACTCTTTTCCCAGGTAAAATGTCGGGCAATCCCCTTGCCTCTTTGAGTTAAGGCTTCTCGCAAATCTTCTTCACGATATATTTTATTCAGACCGTCTTTAATTGATTCAATGTCCTCTGGTTCAATTAGTACGGCATTATCAATCACGATTTCTGGGATTGAAGCGACATTTGAAGTCACTACGGGCACGCCCATATTCATAGCTTCTAAGATCGGCAGTCCAAAACCTTCATACAGGCTCGGAAAAACCAGGGCAAAAGATTTTCTTAATAAATAAACTTTTTCCGGCAAATGTACATAGCCAACCCAAATCACCTTATCTTCTAAATTTAATTTATTTATGGTTTCAAAAATTGACTCATATTTCCAGCCCTTTTTACCAGCTAATACCAGCTTCAAATTACTATCAGGATTTTCCGTCAAAAATATATTAAACGCTTCAATTAATCTCACTAAATTCTTCCGCGGTTCTAAGGTGCCTAAGGCTAAAAAATAGGGCGCGTCAATTTTAAATTTACTGTCAATATTACTTTCATCCACAGCCAAATTACAATAATCGTCTACGCCCTCCAAAATTACTTCAATTTTTTCCTTTTTAACCTTAAAGTATTTAATTAAGTCAGTTTTAGTGCTTTCGGAAACAGCAATTATCTTTTTGGCTTTCCAGATAGAAAGAGGGGTCAAGATACTGGTATTAAAAAACTGATGGTCCGGAAACCAAGCCGAGTTTTTATATAACGCTAAATCATGAACTGTAATTATTGACTTGCCAAAATAAAAAAATGGAATTACATATGCGGGATTATGGTAAATGTCAAGCCTGTAAAGCCTTAAAATATGAGGCACTAAAATATGGCGGTAAAAAAACGGAATTTTACCTAGATTTTCCAACCCGGGGAAATACACAATTTGTACATTATCCTGTTTAAATTCATTAAGTTTGATTCGAGTGTCATATAAAAATAAAAAATACTGGTTGGTTTTATCCCGTTCCAGTAAATTTTTGATTAAATAATATGTATAATAACCAACCCCGGCAGCTTCATTATGCTTGGGGTCTAAAATTCTTCTGCAATCAATGCCAATCCTCATATTTATATTTAAATTAAGTTTAAAATCCCGAGAGTTATAATTGAGACAATAATGCCCGCGATCATCACTCCGCCAATAATCGCAGGGATGGCGTATCGTTTAGGAATTTGAAATAGAAATGCCGCCAGTGAACCCGTCCAGGCGCCTGTAACCGGCAACGGAACTGCGACAAAAAGAACTAAAGCGATAATACCGCCATATTTGACGGATTTTTTGGTAAATTTAATTCTGGTTCTTTCAAATAACCAGGTAAAAAAACGGTTGAAAATTTTAAATTTCCCCATCAAATATTTGGAGACTGGATCAATAAAATATAAAATGAAAAATATCGGCACAATATTACCTAAAACTGAAAAAATATAGGCTGCAAATATATTTAATTTATAAGCACCCAAAGCGATCGGGATTGCCACCCTTAATTCAGCAATCGGCAACATAGAAATGATTAGCACTGAAAGTTCAGGCGGAATATTTTTAAACAATTCTACATAATTAATATCAAAAATCATAATCGTAAAATTTAAAATCTAATCCCATTTATAATTTGAAAAAACCCAGTCAGCTATGGCCTTAACATCCTGAAAGCGTTCAAAGTTTGTTTCACTACCTAAGGTCACAACCAATATTTCCTGGTCATTTTCCCCCTTTATTTTGACTGTCAAATTATAGCCGGCCTCATCTAAAGATCCTGTTTTACCGCCCATGATAGTTAGATAACCCTTTAACAAACTATCAGTATTTCTTAGTTTAACTGTACGTTTTTTCTCAGGACCCTGAACTTCAAATTCATAATATGCCGTACTGGTTGTTTTAGCAATAGTTTCATTATGCAAAGCAAAATTTAACAATTTTATAACATCGCCAACTGTTCCCTTATTAGCAACTTTTAAACCAGTAGGGTCAGCAAATTGCGCGCTGGACATGCCTATCTGTTTTGCTTTGATATTCATCTGGCTTATAAACTCTTCCGCCCCCAAACCAGATGCCCGAGACAAAGCCATGGCAGAATCATTATCAGAAACTATCAGTGCTGTCTTGAATAAATTATCCAAGGTTAAAATTTCCCCGGTATTCAGATAGATAATTCCGCCGTTACGACGATCTGCTGGAATTGTTGACCATTCTTTTTGCCAGCCAGGATTGTGATCCAAAAAAACCAATGCCGTCATCAATTTGGTAATGCTGGCCATGGGTAAAATTTCCTCCGGATTTTTTTTATATAAGACCTTACCGCTTTGAACATCAACGGCCATAGCACTCCTGGCAGTAATCTCGATATCCAAATAATCCGTATAAACTCTTTGCGGTCCGGCCAAATCCTGATTTACGGTCGCTGGATTATGTAAATTTAAAAACCCATCAAAATTAAAGTGGGCTTGCCATAAGGCAGGCATGATTATTAAACTTAAAATAATATCTAAAATCATAAGACTTGAAAATCGTTTTAAACAACGACTATGAAATTTTATTCTGCTGCTTTCGGTTCATTATTAATCTGCGTTGTTTGTTTCTGTTTTAATAATTGTTCCAAGGCTTCGGAACTGTTTAAATGCTGGTACTCTGGCAATTGCTCAGGAGCAGTTATTCCCAAATGTTTTAAAAAATCAAAAGTTATTTGGTATGTTTCCACCATATTCTTTTTATCTTCAATTTCTTCGATTAAACCACGAATCATTAAATTCCTTAAAATAATACTACAATTAACCCCGCGAATTAATTCCAATTCTGCTTTGGTAATCGGACCGCGATAAGCAACCACAGTCAGAGTTTCTAAGGAAGCAGGAGTCAATTCGCCAGTAATTTCCTCCTTTAAAAACTCGTTTATCATTAGGCTATTATCCGCGCTAGTGACCATCTGAAAATCAGAACCAATTTTCTGTAAATTCATGCCTTTTTCCGGTTGATTATTTTCTTCAAACATCTTATCCAATTCAGCCTTAACTTCGGTTTTATCACCTTCAACTAACTCTGCAATTTTATTAACAGAAAGAGGTTTGGTAGCTATAAATAACAAAGACTCTATTTTTGATTTTAATGACATAATTAAATTGTATTAGTTTTAAGCTATAAATTTAAATTTTATTCATAGTTATATCATCAAATAGTTCGTGCTGCTCCACATCAATTACCTTTTGCTTAACTAATTCCAGCACAGCTAAAAAATTAACTATTTTTTCCGTTTTTGATTTCGATTCACCCAACATTTTACAGAAAGTGGTGCTTGCCTCCCTAAAAATAAGATCCTTAATATGCTGAATTCTCTCAGACAATTTGATTGATTTTTCAATCACCCTTTTGGGCAGTTCAACAATCGGCTTAATACGATTTATCACTTGAAAAAAAACATTCTGCAACTTACTGGCCGTAATACTTTTAGGCACATAAAAAACCTGACTGGTAATGCCTTCGGGGAATTTCTCTTTGCTAAAACAATAATTTTTTTTAAGAATAATCTTCTGAATTTTTTTTGCAGCTTCCAGGTATTCTTTGTACATTTTTAACTGTTTTTCCAAGTCTATACCATCGTCTTCTTCCAAATTTAATGTCGGCAATAAAGCCTTAGATTTAATATATATTAATTTGGCAGCCACTACCAAAAAATCAGCAGTTTCTTCGAGCTGAAGCGGCTTTGCATTCATATAAGAGATGAATTGATCAGCGACTTGTGACAAGGAAATTTTAGTAATATCCATTTCCTGATGTTCAATCAGCTGTAAAAGCAGATCCAAAGGACCCTGCCATTCTTCTAATTGTACTTTATATTGTTCCATATAAGCTGTGGGCTAAGAGCTCTAAGCTCAAGGCCATAAGCATAAAGCCAAACTATTTTCTTTTCTTAATTGCTTTTTTAACTTTTCTGACTGTTTTTTTAATGGTCTTTTTTACTTTCTTTATAGCTTTCTTAACAGGTTTAAATTTTTTAGCTTCAGAAAAAGCGCCCACGACCGGCTGTTCCAATTTTTCAAATTCTTTCAACGCCATTTCTAAACTTTCAGTGATGCTACCGCTAGAAAAAATTGCTTTTTTGGCTTTTCTTAAATTCTTATCCATATAGACTTCCAAATCATGTAATCTGCCAAAAGCTGATAGTGCCCCCGGCTTAACTTTTAACAATCTTACCATAGCGCCTTCCTTAGGAATTTCAACTGTCTTTACCCCCTTACCCTGAGCATTCATTAGTTTTTTCAAATCCTTAAGATTTACATTCTTAGACGCCGGTAATAGAACTAAAACAAAGCCCTTATCAGTTTTAACTAATAAATTTTTCACGATCTCATCAAGCCTTTTCCTTAATGTCTGCGCTGCATCATAGGCAGTGTAAACTTTACGATGAGTGATAATAGCATATTTGGCACCACGTTTATCTAGGTAATTAGTGATTTTTTTAGGAATAGACATATTGTTCAAATTAGATTAATTAAGTTATATGATGTTATATTATACAAAAATATCAAATCCCAATCAACAAATCACAAATAAATTACAACCCTCAAATCTCAAATTACAAAACCTTTGGAATTTTAAATATTGGATTTTGAAATTTATTTGGATCTTGTAATTTGTTACTTCGTGCTTTTCAATTTAAACGGCAATCTTTTCTGCTCGCCTAACGCTTTCTTCGCCAACAACCGTCCCACCTTCGTTAATCTTATCTTAGTAATATAAATTTTATCCTTAGTAATCTCCCCGAATCCAACAATCAACCCTTTCTTAATCAATCGCTCAAGACTACTAGTAATAGAATTTACCATAGTATCACGACCAGTCCTTTTTTTGCCAGAACCGTAAAATCCCAGCAAAACCTTGCGATCTAGCTTATTTTTAGCGTCAAAGGCCTGTAAAAGTATGTATTTCTGTAATCCTGAAAGTCTCATAGGTACCCTTTAATTTTAGCGTAAAAATGGCGATTATTCAAGTTTCGAGCGAAAACAGCCTCTCTTGTTACCCTGAGCTTAGTCGAATGGGTGACTCCGTCGAATATTTTGTAGATTTGTAGCCTATTCGTAGATTAGTAACAACAAAAAAACCGCCCAGTTTCCCAGGCAGTTTTTATATAATAATTCCCTTCTTCCCTTATAACTCTTCTAGCTCCTAGTCCCTATTTCTCTAAATCCAATTTAATATGCAATTCCTTCAATTGCTTGATCTCAACTTCGCTGGGCGCACCCAACATAGCATCCTGAGCTGATCCGTTTTTCGGAAAGGCGTAAATATCCCGGATACTTGGTAAATCCCAGAGTACCATTAATAAACGATCCAGACCCGGTGCAATACCGCCATGAGGCGGCGCCCCAAATTCAAAGGCCTTAATCATATGACCAAATTTGGCATCAACTTCTTCCTTGGTATAACCCGCGATGGCAAAAGCTTTATACATAATTTCCGGCTGATGGTTTCTAATGGCGCCTGAAGAAATTTCAAAGCCGTTGCAGACCAAATCATATTGATGCGCCAAAATTTCCAATGGATCTTTATCTTCCAAAGCTTTCAAACCGCCCTGTGGCATGGAAAAGGGATTGTGCGAAAAATCAATCCGACCGTGTTCCAGTTCTGAATAATCATACATGGGAAAATCAATTACCCACAGCCAGGCTGCTTTTTTCGGATCCTTGAGGCCTAAACGACTGCCGCACTCATTTCTGACCGCCCCCAAAGCTGAACAAACTGTTTTCCAGTTATCTGCTCCGAAAAATATAATATCACCGGCTTTGGCTTTAACTTCTTTAACAATTTTCTGGGATAAATCATCACCTAAAAATTTAATCAACGGTGATTGCAATTCTTTATCTTTGACAATAATATAGGCTAAACCTTTAGCGCCTTTGCTTTTAGCCAATTCAGTTAAGTTCATCAATTTCTTTACGACTAAATTTACCGCCATTAGTCAATTTTCAAAGCATGAACTACTCCTTTATTTTTTATAGCCTCGCTAAAAACCGCAAAACCGCAATCTTTGACCAACTCACGTGATTGGTTGAATTTCCAAATCAAAACGTCAAATCAGGCTTATCTGAACCATATTTTTCCAAAGCTTCTTGGTAGGTTATTCTGGGAAAGGGTTGGTAATTATTTTTTTATCGGAAAATTTATCAGTCAGCTCAACCATCAACGGCTCAACCATTTGCCAGATATCTTCCTGCTCTACAAAAGACATTTCCAAATCAATCTGATAAAATTCACCAGGATGACGGTCTGCGCGAGGATCTTCATCACGAAAACAAGGCGCAATCTGAAAGTAACGATCAAAACCAGCGACCATTAATAGCTGTTTAAATTGCTGTGGTGCCTGGGGTAAGGCATAAAATTTACCCGGATGAATTCTTGAAGGCACCAAATAATCGCGGGCGCCTTCAGGTGAAGAATTTGCCAAAATTGGGGTCTGAATTTCAATAAATTCTTTTTTATGAAAATATTCACGCACATAAGTTATCAATTGATCGCGATCAGCCATGATTTTCTGCAAACGCTGGTGGCGCAAATCCAAAAATCGGTATTTTAAGCGCTTAAATCCTCATTGACCATTTTATCCTGATCAATTTCAAATGGCGGTGTTTTAGCCTCAGACAAAATTTCAATTTCCGATATCGCCACTTCCACCTCGCCGGTCGCTAAATTATTATTAACCATATCCTTAGGCCGGCCTAAAACTTCCCCGCTAACTTTCAAAACCCATTCTGGCCTGAACCTTATCGGCCTCATTCCAGGCCTCCTGGGAAATTTTCGGATCAAATTTAATCTGGGTTAAACCATAACGATCGCGCAAATCAATAAAAATAATGCCGCCATGATCGCGCCTGGAATTGACCCAACCGCATAGGGTAGTCTTCTTTACCGACTTGTTTTTTAGTTAGTTCTCCGCATGTATTGGTACGTAGCATATTTTTTAGTTTAATAATTATTAATTATAAATTTTTATTGAATGCCCTAATGACTAATTTACTAATTAAAATATTAATAATTGTTTAAAAATTAATCATTAAATATTTAAACTTAAACAAAAAATTCCGTCTTCAAATCTGTTATACAATAAAAAGCTGAACAGATTCAAGGACGGAATTTTTTCCGCGGTACCACCTTGATTTCCTCCTTCGCTAAAGCTTCGGAGGACACTCTCTTATGTCATTAACGCAGATTCACGGCGGGTTCTACCACCTAAAAGGCTTCTTCCCGCACCTCCCCTAATGTCAGTTAGGATCATCAGTTTTGTAACATTATTATAACAAATTGCCAAATTTAGTCAAGTAAAAAAGGCTCCGTTAGGAGGAGCCCTTGGTGTCTATACTGATAGTTTTTGGGAAACTTTTTAACAATGTTTCCAGCTGTTCGTGTTTTGACTTCAAGGCTGTTTCTAGGTCAGCCTTTTGTTTTAGCATTTCATAGGCCCCTATCATCAGTTGATAAAGTGGATGCTCCGTTGTTGCCTCAACTGTGACTAAAAAATGAGCATCTGCCATATCAATTTCCTTTTCTTCTTCGATCGGCGGCCCCGAAAGAGCCTGCTCCGCAATCGGTTCTTTTCTGACAATCGGTCGATTGGTTAGAAAAATTTTATTCTCTTCATTCCAACCTACGGTCCACTCCCGGCCTTCAAGGTGTAAATAATGATATTTATGGGAGCTAGTGTCAAATAAATCATCCTCGGGAAACATGTCAAATTTCTTGTAATCGACGAACATGTATATTATTTTCATCGTTCCCTCCTTAAAGGAGCCTGAGAATAGTAACCGACAGCGACGCTGTTTAGCCTTAAATTACCAAATTTAACTTTCAATGTCAAATGAAAAACCGCTTGTCTCGCGACAAGCGGTTTTGTTCGAACTAGATTAGGCCGTGTAGCCTTTGCCAGTTATCCCCCACTTTGGGCTTAATGGCTTCGGAGCCGGCCTGACAATAAGGACAATTGTCCTTGGCAAAATTATCGATATTGAAATGAAAAACAGGCACAACAGGTGAATCGTCCGGAAGCTTCAAATCGCGTGACCGGTGCATCAGCACGAAAGAAGAAGACAGTACTAACGGTGCTGGCTTATCACCATTACTCTTCAAGACCGCTTCCTTCGTTTCCCAAGTCGACCCTGCCGCTGTGGTCATCAACTCATTAATGACCAAGCCGCTCAGAGTGGAATCAATGCCGCCGCGGATAACCGTAGGATTACCGGACGCATCTTTTTCCGCCATGACCCGTTTGATTTGGGTATTGTACTTTTGACTTAAAAGCCAGGTCAAACAAAACCCCAAATCCAAAGCTGAATAGGCTGAGGAGGCAACAAAGCCCAACGGCAGAAGATCAGTGATAACAATCGATTCCTCGACAGTTTTGAGCATCTCCTCGGCAAAAAGCATACACAATCTGGGAAAATCCAGTACCGCCCGACAATTGATAAAGCCATTACTATGCAGACCTGATTTCAAAAGAGCATGTGGTCTGTCAGCTCGCGGCTCACCCGGATATTCCCAAAACGCGCCGAAAGATCCAAAAATTGCCACTGCCTCGCTGGTGGTCATACGACGCCCGGCAAAATCCGCCGGAGTCAAGGTAAAGACGCCTCCATTATTGACCGTTTCCACAACTCTGGATTCTTGCATACCAATTCCTCCTTCTTTTTTATCTTTTGATATTGAACAAACCCCTGATTTTTTCAACCTTATCAAATCTATTAAATTTTGGCAAATAGCTAAAAGAAAAAAGGGACCCTCTTGCGAGAATCCCTTTAATAAAAATTCCTCCTTATTAAACTACTTTTTCTTGTCCATTTCTGCTTCAGCCGCCGTAATTTCTTCGACTATCAGTTGGGCGGCTTTCACCGGATCGCCAATGCTTTCCGGCGGCCTGGTGATGGGCCGACCGATGACTAAATAATCAGCTCCTGCCTTTACTGCTTCTCCTGGGGTCATGATTCGCTTCTGGTCACCGGCTGCTGCCCATTCAGGACGCACACCAGGAGTAACCATCAACATGTCCTTGAGAACACTCTGCTGCCGCAAAAGCGCCAGCTCTTGAGGCGAACAGATTAAGCCGTCACACCCAGCCAGCTTGGCCCAGAGAGCGAATTCCAGCACCTTGGCTTTGGTCGGACTTCCAAAAATCAGATGCCCTTCGTTTTCTTCGTGCGAAGTCAAGACTGTCACCGCTAAAACCAAAGTGTCACGATACTGCTCTGGTCCGCCAGTATCAGGACCGGATTTGGAATTCTCGACTGCGGCTATCATACCGTTCAAGCCACTGCTGGCATGAACATTCACCATGCCCACGCTGAGCTCGGAAGCTGCCCTGGCTGCCGTGCCAATGGTATTGGGGATGTCATGCAGTTTAAGGTCGGCAAAGAGTTGGTCCGCCGAACCGACCTGCTTTCGGAACCAGTCCACGATTTGGGGCAAGCCGACTGATGTAATCAGGTACAAGCCGACCTTGAACATACCCACATGCGAAGCCAATTGTTTGACTAAGTCACCTGCCCGGTCAAGATCCGGCACATCCAGTGCCACAATAATCCGTTTTTCCCCTTTCGGTCTCTCCATCACTTTCCTCCTTTTATCTTTTCTTTAACCTGGTCAATGTTGGCCAGACCGTTTTCCAGACAATGTTTTTCTAACCCGTCAATCAGTTCCATCATGATGAGCGGATTTTTGAAATTGGCTGTGCCGATGGCCACAGCTGAAGCACCGACCTGGAAAAATTCGAAGATGTCGTTCAACGTGCTGATGCCGCCCATGCCGATGATCGGCACATTGACAGTCTGGGCAACCTTATTAATCAGCCATAAGGCATTAGGTTTGATGGCTGGTCCAGAAAGTCCACCCTGAACAAGTTTACCCTTGTAAATGAACAGACCTCGCAGAGTATTGATCAGGGAAATTGCGTCAGCTCCGACTTCAACCACTGCCTGGGCAATGTCCTCGATATTGGTGACATTGGGTGTCAGCTTTACAATCAATGGCAGCTTGGTCAGCTTTCTGACTTGCCTGACCACATCCGAAGCCACCACAGGATCACTGCCAAAAACAATGCCCCCGCCCTTAACATTGGGACAGGAGATATTGATTTCCAGGGCTGAAACATAAGGAATATCATTGAGCCTTTCGGCCATTACTGCATAATCCTGAATGTTAAACCCTGAAAGATTGACTATGATCGGCACCCCAAACTGCGCCATAAACGGCAATTTGAGATCGATCAAAACGTCAACGCCAGGATTTTCCAGGCCAATGAAGTTGATCATACCGCTAGCTGTTTCCATGATACGCGGTTGAGGATTACCCGACCGGGGTTCTAAAGTTGTACCCTTAGAAACCAAAGCCCCGAAGCGACTTAAATCCATACCATTGAGCCTGCACATTTGTTCAGGATCAAAACAGCCTGAAGCATTCATGATTGGATTTTTCAGTTTCAGGCTGCCAATTTGAACGCTCAAATCAAATGACTTCATTCCAAATTACCTCCTGAGCCGGAAAGACAGGACCGTCATGACAGATACTTTTCATGCCGGACGTAGTTTTGATGGTGCAGCCCTTGCAGTTGTTCAAACCGCAGGCCATAATGGTTTCCAAAATGACATGGCATTCAATTTGGCGCTCAGCACAAATTTCCGCCACCCTTTTCATCATGATGTTTGGCCCGCAGGTAATGACCAGAACTTTTTCTCTGATTGTTCCTTTTAAAAATCCATTAATCAAGTCAGGAACAAAACCCGGAAAGCCGGCCGAGCCGTCATCAGTGGCAATTACTAAAGGCTCGCGAGTGTACAAATCCAGAGGAATTACTTCTTCCTTGGTTTTGCTGCCATAAAAAACCCGGGCCGTACCGCCCTGTAATTCTGTAATCGCTTTTTCGTAGTAGATCAACGGGGCAATACCAATGCCACCACCGACCAGCCAAACTTCACCGTACTCCAGAGAATCAGGCAAAAATTCCTGGCCCAAAGGCCCCCAGAATTTGATTTGTTGACCTGGATTTAAGCCGGTCATTAATTCCGTATTTTTGCCTACGACCTTATAAAGCAGCTTAAAAGTACCGCTGCTCATGCTGACGTAAGAAATACTGAATGGCCTGGCCATGGTTGATGCTGGATCTAAAGGCTCCAGACAAACAAACTGGCCGGGCATAAAAATATCATCTTCATGCAAATCAAGCCTAGGATCTAATTTTAGTTCCCAGATATTTTTGGCCTTTCGCTCATTGGAAAGCACCTCTGCCTGACAGACCTGAATTTTTGGATCCATGAAAGCCTCCTTTTATCCTATTTTTTCTTGACTTTTCAAATAACTTTTTGTAACCAAACCTTAGCAAAATGAATACCTTAAGTCAAGGTATTGCCATCTTAGAAAATCACTTCATTTTGAATAACCAATAACCAAATTCCAATGACCAAACAATAACAAATAATAAATACCAAATACTAAAATTGTTTAATTATTTTAAATTAAAATTTATTTGGTTATTGATTATTGGTTATTAGTCATTAATTATAAAAGGACGCCCTTACGAACGTCCTTAAATGAGATCAAATGATGATTTCTCCAAATCTCATCATTATTTTGCCATTATGAATGGTCATCACCGGCCAGGTCTGCATGCGCTTGCCGAGCCAGGGACTATTATGTGACCTGGACTTTAAATCTTCGGCTTTAAGCACCTTACGCATTTTGGGGTCAATGACTGTAATGTCAGCTGAAGCACCCTGCCAGCTTTCCTTAATTATGCCTTGATTCTCCAGTTTCAAAATTCTGGCAGGATTGATGGTCAGCTTGGCAATAATTTGCGGAACTGTTAACCACTTACCCAGATGAGAAAAAACAACTGGCACAGCCGTTTCAAGGCCAATAATCCCAAAGGGCGGCTTATCACTCTGTTTTTCTTCATCAGAGTGAGGGGCGTGATCAGTGGCAATCACGTCAATCGTCCCGTCAACCAATCCCTGTATCACTGCCAGTCGGTCAGCTTCACCTCGAAGCGGCGGATTCATCTTGGCGTTTGGTCCAATGCGTTTGAAATCCGCCTGGGTCAAGGCCAAATAATGCGGTGCTGTTTCACAGGTAACTTGGACTCCTCTGACCTTAGCTTCACGGATCAGCTGAACCGATTCAGTCAGCGAAACGTGCTGTATATGGATCGGCCGCTTGAAAACTTCAGCAATTCTCAAGGCCAATGAGACGTCCTCGATCTCTGCTCTTTTGTCATAAGGATCAAAGCGTTTATCCTGACAGTGAAGCAGAATGGGTTTAAAATGACTCCGGGCTTGGAAAATTGCCTTCAGTAAAATCTCCGGATCCTGAATGCCGTCACCATCATCAGAAAAAGCAATGGCACCTGCAGCTACTAAGGCAGTCAGATCCGAAAGTTCCTGTCCTTTTCTGCCAGCCGTTGCTGCTGCCACCTGAAAATAATTCACCAGTGATTCCCTTTCCGCCATGATCAGAAGCTGATGTAAAGCTTCGGGATTATCAATGGCCGGTGAAGTATTGGCCATGCCAACAACTGTGGTAAAACCTCCGGCTAAAGCAGCCATACTGCCGGTGGTCAAAGTTTCCTTATGTTCCTGGCCAGGTGTACGAAAATGCACATGCATATCAATCAGACCCGGAACAACCAGAAGACCGTTGCAATTAATAACCTCCCAATTGTCTCCAATCGGACTAATTGATCTGCTAATGTCTATCTTGGTGACTTTGCCGTTTTCAATCCAGATGTCTCTTTTACGTATGGTGCTATTTTGTGGATCAACCACACTTCCACCATTCAACAATATGCTGGCCATGTCTCACCTCCCCCGCCTGCCGGCGCACTTGGCTTTCCAGCCTTTGCGCCTGCGTTTACCGCGCTCGTCATTTTTCTTTCTTTTCTTTTTTGATTTCTTCCTGTCCTCTTGATTACAAGATGGTGCCATCAGTGCCTCCTTGTTTTTTTACAAAAGTTAAGGAGGGCGCGGGCCCTCCTTGATTTCTAAACCAAAAGCTTCTCGGCCATGTTAGAATTAAATATGGCCAAAAGCAAAGCCATACGCACGTGAACGCCATTTGCGGCCTGGAGGAAATATTTGGCCCGCGGATTATTATCTACGTTCCAGCGGATTTCCTCGATTCGAGGCAAAGGATGCAGAATAATCGCCTTAGACTTCATGGAGTTTGCAACTTCTGTATTCATGCGGTGACTGTGACTCGCCTCCATGAGCTGATCTTTTTCTTCAGGTGAAGATGTCCGCTCCAGCTGATAACGAGTCATGTAAATCACATCCACTTCTCTGGCTACCTGTCGGAAATCTTCTGTCTCGTGCCACTTAATTCCCTTTTCATCAAGATGCTCTTTGATATCAAAACTGATTTGACAAATAGGCGGTGCGATAAAAAAGATTTCCACGTCATTGAACTTTGAAAGCAGATAGGCCAGAGAACGGACGGTGCGTCCGTGCAATAAATCTCCTACAATAGCGACTTTCAAACCATCAACGTAACCGAAATGCTCGTAAATGGTAAAAACATCCAGCAATGATTGCGTCGGATGCTGTCCCATGCCAGAACCACCGTTGAGAATAGGGATACAACCCGGGACTTTGGCTATCCGGATTGCCGCATCATCATCAGAATGACGCAAAACCATGACATCGGCGTATGAAGACATAATCCTTGCGGTGTCCTCAAGCGTCTCACCCTTGATGGCCGAAGAAAACTCCTTGGCGTTTTCACTGGATACCACCTGAGCACCCAGCCTTAAAGCCGCGGTTTCGAAACTTAAACGAGTTCTGGTTGATGCTTCGTAAAAAATAGCGGCTAAAATTGTACCTTGCAGCCAATCTTTTATCGTTCCTTTGGGCACCTGTTCTTTAAGAATCGCAGTAAGCTTGAACAACTGCTCCAGATGTTGCCGATCAAATTGCTGAGACAAAACCACATGTGGGAAATCAATCCCATCATGATCACCCCACCATTTTTTCATGTCATCCCCTCCTCTGGTTATTTTTGTAAAGACCAAAATTACTGAACCAACCTTAACAAAAAAAAACCGCCCTGTCAAGACGAAATTTTTGCTAAAATTATAGCGAAATTTAGCTTTAAATACTCACGAAAAAATCCAGGGATTTAAGTGGTTTTTCTATATTTACGGTTACTAATTTTTCTGTAACTTTACTAAATTCTTTATGCTCACTAAGCTCAACCGGTAAATTTACAAAATATTCCAGAGATTTTTCTTTGACTAATTGCAAAAGCTTAATGACACCGTCGGAGACCCGCAGATAATCCTCAATCAAACAAATTTTCTTGCACTCTTCGCAAACCAAACCGCCTTTAACAAAATCAAAAATGTTTTTGGTCAATAGAATCCCTTTATGACATAAAACACAACGCTGAATTTCCGGCTGATAACCTAAAAGCCCCAGGAGTTTCAAAAAATAAATATTCACCATAAATAGCAAGCGCTCCTTTTTCTCTGACAAATCATTGGCAATTTCCCGTTCTAATAAATCCAAAGTTTCTACAAGCAAATTGAATTTATCGCTCTGCGCAACATGTCCGGAAATCAAAGCATCTGTGCCTTCAGCCAAATAATTAATTAAAGCAAACCCCAAAAGTGTCTGCTCTGTATGTAAATTAGCATAAGTTCTAATGGTATTACAGTTTGCCAGTTTATCAATTACTTTACCCTTGGCAATCATTAGTTTAACCAAATAAAAAGGTTCCAAATAACCTTTGAGCTTACTGGAGATTTTTTTTGTTCCTCTGGCAACCACGTCAATCTTACCAAAATCCTTGGTGTACAGACAAAAGAGACGATCATTTTCTTGATAGTCTCGGCGTTTTAATATTATTCCTGTTGTCGTATAGGTTCTGGACATATTAATGCGCTGAGCTTTATGGCTATGGGCTAAGAGCTCAAAACTCAAAGCTAATTATTAATTCCATCCAAGTAGCTTTGGAGTATAATCATGGCTGCCACTGCATCGTCCTTGCCTTTCGCCTTAGTCCCCTGTAACAGCTTCTGAGCATAACTACTGGATAAATTTTCATCCTGCTGAATAACTTCAAGACCAAGAGCTTGGATCAATTTATCGCCAAAAGCAATAGCTTCTCCATATTGCTGTGACTTCACCCCCTTTAAACCTGTAGGCACGCCCATCACAATCTTATCTATCTTCTCAAGCTCACAAATAGCTTGAAGCTTATCAAATAGATCGCCAGTATTTTCAAGTATCTTAAAAGGTGAGGCAATTTTTGTCTCTGTATCCCCGATGGCTAAGCCGATTTTTTTCTCACCATAGTCTATGGCCAAAAATTTTTCCATATTATTTAAACTTTAATTGATTCTAAATTATTATATTCAAACGCTGCCATCACTTCCGGCACATTGAGCTCAGCCCCCTGAGCAGTAATTAATTTGGATATCGTATACGCAGCCATTTCCTGGGCCGGATAAGGATAGAGCATGCTTTCAATTTCCTCATCATCCAAACTACCCAGCCACCGTCTTTCTTCAGCTTTTCCTAAAATTACCGGCATACGCTGCTTGATATTATGAATTTTAGCCACTAATTCATTGGCAGCAGTAGTAATAATAGAAACAGTCTTAATTATCTTTTTCGTATCTGGATTTTGCCACTGATCCCAGATGCCGGAAAAAGCAAACGGTTCCTTTGACTTTAAATAGATGTAATAAGGATATTTTTTACCTTTATATTCCCTCCAGTCAAAAAAACCGTCCGCCAAAATCAGACATCGCTGTTTCCTGGCTGGTTCACGGAAAGAAGCTTTAGTTAACAAAGTATCAGCACGTGAATTTAAAGTCTTAAACCTGATTGATTTAGCTTTTTCCTCGTTAGCAATCCAAGCTGGAATCAATCCCCAAGTCAACATTTTAATTTTATCAGGTTCATTATTGGTTATCACCGGAATTCGCGGCGCTTCAAAGCCATTAGCATAAAATATAGGCTGAAATAAATCAGGTTTGGAAAACTTTGCCCCAAACCTTGCTTCCAAATCTTTTTGTTTACGATTAACTGACAAATGATAACACATACGCTAATAACTCAAAAACTAACAACTCATAACTAATAACTGGAACTTAAAACTATAAACTTAAAGTTACAAATTTCAAGTTCTAGTTTTTACATCTTAGTTTTTAATTCTTAGTTTATTATTCAAACGCAGTTATGACTCTGGCTTCCCCATTATGATCAACTGCCACCGTGTGTTCAAACTGCGCAGATAAAGAGCCATCAGCTGTTTTAAAAGTTAAATCATCATCAGCTACTTTAATTTGCCAACCACCAATGTTAATCATGGGTTCTAAGGCTAAAACCATACCTCTTTTAATTTTTATCAACTTACTTTCTTCGGTAACAAAATTAGGGACATTCGGCTCTTCATGAACTTTTTTGCCGACGCCATGCCCGACTAATTCCCGCACCACACCAAATCCGTTTTTTTCAGCGTAATTCTGAATTGCGGCGGCAATGTCGCTTAAATAATTACCTTCTTTAACTTGCTCAATTGCTAAATTTAAAGCTTCTTGAGTAACATTTAAAAGCCGTTGTGCTTGCTTACTAATTTGCCCAACACTCACCGTTACTGCCATGTCCGTATAAAAACCCTTGTATTGCATGCCAATATCCAAACCAATAATATCGCCTTCCTTTAAAATGCGATTGGGTATGGCGGGCGCATGTACGACTTCATCATTAATTGAAGTGCAGAGCGTAGTCGGAAAAGGCCGGTCAGAACTTGACGGTCGATAATTCTTGAAAGACGGATGCCCGCCGCTTTGTAAAATCAAACGCTCAGCCAAATCATCCAATTCTTTAGTGCCGACACCAGGCCCGACTGTTTGAGCTACTTGTTTCAGAATTTGTGCCAATATCTTGCCGCCCATGGCCAAAGCGTCTATTTCTTTTTGGGTTTTATAATAAATCATGGTTTGATTCCTTTATGCTTTAATGCCAACAAAATAGCCTGAAAAACCTGCTTTACATTTTGTTCGCCAGAAATAGTAATTAATTTCTTTTGATTTTTATAGTACTTAAATAAGGGGGTCGTATCATGTTCGTATATTTTTAAACGTTGCTTGATTGCTTTCGGGGTATCATCGGACCTTTGCCTCAATTTATGACCGCATTTATCACAAAGCATCTTATGTTTGGGTCTTGCGGATTTTTCAGAATTAATATTATAAGTTTGTCCGCAGTCACAAACATACCGCCCGCTTAATCTCCTCAAAATTTCTTTATGACTAATGTGAATTAAAATTATAAGATCAACACCTAAAATATTTTCCAAAAATTTATTCTGTTCATAATTGCGGGGAAAACCGTCAAAAATAACGCCCTTCTTGTATTTTTTCTTTCTTAGTTCCTGCTTCAACAAATTATCAGTTAATTTATTAGGCACTAATTTGCCAGCCAAAACATAAGTTGCTGCCTTTTTACCAATCTTGGTCCTCCGGCGAATTTGCTGACGATAAAGCTGCCCAACTGAAAGCGTCGGCAGAGAAAATTTTTTACTTAGCAATTCAGCCTGTGTGCCTTTACCGCTTCCCTGCGGCCCAAATAAAATAATTGTCATCTAATATTAGCTAAAAAAAATAAAAAGGGAATGTCCCTTTTTATTATAGCATATATTTAATTTTTATAAACATTCTTATAAGCCCTCGTATTCTCTGACAGTTAATTGTGATTCAACCTGTTTTACTGTCTCGATAACTACACTAACTACAATCAACAAACTAGTACCACCAATTACCAAATTCAAACCACCTGTAAATTCCTGAATAACCAACGGCATAACTGCGATTAACCCCAAAAACAAAGCACCGGCAAAGATAACACGATTGGTAACATGTGCTAAATAATCTTCAGTATTTTTACCAGGCCTAATTCCTGGGACAAACCCGCCATTCTTTTGCAGATTTTCAGCAATTTGTTGAGGATGGAAAATGACTGCTGTATAAAAATAGGTAAAGGCGAAGACAAAAACAAAATATAATATGCCGTAAACCAAATGATTTTGAAAAACACTGATCACAAATTCCGAAGCTTGAGCTAGAAATCTGGTTTTGGCATGCAAAAAGAAATTAGCAATCATGGGGGGGAATAAAATCAAGGAAATAGCAAAAATGATAGGAATAACTCCGGCCATATTAACCTTCAAGGGCAAATAAGTATTGACTCCGCCATACATGCGATTACCTCTGACGTGGCGGGCATAAGACACTGGCACATTGCGTGTACCTTCATTTATAATAACCACGCCAACAATAGTAACAACGGCTATGGCCACAAAAATTAACATATTTATAAGCTGAGCAGGATCAAAGACCGCTAATGTTTTTTGAACAATACCGGGTAAGCTAGAAACGATACCTGCAAAAATTAAAAGTGATATACCATTACCAATCTTCTGCTCAGAAATTAATTCTCCAATCCACATCAAGAAAATAGTTCCGCCAGTTATTGTAACCAAAGTTACAATTAAATCAAATATCTCTAAGTTTTCAATAATCTTAAAAGAAGACTGGTAACGCAACATGGTAATCATCCCGTAACCCTGTAAAACAGCCAGGGGCACAGTCAACCACCTGGTCCAACTATTGATTTTTTGATGCCCGCCCGGGTCTTTAGAGATCTGTTCTAATTTCGGAATAATCATTACCAAGAGCTGAAAAATAATTGAGGCGGTAATATAAGGAGAAACGCCCATGGCAACAATAGAAAAGTTTTCCATACTACCCCCTGAGAAAATATTAATCAGACCTAAAATCTGATTAGAATTAAAAAATTCTTTCAAATTTTGAAGGTTAATGCCAGGTACCGGAATATGTGCTGCAATACGAAAAATTACAATCAAAGCCAAAACATAAAAGATGTTTTTGCGTAAATCTCTGACTTTAAAAATTTGAGTTATCCTTTCCAACATAATTAAAATTTACTTATTGTCTTTAGGCTCATCAGAACTTTCAGCGCCTAATAAAATCACTTGGCCGCCATTTTTTTCTATCATAGCCTTGCCTGATTCGGAAATTTTATTAACTTTAACTACCAACTTTTTAGTTAATTTACCGTCGCCTAATATTTTAACTCCCTTTTTAGTATCATTGATTAATCCCTTGTCTTTTAATAACCCGGGGGTAATTATATCACCATCTTTAAAATTTTTTTCTAAATCAGACAAATTAACAATCTCCAATTTGGACTTTAAACTTCTAAACCCTCCCAATTTAGGAGTACTTTGAATAATGCCTTTTAATCCAAAGGCCTTAAGACCGCCCTTACCACCGCTTCTGGCTCGCTGTCCTTTGGCGCCACGACCGGAATAAGTACCATGGCCTGAAGACAAACCACGACCCACTCTAATCTTTCGTTTTTTTGCGCCTTTAGCAGGTTTTAAATTGTATAAATTCAAAGCCATATATTTTATTTATCTCCTTTTTTAATAAAACTCTTTATTTTTTCCTTAAAACTTTTTTTATCATCAATTTTTACATTTTTATCCTCTACTGATTTAAATTCAGCTGCTGTTTTTTCTTCCTTATAGGTAAGCTCTTTTTCTGATTTAGTGGATTTTTTAAAACTTTGCATCGCAATTAAAGTCGCCCTTAAATTGCTTATTTTATTATTTGAACCTAGAATTTTACCACGGATATTAGCCAGACCTGCCAATTCGCAGATGATACGAACTGCACCTCCGACTTTAATGCCAGTGCCTTTTGGCGCCGGCTTTAATAAAAGTTGAGCTGATTTATACTTAATTAAAATTTTATGTGGAATTGTTTCATTAACAATCGGTACTCTGATTAATTTCTTTTTAGCCTGATTATAGGCTTTATTTACAGCAATAGTTACATCAGCTCCTTTAGCTACCCCCATCCCTATTCTACCCTTTTTATCACCAATTGCTAAGGTGGCTCGAAATCTCATTCTTTTACCACCAGAAGTAACACGCGTAACCCTAGCCAAATCAACAATTTGCTGTTCAAATTCTTTTTCTTCTCTATGATTTTTTTCTCTTCTAGGCATATTAAAAAATTTATTATTAAAATTTTAAGCCGCCTTCGCGAGCGCCTTCTGCTACTGCCTTAACTCTGCCATGAAACTTAAACCCACCACGGTCAAAAACAACCTGACTTATTTTCTTATCAACTGCTTTTTTAGCGATTAATTTACCAACCTCTTTAGCTTTATCAAGTTTTTTTCCTTTTTGAGTCTTCAATTCTAAATCACTGGCGCTAACTAAAGTTTTGCCAGACTGGTCATCAATCAACTGAGCATAAATATGCTGCAAGCTACGATAAACACTAAACCGAGGACATTTATCGTCACCCTTAATCCGCTTTCTGATTCTTGCCTTTCTAGCGGCTCTTAAATTCATCTTAATTTTTAATTTATCTGCCATAGTAATGATTATATTTATTATTACTTTCTAAAATTAACCAGCGCTTTTAGCTGCTGCTTTGCCGACTTTTTTCTTTACTATCTCACCAAGATATCTTATCCCCTTACCTTTATATGGCTCGGGTTTTTTGAGCCTTCTAATCTGGGCTGCCACCTCACCTACTAATTGTTTATCAATGCCTATTATAGTTATAATATTTTTTTCCACTGCTCCGCTAATCCCTCGTGGTAATGTGTATTCTACTGGATGCGAAAAACCCAAATTTAAAACTAATTTCTGTCCCTGCAAATTCACTTTAAAACCGACACCTATTACTTCCAATTTTTTTTGAAACTCTTTGGTGGTGCCGATAACCATATTATTTATCAAACGATTAAATAATCCCCAGATAGCCTTACCATCCTTTTGTTCGGGATTTGAAACGGTCACGACCAAGCCATCTTCTTGTTTTTCAACCTTAACAAAGGAATGAAGTTTTTGAGTTAATTCACCTTTTGGCCCTTTAACCGTAATTAAATCATCAGAAATTTTAATTTCAACCCCACTCGGCAGCTCTATTATTTTTTTTCCTATTCTAGACATAATATTATAGATTACTTAACCATTAATTTAACATCTTTCTTTGACGAAATATCAGTGTTTTTTTAATAATCGTTAGGATTTTTACCAAATTTCACAAATTATTTCTCCGCCGACTCCTTTTCTTTTTGCTTCTTTACTAGTCATCAAGCCAGCTGAGGTAGAAATTATTGCAAAACCAAAATTATTCAAAACATTTCTAATTTTATTTTTACTAACATATACCCGCTGGCCAGGTCGACTCACTCTTTGAATCGACTGAATAGCTGACTGATTATTCTCGTCGTATTTCAAAACAATTTTCAATTGCGGGAAATTGGCTTCTTCAGTTTTTTCAAAATCGCCAATATAATTTTCATGTTTCAAGATTTTTGCAATTTCAAACTTAAGTTTGGAAAATGGTACCAAAACTTCACTCTTTTTAACCATCTGCGCATTGCGAATTCTTGTTAACATGTCGGCAATTGGATCTGTAATCATATTTATAGTTTATGTTTAAAATTTAGACAAAATAATTTAATTAAAATTACCAACTGCTCTTTCTTACACCTGGAATAGCACCTTTAGCTGCCAATTCCCTAAAACAGATACGGCATAACTGAAAATCACGCATATAACCATGGGCCCGACCACAGCGCCAGCATCGTCTGACAATCCTAGATGAATATTTCGGTTTTCTATTCGATTTTGCTATTTGAGCAGATGTCGCCATATTAATAAAAAATTATAAAATAAATTATTTACTTTCTTCTTTAAATGGGAAGCCTAAAGCTGAGAATAGAGCCTTAGCTTCGTTTTTTTCTTTTGCTGTTGTAACAATAGTAACTTCTAACCCATGAATCTTTTCAATTTCATCGGATCTGATTTCCGGGAAAGCAATATGTTCTGTTATACCAATAGTTAAATTGCCATTTTCATCCAAAACCCTGGTGTCGAGTCCACGAAAATCTCGGACGCGAGGCAATGTTACTTTAATTAATTTCTCCACAAAATCGTACAGTCTTTTACCACGCAAAGTAACCTTCATTCCAATAATCATGCCTTCTCTGATTTTAAAATTTGAAATTGATTTTTTAGCCTTGGTTTTAATGGGTTTTTGTCCGGTAATTCTAGTCAAGGTACTTTCAACTGTATCAATAAATGTAGCGTCTTTCAAGCCTTTACTTAAACCCACATTCAAAACAGCCTTTTCTAACTTAGGCACCTGCATTTCATTTTTGTAACCAAACTGTTTGTTCAATTCGGGTACAACTTTCTTGACATAATATTCCTTTAAATTCATATATAATAGCTTAAATTTCTAATTAATCTAATAATTCCTTACATTTACCGCAAATTCTAACTTTTTTAGCTTTTTTATCTCCGGTTTTTTCTAAAAACTTATATTTAATTCTAATTGATCTATTGCATTTAGGACAAATCAATAATAAATTGGAAATATTAAGCGGAGCCGGAAATTCAATTTTCTGACCTTTTTCACCCTGCTTACGTGGGCGCATATGCTTGACCATTAAATTGATACCTTCGACTGAAGCCCGATTCTTTTCACCTAAAACCTGTAAGACCTTTCCCTTCTTACCCTTATCCTTACCGGCTAGGACCTTGACTCTGTCTCCGGATCTGATTTTTCCGCCATAGGCGGTTATATAATTCTTCTTCATATATAATCAATTGGTCATTATTTATAAAACTTCGGGAGCTAAAGAAATAATTTTATTAAATCCACCAGCTCTCAACTCTCTGGCTACTGGGCCTAAAATACGGCTGCCAACAGGTTCTTTAGATTTCATGTCAATTATAACCGCCGCATTATCATCAAAACGAATATATGAACCGTCTTTTCTTTTGACTTCCTTTGCAGTCCGAACTAAAACTGCATGGACTATCTCACTCTTTTTTACCATGCCGTGAGGTACTGCTTCTTTAACAGTAGCAGTAATAATATCGCCTAAACGGCCATATCTTTTTTTATAACCGCCCAAAACTCTAATTACCTGTAATTTCTTGGCTCCGGAATTATCGGCTAATTTTAACATTGTGCGATGCTGCACCATATATTTATCTTATTTTACAATTTTAATTAAACGCCATCTTTTATCCCTACTTAAAGGCCGGCATTCCTGAAAAATAACTTCATTACCAACTTTAGCCTGATTTTTCTCGTCGTGGATTTTATATTTAGTACTGACTTTATACTGTTTTTTATATTTAGAATGCCACTTTAAATTAGTAATCATAACCACGCGAGTTTTATCCATTTTATCGCTTACTACTATCCCCTGGAATTTTCTTAAATTTTTTCTTGGTTTCTTACTTTCCATAATTATATATTTACCGTTGGCGACATTCAGCCGCGGTTGACGGTTTAAATTATTTTACTTCTTTTGGCTTTTGATTAATCAATGTAATAATTTTGGCAATCTTTTTCTTGCAGCTTCTCACCTCCCTTATATTCTTCAGCTGATTTTGAGATACTTTAAATCTCAATTCTCGTAATTTTTCCCGGCTAGAATTTAAAAGCTTCTGCAGTTCGCCTGCTGATTTTAACTTTAATTCTTTCAGCTCTTCTTTAGCTTTCATATGATTAATAAAATTATTGTTTGCTTAAAAATCTAGTTTTAACCGGTAATTTAAAGCTGCCCAAACGCATAGCTTCCCGAGCCTTATCTTCAGGCACGCCCTCCATTTCGAATAATATTGTTCCCGGCTTAACTACTGCCACAAAATGATCCGGAGCACCTTTACCTCCGCCCATAGGCACCTCAGCTCCCTTTTTAGTAACCGGTTTATCAGGAAATACTCTAATCCAAATTTTACCGCCACGCTTCAAATAATGGGTCAATGTCCTTCTGGTAGCCTCAATCTGTCTAGCAGTAATCCAAGCATGAGTCAGTGCTTTTAAGCCATAACTGCCAAAATTCAATTCAGTTCTGGTGGTACTGACTCCTTGATTGCGCTTACGGCCTTTATGCCATTTGCGATGTTTTACTTTTTTGGGCATCAACATATATAAATTCCTACAAATTATTTATTAAAAACTTCCCCTTTGTAAATCCAAACTTTGACCCCGATTTTACCATAAATCGTTTGAGCATAACCAGGTGTATAATCAATATCGGCTCGTAAAGTGTGTAGCGGTACTTCACCTTCAGTTAAAGTTTCTCGTCTGGCAATTTCAGCACCATTCAAACGTCCAGCGACCATGACCTTAACACCTTTAGCGCCAGCACGCATTACTCTGCCTATGGACTGCTTCATAGAACGTCTAAAAGGAATTCTTTTTTCCAAATCAAGAATAATATTATCTACTACTATTTGGGCATTAAGATTCGGCTTGTCTACTTCCATTATATTAATATTCAAATTCATCTTACCAGGTACCTTGGTTACTTCCTTATTCAAAATAGTTTTCTTTAAGGCTGCCTTTAAATCTTCAATACCAACACCAGAGCGGCCAATAATCACCCCGGGTTTTACTGCGGAAATTATAACATTTAAATTTTCAGCTGAGCGTTCAATTTCAATTTTAGCGACACCAGCATCTTTTAATTTTGCTTTTAAAAATTTTCTAATAGCTACGTCCTGACGTAAAAAAGCGCCAAAATTCTGGCGGGAAAACCACTTGGAGTCCCAACCCTTATTAATACTTATTCTAATTGCTCTTGGATTAACTTTATGTCCCATATTTGTAATTTTTTAACCTGACTTTCTATTAAATATTTTTTTAATAAATCCCTTATCACCCTTCATATTTCTTTTATCTTCGTTCTGTTTATGCCTATGCTTGCCCTCTAATCTTACATCGAAGGGCTGCTCTGCTGTCTCTTTCTCATGTTCCTTAGTTATTATTTCTTCTTTTGGCAATTTAATCTTTTCCGAAGCAGCTTTTTCCTTAATTTTTTCCAAAGATTTTACCTTCACCGGTTTTTCAGCTTTAACTTTTTTCGCTTTAGCCTTAGTTGGCACCAACTCATCTAAAATCAATACAATATGAGCATTTCTCTTTCTTAAAGGAGTTGCCCGTCCATGAGCTTTATACTGCCATCTCTTTAGCGTACCGGCCATATCAACTTTAATTTCTTTTACAAATAAATTATCTCTTTTTAAACTAAAATTGTTTTCCGCATTACTAATCGCAGAATCCAAAAGTTTAATCACGGGCCTTGTAGCCAGTTTATTTACAAAAGCCAGCTGAGTCAATGCTGCCTCAACTTTCATACCCCGAATAACATCAGCAATTAATCTTACCTTTTTCGGAGACATTCGTAAATAATTTAATTTTGCTATTACTTGCATATTTCAAATAATTAAATGATTACTTTTTTGCTTCGTCCGGCCCCTTTTGCTGTTCTTTGGACATCTTGCCGCCATGAACCACGAATTTTCTAGTTAAGGCAAATTCTCCCAATTTATGACCGACCATATTTTCAACGATATCAACGACTAAATGTTCTCTGCCATTATGAACACCAATTTTAAAACCAACCATTTCTGGCGTAATCGTAGCGGCGCGATCCCAAGTTTTAATAACTGTTTTATCTCCCGCCTTCAATTGCGAAATCTTTTTCAGTAATTTCTCGTTAATATATGGCCCTTTTTTTAAACTTCTAGACATAATATTATAAACTAGATTATTTAATCACTGATTTTGCGGATGAAATACTTCTCGGCATTATCTATGATTAACCCCGCAGTCGCGGGATGCCGCCATGCGACATATATCTGTATTTTATGGATTATTATTAATTATCCTTAACCGGCTAATTTTTGTTTATTTTTCCTGCTAATAATTAATTTATTTGAAAATTTATTTGGTTTCCTGGTTCTAACGCCTAAAGCATGCTTACCCCATTTTGTTTTAGGATATTTTAAGCCAATCGGATGTTTACCTTCACCACCACCATGAGGATGATCAACCGGATTCATTGCTTTGCCCCTGACTGTTGGCCTGATCCCCTTGTTTCTGGTCCGACCTGCTTTACCCAAGCGAATATTCATAATTTCTGGATTACTGACAGTGCCTAAAACAGCCAAACAACTTTTTAATACTTTTCGCACTTCTCCTGATGGTAATTTAATAGTAGCATAATCGCCTTCGACTGCCATTAGCTGGGCGCTGTTGCCAGCACTGCGAACTAATTGTCCGCCCTTGCCTGGTGTTATTTCAATATTGTAAATCATGGAACCGACTGGAATTTTTTCTAAGCTCATGGCATTGCCGGCCTTGATTTCCGGCGTTTTTTCTTTATAAGAAACAATCTGATTTCCAACTTTTAATTCTCCTGGAGCAACAATATATCTTTTTTCACCGTCTGTATATAAAACCAGGGCAATTCTAGCATTGCGATTTGGATCATATTCAATTGTCTTCACCACTGCAGGCACATCAAATTTATCTCTTTTGAAATCAACCATTCGGATATATTGTTTCTGTCCGCCGCCGATATGTCTGACCGTAATCTTACCCTGGGCATTGCGGCCGCCTGTCTTCTTCTTAATGACAATCAAGCCTTTCCAGGGGCGTTTAACCGTTAAATCCTTAAAATCATCAACGCTTGCGCCTCGCCTGCCGGCTGTTAGTGGTTTGTAAAGTTTTACTCCCATATCTATTAATATTTTACAATTTACAATGTTCAATTTTCAATGATTGGAAATTGTAAATTTATAATTAATAATTAATTTTAAACTCCTTCGTAAATTTCAATCTTATCGCCCGGTTTTAAGGTTACAATAGCTTTTTTCCAGTTACTCTTTTTACCCCGAATGCTTCCATAAGTCACTCTCTTACCTCTTTCATTAATAATATTAACTGCCAATGGCTTAACGCCGTATAAATTGGTGATGGCTTTTTTAATATTCATTTTATTGGCCTTTGGCGCAACCTTAAAAGCATATTTATTCTGACTAACTAAAGCAGTAGCTTTTTCTGTAATCAATGGCTTAATTAAAATTTGGAAAGCCAAATCAGTCTCAACTTTTTTTGATCTTTTCGCCTTAATTTCTTTGCCTGCTTCTGGCTTGGTTTCCTCGCTCTTTAGCTTTAAAGTGGAGCCAGTCTCTTTTGACGGTACAGCCTTATCTTCCTTGGCAGTTTCTTTAGCTTCAATTTTCTTTCCAGTTTTATCTTTAATTCCAGCTTTTGGATTTTTTTTAAATCGGTCAAAAATTCCCATATATTTTTATTGTTTATAGGTAGAAATTATTTTTTTAATACCTTCTTTATCAATCAATAAATATTTATACTGCAAAATATCCAAAATATTCAAACTATCAGCTAAAATCGTCTTGACCTTAGGTATATTCTGGGCTGCTTTAATCGTATTTTTATCATTAGCTGCTAAAACGATCAAAGTTGACTTTGCCTCTTTGCCCGGTAGTTTAGTCAATATTTTTACTAATTTTTGAGTTTTAATTTCAGGCAATTCCAGTTTTTCGACAACTAACAGCTGATTTTCATTAACTTTATCACTTAAACCCATATATAAGGCCCGTTTTTTCATTTTCTTATTAATCTTTTTACTGTAATTTCTGTCTGTGCGAGGACCAAAAGTAATACCGCCGCCGATCCATATGGGCGATCTAGAAGAACCGTGTCTGGCTCTGCCAGTACCTTTTTGTCTCCATGGTTTACGGCCACCGCCTCTAACTTCACCTTTAGTCTTGGTGTGGGCCAAAGTCAAGCGGGCATTGGCATTTTGAGCTTCCACCACCTGGTGAACTAAGGCAGGATTAATCTCAACGCCAAAAACTTCTGAATCTAATTTTAATTCGTCAACTTCCTTACCTTCTAAATTGTAAACTTTGACTTTCAGCATATAAAAATTATTAACTTATTGTTTGATTTCAGCTTGAGCGACCTGCTCATTTTCATTTTTATTAACTACAATTTCTTCAACTTTTACTTCAGTTTTTACCTCCGTCCTTATTTCAGGAACTGTTTCCGCTGCTTGAGTTTCTGCTTTAATTTCAGTTTCCAATTTCATTTCACCTGGTGCGGTAATTCTGACTAAAGCATTGCGACAGCCAGGAACGGCGCCTTTTAAAAATAATAAATTATTAACAGCATCAACTTCAATAATCTCCAAATTTTTCACGGTTATCTGATCATTCCCCATGCGGCCTGCCATTCTCTTGTTTTTCAATACGCGTTGCGGCCTTTGTGCGCCAATAGAACCACCATGTCGTAATTGATCTTTATTGCCGTGAGTTTTCGGAGCACCGGCAAAACCATGTCTTTTAACAACGCCCTGAAAACCTCGTCCCTTGGAATTTGCCGTAACATTAACCAAATCACCCGTCTGAAAAATAGTTGCTGTAATTTTCTGCCCTCTGGCTAAAACCGACTGATCTTCAGCTAATCTGAATTCACGCAAATAACGAGCCTTAGCTAAGTCTTTTAAATGACCGCTATTGGGTTTATTTAATTTTTTCTTGGTTGCATAACCTATTTGTACTGCTAAATATCCGTCTTTAGCCTCTTTTTTTACCTGTGAAATAAAACAAGGTCCAGCCTGCACTATTGTGACGGGGACTACTTGACCATCAGGCTTAAACTTCTGGCTCATTGCTATTTTTTTTCCTAAGATAAATTTCATATTTATTATGAATTTGATCGATTCTTAAAACTTATCAAAAGACATAAACCATTTTCTTGAGAAATAAAAAATCTGGTCTAAACATCCAGATTAAAATACTAAAAAACTAGTATTTATTGCTTTTGCTCTGGATTTAATTGTTGAAAATGGTTATTTCTCCTTTGCTAACTTTGGAAAAATATAAAGGTTTTTCTAGCCGCAAAGCGGGCAAGAAGCTTTCTTTACAAATTTCAAAGCTAATTTTAAAAAATCAGCGATTGATAATGTTGCTAGTATTTTAGCGGAATCAAAGAATTCTGTCAAATTTTACATTTTGATTTCCACATCAACGCCTGCTGGCAAGTTCAAACTTGTCAAAGCTTCAACTGTTGCGGCTGTCGGCTCAATAATATCAATTAAGCGCTTATGAATCCTCATTTCATACTGATCGCGGGCATTCTTGTGAACAAAAGTCGAGCTTAGAACAGTATATTTTTTCTTTTCAACCGGCAACGGGATAGGACCGGAAATTTGAGCGCCTGTTCTGATAGCTGTATCCAAAATAGTCTTTACGGACTGATCAATAATCTTATGATCATACGCTCTAATCTTTATCCTGATCTTTTGTTGTTCTTCTTTTGTTTCTTTGGTCTTTTCCATCTTAATCTTGGACATGAAAATTTAATTAATTATTTTTAAGGTAAATCTTGACTTCGGAATAAAATCCCGTCCCACTAAAACGGAACGGGGTTTTATTCTTTATAATTACGCAATAATCTTAGTAATCACGCCAGCACCAACGGTTTTGCCGCCTTCTCTAATAGCAAATTTCATTTTTTCCTCCAAAGCAACAGGAGCAATCAATTTAACTTTTAATTGAATGGTATCGCCTGGCATAACCATTTCTGCGCCGCCCAAAATTTCAACTTCACCAGTTACATCAGTAGTACGAATATAAAACTGGGGTTTATAGCCTTTAAAAAAAGGTTTGTGACGACCGCCTTCTTCTTTGGTTAAAATATATGTTTCACCTTCAAATTCAGTATGAGGAGTAATAGAGCCTGGCTTAGCGATAACCTGACCTCTTTCCACGTCTTCTTTTTTAGTACCGCGCAATAAAATACCGGCATTATCTCCAGCACGACCTTCGTCTAACGATTTATTAAACATTTCAATCCCTGTAACTACTGTTTTTTGAGTAGCCGTAATGCCGACTATTTCAACTTCATCAGTTACTTTAATTATACCTCTTTCAATTCTACCGGTCACAACTGTGCCGCGACCTTCAATTGAAAACACGTCTTCTATTGGCATTAAGAAGGGTTTATCAATTTGTCTAACTGGTTCAGGAATATAACTATCTAAGGCATCTAAAAGTTGTTGAATGCATTGGCCGGATTCACCTTTAGGATCTTCCAAGGCCTTTAAGGCTGAACCGCGGATAATCGGAATTTCGTCTCCAGGATATTTATATTTCTTTAAAAGGTCTCTAACTTCTTCCTCAACCAAATTAATTAATTCTGGATCAGAAACCTGATCACATTTATTTAAGAAAACAACAATTGAAGGCACGCCAACCTGATAAGCTAATAAAATATGTTCGCGAGTCTGAGGCATAGGGCCGTCAGTTGCAGCCACGACCAAAATTGCGCCATCCATTTGAGCTGCGCCAGTAATCATGTTTTTGATGTAATCAGCATGACCAGGGCAATCAACGTGAGCATAATGTCTTTTTTCTGTTTCATATTCCACGTGAGCAGTAGCAATAGTAATACCGCGTTCCTTTTCTTCAGGAGCTGCATCGATTTGATCAACGCTTTTTTGCTGGGCTTTACCGCCTTTAGCGCCGATATAATTTAAAATAGCCGCCGTTAAAGTGGTTTTACCATGATCAACATGGCCGATTGTACCAACATTAACATGGGGCTTTGATCGATCGAATTTTTCTGCTGCCATTTTTTTAGTTCCTTGGAGTCGGCCTCTAACCATTATTGAGGCAGAGTTTTATCCAGCCGCTTCCCTAATTAAAATTATTTATTTATTTAAATGTATATCTAATTATAGCACTATTTAAACATTTGGCAAGTCTTTTTAATCTTCATCTTCTTCCGGCTCAAAATAATAACGATCTTCATCTTCAACCGAGTGCTTTTTTTCATTTTCCTCAACAGGCAAATCTTGCCACGACTGATCAACAATTTTATCTTCTTGAGATGATTTCCAGATAGCGATATCCTTATTAATTTTATTTAAAAGTTCCTCTTCAGACAAATTCTTTAGCTGATTATTCTTAAAAATATAATTTTCATAGTCATCTAAAGCTAAGACCACAAAAATACCCTCATTATCATCTTCGAAGATATATTTATCGCCTGTTTTACGAATCAGATCCAATATTCTTTTTAAATTCTTCATAAAATAAAAAAGTTTTCCGCCGAAGGCTGACCCCACTTTGCGGGGCAAATCTTTTAAAAAACTATATATAACTTACCTTAAATTAAAAAGAAAGTCAAGGGCCCTCTCCTCTCAGACTTAAAGTCCGAGTAAGAGAGGCCCTTGACTGGTTAAGCGGGGCAAACCACCTTGTCACCTGGTTGTTTTATCGCTTCGATAAACGGTACCCAAGCCATGCCAACAGGACCCAATTCAGTAGGCATTGTTTGGCCAATTGCCTGCTCATGGGTGTATGGCTGATCTCGGTAGCCTCGATCATCGGTTGCACCAGTATAAACGTCGTTGGTAACCAGCCAATTCAACATGTACTGGAATTTAGGCTGCGCCAAAAAAGGCGTTAACTTAGCGATAATTCCGTTGTCAGGATAGCCTTTATTGGGATAGTGATGCAAGACTGACAAGGCAATGACTTCCTGGTAAACATTAAACAATTGTCCCAGGAAAAAGAAGTTCCGAGCATGAAAATCAAGTTGTTTTCTTTGCAAGGGAGTAAATTTCCCTTTCTTCTTCCAGTAAGAAACCTTGTAACTCATGCGACAGATATCGTGGAATGAAGAAGCCCATTTCATCTGAGCTTGTTCTTCCTCACCCAGAGGAAAATGCTCCATCTCTCGGAACTCTTTGATGCCGCGATCATCCATCTGCGCCGGCTGATGATGTTGCAAGTACTTCAATTCTTCTGCCATAATCCCGTGCATGCGCTTTAAATGACGATAGGTTTCATAGTGGAACTCCTTGAGACAAGTTTCAACGATATCATCAAGAAGATGTTCCCAGTTGATACCGATGGCCTCGCTACGGATCACTCGTCTGGCTGCCCAGACTGCGACTTCAGAACGTTTTAAGTTCTTGGCCAAATGACCCAAATGAAAATTGGTGCCATTAACTTTGCGCCCGCCGATCGCTAAAGCCAGTTGCCGAGTTTCCGGATCCAAGAGATCAAAATCTCGAGGAATCTGATTATTCATCACCAGCTTTTTCGCTTCCATTTTAGAACACCTCCTTTTTTAAATGTTGCTTCTTTGATCTTCCAATATCCTTTAAAACCTTTAACCATCTTTAGTTACCTCCCTTTAAGCCCGGGTGACAACATAAAAAGGAAACAGTGTAGCGTTTCCTTTTCAAATCCCATATATCTTGCAATTTTTTTATGACAACAAAAAAACCCCGCTTTAGACACTGAACTAAGTACCCATCTCAAAAAATTTGAGAAAATGATACTTAACTCGTAATCAAGTAGGGTTCGTATGCTTATAATAACTTATACCCCAAATAGCGTCAAGTCCATTTTTAGCTAATTATAGACAAATTTTGCACATATTTACCCACATAGTTTTACACATGGTTATCTACATACTAGTCCCCAGAGTTATACACTTATTATTAACAATCAAATATAATTACTTTAGTTAAAATATTAAAGAAGAGAATGTTAAACCACAATTATATTGACTAAACACCTCTGATACCCGCTTGCAAAAATTATGACCTAGGAATAACCAAGGCAATAAACAAAAACACCCCTTATACGGGGTGTTTTTGTTTATAAAATGATAATTATATATTATTTCTTTTTTCCTTCAATAATCTTTTGCGCAACATTAGATGGAACTTCCTGATAATGATCAAATTCCATGGCATAATTTGCACGTCCCTGAGTCAAAGACCTTAAAGAGGTGGCATAACCAAACATTTCTGAAAGAGGAACTAAACCGTCAATTACCTTTAATTTAACTTTCTCGGTCATTTGAGAAATCTGAGCGCGTTTGGAATTCAAATCACCAATAACATCACCCATAAATTGCTCCGGGGTAGTTACTTCAATCTTCATAATCGGTTCCAAGATAATTGGCTTAGCCTTTCTGGCGGCTTCAAAAAAAGCCATAGAACCGGCAATTTTAAAAGCTACTTCAGAAGAATCAACGTCATGATAAGAACCGTCATATACAGTAGCCTTTAATATCAACAACCGGATAACCGGCCAAAATACCTTTAGTTAAAGATTCTTTAACACCTTTTTCAATCGGCAGGAATAAATTCCCGGGGAATAACGCCGCCTTTAATTTCATCAACAAATTCAAAGCCTTCACCTCGATCACGCGGTTCAACTTTTAACCAACAATGACCATATTGACCACGACCACCTGACTGTTTGATATATTTACCTTCGCCTTCAGCCGCCACCTTTGATGGTTTCTTTATAAGCAACCTGAGGCGCACCGACATTGGCTTCAACTTTAAATTCTCTTTTCATACGGTCAACAATAATATCCAAATGTAATTCGCCCATACCGGAAATAATAGTCTGTAAGGTTTCCTCATCAGTGTGAATCTTAAAAGTCGGATCTTCTTCGGCCAATTTCTGCATAGCCATGCCCATTTTTTCCTGGTCAGCCTTGGTTTTTGGTTCAATCGCCACGGAAATAACCGGTTCCGGAAAAATAATTTCTTCCAAAATTATCAGGGTATTTTTCATCGCACAAAGTATTGCCCGTTACAGTATTTTTCAAACCAATAGCTGCTGCAATTTCTCCGGAAAAAACCTCATCAACATCTTCTCGGGAATTAGCATGCAAGCGTACAATACGACCAATTCTTTCTTTATTTCCTGTCTTGGTATTTAAAACATAAGAACCTGCTTTTAGACTGCCCGAATAAACACGAAAAAAGACTAATTTACCGACAAAAGGATCAGTGGCTAATTTAAAGGCAAGTGCGGCAAAAGGCGCTTCATCAGTAGCTTTCTCTTTTTTCCTCATTGCCTGTATCAGGATTTTTACCTATAATCGGAGGTACATCAAGCGGTGATGGTAAATAAGCATACCACCGCATCAAGCATTCGTTGTACACCGATATTTTTCAAAGCTGAACCGCACAAAACCGGATGAAAATCATTAGATATTGTAGCTTTACGCATTACCTGACGTAATCTGATCAATATCCAATTCTTCGTCCGGCTAAATATTTATTCATCATATCCTCATCATTTTCCGCAACTTTTTCCAGTAAAATTTTGCGGTATTTTTCTACCTTATCTTTCATATCTTCCGGGATTGATATTTCTATAACATTTTGGCCATATTCACCTTCAAATTTATAAGCCTTGACGATCTAATAAATCAACCAGACCACAGAAAGTTTCTTCAGCACCGATAGGCAATTGCACTGCCGCAGCATGAGTTGACAAACGTTCAGCAATTGAATCCAAACGTCATATAAAAATCTGCTCCCATTTTATCCATTTTATTTACAAAAGCAATCCTGGGAACATCATATTTGGCTGCCTGATGCCAAACTGTTTCTGATTGAGGTTCTACACCCTGAGAACCGTCAAAAACCGCCACTGCACCGTCTAAAACGCGCAATGACCTTTCGACTTCTACCGTAAAATCAACGTGACCGGGAGTATCAATGATATTAATACGGTGATCTTTCCAAAAACAAGTAGTAGCAGCGGCAGTAATGGTAATGCCTCTTTCTTTTTCCTGTTCCATCCAATCCATTTCAGCAGCCCCTTCATGAACTTCACCAATTTTATGTTTTTTACCGGTATAAAATAAAACACGCTCGGTAACCGTTGTTTTACCAGCGTCAATATGGGCCATAATGCCGATATTTCTTGTTTTTTCTAGTGTATACTCACGGGGCATAAATCAAAATAAATTAAAAAGTAAAAATAAAAATTCCAAAATTTATTAAATTGAATTTTAAAATTAATATCGGGCAAAGTGGGCAAAAGCACGATTAGCTTCAGCCATTCTATGCGCATCAACCTTTTTCTTAAAGGCTTCACCCTGGCTATTGGCCGCATCAACGATTTCCATGGCTAATTTATCAGCCATAGATCGCCCTTTTCTTTTTTGCGCCGCAATAATAACCCAACGACAAGCTAATTGGTATCGTCTTTCAGTTTTTACCGGGAAAGGAATCTGATAGTTGGCGCCACCAATTCTACGGCCTTTGACTTCCAGAGAAGGGCCGACATTTTTTATAGCAGCATCAAAAACTTCCAAGGGATCCTGCTTGGTTTTCTCCGAAATATTATCAAAACAATCATAAACAATATTTTGAGCAGTAGATTTTTTACCTCTGCGCATTAAGTAGCTAATGAATTTACCAATCTGCGCATTATTAAACTTGGCATCAGGTTGTGTATGTCTTTTAGGTGCTTGCTTACCTCTCATATGATTATAAGTTTTATATAATTTTTTATGAAATTAAATTAGGTTATATAAGGTTGCTCTGAATCACGGATTACAAGGATATTTTAAACATTACAACCTATACAATCTTATATTTATTCGTGGTTCTATTTTTTATCTTTAGGTCGTTTTTGACCGTAAAGTGAACGGCTTTTGCGTCGATTTTCCACACCTTGGGTGTCATAACGGCCGCGAACAATGTGATAGCGGACACCTGGCAAATCTTTGACTCTACCACCCCGAAGCATGACTATAGAGTGTTCCTGCAGATTATGACCTTCGCCTGGAATATACGCGGTAACTTCCATACCGTTAGATAATCTGACCCTGGCGATTTTACGTAAGGCTGAGTTCGGCTTTTTAGGTGTAATAGTCGTTACTTTAAGGCAAACACCGCGCTTGAATGGGTTACCTCCAGACAAAGACTTGCTTTTCCTTCTAATAGTATTATAAACACTTTCCAAAGCCGGAGTTTTGGTTTTCTTTTTGGTTACTTTCCTGTTTTTTCTGACTAATTGATTAATGGTTGGCATAATAAATAAAAAATTATAATTTTCTAAAATTATAATTAGTTAATAACTCAACTAATTTGCAACTCGAATAAATTGTAATTTTATTTTATACTTTAATACGTTTATTGTCAAGAGAGCCCATATTTTAGCTAAAAATCGAGTTTTTCTGCAAAACTATATAAAAAAGTTTATGATATTAAAAAAGAAAGAATAAACTAATTCTAAAAGCCCTCCACCCATAATAATTAAAAATAACAAAATCATCAAACCATTTCTTTCTAAGAAAAACTTCAAGCCATCATATTTATCAGGCAAAATCGCAAATAATATTTTGGAACCGTCAAGCGGCGGGATAGGGATTAAATTAAAAACCATTAACACCATATTTACTAAAATCAACATAAAGACAAAATTTACCAACAAATTAGCTGAGCCTAAGCTGGTATAACTTTCCAGCAAACGGAAGAGTATTATGCTAATAATACAAAAAACTAAATTAGCAGTCGGCCCGGCCAAAGAAACTAAAGCCGGTCCCCATTTTTGATCTTTTAAATTATAAAAATTAACCGGTACTGGCTTGGCCCAGCCAAAAACCAGACCAGCATTACTTAATATCAATAATAAGGGTAAAATGACGGTGCCGAACAGATCAATATGGGCTAACGGGTTTAAAGTTAAACGCCCGGCATCCTGAGCCGTTTTATCCCCTAAATAATAAGCCGAAAGGGCATGGCTAAACTCATGGACAGTCAAAGCCAAGAAAAAAGCAACAAAATTAACAATTAGAAAGATTGGATTTAAATCCATATCAAAGCTTGATTATTTTAATTACATAGGTTATCATATAAGCCATGGGCTATAATAATCAAGGCCCAATGCCTAATATACTAATATTACCATTATGTCACGAACTTGTGAAATCTGCGACCGCGGGCCTTTAAGCAGCGCCAGCCGAAGCCATTCAAACGTAAAGACCCTGACAAAAAAATATTTAAACCTGCAGTCAAAAAAAATTGACGGCAAAAAAACTAAAATCTGCACCAGCTGCATGCGCACTCAAAACAAGCAAGCCAAAGCCTAAATTTGCATTTTTGCCTAATTTTAGGTATAATTTAATTAAGGATAATTATTAACTCAAAAAATTTTTATGACCGAAGCCTATTGTGTTAAGTGCAAAGCTAAAAGAGAAATGAAAGATGCTCAGGAAATCAAGATGAAAAATGGCAGACCGGCTGTAACAGGCATCTGCCCAGTCTGCGGCACCAAAATGTTTAAAATCGGCGCAGCTAAATAACTGTTCTCATACAAAAAACTCCGCGACGCGGAGTTTTTTGGTTCATAACGGTTGATTTTTAAACTACTCTAAAGTAATATTAAAATATCACGATTAACGATAACCGCTAAACGATACAGCATCGAAACCGAAAAAACCGCCTGCAAACAGGCGATAAACGAATCTAACGGGGCGTGGCCCCTGCCTACGCACTTGATGCTTCGGCAGGCAAGCAGTTAGGGATGTATTAATTTTATGGACTGTAGACCAACTGCAACGCCAAATAACAAAACTGAGAATATATCACGGGGCGTGGCCCCTGCCTTCGCACTTGATGCTTCGGCAGGCAAGCAGTTAGGGATGTATTAATTTTATGGACTGTAGACCAACTGCAACGCCAAATAACAAAACTGAGAATATATCACGGGGCGTGGCCCAGTTGGTCTAAGGCGTCGGGCTGGGGGTCCGAAGATCGGAGGTTCAAATCCTCTCGCCCCGATATTATAAATAATAAGTTTCCGCCGGCGGCGGATCCGCCTTTGGCGGACAAATCTCTCCGCCCCGAATATAATAAAAATCCCTTTTATCGAGGGGTTTTTATTTTGGTTGAAAAAGCCGACCCTGATGGACTTTTCCTTGATTTTTCGCTAAAATTAAAGTGTAAAATAACATCTATGCCTAATCAAGAAACTCAAAAATATTATATAAAATTTAAATGCCAAAATTGCGGTTTTGAAGATTCCCCCCGAAAATTTAATCTTAGCGGCCGCATCTGGAAAAATGTGTCCTGTCCCCAGTGCCACAAATCAAAACTTGTCATTACAGTCAATAACGTGGAAGTACCTGAGCTCAGTAAAATTCCTCAAATTGGCCTCTATTTTCTGGTAAATCGCTCAAGGCAAAATCCCGAAGCTGATATTTATAAAATCTAAAACTTAATTATTTAAATAAAACAACATGAAATATTATTTAACCCTGGCTCTGATTATAATAATTTTTGTTTTGGGTATCTCTTTCGGCTATTTAATTTTCAGGCCCCAAATTATTAAAGAACAAATTAATTCCCAGACTATTTTACAAACCCTAAAAAATGAAGGCTTTTTAATTACCCAAACCTATATTTTGGATCAAAAAGTGACGATTGATAAAAATACAGGGGTCATGTGGAAGGATTTTTTCTGGGGTCAGGAAATCGAAGCCAGCGCCGTGATGAAAGTAAGTTCCGGAGTAAATTTAACTAAATTGAATGCTGAAGATGTTACCCTGGCAGCTAAACAAATAAGCATAAAATTGCCGGCGATTGAAATTCAGAGTACGGAATTAATTGGCGATATTGAATTAAAAAATACCCAAGGCATTTTAAAAAAAATCTTTAACAATGACGACGGCTATAATTTGGCCTTTGGTAAATTGAAAGAACAGGCACAAGTTACTGCCAACCAGGAAAATTTGGTGGCTGACGCTAAAATCAATACCCTCAAAGAAATTGAACGCTTAATCAGCTTAGCCGCGCCTAATTGGCAAGTAAAAATTGAATTCAAATAAATATTAAATATTATTATGTCCAAACAAATTCAAATCATTTTAACAGCTCTGGCCATTGTAATTATTCTGGCCTTGGGCACCATTACTTATTTTAAATTTTCGACTGAAGATACCTGGCTGTGTCAAAACGGTGTCTGGGTAAAGCACGGCAATCCAAGCGCGGCAATGCCGACTTCTAGTTGCGGCAACAATGCTAACGCAAACATCAATCAATCACCTTCAAAAGAGCCTAATGTTAAATTAGACGAACTTAATCTCAAAGAGAATGATCTAATTACCAGCCCTTTCACCTTAAAAGGAGAGGCCAGGCTCTGGTATTTCGAAGGTAGTTTCCCGATCAAATTACTTGATGAAAGCGGCCAAGAAATCACAACTAGCATTGCCCAAGCGCAAAGCGACTGGATGACTGAAGATTGGGTGCCTTTTACTGCTACCATCAGATATTATGTCCTGCAAGATCAAGCCGGTACTTTAATTCTTATGAATGATAATCCCTCAGGCTTGCCAGAAAATGAAGAAAAAATAGAAATCCCCGTCAAATTAAGAGGCGCGGAAAATCTGGGTATAAAGAACCTTAACCTTAAAGCAAATGAGATAATTAACCTGCCTTTTACGCTCAAGGGTGAAACTAAAGACTGGTATTTTGAAGGTGATTTCCCGGTCAAAATTATTAATGAAACCAACGAAGAGCTTTTAAGCACTTATGCTAAAGCCACAGACATTAACTGGATGGATAATGGCCTGGCAGGTAAATTTACGCCGTTTGAAGCCAAGCTGCAGTATATTTCACAAAACCCTTTCAAAGCTTATATTATTCTGGAAAAGGCCAGAGCCGCGGATTTTGATCCTTTGGTGCAAATTACCATACCTGTTATCATTCAGGGATCTGAATCAATGACAATCAAAGTTTTTTTTGGCAATGAACAGAAAAATCCAGGGGCTGCAGATTGCAGCAAAGTCTTTTCGGTTGAACGACAGATCGCTAAAACCCAAACTACAGCCCAGATAGCCCTGGAAGAACTATTAAAAGGCCCGACGCAGGCCGAACTAGAGCAAAAATATTTTACTTCCATAAATACCGGCGTAAAGCTGCAGAAAATAACGATTAAAGACGACACAGCTTATGCTGACTTTGATGAAACTCTGGATTCCCAAGTCGGAGGTTCCTGCCGGGTGACAGCAATCAGCGCCCAAATACAAGAGACCTTAAAGCAATTTTCAACTATTAAAAAAGTGGTTATATCCATTAACGGAAGGACTGAAGACATATTGCAACCCTAATTATTAAACCCAACCCTCTATGCAAGAAACCATAAAAAACCTGGCCAAAGCCTTTATCGGCGAATCAATGGCCAGAAACCGCTATACCCTGTATAGCAAAGTTGCCAAAAAAGAAGGTTATGAACAAATTGCGGAAATCTTTTTAATCACTGCTGACAATGAACGTGAACACGCCAGCTGGCTGTTTAAATTAATTAAGCAACTAAAAGCTGACCGTAAAGACTTAGAAAAAATAATTGTTGAATCAGAAGTGCCGACTACGTATGGCACCACAGCTGAAAACCTGGAAGCAGCCATTGCCGGTGAAAACTGGGAATATACGACCATGTACCCTGAATTTGCTGATCTAGCTGAAAAAGAAGGCTTGAAGGATATCGCCGCTCGACTACGTTCAATCGCCAAAGCTGAAATGCACCATGAAGAACGCTATTTGAAAATCCTTAAAGAAGTTAAAGCCGAGACTGTCTTTAAAAAAGAAGAAGAAACCGAATGGGTCTGCCGTGAATGCGGTTATGTTCATAAAGGCAAAACACCGCCACAAAGATGTCCTTCTTGCGATCATGAAAAGGCCTTTTATCAGGTTAAATGCGAGACGTACTAATGAACAAACGGAGCTAAGCTCCGAAGCTTCGGAGCTTAGCTCCGGACGCTATTCCCCTATATAAAAATATGGTCAAAGAAATCAATGAAATTTATAAATGCTCTGTCTGCGGCAATATTGTCGAAGTCAATCATGTCGGCGGCGGTATCCTAGTTTGCTGTGGTAAAGAAATGGAGCTATTACAACCTCATGCTAAAGAAAATGAAGGCAAAGAAAAACACGTGCCGGTAATTGAAAAAACCGACTCAGGTTATAAAATCAAAGTCGGTTCTGTCCCCCATCCCATGGAAGACGCTCATTATATTGAATGGATTGAAATTTTGGTTGATGGAGTCAGTTATAAGCAATTTCTCAAGCCTGGCATGGCGCCGGAAGCGGAATTCTGCATCAAAGCTGAAAAAATCACAGCCAGAATTTACTGTAATATCCATGGCTTGTGGGAAAATGAAAATTAAAATCTAAAAAAATCGGCTTGTTTATAAACAAAGAAGAGAACTCCAACAGGGTTCTCTTTTTTTAAAATAAATAAAAAGCTGTTCGGATATACTCCGAACAGCATTAGAACCAGAAAGGAACTTAACCCCATTGAGTAACCTCTGAAGCAGGGCGCTTGGCTGTACGCACAACCAGAAAGCGAGTAAACTTTCTGAATTCCGTAGTATAATGCTCATTACCCATTTTATCTGTGGCGCCAAAAATGCGAACATCTTTGTCAACAAAAAGGTAAAGATACTCCTGGCCAGCCCAAAAATATGACAGGCATGTACCCAAAGCAAACACCGGAAACTCCTTTTGTACATCTGGAAACATTGAACCAAATAAAATTAAGTGTGCCCAGTTGGAAGATTCAAAGCCAAGTGCGGACAAAACAAAAAGAACTCCATCAAGGCCAACTATCCTATTCAGATGCACCAGGAACAATTCAATATCTGGCTGGTCCGACATTTTTTTGTTTCTCAGCTTTTCATAAACTCCGCTGTGCGCAATCTTTAATCCGCTCTTTTTTGTAAGCTGTGAGACAGTCGGAGAACCAGAACAGCTGACATAATAACCGCCCCTGATTTCCTTAACCCCACAATAATTAACCCACTCAATGACTGAAAGTAAAACCCCTAAAAGCCCCCAGCCGAGAAATTTTTTTTCATTTGGTCTGCGCATTTTCCCTCCTCCTGTTTGATTTCGATCATTGTTGCAACTATAACCTAATATTTCACACCAGCTTTCTATATTTATAATATTTTAAATATTTTTAATATGTACACCTCCCCCTACTTTTTTAACAAGTTAACATACAAAAAACTTTCTTGCAATATCCACGGTTTGTGGCAAGCATAGCCAATAAAAAAATATAGGGAACGTTCTAGAACGTTCCCTACAAATTTATGTATAAATTGCCGATTTTTTTATTCCATGCAACAATCAATCACCTTTTGCACTAATTTACCCAAAGCACCCAAGACGCCTTTTTTCTCAGTATCCTTTTTATTCAATTGACCGTCAGCTAAACCTTTTACTTCGCCCAAATTAATTAGCTTTAGATTAAGACCCCAAAATAAAGAATATAATTCGTAAGCATTTTTAAAGAGCTTTTCCGCTTCTTCTTTTTTGCCCTGACCCAATTGTTTGGTACCGACTTCCATTAAACGCATAGAGGCTGCTAAAAGATGCTTTGAGATACACCAGACTTCGCCTTCATATTCCTTGATAATCTTTTTAAGCAATTCTTTGCGCATTTCGCGAACCTGCTTAAGCAGATCAAAATATTCCGGTTTGCCGGTTTTTTCCGCGGTAAAGAAAAAATGCTCCTCAATTGAAATCAAATTCATGATCGCAATCGATAAATCCTCATCAGAAGACAGATCTAATTTGTCAGTTTTGCTGGCATTGGCCTTGGCTACGAAATCGTCTATCTTTTTATTTAGATCCTGGTTATTTTCCATAATAATACGAATTAAGCCGCGAAGCAGCTTCCCGCTATGCGGGACTAATTATAATAAGAATATACGAATGTTAAATTGTTAAAATTAAGTACCAGGCTAAACTAATTAAAAGCAAAATAGCTACCGGAATTAAGACTCTTTGAAACTTTATATATACTTTACCCCCATTTTTCTTTTTTAGCCATAGATTTAGCATTGATCCCCCAAAAAAACCGACAGTACCGACAATTATGCCTAAAAGCAATTTATCAATGCCCCAAAATTGATTATATATGTGCCCCATAATACCTATATAATACAAAGGCACTATGGTCAATGAGTAATAAGCTAATGTTATTAAAATCTTTCGGCCTTTGAATTTAATCTGTTTGCTGTTCAACCATTCAACTGTCCACCAACTGATTGTTACTAAAACACCGCCGACCCAGCTACCAGTAATCAAATCATCAACGCCCAGCCAACGTGAAAATCCCAAGCCTGCTCCGACTGCTACAGCGCAAACCGGACAAACCGCTAAAGACGGCTTGGCAATTAAAAAGCTGGCATATATTGCCAATAGATATAAAAGTTTATTTTTCATTAATTTTGGTAAAAAAGTAATTAATTATTGGTTCATCGCCGACAAAACAGGTAGAGCCGTCCCAAAACAAAGGGACTCCTGCTTCTTCAGGCTTGATTCCGCACTTTGCTACTTTATCTGCAAATTCAGCGGCATTATCCTTGTTTTCTGAAACTTCTTTAGCTTCAAAGGTAACTTTAGCCTTAACATTATTTTCTTCAATATATTTTTCTACATTTTTACAATGCGGACAGGTCAAGCTGTAATAAAAAATCATTTTGCCTGAATCTGAATTTTGGCAACCAACTAAACCGAATAAAATTGTCCCTAAAAAAACACAAACTACAATTTTTTTAATCATAATGATTATTTTAAATATAAAAGCCGAAATTAATCATAAATGCGGCTTATTTATATTTTACATTATTTAAACTATTATTTCAAGGTTGAAAATTATACGAATCTTTGTTAATATACCTTACATCATAGCTAAACGGGCTGTAGCGCCCGCCTCCGCTAAAGCTTCGGCGGACAGGCAGTTGGGAAAGAGACGAGTGATAAGAACCGAACCAACTGCGGAAAATAAAATTACAATCAAACAAGACATTACGGGCTGTAGCGCAGTTGGTAGCGCGCATCGTTCGGGACGATGAGGTCGTGGGTTCAAGTCCCGCCAGCCCGACCAATACGATCGGTGGGTTTCCGCCAAAGGCGGACCCGCCGCTGGCGGGCAAGTCCCGTCAGCCCGACCATTGACATTTAAAAAAATATTTGCTAATTATATAGGAAAAGTATCGTCAGGGCTACGATTTTCAATTAAAAGGAGAAGTCGATGAAAAAAGTCTGGCTGGTAATGCTCTTTATGTGCGCGCTCCTGATTGTTCCTTTATTTATTTACGCTCAACTGGAAGAGGAAGAAGCGAATCAATGCTCTTCCCTGCCGCTACCCCCAGCCACAGATGAAATACAAGACGGCAACACAATGCAAAGCATCGCCCCGATCAAACCTGAAATTCTCACAAAAAAATATGGGACTGAACTTTGCGGGGATACGGTCAACTTTTTCTGTCATACTGTCGTCATAACCGTAATCACCGACCAGGTGGAAACAGAAGTAGGCGTTAAACTTCAAGACAAAGAAGTCCTGGAATCATGGGAAATTCTCTGGGGCAATACCCTTGAACGCGAAATTGTCATGAAAATTAACCGTCGAAACATCAAGCTGAAAAAAGGCGATGAACTGGCAGTTCCCAGGAAGATGAAGGACAAAACCTTCATGGATTATTCACCCTTTCCCTACTTCACGGACACGCTGGGTGAAAAATTAATCATCTGGGATCCAAACCTGCTTGCCTATGCCGCCTATAACGAAGCCGGAAAGCTTGTACGCTGGGGGCCTGGTGTGGGCGGTAAAGATTATTGCGCTGATGTCGGTCGTTCCTGCCGAACCAGGGTGGGAGAATTTCGGATCATTCGCAAAGAAGGTCCGAAGTATAGATCTAGTCGTTACCCCAAAGGCTGCACTGGCTCAAACTGCGCCAGTATGCCGTATGCCATGTTCTTTCAGGAAAATTATGCCTTTCATGCAGGCAATTTGCCAGGAGCCAATGCCAGCCATGGCTGTGTCCGCTTATTCTACTCGGATGCCGAATGGCTGAGCAAAAACTTCATTCAAGTCAGGACTAGGGTCACAATCAAACCCTATCCCTAAAAACAAAACCTCGGGAACTTTCCCGAGGTTTTTTTTAAAAAAGAAAACCCCTCGCACCTGGGATGACTTTTCTTTATGCTTAATTCTGAACTTCAATAACATCATCTAATTCTGCACTTGGGGCTGTTACTTTCAAACGGCCATTAGTCATTTTTTGAATGAAATAACCAGTACCATTTCCAGACTTAGAAGTCGGATCTTCGGGAATTTTTACAATATACATACCATCTTCCGTCAAAACCGATAAATCAACCAGACCGGCACAACTTACGGCTTCCGTCTTACAAATCTCATTAGATGTTTCTGTAATTGCAGCGGGTAAATTACCCTGATTGGCAATGGCATATTGCCAGGATGCGCTCAAAATTGAATTGACATTGGCCTCCCGAACAGTATTTCTAGAAATAGCAAACTGTCTGGCGGGATTAACCGCGATAATGACAATAGCGGCCAAAATAGCAATAATACCTAGGACCACTAAAAGTTCAATAAGTGTAAAACCTTTTTGTTTGAACATAATTTTTTATACTAAATTTTTAATTAAATTGATTCCATTATTTAAACTACCGGCAGAAAGTCCCCTTAAAGCCAGACCAACCACATTAGCGTACAAGATTTTATCAATTTTAGGAGCAAAGTCTTTAAAATCAACAACGGCTTCCAGAGAGCCTTTTTCAATCTTAAAATCAGACAGTTGCAACTTAAAAAAATCATCAAGTCCCTTTAATTGACTAGATCCACCGGCCAAAAGAATATGTTTGGCTTTTTGGTTATGTTTAGCTTCATAATCATCGGACATATTTTTAATTTCAGAAATAGCCGGCCCGAAAATTTCCTCCATAATTTGCTGTTCGTTAAGATCAGATTTTTTTAAGCCCTGTTTTACTTTAATTTCCTCAGCTTGTCTCAAATTAATTTTTAAATTCTCGGCTATTTTCTGATTTAGAAAGAAGCCGCCACTGGCAATATTAATCTGGTCTTCAAAGCCGTTTTGATCCAAGAGCAGAATATCGGTCGATTTTGCGCCCAAATCGATAATAAAAATTGCTTCGTTTAGTTTTTCACTTCCTAAAAATGCCCGGGCTAAACAAGCCGACTCAAAGTCAACAACTTCTAAATTTAACTGCGCTTTTTTAAACAAATCAACATACTGGCTAATAATCTCCTTTGGCGCAGCCACAAAAAAAGCCTCCTTATCACTACCAAGCTGGTAATCGCTTAAGCATTTGCTAAATTCCACCGGCAAACTTTCTTCAGCCTGCTTGTAAATAGCGGCCTCTATATCAACAGCCTCCTGATTTGGCTTTAAATTTATAAAAAAAGTTTCTTTATCAGGCAGAGATAACAGACAATAATTATTGACAAACTCGCCTGCGCTAAAAGCTTTTTTTAATATTTCCGCCAATTTATCGACATCCAAAATCCTGCCTTTCTCTATCAGGCCCTCCGGCAATTCTACGCGATACGCTGCTTTAATTTTCGGTTGCTGCAGGCCTGCACGCAGCTGCATTAATTCAATGGAAGAGTCGGAAATATCAACACCAACCATAGGGAATTTATGATTTAAAAACTTCTCCCCCAGATTCTTGAGAATACCCATACAAAATAGTTAAAAATTTATAATTTATTCGAAAATCTCAGCCCAGGATTTAATTATGGTTACGGGTTTAACCTGATCAAGTTCCACTTTTATTTTTTTTAATTGATTACCCTCCTGACTGCTGACAATAAACACTCTTCCAAGCTCACCTGCCGGACTGACTGCCTCGATCTTACATTTAATATTATCAATATCCACTGTTTCGTTACCGGAATATTCCTCGCTTTTTTGAAGTTTTAAAATTGCATAATTAGCGCAAGCATTGGCGGCATAATAATTTTTTACCGTCTTATTATGACTAATGATAAAATTACTCTGACTGACAGCCATAAATGTCAGGGCAATTACGGCAATCAAAACGATCGCGCCAATCATTATCAATGTCATCAGGGCAATATAACCGTTTGGGATCTTTCTTAATTTCATATTAATAATTTGATTATTTTTCTAATTTTACCGAGGTTTGCAGAGTCAATGGCTGGGTTTGCCACAGACTGTGATTACCCTGAACCGTCAGTCTAATCTGAATCAAGGCGGGTTGATTTACAAAACCCTGACTGGAAAATGATATTTCCTTAATGTCCAACCGATTATTGGTCAAATTAAGCGGGGCCTCATCGCCTATTTGCATTTTTAATTTTTTATCTTCAATATAAAATTTTACAGGATTTTTTTGAGAAACCAGCGAATTCATTACCAGGGTTTCTGAGGTTTGGCCTGCCAAAGGCTCGGTAATTTCAAGACTATTTTGCAAATACCACGTCATGCGATCCAGCGCATATTGTGCATTATCCAGATTATCCAGTCGTTCATTAATTTTACCTTTAATAAATGTGGCCTGCGAAAAGAAAGAAACAAGGAAAATAATAATTATAGCCAGTAAAGCAATATAAATTACGGTTTCAATTAAAGTAAAACCCTGATTGTTTATTTTACTCATAAAGATTTATTTTTATTCGTCGGCAAAAAAGTTGCAATTATCATCGACGTTATTGCCTAGAATTTCCGGCTGACCTGGATTAATATTAGCGTTAGTATCATCACAGTCAAAAGGTCCGCAGGTACAGTAAGGCAACGTTTCCGGACCAAAAGTCAGTAATACCACTAAATCCTGGAAATCAGCGGCTTCAGATCGTAAATCTGTCACACCTAATTCCCAGATTATTAAAACCTGATTGACATCAATATCTATTTTACGGTCGGCATCAACAAACGCCGCTAAGACTTCTGATAACGGCTGCTGCGAACCAAAACGCGGCACATTGGGCAAACTACTGCCTTTAGTTAAAACTTTAACATAGTTGGTATTGGTATCAGAATCATACTGGCTATTAAAAGAATTTTGATACCAAGCCTGACCTCTGACTGCAATATTGGTATTATCAGCAATTATAGTATTATATTCTTCTCCGCCATCAACATCTTGTCCCGCAAATAGCCAAGTCAAATTGCTGTTTATCTTCAAAGCTGTTTTGACAAAAATTTCCGATCCGCCAGCGCCATTAGTAATTTGAGAAGTGATCACTTTAAAATTCATTGTGCCTTTAGGCGCCTTGATATTGCCATTGTTTTGCACGGTCACTGTCGGGATGCAGCCTGATCCCGGTGTATTATACCCGTCATGATCGCTGTCAGTGCAACTGCCGAATTCGCCGTCATCATCATCTCCATAACACCCGGAATCAGCTGGGTAATCAATTTTGCCGTCACCATCATTATCAATCGCATCCGAACATTCAGTTTGCGGTGCCGGACAAACCCAAGGATACCAGTAATAATCCAAGCTGGAACCATTGGCCATCAAAGGATTGCCTGTAATTAGGTCTAAAAGCATGGCCCCAATATGAGTTTCAACTTTTATCTCAGCTGGCCTGACACCGGGCCAAGGAGTTGTCAAGGAAAAAGTATCACCATCATTTACTAAACCTTTATTAACGTAAGTAATTTCAGTCCTTTTATCTTCTGGCCAAACAATATAATAAGACAGCTGTAACTTTGCTGTTGTACCAGCCGGTAAAACCACCTTGCCTGTAACCATAATTGAGCTTTCTTCAAGTTGACATAACGGGGTATCTTCATTGTCAAAAACTACATCTGGGGTAACTGCTTGGCAATTTTGCTCCTGATTCAAGCCTATGCAATTTTCGGCGGCGGCGGTTAAACAATCGTCATCATCAAGACTGCCATCTTTATTAATATCCCAAATAGGGATAATATCTTCGGGGTGATGAGAATGATCATTATTACCCTCACCATCAACAGCATTGTAGCTTACCCAAATCATTTCATAAGGATTTTTTTCAGAAGCTGTCGCGTGGCATATTGGCACTTTGCATTTACAATTATTCTGACATGATTCATATTTTTTATTACAACCATTAGGTAAGGCCTGATTGTCACATTCTTCTGAATTTTCAACTACACCATTACCGCAAATTGTGCCGGGAGCAGCTTCAGTTTCACACTGGTTGGAACAGCCATCATTGTTTTGGGTATTACCATCATCGCATTCTTCATCTTCTTCAACTATACCATTACCACAGCCAGGCATTACTTCGGCGTTAATTTCATTATTATCATCAGCTGAATCGCAACCGAGATCAGCCGGGTAATCAATCAAACCATCAGCGTCATTATCTAAACCGTCGGAACAGACTGGTAAATCTGAGGGATTATTGGGGTCAACTTCACTATCATCATCAGCAGAACTACAACCGGGATCATCAGGATAATCAATGAAGCCATCAGCGTCATTATCTTGGCCGTCAGAACAGCCTGGTAAATCTGAGGGGTTATTGGGGTCAACTTCATTATCATCATTTGCAGAACTGCAACCTGGATCATCCGGATAATCAACCAAACCGTCAGCGTCATTATCTTGGCCGTCGGAACAAACCGGCAAATCCGGCAATTGGCTTTCATCGTCATCGCTGGCTGAATCGCAATTAGGATCCTTAGGATAATCAATGAAACCATCGCCGTCATTATCTATATTATCTGAACATTGAGGCGGATTTAAAGGATCTGTCTCGTCATTATCAACTGCTGAATCGCAACCCGCATCATCAGGATAATCAACAGTACCATCACCGTCATTATCTATATTATCTGAACATTGAGGCGGATTTAAAGGATCTGTCTCGTCATTATCAAATGCTGAATTGCAACCGGGATCATTGGGGTAATCTATATTACCGTCACCATCATTATCATCACCATCAGAACATTGAAATGAATCCTCACTTGACGGAGAATTATATTCGTCCTCATCAGTAGCAGTACTGCAACCGGGATCTTCAGGAAAATCAGCAAAGCCGTCACCATCATTATCAAGACCGTCAGCACAAATTGAAACATATCCCCGCCAATTAGTTAATAAAGTGACAGCGCTGCTTGATTTTATTTTATCAGTCATACTCTGCCAAACAACAACGCTTTCAATTTTTTTAATATTATTATCTGAAACATCGGAGATGGTAATAACCCGTTCACCTTTTTTAGCCATTTGGACTACTTGCTCTGGTTCAGTTACCAGTTGCCATTGATTATTATTCAATTGTAAACCGTAAATTCCTGGCTTGATTTGATCCCAATCATTACCGGCAATAGCTTTAACAGCCTCTAAACCTTCAGCTACTAAAAAATCAGCCTTTATTTTTTCCTGATTATCAAAACTGGCCTGCAAATTATCAATCATCAGGTAGCTGACTCCAATAAAAATAACAGCGAAAATACCAAGCCCGATTAAAATCTCGATCAGAGAAAAACCCTTTTGTTTATTTCGATAATTCATATTAAATTTAATAATCAATAACTCCCAGCTGGTTGATCACAATTTCTCTGCTTAAGGACGGACTATTAAGTTTAATTGTCCCCGGAGTAGAAACTTGACCGGTATTGGGCTCAAAAACAATTTCGTTTAAATCAACAATAGTTACAATCTTTGGCAGAGTGTAAATTATATCCTCGCTTGTGATTCTATCGGTGTAATTATCTCCCTGAAATAAAGTGGCCTGGCCTTTTTCCAGATAGACACCAAAAGCAGAATTATTTTTTTGATTTATGGCATTGGCCCGAGCTTGTTTTAAAATCCAGATAATTTGTTGCTGACCTTTACTGGCCAATTCTTGGCTGAAAAAATTAGCGCCTATCGGCCAAAAAATTGCGCCTAACAATAAAAAAATGCAAATAACAATTATCAACTCAATTAAAGTAAAACCTTTGTTCATAAAAATAATAGGTCTAAAGTATAAAGGCTAAAGTCTAAATTATGGAAGTTTTTTATTTATTAACTCAGACTTTATAAATTAGCCTTTAGACTTTTTTAGAGGCTTTCGCTCAGGGTAGCGATAAACTCATAAATCGGCGAAATAATCGCGGAACCAATCACGGCCACTATAATACCGATAACAATTAATAAAACCGGTTCAATAATGCTGGCCATGTTTTTACTGATATTTTCCACTTCATCCTCGTAAAATTCAGCCAGATAAATTAAGTTTTCTTCCAGCGTACCGGTTCGTTCACCGACACTAATTAACTGAAAAACAAACCGCGGGAAAATATCAATTTTATATAAAGTTTCAATAGCCTCACCCAAAGACAAGCCACCCAATACTTTGGCCTTAACTTTTTTCAATAAATTTCTGTAGACTTCATTACTCAAACTTTCAATTGCAGTATCTAATGCTTCGTGAATAGAAACACCGCTTTCCAATAATGTGCCTAAAATCCGGCAAAAGCGCGCCAGATTCCATTTTTTCAAAAGTTCTCCCAAAAACGGCAGGCTGATTAAAAAACCCTGCCAATGAGGCCTAATTTTTTCTTGGTTAACCAAAAAGCGAAAAAGTAAAATACCCGCAATTATTAAAATCAGAAGTAATGGGCCATATTGCCTGATAAATTCAGCTAACCATAACAAGGCCAGAGTCGTCCATGGCAATGGCATATTAAAAGAGGTAAAAACAATAATCAACTGAGGCAAGATATAATAACTTAATAAGGCTGCCAAACCAGCTAAACAGATAAAAATAATGGCCGGGTATAAAGACGCTGCCTGGATACTGCGTGATAATTGCAAATCTTTTTCCTGCTGTTTCGCAACTCTTTGCAAACACTCGACTAAACGACCGCTTTTTTCACCGACATTAACCAGGCCAACATAAATTTTATTAAAATATTTTGGATGTTTGGCCAAAGCGCTGGATAACGTCTGACCGTTTTCCACATCTTTCCTTACAGCACCGACTGCTTGTTTAAAACTCCCGGAAAATTGCGCTTCCAAGATAACCAAGGAGTCAGCAATATTGATTTTAGAACGTAATAAAGTTGCCAAAGTTTTGGCAAATAAAATTTTCTCAACATTGAAGCCAAAATTGATATGCCAATTCCAATTTTTAAATTCCCAGCGCCTTTTTTCACTCAAGGCGCTTAAAATTTTACCCATGTTCCTATTTGTTATTTAAATTTTGATATTTGATATTTTTTTGATTTTTAAATTTTGTTATTTGTCATTTTACCAATTTTATTCCTTAGTTGCTCTTAAAATCTCCTCCAAAGTAGTCTGGCCCATAAAAACCTTTTCCATCCCGTCTTCCAGCATCGTTGTCATACCCTCGGAAATTGCCTGTTTTTTTATGTCCTGGCTAGTTGCTTTGGCCACAATTAAATCGCGAATAGTTTGGCTTACTTCTAAAACCTCAAAGATTCCCAGACGTTCAGTATACCCGGTTTTATGACACAACTTGCAGCCTTCACCTTTATAAAGGGTAACATTCTTTTTGCCGTCAATAAATTTTGCTGCCATGCCTTTGGGCAATAACTTACCAAATTCTTCAGCTGACAGGTTATAACTTGCAATGCAATTCGGACAAATTTTTCTGACCAAACGCTGGGCAATTACCATTAAAACTGTAGAGGCAATCAAATATGGTTTGACCTTCATATCTAAAAGACGTGGCAAGGCGGTAGCTGAATCATTGGTATGCAAAGTAGATAAAACTAAATGGCCGGTCATCGCTGAATTTATGGCTATTTTAGCGGTTTCTTCATCACGAATTTCACCAACCATGATCACATCCGGATCTTGGCGCAAAATCGCACGCAACCCCTTGGCAAAAGTTAAATTAGTTTCCACATCGACCTGGATTTGATTAATACCGTCAACATCATATTCTACCGGATCTTCAATGGTGGAAATATTAATATCTCGAGAATTTAACAGTTTTAATATTGAATATAAGGTTGTTGTCTTGCCGCTGCCCGTCGGACCGGTGGCCAATATCATGCCCCAGGGACTTTTGATGGCTTTTTTGACCTTTTTTACATCCTTGGGATTTAAACCAGAATTATCCAGATTCAACTGACGCAATTTTTTTGCTAAAAGTCTCATCACAATTTTCTCGCCCTCAACAATCGGTAAAATTGATACGCGTATATCTAATTTTTCTTCAGCCAGATTAAATCGGATTTTACCGTCCTGGCTGCTTTTATGCTCATCAGTCCTTAAATTAGACATAATTTTAACTCGGGAGACTATCAAATCATGGTAATTTTTGGGTATGGCCAAAACATCATGTAAGACGCCGTCGATGCGGAAACGAATCAGTGTATCCTCATCATGAGGCTCAATATGAATATCAGAAGCTCGATTTTCATAAGCATACTGAATTAATGACTCTACTATTTTAATAATCGGCAATTGTTCTTTATTATCCGCCTTAATCTCACTTAAATTTTTTAAAACAATTTCAGAAAATTCTTGTTTTAATTCCTTATGATACAGGCTAATTGCTTTCAGTATATCCTTGGGAGTTGCATAATAAGTAATAATTTTTTCTCCGGTGTTTTTGGCAATAAAATGTTGTAACTGTAAATTATCCGGTTCATTCATGGCCAAATGTAACCCTTCATTATCTTTGGCAAAAGCAACGATGAGCTGTTTTTTAGCTACTAACTCTGGAATCAATCTTAAAACTTCGGGGACAATTGCTTTTTTTGTTAAATTTACTAAACGGTACTTAAGGCTATCCGCAATCAATTGGCCCAAGTATTCATCCTTAAGTAAATTGTTTTCAACCAATGATTGTTCTAGACTAATTTTTTTGGCTTTGGCGTCAGCAGCAGCCACTTCAAAATCAGCCTCTTTGACATAACCAGGCTTGATTAATATATCTTTTAATTTTTTACTGCTCAACATAAAAATTTCAGAAAAATACTTAAGTATCCTCTCTTTATTTTAGCATAATTTCAGCCTTTAGACTATAATTTAAGCCCAAATCTGGGGATATTTGTCTTCAAATAAAAAATCAGTCCTTTACAAACAAAGGGCTGATTTTTATGAACAGGCAATAAGCTTGATGTTTCCAGCTGCGAATCAAGTGGGTGGCCGCATTATAACGCCACGGCGCTATAAAATATGAGCCTCCCATTAAATAAGATTGTCCTAGAACATAAGCTAATTGCCTGGTCACTTATATTATAGCACAAATTAATTTAAAAAGCTCCCGGTGAAGGGAGCTTTCTCTGGGCCTTAATAAAGCCCGATTTTTTGATCCTGCAATGAATGCAGGCGTGCCTGTAACTGGGGTAAAAGTCGCGTTTCTAAATCATGCAACCGTGCTTGCCTCAATTCTTGGCGTCGACCGCCATTAGCCAATGACTGCTTGAGCGCGACTGTTTCCTGGCAATAATTGCTATGCCGAGTATTTAGCCGGTCAAGTTGGTCAGCCAGCCTGTCTCCAAAACTTTCCAGGGCAAAAAACTCCGCTACGCTTACATGATCTGGTCCCTTTTCCGCTGGCATGTGTAACCCTCCTTTTAAGGTTATAAATTGGTCAGGGGAGCTGGATTTGAACCAACAGTCTCCAAAAGGGTAGTTTTGGCGCTTTACTTAAGCTATCCCCTGACACTAAAAAACATGTTAAGTGGGCGTACGAGGGTTCGAACCTCGCAATTGCCCGCCGGAGACGGATTCGCACCCACAAGATATGAAAACCTGTCTTCGGAAAATGGTAGGGGCGGTGGGAATTGAACCCACGACCTGCGGGATGTTTGCCCGCTGCTCTTTCACTGAGCTACGCCCCCATTTTAAAGAACTCTAAACTATAATCAAAAAGACCACTGTTTTAGCAGTGGCCTTTTTTAAATATATCAGTAAGTTTAGAACATATTTAAAACTCTAGCCACTGTGACAGTGCCCAAGACGACTACGACTAATAAAACCATTATATTGGCTAGCCATAGCTCGGAATTTTCTTCAATTATGCTTTTGTCTAATAAATTCATATAATTCAGCTTAAAACATGAAAATGAATTTGTCAAGTAAATTTTACCTAATTTGTAATTATTTTCCTAATTTTAGCAAAAATTTTAAAACCCTGAACCATTACTGGTCCAGGGCTTAAACCTCATAACCCGATAATTCTTTTAGTTCCATCGGAATGGGTTACGACGTCATTGAAATCAGGGGTTTCCTCTTCATCCCCCTTAAAGTAACCAACTATTTTGGGGTCACAAACACCGCCACAATGTGTACATTTCGTTTGTCCTACGGGATTGGGTCGTTTGCACTCATTACACAAATTCCTCTTGATCGGCGATCCTTCCAGCATTTTTCCCCTCCTTTGCTTTCCATGGCTTAGCCTTCATGGCCTGAGTAGATAAAGTTCCCAAGGATTGTTAAGATTAGCACAATCCTCAAAAACCTTCAAGTCCGGATACTCACTGATATTGTCCTCTGAATCTTCATTCTCTGCTTGCTCCTCCTTTTGACCCTTTTTTCCATGGCTTCTGAGCATAAACCTGCCATAGTCTTGTGATTCCATTGCCTGACAGGTATCACGGCAATGTAAGCACTTTTTCTGTCCTAAAGAATTTAACCTTAAACAACCAGTACAAACATTTATCATTTTCCCTCCTTATCTTGCCCTGATTTCAGATTAATCAAGGCCAATTTTTTCGCTAAACTTAAAAATAAAATAAAACTAGCGCCGCTTCGCGGTGCTAGTTTTTTCCTTATGTCAATATAATTTATCGCAACATGGAAAACTTAACCGCGAGCAAGCAGCTTAACAACAATAAACCTAACAATTGTAGGTTAAGTTCAAATTTCTCAAATTGGATTGCTTTTGCGGTTATCATATAAATATATTATAGCACTTTGACATAAAAAGTCAAGATCTTCTTTGATTCTTTAAAATTATATATCCCAGACTTTATCATAAATAATGGAATCTCTCACTAATTTGTATTCCATAATTTCTGGCTTATCGAACCACAAGTCGATCTCTTCGGCCGCTTCATCAGCAGTACCTGAGGCATGAACCAAATTACGGATAGCACGCTCATCTCCATCTGCTAATTGGTAAGATTCTGGGGTATAATCACCTCTAATCGTACCTAAAAGAGCTGACAAAGGCTCCGTGCTACCACAAATCTTACGAACCATTTCTACGGCTTGATTACCCTCCCAGACCATAGGCACTACTGGTCCGTTACTAATATAAACTTTGAGCCGATTTAAAACTTCCTTACCCAAAGCCACCGGATCATCATTGGGCGGTGTTAGTCCTTTCTTTTTATAAGATTCAATAGATTTTGTGCCAACTTTTTTTAGCCATTCAGGATCAATAGTATAATGTTTTTCAATCGTCTTTTCATCTGCACTCATCATCTTTAAAGCTACTAGTTTCAAGCCGCTTTGTTCCAAACGTTTGATTATTTCACCGATTAAATTGCGCTGCACGCCATCGGGTTTAATAATCACTAGGGTTTTTTCCATAGAATTTATAAACTTATTATTAAGAATTATATGAATTTTAACAGGTAAATAATATTATTTCAAGTCTTACCCTGTTTTGACATTTATTAATAACAACTAAAAATCGCCCTAAGAGGCAGGGCGATTTTAAATTTATAAATAATATTATTTCAAGTCCATCATTATTGGGATTCCCAGCATGGGATAATCAGGACCATTGGTATAGAAAAAATCAGGAGTTAACTGGCGATAGACAAAAATATTTTGGAATTTATTATTAATAAAAACTTCAGAGGTGACATAACGTCTGACTCCGTTTTCAATATAGTAAACTCTTTGACCGTTTAGCCATTGAACCAAACTGCCGGTCGGATGCTGGCCTGCAACAATAGGCTCACCTTCACTGTAATTGGTAAAAAAGGCTGGATTTAGATCTATTACTCGCTCACTCCAATTATCACCATAAAGTTTTCTGGCTATCTCTTCAGTCTGAACCCATCTAATCACACCAGCCGGTTCCACAGCAAAAACCTTGGGGACTGACTGAACTTTAACCAAATAAGTGCCTGGTCTGAGGGTCACATTTGAACCCATAGTAGTTGCGGCCAGAGTTTCGGCAGAAACTATCTTGAGATTGGAAAAATCAGGAAACCAGCTTAAATATGTTTCTTTATTCGGGAATGAATGGCGTTTAAAATCATCGTCGACAAAATAAACAGTCGGAATATCAGAGCGTTTGATTAAATCTCCGACAAAAACGCCAGCTGGCAAAGTTGCCGGGGGTGTAATGGGAATAACAGCACCACCACCGCCGCCACCACCGCCGCCTCCTCCACCACCGCCGCCGCCTCCAGTGTCATTATCAGTATTAACCACGGTCACATCAGTTGGATTTATACCGTTATAAATAAGATCTGTAGAAACGGCTGCACCAGTTAATATATAATAAGTAATGCTACCATCAACTATAAAATCATTCACCCCGGTCACCGTAATAAACTTTGGAATATTCCAATTGGCACTTGTAAAGGTCAGCGAAGCAGGAGAAGCAATGCCCTCGGAATTATCTGAGCTGGAAATACTGATGGTTACATTAGCAGTTGGCTGAGTATTCAAATAAACCGCAAACACTGCACTGCTGCCGGATTCAGAAGTATTGCCGGAAATACCAGAGACTGTAATGCCGGCCAGGCAAGCATTGGCTGTAGTTACTTCCAATCTAACAGTTAGCGGCGCTGCGCCTGTGCCCTGCAGACGGGCTGTTGTGGTCGGACATGCTGGCGTCAAGGTAAAACTGGGGCTGGAAACAGGGGTAAATTTTAAATACTGACCGGCCACCGTGGTATTAAAAGTAATATCCGTATCAGTGTATACGCTGATTTCTATATAATTAGTCTCCACATTCATGTCCACCACTTGCTGTTCGGGCGTAACCGAACCAGCCGTAATCACCGTCGCAACAGGAACAGTATCAATAGTATCCAGTTCAAATTCAACCACATCATCCAATATAAAATCATTGGCCGCCAAAACCGCTAAGGGTATGACCAAAATTAAAGCGATTACCCAGTATCTGGATATAAAATTTGAGTTAGATTCTAACATCTGTAATAATTTAGACTTTTAACTAACCTAGTGTTTCCAAACATCTGCGCGTACTGTAGCAGCTGCAGGATCACTTAAAGGTGAACCAGTTACATTACATCTTTTTACAGTAACAGTATTTGTAGCACTTACGTAACCCCAAAAATTCTGACTAGCATCGCTTCCGGCTAAAGCAGCAGGTACACCAAGAGTAACAGTATCTCCGTCAGCAGCGCCAGTCACTGTTATGGTGGCGGCATCACAGGTATTAGCAGCAGTGGCGCCAAAATCCAGAGAAGCTGTACCAGAATAATGATTTAAAATCGCAGTGCTACTCGATGAGCCGATTTTTACACCGCCAGTACCATATAACTGAATTGCAGTAGCATAGGATGAATTACCAATATTAATTGTATTGGCGACATTACCGGTACCAATATTAATAGTTTTTCCGCTATCGCCAGTTCCAAAATTTATCGTACCTGATGTACCTGTATCAATGTGCATAGTACCAGTTGAGTCAGTCAATATGTCTATATTCCCTGCCCCGCCAGTTGATATATTAATGCCGGTGTTTCCAGCTTTGATATACGTACCTGTGCCGCTAGTATTATTACCAATATTAAGGGTATTAGCTGCTGCTCCTGTCCCGATATTAATAGTCTTGCCACCAGTATTAGTTCCTATATCAATCCTACCAGTGGTTCCCGAATCTAGGGTTATTATACCTGTACTTGCAGAAGTTAAATTAAGTCCGCCGGTTCCTGATTGAACTGTAGTGGTTGAGGTGCTAGTATTTGAACCTAAAGTGGTAGTATGAACTGTAGCATTTGACCCTAAATTTAAGGCTCCTGTACCGACTTTTATATCCACTGCTGTGCCTGTATTACCATTACCTATGGTAATAGCCTGAGCTGCTGTAGAGGTTTGACCTATATTTATACTCCTGGCAATATCATTGCTACCAATATCGATATTGCCTGTACCAGCCTCTAAGACAAGCGATGTTGCTCCGGTTCCGTTGCCGATTGTAATATTCTGTGCTACTGCATTAGTACCAATTTTTAAACCGCCAGTACCCTGGGTCTCAATTTTAAGGTCACCGGTTCCTGATTGAACTATGGTTGAAGCGGCACCTGTTATAGAACCCAATGTTGTGATATGAGCGATTGCATTCGTTCCCAGATTTAATGCTCCGGTACCAGTATTTATAGCAACTGAGGTTGCTCCAGTACTGTTGCCAAAAATAATAGTTTTAGTGGCACCACCAGTACCTATATTTATATTTTCAATACTTGCATCCGTTCCAATCCCCAAATCACCCGTAGTTCCAGAATTTATGGTTAGGGCTGAACCGTTCGCGGATGATATCCCTCCAGTTGAACTTATCAATACGGAGGTATTTTCAACCCAAGCTGAACCATTGGAACGCAAAGTAGCATCATTATTTGACGTAGTTGGTACACTACCTAAGGAAGTCCAAGTCGGTGCTACATTTGTCCCACCTGATACTAGTAATTGCCCCGATGCACCCTGAGCCAACCAGGACGGAGCACCAGTGCCACTTGTACCTGAAATAAGTATATGTCCCAATTCGGTTGTGGCACTGGAAGTGCCATAAGCCGTACCTGTACTATATACAACTCTGCCAGCAGATCCTATCGTAGTAGCAGCAGTACCACCTCTAACAATAGGCAAAGTGCTTGTCACATCCGGACTGCTCAAATCGACTGAAGCAAAAGCTGGAGCTCCTCCTGTGACGCCTTTAAGGAATTTATTATTAGTACCGGCGTTTGTAAAATCCATAGTAGTTTCAGAATTAAAATAAGGTAAACTACCAGTCGCCCCAGTAAAATCAGTTATTCCCGTACCGCCCTTAACTACGGTTAAAGTACCGGCTACCTCTGCTGTTCCTAAGTCAACTTCATTAGTTGAAGAACCTGACCCTGTATATCTGGTAGCAGTTATTATACCAGTTCCTGACGGTGCTAAAGTTGCTCCGCTTCCGACCGTCATAGTGGCTGTTGTATTTATGCCATTAGTTATGCCACTAAAGGCTACAGATGTAACTGTTGGGGTTGCCCAGGATAAAACGCCGCTTCCGTCAGTCTGTAAAAACTGGAGCGCTGTGCCGTCATCTGCCGGCATGGTCAAGGTATAATTTGATGCAATTGTCGTTGGCGCCTGGAAAGCTGCCCAATTTGATGAATCAGCATCTGCAAACCGTAAATCTGACTGTGCATTTAATGTCTCATCGCTTGTTAATGTTAATCCGGTAAATTGCGGGCTATCTCCCGTGCCCAACCCTAAACTTGTTCTCGCCGTTCCTGTATTTGATACATCCGATAAATTATTTGTATTTAATAATACTGTGCCTGTTGCATTAGGTAAGGTTATTGTCCGGTCTGCTGTCGGGTCTGTCACTACCAAGGTAGTCTCATTTGTATCCACTCCCCCTGTTGCGCCTTCAAAAACTACTCCGCCATTCCCTAAGTATAAATTCAACCAGTTAAATGAATCTGATCCTAAAGCTATTGATTCTGTTGTACCCGGTAATAATGATGTATTAATGGCTACTGATGCCAGATTTGATAATGCTGTATCTGCTCCACTTCCAGCTCCGCAAGCTGCCCAGGCTAATGTCCCTGTGCCGTCGCTTGTTGTCAAACATTGTCCTGCTGTCCCGTCATCTGCCGGCAAAGTCAAGGTATAATTTGTAGAAATTGTCGTTGGCGCCTGGAATGCCGCCCAATTTGATGAATCAGCATCTGCCAACCGTAAATCTGACTGTGCATTTAATGTTTCATCGCTTGTCAGTGTTAATCCTGTAAATTGCGGGCTGTCTCCCGTGCCTAAACCTAAATTTGTCCTGGCTGTTCCTGTATTTGATACGTCAGATAAATTATTTGTATTCAATAATAATGTGCCGGTTGTTGCAGGGATTGTCACTATCACATCTGATCCCGGATCTGCTGCTGTCAGATTAACTTCAAAACCGTTTCCGGTTGTGCCTTCAAAATACAAATTATTGCCATCTGCGCCTGCTGTAGGTGTAAACGCGGCTCCTGTGGTTATATCACCAACAGCAGTAATAGTACCGCTACCAGCCGGAGTAGCCCAAGTTAAGCCGCCAGCACCATCTGATTTCAAATATGTACCAGCTCCGCCTGAAGATAAGGCTGATAAAGTATTAGCTGCTGAAGCATATAAAATATCGCCTAAAGCATAAGTAGCTAAACCAGTACCGCCATAAGTCGGACCAAGAGCAGTAGTCAACCCGGTTAAACTGGTAATGTCTCCATTTGCTCCACTTAGAGCATATGTCTGCAAATCTGATATTTGTGATTCGGTTATTGATATGCCGGTTGATTTGTCCCACACTGTATACACCGGATCTGTTTCTGCTGCCCAGCTCAAAGCGCCTGAACCGTTAGTAGTTAAAAATTGGCCGGAAGTACCGTCTGTAACGGCAGTATATGTTCCTGCTCCTGTACCGACTAACAAATCACCGGCGGCTGTAAAACTTCCAGTAAAGACAGAATCTGTTTCTGATGTCAGATACGCCTGCAAATCTGATATTTGTGATTCGGTTATTGATATGCCGGTTGATTTATCCCACGCTGTATACACCGGATCTGTTTCTGCTGCCCAGCTCAAAGCGCCTGAACCGTTAGTAGTTAAAAATTGGCCGGAAGTACCGTCTGTAACGGCAGTATATGTTCCTGCTCCTGTACCGACTAACAAATCACCGGCGGCTGTAAAGCTTCCAGTAAAGACAGAATCTGTTTCTGATGTCAGATACGCCTGCAAATCTGATATTTGTGATTCGGTTATTGATATGCCGGTTGATTTATCCCACGCTGTATACACCGGATCTGTTTCTGCTGCCCAGCTCAAAGCGCCTGAACCGTTAGTAGTTAAAAATTGGCCGGAAGTACCGTCTGTAACGGCAGTATATGTTCCTGCTCCTGTACCGACTAACAAATCACCGGCGGCTGTAAAACTTCCAGTAAAGACAGAATCTGTTTCTGATGTCAGATACGCCTGCAAATCTGATATTTGTGATTCGGTTATTGATATGCCGGTTGATTTATCCCACGCTGTATACACCGGATCTGTTTCTGCTGCCCAGCTCAAAGCGCCTGAACCGTTAGTAGTTAAAAATTGGCCGGAAGTACCGTCTGTAACGGCAGTATATGTTCCTGCTCCTGTACCGACTAACAAATCACCGGCGGCTGTAAAACTTCCAGTAAAGACAGAATCTGTTTCTGATGTCAGATACGCCTGCAAATCTGATATTTGTGATTCGGTTATTGATATGCCGGTTGATTTATCCCACGCTGTATACACCGGATCTGTTTCTGCTGCCCAGCTCAAAGCGCCTGAACCGTTAGTAGTTAAAAATTGGCCGGAAGTACCGTCTGTAACGGCAGTATATGTTCCTGCTCCTGTACCGACTAACAAATCACCGGCGGCTGTAAAACTTCCAGTAAAGACAGAATCTGTTTCTGATGTCAGATACGCCTGCAAATCTGATATTTGTGATTCGGTTATTGATATGCCGGTTGATTTATCCCACGCTGTATACACCGGATCTGTTTCTGCTGCCCAGCTCAAAGCGCCTGAACCGTTAGTAGTTAAAAATTGGCCGGAAGTACCGTCTGTAACGGCAGTATATGTTCCTGCTCCTGTACCGACTAACAAATCACCGGCGGCTGTAAAGCTTCCAGTAAAGACCGGATCTGTTTCTGCTCCTGCCCCAGGTAAAGCCTGCCAAACCGGAGCACCAGTATTAACTGTTAAAACCCAACCATCAGTACCACCTATTGGTAAGGCACTTAAAGTATCTGCGGCCGAAGCATATAAAATATCGCCGCTAGTATAAGTTGTCAGATTGGTACCACCGTGAGTTTCACTCAAAGTTCCGCCGAGATTATCTAAAGTTAAATTAGCTTCATTAACATCAATTGTTACTTCATTATTCGGGTCATCTAGCGCAATACCTATCTTATTGGAAGCGGCATTAATGCCCCTGAATTCCAAGTCTACCCCTGTTTTTTGTTTAAATAAACTCTGACCGCCAACATTAACATTTGAAGCTGTGTTTGTTTCACCTGCACCGGCCACAGTTGTCCAGGTTAAAGCGCCGGCACCGTCAGTAGTTAAAACATCCCCCAAGGCGCCATCAGCAGCTGGCCAAGCATAAGCGATTCCGTTAATTGAAAGTGTTGTACCGCTTAAAGTTAAGCCTGTGAATTGTGGACTTGCACTAGTATCTATATCTTGTGGAGTTGATAAAGTTATGGAGCCTGCGCCATTGGTTACATCTACCTGATTTGTGGTACCTGTTAAAGTTGCCACTACCGGAGACGAGCCAGCAACACCAATGAGCAACTCCCCGTCTAAAGGAGCAGCAGTTGAGGTAAGTAATCCACCCGTGCCGGAATAAATAAATGAATCAGCTGTCAGACTATTTAAAGTCAAACCGTTAAACTCGGGGATATCTGTAGTCCCAATACCCAAATTAGTTCTGGCAGTAGCGAAATTGCCTAAATCTGAAAGATCATTTGCGGCGGCTAAATATAAATCAACCGGAGCTTTCAATTCCAGCCAGCCTGTGCCGTCATAAATATAAGAACGGCTTTCTAACAAACCGGCATCAGCAACCACAGCCACATCGCCTTCTTCAACGGTCAATAAGTCCCTGGCAGCAATATCCGCAACTGCATAGACATTGGTAATTACTAAATTTGGCAAATATGAACTTGGAACCTTTAACCCTGCATCAAGCGGAGCAAAACCACCGACAATACCACTACGATTATCAATTCTGGTCTCAACATCTGCCGAATCATAATATAAATTAAGAGTGCCTTCATCCAGATCATTAGTAGTCACATTGGCATGAGAAGAATCTAAAAGAGTGGCCACTGAAATCCAGGCGGCATTACCGCTGGCATCACTGGCTAAAACATAATTGTTAGCAGCGCCTGAAGTAAATTTCAAAGCACCGTCAACAGTCAGATCACCGGCAGAGTTTATATTGCTGCCGATCCTGGTGGCAGCAGACGCGCCTGCCGTACTTATAAGCATAGCAGCCAGAGAGACTACAGCCAGATATATTTTAAATTTGTTTTTTGAAGTTCTCATATTTTTTTAAAAAATAATTTAATATTTTGAGATAATTAAATGATAAATAATCTCAAAAAATAGCTTTTGAGAGCGTTTATTGTTTAATTAAATTCTTCGATCTTAACTTATATTAATTATACCACATTTTTCCTAATCAGAATATCACTTACTGTTGAAAATTAAATGCCTAAGATTAAACAAATTTTAAAGCTATTTAAATAATACAATATTGCCATCAGCAACAGCGCGAATAGTGCCCAAATGATCTGTCCTTAGAACTTCAATGTTTCTCTTTGCCAATTTATCAAGTGTTCGCAGATGAGGATGGCCAAAGGCATTATTTTCTCCCACCTGAATCACGGCATATTGAGGGTTAACTGCAGTTAGAAAAGGATCGCTGGAGCTATATTTGCTGCCGTGATGAGCGACCTTTAAAACCTGGGCTGATAAATCAAGCTTAGCGCTTAATAAATCGGTTTCCACAAGTTCTTCAGCATCACCGGTAAATAAAAAAGTGTTATTTTTATAAATCAGCTTTAAAATAATCGAAGAATTATTAAGTTCCTCAATTTTCTGCCCGTTTAAATCCTTCAACGGGTAAAGTATTTTTAAAGTTAAGTCTTGACCCAAATTAATATCGCGCAAACCATTGGCATAGTCAACAGATATTTGCTGATCATCAATTTCCTTTAAAAATGCCAAATAATCCGGAGCAGTATGTAAAACACCGGTCATTAATATTTTTTGGACATTATAACGTCTTAATACCTCGACTAAACCGGCCACATGGTCTGAATGCGGATGGGTTAAAACAACCAGATCAATTTTTTTATCAAAAAAAGCCAGATTCTTACCCAGCTCTGATAAAACTTTGGCATTAGGACCGCCGTCAATTAGAATATTTTGTTCATATGGAGTTTTAATTAAAATGGCATCTCCCTGCCCTACATCTAAAAAATCAACTTCCAGTTTGGTACGATCCTGTTGAGAATTGACCGCAAAACCGATCAGTAAAAAGACTATGGCTAAAAGCGAGCCTAAAATTTTTAAAAGTTTTTTCTCCATAATTTACTCTACGCTTAATTCCTTGGCCAGATCTTTGGGCATTTCAAACATAAAGACTTCATCTGGATTAAACCATAGGGAAACCTGATCACCAACTTTGTAATGCTTTTTAATTTGTTCCTCCTTGACCCGCTTATAGGCCTTGATTGTCGTGCCTTCAACGGCGATACGATATTCAAATAAATGCCCAAGAAAATTAATGACTTCTATTTTACCGGTTATTAATTTCCGATCGGGTTTGAGAGACAAGCGCACCTTTTCCGGCCGAATGCCTAAAACAGGATTTTTAACGGTAATTTTCTTTTTGACTGTAAATTTTTTACCCTGAAATTCATAAGAATGAGGCGTCAGCTTATTGATCTCCAAAAAACTGCATTTGCCCATAAAATTAGCGGCAAAAATACTCTGAGGCTGGCTGTAAAGTTCTTCTGGCGCACCAGTCTGCACAACACGCCCCTTTTTCATTAAAATAATATTATCGGAAATAGTCATGGCCTCATCCTGATTATGGGTCACGTGGATAGCTGTCAGCTGATGTTCAGTTACAATACGACGCAGTTCATATCTTAAATAAGTTCCGATTTTGGCGTCTAACGCCGAAAGCGGCTCGTCTAAAAGCAAAAGCTTTGATCGCGTCGCCAACGCTCTGGCTAAGCCCAGACGCTGACGCATACCGCCGGATAACTCATTGGGCAACGCATTAGCTCTTTCAGACAGTCCGACTAGCTTTAAATTTTTTTCCGTTTCCTCGATTATTTTATGCTGGGACCAGCCTTTGACTACCGGGCCGTAGCTGACATTATGCCAGACATCCAAATGAGGAAAAGCAGCGAAATCCTGAAAAACAAAACCAATATCCCGTTCCTGGGTCGTTAAGGCCGTAACATCTTTATTATCAAACTTTATCAGGCCTGAAGTCGGCTTGATTAAACCGGCAATACAACGCAATAAGGTAGTTTTACCGCAGCCTGACGGACCCAGCAAAGTATTATACATTTTATCCGCGATCAGCAAATTGACCTTATCAAGCGCAATAATTTTATCGCCCTTTTTCCCTTTATATATATTAGTTAAATTTACGATATTAATTTTGGGCATATTTTTGAATTAGTCTTTGCTATATTTATTAGTTTTTAATACGAATAAAAAGACCAAGGCAATCACAAATAAACAAAGAGCCACAAAACCAGCCTCATTTAATTTATTTTGGTTAACCAGGTCCACAATTAAAATAGGGATTGTTTTAATTTTATCACTGACCGCCAAAGTCGCGCCGGTTTCAGACAGGCTGCGCATAAAAGCCATAATCGCGCCGGCAATTAAAGCCGGTTTGATCAACGGATATAAAATCGTAAAAAAGGTCCGGCTTTTACTGGCGCCCAAAGAATAGGCCGCGTCCTCTAGGGTAGTGGGGATATTTTTAAAAGCCACTGTCAGCGGTTTGACCAATAAAGGAAAAGTAAAACTGAGATGAGTTAAAATTAAAATCAGAAACTCCCCGGATATAAAATTGCGCCAAAATAATACCAGAGAAAGACCCAAAGCGCTGGTCGGCACCAATAAAACCGCCTCATTCAAGCTGTCCAGCAAAAAACCCAGCCCGTATTTATTACGGCCGATATAATAGGCAATGGGTGCACAGAAAAAAAGGTTGATAAAAGTGGCCAAGGCGGCTAAAACAAAAGAAATCGCCAGGCTTTCAAATAAAAACCCGGGTAAAAAAACTTTAAAATTCGTCAGATTATAAACTAGAAGATAAACCGTCGGTAAAAATATTATAAAAATAAAAAAGACAGCCAGAATGACATTTCTCAGTGGTTTAAATTTTAAAAGCGAATTTTCCAGCCGAGGATAAACTTTTTCCAGAGTGATTGTTTTCTGGCCCAGCAGTAATTTTGATAATAATAAAATGATAATGGCGCTGACGATCATAATAATACTGGCCCCTGCAGCCAGAGGAATCTGGCCTGTTTGCTTTAAACTGACAATTAAAATCGGGGCTGAAACAAAAGCACCGGCCACCATCATGGTCGCGCCGGTTTCAGATAAACTCCTGGTAAATGATAAAATCGAACCGACAATGATACCGTCTTTAAACAGCGGCAAAAATACTGTCCGAAAAATCGTAAAGGGATTTGCTCCCAGAGTAATCGCAGCCTGCTCGTAGCCTAAATCAATTTTACTGATGGCCGCCGCAATCGACCGAATCATATAGGGCAAGGTAAAGACTACATGCAACAAAATAATTAGAAGCGGCCCCCTGGAAAGCAGGCCGGTATCCAGCCCCAGTAAATAAGCCAGACCGTATTTACTGCCCCAGTATAAATAGACAGAAAAGCCCAAGGCTGCTGTCGGAATAACCAAAGATAAGTCGATCAAGCTGTCAAAAAATTTTATAAATTTTGATTTGCTTCTGACGATTATCCAGGCTAAAGGCAAGCCAAAAACTAAATCAATCAGAGTCACAATCAAACTGATGATAAAAGAGACTGTAACTGCCTTGATAATTTCCGGTGAAAAAATATTCTGAGCCTGGGTAGCAAAGCTTAAAACATAAACAGCCGGCAAAAAGATTACGCCGATAAAAAAAACAATGGCAATTAAAAAAATCAAGCTGCCAAGCTGTTTAATTAAATACTTTTTAATCCCCCTTTGCATAGATATATTATATCATTTTAAGTTTATTATAACACAAATAAAAAACCCTGCTTGAAAATAATTCCAAGACAGGGTTTAAATTTAAACTCAGACAGTTTTGTCGATCAAGGCCTGAAAACGCTTTTTGCCCTCATCCGTCAAAAAGTATTTGTGTTGCCGGGCTTGATCTGCGGTATCCACCAACAGCGGTATCTCCTGAGGCCGGTTATAACGATGCGCTCTCAGGCAAGACCGGACGCAGGCCGTGGAATCTGAGCCCTGATCCAGTCCGCTGGCCTGAAGTCGTTCGCTAATTACCGACGCAACAATATAACTTTTGCCTTCAGCTTCCATGTGGCCGATTATCAGGATAATATGATCCAGCCGGCTGCTAATGACTGCAGCTTCAGCCTCGGCCTTAGATGCTTTGGACCGCTTCTTGCGACCAGTTGGCTGAGCCGTAATTTTATTCACGGCTTTGTAGCCATTTTCCTGACTGGAAAATAATTTACAGGCTTCATCCAGATGCCCGGCGATCTTTTTAGCATTTTCAGCCAGACCCTTAAGATCCCCCACTGATGAATTGACTTCTTTGAGCTTATGCAATCGTTTGATATAGCTGTTAATTTTGGCCGGTGACAGTTTGCCAGAGGCCAGATCTTCCTGAAGCTTGGCAATCAAATTTTTGGGATCCGTTCCTTTCGGTGTCTTGGTGCCAAGTGTTTTGGCCTGCTGAGAAAAATAACGCTGCAGCAGGTTCAGGATCAGCTTGATATCCAGGTAGGTAAGTTCCTTGGCGTGCGACAACCTGGCGTCAATCACCAATTGTTTTTTGGCCATTAATCTTCTCCTTGTTCTGTTTTACTTTCCGGCTGAGCACCTGGTAAAGCTGCCAGCTGTGTTTCGTGGTCAGCTAAAAGTTTTTTGCCCAGGCTGGTTAGGTTAAAAATTCCGCCGACAGCTTTACGCCCTTTGCCTTCAGGTTCTTTAACCAGGGCAAACAATCGGTTTTCCAGCAAAGTGTCCTGTGCGTGTTTAAAAAGGTACATAGAAAACCGTTCCCAGTCATATTTATCCTGCACCAAGCCCAGTCGGATGGCTTCCTCGCGAATTTGTTCCACCCCTAGATGATTAGAGGCTCCGAGCGAAAGCCAAACAGCCAAAGCCTTATCACGGTAATTGCGTAAAATCTTGGGCGTACGATTGACTTTTGGCTGTAAAGGAAAAATGCTGTTCTTTATCCGGCTCCAGGAATAACCAAGTTTATTGAGGCATAAGCCCAGGTGAGAATGATTAAAGCCGGCCGGCAAAGAAACGCTATTTTTGAACTCTGCAAAAACCTGATCTAAAGGCGCCTGGTTGTCTTTGGTCAGACTCAGAACTATCCGTCTTAGAATCTCCAGCCGCTCTTTGCTCCGACTGCCACCGCTGATCTGCTTGGGCACCACGGATTCAAATTCAGGACTGGGGGTCTCGGCTCTTACCAATAATTTGGTTGGCCGGAACTTTGGAGCAACATAACCATAATGGGACAAAACCAGATCAAAAGCCTGAAGCAACTGGGTGTGTTCCATGATTTTTTTATCAAGCTCAGCCTGATCGCCCATGTTCTGGAGCTGCTCCAAAGACTCGATGATTTCAGCTAAAAGGTCAGTCTCACCATCCTTTTTAGCTGTACGACAGAGCTTGGCTACTTTTTTCCGAAGTTGTTCTGGTTCTTTTTGATCCTTTTTCTGTTGCTGGAGAGCAACCAAGGCCACCTGTATTTTTTCGCGTTCTTTGGCCAATAAATTTACAGCTTCAGCTTCCATCTCTTGCACCTCCTTAATTTTTATTTTAATCAGATTGTCAATGGACAATATGGCAGTTTAACATAATTATCTAATTTGTCAATAGAACTAAATTCCGATAAACACCCTTGACTTAAACAAAAAATTTTGCTAATATATGGCTAACCAAGCTCAAAGGAGGATATTGATGAACAAAGCGGAAAAAGGAAAAGTGAAAAAAGCGGCAACGGTTGTCAAGGTGGAAACAAATAAGACGGGGAAAGAAAGATTTCACTGGTCAACATGGGATTCTATTCATTTTGACCTGCTGAGTGCAGTGCATGATGCAGGCCTGGAATCGCGAAAAAGCAAAAAATCCTTTGAGGACATCTTGCGGATTAAATTAGCCTGTAATGCGGATCTGGTCACCAAGGTCAGGGCTAACCATAAGTTAGCTGACGGGATAATTAATTCCCTGCCCTGCGGTCATCGCACCTGCTATGACTTCATCCGCGAAGTCAGTCAGAATAGCCAGTAACCAAAAAGCTCCCCAAGTGTCTTGGGGAGCTTCTCTATTTTCAGAATTAGAATTTAAAAAGTTTTGTCTAAAAACTTAAATCGCCTTTTTGACTGCTTCGCTCACAACCGATGCGACCCGCTTGTCAAAAGGCTGAGGAATAATATAATCAGCCGATAATTCTTCGGCAGAAATTAAATTGGCCAAAGCTTGCGCTGCTGCCAGCTTCATTTTTTCAGTTATTTGCACGGCTCTGGCATCCAAAACGCCGCGAAACAAGCCTGGAAAAACCAAAACATTATTTATCTGATTAGGATAATCACTGCGTCCGGTTGCCACAATTTTAGCCCCGGCTTCTTTTGCGGCCTCAGGATCAATTTCAGGGACAGGATTTGCCATGGCAAATATTATTGGGTCCGGTTTCATAAGTTTTACCCATTCTGGTTTCAAGATATTAGGGCCGGAAACTCCGATAAAAACATCAGCCTGAGGAATCGTATTTTCCAAAGCGCCCTGAATTTTTATCAAATTGGTTTTAAGGCTAATCTCTTCCTTGGCCAGGTTTTGATTTTGTCGTCCGCTGAAAATTGCGCCTTGAGAATCCATCACGATCAAATCCCGTACGCCAAAATTAAGCAATAACTTGGTAATGGCCAGTCCGGCAGCGCCGGCGCCGTTGATTACCACTTTTATCTTATCGAATTTTTTATCAACAATTTTCAGGGCATTAATTAAACCTGCCAAAACTACAATGGCAGTCCCGTGCTGATCATCATGAAAAACAGGGATATTCATTTCCCGCTTCAAACGTTCTTCTATTTCAAAACAACGCGGCGCGGAAATATCTTCCAGATTAATACCGCCGAAAGTCGGCTCCAAATTTTTTACAATCTGAATAATTTCTTCAACCTCCTGGGTTTTTAGACAAATCGGCACAGCATCCACTCCCCCAAATTTTTTAAACAAAGCTGCCTTACCTTCCATCACAGGATACCCGGCCTCAGGACCGATATTACCAAGGCCTAAAACTGCGCTGCCGTCAGTAACCACGGCAACCAAGTTACCTTTATTAGTATAGTCGTAAACTTTTTCAGGATTGGCCTTAATCTCCTTACAGGGCTCGGCCACACCCGGAGTATATGCCCAGGCCAAATCATCTTTGGTCTCCAAAGGCATTTTTAATTTTGTTTCGATTTTACCCTGATAACTTTTATGTAATTTAAGGGTTTTTTCTTTAAGATCCATAAATAAAATTATAAATTTATACTTAAAACTTTACAGCAAAAATTAATTTTTAGCAAGAATAAAAAACTCCTCCCATACCAATATGGAAGGAGCTTTTTTATTTGATTTGCTCGAATTACCTCAAAGTCATGATCTGTTCCATGCCCAGCAATGGTAAAGCTACCCCATCATTATATGTTATTGCAGATGAAATATTTCTGATTATAAACTTGTTCTGGAATTTATTATTAATAAATACTTCGCTGCTAATATATCTCTTTTGAGCCTGGTCAACATAATAGACCGATACTTCACCCTGATACGAAAAGGCTGATCCTGCAGGATGTACGTTTGTAACAACATCAGAGCCAATCTGATAATTGATAAAGAAAGTAACATCTACGTCAACTATCTTGCTGGCCCAATCAGCTCCGTACAGAGACTGCGCTATTGCTTCGGAGGAAATCCATCTTAAGACCCCATATGGTTCAACCGCATAGACTTTGGGGTCAGACTGAATTTTAACCAAGTAAGTACCTGGGCGCATCACCACATTACTGCCCAAAGGAATAGCAGCCAGAGTTTCTGCAGATACAGTCTGGATGCCAGAAAAATCTGGGTAATAACTCAAATATGCTGAAGCATTGGGGAAAGCATGGCGTCTGTTATCCTGGTCAATAAAGTAGACGCTAGCCATATCAGCTCTTTTTACCAATGTTCCGACCGTAACTCCAAGAGGTAAGGGTTCTGCTGCTGGAGCCGGATCCTGTAAAACTAATACTCCCGGAGTTGTCGGCATGGTTGGAGTAGTAGGTAATGGTGCTCCTGCGCCACCGCCGCCGCCACCGCCACCGCCACCTACCTGATATAAGATCGAATCAGAACAAACAAGACTATTTACGCCATTATACTTAACAATGGCATAAACTATTTTATTGCCGCCAATACTGTCGAGTGTCCAGGCTTTAGTCGCAGCATAAGGTTCCCAAACAGCTGAGGTAAATCCGCTGTCATTACTAAAGACCATTTCAGTCACAGCTTGATTAGAAGTGATAGCTAAGCTGACACCTGTAGTTGTTGTTGACGCGGCACCGCTATTGATAACCAACTGACAAGTAGGTACAACCACTATACTGCCACTACCAGAACCGGTTGTAAAAGTAGCCGATGGTGTGGTGGCGATAGTATTTCCACTTATATCTTTAACCGAGGTAACCGTAACAGTATAAGAGGTAACAGAAGTAAAAGGATCGTGCGAAATTGTAGCTACAGTATCTCCAACACTCCAAGCATAAGAAGTACCGGTTGCACCGGGTAAAGCGTAGCTTAAAGAGCTGGTATCAACCGGCTCTGAAAATGTAATAACTACAGGCGCAGTCGTAGCAACACCGGTGGCGCCATTAGTCGGACTAAAACTGACAACAGTCGGAGCAGCATCATCAGACATAGCAAAAGCTGTAACATCCGCTAATGCGAATATGGAGCTACCATCATGTATGCGGTCACCCAAATTTGGAAAAAGTGCATGAGTATAGGCTAAAGTCGGCTCTAAGCCACTGGGAATACCCGTTAAATTAGTAGTCCCGCTGGTTGTTAAAGTAATTATATTTGTACCGTTACCACTGGCTGAATCAGGAACAGTATTATCATCTAAGCCGGTTAAATCATTATTAATAATGTCAAATTGAGACAAACTGCCATAATTCCAGTAAACAGTTTCAGTAAAATATACATCAATGCTATCTACAGTACCATTATTGCCGCTTGATCTATATTTAGCTTCAATTATTCTGGGAGATACAATATCTACCATACTACTCGGGCCAAAATCAGCCACAGTATGCCCGGCAACAGCATCTTCAGTAATAAGATTACCGGATGTATAAGTAATAGTTGGCTCAGTACCACCGGAAACACCTGTCAAATTTGCGGCTGCAGGAGCAATAAAACTCAGCTGATTAGTATTAGTACAGGCAGCACATCCAGTAAGAGCGAACCCGGTTAAATCATTAGCAACAAGTGTCCAATCGCCGGCATTATAAGTATAAGAAACATTTTCACTAACAAAAGCTATAAAACCATCTACTGTTCCGTCCGGCTCTACATCGGCGTAAGCTGCCCCCAGAAACACAGGCGCAGCATCATCAACTGTATTAGTAGTTGTAGCATCTGCCATTTCATTCGGAGCATTACTGCAAATGGCAAAATTCTGACTACAACCTAATTGAGTAGTATAAGTGACAGAGGGGGTAATACTGGTGTCATTTTCTGTACAATCGATTAAATCACTAAGTACTAAACTGGTAACATCAGAACTGGTATAATCTACATCAGTGGGAATTGTACAACCATCGCCCAAAGTAATACTATCTAAGCCATCAGCAATGCCACCGGTATCATTAATATCAACGGCTTCACTAAAAGTAATGGTAATTTGATCTACAGTACCGTTAGCATCAGTATCTGCTGTGACTGCGGTCATTGTCGGCGCCACTGTATTAATATCAAATGTTGTTCCAATATCTGCTCCTTCAGGATTACCAACAACATCGGTTGCACCTGAACTGTCTGCTGTTACACCAAGTGAAGTTTCATCAGCATCAGTCAAAGTAAATGTTTCATACCAGACATTAACTGCAGTCCAGGAACCGTCTACATTTGAGGTTAATGCGCCTGTATTGCCGACAAAAGTGATTGTTGGGGTGGAAGCAGGATCCATATTTTCGTCATAAGTCACTGTTACTTCCTGGATTAAATCTCCTTCATACAATGGATCAGTAACCACGGTGACTGTGCCGGTCGGCGCTTTGGTATCTACAGTCAAAGTCTGCGCTGCCCCACCAATTGGGAAAGTTGAATTATAAGGGATAAAGGAATTCCCTTGATAATCCAAAACATCTGAAACACCATTAGATAAACTGATTGTTGTCGCAGTATATTCTTCACCAGCATTGGCATTTATAGTAAAGTTTGAGGTTAAAGTGTCATCAGTCATTGTTGTGGCGCTCCATAAATTACCTGCCCAACTAAATGAAGATGAAGTAAAAAAGTCACCCAGAGCAGTAGAAACCACAACATTGGGCCAGGTAGTAGTATCAATGCCTTCGGAAAAAACCGCTGTCAAAACTTGAGGACCAGGAGCATCACTATTAGTCACTGTATAATCAGAAAATCCGCCGCCAATGATTACCGGGCTGGCATTATCATTCATTGTTATTGGGCCAAAGTCATTAGCATAATTTGTGACGCCATCAGAGATCCAATTACCCGCAGGGATTAATCCTCCGGGATTATGAGCATAGGAGACGTCAGGCTCAATGCCAGTAGCAGAATCAACGCCGGTTAGATTAGTTGTACCACTGGTAGTGAAAGTCAGCGTATCAGTACCACTGCCACTAACCGCGTTTGGATCAGTATCGCTATCAAAGCCTGTTAAACTTTGATTATTAATAGCAAATTGAGGAACCAGTGAAACTCCGTTATAAGTAACAGCTTCAGAAAAAACAATATTAAAAGTATCAACAGTTCCATCACCTAAACTGGAGTAATAATCAATGGTTAAGGGATAAGGTTGAGCAAAATCCAATAAACCAGGGGTACTAAAAGTTGAAGTATCAAAAGCCGCAATATAGTTACCGGCAGCATCCTGCAGATCGCCGGTTCCGTTATAAGCAATATCTGGTTCAGTACCACCTGACACGCCGGTTAAGTTAGTTGTGCCTGCAGTTAAAAAGTCTAACCAACCGCTATTGGCTAAAACACAACCGTCATAATAACCATCTGCAGCCAATAAACATTTGGTTACATCTAAACCGGTTAAGCCATTATCAGTAATGGACCATTCGCTATCGGTATAAGTCGGTAACTGAACCGGTTCAGTAAAATATAAGGAAACAACATCTGTACCACCAGTACTATTATAATTCCAATATTGATAATTTGTAGTAGAAGATTCATCAACAACTGGTGAAGCCATGTCAAGCATAGTAACAGGTCCAAAAACAGTTGCGGAATTTGAAGAAACACCGCCACCAGGAATATCAGTGATAAAATTTACCGCAGCTAAATATGCTAAGGTTGGTTCAACACCGGTTGTTCCACCGACACCTGTTAACCAGGCATTGGCAGTGGCTGCAAAAGGCAAGGGATTAACATTTGTACAAACCCCTCCAGGACAACTGGAATCGGCACCAGTAATATTAAAACCAGTTAAACCATTAGCCGTAGCTGTCCAATCACCGCCAGCGTAAGTATAACTAACATTTTCTGAAAACTGGATACCAGCTCCGTCAATTGTGCCATCACCATTATTATCAACATAAGCCATTCCAATCTCATAAGGATATGCCCAGTCTTCTAAACTAGTCACTGATTGAGAAGCAGCAATATTAGCAGCTGGTGACATATCTACAATAGCATTTGAATTATTTATATAAGCAATATCCGGCTCTGTACCCCCAGAAACACCGGTTAAAGTTGTACCGGTCGCAATCAGATCAACTCCCCAGCTACCTCCAGCGGGACAACCATTCCAGCTATATCCCGCGCCAACAGTTACACAGGCGGTAACATCAAAGGTACCGATACCATCGTTTAACCCATTAGGAGTAACTAACCAATCTGCATCATTATAAGTTACGACTACTGGCTCTGTAAAATATAATGAAACTACATCAACTTTATCTCCATTAAGCGGAATGGAAACTGAAGGCCAATAACCTTGGTTGCCTGAACCAGGATGACCAGTTAAATCTATCACGGGAGCAGCTTTATCAATTTCTGTATCAGTCAAACCTGTATCACCTTGAGCAATTGCATTTAATTCTTCATCGTTATCCTCAATACCTACAGCTACTGGAAATCCAGATGCAGCGTAAGCTAATTCTATTTGCCCCCAACCGGGAGTAACTCCATCCGTATTGACTATCAAATTAACATCCGTTTCATCTAAATCAACGGCAATCGTGACAGAAGGAGCAGTTGTAGGAGAAAGAAATGATACATTTAAAATAGTAACATTTTGGAATACTGAACCATCATGCTGAGCAACGGATAACCCATGAGGCATAGCACCAACTAAACCCCAAGTATCAACGCTTGGATTTGCAATGTCAAAGGTTATTCTATCAATCTGACCATTAGCATTGGTGTCAAACATTTGGATATTGCCGCTAACCCCACCATCTACTGCAGCTTTAGATGGTTTTACGGGCAAATTTTGCCAAATACCAATTGCTAAGGCAAAGACCATAATCACTGCCACCGACAATGGCAAAATCCTAAATAATTGTTTTTTAATTCTTTGAGCCATAGACTTAATTTTAAATTTTTAATTTATAATTTTAATTTTTTTATATATTAATAAATTATTGCTAAACAAAAAAATAGTACTCAAAATACTATTTCTCAAATAAAAGAAATCTTAATACAATTAAGTTGGCTGAAAAAACTTCCCACCATTTAATTCTATCTTTTATATTAACTACATATAATATAGCATTTTTTGTCAAATTCTCCTAACTTTTATCCCCAATGTACCAGAACTCGCCAAACTCGTTCGGTACGTTGCAGGCATTATAATTTCAAAGGAAAAAACGGAGCTTAGCTCCGACGCTTCGGAGCTAAGCTCCGTTTACGTTTTGCCTCCGCCAGGAGCTCAAATAAATTACCCCCAGCAAAATTATGTACATTATCGCCATCAATCCTACCCCTATTTTCGGGATCTCCCAGTAAGCCCAATTCAAACCCGCCAATTTTTCCAGCACCCAAATTATATAGCTTAAAACCAGCCAGACACTCCAGCCGATCACCCAGCCCAAGCCAGTCCAGATCATGGCGGCAATACCGCTAATAAAACCAAAAAGCATAGCTAGGGGAATAAAAGGTAAAACCAAAATATTGGCAATGGGCGCAATTAAAGAGATTTTACCGAATTGATATAAAATCAAAGGCTGAGTCATGATTATCGCCGACAAGGTAGTCAGCAAATAATCACCTGCGATTAATTTTACAATTGGCAATTTACAATTTTCAATTTTGGTAAGTTTAACCAATACCGGGTTTAAATAAACCAAGCCCAAAGTCGCCAAAAACGACAACTGAAAACCCAAGTCATAGACTAAAAGTTTAGGATTAAATAACAACATAATAACAACGGTTAAAGCCAGCGCGTTTTTAACCATGCTCAAACGGCCCAAATAACCGGCTAGTAAGACTAAACTCCCCATAATTGCCGCCCGCAAAATTGAAGCCTGCAGCCCAGTAATCATTAAAAATACAATTAAAAACCCCAGAATTAACCAAAATGATTTTTTACGGCCAATACCCAGATGACCGGCGATCAGCATTAAAAAAGTCGCAATAATGGTAATGTTATAGCCGGAAACAGCAACAATATGGGTGGTACCGGTTTTATTAAAATCTGACTGTAAATCCGCGGGAATGGCTTTTTTGGCGCCGATCAGTAACCCGCCTAGAAAAGAAGATTGCGGTTCGGGTAAAATCTGATTCAGACGCCGGCTAAAATAATTTTTTAAATTATAGACCTGGCTTAAAATAAAATTCCCGTTGTTTTCTGAGATTTTATTTATTTTAGGATAATAACAAAGGGAATAAATATCGTAACGCGCCAGATATTGGTCATACTGAAAATCATCTATGGCTTCGGGCTGCTGCAAATCACAGGTAATGTCCAGCTGGTCGCCGTATTTATATTCAGGGAAGGTAAAATTGGTTACCAGGACTTTACCAGTTACTTTTTGAACTTTATCGCCCAATTTAATTTGTTTGACGTCAATATCCAATTTCACATTATCCTCACGCTGATCAGGTTCCTGATCTACCAGTCCGGAAAATTCAACCTGCCGACCGTTATAATAATAAATTCTATCCGGACTCGACTGAGGCAAAAACAGCTGATAGCGCCACAAACCAAAAAATAAAAAAACACCCCAGATACCCAGAATTAAAAAATATTTATTGACCCGAAACAAAATCAAAAAAAAGACCGAGCCCAATAAGATTAAATAAAGCCAGAAGAAATCGAGAGCAAAAACAGAGCGGATAAAAACTCCGAAGATAAAAAACAGGCAGGCGTAAAAAAATATTTTTGATTGAGGCATAATATTTAAATTACAAACATCAAATTACAAGTTCCAAATAAATATCAAATCATAATTCCAAAATAACAAATGTTTGGGATTTGATGTTTGAATTTTGTATTTTATTTGGAATTTGGTGCTTAATATTTAATGCTTACAATAATTATATCAAAAAACCCCGCGTCTTTTGAGACACGGGGTTTTTCTATCTCCACCGTAGCTTGAGCGTCAGCTGAAGCGTAGCCGGATTATTTTTCTGTTTTATCTAATATCTATAACCTGCTCTATGCTCATTACCGGAAAATCCGAACCGTTTTCATAAGCGATCAGAGTCGATACATTCCTAATAATAAACTTGTTCCGAAAACTATCGCCCAAAAAGGCTTCGGTAGATATATATCTTTTTTTACCCTGATCAATATAGTAGACTTTATTGTCTCCTTGGTAAGAAAAAGCTGTACCGGTCGGATGGACATTGGTCGCAACGGCTAAACCAACCTGATAATCCACGAAAAATGCCGGCGATATATCCGCAATTATGGCGCTCCAATTAGCCCCATATAGAGCTGCGGCAACTGCCTGACTGGGAATCGATCTCAGGACACCAAAGGGTTCAACTGCATAGACTTTGGGATCAGTCTGAATTTTTACCAGCCAGGTTCCGGGTCTGACCGTAACATTTTGACCAAGGACAACTTGAGCCATGGTGCTTAAAGGTATGGTTTTAATGCCGTTGAAACTTGAAAAATAGCTAAAATATGTAGTTTCATTCGGGAAAGTATGACGACGTTTATCAGTATCAACAAAATAAACCGTGGTTGAATTTGAGACCTTAATTAAATCCCCCACATTGACACCATCCGGCAAGGTTAGTGTTTCTTCCGGAGCAGGTAAAACTGAGCCTCCGGATTGGGTTTCACCCTGTTGAGGAATAGTAATCGTAATTGTAACTCCGGGACTGGCCAAACCGCTGGTATCTACAGCTCTGATAAAATATATGTATTCGGAACCAACTGTTCTGCCGGTAAGAACTACAGACTCTTTACCTCCTGCAATAACAATAGTTTGAGTCTGGCCGTTTGCCGAAGTATCTGTAATTGCAATTTCTTTCAGGTCTGCATCCGTGGGATCCTGCCAGGTTATGGTAACTCTACCTGTAGAATCAGCTTTGACCCCTAAATTTGTAACAACTCCTGGGGAGTCTACATGGGGCAGCGACCCGGCAGGGGCAACGTACTTAACAACTTCAAAGGTCATAAGTCCACCGTAACCGTTATAATCAAAATTAATTTCACCCAGACCAGTGGAGTTAAGAGTTCTAATGGCTGTACCGTTTACTTTGACAAAATATAGAGTGCCCGGCAAAAGATCGCCGACTGTATGATTTGTAGTTATCAGCGGATTAGAAGCGGTTTCAGTCCATTTCTTATAAAAATCACCGGCTAACTGCCAGGTATCAATATCAACGTCAACATAACCGCTATCAGGAGTTAAAGCCATATTAACTGAATTAAAAGTGGTTACAGCGGTAACATTACTTGCCCTTAAGGTAGCTGTGCCATCAGAATCTATTCTGGTTATTTCAGTACTAAAGGGATATTTATAGTTATCTAAAGTTACATTAACTGCCTGATCAATTGCCTCAGTACCGTCAAGAATTAAAGTGCTATGAACAGGGTTAGTAGCCGGATTGGCTGCCAGAAGCAAAACATCAGACTCGGAATAATATTTAATCGCGGGGGTAGTGGTATAAGTATGAGTTATAACGTTAGTGCCGGGATCAGCCGGTGTAGTCTGAAGATAAGGGTAATTTTCAGCTACAAAAGGCCTGCCATATTCAAAAACCGGGTGATACCATGAAAAGGGATAGTCCATCTTCCAATCCAAGGCGCTAAAATTCACGCTGATAGGATGGTAGGTTGAACCTTGCGTTATAGTATTATCCTGTCTATAATCCCCACCACCATTCCAGAATCTAAATATATAAGCATTAGACTGAAGCTCTGATTTGCCTGTAAAATTAATATCCTGTCCAATCATCGTACCAAAAGGATAATCAGGGAGTTCATCGATAAAATTGATTACCCACTGGCTGCAATTTTCTGTTTCTGTTGCAGTTGGCGGTGTCAGTAAAAAAGTGCCATCATCTCCACCTTTGGATTGACCATGAGTAGCATCAACTCCCGGCCTGAAATAATACGTAGTATCTTTTGTTGCCAATGGGAAACTAGCGTCATAGACATAAAACGGTATATTTCTTTTGCCTATATTTCCGGCGCTATCAGTAACTGTAATCTGTAGAGTATAAATACCGTATTTTGTCGGTGTAAAACTGCCGGTTACAGTACTCAAAATAGGATCCAAAAGTTCAGTAACAATTTCACCCGGGCTAGTTTGTACGGTGTAGACGCAAGTGGGACATTGACGACCGGCCGCGTCTCTGATTTCAAAAACAAAATTGGCAGTGTCAACCCCTAGCTGTAAATTTGTAACAGGTTCTGCAGAAAAATATATCATTCTGTTATCAATATTATGAGAAATCGAGTCATTTACATAATTATAATCCACACCTACGCTGTCCGTAGCTGGTTCTATATCGATGCGATTAAATAAAAAAGTATTACCAGAGACAGCAACAACCTCACCTACTGACACCTGCCCTAATTTTAAAGCTGTGCCATTCGATAATTTAAAAACATTATCCGAAATAGTTGAGGTATCGGTACTACTACTAGCTATATCAAGACCATGAGTATTGGCGCTAAAAATATTTGAGGAAATATTGTTATTTGTGGTTAACGCCATAACCATTCCAGTGGCATAGCCAGTCACGGTAGTCCCTGAAATTACATTTGTATTGCTGTTGGCGATCGTAATTCCAACTGGAAATATGAAAGTAATATCATATTTCGTGGTATTTATGACACTGCTATCTTGAATTGTAAAATTAGCTAATGGCACCCCGGCACTGCCTGATAAAATACCAGCGAAAAAATCTTTAATAATCAAATTCTTGATAGTAATATTACTATAACCAATAGTATAGCTGTAACCGACAGGTTCTTGGTACCAAATATTTTTTATACCAGCCTGCATATATGGTAATATAGTCACTGGCGAACCATAAGTACCGGTAATTGTATGATTATTGCCATCTATAGTTATTCCTGTCTTCCCAATGATAAAACCATCACCACCCGTACCAGAACAGTCAAGATCCGCTGTCATCGTATAATCTGCAATTACCATATTGCCACAAGAACAAGCTCTTTCGTAACCGCATTGAGGAATATTTACATTACCGGCATAATCACTGGCTATAATATAAAATAAAGTATTACTATAATTCCCACCTGTAACTATTAAAGCATATGTCCAAATACCATCGCCTGCCACTAAATCACCATTAGTACCATCATCATATAAAGCCTGGGAAGCGCTACCGCTAAAATGACTTAAATCCGTTGTAACTGAAGCAATATCCCCATAATACCCAGTAGGATTATCACCGCCTGCGCTATTATCCCAAGTAAAAGTTATGGATTCGCCTAAATTACAAACGCCACCCGGACCAGTACATCCAGAAAAATCTGAAACTAAATTATCAGCATTTACTATGGGTAGAGTTGTGTCTGGAATATAACTATTAACAGGAAAACTAGCTACGCCAGCTACCATGACATTTTCTACGGCATCCCTAAGACCGGTTATATCATTAATAGTTAAATTTGAATCATTTTCAGCTAAGCCCGAAACGGATTTAAGATAATTAATATCAGTAGGCGATAAAGTTACTGTAAAAATATCTGGAGCAGTCCAGCTACCAATGCTATCAATTAAAGTATAGGTATTGGTCGCAGTCGCATCCTCAACAATTAATTGCGTTTCATCAAAATCAAAGGTAAAATCCATTGGTTCGGAAAAATTCAAGGCTAAAGTGCCGATATTCATATCCAAATCCCAGGAGCTTAATTCCGGTGCGGTAAGATCAGTTGTGGCTGAATTAACATCGGTTCCTACCTGCAAACATTGCTGATTAGAAGAATTATAAACCTGATCGGGAGTATTACAAGATATTAAAACTTCACCTGGTAAACTTACCGCTAAATTTGCGTTCATAGTTAAAATTGCCACATTAGTACCAGCAATATGATCAATTGCACTGATTAATAGCCCATCGGTACCGCCGCCCTCCACCATGTCAGGGTCAACATTATTCAAAGCTCCGCTTGAGTCATAATCAGTATATACACCCTGATCAAACTCAACCATTATTTTATCATTACCACCGGTAAGTTGCTGTACCTTCAAAGTATATACAGGTGAAGTTGACGCTTTTGCCATTTCTCGATTTTTTAATAAGACGGAAAACACCACCTGGTTAATTACTAAAACCAAAGCCAGCGAAATATAAATAGCCACGATCTTCTTATTAAATAATTCATGCCAAACCGTCATGCCTTTGGGTTTTAAATTCATATTTCTTGGGTTAATAATTTAAAAAAATAGAAAACAAAAAGACATCTTCACTATCCATAAATAAGTAATTAGCTGCAAAACTTTCTAATCTTAAAATTTGCATGTCTGATTTTTTTATAAATCTTATGGTTTTATTATATCAAAATTAGCCAAAAAATAATACCCATGTTGTAAATTTAAAAATAAAAATTTAATAAAAATTTCATGAACTCGAATTAGAAATTATTACCTCAAATACACAAAAAAAACCCCGCGTCTCTTGGGACACGGGGTTTTTATTATTTCACTTTTTTACTTCAAAGTCATAATCTCCTCCATATTCAGTTTAGGCCAATCAGCGCCGTTAGCATAAACAATGTCCGTAGATATATTCCTGATGACAAACTTATTCTGAAACTTGTTATTTATAAATACAGCCGATGAAATAAATCTTTTACTGGCCTGTTCAACATAATAGACTTTAGAATCATTCTGATATGAGAAGGCCGAACCGGTCGGATGGAAATTGGCCATAACATCCGCACCCAGCTGATAATCAGTAAAGAATGTCGGTTCGACATCAACTATCCTGGTACTCCAATCAGCCCCATAAAGATCCGCAGCAACAGTTTCACTGGAAATCCAGCGTAGAACGCCATAAGGTTCAACCGCATAAACCTTAAAATCAGACTGAATTTTCACCAGATAAGTCCCCGGTCTCATAATTACATTACTGCCCAAAGGAATAGCAGCCAAAGTCGTATCGGCTAGAGTGTGAAGATTACTAAAGTCAGAATAATAACTGAAGTATGTGACTGAATTGGGAAAGGTATGACGACGGTTATCCTGATCAATGAAATAAATGGTACCGGCTTTGGCGGATTTAACCAATTCCCCTACCTGTACAGCCGGAGGTAATGGCGGAGCCGGTTCTGGATCATGCAAAATCAGACTTGGCTGTTCTGGAGCCGGTACTGGCGTAGTCGGCACAGTAATTTCAGCCTGAGCCTGGCCGCTGGCCGGAATAGTAATATTATAATATTGGCCGCTGCCTAAATTACCGCTGTTATCTTCAGCCCTTAATCTGTATTGATAGGTATCTCCGACTATTCTGCCGGTCAAAAGCCTCGTTTGCACACCTTTATCAACAAAATCTGATAAAACTTGGCCATTATGCTTTTCATCAATCACAATATCCTTTAAATCAGTATCACTGGGATCTAACCAGCTCAAATTTACATTGCCATTGGCATCGGCAGTAATTGTTATGTTAGTAACCAGACCTGGCGGATTGGTATCCGTTATAATATTGCCACCGCCGTAACTCGGCGCAGGCGTAATGGTAAAAGTATATCCCAAGGTAACATTGCCACCGGTCGGGCCGTCATTTTGAGAATAGAAGAACCAGCCTTTATCGCCCGCATCGTGCAGTCCGGAAGAATTCGCATCCTGCAATTGAGGCAGCTGTGGGATAAAGGTTCTACCAGGTGTAGCACCGGGATTAAAATCAGCAGAAATGCAGAAACGATTAGCGGTTAAAGTGCCCAATAATGAACCATCAGTAAAATCCCAGGTGTTCGTGGCCGGATTCCAATTCATGACTGAGACTAAAGTATCATCGGCGCCAGGACCGACACCCAGATCGCAAATACCGTTGCCCAAAAGATTATCCTGCCACAGATATAATCTGGGAATATCCACGCCTGTAGCAGTACCTGCATTAGCAATCGTCAAATAATCAACATAAGTATACTGACGATCAATCACATTATTACCAGCAGACCAGATGGGTATAGGACCATTGAACACATTGCCATCATCTTCCAAAATGGTGTCACCGGCTGACAAGCCGTTACCATCGCTATCCGCATAAATTATACTTTTGCTATTAGGCCCGAGAGCTCCATTAAGCCTGGACAGATGATCACCGCCATACAAAGGAACTCCCCAGCTAAAAATATCGGTATCGGCTGAAGCAGAATAGCTATAATTTACTATTAACCCTACATTTATAAATAAGGTTTCAGTTGCGACTGCATTAGCGCCCCAGGTCCAAGCGCCCGTAGAACTTGGCGGTAAAGTATCAACAAAAAAGAAGGTGCCTGCAGCTGAAGCCCAGGTACCACCCATAATGGAGCCTGTATTTAAGCCATCAGCACTCTGATCCTGTAATAAATTCGGATGAGCACAAGGCATACCGCCGCTACAAGCAGGATCATTACTGGGTATGCAGTCACCAGTTTGATCAACATACATATCTTCCAGAGAAAACGTACCCGGCGCAAAGCTGATACAGACATTATCATTTAACTGTAAATAAGTTACACCACTGCCATTCAATAAACCATCATCATCCGTATTAGGTGGGGTGCCAACGGCGACTACACTACCAGTTCCATCAGCCTCAACTGGATAAGAAATATTGGAGTTATAAGTATTTATGCCCGTTCCGAATATCCAAATAGACTCAGTTTGAGTCGCATCGCAACCAGGAGTGGCTGCTGGATCACAATAATCCCACAAATTATTACTATTAGGATCACTATGCCACAAAAAATTATTACTGGGTAAAAATGTATAAGGAAAAGTCCCAAAACCGGCAATAATACCTGCTAAACCAGTGCCCGTATCATCCCTAATTAAAATATCCGTACCGCCACCCGGGGTGCAATCTCCGGTTCCGGCACTGTCACCGTCAATGTAAATGATTACATTGCCGACGCCACCGAGACCAAAAGTATTAAGACACACATTTTCCGAATAACCGATTGGCACCAGAGGCGCAGCGTCAGCCAAGGCATCATCGTCTATATTCGGTGAAATACCTGGGGTAACAATACTAGCCGCACCATCGGCATCCATTAAAATATCCGGCCCATCAGTATAAATACTATCCCTATCTTTATCTTTAAAAACTTGCTCGGCGCCGGTGAAAAGATTAGTTGAACCAGGATCTATAAAAGTATCGTCTCCGCCTATATCCCAGACACCAGGAACATCATTTTGCCATTGATTGGGATATGGCTGATTCCAATTACTGCCGGTAACTAACTCAGTGTCGGCTTGAGAAAATATAATCCAGAGAGATTCTGAAGTGACTGCATCCCCGCCCCAATTATAATTTCCATCGGCATTGACTAATTCCGAATGAATCCAGGCTGGATTTACGCTAAAAACCTGAAAGTCACCGGGAGCTGAACAGCCAACACCGGAAGGATCAACAAGGTAATGTTTCACGGACCCATCATTACAACTGGAACTACCACTGTTATTATAAACACAAGCCGGAGCTGTAAGGCTGTTAGTGCAGATATTGTCCGACGGTTTGATAAACATATTGACTAGGGGAGTATTGGGCGGAACAAAACCAAAGAAAGTCGTAGCCCCATCATCATCAGTGCCGACGCCAGAACCTCCACCCGGATCAAAAGTGCCGTCAGCATCAACTAAAGTTAGGCAAGGATTACCAGCTACATTATAATTACAGGCCACATTATCAGAATATCCGTCCGGAAACCAAAAGTCAGCTACTAATTTATTATTAGTCCCTGCTCTGACATCGCCTCCCGGTAAAGGATTAAAAATCTGGGCGCCTAAAGTCGAGGTAAATGCCTTAGCTATTTCCCTGTCCTTCAAAACATAACTAAAAACCAGCTGGTTAATCAACAGCACTAACGCCAGTGAAATAAAGATGGCCACTATTTTTTTATTAAATAGTTCATGCCAGGCCGGTTTGCATTGGGGTTTTAAATTCATAGATTTTGCCATAAATTTATATTAAAAATTTTAAAAAAAGAGAAACTTAAAATTTCTCAGTATATATAAAGAGTAATTAGCTGATGGGATTGCTAACTTCAAAAATTCCATGTCCTGTTTCTGATTAAATTATAGTTATATTTTAGCACATTTTATTAAAAAAGTTTATCCCCAAACAAAAAACTCCGCACGGCATGGCCGGACAGAGCTTTTTAAATATAAAACAATCAGACTTCAAGCTTCGATCTTATACTACCATATTCACAATTTTACCTTTGATATAAATAAATTTTTTAACCTCACCACCTGCCAGCCACTTCTTAACTTTGTCATCAGCCAAGACTGATTTTCTTACTTCAGCTTCGCTCATATCTTCAGTTACAAAAATCTTGGAGCGTACCTTGCCGTTAATCTGCACTGCCACTTCAAGCGTAGACATTTTAATTAACTCGGCATTATATTCTGGCCAGGCTTCCAGGAAAATTGATTTTTTATGGCCCAAATTTTGCCAAAGATCTTCGGTTAAGTGCGGTATAAATGGAGCCATAATTTTTAAAAATTGTTCAAAAATCTCCCGATTACAACCTTCTGCCTGAAATTTATTAATCAAAATCATAAATGAAGACACGCAGGTATTTAAATCCAGAGTTTCAATCTGTTCTGTTACTTGTTTAATGGTTTTATGAAATAAACGCACTAAATCATCGTCATTAGTTCTTTTTATCTCATCCAAATTATTACCGATTTGCCAGACTTTATCCAAAAACCTGCGCACGCCGACAACACCCTGAGTACTCCAGGGAGTCGCCTGATCAAATGGACCCATAAACATTTCATAAACCCTAAAAGTGTCAGCACCAAATTCATTGACCACGCTGTCAGGATTAACCACATTGCCTCGCGACTTGGACATTTTTTCATTATCCTCACCCAAAACCATGCCGTGCGAAGTGCGTTTGGCATACGGTTCTGAAGTCGGCACAACTTTGATATCATATAAAAATTTATGCCAAAAACGGGAATATAACAGATGCAAAGTCGTATGTTCCATACCGCCATTGTACCAGTCAATCGGCGTCCAGTATTTTAATTTTTTGGGATCAGCCAAAACCTTATCATTATGCGGATCTATATAGCGTAAAAAATACCAGGATGAACCTGCCCATTGAGGCATAGTATCAGTTTCTCGTTTAGCATCTGCCCCGCATTTAGGACAAGGCACATTAACCCAGTCGGTTATTAAAGCTAAAGGTGAATCACCGGTATCAGTGGGGTGATAATTTTCTACTTCGGGTAAAAGTACTGGCAAATCCTTTTCAGCCACGGGCACCATGCCGCAGTGCGGACAGATTACAAGCGGGATCGGTTCTCCCCAATAATGCTGGCGGGAAAAAACCCAATCGCGCAATTTATAATTAACTTTGCCAAAGCCTAATTTTTTTTCTTCCAGCCATTTAATAATTTTACTGGTGGCTTGCGCTACGTCAAAACCATTGAGAAAATCAGAATTAATTAATTCTCCGTCACCAGGCCAGGCTTCTTTATTAATATCGCCTCCGCTGATTACTTCCTTAATATCCAGATCAAACTTTCGGGCAAAATCATAATCGCGCTGGTCATGCGCCGGCACAGCCATAATCGCGCCCGTGCCATAAGTAGCCAAAACATAATCCGCGGCAAAGATAGGAATTTCCTGACCATTAACAGGATTAATCGCTTTCAAGCCGTGCAGTTCAACTCCGGTTTTGGTTTTTTCCAAATTTGATCTTTCAAATTCAGTTTTGCATTTGGTTTGCTCACGGTAGTCCAACACCTCATTATAATTATCAATTTGGTCGGCAAACTTATCAATCAATTCATGCTCCGGCGCTACACACATATAAGTACAGCCAAATAACGTATCGGGCCTGGTAGTATAAACCGCTAAATCATACATATGTTCGCCCTTAAGCATGGTTTGACTTTTAATTTTAAAAACAACCTGGGCGCCATAACTTTTACCGATCCAGTCAATCTGCTGCTTTTTAATTTTTTCCAGATAGTCAACTGTATCCAAATCAGCAATTAGGCGGTCAGCATACTCTGTGATTTTCAGCATCCACTGTTCTCTTTCTTTGCGGATCACTTCGCCCCCGCAACGTTCGCATTTGCCGAAAACCACTTCCTCATTGGCCAAGCCGATATTGCACTTGGTACACCAGTTAATATCTATTTTTGATTTATAGGCCAGATTTTTTTTATAAAGCTGCAAAAAAATCCATTGAGTCCATTTGTAATATTCCGGATCAGTGGTATTTATTTCGCGCGACCAGTCAAAAGACAGTCCGAGCGATTTAATCTGACGGGTGAAATTAGCAATATTTTTGGCCGTAGAAATTTTCGGATGCGTCTGAGTTTTGATGGCATAATTTTCAGCCGGCAAGCCAAAAGCGTCCCAGCCGATCGGGTATAAGACATTATAACCCTGCATTCGGCGTTTGCGCGCCAAAATATCCAGGGCCGTAAATGAACGAGGATGGCCGCAATGCAGACCTTCGCCTGAAGGATAAGGAAATTCAATCAAACAATAAAACTTGGGTTTTTTGGAAAAATCCTCGGCCTGGTTTAATTTTTTATCTTCCCAGTATTTTTGCCACTTGGGCTCGATTTCGGATGGATTATATTGTTTCATAATGTTTGTTTATGGCTTATTGCTTATGGCCAATGGCTATACGCTATACGCCATATGCTATATGCTAAATTTACTTAATCTTACATTAGATTTAGATTTTTTTCAAATTTAAAACCCCCGTGAGGCGGGGGTTAATTTAAATCCTGTTTTTTTTGTTTGGCAGCTGTCCTGATTTTCACCGCAAACTCATCTTCATTCTGACGCATAAAATCAGAATTGTAGAAAACGAAAGTACAAATCTTGTTGGTATCAGCCGTCAGCCTCATCATGAAATGAAGATTGAAAACCAGGTAAATCTCGCCTTCATCTTCCACATAACCGAAATTGCTATCAGAAATTATTCCCTCCTCCTTCAAAAAAAGCATAACCTGATTGAGGGGCAAATCTTCAAAAAGCTCCAGTTCCAATTGCAGCAAACGGTCATCCAGCATATCTATCAGCACCTGAATTTCACCCAATTCAATATCAGCGACAAAAAGTGCATACTGATAGTCTTGCGCCTGATAAAAATCCGGCATACTGATGACTGACCGAATCTGACCAAAACTGCAATTATTGAGTTCCAGTCTGATACTGCCCCAACAAAGTTTACCTCTTTTTTCATAGGGTAAATCCATCTGATTCCTCCTTATCAGCCCTGAGCTAATTTTTATAAAGATTACTTTAATTCTTATATTTTTGCAAGAAAAATCACCCCGCGTCGCGGGGTGATAAGTTGTTTAGGCCGGATGAGGCAGGCCAAATTCCTGCCTGATCCAGGCACATGACTGACATTTGCAGCCCAAAATATGATCCAACCTGACGAAAATCAGAGTATCCACCATCATGGTCTGCGGATCAAACTGGGCCCCGAAATTCGGACTGAAGACTGCAGTATGAATCGTCAACTCTTCGCCATTTTCATCTTCAACCACTTCATACATAAACTTGGCCTTTGCCTGGTACTGCCTTAGCAGTTCGCCCAGATGAATGGGCTGAGTCAGTTCGATTTGAAACATGACCACTGGCGATTTTTCTTCTGGTTCGTCCTCGGGATTGAAAAGTAATCTCAGACTACCCAATGAATGGCGGAATACCACCTGGTTTTGAAGCTGCCCGCTTACCGCTGCCGGCACATTACCGACAATGGGTTTGAAATCCTCCAAGATACAGGCGTTGGGGTTTATTTCCCCTGAAGGAAAATGTACCACGCCGTCTTCAAATCTACAGTTTCCTGATAAATGCATCATTCCCTCCTGTCTTTCTAATTAGGCTTCAACTGGTTGGTTAAACTTCTTGATCTGTTTCCACCATAATACATTCAGCGATGACCATATCTAAACCGGCTGACTTGGCGAGAGCCACAGCCTCATCATATTCAGATCCGGGCTGAAACCAAAGTTTTGTTAAGGCCATATCAATACAATTTTGTACAATTTTTTTGGAATTTTCTTCGCCCAAGACCAAAACAACTACGTCCGGCCTTTCTTCCATAGAAATCAAATCAGGATAACAGGTTAAACCCGCCACTTCATTATATTTAGGATTAATAGGCACGACTTTATAGCCTTTATTTTTTAAATCAAGCAAAACCTTATATCCATACTTGTCCTGATTTTGAGTCGCCCCAACTACCGCGTAAACAAAATCCTTATTAATAAATTCTTGCATTTTTTCTTTGTCCATATACCTTTCTGCCTATTACTAATTACTTAATCCTATTTTATAATAAAACAAAAAAGGACACAACTGCCCTTTCCGACCCCATACTTAGGTCTGCTATTTCTAAATCATCGTTATAAGTTCTTAGTTTTAGTTCTGAATTCTTAGTTGTGAGTTTTAAGCTATTTCTTGCCCCAGTCAAAAACCGGCTCTTTCAAACCTTTAAGCTGCGAAATGTATTTATAAGCTGATAAAGCCGCCTTAGCGCCATCACCGGCTGAGATTACGATTTGTTTATATTTAATATTGGTCACATCGCCGGCAGCAAAAATTCCAGCTTCGCTGGTTTGGCCGTCCAGATCAACAATAATTTCATTATTCTCATTGATTTTAACCAGTTCCCTGATCGGAGCGGCATTAACAGTGTGCCCGATTTCAATAAAAATACCATCCAAATCAATTTTCCTTTTTTCTTTCGTCTTAACATCTTCAATCTCCAGGCCTTTAACAAATTTTTCGCCGCTAATACTATTAACTACCTGATTTAAAATAATTTCCACGTTTTTAACGGCCTTAACTTTATCAACCAGCATTTCTTCACCGCGAAATTCAGCCCGGCGATGAATCAGATAAACCTTAGTGCAAATTTGCGCCAGATAATCTGCTGACTCCAAAGCTGCATTGCCGCCACCAATTACGGCCACAGTTTTATTTTTATATAACGGACCGTCGCAAGTCGCGCAATAAGCCACGCCCTTGCCGGTAAATTCTTTTTCACCCGGTACATTTAAATTACTGGGCGTTTTACCAAAGGTCAGAATCAAAGCCAGGGCCTGATATTTATTACCGCTAACAGTCTCAATTAAAAATTTATTGTCATTTTTTTCAACTTTAGCAACTTCCTCATATTTAAACTGACTGCCAAAACTTTCAGCCTGATTTTGAAATTTTTGCATTAATTCAAAACCGCCGACCTTGTCATAGCCGGGATAATTTTCCACGTAATTGGTGGTTGAAGCCTGACCGCCAATGTCCTTGGTGATTATTAAATTTTTCAGGTTGCGACGCGAGGCATAAATTCCGGCAGTAAGTCCGGCTGGTCCGCCTCCGATTATAATGAGATCGTGAATATTTTCAGACATAAAGATTTAAGTCAAAAGTAAAAAGTCTAAAGTCTTAGTTTTGGAATTTTTATGTATGATTCAAATATAAAATATTCCTAACTTTAGCCTTCATACTTTAACCTTTAGACTTATATAAATTATAATAGTTTTTCAAGTCTCTGTTTTATTGCATCCTTTGGCTGAGCTCCCACCCACTCATCAACGATATTACCGCCTTTAAAAACTTTAAATGCCGGGATAGACATAATCTCGTACTTTTGCGCCAACTCATTATTTTCATCAACATTACATTTGGCAATTTTAATGCCTTTACCTTCAATTTCCTTAGCTAATTCTTCGAGGACCGGCCCCATCATCTTACAAGGGCCGCACCATTCAGCCCAAAAATCAACCAGTACCAGGTCTTTACTTTTTAAAACTTCTTGATCAAAATTAGCTAAATTTAGCTTTATTTCCATAGATAGTAAATTTAATCGTTAATATTGACAAAATATTTAATTTATGCTATAATTTAAATAGTCAGATTGACCAAACAACCGCATATTAACCATAAGAAAAGGAGGGTACCATGGAAAATGGTCTGATCGCACTAATTTTTGTTGCCATGTTTATAATCATCTGGATTCTCATCCGGGTGGAAGGCCGAAAAACCTTATTATGCCTCGTTCTCGGGATCCCGGCATTCTTTATCGGCTGGGGACTTCTCCATTTCGGAGCTGTATACTGGTACGTGGTCTGGCGTCTGCTTGTCTTCCTAGGTTTCTGCCTCGGTATCTGGTTGATTTTGATCTTCGGCCCCGGTAGATTCGCCAGGACAATTTCCCTTATAACAGGCAGCAAAAACTATTTTAACCAGGATAGCCCGTAACTTTTAAACCGGCGGCTCCTTAACGAGGAGTCGCCATTTTTTATTATAATTTTTTAATAATATTTTCTTCTATATAAAATTCCAAACTATCTCCAACTTGAATTTCTTGTTTAGTTAGCAGACTGACCCCGCAATCCTGTCCTTCAGCCACTTCTGCTACTTTTTCTTTGCCGATTTTAAGTTCTTCAATTTCAGCCGTATCAACCAGTTCTTTTTTGTGAAAAATATCTACTTTAATGCCTTTGTTGATTTTCCCGCTTAAAATTTTAACGCCAATGATTGCCTTTTTGGGCTCAGATTTGAATATGGCCAAAACTTCACCCTGGCCTAAAACCTTTCTGATAATTTCCGGCTCAAGTAAGGCTGACATTTTGCCTTTGACCTCCTCAATCAATTTATAAATAATCTCATAATATGTTATCTCCACCTTTTTTTCTCTGGCCACATCTGCGACTGCCGGAGCAGCCTTAGATTTAAAGCCTAAAATTATTGCATTGCTTGAAGCCGCCAAATCAATATCTGCAGCAGTGATATTACCCAAACCTTTAGAAAGTATACTGGCTTTAACTTCCCGAGAATCGATCTTCTCCAATGACTCGGCAATTGCCTCCAAAGAACCGAGGACATCAGCCCTGATAACCAAATTTAATTTCTTGACACTTTCATCCTTACCTTCTTCTATTTGTTGAGTAACCCGAGTAAGTTGCTGGCTATCTTTGGTTAATTCGTGTTCCTTTACCTTCTTATGTCGGCGTTCAATTTCACAGGTAACTTCCACCAAATCTCCGACCTTCGGGGCATATTTTAAACCGATTATTTTAACAGGCATAGCCGGAATCACTTCTTTGACTTCATGATTCAAGAAATCTTTAAGCGCCCGCGCTTTACCAAAAAAGTTGTTATTAATACATAAATTATCTCCGACTTTCAAGGTACCGTTCTGGATTAAGACAGTGGCGACAGGACCTTCCCCTTTATCAACATGAGCTTCAATAATTGTCCCAATAGCCGCACCCTGAGGATTAGCCAAGATTTTATCTTTTTCCATTTCCGCAATTAAAATAATGGTATCCAATAAATCATCGATACCGATATTACCCTTGGCGGAAATAGGCTGACAAATGGTTTTACCGCCCCAATCTTCAGGTATCAGATTTAAAGAGCTTAAATCCTTTTTTACTTTTTCAATATCAGCTTCAGGCAAATCTATTTTATTAATCGCCACAATCAGAGGCAGCTGTTCTTGCTGGATTATCTTAATCGCCTCCACTGTCTGAGGTTTAACACTGTCATTGGCAGCCACAACTAAAATAGCAATATCCGCCACTTTGGCGCCGCGGGCGCGCATGGCCGTAAAGGCCTCATGGCCGGGAGTATCAATAAAAGTAATTACCTTGCCTTTTTTAGTCACCTGATATGCGCCAATATGCTGGGTAATACCACCGGCTTCAGTATCAATAATATTTGTTTTTCTTATCGTATCTAATAATTTTGTCTTGCCATGGTCAACATGACCCATAACAACCACTACCGGCGGGCGTACTTTTAGCTGACTCTTTGTTTCTTGAGCCAAAACCTCCTTTATTCTTGAACCCACGTCCTGCAATTGCTGAGTTTCCGGAGCTTCGGCTGGAATAATTTTAAGGCCAAATTCATCAGCCATAATAGCGGCGGTTTCAAAATCAATCCTCTCGTTTAAAGAGGCCAAAACTCCATTTTTCATTAATTGTTTAAGAACCTCACTGATTGGCCGATTTATAACCTGAGCTAATTCCCTCACGGTAATCACCGGGGGTATTTGAATTTCCTTTTGTTCTATTGGTTCAGTCGCAACCGCAGTTAACTTTTCCAAGCTGGCTATTTTTTCTTTTTGCAGGGAAATAAGCCGATCCTGGATTTTAGCGCCCAGTTTTATGATTTTTTGCGCCACTTTTTCATCCACCTTAATCGCTCGTTTACCAATATCAAAACCAAACTCCGGCAATATATCCAAAAGTTCTGTGCTGTTGACTTTAAGTTTTCGCGCTAATTCGGAGACATTCATATTTAGTGGATAGTGAATGGGTAAAGATGTAGGTTTTATTTAAGGTGATTAGTGTATCTTAAAACTTTACACCATACACTAAACACTTAACTAACTTCTTAACCTCAACACCTAATACTACTAAAAATAAGGACTTGTCATCCTTTTACTAATTAAATATACGTAATTAAATGAAAAAAGTCAATTTTAAGGCTTTAACTTGCTAAAAATAAATAATTATGCTAAGATAAAAATACTAAATCAATAAGCAAATAGAGTTTTCAGTTATTTAGTAAAAAAACAATAACATCTAATTAAATCCGAATCTTAGACAAATTTTACTCATGTTCTCATATACCACACAAAAAGACTTCATTCTTTTTCTCAAAGCCCAACGGGTTTAATTTTTTAGTTCCTTTACGACAATACGGACTCTATTTCTAACATAGGAAAACTTATGGATCCCCTTATTTTTATTGTCTCGGCAGTGATCATTGTTCTTGGTTTTGCTGCCGGATATTTTATCAGGAAATTTATCGGTAAAAGAGAAATAGAAGGCGCAGAAGCCAAAGCTGAAAACCTGATTACCGAAGCTAAAAACAAACAAAAAGAATTGCTTTTACAGGCCAAGGATAGAGCCTTGGCGATTATTGACGATGCAAAACGTGAAGAACAGCAAAGGCGCAAGGAATTAAGTTATCTTCAACAAAGACTGGAAAAACGCGAAAGCGTTTTTGACCAAAAGCTTTTAGATTTGGAAAATAAGCAGCAACGACTGCTTGATCGCGCCAAGGAGGTTGAAGAAGTCAAAGAAAAAATAAATAAAGTCAGAGAAGAACAGCTGGAAAAACTTGAAAAAATCGCCAAAATGACCAAGGACGAAGCCGCTAAAGTGCTCTTGGATAATACTGAAAAAATGATTAAAGAAGATATTTTGGCCAGATTTAAAAAAGTCCAGGCCGAAGGACAGGATGAACTGGACAAAAAAGCCCGAGATATTCTGGCTTTAGCTATTCAACGCTGTTCTATTTCCCATGCTCAGGAAATCACCACCTCTACTGTTGATCTGCCTAGCGATGAAATGAAAGGCAGAATTATCGGACGTGAAGGCAGAAATATCCGCGCCATTGAACAATTAACCGGCGTAGAAATCGTAGTTGACGATACGCCTATGGCTATTACTATTTCCGGCTTTTCACCAATTCGCCGCCAAGTTGCCAAACGCGCTTTACAGGCTTTAATTTTAGACGGCCGTATTCATCCGACCAAAATAGAAGAAGCGATTGAAAATGCGAAAAAAGAATTAGCCGTGGAAATTAAAAAAGCCGGCGAAGATTCTGTTTTTGAAATGGGTATTACCGGCATTGATCCTAAACTGGTCCAAATTCTGGGACGTTTAAAATTTAGAACCAGCTACGGCCACAATGTCTTATTACATTCCTTAGAAGTCGCTCATTTATCAGGCTTATTGGCTGAGGAACTCCATGCTGATGTAACTATCTGTAAAAAAGGCGGACTTTTTCATGATATTGGTAAAGCCGTTGACCATGAAGTCAAAGGCGGTCATCCGGAAATCGGCCATGACATTATGAGGAAATTTAATGTGCCCGAAGAAATTGCCTACATTTGTATTGCCCATCATGAAGATAATCCCAAAACCCTGGAAGGCATTATTGTTAAAGTGGCTGATGCCATTTCCGGCGCCAGACCAGGAGCCCGCAAAGATACCTATGAAAGATATTTACAAAGATTGGAAGAACTGGAAAATGTGGCTAACACCTTCCCTGGAGTTTCCAAATCATATGCAATTCAGGCCGGCCGCGAAATCCGCGTCTTTGTTATGCCTGATCAGATTAATGATCTGGAAGCTGCCAAACTGGCCCAAAGCATTGCTCGTAAAATCGAGGAAGATTTGAAATATCCCGGTGAAATAAAAGTTAATGTCATTCGTGAAATGAGAGTGACTGAGTACGCTCGCTAATTCGTGTCTCGTATTACGGTATCGACAATCGCTACGTTTATCATTTGACGTATAACGTGACGTATAACGAAACGCAAAACGTTACCGAATAACGTAATACAAAAAATATGCCAGAAAAAAGCCTTGAGCTTAATCAACAACCTAACAAATTTGAGGGTTATTACCATTGGCTGGCAACAAGATTTCCAGAAGGTTTATCTGGAGCGGAAAACGCCATGCCGATTACAATTGATGGTAATGAGCTGGATCTAATAATTTTTGAGCCGGAAAAAAGTTCCGTTTCTCTTGGCTTGTTTTTGCGCGATCGCAAGTATGCAAGAAAAACTCTAATCGTTAGGAAAGACGGTCAAATTATTGAAGACACTGATGGCGTATTGCCTGATTTTGATAGGGTCGAAAATGAACCAAAAATTACTAGCTCCAATGAGCAGATAATAACCCAAATGATGGACACTATAAAGAAGCGTTTCCCTGACAATTAATAATCTATCCGACAATGTCTAACCTAAAAATATTATTCCTCGGCGATATCTTCGGCAAAATCGGGCGTCAGGCAGTGATTGCCGGTCTGCCCAAGCTCAAAAAAAAATATGAGCCTGATTTAGTCATTGCCAATGGTGAAAATCTGTCTCACGGCAAAGGTTTAACCGAAACAACCACCAAGGAAATGATGTCCGCGGGCATTGATTTTTTTACTTCCGGCAATCATGTCTGGGACAAAAAAGATGCCTATATCCTCTTGAATAAAGCAGACTTTCCCTTAGTTAGACCGGCTAATTATCCCAAAGGAACACCAGGCAGCGGTGATAAAGTAATTTCAGTAGGTTTAAAATCTGTTTTAATTATAAATTTAGTCGGCCGCGTCTTTTTCCGAGAAGATTTTGATGATCCTTTCCGCGCTGTTGATGAAATTTTACAAAAACATAAACATGAAAATTTAGCTGCCATTATTGTTGATTTCCATGCCGAAGCTACCAGTGAAAAAAGGGCGTTGGGTTTTTATCTCGACGGTCGCATTTCCGCCTTTATCGGCAGCCATACGCACGTCCAAACAGCCGATGAACAAATTCTAGAACAAGGCACTGCCTACATTTCCGACGTTGGTATGACCGGCGCCAAAGATTCTGTCATTGGTCTGGATAAAAGAATCATTATAAAGAACTTTTTAAGCCAAGTTAATGACCCGGGAGAGATTCCGGAAAGCGGAATCTGTCAAATCAACGGAGTTTATTTGGAAATTAACCCCAAAACCCAAAAAGCTGTTAAAATTGAGAGGGTGTGGATAGATGTTGCTATCTAATTTGACATGGTATATAATGTATTTAAGGTAACATTGGCTAAATTTTAATAATTAACTATACTCTTCCGCCAAAGGCGGATCCGCCTCTGGCGGAAAAATCTAAGCTCTAAAATCTATTATATGAACAAAGCCGCTTTAATTGAGGTCGTGGCCTCAAAAACAAAATTAACAAAAAAACAAATTGAAGAAGTTTTGGAAACCATGCTGAATTCCATTACTGAATCATTACAAAAAGGCGAAGAAGTCGTCTTGACGGGATTTGGTACCTTTTCAGCCAAAACCAGACATGCACGCAAAGGTGTTAATCCTCAAAAACCCAGTGAAAAGATTGATATTCCTGAAGTAATTATCCCTAAATTCAAATCAGGCAAGGCGTTAAAAGATGCTCTCAAAGGTAAATCTGAACCAGCAGCTGTTACTCCTGAAGCTTAATTGATAAACTACTACCCACATATAAAACAGCCTAGTAGTCATTCAGAGCGAAGCGAAGAATCTATTTCCCTCGTTTCACTCGGTCTGATTATTAGGCTGTTTTTTTATTCCTGGTGAATCGTCAATGAATCTAGTAGATAGTAAGGTATTGAGTGTTTAAAGTGTATAGAATTAACCATCCACACTTTTCACTATTCACTTAACTAGCATCCTTACCCTAACACTTTTTCACCAAAAAAAATACGCCAAGCTGTGAGCTTGGCGCCCTCTGTTTAGGGTACAGAGGCAACCCGGGGCCGAAGCCGGTGTCGGGGTCAGCAATAACTGGGGCGACGGTAACTTCGTTTCATTTGTCCTTCTCCTTGTCATTGTCCGATCTTGTCCGATTTTGGTCCGATTTTTTTCGCCTGCGATTGGGGTGCGGGGCCGGAGCGAGGGATCCTCGCCCCGGTCCCCGCCGTGGCCATTCTTCCGGCGATGAGAGGAACGCTACGATGGGCAATCGCAGCGTGGAGGGGGCCGGATAGCCACCATACTCGCGCGAGTCCGTGCCGGTAGTAGCTACCGAAATATCGGTGCCAAGGCCGGCGTGTTCAAGCAACGGAACCCGCAAAAGCTTTTGCATACTTCTCTGATTATTACTTTTTGGGCATTGGCAATCGCGTACAAGATCACTAGTGGTATACCACATGGATTTATGTCGCGGCCGTAACCCTTTTTAAGAGTAAGTGCTGCAAATTTTTGTCGGGTATGAAAAGTCGAACGGAACAGTGACCCTTAGGAGGTCTGGTTCTTGCTCCTTTTTGGGAGCGCAGAGACTGATCCTGGTATTTGAATTCAGGGGATCCAGGAACCCCGTCCGTGAAGTCGTCTCATGGGCACCCTCCTGGGGATGATGACGATGAGCCGGTTTGACTGCTGGGCGAAGAGGCCCGAGACCGGGGGTCAAACCTGGCAGGGACTGCCGCCTAATGCTCCGACAACCTTTGCCGGCAGACAACAGTATTACGGACGAAAAAAAGATCATGTCGGTGTTCAGTCAGGTTCTGTCTGTTAATGTGTACCTAGGTGAAACCGCTGTGGAAGGTCATGTTTTCCCTCCTGTGGAGCTTGAGGTGATCCGGCGAGGTAAAACGCCGCGTCCAAATCCGGATTTGCCCAGGGTGGGCGATTCCCGCCAATCTGTGCTGACGCGACTACATTACCTTACTGCCTAAGATTGCTCTTAAACAGTACCTGAGTGTACTCGGGGTCTCAGGTCCCCGCGGTCAACTTGAGTTTCCAGCGCATTTTGGCTCCTTTTCGGCGATGACCGGGAGTTTTATACTGTCTCCTCGGACTAATTTCAGGGCGGTCCCCTGCTTTTGGCGCGGAAAAAAGCCTTCCGGTTCACGTTTCCTCCTTTTAAAATATTTTCAAAATACTTCCTTATCTAAGAACGCAAACTTGTTTGGCTGCTGAATCAGCATTTAATTACTTTAGCAAGCTTTCCGTTCTAAGATAAGGTGTCAAAGTTGTATGCAACTTTTGACCTTTCCCTTTCTCAAACCGCAAATTACTTTACGGTCTCAGAAAGTCGGGCGAAACAAGGTTTCGCCCCAGGATATTTTCCTGTTTTAGCGCTTTGCCGCAACAGGATTGGATCCTCTCCAATTTGCTCCTGATCATTTCCTAATTCTTAGGCGGAAATAATGGAGCGCGTTGATACCCCTCGTTTTACTGGGCCGGGTTGGCTGTCAAAACAGCCATTTGCCCAAACTTAGCAGTGTGCCTAAGATTTTTTCAGAGAGCCGGGAGCGCGTCCAGGTTGATCTCGAGGACATGGCCGTCCGGGAAGATATAGTGCCGGATGCGACCGTCGGGCTGATTGCCTTCGAGGAAAGGAATATTCGCCAACATGACCTGCAGAAACTTGGGCATCATTTTCTCCTTGGCTGGGGATTATTGTTTTTTATTAACCTGTTTGAAACCACAAATTGCTTTATGGGCTCAAAGGGTTGGGCAGGACGTTTGGTCTCTACCCGAGGGGATGTCTGCTTAAGGAATGATATGGTCTTTGACCATCATTGCTTTGGCAGATTGGATCCTCTCCAATTGTTCCTCGCTATCCTCAGTTATCCTGTGGATATTAGGAACGTTTTCCAAACCCATCGTTTAACAGGACCGGGGGGTTGTCAAAACAACCATTTGTCCCAACTTAGCGAAAGCTAAGATTTGTTAATTGCCGTTGCCGGCCTTACGGTTGGCGTGATGGCTCATGCTGCCGGTGCCGGGCTTGCCCGCGGGTCGATAGAAGACCCTGGTCTGGGGGCTGGGCTTGGGAGCCAGCGCCTGCTGACGGATCTCGTCTTCCCGCTGGCGCTGTGCGGCTTTCCGCTGCCTGGCCTCATCGTTTCGAGCGATACGCTCGAGACGCTCAGCTTCGGCGGCCTTGGCCATCGTCAGCGTCTTCCACGGGGGGAAGAGGCCCTGCGGCTGCGTGAAGCTGCCATCGGCGTTCTTCTTGGGCAGCAGACCGAGCTTGGCCAGACACTCTCCGCAGAGGAACTCGGCGATGAAGGGCTTCTTTTGGAAGTCGATTCGCAGAGCCTTGCGGATGATGGTCACGTCGCCGCGGTAGTTGTCGATCTGGCCGTGGCGCTTGCCGCAGTTTTTGCAGACCATCTCGGGCCTGGACTCCCGCATCTCCGGCTCTCTCGCCGACTCGAGCAGTCGCTCGCGCTTGGGAAAGTGCCGTTTGACGCGGTCGGCGTAGGCCAGGGCGTTCTTCAACGGGAAGAACACCTGTCCGTCTTCCTCGCCTTCGGTCACGCATTTCTTGCAGAAGACCTCGAGCGTGGTTTCGGATCCGACTTGGCCGGCCGCGGCCCACATGGTCGCGTCGGTAATCTTGGACCGACCGTTGACCATGCTGGTCACGACGCCGTCTTCGGCCGTGGCTTCGTGCCCGCAACAGGCGCAGGTGAAAACCTGCTCGCCGGCGGTGGGTTCGATCACGGGTTCGGTCGCGGTCGTATCGGTCGCGGTATTGGGTTCGGTCATGGGCGTCTCCTCCTTTTTTGTATATCAGGAATTGCTCCCTGATAGGCGTGGATTTCTCCACCAACAATTTTGAAAGATCACTTAAGACCTCGCCTCAAGACAAAATAATCTACGCGAGACTATCCCGTCTTGGGGTGAAGTAGGGACTTTTGACAGTCCCTCGTGCTGTGGATCTCGGCTTAGTGGATCTTGCCGTTGACGCAAAAGGCGATGATCATCGCCGTACCGATCTTCTGGTAGTGGCGAGCCACTCCCAGGGGCACCTGCGCCACGACTTCGTCACGAACGCGCATGATCCAGGCCATGGGTTTCTTATTCGTCTTGTTTATTTCCGGTTTCATTCTTTTCTCCTTTCTTGCAGTTAGACAAAGCGTTCAAGATCCTGACAAAGGGCTTAAGAAGTCCCGCTGTTTAAAAAGTACATTTTAAATTTAAATGGAACTCTGTGCCCTTTGTTAGAAGCTCGAACTATTTTAATGACCAAGAATATGGAGGTGTTGTCCCGCGAAGCGAGACGACTGATATAGGACAGAGCCTTATCAGTTAAACACCAGGCGTAGAAGTTTTCTAGCTGAGCCGGAAAACTCTACTGACCTAATGCACTACTACCCCCATATTGCTGGTCACTAAAGTGTTTATTTTTCAAATTTCATGATTTATTAGTATAGCACACTTTTGACAATTTGTCAAGGAGGACGCCTAATAGCTTTTTTCAGCGTGATTTGCCACTATATCATATCTAAAGAGACTTGTCAATACCCCCAGATTACATTTTAGCTAATATTAGATAAATACCAAGAATGTATCCCTGTATTTGTCAGCCTGATTTGACCAAAATAAACCAAACAAGGCTAAAGGCTAATTTTAGAAATAACTAATTCAACTATACCTACTTTAGATCTTAGACTTTATACTTTAGACTTAAAAAAAAACGCCCCCCGTTTCCGAGAGGTGTTTTTTATATCTATATTAAAAAGTAATTTTTCACCTTTATATCTAAACGCTTTTTCTTTTATATGCCTGATGAGTATCATTTATAATTAGTTAATGCAAATCCTGCTCCCTAATATATTGCCTAATCCGATTAACTTCAAATCCCACGGTTGAAACAGCATAACCGCGCGCCCAAAAATGTTCGCCGTTAAAATTTCTTTCTTTGCCGCCAAACTGCCTGGCGATCATGATGGCGCTTTTACCCTTGAGATAGCCCACGATTGAAGCCACGGAAAATTTGGGCGGTATCTGAATGCACATATGAACATGATCCAACATAAAATGTCCTTCTAAAATTGTGCAACTTTTATACTTTGCCAGTTCGTGGAAAATATTACCCAAGTACTTTCTTATTTTGCCGAAAAGTATTTTTCGCCGACCCTGGGGAATAAAAACCAAATGATATTTGCAGTCCCATTTTGAATGAGATAAGCTTTGATAATCATGCATGATATAATTTCCTTTCGCTCATCAAGCCTGAAGAAATTATACTATATTTCGAACAAAAAAACCGCCCCATATCATGAGCGGTTTTTCTTATACCTGTTTCAATATTTCAATGTATTCATCTGGACTAATTCCCAATACTCTTAAATTATTTCTTATGATAAAAATTGGTAAATCCCCGCTTCGCGGAATAACTACAGGTCTTTTCAGTCCTTCGCGCCAATATACCCGATGGTCGCCCTTTTCCCTTGTAAAATTACAGCCTACAAATAATAAAAATTTTTCAAATTTCTTCCAGGCGATAGGAGTTAAATGAGGCATATAAACTAGGCAGCCATTTTAATTAGCTGGGATTCTTGGGAAATTAAAACCGGCGGATTCCATCTGGACCGAACCCTTTTCCAGCCTAAATCAGTCAAAACGCTATCTACAGTACCCTCTTTTATTAGTTCCTCAAAAAAAATCTGCGAAATTTCTTCAAATCTTTTTTTTGTTTCTTTATAAGTTTTGCCGGAAGTAGATAAATCTAGCGCAGGAGTATAAGCGATGTACTTATTTCCTTCACGCAAAAAAGACACGGGTAATTTAAATTCTAAGTTTATTTTAGACATATATTTAGGTTAAATTTTGTATTATATCAATATTATAGCCGATTTTTTTAATTTAAGCAAATATACGCGCCCCAAAGGAACGCTCAAAGCTTTTCAAGTCTCCCCGGCTAAAGCCGGGGGTTTTCCTATTTTTAATAATGTCTTCAGTCCTGTTGCCTTCTAAAACTGAACTTGTAAAACTTGTTTTGCCAGAGTCCCAGATGGGGTTCGACCAGGTCCCATCATATTTGATTAATTGTATAAAACAATATCTCATAAGTTATATTTTAACTTCTTTTTCTCCCAAGGTCTATTTTTATCACCGGATAGCCAAGTCCCTCCATAAGCTATGCCCGTCACACCAGATTTATCAAATGCATCCTTTACTCTTTCAGATACAAATAATCTACCATCTCCCACACGAAAAACGTCTTGTCCCCTTAACCTATCTACATCTAACGTATAAAACATCACAGTTTCTGATCTGATATTCAGTTTTGGTAACTCCGTAACACTAAATATAGATTTTTCCCTATCAAGGGCATCTCTAACTAAATTTGTAACGTTCATAACATAATAACCATACACAACCTTATCACTCTTGGTGTGCTTAATAGATATAGGAAAAAATTGAATACCTTTTATCCCTAGCTCTTTTTCAAGAATATCTTTAATTCTTTGGGAAATAACCGGAGCAAATAGCGTGTTTGATAAAAAATCCTCGCAAATACCTTCTTTGTCATAATACAACACATTTCGGTTATCCCATCTCTTAATAAATTTGCCTTCCTCAAGTTCATAATCTTTCAACCCGTAAACTGTATATTTATTACTCACTAAAGGAACATATTTCAAATCTTCTTCTTGCTCAAAAATGTAATAAAATTTCATATTTTTGAAAAGTTAATTATTAATTAATATATTAAGAATAATTAATCTTTCCAAAAACTTTTTCTTTTCATCAAAGGACCCATTCTCCGCATCGCTTCTTTCATTAAACCTCAAATTGCCGTAAGGATAATAATCAATCACTTCCTCTATTTCGCCTTGATCCGTTGTCATGACACTGGACGAACTTAAATGATCTCCACTGACAAAGTAAAGATTGCTGGTTTCTCCTTTTTCTTCCCCGGTGGCCGCTAAATTGCCTTTATTATCATAGACGTACAGAGTCTTGGTAAGTTCCGATGCTTCCTTGTCAGTTGTTTCACTATAGTACTTATTAGCATAAATATTGACCTTGCCCGAATACTCATCACCGGTTTCCATAAAGACTCTCTGCCCGCTGTAATCATAGCTGTACACGGTATCTGCAGACCAGCCTCCGCTTGTTATCATCCTATTATTATAATCCCACCCCGCCTCAAAAATAGTCCATTGATACTGGCTTAAAACTTCGTCGGTCAGATTTCCATTTTGGTCATAATTTATGACCACTGCGTCATTCTGTACGCTGGTAACCGCATGCGGATTGGCATAATTTGAACCTGTATTGCCCTCGTAATCATAATCGCCTACATCAGAACGATAAGTAGTGTTGCCCAATGAATCATAAGTATATGTCTGGGTGTAATCCTCTTCAGTGGCGCTGTCCGTAATCGTGGCGGACGTTAGGCGATATAATTCGTCATATTCGTATTCAGCGGTTTTTCTGGTATTTGTCTCCGATTGATCAATTATCTGGGCAATGTTGCCAACGTTGTCATACGAATAAGACAAGTCCTGAATCCTCTTGCCATTCATGATGAAAAAATCTTCGCCATTAGTCCAGGCGCCTTCATTATTAGATTCGTCCCATAACTTTATCCTCCAGTTGTACTTCATACCGTCCAAAGGCAAGGCATCGCCGTCATACGCAATATCCTCCGTCCTATCGCCTTCTAAAACTGAACTTGTAAAACTTGTTTTGCCAGAGTCCCAGACGGGGTTCGACCAGGCCCCGTCATACTTTATTATTTGAACTTGGTAATATTTGGTATTTATAAACATCTTAATTTAATCAATCATCCAAATTAAAAAGTATACTTGGATAAAAATTAATAATAGCTGAACAATAAACAAAAGGAAGAGTAAAACAAAAATCTTAAAATTTTTCCTTACTATCTGAAGTGTGGCAAGAATTAGAGTAGTAATTGCCACTACTATAAGTGGATAAAATAAAATTATACTTTCTATCCTCCCTCTCCAAGGCCCATGATTTATTCCTAATTCATACCAACTTTTCTGATCAGATAAAAAGCCCATACTTTTCTCAAAGAAATAAATAACGAAAGGCAATATCCAAAGAATTAACGTAACTATTGTAATAATAAATAACTTCGAATTTTTATTAGTCATATTATTTACTTATTAAATTATACAGTGATTTAATCGCTGAAACCGAATTCTTAACATCAGTTATAATATTGCGGTTATAACTGGGATTGTTTAATTGAGCTTCTACTCTTAATCCATAATTTGTAATATTAGTAGCTTGGCTATTATTATATTTACTTGCTGTAACTGCTGCTGAATTAGATACATTCTGCTCTTTAGATAAATTCTGAATTCCCGCATTTATATTCTTAACCGGATCGCGAGCTAAATCACTTTTACTATACCCAAATTCTTCACCGACTTTTGCACTTACTTGCATTACACCCACGCCACCACTCCCTACATCAGGCAATAGTTGCTCTCTTCCCACAACTTCATCTGGAGTTAGATGAGACTGCTCTTCATAAATAATTGCGTTGGTTAAATTGGGATTAACCCCATATTTATCGCTTGTTTCATTTATTATAGTTTGATTCTGCTGAATTACATTCATCGCTCGATTATGACCGCCTAAAACTTCCCCCGCCTTCATCATGAAACCACTGAAACCATTATATCCGCTCCAATTATAAAATCCATACCACCAAAAATTGCCAGTGGGGTCAATATTTATTATAGGATTGTTTCGTGCGTAAGTATAAGAATTTAAATTCTGAGGATCGCCTAAATATTCGCTTAAACTTCTATTAGTTAGATCCCTTAATTGACTACTACCAACAGCTAAATATGCCTCATCTTGACTCGCAAATTTTCCCCCGGCTCCTGTGTAATACCTAGCCCCCATGTATGTTAATGACGTATTGTCATCGTACAAATGGTTAGAATGCTTGACGCGCTCGTCAAAGGAATTATTATCAGGATCACTTCTTTCGTTGAATCTGATATCACCAAACGGGTAGTAATCGATTACCTGCTCAACATTCCCGTCACTTTTTGTCATTACACTGGAAGAACCTAGATGATCATTATGGACAAAGTAAATATTTGAAGTTTCTCCGTTTTCCTCCCCGGTAGCTATTAACTGCCCTTTATTATCATATATTTGCAAGGTGTCAACAGTCTCAGCCAGAAACTTATCCGTCCTTTCATTATAGTATTTATTCGGGTAAATTGTTTTTACGCCATAATACTGGCCTCCGGTCTCCTGCCATATTCGTTGTCCGCTATGGTCATATTTATAAACAGCAGAATCCGACCAACCTCCTGATGTCGCCATTCGGTTATTATAATCCCACCCCGCCTCAAAAATAGTCCATTGATACTGGCTTAAAACTTCGTCGGTCAGATTTCCATTTTGGTCATAGTTTATTACCACTGCGTCATTCTGTACGCTAGTTACCGCATGCGGATTGGCGTAATTTGAACCTGTATTGCCCTCATAATCATAATCGCCTACATCAGAACGATAAGTAGTGTTACCCAAAGAATCATAAGTATAGGTCTGGGTGTAATCCTCTTCTGTGGCGGAATCCGTAATTGTCGCTGAAATTAGGCGATATAATTCGTCATATTCGTATTCGGCTGTTTTTCTGGTATTTGTCTCCGATTGATCAATTATCTGGGCAATGTTGCCAACGTTGTCATACGAATAAGACAAGTCCTGAATCCTCTTGCCATTCATGATGAAAAAATCTTCGCCATTAGTCCAGGCGCCTTCATTATTAGATTCGTCCCATAACTTTATCCTCCAGTTGTACTTCATACCGTCCAAAGGCAAGGCATCGCCGTCATACGCAATATCCTCCGTCCTATCGCCTTCTAAAACTGAACTTGTAAAACTTGTTTTGCCAGAGTCCCAAACAGGGTTCGACCACGCCCCGTCATACTTTATTATTTGAACTTGGTAATATTAATTAATTTATTTAATTTTAAAAGAACCGAATTATCCGTCTATTCTATTTTGAATAATTCTCTAATATCTTTTTCCAATTTGTCGCCATCAAATCCTTTTTTAACTTTTGTTTTTAGAATCCTGATTGAATCAATAATATTTTGCACTATTAATCTACGTTTACTATCTTCGTTTGCCTTAACAAATTTATCGTAATCTATCCTTAATCTAAACTCACCTACTTTCGTTTTAGGTGAAAATCGCTTGCGTTCTTTATAGGGCAAAGCTGTTAAAAATTCAGCGGAAAATATAGTAGGTATTATGGCAATCTCAGAAACTGCATCCCCATAATCATTAATATTCATCAAACTTTTAATTTGTTTTTCAATTTCGAGCATTAATACTCTGAATTTTTCGTGAGCTTCGCCACTTACTTCTCCGGACATAAAAAACCTCATCTCATTTTTTTATTAATTATTCTTAAAATATTTCTATCCACTTAACACATCCCAGCCATAAACCGATAAGTAATATAAAATCATAGGCCAAATTATGAAAAAAATAACCGCTAAGATTATAGTTAATGCAAAGAATGTCATATCTTTTATTTCCTTGGATAACGACATTAAAACATATCCCCATCCCAAAACAGCTGCAACAATCAACAATAATGCGAAAAAGTAAAAGATGAATACAATCTCATATAAAGATGAGGATAAGCTCTTAATATAAATTGCCAAAATCAATAATATTAGATTCAACAGGAAATAACTCAAAATAAAGACTAAATAACGATAAGGCCTTTTTAAATTAACGAAGAATTGTTTTGTTTTGTCGAACATAATTTTATATATACAATTATTATTTGATACAACCGAGTAATAAAGCTCTATCTGTTAATTCGATAACTACTGCCCTGTTCACTAGGTGAGAAGTTATCATCAACCTTATAAATAAAAATACTATCCGATTCGTTCTTATTGTCGGCAAATATTGTAACCGGCAAATTATTATTGAACCACCTGGAGAACAAACTATAATTTATTTTATAAATTTTTCTACCGTAACTTACAAGTTCCATTTCCTTCGAGTAATTTATATCGTAGGTCAAATTAATATCTAATTTATTTTCTATATTTTTTTGTTCTTCTTCGGATCTTATAAAACCCCAATCACCATAATTCATATTAGGACTTTCCGTACCTAGTTTATTCATGCCTAGATATTCCAGCCTTAACGATAAACCGTCAAAATAACTATATAGGAAAGGGATAACTAGTATTATTATAATAATAACAAGCAACCCAATTTTCATTTTCATATTACCTTGATAAATGTTTCGTTTCTGTCTCAATGTCCTTAAAGTAAAGATTAGTAGGACAATAAAAACAGAAACAAATAAAGGCACTGATAAAAATATAAAATTTATGACTAAATTATCCATATATATATCTAATTAATTATTAAAACCAGCAAAATAACCTATCCACTTATAAATATAAGGCGGACGCTGTGAATCATTTCCGACACTATAGCTTCCATTTTTACTGTAAGTAACCCAACCTAACGGAGCTCTGCCGTATTCATTGTAATGTTTTAATTGCCCTCGAAGTGAAAACATGGGACTTCCTAAAAATGGAACAAAAGATAATCTACCATCAAAACCCATCACAGTAGTTTGCTGTGAAGTAGCAAAGGCTTTGGCTAAATTCGTGGCGTGGCTTATATTACCCCCTTCGCATGTATATAAATTTATCTGACCGATATCTTTTTTACTTAATGAATCAATTGAGGTTCCTAGGGTTTTGGGATCTACATTAAACATATTTGGTGTTGTGGTAAGTTTTTCTTTATCTCCATTCAAGTAAATATTATTCGCATCACTATGCGACAGAATAGTAACCTCATCTATATCTGAACCATTTTTACCCATACCATTCCAGGCAGATGTAAATTGATTAACAGTTGAAACTTCATGCATATACACTGGTTCTCCATATGCTGAAGATAATCTACTTTGTTCAGCTGATGCCTGAGATGAGAAAGGTTTTGTGTAAAATACATCACTATCTAAACCCGTTGGATCTAAATATATCATCGGATTATTTAGACCGTAAGAATATGAATTTAACGACTGCGGGGAAAATAATTTTTCTCTCCACATATCATTATAGTCTTTATCACCAACAATCCAAAATAATGGATCCTGACTTATGAATTTACCCGCCTCTCCACTATAATAGCGTGCTCCCATATAAGTAAGGCCAGCGGCGTCCGCGTCATACTCATGCCCCGTGAACTTTTTCTTTTCGTCAAAGGACCAATTCTCCGCATCGCTTCTTTCATTAAACCGCATATTCCCAAACGGGAAATAATCAACCACCTGCTCTTGCTCACCCTCGTCAGTCGTCATCACGCTGGAACTTCCCAAATGATCACCATTCACATAGTAAAGATTATTTGTCTCGCCGGCTTCTTCTGCGGTGGCAACTAAATTACCTTTGTTGTCATACACATTCAATGTCTTGGTCAATTCCGAGGTTTCCTTGTTTGTCCGCTCGTTGTAGTACTGATTAGCGTAAATGGACGTAATGCCGCTATATTCATCGCCGGTATCCTTTAGAATCCTCTGCCCGCTATGATCATAGAGGTACAAGGTTTCTGCTGACCAACCTCCGCTTGTTATCATCCGGTTATTATAATCCCACTCCGCCTCAAAAATAGTCCATTGATACTGGCTTAAAACTTCGTCGATCAGATTTCCATTTTGGTCATAGTTTATTACCACTGCGTCATTCTGTACGCTGGTTACCGCATGCGGATTGGCGTAATTTGAACCTGTATTGCCTTCATAATCGTAATCGCCTACATCAGACCTGATCTAGTAGTGTTACCCAAAGAATCATAAGTATATGTCTGAGTGTAATCCTCATTTGTCGCAGCTGTCCGCTAATCGTAGCCGAACGTTAGGCGATACAATTCGTCATATTCGTAATTCAGCGGTTTTTCTGGTATTTGTCTCCGATTGATCAATTATCTGGGCAATGTTGCCAACGTTGTCATACGAATAAGACAAGTCCTGAATCCTCTTGCCATTCATGATGAAAAAATCTTCGCCATTAGTCCAGGCGCCTTCATTATTAGATTCGTCCCATAACTTTATCCTCCAGTTGTACTTCATACCGTCCAAAGGCAAGGCATCGCCGTCATACGCAATATCCTCCGTCCTATCGCCTTCTAAAACTGAACTTGTAAAACTTGTTTTGCCAGAGTCCCAGACGGGGTTCGACCAGGCCCCGTCATACTTTATTATTTGAACTTGGTAATATTCTGCATAATCCCCTGAATCCGGATCATCGTAAATCGCGCTAAAAGTGGGTTCAGTGTCAAACCTGGTCACCTGTTTTTCAAAGACATGAATGTCGTCAAACTCAATGCTGATCGTGTCAGTACCCAGCAGGAAAATTACCCGGGCATTGGAATCCGAAGAACTTGGAGTAAAATCTATTTCATACTTTTGCCAGTCAGGCGTAGCTGTAAATTCTACCTCATCAGTCAAATCTGACCAGGGACTATAATTCTGCGCCAGAGCCACATAAGCCAGCCGGTTCTGATAAAAAGAACGGGCGTAAAAGGTAACCGCATAAGTCTTAGCCGAACTTACTGCCCCTATTCCCTGGGCCAGATTGACTTCCCAGTTTTCTCCTGCCCCGGTAAAGTCTATTTTGGCGGCTGTATTGCCGTCAGGCATGGCGCCTGTATCGGTGCTTAAAGTGCCCTGTCCCTGAGAGTAGATGTAAAAATCCCAGCTCGTAGTACCATTTTCAAAACTCGGGTTTTTCAGGCGGTTAAAATTGTCAGGAATCAATTCTATGTCGTCAAACCAATAATCAGCGGCGCTTTCACCCAAATAAAAGGTCAGTCTGGCATCCTGATCAGTTGCCAGTCCGCTAAAATAAAATTCGTATTCCTGCCAGTCAGTACTTGCGGTCAGCTGGTATTTCCATAAGCCCAAGTTATTAAACGGCGTGTGGTTTTGCACCGCTTCCAGTGAAAAACTTGCGCTTGTTGACGCCTTAAGCTTAAAGCGCAGTTTATAATCCGTATTCTGATCTAATCTTAAAACCTGAAAGACCTGGGTTTCCCAGAAATTACCGGCTGAGGCAACTGAAACCTTTTCCGAACAACTGCCACTGTATGAAACCGTGCAGTCTTCCTGGTGCGTGTCCCCCTGTTTATTCTGCCAGCTCCAGTTATTAAACCCGTCTTCAAAGCCCGGATTGGTGATTAAATTTTGACTCAGCCATAAATCATTGGAATTCAAATTAGTGGACGGATTAGGCGGAGTACCTGAAAGCAGCATATTCATACCCTTGGCTGTTTCCTGCTTGGACATATAATCAACAGCCTCCTGGGGCAACAATGTCTTTAACTCCGGCTTTTGGTTCCATTTCTCGCTCGCCTTATCAAACGACTCAATCGCCTCTTTGGGCAAGGCTTGGGGCTTAACATTAGGATCAGCTTTCAGATACACTGTTTTGTCCTGGGGGTAATTCTGGTAATCAACAGGACGTCCGAGAAAGTCGTGCTGAACCTTTTGTTCTGGAAGGACTATTAGTTGTTTAAATTCCGCATCCTTCTTCTCTGATAGAACTAATGCTATTGGCTCGTTTCCAGCAAAAACATACCCGATTTCAAAAAAATCAGTTTTATCAAGATTGATTTGCCCATCAGAAATATTTGCCAAAGAAATATTCGGGATGCTACTTATGGCAAATAAAATGGTACCCAACCAAATTTTGAGTTTAGACATATTTTGTTACTTTTTAAAATAATCAATACTTCCTTTTTTAAATTTTACGATATCGTGTTTGCCTCTTTTACTCCTAAAGACTAAAGTGCCATCGCCTTCCTCTTCAACCAATTCAAGCCCTGTTTTCTTAAAATGCTCTAAAATTTGGTTCTTTTCTTCTTCAGGAGTTAATTCTTTATAATCGCCTCTAAGATCACTAAAGTCAAAATCGGGCATTTTGCATTTTTTGCCAGGCTGTTTTGGGTTGCCAAAATACTCTAACCCAAAATATTCCTTTAAATCCTGTTCCGCTTTTCTTTTCATTTGGTCATTTGGATTAAATGGATCCTCTGCCGTCATTAGCATATATCCCCCATCGGGCATTTCTTCCTTTTTATAGCAAGGTGCATTTTTAAATTTATCGCGGCCTACAAAATCCACAAAAACTGGCCCGAAATAATTCAACCAGAAAATACCAGGGATACATTCAATTATCGTACCTGTTATTCTTGAGCTCTCCCAACCACGTTCATCAACAGTAACTATTCTAATTTGTTGTTCTTTAACATCATCATGGCTACTATATATTAATATTGGATTGAATAATTTATACATTTCATTAATAAATTTAATAAATTTATTCAGTTCCGTGCCATTAGCTAAAAATCTTTCAGAAATATCTATTGATACCCAATTGAATTCCGCATTCTTTCCCTTAATCCAATGAGCCATGAATAAAATCCGAGGTTTTTTCTTTAATAGTATAACAGTACCACTAAAGGTATGATATTTTTCAGAATCTGTATGCATCCACATATTTATAGTATCAGCCAAATTACTTACATTAAATGTCTTCTTCAAAGGTTCAACAATGCCAATTTTGTCAGGCGTATAACCATATTTAACAATTAATTTGTAAAACTTTTTAGCGATTTCCTCCTTTCTAATATCAATTAAGGTATATATATTTAACACAATAAATTTCATATATTTAAAATATCAAATTTTTAAAGTTCAATGAGTTATTCTTTGTACTGTTCCTTTAATGGTATCTATCGCTTTTTGTAACGGCCCAGAAATTTTAGTATTTTGATTTACATATAATGTAAATTGGGATTTCCCTTTTTCTACCATTTCTAAAATACCCTTAAATTGATTTGTTAGGGATGCATACGCAGTATTTTTTATCTCACCAATAATATTTCCTGCCTTATTATAAATATCAGGTATCACATTACCAAATTGAGTAGAAATCTTTTGAGTGTTTTTAGATTCTCCCAATAAATTCAAGACTTTATTCTCAAACTGCATACCCTTAGCCCAGTTCTGTCTAACTAATGATGTCGCTTTAGCCGCATCATCAACATGCGATAACCCAGCGGGAACAAAAGGGATCATAGCAGACCCAGTATCTACTCCGAGATTTAACAGAAAGCCCATTGCTTCGTTTGTATGATTGACCGCGCCACTAAGATCGCCTCGGAATAAAGCACCAACAGCTTTCAACTCATTATGGAAGTAGCTACCAATGTCAAATGCTACACATCCGGCATCCCAGACTGTTTCAGCAATATTGCCTTTTGTATCAATAAATTTTAAAGGATTATCAGCTGCATACGCATAGGAATTTTGTAATTGGGGATTGGAAAGATAAAGTTCAAATTTAAAATTAGTCAATTTCTTATAACCTTCACCATCCCCAACTGCTAAAAATACAGGGTCCTGACTAATGAACTTCCCGGCCTCCCCCGAATAGTATCTCGCCCCAAAGTAACTTAACCCCGCGGCATCCTGATCGAAAATTTTTCCGGAAAATTTTTCCTTCTGATCATAGCTTTCATTTTGTATCCTCTGCTCATTAAACCGCATATTCCCAAACGGGAAATAATCAACCACCTGCTCTTGCTCACCCTCGTCAGTCGTCATCACGCTGGAACTTCCCAAATGATCACCATTCACATAGTAAAGATTATTTGTCTCACCGGCTTCTTCTGCGGTGGCGACTAAATTACCTTTGTTGTCATACACATTCAATGTCTTGGTCAATTCCGATGTTTCCTTATTTGTCCGCTCGTTGTAGTACTGATTAGCATAAATGGACGTAATGCCGCTATATTCATCGCCGGTATCCTTTAGAATCCTCTGCCCGCTGTGATCATAGCGGTACAAGGTTTCTGCTGACCAACCTCCGCTTGTTATCATCCGGTTATTATAATCCCACCCGGCTTCAAATATTGTCCAGTTATACCCAGAAATAATTTCTGACAACAGATTGCCATTATGGTCATAGTTTATGACCACTGCATCATTCTGTACGCTGGTAACCGCATGCGGATTGGCATAGTTGGTTCCCTGATTGCCCTCATACTCATAATCACCGACATCGGAACGATTAGTAAAGTTGCCCAAGCTGTCATACGTATAAGTCTGCGTGTAATCTTCTTCAGTGGCGGAATCGGTAATTGTGGCGCTGGTTAAGCGATATAATTCGTCATATTCGTATTCAGCGGTTTTCCTGGTATTTGTCTCCGATTGGTCATCTATTCGCATTATATTCCCTACGTCATCGTAAGTATAACTCAAATCCTGAATTCTCTTGCCCTGCATGATGAAAAAATCTTCGCCATTGGTCCACTCGCCCTCATTATCAGATTCGTCCCACAGCTTAATCCTCCAATTGTACCTCATGCCGTCCAAAGGCAATGCATCGCCGTCATACGCAATATCCTCCGTCCTATCGCCTTCTAAAACTGAACTTGTAAAACTTGTTTTGCCAGAGTCCCAAACAGGGTTCGACCACGCCCCGTCATATTTGATTAATTGTAATTGGTTAAATTAATTAAATTGTTAAGTTTTAAAAGAACTTAGCTATTTACTCATTCTATTTTGAACAACTCTATTTATCAGTATTTATGAAAACTAAACCGATTACTGTGGACTAACCAATAACTTCAGCTGAATCGATAATTTCTTTTGGTAATTTTTGACTAGCTCCAATTATTTCAATCCCACCCAGCCTACCTTTATTATCAAAGTCTAAATTAATCATGCCATTTACTTCTTTGGGGTCACAAGGATAAGTTTTTTTAGACCATCCCGGGTGGATTCTTTGATTAGGAATTAAATATATGTATACCGCATCTATAGATTTGTCATAAGTGATTTTCATGGTTTTAGTGATTGTAAATTACTAATATATTGCGGACTTACATCGTTTATTACGGTTATGACCTGCCCACTTTCATTTGCTTGTGCGACGAATACTTTACTAGATTGATCATAATACCCAGTTTTCCAATTATTTTCGTGATAATAATTAAATGGTTTATTATTTTCCATTACATTCTTAACTTGATCTATCGAAATTCCTCTTTGCTCCATACGCATTTGTGCATGACTTGAAAAAAGGGGGGCTGATTTACTGTTAGATTTTGTTCTATTTGCCGGCTTATTATAAGATGAACTCAACATTTTATCTATGGACATAATACCGCCAGCTACACCTGCCTCAATCCCCATAACCCCCATCGCGACATCACCCATCTGATTCCCAGTTGCATTATCTCCTTTAGCATATGAATATATTTGTCCCCCGACAAGTGGTGTGCTAATGGCTAAAGTAGTGGCGGCAGACCAGGTAATTACTGCTGGTACCCATACTGGTGCAGTAGCGACTGCATAAGCAGCAATGGGGATCAAAAATGCAAAGTTACCATCACCATCCTTATAAATCAAAGGATTGTTATAGGAATATGAATAACTATTCATTATCTGCGGATTGGATAAATACTGCTGTAATTCAATTCTTGCTAACCTTTTTATATTTTCATTATCACCAACTGCTAAAAACACAGGATCCTCACTAATAAACTTCCCTGCTTCACCAGAATAGTACCTGGTTCCGAAATATGACAACCCAGCTGCATCCTGATCGAAAATTTTTCCGGAAAATTTTTCCTTCTGATCATAGCTTTCATTTTGTACTCTCTGCTCATTAAACCGCATATTTCCATACGGAAAATAGTCAACCACCTGTTCCATGTCCCCTGTATCAGTCGTCATAACGCTGGAACTTCCCAAATGGTCACCATTTACGTAATAAATATTACTAGTTTCTCCGACTTCTTCGCCCGTAGCAACTAAATTCCCTTTATTGTCATAAATATTCAATGTCTTGGTCAATTCCGACGTTTCCTTGTTCGTCCGCTCGTTGTAGTACTTGTTCGCATAAATAGTAGTAATACCGCTATATTCATCGCCGGTGTCCTTCACAATCCTCTGCCCGCTGTGATCATAGCTGTACACGGTTTCTGCTGACCAGCCTCCTGAACTTATCATCCGGTTATTGTAATCCCACTCCGCCTCAAAGATCGTCCATTGATACTGGCTTAAAATCTCACTGGTTAAATTACCATTATGATCATAGTTTATGGCTACTGCGTCATTCTGTACGCTGGTAACCGCATGCGGATTGGCATAACTTGTCCCGGTATTGCCGTCATAATCATAATCCCCGACATCTGACCTGTCTGTAAAATTACCTAATGAATCATAAGTGTACGTCTGAGTGTAATCCTCATCAGTCGCGGAATCCGTAATTGTGGCCAATGTTAAGCGATATAAATCATCATAAGCGTAGTTGGCGGCTTTCTTCGTGTTGGTTTCAGACTCGTCAATAATCTGCGTAATATTGCCCACATCATCGTAGGTGTAACTTAAATCCTGAATCCGCTTGCCATTCATAATGAAAAAGTCCTCGCCATTAGTCCAGACACCCTCATTATCCGACTCGTCCCATAACTTGATGCGCCACTTGTATTTCATGCCGTCCAAAGGCAAGGCGTCGCCGTCATAAATAATGTCTTCAGTCCTGTTACCTTCTAAAACGTTAGAATTAAACGATGTCTTCCCACTATCCCAGATGGGGTTCGACCAGTTCCCATCATATTTGATTAATTGTATCTGGTAATCTGTTGCATAATCCCCGGAATCCGGATCATCATAAATCGCGGAGAATTCAGGGGTTGAATCTGAAACCTTAGTCGCCTGCTGAGGCCATAAGCGCAGACTGTCCAGCTTAATCCAGCCCTGATCATCGCCCAGATAAAAGATCAGGCGGGCGTTGCTTTCAGTGGCGTTCGGGGTCAGCTCAATCTGGTATTTGGCAAAACCGCCGTTCCAGTTGGTGTGAAATTCGGCAATGGCGGTCAAATCAGTCCAGGGACTGTAATTCTTGGCGATTGCCACCTTGGCTATTCGAGTATCGTAATTGGAATGAGCGTAAAACGTCAGAATATAGGTCTGGTCAGCCACCACTGAAATCGGCTGGTTAAGGGAAACCTGCCACCATTCACCGCTCTGCATATTTTCCACCTTGTTATTGCAGTCGCCGTCAGACGCTTCTGCGCAGTCTCGGGTATTTTCGCTGGTGCTGTTGTAATCATAAAATTCCCAATTATCAAGATTGTTTTCAAAACTGGTATTTTTCAGCATATTGAGAGCATCGGGTATGAGTTCAATATCGTCAAACCAGTAATCTGCCGCATTGGCGCCCAGATAAAAGGTTACTCTGGCGTCCTGATCGCTTGCCAAAGCAGTAAAAGTATATTCGTATTCCTGCCAGTCAGTGCCAATGCTTAAATCCCCTTTCCACAAGCCCAGGTCATTGAATGGCGTGTGGTTTTGCACGGCTTCCAGGCTAAATGTGATGGCTGTTGAAGCTTTGGCCTTAAAACGCAGTTTGTAATTAATATTCTCATCCAGCCTTAAAACCTGGTAAACTTGGGTTTCCCAAAAATTACCTGAAGTGGCAATGGTAACTTTTTCCGAACAGGAACCGCTGTAGGAAACTGTGCAATCTTCCGTATGCGTATCGCCCTGCTTATTTTGCCACTGCCAGTATGCAAATCCGTCTTCAAAACCGGAATTGTAGATTATATTGTCGCTTTTCCATAAATTTTCAGTTTGTAAATTCGTTGACGGATTAGGTGGATTAACGCTTTCCAAAAGCATCATGGAGCCGTCGCCTGGTGATGTTTGAGCCTGACTGTTGTAATAATCAACAGCCTCCTGGGGCAATAAAGTCTTTAATTCAGGCTCGGGTTGAGGCTTGGCAGCCGCTTTATCATAGGCTTCAATCGCTTCTTTAGGCAATTCCTGAGATTTGGCGTTTGGATCTGTTTTAATGTAAACCGTGGTATCTTTGGGATAATTGGAATAATCAACCGGCCGGCCGAGGAAATCCCGCTGGACTTTTTCCCCAGGCTTAACCGGTAACGGTTCTATTTGAGGATCCTTAACCAGACCTAAACTTTCCGTAGCCATGGTTACACTGTTTATGAGCGGGGTTAAGGGAGAATCCGCAGTAACGCCGAGCGCTGAAAGGATTCCGGTTGTGGCGGGGGCAATGGATTCCACGCTATCGCTCTGAATGACACCTGCGCTCGTCAACGGCGAATCCGCAGTAACGCCGAGCGCTGAAAGGATTCCGGTTGTGGCGGGGGCAATGGATTCTTCGCTACCGCTCTGAATGACACCTGCGCTCGGGACAGCCATTGCCATATTAAACATCCCTTCACCATAATCACCTTCATCCGGACTGGCTGTGATTTTCTCTTTTAGGCGGTACAATTTTTGCTCGTCATAAGTATTAAAGGTTTTAACGCCATTGGCGTCTTCCTGATAAGTTACCTGCTCCAAAGGCGAATAATCATAATCGCTGACCAGGTCTGTAAAAGACTGTTCACCGGCTGGTTTATTTTGAATCTTTTCCAAAAGCCCGGCCGTGTTGTATTCGTATTTAACTTCATCTTCGCTCGGATAAGTAATCAAGGTCTGGTTTCCCTGGCGGTCATAAGCAAACTCGGTCAGATAATTGGTTGAATCAATGTATTTATTTTCAGTTTTCACTCCGCCCAGCGGATTGTAAGTATGAGTCGTAACCACGTCAGGTGTTGTGGCCGTATAAAGCCTGCCAATTCCGTCCGTTCCAGTGTCATAAACATAAGCCACTTCGGTTCCGCTTTGACCCGTGTAATCCTCAGTCAAAACGCGGTTCAAATCATCATAAGTCCAGTTTACTGTCTGGGAATTGGGGTCAGTTCTGGAAGTTAAATTACCTGAATCATCATAACCATACGTCCACTCGCCAAAATATTCGTCTTCAGGATCATGCAAATCCTCGGCTGTTAATCTGCGGCCAAGTCCGTCATAAGTAAAATTCCTGACATTATCCTGAGAATCAGTAATATTTAATAAATTTCCCAGACCATTATACCCGTAAGTCGTGGTATAGGTACTTGAGTCATTATGTTCATCAACCTGGACTAAATTATCATAAGCATCTTTGTACAAATCCTTAACATTGCTTTCCGCGTCAGTAATGGTCAGTTTCCAGTCGTCATAAGTATTCGTGGTGGTGCCAACTGCATTAGTTGAGGTGGCGACTCTTTGCAAAGGATCATAAGTGTAACTGGTATAAAGCGAATTATCAGTGGTGGCGGTTGTTCTGGATGTGCCGGTCGAAAAGTACGGCAAAGATTCCCTGTCCACCAGGCCAAGGTCATTGTAAGCAAAATCTTTGACACTAAATGTATTTGAAGCCTCGGCCTCTTTTCTTTCCTGAATTTTTCGTCCAAAACCGTCAAGATAAGTATAAATATCAAAACTCGTTGAAGAATCCAGATTATTTGTCTGCTGAACTTTGCTCGGTACGGTATTATCAGTGTATGTATATTCAGTTTTAACCACCAAAGTACTCGGCGTGGTTAAATCCGGCTGTTTTTCCTGTTTTACCCTGTCCAGGGCATCATAAACTGTCTGAAACACCCGCCCATTAGGATCAGTCACCTGGGTCGGCTTGCCTGAAGAATAATCATATTCATAATCAGTATCCAGGTCTAACGCATTAGTAACAGTCGCCGGATACAAATTATATGAATCATAAGTATAATCCGTTGTCTTATCGCGCGGATCCTTTTCCTGGGTAACTATGCCGTAAGAATTATATGTCTTTTCAACATCAATATAACTGGTGCCTGATTTCCACATTTCCTGTTTGGTCAGATTGCCTTTATCCACATTGCCCAAAGTCAGACTGTCATAATAATACTTGGTTTCCTTAACTTTATTACTGCTTTGATCTTCAGTCGTCTCCTGGCTTGGCAAGCCAATGACTGCGCTACCCGTAGTGGCCGCATAGTCTATATCAGTCGTAAATTTATCCGTTCCGGTGTCCGTGTACGTGCCGTTATCCGAACCCGTCACCTCGCCCCAGGTAACTTTCTGCGTCAAATTGCCGGTCGCATTGTCATAAGTGTAAGTTTCAGCCTTGTCCTTATGACTTGTATTACCGTCATAACTAAAACTAATCGTTTGCGTTAACTTCACAAAATCCCTGTCATTCCCCAAATCATAATTTTCCCATTTATTAATGGACTTTGAATATAAGTTATCCGAGTCATCATAAACTTCTGCGCGATAAACCTTGCCGATCTTGGAAACATCATCAGAATATTCGCCATGACTTGAGTCAGTAGTATTCCCCTGATGAAAATATGACTTCGTAACATTCCCTCCCGCATCAGTCTTTGTCACCAAACCAAATCCCGCCAGCTTGCGATTCAGGTAGTCAGAAAAATAGTATTCACCGTTGGCGTACTGGTAATTTTCCGACCATGAATTATTTAGGCCGTCATTGTAGGTGATCTGGGAGACGGTCTGGACAATCACCGGCAAATGCGGATTTAGTAAATTATCATTACTACCTTTGTATTCACCCGAACCTTTGTAAGTAACTTCCATTGACCCGCCTTTGGAATTTTCAACACCTATCAATAATCCCGAAGGCTTTTTTTGATTAATATACACCGATTTAGAAATACTACTTAAATCTTCTGAATTTTCATATTGGGAACCGACCCAATATGATTCATCAATGCCTGACTTGGAGGATATGGAATAATCGGGCATACCATCTCCGTTTATTTCCATGAAATTTCGGCCGGAGATTTGACCAAAATAAGGGCTATAAAAAGAGGTAATATCAGTAGTATCAATAAAGGTCGAACCGTCATTTATATAAACACTCTCGTCATAAATAACATCAGTTAAACCGTCCTTGTTTAGATCATTAAATTCTATAGGCATAACCATATTTTGATCGGGATTTGTATGCCTGATAAAAAAAACAAGGCTGCTAGAAATTGTAAAATCAGTTGTTTCCGCCCAACTTTTGGCACCGGTGTTTAAATATACTTTTCTTATTGTCCCGTATTGGTCATCATTCTGCGATACCAATATATCGTCCAGGCTATCACCGTTAATATCCGCGAATTTAATGCCGTGATTATAAATTATGCCATCGCTCAGATAACTTGGGAAACTCCAAGTATTATCAACATACCAGCCATTACCTAAATTGGGCATAATATCCATATGCCAATTTCCATTTATGTAATATTTAGCAAAATAATCAACTAGTCCGTCGCCGTTAAAATCTCCAAGATGAACGTAGTCTTGAATTCCATAGCCATTGGCATCGGTTAATGATAAGGGAATATTCCAGCTGATACTTACATAGTCTTGATTAGCAGAGTTATTTAATCTAATTCCACTTTTCACAAAATCAGATAAACCATCTCCGTTTATATCGATAAAAATCGCAGGTCTTAAATATACGCTAAAATCTCCATTACTATGGCAATATTGTTCTTTAGCTAAATTAAATGAAGTCCATTCACTTGATTCATCCCAACCGTTCCCGTTACTTAAAAAACTTCTGCTTAAAGAATATTGGCAGTTTGTATAACCTACTTTATATTGGACAATATCGGATAGGCCGTCGCCATTTGCATCAGTTGAAAAAGTGCCGTTGCTGGCATGACCGTTCCACATCGCATTATATGCTTTAGTTGGAAAATCAACATTCTGATCCTGAGTATAAAAAACGTATCCTCCATTCGTTTGGTAAGTAAACGTAGTAACTGGTAAACTGATTGTCTGACTACCGTCATTGCCACTTTCAGTTATAGAAGTTAATAATTCCTGCCAATCATTTTCACTTGATGCCGTATAGTCCAGCTCATATTTTCTAGCCCATGTCCCACTAACTTTGGCCTGGATTTCATAAATCCTATAACCAGTTGTTGCTTCAAAACCCTCTTTATAAGAAACGTAGTCATTGCTCCGGCTTTCTCTTAAAAAATCTATTTCGAAAATTCCGTCAGTCGTATTATAGCCGGTATATTTTATCGCCGAGGGATAAATCTGACCATTATCTTTATAATACTCATATTTAATGTAATTATTATTGGTATCGCGGACTTCCTCCAACATCCATTTAAACACATGTGAGCTGTCACTAGGATCATTCTGGCGAGCTGAAGCATTGTATCCAAATTTGTACACAGTCCCCTTTTTATCGGTTACCAACCAATAGTTACTGGTATTAAACTCGTATTTAAGAAAATCTCCGCTATCAACTTTAGCGCCATAAGTGCCGTGATGCCCATCGCTCAAACTAACATCTTCCAATTCTCCGCTCAAAGACGATGTAAAATAATTTTCAGTATACGCCTTATCAATACCTTTTTTAAGCAACCTTTCAATGTATGGAATAGTTATACCCCAGCCATAACCGAATTCACTGTCGTATTTTAAATCCTGACTATTGTAACTCAAAGCCAAGTCAGGTTGCAGGCCGTTTCTGCCCGGAGGAACTTGTATCGGGTATTTATATAATAAGGCACCAGAGTTCTGATCAACTTCCAAATTTGATTTATTGGTTTTGGGCGAATCAGTAATATTGGAGACGTCTCCGTACACCTCTCCTCCGGAACTGTCTAAAGTATTCATGCCTTGATCTGGCGTTTCCGTGTCAGCTTTGACCGCATCAGCCGTAGCCTGATCTGAACCGTCTGGGCTGTCGGTGTTTCAGGAGTTACAGCCGGCTGAGCTGAAGTGTCAGTGGCCGGTTCGGCCGGGGATTCGGTCGTGTTAACCGAAACGGTATTGTCATTTACAGCTTCTTCGGCCGCCAGCAAAATGCCAGGCTGGGAAAAGATAAATAAAAAAACTAACAAGGTGATTGTCAGTTTTTGAGAAAAATGCGCGGATTTGAGAGTCATAAAACTTTAAAAAATAATTAAGCATACCTGTACTAATTATAACTTAAGCGCAGGCGGCAGTAAAGCCATAATTTGACTTAATTATACCGCAAACAGATGAAATTTTTATAAAATCATCATAAAAATTAATACAAAAAAAACACCCCCGTTTCCGAGAGGTGTTTTTTCTATTTAATTGTATTGTTCTTTAAATCCTGCTTACTCATCTTTACTTTTCTTCCTAAAGCCGGTGCCGGCCGGAATCAAGCGGCCAATAATCACATTTTCTTTCAAGCCTTCCAGTTTATCAATCTTGCCGGTCAAGGCCGCATTGATCAAGACACGTGATGTTTCCTGGAAAGAAGCGGCAGACAAGAAACTGCGGGTAGTCAATGAGACTTTGGTAATGCCCAGGAATAATTCTTCAGAAGTGGCCTGTTTGCCCTTGGTTTTATCAATCTCTATATTAGCTTCATCCATTTCAGCTTTTTCCACTATTTCGCCAGGCAATAAATTGGTATCACCGGCATCTTTAATTAAGACACGGCTAAACAACTGTTTAATAATAACTTCAATATGCTTTTCATTTAAACGCTGGCCTTGGGAAGCATAAATATACTGAATTTCTTTAACCACATAACGCTTGACTTCATCGCGTCCTTTAAGTTTATATAATTGATGTAAATCCAAACTGCCTTCTGTCAGTTGATCGCCTTTTTTTACAAAATCTCCGTCATTGATCCATAAACGATAGCCTGAGGGGATGAGATATTCTTTTTCCTTTTCAACATTACAGACTACTTTTACGGTTTTTTCAGTAATCTTAACTACGCCATCTCGTTTAACTTTCATTTCTGTTTTACCTAATTTAAACAAAACTTCATCTTTAACGACCTTGTCCCCTTCTTTAACTTTTAAGGTCGGAGCTTGACCTTTAAAGGAATATGAATCATCTTCCACATCATCAAATTTTATCTTCAATATCTTTTGGCCATGGGTGGAGCTAAATATAACCCGGCCCTTGGCATCTTCAATTTTCTTGGGCGCATCAGAAATAGAAGCCAGGCCGTCTTCTTCGGCCAATATAGCTTTACGCTTAGGCGGACGAGCTTCAAAAAGTTCTTCCACCCGAGGTAAACCTTGAGTGATATCAGTACCAGCCACACCACCGGTATGGAAAGTTCTCATCGTCAGCTGAGTGCCTGGTTCACCAATACTTTGAGCCGCGATAATACCGACGGCTACGCCTAATTTAACCATTTCATTATAACCGAGATCGTAGCCATAACATTTGGTGCATAGTCCTTTGGTCATTTTACAGGTCAGAACCGAGCGGACAGTAATCTGTTCCAAATCTAAAGGTAGTAATTTACGCACCACTGCCTCAGTAATTAATTGATCTTTATCAACGATTACTTCGTTTGTTTTTGGATCAGTGATTTTTTCCAGACTGACTCTGCCCCAGACGCGCTCCATGATATTAACTCCGATTTCATCGCTGTCTTTTTTAGTATAAAGCATGCCTTTTTTATCACCGCAATCTTCCTCCCGAACGACTACGTCCTGAGACACATCAACTAAACGTCGGGTTAAATAACCGGCATTAGCGGTTCTCAAAGCAGTATCTGATAAGCCTTTTCTGGAACCATGAGTAGAAATAAAATATTCCAAAACATCAAACCCTTCTTTGAAGCTGGCTTTGACAGGCAATTCAATAATTTCACCTGCGGGATTGGATACTAAGCCTTTCATACCCACCATCTGAGTCACCTGGGTCCAGGATCCGCGAGCACCGGAAGTAACCATGGAAAAAACAGGACCTTCTTTACTCAATGAATCCTTACCTAATTGTACGATTTTATCCTTAACCGCGGTCCAAATTTCAATGATCTTAGAATGACGCTCACTTTTGGTCAGTAAACCTTGTTGAAATTGATCATTAACCTCATCAATCTGCACATCCCCAGCATCTACTAGTATCTGTTTACCAGGCAATTCCGGCAAATCCTCCATACCCCAGGAATAACCGCTTAAAGTTAAAAACTTAAAGCCAAGGTCTTTAATGTCATCAAGTAATTTTGCAGTTCTATCCTTACCCACTATTTCCAGGGAAAATTTAATTAAATCACCCAGATTTTTGCTGGTAACTTGTTCATTGAAAAACCCGAGTTCTGGAGGTAATAAACGGTTGAATAAGATGCGTCCGACATTAGTAATAATTCTTTCCGGCTTCTTTTTACCTGGCAAAATATCACGCGCTTCGATTTCTTCAGAAACAGTAATAATTTTTGAATTATAAGCCAAGACTGCTTCTTCAAATGAGCCAAAAGATCTGAGATTTTCCCTTAACTTTTTTAATTCCGTTATATAATAACAACCCCAGACCATATCCATTCTTGGAGTAGCGATTGGATTGCCGGTTGCCGGCTTTAATAAATTCTTGGAAGAAAGCATCAATTCCTTGGCTTCATTTTTTGCTTGGTCTGTTAAAGGCACATGAACTGCCATTTGATCACCGTCAAAGTCAGCATTAAAGGCAGCGCAAACCAAAGGATGTAATTGAATAGCTTTACCCTCAATCAAAGTTGGTTTAAAGGCTTGGATGCCCAAGCGATGCAAAGTCGGCGCGCGATTCAATAAGACATGGGCGTCTTTAACTATTTCTTCCAGAATATCCCAAATTTCAGGACGGTTGCTTTCAATAAACCTATTGGCACTTCTGATATTATGGACAAATTCACGTTTAATAAGCTGACTGATTACAAACGGTTTGAATAATTCCAGCGCCATACGTTTAGGCAAGCCACATTGGCCAAGTTTTAAATTTGGACCGACAACAATAACGCTGCGGCCAGAATAATCAGTACGTTTACCCAGTAAATTCTGTCTAAAGCGACCTTGCTTGCCTTTTAAAATATCAGCAATTGATTTTAACTGGCGTTTTTGGCCGGTTGAAGCCGTAGTTGTCTTTGAATGTCTGGCGCTATTATCCAAGAGAGCATCGACAGCTTCCTGAAGCATTCTTTTCTCATTGCGGATAATAACTTCCGGAGCGTTGAGTTCCTTTAATTTTTTCAAACGGTTGTTCCTATTAATAACCCGGCGATACAAATCATTCAAATCAGAAGTGGCAAAACGACCGCCATCCAAAGGAACCATCGGTCTTAAATCAGGCGGGATAACCGGAATCATATTCAAGATCATCCATTCAGGTCTGATTTTATTTTTAACCAGATTCTTGATTAATTTAATACGTTTAACAGCTCTTTCTTTTTTTGTGCCGATCGCCTCTTCCAATTCGGCGTCTAAACTTTTTATAGTTTTTTCCAAATCAATCACTTCCAGCAATTTCCTGACTGCTTCAGCGCCAATAGCCACTTCAAAAAGATGGCCGAATTTAAGAGATAAATCCTGATATTGATCTTCTGAAATAATTTTTTTTACTTTGAGCTCCTTTAAGTCCGTCTCGGTTTTAACATATTCTTTTTCGAATTCAGCTGATTCCAAATCTCTTTCTTTATTCAATTCAATGATCTTTTTGTCCTGTTCCTTTTCCTTGAGATCTTTATTGGTTTTAATCTGATTAACCCGGTTTTTGAAATTAGCCTCTATTTGTTTCTTCTTATTTTTGTATTCTTCCTTCAGCTGTTCCATGGCCTGATTTTTCAGGTCCTGATTAACAGAAGTAATTACGAAACTCGCAAAATAAATGACCTTTTCCAGACTTTGGACTGAAATATCCAAGACTAATCCTAAACGGGAAGGCACGCCGCGCAAAAACCAAATATGCGAAACTGGCGAACATAATTCTATATGCCCCATGCGTTCGCGTCTGACCATGGAATGGGTAACTTCTACTCCGCACTTATCGCAAATAATCCCCTTATACCTGATCTTTTTATATTTACCGCAATAGCATTCCCAATCTTTTGATGGTCCGAAAATTTTCTCGCAGAATAACCCGTCTTTTTCAGGTTTTTGAGTCCGATAATTAATCGTCTCCGGCTTAGTTACTTCGCCGTGTGACCAAATTCTAATCACGTCAGGAGAAGCCAGCTTGAGCCTGATGCCGTCAAATTCTAATGGCTTGGTTTGGTTGAAAATCATATAAAACTATTTAATATTAAATGAAAAAATAAATGAATTATTGTTTTTCCCTGATTTTCTTGGGATCTTCCTTAGTTGAATCATCAATTACATTTTTTCCGTCCAATAATTCCACATCCAAACAAAGACCCTTAAGTTCACGGACCAAAACATTGAATGACTCGGGAATATTTAATTTTCTGATAGGTTCACCTTTAATAATGGACTCATACGCTTTGGCGCGACCAGGCACATCATCTGACTTAATCGTTAAAATTTCCTGCAAAGTATGCGCCGCGCCATAACCTTCCAGGGCCCAAACTTCCATTTCACCGAATCTCTGACCGCCGAATTGCGCTTTACCGCCCAAAGGCTGTTGGGTAATCAATGAGTAGGGGCCGATAGACCTTTGATGGATCTTATCTTCCACCATATGATTCAATTTCAAAATATATTTATAACCGACAGTCACCTTGTTACCGAAAGGTTCACCGGTACGTCCGTCATATAATGTCAGCTTGCCATTTTCCGGAAACCCGGCTTGGGTTAATAATTCTTTTATTTTTTCCTCACTCACTCCATAAAAAACCGGCGTGGCGACTTTAAACCCTAATTTTTGAACAGCCAAGCCTAAATGAGTTTCTAATATCTGTCCCAAATTCATACGAGAGATCACCCCCAACGGACTCAAGATAAAATCAATGGGAGTACCATCGGCTAAAAATGGCATATCTTCAGCCGGCACAACATTAGAAACAATACCTTTGTTACCGTGACGGCCGGCGATTTTATCGCCAACCTGAATTTTTCTCAAATCAGCTACAGCCACCTGAACCATTTGAGTTACGCCCGGAGATAATTTATCGCCGTGTTCTTGAGTGAAAATTTTAATATCAATAACTTTGCCGTGATCGCCGTGTTCCAAATATAATGAACTATCGCGCACATCACGGGCTTTTTCACCGAAAATCGCTCTCAATAATTTTTCTTCAGCTGAAAGCTCTGTTTCACCTTTGGGCGTAATTTTACCCACCAAAATATCGCCTGAAGAAACTTCAGCTCCGATTCGGACAATACCGTTTTCATCTAAATTTTTTAATTTTTCTTCGGCAATATTGGGTATATCAGAAGTTACGACTTCAGACCCCAGCTTGGTTTCACGAACTTCCACCTGATAATTTTCAATATGAATAGAAGTAAAATAATCTTTTTGAACCACCCGTTCATTGATAATAACCGCATCTTCATAGTTATAACCGCCCCAAGCCATAAAAGCCACTAAAACATTCTGCCCCAAGGCTAATTCCGCTTCAGCAATTGAAGGGCCATCAGACATTATCTGTCCTTTTTTAACTCGTTCATCTTTTTGGACTGTCGGATGTTGGTTGATGCAGGTTGAAGCGTTGGATCTCTCAAATTTATTTAAATCATAAAATTTCAAATCGCCTTTATCCTCTAAAACTTCAATGCCACTGCCGTCAACATTAACAACCTTGCCGTCTGCTTTGCTTATAGCTAAGTAGCCTGAATATAAAGCCGCCATACTTTCCATGCCAGTCCCCACTAATGGCGGGACAGGTCGAATACAAGGAACTGCCTGACGTTGCATATTAGTGCCCATCAAAGCTCTAACAGCATCATCATGCTCCAGAAACGGAATACAAGAGGTGGAAATACTGACAATCTGATTGGAAGCTACATCCATATAATCAACCTGGCTGACAGGAGTAAAATCGGGTTTGCCGAATTTTCTGACTTCGGCCTTTGGTTTTATAAAATGACCGGACTCATCAAGCGGTGTCGTAGCCGCAGTAGTTACAGACCTTTCTTCGGCCAAGGCGTTTAAATATACCACATCATCTGTTACTCTGGATTTAACGCTAAAACCCACGTTTTTATTTCTTAGTTTATCTATGATTTCCTTGGGTACTTTTTGTCCCTTTTTAATAGCTACTTTATTTGTTTCCGGATCCTTAATATCTTCCAAGGCAATTCTTTCTACGACACGATAAGGAGTTTCGATAAAACCGTATTCATTGACTTTGGCAAAGCTTGATAACTGACCGACTAAACCGATATTAGGACCTTCTGGGGTAGAAATCGGACAAATTCTGCCATAGTGAGTAGTGTGCACATCACGAACTTCAAACCCGGCGCGTTCTCTGGATAAACCGCCCGGGCCCATAGCTGAAATTCTGCGTTTATGTTCCAATTCCGCTAATGGATTTACCTGATCCATAAACTGCGATAATTGGGACGACATGAAAAATTCTTTAACCACACCCATGACCGGTTTGGCATTAACTAATTTACTGGGAGACATTGATTCAATATCAACCGTACTCATTTTATCCCTGACAATTCTTTCCATACGAGCCAAGCCAATACGAAAACGATTCTGAATCAATTCGCCTACGGACCTGATTCGACGGTTGGATAAATGATCAACATCGTCTGAATCAACCTGGGTAATATTTAAGCGGATAATTTCCTTAATAATTTCCAATAAATCTTCTTTACGTAAAATCCTGTTATCCGGTATATTGGCCAAATCTAAATTGAAACGCTGATTAATCTTATAGCGTCCAACCTTGCCCAGATCATAACGTTCAAAACGGAAAAACATCGAATAAATCAGGGACTTGGCATTATCTGCAGTGGCCATATCGCCTGGTCTGATTCTCTTATAGACTTCAATCAAACCTTCATCCATATTCTTGGCAATATCTTTGGCTAAAGTATTTTGAATATATTTTACACTGGGGTTGCTGTCAGCGTCCTTAAATAATTCTAAAATTTCTTCGCTTGAAGAATAACCAAAAGCACGCAATAACGAAGTTAAGGCAACTTTTCTTTTACGGTCAATTTTGACCCATAAAATATTATTGGCATCAGTTTCGATTTCCAGCCAAGCACCGCGATTTGGAATTATTTTGGCTCCGTAATATCTTTTACCTCTGGTATAATTAGAGGTAAAGAAAACACCGGCAGATCTGATAATCTGAGAAATGACTGTCCTTTCAATGCCGTTGATAATAAAAGTGCCGCGATCGGTCATGACCGGAAAATCACCCAGATAAATTTCCTGTTCTTTGTGCACATCATCCTTTTTATTGGACAAAACAGCTTTAATTCGCAAAGAAGCTTCATAAGTAATGTTTTTAGCCCGGGAAGTTTTTTCATCAAACTTCGGTTCATCCAGATAATAATCTTTAAAGGCTAATTCCAGATTACGTCCGCCAAAATCCTTAATCGGAGTTATTTCATCAAAAAGCTCACGCAAACCTTCCCTTATAAACCAGTTATAAGAATTTTTTTGAACCTCAACCAAATCAGGCACGTCCATGGCCTCATGCTCTTTACTGAAAAATTTTCTTTTTTCAAGCTTTGTTTGATTCCCCGGTTGAATTTGAGTATTATTTTTTTTGCTAGACATAAAAAATACCTCGTCTCACTTATTAGACGAGTTTTATTAAAAATTATAAAATTAAGAAGTAAAAATAAAGCCCACTATTTTGCAACTTATTTTTTTAGATTTATAGCGGGAACTCTCTGGTGATATTAATATTACCAAAACCTTTGGGGGTTGTCAAGAGAAAATGGCTAAGTTTATTCACATATTACCCACACAGGTTGCCAAGAAGCCTGATTTCAGATAGTCTATATATGTAAGGTTAAATCGTTAGTTATTAAAAGACCCTAACATTAGCCAAATTCATAGCAATCAAAAGTGTATAAGCAAGGAGGCAAATATAGTCTGTCATGTTTAGTGTTAAGGTAAAATCGCCTAGTACAATACACTCTCCACTAAAATCCCAACCTACTCACCATCCACAGGTGAAATGTGAATAGGTAAAGAAGTTAGGATGGTGTTATGTGCCAGGTGTTAAGGTTCATACACTTTACACTCTATACTATTCACCAAACCAGCATCCTAACCCATTCACCAATAAATCACTAACCAAAAATACTTATGTCTCAACGCATTGAACGCATTAACGAACTAGTCAAACAAGAATTGGGCCGCTTTATCATTAAAGATATTGAACTGCCTGCAAATAGCCTGGTAACTATAACCCGAGTGGAAACCACGCCTGATATGAAAAACGCCAAAATCTATGTCACTATTCTACCTGACAAGTTGCGCGGCACAGTTTTGGAACTTTTAAGAAAAAATCGCCGACATTTATACGAATTACTCAAGGCGGAATTGGAAACAAAAATTATTCCTAATTTCCATTTTTTAATGGACGATCAGGAGATATATGCCAATCAAATTGATCAAATTCTTGACGAAATTCGACAGGAATGATACCTTTAAAAATCCCGCTTATCACATCTAATTAACCATACGAAATAAAGATGATTTACCGACAAACAGCTCCGAAAATACTGAATGCTATCCAGAATGCCAATCATCCCCTGCTGATTTCGCATGAAAAGCCCGATGGTGACACCCTCGGTGCATCTTTAGCTCTGGCTCATTATTTTAATAAAAACAATAAACCTCATAAACATTTCTGTGTAGACAAACCGCCGGAATACTTTAACTATCTGGCCAAAATTGAAAACCTGATAACCGATTATCAGCAGATTAATTTGGCTGACCATGACTTGGTTATAATCATTGATTGTGGCACTATTGCCAGAACAGGCATTAGCCAGGAGTTACTCAAACAAAAAGACCGGCTCAAGATAATCAATATTGACCATCATCAGACCAACGATAACTATGGTCATCTAAACCTGGTTATTCCCAGTGCTTCCTCCACCTGTGAAATTTTTTACAAACTTTTCACACTTAACAAAATGGAAATTGATAAATTTATGGCCACCAGTCTGATGACCGGAATTATTACTGATACCATGAATTTTACTAATGGCGCTACCACCCAAGACAGTCTGGAAATTGCCTCGAAACTTCTTAATTATGGCGCCAAATCCAACCAAATCATCAGCAGCATCAGTCAAAATAAAAACTTGCTCAGTCTGAAGCTTTGGGGCAAGGTTTTTTCTCAGCTGGAATTCAATCAGGAATTCAACTTCGTCTATACAGTCATTGCTCAAGCTGATTTAATTGAATATCAAATGACAGCAGATGAGGCCAGCGACGGCTTATCTAATTTCCTATCGACCCTGGAAGATATTGATTTTATTGCTGTTTTGACCGAACGTGATCAGCAGACGATTAAAGGCAGTTTGCGGACAACCAAAGATCATCTTGATGTTTCTCAAATTGCCGGCCTGTTTGGCGGCGGTGGCCATAAAAAAGCGGCGGGCTTCAAGCTTGAACGAAAAATTATGGGCGCTAATACCGATTGGAAAAATTACATTATAAATGCTATAATTGATAAACTTAAAGCTCAAATCTAAAAACTCAAAACTATAACTTTAAAATTAATAACTAAAAAGGAGAAAGAAGAGTAAAAAGAGTAAGAAGAGTAAGAAGTGTAGACCCTTCTTTCTCCTCTTACCCTTCTTCGCCCTTCTTACCCTTCAAAATTCTATGCCTAAATCAAAAAATAACGAAACTCAAGATTATTTAATCCCAACCGTAGTCGAAAAATCATCCATGGGCGAACGAGCTTATGATATTTATTCACGCTTATTAAAAGAACGAATTATTTTTCTGGGTTCCCCGATTAACGATGCCGTGGCCAATACCGTTATTGCCCAAATGCTTTTTTTGGACAGTGAAGATTCGAAAAAAGATATTAAATTATATATCAATTCACCGGGCGGGTCAGTGACAGCGGGCTTAGCTATATATGACACCATGCAATTTGTTAAAGCGGATGTCTCTACTATTTGCTTGGGTATTGCCGCCTCAATGGGTGCAGTCCTTTTAGCTAGCGGAGCCAAAGGCAAAAGACTTATTTTGCCTAATGCCGAAGTCATGATCCATCAGGTCATGGGTGGAGCCGAAGGTCAGGCCTCTGATATTAGAATCCGAGCTGAACATATCCTAAAAATTAAAGACAAATTAAACATTATTTTAGCTAATCATACAGGCCAACCGATTAACAAAATAGAAAAAGACACTGATCGGGACTTTTTTATGAGTGCTGAAGAGGCAGTTAAATACGGATTAGTGGATAAGATTATTAAATAATGTAAACCGAAATCCACCGAAGCTCCAGCAGGAGCGAAGGTGGAAAGAGGCAGTTAAATATGGGCTGGTAGACAAAATCATAAAGTAATCTTAAACTTATTACTCAAAACGTTTTTCACCCCTCCCCGGGGGTTTGGGGGTGCGAACTAAGCGTCATTATCAAAACCACGTACTAACCATATGCACTAGCGCATTGAGCACCCCCAAAACTTTTTGCTTACTTTTTAGTTATAAAAAGTAAGAAGCCGACTGGCAGATTTATTCAAGATTTAGCTTAAAAACAACATAATTCCAGATAATAGAATAATAAACAAAATTCCTCTAAAATAAGCCAAAAACATAGAAAACTTGTCATTCTCTTGACAAGTTTTCCGTATTATGATAAGTTTAAGTATCGTCCAATTGGCGGTTAGAGCTGTTTCTATTCCCCCTGAAAACAGCATGACCATCATTTTGGGCGACTTTGGGGAAGCAATTTAATCAAATTGTTTTTCAAAATCTGCAGGCACGATAAGCATGGGTGTCCGAAAAAGGTTTCAATCCGGCTCCGGCTAGATTATTCCTTCTTCAGATATTCTTGTCTGCAGATTTTGGAAAGTGCCGCGTAGCGGCATAGATGAAGACACTTCGTTTGACGGGGTGTTTTTTTGTATAAAAAAATCCCCCGGTAAAAGTCCCGGGGGTGTTAGGTTGTTGCTTTTAGGCGGCCATTTGGTACCGCTCATTGAACTCCTGTTGACGCTCGTACATCTTGATCTCGATTTCGGTCTGGAGCTCGATCAACCAGCGGGGAATACGGTCTGCCCACATTTCAGCTATCATCTGCTGAATGGTGGCCAGATCTTGGTTGAGACTCCTCATGTCCTCGTCGAAGCTCTCATTCTCGTCCTCCATTCGATCCCTGAAGGACTGCTCCTGCGCGTTCATCTGGTCATAGAGGAACCACTCCTCCCGAGTCAGCTCAACATGAGCATGCAGGATGGTGGAAAACCGCTTGCCCTGGCGCTTGCATTTGTACCTCGGATTCTTGCCGAGGCAACGCTTTCGCCAAAGGCGATTTCGCGATGTCTTTATCTCCTCCGCAAAGTTGATGGTACACCGTGTTTTGGGAGGAGGAACTTCAAGGCCCGCAAATCTGGCCGGGGTGGGAAAGTCGTCGCCGTACAGCCATTCGTCACGGAAATCGTCGCCGTCTTCCCATTTGCACATGGGCGGCTCGGCAAAGTAATGATCGTCGAATTCGCCGTAGCCGGCGAAAATCCCCATAGAATCTTCTTCCCGTGGACGATCCTCCTCATCGCACCAGTCTTCTTCTTCATCAAAATAACGATCGTCGTATTCGCCATAGCCGTCGAAAACTCCCAGCGGATCTTCGAAATGATGATGAACATTGTCCGTAGTTTCCACTTTAACACCATTATCCTCAGTACTCGACATCACATTCCTCCTTGGTTATAGTGGTAAAAACAATCAATCCTAAAAAAGACACATCATTACATAATAGCATATATTTCACTTTTTGTCAATAGTTAGGGGGAAATAACCTCAAATAAACGCTGAAAATGGCTTACAAATAAAAAACCCGGGATAAAAGTCTCCCGGGGTGTGAGGGTATTTTTTTAGTACGCTGGGTCGAGGGAGGCGAGAAACGCCACACTCAACTGATGCTGCCAATCGCGGTCTGCGAAGGCCTCCAGGATATCCTCCTGGTAGATGGCCTCCAGGCGCTGCCGCTCCAAGGCCTGACGCTCTTCCTCTTCATATTCTGCTTCGTCTTCATCGCAGGGAAAGGAAGCTTCCTCGGCATCCATCAGCGCGAGGTCCTCCGGCTCCCAGTTGCCGGGCATGGTCGGGGGTTCGTAAGTCTGCGAGTTGCTCTGAGTATACATATGTATCCTCCTTTGAAAAGGTTGCAGTTAAAAGTTCAGACGCTTATTTTTGTATCTATATAATAGCACATTTAAAACTTTTTGTCAATAGTTAGCGTAAAAAAACCGACCGGAACCACGAAAACGGCTGTATTTTATGTAAATGGACGGTAGAGACGCGGTTAACCTCGTCTCTACTTTATGTAAACGTTGCCGTTTTCGGCAATTTTAAAAAGCCGTTCCGCAACGCGGAACGGCTTTGTTGTTAATAGGTAACTTTGTAATCAAGCCGGCTTAGCTCCTCCAAAGAAGCAGACGGATCTTCATCACCGATGAGGGCAATGAAACCGTGGCCGGTAACATTAACTACCCACAAAGGACTTTTTTCCTGTGGCGCGATTTCCAGAAGCTCGATGGCTTCGTTTTCCGCACCGCAAGGCCATTGTTCGAGCATGACATCAGCTTCCGGAGGTAGAACAATGTGCAAATGGCCATGGACAATGCTTTTGACCCAACTTAATTTTTCGTAAATCAAACGGTGAATCGGCGCGTCAATGCTGGGCTTGGCTTCGCCTTTAGCCTGATAAGACAATTGCTCGTCTTCCAGTTCCAAATTGACCAAGACAAAGTCATCAGGCTGTAAACCGCTTTTGGCCACGTTGCGTTTGGTGATGACAAAGCCCTGCTCGCAACGTTCAGACATAAAGCCGTGCGTGCAACGGAAAGAAAAATTTCCTGGCCAGCGACCAGTAGCCACATTTCGTTCCATGATCTGGCTAAAAGCCGGCTGCATCTGCCGGGAAAAATTCACCCAGTCCTCAAGATGCGGTACCGGTGGCACGGCTTCGCCTTTTTTTACACTGCGGCGTCTGATGGCCTGCAGATATTTTTGGACCTGAGCAACCAGTTCAACCGGTAAATCAGCTTTGGCCACGGGCGTTTCATTTCCCAGAGCATCAATGATCCAGAATGACTTGGAATTGCCCAGCCGGGAATAAACCGCCAGAGCCGCATGGGCTTCCAACATCCATTTAACGATTTTCGCCTTGCCCATATCCTGTTCTGCAAGTTTGAACGGAACCAGCAGAACTTCAGGATGAAACTGTTTGACCAGATTGACCAGCTTGGGCGCGCTGATAACTTTGATACCAGATTCCTCGCCTTCAGCCACCCGAATCTTGGTCGCCTGCTTGTCCACCAGGACATTGGCAATATGGGGCAGGAAAATTACCACGTCGCTCTTGAGATTAATGACTTCCTGCTCCAGATCAACGTAGTCGCACTTTTTGCTCTGCTCAAAATTACCCAGGCGATCAACATCAGTAAATTGTCGCTCAAATTCCAGGGCAATCTTATGTGCCAGCTCACCTCTGCCACTCGGCACAAGGTTCAGCACCGGATCAATGGCCTGGCTGATGGGACCGCCGATGACCGTGATTTTTTTGGGGCTCTTGGGTTCTTGTTTTTTTTGCTTTAGTGAATTGATGACGTCCTGTACTGTCTGAACGATCGTGTCCAAATCAGCCATGGCGCCAAGTCCGTAATCACCGCAAGCTAATTTTTTAGCAATCGGCTGGACAACGGAAAGCGGATACCACTCACCCAGCTTTTTCAGCTGTTCAGCTGTCAGCGGATGCTCCCACATTTTAGTGTTCATGGCCGGCGCGATCACGACTGGTTTTTGTGGATCCCAGGAGCGGACAATACTGGACAGCAAATTGTCACACAGACCATTGGCCATTTTGGCCAGAGTATTGGCAGTCAGCGGAGCAATCAGCATCAAATCAGCCCATTCCCGCAAAGCAATGTGAGCAATGGGAGCGTCCTGATCATACTGAGTACCCGGCCATTCATCAGCTTCAGTCACCACCGGAATTTCCAGCTGTTCCTGTTGCCAGAAATACAAAGATTTTTCCGTGGCCACCACCTGAACCATATGGCCCTGTTTAAGCAAAAGCTTAACCAGTTTGGGAGTCAGCTTGGCAGCCACGCTAGATGTTACACCCAGCAAAATTTTCATCTGGTCCTCCTGTACAGCTCAGCCGCCAAATCAGCGCGGTCTACTTGTTTGACGTTGTTTTTTTTATCCAGGATATAAGCATATTCCCGAGCCCATTCCAGGCAATTGGCCACGATAAGATCGGCATGGGAATAGTGCAGGCTATCTCTGGCCAGATCAATCAGATTCCAGTCGGTCATGCCGACCTGCAGTTTGAATTTGACCAGCACGCCCTGAAAATTCCAGGGCTGACGGATCTGATCAATAAGTTTGGAAGTCGGTGACAGCTTGAGAAATAACTCCTCATGAGCAGAAGAAACTTTGGCGGAATTATCCACGCTGATAAGTTCCCCTTCAGGAAATTCACGGGTAAAGAGGCCGGTAACTTTGTAATCACTGACTGCAGCTGAGTGAATGATGACATCAAAATCACGTTCAGTGATATAAGATTCCATCAGGTCAGCCAGTTCATCAAAGGTGCGATAATCATCAACTTTAGAGACCTTTAAAGTCGCCGCCAGTTTGGGGTTGGAAGTGATTAAAGTTACGCTATCGCCCTGATCTCTGAAAGTAAGCGGCGATTTGCGTACCGGTTGTGCCTTTAAAGATATTGGAAATTACCCGAACCTGATCAATCCTAACCCTGGTCGAGCCTGCTGTGACCAATACTTTTTTGTTCATGACTAATCCTCCCTTTGCCCTCCGTAGCTTTAGCGAAGGAGGGCTTGTTTAAGAAGTTTGGCAGCATTGGCAAAATAAATTTTATTTTGGTCCGCTGCACTGAGGTTAAGCGACTCAATCAGTCTGATTGAGTCGTCATATGATTGGATGGGCCAATCAGTGCCGAACAATAACCTGTCAGGGCCATTGGACACTTGCAGAAATTTATTAATTTCACCGACCACCATTTGCTGATAAGCCGAACTGGCTTCGTCAGTGCCTGACAAAAACTGGCCGGATATGTCCGTGAAGATATTAGGGTAAAGGTTCATCAACCGCCTTAGGTCATCAAAATAGGGATTAGCCAGATGGCTGATGATGAAATTGACTGACGGAAAATTTTTAATCGCGCCCTCAAAAGATTGCGGCTGAGACAAATGTCCCAACTGATCAATCTTGCAAGCCTGGCCGCAACGGAAAAGACCTTTTTGCCGATCTTCCTTTTGGCAACAATGATGCAGTTCGCCGCCATGAAACATGACCGGCAAATCAAACTCCCTGGCCAGTTCATAGACCGGAAAAACTTTCGGGTCAGATGGAGAAAAAACCTGATAGCCAGGATACAATTTAAGCCCGCAGATTTTCCCTTGCGCTGCCAGTTCCCGCAATTCCTGCAAACCCTGTTCAAAATTATTTTGAACATCCAAACTGCCGAACATGCAGAAAAGCGGATTACCAGTAATACGTTCCAACAATTCTTGATTTTTTAGACCGCTGCCTTTGAAGGGAAAATATGTGGCCAGCAAAACGATTTTATGCAAATCGTATTTGGCGGCCAGTTTCACCAAATCAGAAATCGTGGCAGTCTGCGTGTGCAGACCCCAAAGCTTATGATCCGAAGTATGGGCGTGAAAGTCGATTTTCTTCATGATTTCCTCCTTGCCCGCCGAAGCTCCGTAGGAGCGAAGGCGGGCCTTCAAACAATTTAATATTCTTCTAAGCATAGGCGTATTGGGTTGAATTGTCAAGGTTCCAGTTTTACTGCTTAAAATATATAAAATCCCTGACCTGCTTACAATACGTGTTTATAACCATTGAATGACAAAGATTATTTTATGCTAAAATTAGCAATTTTAATTTTCAACATATCATTGACAAAAATAAATATATGAGCTAAATTTAAGTATATGGATCAAATAACGACTATCTTAAAAAGCCTTGGCTTAACCGCCACTGAAACCACGATTTACTTGGCCGGCTTGGATTTTCCCAGTATCGGGGTCAAGGAACTGGAAAAAATCACGGGTATTAAGCGCACTACTATTTACCACGCTTTAAACACTCTAATGCACAAAGGCCTGGTCGCCAATAAAGGCACGGCCAACCGTCTGGCTTTTATCATGACCGAGCCCAAAGACATCAAACGCCTGATTACCAGCCAGATTCAGGTCTTGCAGGACCAGCAAAAAGAACTGGACCAGGTCCTGCCCTTGCTGCAACCCAAAAATGCCCGGCAATTAGGCCAGGCTAATGTTTTACATTATGAAGGCATCAGCGGCATTAAGCTGGTGGTGGAACAGGCCTTATATTGCAAATCCCGGCACTGGGATATTATCGCGCCCAATAAAAATTTCTTTTCGGAATTTGATAAAAAATACGCGGACTATTTCATCCAAACCCGTCAAACCCGCCAGATCACGGCCCGCTCGCTTTGGGAAAACAACCCCGGCCGCCGCAGCCTGACACCCGAAGAAATCAAAGACCGCAATCCCCGCTATTTGCCTGAAATTATGCAAGGCCATTTCCAATCAGTCATGATCATCTTTGACGATAAAGTCGCCATAATCTCCTCCCTGGATGAACTCTCAGCCATCCTGATTCAGTCCAAGGAAATCAATGACTTCTTTAAAGCCATGTTTGAAGGCTTGTGGCTGGGGTCGAAAGAGTATAAAAAATAAATAAAAAAGCCCCCGAGAAAAAACCCGGGGGCTGTGATTTTTGTGATTCTGGTTAGAGAGTGTCCGGAACTTTGGCCATATCCTGGCCGCGTTTGACTGAAGCTTCGTGGACGGCGAACAGGTGTTCCCTTGTCTGCTCCTGATAGACCTGGCCGCCGAAGTCTGGCTTCAAGACCCGCTGGGAATAAAGGATCCAGTAGCCGGTTTTTTCATGAAACTCAATCAGCAATTGCAGTTGATAGGCGGGATGCTCGATTTCCGTTTCCGCCTGATACCGGGCAGCGTGCTCGGCCAGGAACTCCAGCAGTTCCTGAGGGCTTTTGGCTTCATGAAGAATTGTCTTACTGACATTGTGGGCCATGATTCGTTCCTCCTTTGTTCAATGTTTGACTCCAGCTTAGCATAAAAATTAAATATGTCAATAAACAAAAAAAGACAAACCGTCAGGTTGTCATTCAGGGTAAATGGTACCCAAACTGGTTGGTGAAAAGACAAAATTTCTGTTAAGGTTAGATTAAAATTGATACTTAATATTAAACTGGTTCAATATTATGAAAAAAAACTTGTCCAGATTGCTCCTCTAATAATGTAATTTTTTATGGCCAAAATGATTGCGGACGGCAAAGATTCAAGTGCGGGAAGTGCAATCGACTGTTTGTTTTCCGCAATGCAAAGAATAAATTGAACCGCCAACTTAAATGGTTTAAATTATGGATAGCCGAAGGATATTCAGTCAGGCAAATTTCGGGAATTAGCCACCACAGCAGGAAAACAATTAAGGGAATAATCAGTTATTGGCTCGCAAAATTACCGAGCCCTTTAAACGTACAAACCGGAATAAAATATCTGCTTTTTGATGGTACATATTTCCACCGCATGAATTGCTTAATGCTGGCAATGAATAATGCCAATGGCCAAATCATCACAAATAGGTATTTAAGGCGTGAAAATTACTTTGCCGCCCTTGAGCTGTTCAAGGAGCTGTCAGATAAAGGAATCAAGCCTACAGCCATTACAATTGACGGTAATACTAGCGTAATTAGAGCCTTAAAGGACGCATGGCCGAATATCGTAATACAGCGCTGTATCGTTCATATCCAGAGGCAGGGATTATCTTGGTTAAGAATGCGTCCTAAACTGGAGCCATCGATACAATTACGCAAGATATTACTGGCGGTAACAAACATTAACAATTATCCGGAAAAACATAAATTTATTTCAGATTTTCATAAGTGGGAAAGAAAATTCGGCAAAGCGGTTTCAAGACTCGACTGTAACCACAAAGTCTTTAGTGATTTGCAAAGAACTAGAAGCTTAGTAATTCATGCCTTGCCCGACATGTTCCATTATTTAGATAATCCGAATATCGCCAAATCAACGAATAAACTTGAAGGATATTTTTCTCGTTTAAAAAGATTGTATCGCCAGCATTCAGGATTAAGCAAAGATAACAGAAACAATTACATTAGCTGGTATATTCATTTCAAAAATCATTAATTCACCAACCAGTTTGGACCCCTTATACCCATTCAGAGCGCAGCGTGGAATCCATGAAGTCCTGGATTCTTCACTCCGTTTTGAATGACGGTTTGTCTTTTTTCATTGATCTTATTGAGAGTTGGTATTTGTATTGGTATTTGTATTGGCTGTGCCGCTTTGGCCGGCAGAAGCACTGTCTGAAGTACTAGGCTCTGAAGTACCAGTTTCTACAGGCGGCTCTTCTGGTTTGGGTGTAATCCCGACTTCATAAATATTTGGCCAGGCCACATAATGACTGCGGAAAATTTCTTCTTTTTTCTCACCGTTAGGTAAGGTCAAATAACGATAAAAATGGGAATCAGCGCCACGACGTCCGGTTTCCATTTTCTTCTTTTCACCGGGCTTTAATGCCGGATTTTCAATCAGCCTGTCAGCGGGTATACCGGTCCAATTATATAACTCGGGATCAGTGATTTCCACTTTACGACCGTCACTAGTGCCCCAAAATTCAAAAGTTAATTCTGTGCCTTCAATTTTTATCTGTAATAAAAGGTTGTGGCCAGTATCATTTAAAAATTTCAAGTCCGGATGCGGCCCATAAATTGTCGAGTCCATACCGATTGGTTTGTAATAAGAAACAATATATGAGTGGGGTCTTCTTTCTGTAATTGGTAACCCGCTATATAAAGCTACTCTAAACATAGTCGTCCCTATCTGACATAAACCGCCACCGTACTCGGGTATGGTCCGGTCACCTTTAATCACGTATTCCTGAAAATAACCAGTAGCCGCATTAACTTCACCAATTGCGTCAACGGTTGAAAATTCTCCCGGCGGAATAATCAAGCCATTCAGATGCTCGACGGCATTTTTAATATTTTTAATTCTGTTGGTGTGACTGCCGGCAAAATCTGAAACCCCTTTGCCGATTAATTCCTTGATACCCAGGTCATTAGAATCTTCTGTTTTATTATTTGGTGCAGATTCCTTGACTGCCAATTCGATTTCTGTTTTTTTGTCCGCAATAAACCCCTGATTAAGCTGAACCAAACTTACGTCCTTATCAAGCTCCAAGCCCGGCAAAGCCGGCTTAAACTCAGTAACCTTGCCGTCGGTCATCTGAAACTTAGCATCTTGCGGCGCGACATTGATTTCCTGAGCGATAGCATCTAATTTACCGTTGATTAAATTTGCCTCAAAAACAACATTAATCTGATCATTGGCCTTGGCAAAACCCAACCAATTCCTGTATTCTGAGTTTTTAATTTCCCAAATCTTATCATCGTCGGTTAAAGGCTGATATTTTAAAACAAACTTTTCCCTGTCGATAATGTCTTTAATCTTCGGTAATAATTTCTCAGCATCAGCCTTACGCACCTGGGCAAGGCCCGGCTTGGTTTTCAATTGAATACTGTTAATAGCTATCAGATTAAAATTGTTTTTCAAGTCAGTAATTGCCTGGTTGTAATCGATGACAAATCCGTCATTATCCGGTAAAATTTTAATTTCCCCATTATCACCAAAGGTAATTTTGGCATCCTGAGCAGGATTTTCAAATTGGCTGAACCGCCCCATCAGGGATTTTATCAGCTCATCATTATTTAAATCATACTCCAAAGGAAGCTCGGCCCCATTTAATAAGGCCACCAACTGCTGGCTAAATTTCTCATCCCAACGACCTGACCGCCCATACAAATAAGCCTTATCCACCATTTCATCCACCTTAAAGCGAAAAACTTCAAAAGCCAAGTCAGGATCAGTCGGTGAAACAGCGGTAATCGGCAGATTAAAATTTTGATTGTTAAAAGTAAAACTCAAGCCGTTATTTCTGATATTATCGTAATTTCGGTTTACTTCATCAATGGCCTGATTTTTTTCCAGGCCACCTATATTTATCCCGTCAATATAAACACCGGAATAGATTTTATCCTTATATAACTTTTCATAAGCAATAACCGGGGTAGCGATCAAAATAATTAGGATCAGCAAAATAAAAAAAACGGTTAACTCAAGCATTAACCTTTTCTGGGGTTTTTCCTCTTTTTTTTGAATGCCTAAAATTTCAAGTATTTTCATGGCCTTGGCGATTTATTATTTTTTTTAATAATTTTGCGGCGGAATTTCGGACAGCCGTTGTTTGTGAGTGACTAACAGAAAAATTGAGTTCTATAATATCGCCTTCTTTACTATTTTGCGGTAAAACTTTTTTAGCTACAACCAAGGTCTGAGTATCATCTAAAATGATGACAGCCTTTTCCCCCTCAAAACGGTCAATGGTGACAAATATTTGCGCCATACTTAATCCTGGCGAACCTGGACATTAATTAATTTTGATTTTTGAGAAATCGGCAGCACAATTTTTAAAATGCCATGTTTTAAAGTCGCTTCAATCTTATCAACCTGGACTTCCACGGGCAGAATAATTGAGCGGGAAAAACCGCCCCAGTAGCATTCTTTAAAAAAATAATCAGAACCGTCCTCTTCACTTTCACTTTCCCTTTTACCTCTGATGGTTAACAAATCATTATGGACATAAATTTCCAGGTCTTCCGGCTTGACTCCGGCAATCGTGGATTTAACAATAATAGTATTTCCGCTTTGATAAACATCGACGGATAATTCTCCCTCAAAATCTTCGTTAAACCAATTTTCCTGGTCCCTGTTTTTCAAAGACTGCCCGTCAAAACTCAAAAGAGAGCGGTCAGCGCCATGACCGTTTTCCAAATTGTCCTTTAATTCATCGAAACTCGTAAAAAACACGGGCGTTTGCTCGTCCATAGTATAAAATGTCTATATTTACTGATTCTATTATAGCAAATTAACCGCTGACTGACAAAGAGATATCCAGGGCGCTTTTATCCACATCTAAATTTGACAAATATTTGCTATACTATAAGTATCAACCTGATCGTTCATTAACATGAAATCAAACAGTGAAAGGAGAAAAAAAATGATTAGTCAACAACAGGGCCGATGTCGATCTATAACCCTTTTCCTATGTAGGAAAAGATCAGAGTTATAGCCATGGCTCTCAGGGGAAAGTTGATTAATAACTTAGACAGCGTTAATGTTTTTAAACGCTGGCTCTTACGCCCGATTGCGCATTGTCCTGGTGGCGGTTAGCTACCATTGTATGACAACTGAATTTCTGCCAGAATCAAAAAACTTTTTCAGGACAGAATCAGGATATTTATGAATTCAGCCTGCGCACAAAGATGAAGCACACCGACATCAGCGAACATGCTGGATATTTGCCAGAATTATGTCTTTTTAGTCCGAAAGCTTAACCAAGCCGCTAGGCTATAATCAGTCCAAATAATTTTATAGGGATGTGCTTACCCCTGGAAAATTATTGGAACCTATTTCTCCTATCATTCGCTACCACGAATCTCTTCCTGACAGCGAACTGAGCTGGTCATTGCCGGCTTTGATAATTGCGAAAATAAAAGGAGCCAAAACACTTTGGCGCCTTCCTAAAACCTTAATATGTCCCCATATTAGGGTTTTTTATTTTCCGAAACTTTCATGTATTTTTCTGAACCCTGCCAAGCCAATTCAAATAAAAATCTCAAACCATCTATAATAGCTCTATTTTGTAAGATAATACCCATTAATTTACCCTCAACTGAACAAATGGCTGCTTTATCATTATAAAAAACAATATCTGCTTGAAATAAATTTTTATTTTCAGGTAAATATCTTAACTCCTTTCCAGGGAATGGCGGAAAATAAGGAATTGGAATTTTGGGATTATATATTAATAACATTCTACCGGCTTTTTGTTTCTTTCTAATAATTTGCCGATGGTCATGGTCTGAAACGGGAAAATGCTTTAAAGCAAGATTTAAATTAAAAATCTCATCTGTAAATTTTGGATTACTGCGCACAAAATCTTTTTGCATCATCATAAGGCCTTCTTTACCTTCAAAAAATCTGACTTTGGCGCTTTCGCCGGTTACTTTTTCCAGCATTTCCAGTTCAGGCATTAAGGCCTTGGCCAGATTAATGCGGATTTCCACGTCCTGTTTTTCTTTATGCAACAAATCCAAAATCTGCAAAGGATGCTCAATGGTAAAAAGAGTTTTTTTCTGTTTGTCGACCCGATTAACCAGATGCTGTGCCAGCAGAGACTCCAAGGTTACATATGTTGTGGCCCGGTTTAAGCCGGTCTTTTGGGCCACCTCTTGGGCAGTCGCCTCCCCCAGCTCCAAGACCCCGACATAAACTTTGGCCTCTTTTTCGGTCAAGCCGATTTGTTGTAATTGTTTGACTAGCATATTAATTCTATTAAATTAATCTTCCTAAGTTTTTAGTTCTTAGTTATAAGTTATTAGTTATTAGTATATAGCCGACTTCATTCTTTATTTATTATGAGACCTTCTTATAATAGTAAATGCTATCTTTATCGCCCACATGTTCTATGACTTCCTGAAAATTCTGCGTTTCTTCCAGAGGAAACATATAGGAAATTAAACGGCTGCCCGGCTTGAGAGTCTGGAATTTCGGGGCTAAGATTCTCATGGCGTCAGGTGTTAAAAAACAAAAAATAACGTCGTACTCAAAAAGGTCAAGATTGAAAAAATTCGCATTAACTATCCGGACTCTTTTTTTCAGCCATGGCCGTATAGCCAGCCAAAACTTACTGACCAGCCTTAAAGTAAAAGATTTTTCAAAGCCTACCACTAAATTTTGCTTGTTTTTTCTAACCACTGAAAAAAGTATCCTGCCGGTCCCTGACCCCAAATCGCAAATTCTCTCATTGGGCAAAATACCAGCCATGGCCACCATAATTCTGATAATTCTCCTGGGCGTGGGCACAAAAGGCACTTTGTTTCGGAAACTGCCCATAATAAAGCCGACAGTTCCTAAAAGCAGAAAGGCCAAAAGAAGTAAAAATAATTTAATTAAAGTGACTATGCTAATAACCAGCATTTACTTGGAGTTAATATTTAAATCTTTATTTTTAAGCTGCAGATAAAAATATCCGGCCAAACCGAGCAAGGCCAGATTTAAAAAATAATAAATAAAATTTAAAAAATTCAGACCGAACAGATACATAAACAAGCCAAGATGACTGACTGATTTAAAATAAGGCAAGTTGGCTTCGGCCTTAAAAAGCCAATCACTTTTAATTTCAGGCTGACGGACAATCATGGCCAGAATTTGGACAATATATTCTAAAACAATATTTATAGCCAAAAGTGATATCCAGGCAACCTGTAAATGAATCAGGCCGACCATTAAAACTCCGTACATAAAGTTATCAACCAACGTATCCAAAAACCGGCCCTTGTCATTGGTTTGATTTAAATATCGAGCCAGAGCGCCGTCAACAAGATCAAACAGCCAAAACAGAAGATAAAAAACAAAAACCCCCCATAAATTTTCCGTGGCAAAGTAATAGACTATTGGCAAAATAAAGATAAGACGGAAAGTCGTAATTTGGTTGGGAGTAATTTTCAAACCAGCCAGTAATTTTAAAACGGGCTTAAAGTATTGAGCCCGAAAACTAATGGAAAACTTTTTATATTTTTCATACCAGGCTGCTAAAATCATATTACCAGGCTACTTTTTTAATTTTTAATTTATATCCGAGCCAATTAGCGGCTAAGGGTAAAAATGGAGAAATAACTAAACCTAAAACAAAAATATACCAGGGCGGTAAAAAAACAAACAAGATAAGTATCAAACCGCCGACAAAATCCAGCTGATCCCAGGGAAACCACCTGGCACCCGGCTTCAGGTTTTTTCTTCTTTTAAAATAACTTTTAATAGCATCAGCCAAGATGACCCCAAAACCGAATAAAAATCCGTAGACCATGGCCTCAATGGCTTCATAATTAATAATACTGATTTTTTTAAAAAATCCGAACTGATATAAATATCCCTGCAGAGATACTATAAAAATGCCAACAATGATCCCGGAAAATAACCCCCGCCAAGTCTTGTTTTTACCTAAAAGATCCTTACCCTGATACTGATAGCCAAAATCAAGCGGTGTACTATATTTATTACCAAAAATCTTAGCTGCAAAAACCGGCGCCATATTGGCGCAATAAGCCGGCAAAAGGAAATACAAGGCTTGAAGTATAATCATGCGATAATTATAACAAAATCGCCAATAAATGGCGAGTTCTTAACATTGACTAAATAATGAAATTCTGCTAAGATAAGATTAAGCTCTTTGCTCGGAGCTTTGAGCTTAGAGCTTTTAAATTTAAAATGATTACGAACTTTTGACTTTTGAGTTATTAGTTTTAAATTATTAGAGGCACGCGTAGCTCAGCTGGATAGAGCACCTGGCTTCGGACCAGGGGGTCGTGGGTTCAAATCCTGCCGCGTGCATAAAGTGGGTTTCCGCCAGAGGCGGACCCGCCCATGGCGGGCAAATCCTGCCGTGTGCTATGACTCGTCCAGATAAAAGTTTAGGTGATAACACTTTTAAAACATTTTTATATCTTAGGGTAGTCTTAAAATGTTTAATGATGCTAATACGTATACTTTTATCTGGACTCGGTAGCTCCCGACTTCGCACTTCGTGCTATGGCGGGCGGGCAGTTGCAAAATAGAAGGTTGGAAGGGTCGGCCTACCAACTTCGCTAGTAATTTAAATTGAAAGAGTAACTTAAAACACAACACGACTCGGTAGCTCAGTTGGTAGAGCAGCTGCCTCTTAAGCAGCGGGTCCCGGGTTCGAGCCCCGGCCGGGTCACATGGAAATAAAAGATCACAAAGCCATAATTTGGAATCGAAGGAATCAGGGTCAAGGGGAGCCTTATAAGAAATTTGTAATTGACCCCCTAATTTTAAAGCTGTGTCAGCCTGTTAAAAATAAAATCATTTTAGAGCAGGGCTGCGGTAATGGCCATTTAGCCAAAAAAATGGCTCGCTCTCAGCCTAAAGAATTAATCTTATTAGATTATTTTCAGGGTAATCTGCAATGCGCGAAAAACAATCTGCCAAGTTGCAACAGCAAATTAAAATTTTTTCAAGCTGATTTGAATAAAAAAATCAAGCTTAAATCTAACTCGATTGGCATTGTCACTTCCAGCATGGTTTTATCAGAAATTCAGAACTTTCAACTGGCAATTCAAGAAACCTATCGTTTGCTTAAAAAAAATGGAGTCTACATAATTGCTATTGTTCACCCGGCCTTTACCTTTAAAAAATATCTGCAAGCCAAACTGACCGGCCAAAAATCCAGAAAAATTATTCCACCCAGAGATTATTTTGATAGCCGAAAAAGCAATTTTATTCTGGGGCTGGAAACACACAAAATAATCAAAGCTCCGCATTACAACCGAACAATTGCAGATTATACAAAAGCCCTGAAGGACACAGGCTTTAATCTGGAACAAATTTACGAGCCGCAAATCAATAAGAAACTATTACAATCCGCTCCTCGCTTCAAAGATGATGCTGATTGCCCCATATCATTCATTCTAAAAGCAATCAAAAATTAATATACTTAGTAGATTTGTAGCTAATTCGTAGATTCGTAACAATATGAAAATCACAATTTGCGGCAGTATGGCTTTTGCCAAAGAAATGCTGGACATCCAAAAACAACTTGAAAGCCAGGGGCACGAAGTTGAAATTCCGATCACCACCCAACAATGTACGACCCAGGATGGTCTTAATGAAGATCTGGAATTTTGCCTGGCTAATGATGTCATGCGAGATCATTTTAAAAAAATTCAAGCCAGTGATGCTATTTTAGTTTTAAATTTCCCTAAAAACAACATTGCCGGTTACATCGGAGGTTCGTCCTTAATGGAAATTGCCGTGGCTAGATACTTGGATAAAAAAATATTTATCTTAAATGACCTACCCGATGAAAAAATTCTAAGATACAGCCTGGAGGTCAAGTTATCCCAACCCACCATCATTAACAACGATTTAAATAAAATTAATCAATAAATAACCCGGAGTTTTTACGTATTAATTTCGTGGTTCAAATAACCTATATAAACATATGGCTAAAGGCAAAAAAATTTCCACTGGTATTAAATGCCCAAAATTGAAATGGCGTGAAAAAGCATCAGGCAGAGGCAAAAAATACAGCTAAAATAAAAAATCGTCTCTCTGGTTTACAGAGGGACGATTTTATTTTTTTTAGCTCAGCTTCTTGACGAAAATATCAATTAGATATTTGGTTACATCGGGACATTTTTCGTCTAAAAGTTTTGAGACATTGACCTGATTAGGATTATCGGGATCGGACTGATCGACACTGAAACTGTGACGACCGCATAACAACTCGAAGTCGTTACCGCCCTGACCGCCTTTATCCCCGACCTTAATTATTTGTTCATCAGTCAGCTGCAGCCGCTTCATCAGATGATCCAGGGCAAAACCCTTATGATAACCTTCAGGGGTGATATCGATGGCATTGCCTGAATATTTGACTTCTACTTTCAGCCCCAGCCGCTTCAAATCATGAGAAACTTTTTTTTGCAAAGCCCAGAAGAAACTTTGAGGTGCAACCTGTAGATCTCTGATGATGAATTTATTGCGATCTTCAACCAGCTCTAGGAAAAACTCCGGCCGGTTTTGAAACTCATCCTGAGCGAGATATTTCCAGATCTGGGCAATGACTAGCTCATCAAACTGAATCAGGTAATAAGGGTTACTAACGCCGGAATAGGCATTAAAACCCATACAGCCATTGGACACATAAATATCCAATTTCTTTAGAGCATTCCGGGGAACCAATGGTGATTTTACGATTTCATCGTAAAATATAGCGGCAGTCTTATTGCGGCGGCCGGTTATCAAAACTACCTGGACCAGATTCAGACTGACCAGACGAATCATTGATTCCAGAACCGCCGGACAATTTTTCAGGTTGTAAGTCAGGGTGCCGTCAATGTCAAAAACAATTGCGGCAAACTTAGAGGGAACCAATCTTTCTAACTCTTTAAGCCGGGCCTGATTAATCATAAGCTACCTCCTGAATTTGAAATTAAGTTCCGAAAGAACTACCTTCAAACATATAAATATATCATAAAGTTAGATGATTGTCAATCATTTGCTGTTTGCTAAATTATATGACATAAATAAAAAGAGTCCCCTTGGGCGGGACTCCTGATCATGATTCAGGAAAGAACTATGTTGCGCTTTTGAGCCTCTAGAGAAATCGCATTTAAATCGGCCTCGACTATTTCCAGCAAGACTCTACAACGAGGATATTCCCGTTGCTGCGCTTGCCTATATACCTGCCTTAATTTTAATTCAGCATCGGATAATGTCTCTAATTCCACTGCCACCAATTTTTCGCCCGCATTAGCCATAGCCGTACCTCCTTTTCAATTAATGAAATTCATATTATGATATACCTAAATTAACCTTTTGCCAAATATGCACTACACCTTTAATTATACAACTAATTTATGTTACTTACTTAATGATCAAGGCCAGGTGCTTTTAATTATGAAGAAAAAAGGTTTTGGCGCTGGCCGCTGGAACGGCCCGGGAGGCAAAGTTAAACCAGGTGAAAATCCGGAACAGGCGGCCAGGCGCGAAGTTGAAGAAGAAACCGGCTATAAACCGGTTAATTTAAATAACCTGGGTTACATTGAATTTATCTGGCCGCATAAGCCTGAAAATAACCAAGTCTGCCATATCTTTTTAACCAAAGACTTTTCTGGAAAAATGCAGGAATCTGATGAATGCCGGCCCCAATGGTGGGAAATTGATAAAATCCCCTTGGACCAAATGTGGCCTGATGATAAATACTGGCTCTTGGACGCTTTGGCCGGCCAAAAAATAAAATATAGATTTTTCTTTGATGAAAATAATAATTATTTAAAACACGAAGTATTGGCTAATAGCTAATTGCTAATGGCTAATAGCTCTATAACTTATGTCATTTCAAGCCTCCCATTTACAATTCGCCCTCCGTGTTAAAGAACTAGTTAAGGCCCGCGACTTAACCAGATACTTGTCAGGAACTATTTACCCTGATTCAAGATATTTGACCGGACTTGAACGAAAATTGACCCATACAAGAATAGCACCCGGGCTAATTTCATCTTTAGATGATGCTTTTATTAAGGGATGGCAAGTACATCTTTGGTATGACAAATTGGGACTACATCATCTAGACCAGCTTATACTCAATCGATCATGGGTTCCAGCAGATGCCGAAGATGTAAAAGTTTGGACCCAACTAACCGGAGCTAAATTAGTGGAAGACTTACACTGGTGGCAAAATACTGACTGGCCTCAAATTCTGCCTTTTTTGAAATTCACTGCAAATCCTTACAATGAAGAAGAAAAAATCTTACAGAACTGGTATCAACATTTTATTAATTTTTACCAAAAGCAACCAAATCTACAGAATTATCGGCAACAAGCAGAATTCATGGGCATTGCCCCGGAAAAAATTGAATTAATCATGGAACATGCACAAAATTTGTATAATGACCGGGCGAAACGTACGCAAATCGAAAAAGTTATGGAGCAAGTTGCTGAGGAATTTAAAAATTTAATTATTAGCAAATAAACTTATGGAAGAATTCCGCTGCGTCTTAACTCAACAAGAGGCCATGGACTTATTGAACAAGGCAATAATTATTTTCAATTATCATGCGGTCGATGAATATACCGGTACTAAAAGAATCCGCCAAAAAGACCTGAAAGAAACAATTGAGCAGGATTACCCCACCCCGATAGCAGGCAAGCTGGCCAAAATGGGCATGAAGCTGGAATTACCCGGAATTAAAGTCCCGACTTATCTCGAGCTAAAAATTACAGACAAACAATTTTCCCGCTGGGAAATTGAGTTTGAAGGCGAAGCACCGGCTGAATACAAAAACCGCGAATCTATCCGCGGCTGGCAAATTTTAATTGATCAGGGTAAATAAAAAATCGGATTGTTTACAAAACAAGTAGAGACGCATTGCAATGTGTCTCTACATTTTATTATACAAATGCCGATTTTTTTATTCCCAATTTTTTACTTTTAACCCCTCTTCAGCCGCAGCAACCTGAGCTTCCTGTTTACTGGTACCTTCACCCTTGGCAATCATGTCCTTTTTCAAAAAGACGCCGATCACAAAATGTTTGGCATGGTCAGGACCTGATTCTTCCAAAACTTTATAAGTCGGAGTCACGCCAACCTGATCCTGAGCAATTTCCTGAAAACGAGATTTCGGATCCTGATATGATTTAGTCTCCAAAATTTCCGGCAGTTTGGATATGACCTTGTCATGGACAAATTGTCTGGCTTCTTCATAACCTTTATCCATATAAATCGCGCCAATGACTGCTTCCATGGCATTGGCCAAAATATATTGCCGTGCTTTGGAATTGGCGTCAGCTGATTCACCCTTGCTTAAATAAAGAAAATCTTCAATCCCCAGATCTTTGGCAATACTTGCCAGCATCACGGCATTGACCAAAGCTGCACGCCAGTTGGTCAGTTCCCCTTCAGGATTAGGATAAGTACGGAATAAATGATCAGTGACAATTAATTCCAAAACTGCGTCGCCTAAAAACTCCAGACGCTCGTTATGTTCCAGTTTAAAGTCAGGATGTTCGTTCAGATAAGAACGATGAACTACTGCCTGGGTGATTAAATCATGATTAATAAACTTAACTCCCAAGCTTTTTTCTAATTTAGAGATTTCGCTCATAGTTTTGTCGACTATGGCTAATGGCAAATGGCAAATGGAAATTCCATATGCTATATGCTATTGGCCATACGCCAATTATTAATTATATTTTAAAAATTGCAACTTTATAAAACCTCATCCAGCTTCATATAACCTAATAAAACCTTATTCCTTAATCTGACCGGCCGCTTCCATTTCTTTATAGATTGCACCTAAAACCCCGTTAACGAATTTACCGGATGATTCACCGCCAAAAGTTTTTGCGACTTCAATCGCCTCATTAATTGCGACTTTTGAAGGAATATCAGGATCAAATTTTAATTCAAATACTCCGATCCTTAAAATGTTGCGATCCACAATGGTAATTTGGTCCAACGGCCATTCCGTCGCATATTTTTTTATCAATTCGTCTATCTCCTTATGATTTTTAAACACGCCCGAAACCAACCGCTGGGCAAAACCCTCATCATTAAAACCTGGCGCAAATTCTGATAAATTATGAGACAACAACTCATCCAGATTGGTTTTTTTCTGACCATTAAAATCCCATTCGTAAAGAGTTTGCATGGCTAATGTTCTCGAGAGATGACGGTTTGACATAATTGTTAAGGGTTTAGGTTCTTGGTTAAGGTTATTAGTAAAAAAACAAAGACCTACATACCGTAGACTAAACAGGAGGCTAGGACTAAAAACTACTACCTAAAATTAGCGTCCTTGCTGTTTTTCAGCAGCCTTGGCCTTTTGTTTTTGAGATTTTTTCAATTCTTTTTTATCCAAATGTGATTTCAAAACTTCTTTGCCTTTATATGTGCCGCAAAACAGGCAAACTTTGTGAGGCAATTTGGGTTTCTTACATTTTGGGCAAGTGGCATATTTTACTTTTTTTATGGCAAAATGAGATGCGCGTCGCCTTTTTTCCCCCACTGGTCGTTTTTTGGCTGGTACTGACATAAAATTAAGTTAAAAGTTAAAAGTTTAAAGTTGAAAGTTGATTGTAGATCACTTACAATTATAACTAATTATAGCCGAAGTTTCAATTTTTGGCAAGTCCTGTCGCTCGTGAGCGACCGGACAAGTGTTGACAATCCCTGCTTTATAAATTAAGGTTCTAACAGATACGAGTCTTCTTGAAAGGAGGAAAACATGTATCAAGATAAAACCAATGAAGAACTGCTGGCTCTTTTTGCGGCAGCCATACAAACCGAATTTCGAGCAGTCGCAGGGTTTGGACAGGCAGACAAAACCGTGCCGGAAGCTCGGGAAAATTTAGCTCAAATCAGGCAGGAGCTGCTGCGCCGTTTGCAAGCCGGTAAACTGGCCCAGAACAAACTGCAAAAATTCCTACAACTGGCCAAAGAAATTGAAACCGATTCCCAGACTTAAAGCGGAGCCACAAAGTCATGGCCAGGCTGTTACTGTCAATTGTTCCCAAGATCGGCGCTAACACAGAGCTGATTGAGGAAGTAATCATGGAAAACCGCAGTACAGTGACTGTAAATTATGGTTATCTGGCTGAACACGCTAATCAGCTGGAAATCAAAGGTTCTGCAGAAGAACTCCTCAAGCTGCAACAAGCTTTTACGACCAAAGGTCAGACAAGCACTCTCGTTGATACCTAAATCCCCTCTCACAATGCGAGGGGATTTTTTATTATAATCATCAATTGACAAATTATGATATTTTGTTAAAATATACTCAAGGAAGAGGAGGGTTCGCAAAATGGCTAAAGCTAAACTCATGGTTTATATAGAATTTGGTGACTTTAAAGTTGAAGACCTCGTCGAGAAAATCCTACGAGATAGTCACGGCTTGATAGTTGTTAAATTTACTTACCAGGATCAAGCCAAACACCTGGTAAAAATCAAAGGTGAAAAAAATATTTTACTCGATCTGCAACGCGCCTTTGAAGCCAAAGGCCACGTTACTAAAATGATTGATTACTAAATCCCCCGCACTGCGAGGGGATTTTTTTAATTCAACCCTCAATTGACAAAATACTTTAAAAATGCTACTGATATTAATACTCAAAACAAGGAGGAACGAAAATGGCTGAAATCAAAATTCCAGTGGTTTATCCTAAGCCTGACATTGATGTCATTGGTCTTCACTGTTTTATTGGCGATGCAATAAATTTAGTGGACAGAAGCCAAAGACCACAGGTACAACAAACTATTGCCAATGGGCTTCTTTATATCCAAGGCCCGGCTGAAGAATTGAGGCGCTTGGTTCCGGTCATCAGAAAAGCACTGACAGATTATGCCAATAGGCTTTTAACCCAGGCCGGGAATATCAACATTACTGAAAATGAAACAAAGTGGTAAAAGGAGAATATCATGGCAACGTTAGTGATCATTACCCCTAATCGTGCGAGCCTTCCCAAAATGTTGCTTTCGCTCTGGTTGATTCGCAAAAGTACCAACTGTGGTTATTGTACCACTAAAAAAAGAGTCCGAGGCAAACGAAAGGTCTATGATACCATCGCCGGCTCTTTTAAAGATTTGATGAAGATCCGCACATGTATGCTTAGGGTCGGCTATGAGGTCGGCGCTTTAAAAGTAAAAGGCGAAATCAGAAAAAAACCGGCCAAGCCGAAAAAGCAAAGTGACTAAAGATGCAATGGGCTGAAAAAAAACAAAACTGCCTTTGAGAAAAAGAATTCAGTGCCAACATCTGCGAATGAAACGACAAAATCCCACCGCAACCGCGAGGGGATTTTTTATTATATGAAAATGTAGAACCACGAAATTTTAACCACGAAAAAACACGAAATTCAACTTTCGTGTTATTTCGAGAATTTATTTCGTGGTTAAGCTTTCCTATATTACCGTAATACTCGCCACCTTATCTCCCGCTTCTTTAAATCTCATCAATCTCACACCCTGAGTGGCGCGACCCAATTGATTGACAGCCTTTAACGGCATTCTAATAACCTGGCCGTAAGAAGAAATAATAATCATATCGCGATCCAAATCTTTATTATTGATCAAACGCGCGCCAACAATCTTACCTGTTTTAGAAGTTACTTTTGCTGCCTTAATGCCGGAACCACCGCGTCCCTGTAAACGATATTCACTGATATTACTGCGTTTGCCAAAACCGTTTTCCATGACTACCAATAAATCAAGATGCTCATCTTTAACCGCCTTTTCATTAATATCCATGCGCACTACATGATCACCATTTTTCAACCTAATACCGCGAACGCCGGATGCGGCGCGACCCATTGGCCGAATACCTTTTTCTTTGAAGCGGATGGAAATACCATTGGCACTAACCAGAACAATATCATCATTGCCGGTTGAAGGCTTAGCCCAGTTCAAACCGTCTCCTGATTTTAATTTTATGGCAATCAGTCCGCTCTTTCTGACCTTGGTGATTTCAGTGATATCAACTTTTTTAATCAAACCGTTTTTAGTAACTAGCACCAGATATTTATAATCAGACAAATCAGCTAAATCTAAAATCGAAGTAACTTTTTCATGCGGAGCTAATTGTAAAAAATTAACCAAAGCCTGACCCTTGGCGGTACGAGTCGCCTGCGGTACTTCATAGGCTTTCAGCTGGAAGACTCGGCCGCTGGTGGTAAAGAATAATAAATCAGAATGAGTTGTAGTGGTAAAGAAATGCTCAACAATATCTTCTTCTTTGGTGGTCAAACCAACTACGCCCTTGCCGCCCCTGGCCTGACTCTTGAAAGTATCAGTCGGCAATCTCTTGATATAGCCGTCTTGAGTCACGATGACAATTGTCGGCTCATTGGGAATCAAATCCTTGACTGAAAATTCACCCACGGCTCCTTTAACAATTTCGGTACGGCGACCGTCATCATATTTTTTCTTAATGTCGGCCAGCTCCGATTTGATAATATTTAAAATTCTGGTGCGTGATTTCAAAATTGATTCCAATTCAGCGATCAATTTCTTAAGTTCCTTCAATTCATCAATCAATCTCTGGCGTTCCATGTTTGCCAGTTGCTGCAAACGCATTTCCAAAATCGCCACCGCCTGAATTTCCGTAAATTTAAATTTCTTCATCAAGTTCTGCTTGGCTTCTTCCTTATCTTTAGATTTTTTAATGGTGGCAATAACCTGATCAATTATATCCAAAGCTTTGACCAAGCCTTCCAAAATATGAGCGCGCGCTTTGGCCTTATTTAAATCATAAATAGTACGGCGTTTAACCACATCCTCACGATGTTTAACATATTCTTCCAAAATCATTTTTAAAGTCAAAACGCGTGGTTGCAAGCCGTCAATCAATGCCAGGGTATTTACATGAAAGGTTTCCTGCAACTGAGTCATTTTATATAACTGGTTTAAAATTTTCTTGGGATAAGATTCTTTTTTCAATTCAATCACCACGCGCACCCCGTCTTTATTTGATTCATCGCGCAAATCCTTAATATCTTTAATTTTTTTATCGCGGACCAATTCGGCGATTTTCTCTACCAAAGTCGCCTTGTTTACCTGATACGGAATTTCCGTGACAATAATTTTAAATTTACCGCCCTTATCTTCAATAATCTCAGCTTTTGCCCGCATGACAATTTTGCCCTTGCCCGTGGCATAGGCCTGCTTGATTTCTTTAATATCATAAATTATGCCGCCGGTCGGAAAATCAGGACCCTTGATGAATTTCATTAAATCATCAACTGTCGCCCCTGGATTTTCAATTAAATGCGTAATGCCATCACATAATTCCCCCAGATTATGAGGCGGAATATTCGTGGCCATACCAACGGCAATACCCATGGCGCCGTTTAAAAGCAAATTGGGCAGTTTAGCCGGTAAAACCAAAGGTTCTTTATAAACACCATCGTAATTGGGTATAAAATTAACCGTATCTTTTTCAATATCCAAAAGCATTTCTTCGGCAATATGCTTTAATTTGGCTTCAGTATAACGATAAGCAGCAGCACTATCACCATCCATAGAACCGAAATTACCCTGACCCCAGACCAAAGGATAACGCATGGAAAAATCCTGAGCCATTCTGACCATGGAGTCATATACCGCCACATCGCCATGAGGATGATATTTACCCAAAACTTCACCGACGATAGTCGCAGATTTTCTGAATTTGGCGCTTGGTTTCAAACCCACATCCCACATAGCATACAAGATCCTGCGATGAACCGGCTTTAAGCCATCACGGACATCGGGTAAGGCACGGGAAACGATAACTGACATGGCATAATCCAAATATGATTCCTGCATTTCATCGACCAAAGATCTCTCTTCAATTTCACCCAAATTTCCAATTTCAACAAGTTTGGCTTGATGCGGTTTTTTGTCAGCAGCGTTTTCTGTCTGCTCATTTTCAGCCTCAGGCTGCGCAGACTTGTCCGTTTTATTTTTTAAAATTCTCTTTAATCTGGCCATAACATTAATTATTTATATTCGCAGTATTAGTGTTTGAAGAATTTGTGTTTAAATTTTGTAACTTTTCTTTCAACTGGTTAGTAATCTCCTCGGGAATTTGGGGTTTGACCTCAATCGGTTCTGCCTGCAAACCTGCTTTTATCGTCTGATCAATCTGTATTTTGGCAAAATCGCTAACCGCAAAAAAATCATCCTTTAACCCGCCCAGGGAAGAATTGAGTTTTTCCATGTTTTCACTGGCCAGAGGATCTTCACTATTTTGCATGTTCTGACCCAAACTATATTTTACACTCAAAACCCAGAAAAAAACAATGACTGCCATGATACTGGTTACGGCTACATACATGACTACAACTTTTATTTTATCCGACATCTCATTATTATTTGAATTTAATTCAGGCTCAAACTCCGCAGAGTCATCTTCAGCGTCTAATTCTTCTGTTGAAAAATCAAACTCGGGAAAAAGTGAATCAATTTGCAGCTCCGCCACTGGTGCCTGCGCCAGATCCGACGTTGCAACCGGCTCATCAATTTTTTCCTGACGGACAAATACTCTGGTGCCCAATTCTTGAAAAGGTAAACTGGAACCTAAAACGGATTCGACTTTCTTTTTTACCGCTTTACGCTTAATAGCTGGCTTAACAGAATTAACCTTACGTCTGCTGACCTTTTTAGCGGGTTTTTTTATTTTTTTATTTTTCCCCTTCATAATAAAATAAATCAATAATATTAATAAGTTAAATTAGCTGACTGTAAGTAAAACCACATTAGTTTCTTCTTGAGGTAAATCCTTTTTACTGACTTTAAACTTATCCATGGGTTCTGGCTTTGATACGCCGTACTCTTTCAAGAATGGTTCAAATCCGTCTAATTTTAGACTTAAGCCCGGGACTTTATAATACATAGGAATAACAATACGAGGCTGAATCTGAGAAATAATTTTCACCGCTTTAGTGGCATTTAAAGTATCCCCCCCGCCAACTGGTATTAATAAAATATCAACGCCTTCCAAGATTTCCATTTGCTGGTCAGTCAGGGAATCTTGAGCAATCATGCCCAGATGGGCAATTTTAATCCCCTCTACTTCCATTAAATAAATAGTGAATTTCTCGCCGTCTTTCTTTTCCGCTGGTAGACCATAAACAAAAACATTCTTAACTTCATACTCGCCGTCGCCATCAATAACAAAAGAATCACCGCGCAAACCTTCGGCATTAATATTTTCGTCTTTCGTATCGGTTACCAAAAGCACACTAGCTTGAAATTTGGGCATTTTTAAGCCCGTCTTGTCATGGGGATCGATTGCCACCACCACCTCCTTATCCACGATTTTAAATGCCCCCTGGCCGTGCCAAAATATTGTCATATTGAATATATTATAAAACTTAAGGAATTAAGCGACCCGCCTAATTCTTAATATCATTTTAGCATAAAGAAAAAAATTTTCCAAGGGGGTTTTAGGCAGGAAAATTAAAAAAAGTGCCCGGCTTAGCCGAACACTTTGAACTGGTGCAAAATATTTACAAACCACTCCTGGGAATCAGTTTGCCGAATCAGAGCCAAAAGCTCCTTGGCTGAATTAGTCGTTAAGGACTGTTCACAGGAATCCAGCCATAAAGCCGCATGTTTATGACCTAAATCAACCAGTTCTTTGGCAGAAACAGCCTGTTCCAGGCAATCGGCATCAAAAGCGCATCTGCCTTCAGGCGTATTTTTTTCACTATACTCCTTAAAATATTCCAGCCAGATTCCCAGCTGGGGTGGTAAGGACGCTAATTGATCGGTAATTGCCTGCAACTCCCCTTTTTTCTTACTGCCCAGATACTTGGAGGCAATCAGATCACGATCTTGAATTCTGGCCTCACCAATGTCATGCATAGCCACCATCGAGGCAACACGCTCGGGGTTGGCGCCTTCAAGTACTGCCAGAATATACCCGATTAAGGTTGCCCTCATGGTATGATCAGCCACTGAGTATGGATCCTTGACGCCCACTCGCCACCAACCAGTGTGCGGTTGACGCTTGAGCTGTCCGAGTTCAAATAAAAAATGAACTACTGTCTGAAAATACTTATTCATTTTAATCCCCCTTTTTAAAATTTGAACTCAACTTATCACAACGATTATCCAACGTCAAATAAAAAATCCGTCTTTCAACGGATTTTTGTCAGAGATTCTATCAAAACCTGTAATTCCTTCATATTCCAGGGTTTGACCACGAATTCTGTAGCCAATTTCTGTTCTTTAGCTGACTTTAACTTAGCCATATTATCAGAAGTACTGATAATTATGATCGGGCAATTGACCAACCGACTTTGCCTTAAGATGGTCAAAAATTGAAGTCCATCCATTTCCGGCATGTTAATGTCGGTAATGACCAGGTCCAAATCAGCGTTTTTGGTGATAATTTGCATAGCCTCTTTGCCGTTTGGCGCAAACAACACTTCAACCTTATCTTCCTTATTTTCAACTTTTTTGGCGTATTTTGCAAAAATAATATTATACATATACGCCTGTACGTCAGAATCCTCAACAATTAAAACTTTTTTTAACTTAAGCATTTTATAATCCCTCCTTAATAAATGCTAACCTAAAAAATTTTAACACATTTTTTTATAAACTGCCACTTAAAAAAGCGGATCCTGATGGATCCGCCTATTTTTTTCAGATAGACATTTTAAAAATGTCCTGATATTTTCGTAAAGTAGCCCTGGCCGCCAGACTGGCCCGGGCTGAACTGTAACGCAACATCTCGCGCAGCTGTCTGTCGTCCAGATCAAAACTCATTTGCCTGAGACGATAAGTGGCAAAGTATTGCCACAGCGCTTCGGTCAGAAGCCCCTTGCACTCTTGGCAGCCAATTGTACCGGCCTGACAACGCTTCAAGATTTTTTCTTTATCTTTTGTGTCCTGAATTTTGGGCAGGACATAGTAGGCATAAACGCAGCAATTATCAGGATTACCGGGATAACTGGCGTTTTTACGCTTATTATCAGTAGGCATCCTGGCCACTTTTTTCCTGATTAATTCCAGATCATCAGTCGGGCAGATGAAATTCTGGCGCTGGCTGCTCGTTCTTTTACCGTCAAAACCCGGTATGGACGGAATCGGCGGCACAATAACTTTGGGAAAATTAAATTGACCTGGATCTAAATTCAAAAAGGCACACAGGCTGCGAATGATCTTGTGGGTCATTTCCACATTGCCGGGAATGCTGGACGTCACGTAGGGCGCGTTGAAAATCAAAGCATCAGCCAGTTCCTGCACAGGATAACTTAAAATCCCCATATTGATTCTTTCCCGGTCATGCGATTTTCTTTTGTGCACAATAGCCCGTTCCAGCAGACGCTGCGGCGTTGCTTGCAAAAGCAGCTGAAACATCTGGCTGTGTTCAGGCACCATGGACTGGGCAAAAATAATGCTTTGATCATAATTTAAGCCCCCGGCCAGATAAGCTTTAAACACTGTCAGCGTGTCAGGGACCAAAGTATCGACTTTGGCTGTAGTCATGGCCAGACTGTTGTAGATGCCGAAAAAGCACTCATATTTCTGCTCCAATTTCAGCCATTCATCAATCACCATCAGGTGTTTCAAGTGAATGAAACCGGTCGGCCTCATGCCTGACAAAAAACGCTCTTTATTATCCATTATTATCTCCTTATCAAAGGGCAAGGCTTGAATCTTGAATCTTACCTGAAAAACCTTAAACTGTCAAGGTAAAACGCTTGACTTTATTTGTATTTATGCTATAATAAACTATTCGCACATTGATAAAAAAATCGACTTATTTAAGGAGAAAAATCATGGAAAGACAAGTCATTAAGCTGGATTTCAACGTTACCAATCGTTGCAATTTCCGCTGCCATCACTGTTGCTTCCGTTCCGGCGAAGTCAATCTGACTGAGCTGGCCTTTGCCAAAATTCAGTCAGTTCTGACTGAATTCAAAGAACTAGGCGGCAAACGGATCGACATCACGGGCGGTGAAGCCACCATGCGCCAAGACTGTTTCCAAATAGTGGCGCTGTGCAAACAGCTGGGTTTCAAAACCGAGCTGGTTACCAACGGTTCTTTGCTCAACAAAGAGCTTTTGCAACGTTACTCTGACATCGGCCTGGACGGCATTGCCATCAGCCTGGACGGATCACAATATAAATATTACAGCCAGATCCGACCCGTGTCCGAAAAAACCTACAAAAAAATTCTCAAAAATATTGAGCTGGCTGCCAACCTTGGCTTTTACACCAAGGTTAACACCGTGGTCTTTGATTCCAATCTGCATGATCTTATCGCTATCACCCGTATGGCTGTACTTCTGGGTGCACGCGAACAGGGCTTTTACTATTTCAGCCCCATCGGCCGCGGCGATTGCTTTACGGCCAATGTCGCTGATCCGCTCAAGTGGATCCAGGTCATCCGGCAGCTTCTAATCGAATTTTACAACAAGATCGAAATCTCCATGGAGACGCCGATCATTGAAACCGAATTCACCAGGAAGATCGACACCCACTGCTACATGGAGCGGCCCTGGCATCTGCAAATTTTGCCTGACGGCAATGTTTATCCCTGCGCCATTATGTGTGCACACCAAAAGCCGCTGGCCAATCTGCACCAGCAGAGCCTGCGCCAAATCTGGGAAAATGAACAGCAGCTCCAGGAATATTTCGAGCAGCAAACCCAGCCCCTTTTTGATCAATGGGGCGGCTGCGTCAATTACCCGCAATTTCGCGAACAGATCGCGAGCGGCAAATATGCCTTTGTCTGTCTGTGCAAAAAATTCAGTTTACGGGAGCTGACCAGATGAACGCAACCAAAGGCAAACTGATTATCTTTGAAGGCATCAATGCGGCCGGCAAAACTTCCCTGATCAAAGCAGTATTAGCATCCCGACCTGACTGGCTTTATGTCAAAGGGCTGGGAGATGTAACCACTGGCTGGGGCTGTTTTGCCCGTAAGCATCCTTCAACCCTGACCCTGCTCGTGGAATTGCTGATCAGCAATCTGACAGTGGTCAGACCGGCGCTGAAAAAGGGACAAACAGTCCTACACGACCGTTACTTTTTTTCAGTCATGGTCTTTCATACTGCCTCACGTTGGTACAACCGTCTTTTGGGCAAGATCTTTTGGCCGCTTTTGGCCAAACCAGATCTGGCCTTCCAGATTGACGTCAGCACTAAAGAATCAGTCAGACGGATGAATGAAGTGGCGATCAATCCCTTTCACAATCTCTACTTGCTCAGGCCGGAACTGATTGATAAAGAAAGGGAGATCTTCACCCAATCCTTGCCTAATCCGATCATCATTGACACCACCAAACTGAACCTGGATGCGGCCAGAAACAAAGTCCTGCAACAGATCGGAGGTCCTGCCCATGAACAATGAAGTCATGCAACTGAAAAACATTGGCTGGGGCTTCGGGGTCTGCAACATGAAATGCAAAACCTGCTATTCCGCAGCCTGCAAACGCGCCCGCGAATACAGTTATGAAGAACTGCAATTCGTGGCAGATAAACTCTGTCCCCAGATCCACTCCATCAACTATGGCACCGGCGAGTTTATCTTTAATCCCCACGTGACCAACCTGGCCGAATATATTACCGACACCTATCCTCAGGTTGAACAGGCGGTTACCAGTAATGGTACGACCATCATGCTGCTGGGTCCGGACAAACTCAGGCAAATTTTCCATGACATTGACATCTCCATTGATTTTGCCAACCCGGAAAAACACAACGAGATGAGACGCCATCCCAAAGCCTGGCAATGGTCCATGCAGTCTTTACAAATTTGCAAGGAGGCTGGCATTGAAACCTCAATCGTTACCTGCATTACCAGCAAAACCAAGGACGAAGACATTCTGGACTTTCTAGAATTGGCCTCTAAATACGGCACGTCCTGGCGCTGTTCCTGGTTTCGGGAAAAAGGCCGAGGCAAAGCTGATTTGCGCATCACCACCCAAAGGTTTTGGCAGATCATCAAACTGCTGTCTAAGAACGTGATTTTCGAAGATCTGTCCGAACCGGTTTTGGAAGGCATGTTCGGCGAAAAATCCGAGCATCCCGGCTGCAATTGCGGCCGGGCATCCTGCCGCATTCAGTCCAATGGCCAGATTTCGCCCTGCACTTTCCTGGGCGGAGCTGACTGGTCAGCTGGTTCTTTGCAGGAACAATCCTTGGTGGAAATCTACAACAGTGAACCATTTCAAAGATTGCGCGCCAGGGATGTTCCCTTTTGCCACGACTGTCATTACTTCGCCAATTGTCGTGGCGGCTGCGCTTCCAGGGCAGTCCTACATTCAGGAGGCTTAAACCTCCCCGATGATTTCTGCCCCTTCTATAATAAAGTTGATATCGAAGTGGATGCGTCCGACATCGAAGTCGTTCACACCAACAAGGTCCACAGCGAATATCTGTGTACGACCATAGTACACCCCAAATAACCCAATATACCGCCCCTAAAAAGGCGGTATTTATTTTATCCAAAGAAAAAAGAGCCCCGCGTTCGGAACTCTTTTGTAGTTGAAATTTATTTACTTTAACTGCTCGCTCTTGCGCTGCGAGGCCATGACCAAAAGTTCATAGCGCAGATGCGGCGCATTCTTGATGAGTTCGGCAAAGTCTGCACGCGTCAGTTTCAGGACTCTGACCCGATCAGTGGCAATGACATTGGCGGTTCTGATGCCATCTTCCAGGAGCGCCATTTCACCAAAGCACTGGCCCGGGAAAAGCGTGGCAATTTCGCGACCGCCACCGTTTTCACCGATGGTGACCACTGCCTTGCCCTGATCAATGATGTAAAAAGCATCACCTTTTTCACCCTGCTTGACAATGAACTCACCAGGCTCATATAGCTCTTCCCGAACTTCCTGGGCCAGCTTCATCATGGTCTGAGGATCCAGGTCACGAAAGATGGTGATGTTCATCATCAGAGGCCGGTACTTGTGCGTCTTGGCCAAGACTTCGGCCAGACGAGTTTCCTTGGCCATACGGTTGAATGTTTCTTTGGCCACGGACAATACCCGCAACGGGCTTCTGGCCTTGATAGTAGCTGTGCAGGGACACTTATTCATGATGGAAATCTCGCCGAAAAAATCTCCGGTTGCCAGCTGAGCGACTTCTTCACCATTAACGATGACCCAGGCCGTGCCGCCGAGAATGACATAAAACGCCTTGCCCGGTCCACCCTGTTCCAGAATTTCCTTGCCGACCGGAAACTCTTCGATCTGACCGCTGGATAGCAGTACGGAAATCCACTGAGGATCCAGATAGGACAGCAAAGGCACCCGATGCAGACTGTTCATGGCTTCCAAGGCCGGATCCTGGGGAATGATTTCCCAGATTTTTCCGGCCATGGGAGTTTGGAATTCTTGGCAAAGCTCGGGAGTGAGCTTGGCACTGTGAGTCAATACCAGATGCTTTTTGGCCTCGGTCGGCAACAGAGCCAGTTCCTCGGTCAGAGGATGAATGGCACCGCCACCGGCATCGAGAAACATCAGATTGCATTCCTGGGTTGGAATACCCTGGACAGTAGCTCTGGTCTTTTCATCGATCACGCCCCTGTCTGCAAAATCCTGAAGCTTTTTGCCCCAGGCCGTATCACCGGAATAACCGATGCTTTTATCTCTGACCGTGACTTTGAAGCCGATAGTCGGAATCGGATGCACCGTATTCCAGAACAGGAACTCCGCGCCATACCAGGAAAACGGTTCACCGACCTTGACTTCTATCAGATTGACGAACTGCTTGACCATGTCCACCGGCAGATCCAGGACATATCCGGTTTTCAAAATGAAACCGGCGTAAATAGTTTTGGTGGTCATAATGCTGACCACTTTGGAATTGACCAGCATATCATAGATATTATTGTGGTCTTCATGAATATGAGTGGCCACAAAAGCCTCGATTTCATGAGGGTTAAGGCCGAACTCCCGGCAGTGCTCCTTCAACCAGCTGACGCCGTCAACGATGATGGGCAAGCCGTTTATCCAGATGATCACCCCTGAAGTGTAATCGCTGGGATCAAAGCCTGAAGTGCACTGGCTCAGAGCCATTGCGCCTAGAATAGAACGCTTGGGCAGGGTGGCCGGAGTAACAATGGGCAAAGGCGGATTCTGGGGCGAATTCAGGTTGATATCCGCAAAAAATTCTTCCCCGCCTTCCTTGATCTGAAAAACATTTTCCGCGCGCCTGGTAATGGCCAGGCCGTCGATCTCGACTTTGCCCTGCTGGTCAAAGGCCACGAAATTGATCATGTCGTCCATGGTGGCAATCGACCCGTCTTTATTTTTCAGGGCCATATCGTTAGAGATCTTGGAAATGCGATCATATTCAGTATCGCTGATGCCGAACTGATCCGCTTCCTGTTTGGTGATCCCGAGCAGAGTCAGGCGCAGGATATTTTTGATCCGCTCCAATTGTTTCTTGTCGCCGATGATGGTCAGTTTTTCACCCTTGAAAAATCCGCCGTAAACGAAAAGAAAATCGTAAAGCGGGAATTCCAGGGCTGCCTGGTTGATCCCATGGCGGAAAAAAGTTGCCGGCAGCACGATCGTGGTCGGCACGGTCTTGCCCTGCTTTTTGAGCAGTTTGACCACTTCCGACGGACAGCCAAACATGACCCTCCAGTCGAAAATCTGACAGCCAGGCATAAGTTCCAATAGCTTCGGTTCCATGTGTTTTCTCCTTCCTTTCTTGGTTTGTTTAGTTCTTTCTTGACTTTTCAAGGAACTTGTAATCTTACCATTTTTAAAGAAATTTGTCAATATTTTAAGCCAACCAACTACATATTGACAAAAATTCAAAAATATGATATTATCACAACCAACAGGCAATGTTTTTGACTCAATTTAAACTCTGCATCAACAAGGAGGAACCATGTATCCTAAACTAGTCGCCGGAGTCTGTTCGATTGTGATACCGCTTCTCTTCGTTCCGCGGTTCGTTCTCATCAAAATGTACTCAAAAAAAAGCCGCAAGAATCTGCTTTTACGCGTTCAGGCCACCATCCTGAAGGAAAGCAGTCATCAGGCGCAGGCAGCTAAAAGCCTTGAATTCAAACCGCTAACCAGGTTCGAACGCTGGTTGTTCAAAACCTACATTGAGGACAAAAAAGAAAAACTCAAACAAGATTATCTCAAAGAACTTGTTCCCACTTCGTAAAAAACAACTAGACTTATGCCAAGACCACCAGGAAACTTCCCGGCGGTCTTTTTCTTTTACTCTTAAACACAAAAACTATTAATGCTCCCGCTTACAAATGTTGTTTATATAAAGATTACTTATCTTGTCAAACTACCAATTTTAACTTATGATAGAAAATAACAGCCAAATTTCCAATTTCTAATTACTAACAAACTAATTCCTAATACGTTACCAATATGTCCAAACCTTTTGAAGATCCAACATCATCAACAGAAAACAACCAGGAACAATTTGAAAAAATCGCCAGGGAAAATTTTGCGACCTGGAATCAAGCTTTATTAACCAAAGATCCAGCCAAAGTCGCCGAACTCTATACTGCAGACAACACATTTTTGCCCACAGTCTCGGGGGAATTTAAAAAAGGGCATAAAGGTGCGACTGATTACTTTCACCATTTTCTGGAAAAAAATCCCGAAGGTAAAATAATTACTGAAAAAGTAACTGCTGTTTCTGCGGATACTTATCTTCATTCCGGGGAATATGACTTTGAAGTTGATACTCCTGACAAAAAAGGCAGGACAATAGTTCATGCCGACTTTACTTATGTTTGGAAAAAAAACCAAGCCGGAGACTGGCAGATTCTCCACCATCATTCTTCGGCAAAATCTGAGAAGAAAATTACTCAAAATTTTTTACAGGGAAAAATATCAGAGGAAGAAACCCAAGAGCTTTCACCCGAAGCCAATCTTCGTTCCGGCTTCTACACTTATACTGCAGATGGGAAAACAATTGAAGCCAGATTTACCAGTCTGTGGCAAAACGGCGAGCTTACCTATCAACATCTGTCGGAAAGACCAAAAGGTTAAAAAACTAGTCTAATATAAAATGGGGGCTGAGTATCAGAATACGTTTTTTATTTTTTTAAATTGACAAAGCAGGCAACTTTTACTAAGCTGTAGGCAAAACAAACTTGAAAGGAGGATGTCATGTCTGATTCGTTCGAAAAAATAAAACAAGCTTTGCAGTCCGGTCAAATGGTCGCTTTGACTCAAACTCCTGATGGTGGCATTGAAGTTTCTGGCGCCTTTGAAAGTTCCAGAGATGCCTATGTCTCCTTTTCCGCTGACAGCCCTGAAGGTATGGGGTTAATTCCTCCGGTGATATTCGTGACCTATCACCAACTGCCACCGCCGCCGGAAAATCTTTAAGAAAGTCAAATGCCAATTTAAAAGCCTCCCTCAATGCGGGAGGCTTATTTAATTTAAAGAACAAATTTGGACTGTAATGAAAACTTGCGGTGGGGGGGGGGGTATGTTATAATTATAGTAGCAAACTTAATTCATAATTAGATCTTTATGCAAAAATTTGAAACCCCAGCAACAAACGAAAACCCAAAACAAAAATATGCAAGACTACTCAATGATGGTTTAACATTAAACAAAAAACTTGACGATTATTATGGCGTACAGGGTCTTTTAGCCGGGCGTCCCGAAGACACAGCTAAAGGAAAAACCGGAAAAGATTTATTAGGAAAAAATATTGACAAAACTTGTCAACAAATAAATAAGTTGCTAAAAGAGCGGGTTGAGCTTATAAGAACTGCGGGGTTTCAAAATATTGAATCTTTGTATCCACGGGTTAAAAAACAAAAGTCAGATAACGATGAATTAAGCATATTTGAGTTAGGAATCTTCAATCAAGCACGAAGAAAGTTGGCTGAAAAATATGGTTATAAAATATCATTTAATGTAGGCGAGGATGCGTCATTTAGTGGCTGGGTTACCTTAACGAAAGACAATATGCATTTCAATATTAAAGCAGCAGCATTCCGTGATAAAAATAACCTGGGTGGCAAAAGTAGAATTTATAAACTGGATGCTTCAATTATCCAAGAAAGAAAAAAACAACAACAGATGCTTGAATTTGATCGTGGCGATTTCAAAGGAATACCGACGAAAGAAGTGCAAAGAGAAATTGATAAAATTGTAGCTATATTCGGATAAACAAAAATTTATTTATCGGATAATGAATTTTAAAAGCCTCCTCGAAAAAATCGAGGAGGCTTGTTTTTGGTTAAAGAAAGAACCTGTTGATCAGCCAGAGGAAAATCAAGTGCCAGGTATTATCTACGACTGCATAGACCAGGCAGGAAAAAGCCACGTCAATTTCCCAGCCCGGTTCTTTTTTGACATAAGCTGCCAAAAAGTCCCTGCCCCGGATCAGCTTGAGCCACTTTGATCCCAATGACCAACGGTCCAAAGGATAGTGACTCAGGAAAACCAGACTGACAATCAGCGGATTTGCTGTCCAGAGAAACAAACAAACGCTAGCAGTATAAATGAGGCAATGGATCAGGCACCATTTAGCTCCCTGCCAACCCTTTTGGGATTTGAGCAAGGCCATGCCCTTACTTTGAAAAAGATAATCCCCTGCTAAATGGCCGAGCACAATGGCCGCAAAATATTTATCCATGCCAAGAGCCTCCTTGTTCCAAGACTTGATTGAATCTTGAAGCAGTGTCTACTAATTGCTCTAATGAACAATTAGTATTTATTTGCCAAAGACTCAATCTGTTTTGTTCAGCCACTCTTTGGCTCTGTTCCCAGTCTGGAATCAGTTTAATAAACGGCTGATGTTCCGGATTGCCACGCTGATTTACACGTTTACTGTTTTGATCTTCATCGTCGCAGCCGATATAAAGCACTTTACCGCCGACATAACGGTAGGAGTGTTTATTCGGCTGTAAGCCGTAAGCAATCTCCACAAAGACATTGCTGCCCTCGGGCATTTTTGTAAACTCTTGCCGTAACTTTTCCAGATAGGGTTTTTTCAGGACTTGTTTGACTTCCTCATCCCTTTCCAAAGCCAGGCTTATCAGATCATCAGTCTGGAAATGTTCCTTCAGTATCGATTTGAACTCAGCCAGAAAATCATCGGTGTTGATGTGGACGTTAAGCTGATTTTGCTGCTGCAACACTTTTAAAAATGTTGATTTGCCCCCACCCGGCCGACCCACAACCAGAAACAGATTTTTCAGTTTAAGCACTTTTTCCAGCAAAGAACTGATTACCAAGGGCGAAACCATGCGCCCCAATTCCTCAAGCTGCAATTTACTGGCTGCTGCCCGCACTTTGCTTGAAGAAACCTCAGCAAATTCCGAATCGCCGTACTGATAAAAAAACTTGTTGATGCCAAACTGATTATGATTCAGTTCAACCACACCAATGTTTTCCTGCAAGTCAGCCCGGCCACGCAGTCCGCGAATGAGCACGATATTGTCAAAGCTTGTCTGCTTTTTGCTCATGTCGCTTAAAGTCGTGATGCGCGCATTGGCCGGCAGATCATAACTTTGCCAAAGCTGAGCGCATTCCTCAGGTGTAAACCAGTTGCCGTTCTTGTTGGGATTGACTGAACAGACAACAACCACTTCGGGAAAAAGCTCTGCGGCTTTTTGCAGAATGTTCAGATGCCCATAAGTCGGCGGACAAAAGCTTCCCGCGTAAACGTAAATCGGTTTCATGACTTTCCTCCTTTCTACAAGATTCAGACAATTCGACATTTTTTATCGTCACACCAATGTCGTGATTCTGAATCGCGTAAAAATTCATGGATTGTTTTTTCCCAAAGCTGCTTAGGAAGCCAAACCTCATATCCCGAAAAGCAAACTAGTGCGATCTGGATCCCACTTCCGCTGATATCAAGGTAATCTGTGCCATTATTTTCACCAAAAACTCGTTTAGCTTTTTTAAAGGCTTCGATCAATGTTCCTTCCTGATAGGTAGTGACATCGGTAGTATTCCAGCTGCAAAGATGAAAATCATCTAGTACAAATTTCCATTTCAGCTTATTATCTTTACTTCTATTCAACTTCGATAAGTCATTTTGCAATTGCTTAATGTCACTAGCCAAAGCTTTTCCTGCAAATTTCACGATTTTACCCATTTACCTTCCTCCTTGCTTACACTATTTAGTTTTCAATGTTCCTTGTCTTTATTATTCGTCAAAAACAAAAATAAAGTGGAAATTTCCACTTATGTTTTCTAGCAATCTTGACATTTTCGCTAAGTTGCGGTAAATTTAAAGTATAAAACTGACGAACTATTTCGACAGAACTACAGATTACAGATCAATACAGATTTACGAATTCGTAACTTCCGTCATCTGTATATCTGTACATATCTGTAATCAGTAAACTATGATTAATCAAATCAAAACCTACCTCAAAGAATTGGGCTTCAATAATAATGAAGTCAATGTTTATATTGCCTTGACCCAGCTGGGCGAAGCCAAGGCTGCGCAAATTGCCAAGAAAGCTAACTTGCCCAGAACAACCGCGATCAGCATTTTGGACAAACTGGCCAAGGAAAATTATTTAACCACTAATAAGTATCGCGGCGTAACCTATTATTGGATTGAATCCCCGAAAACTTTGGCCGGCATTTTAGAAACCAAGTTGGATGTGGCTAATCATTTAAATACTTTACTGACCGGACTTTATCGTTCCGAGGCTCACTTTCCTTTGGCCCAAGTTTATGACACCAAAACCGGCATCAAACAGTTTATTGCCAAAGTCCTGGCTGAACTACCCAAGAATTCTACTTTATATACCATTGATTCTCCCGGGGCCGGCAACTATGCCAAAATATATTCTGACAATTATAGAAAAATTCTTTACCAGCAGAAAACCAAAAGGGGCGTTATTACTAACACCCTGGTACCCAGCGGTTATTTTAAAAAAATTCCAAATTTTAAACTGACTGAGCAATCTATCAATATTCGAGAAATGCCCGAGGGCATCAACTTTTCCGCTTCATTTGGTTGCTGAAAAATATGCTCATTCACTTTTCCGGTAACCCGCCGTTTATTGTCGCCATTAAACATGAACATATTGTAAATAGCTTTAAAAGTATCTATGAATTCCTCTGGAATATATCTAAACTGCAGAGATAATCGCTCTTGACTATTTTTCGCCTATCAGGTAATCTTAAATCACTTAACAATTTAATGCCGCGTAACGGCATCCCGCTCTGCGGGACTAATTACTCTACCCTCTCGGGCGGAGACTTGATTGAAACGCTTTAAAAGTTTCCTTCAGGTTAACCTTAAAATGATAACTCTCTTTAAGGGGAGTTTATTTGTTTATAAGGATACAAATCTACAAATATTGTAACAAATAATTACAAATAAACTAACAAAAAAATTTGTAATAATTTGTATTTAATTTGTATATTTGTAACATTATTATGACAGACAAAACCAACCAACAAACCAACGACGATTCCGAGTTTGCCAAACTTATTGCCGACAATCAGTTTATGAAATTTCCCAAAGTCGGTGATGTGATCAAAGGCAAAGTCGTTAACGCGTCCAAAGCCGAAGTGCGTTTGGATTTTGACGGCATCAAAACCGGCATAGTGCGCGGCCGGGAATTATATAATGAATCAGATGAATACGGTCATTTGAAAATTGATGATATGGTTGAAGCAACGGTCGTTGAACTGGAAAACGAAAACGGCGAAATGGAACTGTCTTTCCGTTATGCCGGTCAACAAAAAGCTTGGGATGGCCTGCGAGACCTTATGAAAAAAGGTGATGTTTTGAATTTGAAAGTTTCTGATGCCAATAAAGGTGGACTAATGATTAAAATCGGCAATATTATGGGATTTTTACCAGTTTCTCAGCTCATTCCTGAACATTATCCCCGCGTTGAGGGCGGTGACAAAAATAAAATCCTGGAATTTTTAAGAAAATTCATCAATACTCCGCTGCAGATCAAGGTTATTGATGTTGATGAAAAAGAAGACAAACTGATAGTTTCGGAAAAAGCTGCCTGGGAAGAAGTGCAGGAAAAAGCTGTTTCCAAATTCAAAGTCGGCGACAATGTCAAAGGCAAAATTACTGCAGTTACTGATTTTGGCGCCTTTGTGGAATTTGGCACCAAAATGGAAGGTTTGGTTCATATTTCCGAACTGGCCTGGCAAAGAATCGATGATCCCCGCGATATTGTTAAAGTCGGCGATCAGGTTGAGGCCGAAATTATCAATATTGAAGGCACTAAGATTTTCTTGTCCATGAAAAAGCTGCAAAAAGATCCCTGGGGTAATATCAATGAAAAATATAACGTTGGCGACATGGTTGATGGTAAAGTATTAAAGGTTAATCCTTTCGGTTTATTTGTAGAACTTGATCCTGATATTCACGGCCTGGCTCATATTTCTGAACTTTCAGACAAACCGATTACTGACGTCAATGAAATAGCCAAAGCCGGCGAGACGATTAAATTCAGGATTATCTCCATTGAACCCAAGGACCATCGCTTAGGCTTAAGTTTAAAGGCAGTGAAAGAATCATCCTCCGCCAAGGCTTCTGATGACAAGAAACCTAAATCTGAAAAAGAGGTTAAAGAAGAAAAGACTGAAGCCAAAGAGGAAAAGGAAGAAAAAAAAGAAAAGGCTCCCGCCTCCGCTGAAGCTACGGCGGGTAAAGAAAAAAAGGACAAAGAACCGAAAGCGAAAGCAGAAAAGAAGCCTAAGGCATCCTCCTCCGCTAAAGCTTCGGATGATAAAGAAAAGAAAACAAAAAAGTAAACTTAAATAAACAAAGACTTCCTGCTCGAGACTGGAGTCAGTTAAAGGCATCGGTTATTTATTAATCGATGCTTTTAATATTATGGCTATATTTAATCCGTTGGACACCAAGGCTTTTAATTGGCCTGGGCGGGTTTATCCCCAAAAGGCTTGACCCTAAATTTCATTTTGCTATCATTATATTAAAGGGACTGTTTGGGTAGATTACTAGGATTAACTGTTGCGACCAAAAACCGCGAGCAAAAGGAGGTGCGATGCCGGGAAAGGTTCCTGCAACCAGGGCTCGATGAGCCCAAAACTCATTTCTCCACGAGGGGGAAGACAATGAGGAACAAGGACCCCACTTGAACTAAAACGGCGACCAGCGATACAGCACGGGCCAATCAGACGAGAACAAATGAGGGACCCCAAAATGAATGCATCCAGCTTAAAATCGCAGTTCACGCAGAGCTAGTCTATCGCCATTGACGAAACACTGCGTGCTAAACCGCCAACCCATCCGCTCAAGGCGACTGCCGGCGGAAAATTTTCACACGAGGGGACGTGTTTTTTCGCGTAAAAGGAGCCCAAATGGGCACGAGGGAACGAAACTGGGTCATCTGACCCGCAACCCCGGGGTGGTGCTGAATAAGACAGCTCTAAACCACCCCGGATTTTTTTTATTTATAATGTGAGTAACGTGATATAATTTAAATAAGTTAAAGAAGAGGAAGGTGGGTAAAAGATGTAAGAAGGGACTTCCCTTATTACCCCCTCTTAACTCTTACAATCCCTTCTTACCCCTTATCAATATGAAACTACATTTTTTCGGCGGCGCCAAAGTCGTCACCGGCTCTAATTATATTATAGATGTCGGCCAAACAAAACTTATGGTTGATTGCGGCCTGTTTCAGGGTGCGCCTGAACTTCAGGAATTAAATTACCAGTCGTTCCCTTATAATCCTGCAGAAATTAATTTTGTTTTAATTACTCATTCTCATTTGGATCACTGCGGCCGATTGGCCAAGCTCGTCAAAGATGGCTTTCGTGGCCAAATCATTTGTACGCTTCCCACCCGTGACCTTATGGCTGTAGCGCTGGAAGATGCTGTTCATCTGATGCAGGAAGAAGCCAGGGAAAAAGGCCTGGCGCCTATGTATGACGAAGCTGATTTACAGCAAATGCTAAAATTGATTAAAACCTATACTTATGGCCAGGAGATTAAATTAAATGATAATATTACGATTCGGCTAAATGAAGCCGGGCATATTCTTGGTTCAACAATTTATGAAATTTGGCTTACGGAGAATAGCAATAAACGCAAGCTGGTGTTTACCGGTGATCTGGGCAATCCGCCGACTCCGCTTTTAAAACCTCCGGCAATCATTACAACCGCCGATTATTTAATTATCGAGTCTGCTTACGGCGACCGCAACCATGAGCCAAAAAAACAAAGAAAAGAGTTATTAAGACAGGCTATTCTTAAGGTAATCAACCGTAAAGGGGTTTTATTAATGCCCTCATTTGCCATTGAACGCACCCAGGAACTCCTTTATGAGCTTAATGATTTTGTAGAAAACAAGTTAATACCTCCGGTTTCAATTTTTATTGACAGCCCCTTGGCCATAAAAATAACCGCGGTTTACAAAAAACATCAGAATTATTTTAATGAAAAAACTCGTCATCTTATCGCCAGCGGAGATGATATTTTCAGCTTCCCAGGTTTAAAATTCACTATGAACCGTGATGAATCAAAAGGTATTGATAAAGTCCCTGCCCCTAAAATAATTATTGCCGGGTCTGGCATGTCCACGGGCGGACGTATTTTATATCATGAAAAAAATTATCTGGACAATCCCAATAATTGTTTTCTGGTGATCGGTTTTCAGGTGGAAGGTACTTTAGGTAGAAAAATTTTAGACGGCACTCCTGTGGTAGAAATTCTAGGACAGCCTATAAAAAACAAGGCTGAAATTAAAGCCATTGGCGCTTACTCTGCACATGCTGATCAAAGACAACTGATAAAATTTATCGGCAATCTCAAAAAAGCGCCTAAAAATATTTTTATTGTTCAGGGTGAACGCGCCGCAGCTGACGCCTTGAAAAATCTGGTTAATATAAAACTGGGATTTTCAGCCGAAGTTCCCGCCTATGAACAGGAAGTTGAATTGTAATCCCCATGACAACCGGCTCGACAAAATAAAAAATAACCCCAAAAGGAGTTATTTTTTATTATTATAAAAACTAAAAAATATTATTTTTGCTCGGGTCTGTCCGGTTGGTTTAGCTTGACGCTGACAAAGGATTTGCTTTTCATACCGATAATTCTAACCATCTGCCTAAGCGCATCAATATTCCGACCCTGTTTACCAATCATAGTGCCAATGTCTTCGGGTGCAACATCGATTGTCAGGAGGACTCCTCTCTCATTCACTAGCCTGTCAATCTTAACTTTTTTTGGCTGGTCAACCAGCATTTTGACTATTGTTTCTAAAAATTTCTTGTCACTGTCCATAGGTTCTTTTATTAATAATTAGCCACAAAATCGCCCTCCCAGGGGTGATTGTAACATTATATATAAATAATTATATTTGAACCTATACTGGTATTAAAGCATATTTTAAATTAATAGACAATCTGGCTCCCAAATCTGTTTTGCACAGTTTTATTGAGGAAATATTCATATTTTTGGGGATTTGGTGTATAATATAATAAGAGCTATAGGAGCTATAAGGGAACTGGTGAAATTTAAAATTTAATTAATAATGAAATAACGTTTAAAACGTATGTCAAAAATGACAAAGTCACAAATGCTGGCTGCTTTATCTGAAAAAGCAGAAGTCAGCAAAAAACAAGCAGGTGCTTTAATCGATGCCTTGATTGAAATGGCTTATGCTGAAGTCAAGAAAAACGGCGTCTTTGCAATTGCCGGCTTAGGCAAACTGGTTAAAGTTAACCGCAAAGCTCGCATGGGCCGCAATCCAGCTACTGGCGCAACCATCAAGATCCCTGCTAAAACTGTAGTTAAATTCCGATTAGCTAAAGCTGCCAAAGAAGCTGTATTGTAAGAAATTCTCATATTTAAAAAGAGTGCCGCCGTAAGGTTGCACTCTTTTTAGTTGTGTAATTCTGATAATAATTTTAATTTATATTCCTTCAGTTGAAACTGTTAAATAAATGACTACTTTTAATATGCCCGTAAATAGTTTTAATTACCGCTTTAATATTTAATCCTTTAGCAGGTCTACATTGTAGTTTGTATTTTCTAATATATATTTTGCATATGCTTTTTTATTATTTTCCGACTTAACATCTTCATCTTCGTCACTAAGGTATGGGTAATTATAATAGTAGTATGTGTAATCATTTATTTTTGTGTTGGTTGTTGCGTTATAAATAATATAAGAAGAATAATTATAACTTTCAGTGTAATCACTTATGTTCGTGTATCTGTAGGAGTAATCAGTAACATAAACACACTTTTTTAGAGTTGGACTATATGTTATAAATTTTAATTCTTCGTTTTCGGTGGTAGATAATTCGTTTTCATACTTATTTTTTAACTGTTCGGTAATTCCCGTTATTAGCTGAGCACAAGTATTATTTTTCTCAAACAGCTCGTTTTCTTCGTCTTTGCTTAATTCCTTTTTGGTATTTTCATACACTTGGCTTTTTAAATCTTCTATTATTGCTTTGACTTCATTATTTTTGTTTAGTTCATTAACATAAATTAAAGTAATTAGCCCCGCCAAATCTTCATTGTTTTCTTCGCTATCAAGTTTGCCTGCACTGGTTTTAAATTTTTTATATTCTTCTTCATCAAGCAAGTTTACATAATTATAAATATTTTTATAAAAATCTACATCCGGTTCTAACAATTCTAAGTTATTGGCTAATTCAGAGTATTCAGAAGCAACATTCTTTTTATTGTCATTTCCATTTTCCCCATTTTGCTCTGTTTGGACATTGTTTAATCCTATTAACCCGAATTGCCATAAACCAAATATTATTATCAGGACAACAAATAATGTTGAGATGATACTAATAATTATAAGCCTTGTTTTTTTCATAAATTTAAATATTAATTTTAATATTATTTAATTAATTTATTTAAATCCTCTTGTTTTATTCTCCATTGACCAATTTTAGTGGCTTTAATTTTACCACTTTTAATATGCCTGTAAATTGTTTTCTTTGACACTCTTAGCATATCAGCGACTTCTTTGGGGGTATATAGTTTTTTCATACTTATTTAAAAAATTAATAATCTTCAACATCTGTATCAATATCTATATCATTTGCTTCCAGTTCTTCTTTAATTTCTTCCAGCTTATCTTCCAACTCTTGAATTCTTCCTTCGGATCTTCTCGCCCCCGCCCCTTTGCCAATAAAATAAATAACCAAACCACCTATAATTATTAATGCCCAGGATAAATACATATTTTTTAGTTAATTAATTATATTTCTATTATACAACGCCTGTCCATTTTTGTCCACTTTATTTTACAATAATAAAAGCCCCGGTTGCTAGATAGCACTCGGGGCTAATTTTTTTCCGCTTCACAAATCTGCAGCTCAGTAAATTTGCCCTCTGCTTTCATTTGCTCATAAAGCTCGCGGCATTCCTGACGCAGGCAGGTCGGACAAATTTCACCGCTATCGCCGACGACTGCTTCAGATTTTTTGAATCTTAAAGTCTTGTCGCAATAGCAGCAGAATTCGCGGATATAGGCGCGATTAAGAAAAACCATCCTCAGCAAAATAGCCCGTGGCCATTTGCTGAAATCGCTGTGTTTTTCAAACAGCACCAGAAACTTAAATGTTCTCTGCAATTTTGTCATCTTTCCTCCTTGTTTGGTTCTATGTGGCTAAAATTGCATGTGTGGCTATCTTAGCAGGACAAAATGCAACTAGTCAAGGAAAATAAGCTACCGCCGGTAAAATAGCCGGTGGTATTTATCTAGCCCCCGCATCTCGAAGCTAAACGTTTTGATTAATATTATCGCACTTACCGATTTTCACCCCTCCCAGGGGGTTTGGGGGGCCGAATAAGCCCTTCGACTCGCTACGCTCGCTCAGGGCAGGCTCGTTTACCCGCCGTAGCTTATGCGAAGGCGGGCTTACTTTTTCAGTTATAAAAAAGTAAGTCGCCGAAGGCGGAATTTATTGAATTTTGGTTTAAAAGTTATTTTCTATCTTAAACCTTTTATTATATTTAACGTATTATGCTGTCCCAAAAGCTTCGCTCCAAACGCACACGCCCGCTCACGCGGGCGGTTTTTCACATAATAAAAAGAGCCCCGATTGGGACTCTTTTTGGTTAGCCAGGCACCGAGGATATTGTTTTCAAAACAGAGCCGGGATCGCCTGACTAAATCTGCTGGCAAGACAAAATCGTGTTCGTTTTTAACACCGATCTGTTCGTCTTGCCAAAATCAGCGGACACCTGCGTATTCGTTATGAATCAACAGATGCTTATTCGTCCGCTTATTACAGTTAACATCTATAAAATATTAAACATTTTATTATTTTTTAAGATATCTGCCTATAGTAACAAACCAACTTCCTAATGTCAAGCCAAGAAAAAAGCCGAGGGGGGCTCTTTGGTGTTTGGCCAGGCAATGCAACCTACGTTTTCCAGAAACATTGGTGGTTTCGCCTGGCTAAACTAAGGCAAGACATGGATGGACTTGTTTTTAAAAAAACACCTCGACAATCGTCTTGCCAAAATCAGCGGACATCAGATCAGTCGTTCCCAGGGGAACAATCGGTAAATCGTCCGCTTTAGACTGAATTTTTTAAAGCCCCCCCGCGAAGCGGGGGGGCTTCGGCAGACAATCAACGGTTAGTTTCAAAGAAACACTGCATGTTACGTCTGCCTTAACTTAAGTGATCCACCCGCAGCGGAGTCACTCCTTGTTTCCTGATCGCTTCCTCAGCAAACTCACTACCGGTCTCCAGCCATAAATCATACAGCTCCATCAGTTCCTGATCAGACAAATAGCGCAGTCTGATTTCACTCAGCAAGTTGGAAAAAATCAGGAAATTCAGAGCCAGAGACCGAAACATTTCCAGGGTCTGATTGTGACTTTCTGCTACCAGCCAATAGGCTTTCTGCCCCGCCAGAATAAAGTTTTTCCTGGGCGGGGTACGCTTTGACTTAAACCCCAGGGGGAAAAAGCCGGTGCGAAACAGACAGAAATCACCCAGGCCGGTCAGCGCTGTTTTGGAAGCGCCCTTGTTTTGACACAAAGTCAAATCATAGATGGGGCTATTGGTGTAGTGCTGTAAAAAATGAGCAGTATCAATGAATCGTGCCAGCATACCGACCAGATAGGCCAGCTCCTCCTGGCCAATGTCTTCCACCGGACGTAATTGGCCTCGCCTTTTTTCCACGATTTCAAAAAGCTCAGCCTGCATGAATTCCCGAAAACCCCTGATTTCAATTTTCATGCCACCCTCCATTTAACTTTTTACTGATTTAATTATAGTATAAAAAATATTTTAAAAATGCAAGTGTTAAATACTTATCCACAAATTCAATTGATACTTTGTTAAAAAATTTTAACATTTTTTAATCTGCCAAAAATTAAATTAAATCGGTGTTTTATTGTTTATCAATTTATAAAAATGATAAATTTATCTAACATATTTTTTCGCTTGATTTGATTGCCTTAATAATTGCAGTTGCTAAGATAAAATTATAAGAAACAAATAAGGCGCAGCCTGCTCTCTTATGTCATGGTGAGCCCTTCGACTATACTCAGGGTGACAAGAGAGCACGCCGTGCCCAAAAGAACTAAAAAATAAAAACAAAAAATATGAAAAAAATAAAACAAATCCTGACAATCCTGACATTAATTGCGTTGGGATTTTTTATTTCTCCACTTAAAGTTTCCGCGGCTGATATCGACATTGTCATTTCTGAAATCGGCGCTTATGAGCCCGGCGACCACGAATGGCTGGAAATTTATAATACAGGCAGCGACCCTGTAGATTTAAGCGGCTGGAAATTTACTGAAGACTCAACCAATCATGGTTTAACAGCTTTTCAGAATGACTTTATAATTGATCCGGGTGAATTTGCCATAATCGCTGATGTGGCTGCCAACTTCAAAACTGATTACCCTGACTTTACTGGCACCATTTTAGATAGCTCCTGGACAACACTAAATGAAGACGGCGAAGAAATTGCTTTAAAAAATAAAAATTTGGAAATTATTGAAAGCTTTACATATCTGCCCTGCCCCAATTCTTCTCTGCAAAGAATAGACCTGACCGTAAACGATTACAGTGAAACAAATTGGCTGGTTCATGCGACTGCCAACAGCGCCGGCCGAGCCAATGAAATAGCCAGCCAGAATCCTGATAATCAGGGTGAAGATCCGCCAGCAGATGAGCCCGATGACCCTGATACACCGACTGGAGATACTGAACCGGATATTCCTTCTCAGCCAAGTCCCGGCACCATTGTTATCAATGAATTTGTCAGCGATCCAAGCGATGGCGAGGTGGAATGGATTGAGCTATATAATCAAAATGATTTTAGGTTAGATTTAACCGGCTGGAAAATCATAGATGGCTCAAACACGGCGACAACCTTGGAAGGAGAGATCGAAGCCAATAGTATAAATCCCTACTATGTTATAGAAAAACCCAAAGGAGCCTTAAACAATAGCGGCGACGTCATTATTCTCCAAAATGACAATGAAGAAGTTTTTGCTACTGTTTATTACGGTAACTGGACAGCGCCGACCGGAACCGTAAAAGCGCCATTGGCAAGTGATCCAAATTCTACTGCCAGACAAATAGACGGCGATACAAACTTTGTCGTCACTCAAACCCCAACTAAAGGCGCACAAAACATCTACACCCCCCTGCCTTCTCCAGCCACACCAATCTCCTCGTCAGATGACAACTTAAATCAATACCAGATTCCGGAAACCCAGCCAAAACAAATTATCTTTAATGAGATTATGCCCAACCCTCTCGGCAATGATGCCGAAGGTGAATGGATAGAGCTAAAAAATACCGGTGCAATGCCATTTGATCTGGCAGGCTGGCAACTTAGTTCCACTAGTAAAATAACCTATAAAATTTCCAAAGAAAGTTTAGGGACAACAATAATTAAACCCGGGGAATATTTACTGATCAGACGGCAACAGAGCGGCATTGCTTTAAATAATATAAAAGACACGGTTAAGCTGATTAGTAATACTAACAAAACAATTCAGACTTTAAAATTCGGTGAAGACCCGTCAATCCCAGAAAATGTCAGCTACAGTCTGGCTTCTGAAAATAGCTGGTTTTGGTCAACGACCCCGACTCCGGGAAAAGAAAACATTATAAACAAACTAAACCATGCGCCATTAATTGCAATTTATTGCCCCAAACAGGCACTCAAAGGAGAATTAATTGTCTGCGATGCTTCGGACAGTTATGACCCGGAAAACGACAAACTCCAGTTTACCTGGGAAGCCAATGATACTATTTTTACCAATCCCATTATCCAATTGCAATTTAACCAAACCGGGACATTTACCATTAACCTAACTGTCAGCGATAAATATCTGTCCGCACAACAAACAATAAAAATTAAAATTACAGAGAATAAAGAAGCGGCTATTCCTGCAGTCAAAACAACAACCGTGACCAAGGCAAAAGCTGCGGCCACAACAAAAGCAGAGACGATTGAGCAAACAGCCGCCGATAAAAAACCCCTATCTGAAGAGTCTGTAACTAAAGTAGACTTAAAGGAAATAAAAAATTTAAATATTGGCACCACGGTCATTACGCAAGGAGTGGTTTCAGCCCTACCTAATATTTTCGGAAAAACTATAATGTATCTGGCCGGGTCAGGCACGCAACTATATATGTCCAAAGCCGACTGGCCTGATCTGGAAATAGGAGATCTGGTAGAAGTTAATGGGACTGTCGGTGAAATCCAGGGGAATAAAAGATTAAAGTTAAGCTCGGCCCAAAATATTGTGGTCTTAAATAAAGAACCCGAGCCGGAGCCGCAAGCGATCAAAATTAACGAAATTAATGATGCGATTATCGATTATTTAATTCAAATCCAAGGAACTTTAATTGAAAAAAATAGCAGCAAATTTTATCTTCAGGATGAAACCGGCGAAGCTGAAGTCTATATAAACACAAACACCAAGATAAGCAAAGGCAATTTTAGCGAAGGCGACAACTTAACAATCACCGGTATCCTGCGCAAGTACAATAATGTTTTCCAAGTCATGCCTCGCTTTACAGAAGATCTAATAAAAAATCTAACAACCAAAGAACAGGAAGCAGCTTTGTTACCAGCACAAAAGCAAACCACTTTTGTCCTTAATTATCTCCTGGCCACTGCAGTTGTACTCGGACTTGGACTTACGACTACGTTCATTTATAAAAATAAAATTAATAAAGACAAGAGTGAAAATGGCTAAAATTATGGGAAAGTAGAGACCCCGCGCGCGGGGTCTCTACAGTGGATGAAATCAATTCACAGCCATTTTCGCCTAAAAGAAAAAGCCCCGAACGAATCGGGGCTACCAGTCAAAACTGGATTTGGTTGATTGGTGATTAGGCGGCGGCGCTGGCTTCGCTCTGGCCGGTAGTCGGGTAGCGGAAGCTGATGCCACTGGTGGCATACTTCTTGTACAGCCAGTCCGGGGCCTGGCACAGGATCGTATCCGCTTTGACCAGGCGCGCCTTGAATTCGTCACTCGTGAGCTTCATGGCCTCGCATTCGAAGTTGGTGACGAAAGTACGCGCTTCGACAGCGATGTCGCTGTTGCCGATCCAGTGTTGAACGAACTCTTTCATCTTTCTCAGGTAGAATTTCCGTTGATCTTCAGACATAACCTTTCTCCTTTCAATGCTAGAAAAACAAGGGTTTGCCAAGTTAACCTATTTAAAAACTAATAGCACATATTAACACATATTTATATATTTGTCAAGTATTTAGGCCTAAGATACTAAAAGTTGCACTTTGACAACTGAATATTTAACTAAAATTAGCTTAAAAAATCTTCCGCCTCTGGCGGAAAAAATTAAAACAAATCTATGCAAAAAGGAAAAAGCATTTTTGAGAATTTTTCTGAAAAATTCCCCTTATTACAAAAATTCTACGCTCTTTACAACCAGGTTTCTGATCTGGCTAAAAGTGAAGAAAATACCCTGAGAAAAAGCTCGGAAATCACTGTTTTGGAAATCTTGGAAATGATTGTTATTGCCACCAGACAAGGTAAAACCGATAAATTTCAAACTTTAAAGCAAATCATGCGTAAATTGGACACTTTAAAGGTATTTACTGACATGGCTAAGGACGTTAAGCAGATATCTGATAGTAAATATAAGGAGTTAAATCAAGCCTTAGAAGACGTGTCCAAGATGATTGGTGGCTGGATCAAGGCCATCAATCCGGCCAATGCTGCGGCAACACCAGCTAAATAATAGAAAATGGGCTAATTTAAGCCAAATAGACACCAGAATATAAATCTGGATAAAGCAAAAACCTTCTCAGTCCCACCGAGAAGGTTTTTGTATTTGACAAAAGCTAAAATATATGCTATACTTAGCTGTTGATTTATTATTGTTGCTGTTCTTTACATAAAATTACGAAAGGAGATACTAATGAAAAAAATTCCGATTCTCTTGGTGCTTTCCTTTGCCTTTCTGTGCCTGATCGTCTGCCTCGTTAGCAGCGATTTGGTCAAAAACGTGAACACTGACTACCCCGACACCGACATCGACGGAACCATGGAATATCATTACAATCCCTCTTGGACCATCATCAATTTCAACCAGGGAGAAACGCCGCCAACGGAAAGCCTTGCGACCGAATGCAGGGTTCCGACTTCAGACTCAGCCAACCAAAGTGGTTCCTGCGGACCAAACTGACTCAAACAACAACCCACAAATGAGGAGGTTGAGATGACCACACCTACTGGTATGTGGATTACGACTCCTGACCCAATCCATCGGACTTTCGGCTTCGAAATCTTCCTTCCGGATGATCCAGACAAGGTAGAAGAATTCCGTAAGCTCTGCTGTCAGCTCCTGATAAATGATAAAGTTGTTTCAAAGCGACTTCTGACATTCTATCAGGGCGGACACTTCGAGCCCCGCTGGAAATACTTCGAATTTTTGAGAACCTGCCCCGGCTGCAGCAATGAACTCCAGAACCTGATCCTCGATCTAGGGCTGAAAATTGCTGAGCGCCTTGGGCTGGAACTCGACATCCACTAACCTAAAAAGGGAGAGTCATGAACACGCCAACTCAGTCTGATCAGAATTGCATGGTTGTTGGCACCATCGGTGATCTGATTGATGCACTTTACGACGAGATCGCTGATCTGCCAATGTCCGACGGAGCCAAAGCTGCGCTCGTCACTATTATGCTCGGCGATGTTCTGAAAAGAGACGGAGATACCTTTTACCTCATGATTCCCATTCGTAAAAATACAAACTGAAACAAGGAGAGGAGAAAAGCCATGAAAAATCAAACACTCGATCAAGCCAAAACCAACCGCGAAGTCGCCGAAACAATCGGAGATTTGACGGAAGCCCTTTACACTGAAGTCATGCCTCTGCCCATGTCCGATAAGGCCAAACATCTTTCGGTGATGGCCATGGTCAGCAACATGATGACCAGAAGCGGCGACACGATCATCTTTCGCTTTCCGCATTAAAAACAGCGAAAAGCTTATTCCAAGCCACCCTACCCCGGGTGGCTTTTTCTTTTACAAAAAAAGACTCGTTATTAACGAGTCCCGGTCCCTGACTGGACCACTTGCGGCAAACAAAAAAAGCTTTAACCAGATAAGCTTTTTAAGCTAGAGAGAATAATTTTATTCTCCGGATCCAGCTTTTGCGCTTGCCTCCAGGCAAATTGTTGCTGACAACTGTCGCCCATCAAACCATGGATGGAGCCGAGCTGATGATAAAGCATTGCCTGTTCCTTTGAGCCTATGCCGTTATTACGTATCTCACTCTCAACCTCCTCCAGTACTTCTAAAAGTTGTTGCGGGTCAACACAAGGTAAACTCTGCGGCATAATCCCTCCTCATTTACGCTGAAAAAAACATTATACTCCGATACAATATTAAAGAGTTTAGCAGAATAATAATTTCTTGTCAAGACTCATTAGACTAGTTATTCACCCAATATTTTGACTAAATACATAAAAACCAAAGCCAGGATAAAAACTAAAAAATGTTTTACTGAACTTTTGGCATTGATTTCTTCCTGCAATTCTGGAATCAAGTCAGTGGCCGCAATGTATATAAAGCCCCCGGCAGCGGCAGGTATTAAAAAAGCGGTGATACCCGGAACATATACAGCCAAAAAATAACCGATAAAAACTCCAACAACCGCAATTAAAGCCACCATAAAATTATATAACATGGCTTTTTTCTTGGGCATGCCTGAATAAAGTAAAACGCCAAAATCACCAAGCTCCTGAGGAATTTCATGAGAAATAATGGATATTGTCGTCACTATGCCCAGCGGAATACTAACCGCATAGGTGGTGGCAATAATAATGCCGTCTATCAGATTATGGACGGAATCACCGATTAAATTTAAATAGCCCAAATGAGCATGAGTATGGCAATCTTTATCATGACAATGGTGCCAGCGCAAAAACTTTTCTAGAATAAAGAATAAACAAAATCCCAGGACTAGAAAAATAAAAATCGTAAGTGGATTATCAATTTCCTCCAGACTTTCCGGCAACAAATGAAAAAAAGCGCCACCCATCAAGCCGCCAGCTGAAAAACTGACCAGATAGATTAAAACTTTTTTAAGAATTTTATCGTTTAAATACAAAGCGAAAAAAACAACCAGGCCGATCAGGCTGACAATAAAGGCGGAGATTAGAGCATAAAGCAAGGCCGTCATAGGAAAAATTTGGGTTAGATATTAGTACTGTTATTATAAACTTAAAGCCATAAAAAGTATAGACTTTATTAACTCTTGAAGGGCTTGATTTATTTTAAAGGTTGTAGTAAAATAGATTTAAATAAAGGAAAAGCTAGTACTTTTCCTTTTAATTTCAAAATATTACATTATTTTGAAATTTCCGCCGGAGGCGGATCCGCCTTTGGCGGAGATTATTGGTTATTGGTAATTAACCCTGCGGGTGTAGTTCAGTTGGCTAGAACGTTTCCTTGCCAAGGAAAAGGTCGCCGGTTCGAATCCGGTCACCCGCTCATTGATCGTTTTACGTTATACGGTAACGAAGCTCGTATCGTTAGGCGTCAATCGGTAGTCGTGCCGGTATTTTTTCGGAAACTCACACTAGGGTGTGTTTTTTTATTTTCTTTTTAAATTTAAATCATACATGGCAATGCTGGCAGCTATAGCGACATTAAGAGATTCCTTTTGACCTTGCATTGAGATGTAAATATGCTGATCTGCTAATTTTAATATTGGTTTGGTTATTCCCAAAACTTCATTGCCAACAATAATTGCCAAAGGGAATTTGGGTTGAAATTTATGTAAAGTCTCAGCATTACGAGTTAATTCTAGCGCTACGATTTGAATTTTTTGTTTTTTTAACTTTTTAATTAAAGTGGCTGTTTGCCAATGATGTTCCCAGGGGATTGTTTTTTCAGCTCCCAAGGCTGTTTTAGCAATTTTAGCCATTTGTTTTTCCTGTGGGAAGCCAGAATAACCGCAGAGATAGACTTTTGAAATTATAAAAGCATCAGCGGAACGAAAAATCGAGCCAATATTGAAGAGGCTGCGGATATTCTGTAAAATTAAATATATTTCCTGCTTTGGGTTTGACATAGGCTTGTTTTTATTCTAATATAGAATAGACAAAAAGGAAAATTTGAGCCGGGGTGGTGAAATTGGTATACACGAAGGACTTAAAATCCTTTGACAGCAATGTCGTGCGGGTTCGAGTCCCGCCCTCGGCACCATTTCTCGTTATTGAGGAAGTAGTTGTTCCTTTACTTATATAAAACAAGAGAACTTTCCGCAAGGAGAGTTTTTTTGTTTTCAAACTGTCTCTTGTCTTTTGGCTATAAATACGATAACATACAAAGACCCTAACATGGTCAATTTGGAGTAATTTTAGGGAAAAAGAACTTTAACAAAAAAGGAGGTAAAGGTAATGAAAAAAACACGGAAACTTATGACAATTGGTGGGCTGATTTTACTGATGATCTTCTGTTTTCAGGCTGAGTGCCAGGGCACGAATGACGACAACGATAGCCCAAAGAGTAAACCGCCAGCGACTTCTTTTTTCCTAACCACGGTTGTCTCTCCACTTGGCAGCGGACTAATCACTCCGGAATCAGGCACCTACTTGCCTGGTGAAAGCGTTTTACTGACTGCCCAAGCCAATCCCGGCATGTTGTTTGACCTGTGGCAAAATGCGGATCTTGACTATGACAATCCAACCGTTGTCACCCTGTCTCAAAATAAAACCGTAACCGCGTTTTTTGTTTCCGAAATCTCGTATCCACTTTACGGTCTGAATTTCAGTCCTTTTACCGGCAGCTCGAGACCGGGAACAATCACTTTATCCGCGCTTACGGAAAAACTGGAAACAGTAAAAAATCACAGTCTGTGGTTTCGGACTTTTTTCGTGACTCAAGGCATGGAGGAAATTGGACCGCTGCTCAAAAGCATGAACAAAAAACTTGCAGCCGGCGCCTTTATTTCCGATGACAACGCCCGTAATGCCCAAGAAATCGCCAATCTGATTGCCATGGGACAACGAGGTGAAATCTCACTGGCCATTGTGGGCAATGAGTACATTCTTTTCCACGACAATGAAACCAGCGTCAACAAAGTTATCACTTATCTGCGCCAGGTGCGCGCTGCTTTACCACCGGAAATTCCGGTTGTTTACTCTGATACCTACAATATCCTGCGCAAACACCCGGAACTGGTGACTGAATCAGACTTGGTCTTCTGCAACATCTATCCTTATTGGGAAGGTATTGACCTGAAATACGCAGTCTATTATACCAAGCAGGTTTACTACAAGATGAAAACCCAGTTTGGTAAAGACGTGATTATCGGTGAAATCGGCTGGCCCAGCGCAGGTGAAACAAAAATCAAGGCCATCCCTTCTCCGGCCAACGCGGCTGCTTATTTCAAAAACTTTATTTCCTGGGCTCGGGCTGAAAACATAAATTATTTCTACTTTGAAGCCTACGATGAGCTCTGGAAATTTTACGACGAGGGCGTTCAGGGTAAAAGCTGGGGGATCTGGGAAGAAACCGGAGAAATGAAACCCGGGATGCAATCGGTTTTTGACGGGGAGACTGTTGCCGACAACTGGTCTGGTGATAACCTCGTTAACGGTCCGGGCACACCCAGTATTGTCTTTACTTATGTTCCGCCCAAAGGCAGTACTGCCTGGCTGCAAGGTCAGGTCAGTCATGTCAAACCGGGTGAAACTAAAGTCATCATCTTCATTTACACCGGCTCAGGCTGGTACAACAAGCCGACCTGGGAAGAACCAGACACCATGATTTATCCGGACGGCTGGTGGACCAACAATGTCACCACCGGAACCGGTGACACCAATGCGCCTGAAATCAGGGCTTATCTGATGCCGATCGGGTTTAACACTCCACTTCTGGAGAACAACCCAATTCCTGCCTCGGTAACCACGAATGCTCTGGCTTGGGTCACTGTCACTAGGTAACCCGCCGACGCAACCGGGCAAGCAACTGCTTGCCCGGTTTTTTATTTAATACGAAATATAGAGAATAGCCTCCACGTAGGCGCCACAAGCTTGTGGCGCCTACGTGGGGACGTGGGTAATTTATTAATGCTACCAGCACGCGAGACAACTTGTTTTTTCCTCTCAAAACCGTTAAGATAACAATAAGATTATGACTAAAGACGATAAAAATCGCATAATTTCGACCAAAGAATCCCCTGACGAAGTTGCCTTTGAAAAATCATTACGACCGAAAAAGCTTGGGGAATATATTGGTCAGGACAAGGTCAAGGACAACTTGTCTATTTTTATGGCTGCGGCTAAAAAGAGGAATGAACCGATTGAACATGTACTTTTACACGGCTGTCCCGGCTTGGGCAAAACAACACTGGCTCATATTATTGCCAATGAAATGGGATCCAATATTAAAATCACTTCCGGGCCGGCCATTGAAAAAACCGGGGATCTGGCCGCGATTTTAACTAATCTGGCCAATGGCGATATTTTATTCATTGATGAAATTCATCGTTTAAATAAAGTCATTGAAGAAATCCTTTACCCGGCCATGGAAGATTTTGCTTTGGATATTGTCATTGGTAAAGGCCCCAGCGCCAGAATTTTACGTTTAGATCTGCCTAAATTTACTTTAATCGGCGCCACGACCAGAGTCAGCTTGATTTCCTCTCCCCTGCGCGACCGCTTTGGGGTTAATTTCCGTTTAGATTTTTATAAGGACGAAGATATTCAAAAAATTATTGAACGCGCCGCCCAAATTCTGGACATTGAAATAGATGAACCAGCCTCCCAGCAGATTGCCAGCCGCAGTCGCAAGACCCCACGCATTGCCAACCGACTGCTCAAACGCGTACGCGACTTTGCTCAGGTCAAAGGAAATGGTAAAATTAACTTAGTACTGGCTAATGACGCTTTGGCTAAACTGGATATTGATCATCTTGGTCTGGATGAAATTGACCGCAAAATCCTATTAGTAATCGCTGAAAAATTTTCCGGCGGTCCGGTCGGCTTAAATACGCTGGCCGCAGCCATTGGGGAAGAAATGGATACGATTGAAGATATTTATGAACCATTTCTAATGCAACTGGGCTTTTTATCCCGCACTCCCCGCGGCCGCACCGTAACCAAGTTGGGTTACGAACATTTAGGCATGAAACCGGTTACTGATAATTCAAGCGCTTTATTCTAACAAGCAACCTTATATAACCTCAAAAAACTTTATATAACCTAATATAGCCTTAATATCACATGATCGAAATTTCCCTTTACGTCTTACTCATCATTTACGGCCTTGCTTTGGCAGGATTTATTGTCTTTGCTATTTTTAATCTTGTCCATTTATTTAATTACGGCTTTTTAAGCTTTAGCAGTTTTTTTGTAACCTTTATCTTTTTGGCCGGCGTGGTTTTAATTTTATTTATTACCTACAAACTCGGTTCCCAAATTGACTGGTCGCAAACCCTGGTATTTTAAATCTTCCATAGTTTTTAGTTCTTAGTTGTAAATTATTAGTTATTATATATGTATATCGAAAAATCCATCCCCAACAGACAAAAAGGTGAAAAACTTGTGCTGTTTTTACGTCGTCATCCCGTGGCTTTAGCCGGCCGCTGGGCTCTGCTTGTAGTTATAATATTTATCCCTGTTGGAGTATATTTTTATTTATACGCAAATTTCTTCACGATTATCAGTCTGGCAGCTCCATATTCGTTTTTACTGCTTTTGGGCAGTCTTTATTATTTATTTGTCATGCTTTTCTTTTTGAATACTTTTATAGATTATTTTCTGGATGTCTGGATAGTTACTGACCAAAGAATTATAAATATTGAACAGCGCGGTTTATTTAACCGCGAAATATCTGAACATAGCCTGGAGAGGATTCAGGATGTAACCGGCCTCCAAAAAGGCTTTTGGCCATCTTTATTTTCTTACGGTGATGTCCATGTCCAGACTGCCGGTGAAATTCAGCGTTTCCTTTTCCGCCAGGTGGATAATCCCTTTGAAATTGTACGCATCTTAAACAACCTGATTGAAAAACACGAAAAAAACTTTGACGACAGGGTCTTTGCCGAAATCAAAGAAAAAAAACAAGCTGCAGAATAAAATAACCAAATAAAAAGAGCCCCGTAAGACGAGACTCTTTTTTATTTAAACTAGCAGATTTAGAATTAAATTTTAAATTAATTTCATTTTTGGTTATCTTGATTATATAATTCTGCTCTAACCAAGCTCTCAATCTCTTCCAGCGTCATATTCTGCCTCGGCTTTTTTTTAATTTCATCCGGCTTAATAGTTTGCGGTTTCTCGGCATCAGAATCACCTCTTTCAAATGAAAATCTTGGCATACGTTTTATTATTTATATTTAATTAATAAATTTTTTGCACAGCAATACCGGTATAATAATACTTCAAAATCTGATCAAATGTATAATTGTAATTGGCGGCCAGATGCAAAGCCCCATGAGCTGACATACCGACACCATGACCGTACATGGTTGTCTTGTCATAATCAGCCGGTTCTTTGACTGAACGGCACCAGGCTATAGAAGCACCACCCCAGACATCTTCCCAATTTCTGGTCCAGCCGTCAGAGTAAGAGAAATATGGAGTGACCACGACTACACCATTATAAGTCACTACCTGACCTCTTGTGGCTTCAACTGCCTGGCTAACCTGTGTCAACCGAATCTGGGAATTATACCCTTTATAAACCTGATCATAGGTCGCGTCAATTGTGTAATTTTCAGCTGCATGCTTGGTCCCGCGGTTATAATGGTACATGGCATAAGTACGAGCGGCTGTAATCAAAGCCTTTTGATATTCCATGGGCGAAGAATTGGAAGTTTCCGCCAGACCTTTTAAATAGCTTTCCAGTTCGATTTCATTAATTACCCATAATTTGGAAGTTGCCGCTGCATAACGGATTTCCAGCGTGCCCAGATATTTATTGTCATTCAGGGTCTGATTCCAGGCCGGTCTTTGATTTAATGAGACTATTTCAAAGACATTTCCGCTATTGGCGCTTTCAAATCTAAGATAAGAGCTGGAGGCTGAGCTGGTACTGTTGGCGGTAAAGGAATAAGTTTTTGAGGCAAAGTTAAATTGGACTGTGGCTGAAATTCCGGCAGGTACAGATGCTAAAATATTTTTATTCTGGTCTAAAATTTTATAATCAGCATTTGCAGTGATAATAATCGGCTCGGTTGTGGAGTATAAGCCTACACGAAGCATCGGTCCGTTAGCTGTTGTCGGAGTTGGTGTTGGAGTCGGAGTCGGGATCGGAGTTGGCTGAACAGCGGGATAAGTAGCGGTTTGCGCTACTGGTTGAGTATTTAAATTAATATAAGAAGTGCCTTCGTCTGTAACTTTAATGCCGATTTTCAAACATTCATCAGCCAAAAGCTTATCAATAGTAGCGGCCTTAAAGTTAGCTTTGCCAAAACTCAAACATATTTCAGCCAAACCCATGGGCTTGGTAGTAACATTTGAAGTTACTGCCGTCGCAGGCTGAGTGTTGGAATTGACCGCCAGTTGCGGCTGAACAGGATTTTTGGTTACCTTAATAACTAAAGTTAATTCACTGCCGCTTAAAATGGTTTTCTCATCACGAACCAAAACATACTTGAAAGTATAAGTACCTTCAGAGGTCGGTGCATACAATTTCATACTATAATAACCGATTTCACCGGGTTTATTCTCTTTGGTCGATAATGAAGCCTTATACGCCATTGTCTTGGAATCCTGGCGTCGCAGATCAACTTTACCGCTAGCACTTTGTTTCCAGATTGCTTGACCGTTATTTTTATAACCGACTGTAAACTCAGACACTGAACCTGGTTTCATTTGCAAGTTAGTCTCTGACTGAACTAATTTTAAAGCCTCCTGGTTGGTGGCTACGGCTGTAATAATCGGAGCAGGCTGAGTCGTAATAATATTGTTAACGGCTACGGTATTGGTAACGGCAGTTGCTGAATTGGTAACTACAATAACAATATCCAAATCACTACCTGTTAAAACTTTAGAGCCGTCACGAACCAATAAAAATTTATATTTATAGCTGCCCTCTTTAGTCGGGGCTGTTAATTTCATTTTATAGTAGCCGATTTCTCCGGGTTTATTCTCATTAACCTGCAAGTCCGCTTTAAAGACTAAGGCGTAGGTATCTTTACGGCGAATATCAACCTTGCCGCTGCCGTTTTGTTTCCAGGTTAAACTGCCGGTATTTTTATAACCGACTGTAAATTCAGTGCTGGCCCCGGGTTTGAGCTGTAAATAATCCTGAGACTGTATCATTTTCAAAGCTTCTTCAGTCGCAGCTGAGGCATTATTAATTTGCAATGGGCTTAATAATGACAAACTCCTTTCCAACGGTGAACGGATATATAAATCCACCTTTGAGAGCAATTGGGTAATGACGAATATAATTAAAAAAGCTATGATTATGCTTAACCAAAAGTCGATTTGCGACTTTTTACGCATCATAGCTCGATTATGTATTTGGACTTCTTTCCAGCCTAAGGAAAGATTAAATAGATTTTTCATAATTTTTATTTTTGTTTTTTATTTTTCACAAGTCAATTTTTAAATTTACCTTAGTCAGGGGACTACTCCATCCGCCATAGCGCCTTAACGTATCAAAGGCGGTTGAATTTAGTTCTGCCCAAACCGTAGCAAATACTTTTTTGATCTTGTATAATCTATTATATCATTTTTTTCACATTTGGTCAATGATTTTGGGGTTTTTGTTCAAAAATTTTACTCAGCAAATTTTGGCTAATTACAAAGACTAATTCAGATTGAGTCTTGAAAATTCGACCTGTTTTTAGGCTACTGACTTTCAGTAAAATGATGTTAAAAAAGTAAAAATTTTGGTATGATAAGTGAAAGAACGAAAACGGTTGCTGTCCTTCAGACTGGAGCAATAAAATTAACCCTTCTTACCACCCTTACCCCTCTTTCTCTTTTTACCCTTCTCCTATGTCCCTAACCCGTAAAATCGCCCATAGTACCATGATCCAATTTTCCGGCAAAATAGTCGGCACTTTTTTAGGTGTCTTAACCATTGCTATCATGGCCCGCTATCTGGGCCAGATCGGCTTTGGCCAGTATTCAACGATTACGGCCTACCTGCAATTTTTTGCCATTCTGGTCGATATGGGTTTGTCCGTTGCTGTCTTGCGTTTAATTTCCGATCCGCAAAATAATCAGCAGGAAACTTTTAATAACTTATTTACTTTAAGATTTTTTTCAGCTCTGATTTTTCTGGGCATCGCTCCCCTGGTTGTTATTTTCTTTCCCTATGATAATCTGGTCAAAATCGGCATCGCAGTCACTACGGCATCTTTTTTCTTTTCAGCTTTAAACCAAATATTAATCAGCCTGTACCAAAAAGAATTAAAGATGGTCGCTGTAACCATCGCGGAAATTGTCGGACGCGCAATCCTCCTGGTCCTAACCGCAATTTTTGCATATTTGAATTATGGACTCTTGGCCATTATGGGGGCGGTTGTTCTGGGCAGTTTGATAAATTTTCTGATCAATTATATTTTTGCTTTACGCTATGTCAAAATCAAATTTACATTTAACTGGCCCGAGTGGAAAAAAATTCTCAAGGTAACCTGGCCGCTTGCCCTCTGCATTGCCTTTAATCTGGTCTACTTCAAGGCCGACACTTTAATCCTCTCTCTGGTTCGCACTCAGGCTGAAGTCGGAATTTATAATGCGCCTTACCGGGTGCTGGAAATCCTGGTTAATTTTATTTTTATGTTCATGGGTATTGTCATGCCGTTATTAACCGTATACTGGACGACCAAAAACTTAGAAAAATTTAAAGAATTTTTTCAAAAAATCTTTGATCTGCTTTTAATTGTTACCGTGCCCATGACCTTTGGCACTTTTTTTGTAGCCGGGAAATTGATGACCTTGATTGCCGGCCCTGACTTTGCTGTTTCCGGAGACATCTTGAAAATTTTGATTATTGCCACAGCTATTATTTTTATCAATTCCATCTACGGCTATACCATTGTTGTCTTGGACAAACAAACCCAGATGGTCAAATTTTATATAATTAACGCCATTGTTGCTTTAGCCGGTTACATTATTACTATCCCGATTTACGGCTATTGGGGCGCCGCAGTCTTTACCATCATTTCTGAAGCCTTTATTTTTACCGTGAATTTTATTGTCGTTACCAAAACAACCGGGCAAGTCCCCTCGTTAAAAATTTTACCAAAAATTATTTTGGCAACCTTGATCATGTGTGTTAGTCTGCACTTTATCACTGACTTGAATGTAATTCTGCAATTATTCTTTGCCGGCGTTATTTATCTGGGAGTTTTATATCTATTAAAGGGCATAGATAAAAATCTGATTCTCGAAATTGTAAAGCTAAAAAGTGAGCCAGAACAACCCAAAATTGAAGCCGAACCATAATTAAAATTAAAGAAATTAACCTAAAAAAACGCTTCCAGAGGAGTGTTTTTTATTGTTAATTAGCGAAAATAATGAGACTGAAAACTGAATTCGGAATCCAATCCCCTATAGGAAAATGCTCAGGTTATGATTTAAGCTAAAATTACGAGGGAATTGGATTCCAAACGAACGTCATAATCTTCATTCGGAATCCAATTCCCTAGGGAAAACTCTCAAGTTATTAATTAAGCTAAAATTACGTAGGAATTGGATTCCAAACGAACGTCATAATCTTCATTCGGAATCCAATTCCCTAGGGAAAACTCTCAAGTTATTAATTAAGCTAAAATTACGTAGGAATTGGATTCCAAACGAACGCCCCCAACACTGGTAACTCATAACTTTCCGCAGTAACTTTAGCCGTAAAAGCAACATACCCCTTTACAAAGTCCAAAAAATTTGCTATAATGATTATAGAATTAAGCTAAATTAAGCCTAATTTAGACAAAAATAAAAATAAAAAAACAAAATGAAGTATCAAATTAAAACCAAATTAGTGCTAATTTTAGTTATTTTCGGCTCTGCCCTGCTAGCGTTTGTTTTAGCTTATGCACAACCAAATACTGAAACTAAAATGGGCCAAATGATTATCAGTGAACCTGCTAAAAATGGTTCATTTTTTATTTCTGCTAATATAAGCCAAAATGAAACAATTTCCCCGGTTTTAATTGCAGATTTCCCCTTTAATGCCCTTTATATAAGTTGGAACCAAAGTAAAATCGATCAAAATCCAAATTTTGAACTTGTATGTTCGTTTTTTGAATGAAAACTGGAGTGATTGGATAAAAATGGAGCTTGATGATGATTCTCAGGGTAAAGACACGGCCAAAGCCCAGCTGACCAGTCAGATGATCCCGACCAAACTGACAGATTCATTTCAATACAAACTGATTTTTAATGCCAATGAGGCCAAAACAGACCTGCAAAATTTGCAATTTACATATTTGGATACAACCAAAGGACCAGCCGGAAACTTTAAAATCAGCTTAAGTGCTAATGATCAGAATTTAAAAATTATTTCCCGGGCTGAATGGGGCGCTGATGAATCTTTACGCTTTGAACCCAGCGGCGCCAATTTATGGCCGGAAGAATATTATACTCCGCAAAAATTTGTGCTCCATCATACTGCCGGTGAAAAAGCCAATCTTGACCCCAAAGCAACAATGCGCGCGATTTATTATTACCATGCTGTCCAGCTGGGCTGGGGCGATATCGGTTATAATTATCTGATTGATTCCAACGGCAATATATATGAAGGACGAGCAGGCGGTGATGGCGTTGTCGGCGGTCATGCTTATTTAAGAAACCGAAACACCATCGGTATTGCTATTTTAGGCTGTTATGACAACCAACAAAATGAAAAAAATAAAATTAATTGCAATACTCCGGACAATTTAACCGAAGCAACAAAACTATCACTGGATAACTTAATCGCGCTTAAAGGTCAAGAATTTAATATTGATCCTCTGGGGCAAAGTGAGTTTCACGGACAGATTTTACCAAACGTAATCGGTCATCGCGATGTCGGCAACACCACTTGTCCCGGTAATTTAATTTCTAATACCCTGCCTGAAGTCAGACAACTTGCCTATAATGCCTTGATTGATCTGGGCGGATATAAGAAACCGCTGCCGACCGGAGCTCAATTTGTCAGCCTGAGCGCCACGGAAATTAATATCGAAGAAACTAAATCTGCGGATATTTATGCCCAATTTAAAAATACCGGCCAAGCCACCTGGCGGGGTTATGAGGATAATTATCTGTATTTAACAGACTCCCAAATCAAAAATAAAATTGCGAAAATTGATACTTTAAAAATTGCGCTGGCTTCGGATGAAGCTGGCGGAGTAAAAATGGCCACTAATAGTTTCCCTGTTTTCAAGCTTATAGACGGCAATGTTTATCCCGGTCAGATCGGCAGGTTTAAAATCACCCTGAATTCACCGCAACAGTCTACTGAAACAAAAAATTTCATTCTCGCCTGGCAAAATAAAGGCTATTTCCCTGAGACTGATTTTTCAATTACTGCCCATAAAATTGCCTGCGACTGCCAAAATACTCAATCGGAACAAATGATATTTAAAGCCAGTTTACTTCAGTCAAATCTGCCCGGCCAATTATCCCTGCAACAAGACCAAACAGTTCTTATGCAGTTTCGTAATGACGGCAATCAAACCTGGAAAAAAAGCAGTCTGAAATTAAAAATACTAACCGCAAATTCAACCTTAAAAACTGCTACTTGGTCTGACCAATCCGGTTCATTTACTCCCAGAGAAGAATTGATCTATCCAAATGCCACGGCTACTTTTGAATTCCCCATTCAAGCCCCAAAAAATCCCGGATCCATTCCTTTGACCGTAAGTTTAAATTATAATGAGACTGAATTTTTCAGTCTGGCTCAGGTCATTGATGTTGTGGCACCCTATGCTGCCCAAATTACAGCCAATACCCTGCCCATCGCCGTTAAAACTTCATGGCGACCAAAAGTCAAACTTACCTTTAAAAACATCGGCAGTAAAGCCTGGACTAATGTTACCTTAAAAAGCACGGATATTGACGGCACAAATTCATGGTTCAGGGACTGGTCATGGCAAAACAATAAAACTATAAAAACTACGAAAACTACGGTCAATCCCGGAGAAGAAATTACCTTTGACTTCAAAATTCAGCCATATTGGAAACCCAATACCTATCCTCATGTTTATCTGCTTACCTCCGGCAGTGACCAGGTCTATATAAATGGTGCGGATAATTTTCTGACGTATACCAGGGTCGACAGATAAACAAAAAAATCCCCTCACTTAGCCGGGGATTTTTTATTTCCCGGCCAGCTCGTTTGCCGGCTACGAGTCTTGCCCAGATTCACTTTCAAATTTATCACTGTTTGTGCTATAATTTAGCTATGAATGCTATTAAAAAGTGTATCATTCCAGTGGCCGGATTTGGCACCAGATTTTTACCAGCGACCAAAGCCATGCCCAAAGAAATGCTGCCGATTATTGATAAACCGGTAATTCAATATATAGTTGAAGAAGCCGTGGCTTCAGGCATTGAAGACATTATTTTAGTTACGGGCGCATCAAAACGGGCAATTGAGGATCATTTTGATTATAATTATGAACTGCAAAACTGGCTGAAAAAAACCGGCAAAGAAGATATGAGAGAAGAAATAAAAGAAATTGCCGACATGGCCAATTTTATTTATGTCCGCCAAAAAGGACCTTACGGCAACGGCACGCCTGTTTTAAATGCCAAAAAAATTATTGGCGATGAGCCTTTTGCGGTTATTTGGGGAGATGATTTATTTGTCAACAACCAAGGCCAGCCGCGTTTAAAGCAACTGATGGCTGTTTATGAAAAATACCAGGCTCCGGTTTTAACTGCCATAAAAATCAATGATGAGGAAACTAAAAAATACGGAGTCATTGAAGGTTCTGAAGTTGAAAAAAATATTATCCAAGTAAAAAAAATCGTTGAAAAACCTGGACCGGACAAAGCGCCCAGCCGCATAGGCACTATCGGCGCCTATATTTTAACCCCTGACATTTTTGATATTCTGGAAAAAACCAAGATCGGCCAAGGCGGCGAACTGTGGCTGGTAGATGCCATTTTTAATTTGTCACAAAAACGAAACCTTTACGCCTGTTTAGTTGAAGGCAATTATTATGATACGGGCTCCAAGCTCGGCTGGCTCAAAGCCAATGTTGATTTTGCCTTACAGCGTCCTGACCTGGCCAAAGAATTTAAAGAGTACCTAGACTCCATTAACTAACGGCATGTTTTCAGTCTCCAAGCCATCAGCGCAAATTAACGGTTTAATAAAAATATAAATTAAAAAATTTTCCAAAAATATGTTAAAACCAAACAAAAAACTAATCATCGCCTTCTTAATTTTTGCCTTTCTGGCTACTACCGGCGCCAAATGCGGCAGTTTGCCGGCTGGTGTGATAAAAGAAGGGCCACCCAAACCAATAACCTTGAAATACTGGAAAGTTTTTGAGGAAAGCGACAATATCAGCGAGTTAATAACTGAATACCAAAAAATCAATCCCTATGTTTCCATCCGCTATGAAAATTTTCGCTATGATGAATACGAGGATAAAGTGCTCAATGCGCTGGCCGAAGATCGCGGTCCGGATATTTTTTCCATTCAAACTACTTGGATGAAAAAATACCAGTCTAAAATCCAACCGTTGCCGGCCCAGATAAAAATGCTTTACTCGGTCCAGATGGGTACACTTCAAAAAGTAACCTACACCAAGGAACAGCAAAAAAAGACTCTGACAACCAGAGATCTGAGCATTTTATTTCCGGATGTAGTCACTGATAACCAGCTGATCGACGGCCAAATATATGGTCTGCCTTTAAGCATTGACACGCTGGCTTTGTTTTATAATCGAGATTTACTTAATAACGCCGGGATTACAGCCCCGCCTACAACCTGGGATCAGCTCCTGGTGCAGGTCGGTAAATTGACCAAACGCGATCCGCAAAAAGATATTATCCAGTCCGGTGTAGCGATGGGCACGGCTGCTAATGTTAACCGCGCCTCTGACATTCTGAGCTTGCTGATGATGCAAGTCGGCGCTCCAATGACTGATGATAACGGCTTTCCGACATTTAATGCCAAACCTCTAGGTTACACAAGTGTAGATGCTCCGGCTGTTTCGGCCTTAAACTTTTATAATCGTTTTGCCGTCCCCAGCAATGAAGCCTATTCCTGGAATGAAACCATGCCAAATTCTAAACAAGCTTTTATCCAAGGTCTGACTGCTTTTTATATCGGCTATGCCTTTGATATTCCGACTATTAAAACCCAAGCACCCAAACTTAATTTTGATATTGCCCCCATACCGCAGCTTTCACAGCCTTCAATTAATTTCGCCAATTACTGGGCAGAAACCGTTTCTAAAAAAAGTCAGTATCAAAATGAGGCCTGGGATTTCTTATTATTCATTACAACCAATCAGGATATTAATAAAAAATATGTGACCAAGGCGCAAAAGCCGGTTGCTTTACGCTCATTGATTGAATGGCAGCAAGATGATGTGGTGCTGGCACCTTTTGTGGAACAAATCCTGACGGCCCGCAGTTGGTATAAAGGCAAAAACCCGCAAACTGCCGAGAAAATATTTACAGATATGATTACGGATAATTTAACCGGTGCTTATAAAACTATTGATCTGGTCAGCCAGGCCAATAGCAAAGTTAGCCTGACCATCCAATAAAATTTATACCGATTATTAATTTACATATTTTTATGTCCAGCTTTAAAAAAATCAGATTTTTGCTTATAATTTTAATAAGTTTGGGGGTTTTGGTTTCTTTATCTCAGATTGCCTGGGCTCAGGATTCTATCCTGCCTGCCTGCACCAGCACCGGCGACTGTTCCTTGTGTGATATTTTACAGACAGCCATCAATGCCGGCAAAGTAATTCTGGGCATAATCGGCAGTTTGGTGCTTTTAATGTTTGTCTATGGCGGTTTTACCTGGCTGGTTTCCGGCGGTAATGAGGGAAATATTAAAAAGGGGAAAGATATTCTGGTTAATGCCGTTATCGGCTTGGGTATTATTTTTTCCGCTTACCTGATTGTTACGACCTTAGTTTCGGTTTTAACCGCTCAAGAATTTGACTGGCAAGCCAAGCTTACCTGTGTTCCTGTTTCATTTACGCCTAAACCGCCTGAAAACGCAGTCAATCTTACAGACGCTATGCCCAAACCCAGTGATGCGGATAAGATAGGCAAACCCTGCGCTAAAACCGCTGAATGCGGTGCAACTTTGTATTGCACCAAAGCCAAAATTTGCGCCACAAAATTACCCAGTGGCGGTAAAATTGAAGACCCTGCTAAATTTGGCTGTAAAGACATGGAAATTGATGGCGCAGATAATCTTGCTTGTGTTGATGCTTATTGCGCCGGATTTTTTGGTGGAGCAGCAACTACACAATGTATTGCCGGACAATGTTGTGTTGCTAATAAAAAAGGAAATGGTGTTGACAGCGACTGTGATGATAAAGCTGAGTGCCAATCTGGCATTTGCTTTGAATTTGCGGAACCACCCTATGGAGATGGTAAGGATGATGACGGACGAGGCAAATGCGTTAGCGCCATAACAGTAGGACAAGAATGCGAAGATGCCAACATCGATCGTGGACTTGCTGGTGATGATGACATTCCCTGCCCGCCAGGATCTAAATGTAAAGATACTCCGGGTATTGCTTCAATATCTACCTGTCAACCTGAATGAAAAAACTTCCCAGACAAAACCCACGCTATAGCCGCAAAGATGGGTAAATAATTATATTTTAAAACTTAAAAACATATCTTTATGAAAAAAAACTGGTTAATTATCTTATGTTTACTGCTTTTCACCGGCTTGTTTTTTAGTTCACCTAAAGTAACCCTAGCAGCCACTTGTAGTGAATTAGGTGGTAATTGTCGTTTTACTAATATGGAAGGTGGTAATACTTGTAATCCTGCAACTGAAAATAGTCAATTTACAAGTGATTGTACAAGTGCCGCAGGAAAAGAATGTTGTGTCCCCAAAACTCCTTCACCAACAACCCCCCCCCCAACAACCCAGCAACCACCAGCCACCACTGGAGGCACCACTGTTGACCTTAGCGAAGTTAATCCCTTGGGCGTTTCCGGCATTTCCGGCATTAATACTGTTATTGGTCGGGTGATTAACGCTGTTTTGGGCATTACCGGTTCTGTGGCCTTATTTATGTTTGTTTATGGCGGTTTTATGCTCATGACCGCAGCCGGGCAAGACCCCAAGATTCAGGCAGGCAAAAAAATAATTACCTGGGCCATTATCGGCATTATGGTAATCTTGGGCAGTTATGTGATTGTTAATTTTATTTTTACCGGCCTGACTACCGGCGGTGGAGGCGGAGGCGGCGAAACCCAAGCACCTCAATAAAATTGCTAAATGTAGGAAATAATATTATAATATAGTAAACAATTAAATATTAATAATTAACTTATCAATGCTTGGTTTTTCTAAACCGAGTATTGACAAAGGGTAAAAAAAACATGAAAAAGAATTTAGTCAAGTTAGCACTTTCTTTAGCCCTTATCGGCATCTTGGTCATGCCTTTAATGGTTAGTGCTACAGGCAAAACCATTGATCCGGGTCTAAACCAATACGTCGGACCATACATTGGCATGGGAACCCAGGATGTTAGAATCACCATCGCTAATATCATCCGCGTAGCCATGGGTTTATTGGGAATTGTTGCTGTCTTAATCATTTTGATTGGCGGCTTCAAGTATATGACTGCAATGGGTAATGAAGAATCTGTTAAAAAAGCTAAACAGTTGATTTACTCCGGCATTATTGGCCTGATTATTGTTTTAACGGCCTATGCCATCGCCACCTTTGTCATCAATTCTATTATTGGTGCAACTACAGGTGCCCTATAATCTAATGTACCTTTTGAGGGATGGACGCCTGTCCATCCCTCATCCCTTAGGGGAATTTTTTACACAAAATCATGAAAACATTTATAATATTATCTTTATTTATAGTCACGTTGACTTGCCTAGTACCGTTAAATCAAACCCAGGCGACTGCTGATTATGGCCTTCCCGGAACTCAGTCAGAAGCTAAATTACCTGAATTTGGCGGCGGTGGCGTCCCGGCTTTTTTGGGTCGGATTGCCGGCGCAGGCTTAGCTCTGGCCGGATCACTTTTCTTGTTTCTAATTATTTATGGCGGAATATTAATGATGGCTTCAGCAGGCACTGAAACAACCTTAAAAAAGGGTCGTACAGTTATTACCTGGGCCATTATCGGCGCCATGGTTTTAGGCGCAGCCTATGCGATTACCTCGCTGATTTTCAGTACGCTAACCGCGCAATAACCGGGCCTTTTAAATAAAATGAAAAATAAATTATTTTTAATATTTTTAGTGCTTATTATTTCGGGCTTGTTTTTGTACTTTAGCCCGGCTTTTGGTTATAGCTTTGCCAATCAGAATGAATTTTTAAACTCCACCAGAAATACCATTGGTTATTCGGAAAATCAGGGTAATCTCGGCTTAATTATTGCCCGGGTAATCAACGCTCTTTTAGGCTTGGTCGGCGCTGGTTTTCTAATTTTAATTATCTACGGAGGCTTTACTTACATGACCTCCGCTGCCGAGGAGGCAAAAATAAAAAAGGCCAAACAAATTATCAGCAAAGCCATAATCGGGTTTATAATAATTATGGCCGCCTATTCAATTACCTATTTTGTGGCCAGTACCATTGAAAATGCCACTCAGCCGGCCGGGCAAACCTGCCCCGGAACATGCGCCCAGGAAAATTGCGCTAGTTGTCCTGACCTGGGTCAATTAAGCTGCCCAGCTGAATCACCTCATTGTTGCGACTGCCGTTAAGCCCAATAAGTATCTTTTTAAATTATGGTTTATGAAAATATCCCATTGGATCATTATTTTACTTTTAGTTATTAGTCTTGGCGCCCAAGCAACCATAACCTTTGCCCAGCCTTTGAATTTAAGCAATGTAAATGGCTTTATTGCCCAAACTGGCGAAGGCGCCGGCATAAAGACAGAGACTTCGCTGGCTGGTTTGGCCGCTCAAATAATCCAAGTTTTACTGGGCCTAATCGCCATAGTCTTTGTTATTATGTTTATTTACGGCGGATTTACTTACCTGACTTCGCTAGGCGAAGAGTCCAAAATTAAAAAGGCCAAGGATCTGCTCAAACTGGCAATTTTTGGATTTCTTATTGTGATGACGGCCTATGCGGTTACATATTTCATTGCCACAACCCTGGAAACATCCCTAAAATAAAACGCTTACATTTATGAAAAAATTTTATACATGTCTGGCCATTTTCTTTTTGATATTTATTTTATTTTCTACTTTTGGAATTCAAGCCGTGCAGGCTAGCCAATTTTCCGGAGGTTTACAAAATACCGCCGGCAATGTAACTAATCTGGGCAAAGCCACGCCCCAAAGCTTTGCCGCCGTCCTAATAAAAAGCCTGATTGTTTTTGTGGGCGTAATTTTCATGATCGTCTTTATTTACGGCGGTACTTTATATATGTTTTCTCAGGGTGAGCCAAAAAAAGTACAAAAAGCTAAAGGGCTGCTGATTACTGCGGTCATCGGCCTGGCCATTGTCTTAATGGCTTACACCATAGCTTATTTTGTTTCCAGCAGCATTGAACAATCATTAATTCCTCAATAAAATATAAATTAAAGTAAAATTGTATGAAAAAAATATATCTGGCCTTTAAACTCTTAATCATTGTTTGTTGCATTTTAATGTCCGTTAGCGCTGTTTTCGCAACCGGCGACACTCCTGCCGGCGGTTCTATCACCAATTCTATTCAAAATTTCGGCGGCCAGGTGTATGGACAGGATGAACCGGCTCACCCGGCACAAATTGCCGCGACAATCATTCAAATAATGCTTGGCCTTTTAGGTATAGTCTTTGTAATTTTAATGATTTATGGCGGAGTTTTATACATGACCTCAACCGGTGAAGCCAAAAAAGTTGAACATGCCAAGAATGTCATTATTTATGCGGTTATTGGGGTGTTAATTATTGCGACTGCCTATGCCATCACAACCTTTGTGGTTAATGCCATCTTAAGGGCATCACTTGAAGGTGGTGGCGGTCCTATGAATCCAGGCGCCAGCACCTAAAAAAATTCAAAAAGAAAAGGGCAATCCCGAAGGATTGCCCTTTTATATTCATTTTACGGCACGACGTAGAGCACGAAATCTACGTGCCCGCCTCCACATGGAGAGGTGTAGTTTCTCACTCCCATGAGCTCGAAAGGCAGGCTGACGTTCTCTCCAGTCCCGCGATTCGAAACAGTATAGCTGTATTTGCCAGGAGGCAAAGGCACAGGCTTACACTGTCCCGGCTGGACGGAAAAGCTGTCCACGACACTGCCAGAATGGATGATTTTAACATCAATCACGTCGGGCATACCGTTGTGAAAAGTGCCTTTGAGCATACCATTGGCAGGCAGATCATTGCCAGGAGCTGGGGTGGAACCGGGAGGGTTGTACTCGAAAACGTCACTGCCCGACCGCATGCGCACGTTGGCATTAGGGTTGTTGCGGACGGCCTCCTGGGCTACGGACCAGCCAGGGCTGGGCTCGATCACTTCTTCGGCCCGAGCATTACTCGGCCCGTGATACGAGGTATCGCCGCGTTTGGCAGTGGCACAGCCAGTGAAAATCGCGACGGTCGCGATCAACGCCATAAAAAGAACGGTGACTTTCTTCATGATTTTTCCTCCTCTGCCCTGAGGGCAGTTTGTTTGCAACTTGTTATTGGTATAACTAAAGACAATTTCCGAATTTCTTCAATCTCTACAGTATAGCATATTAATAGTCATTTGTCAATACCCGCCTTTATATTTTACTAAATTTAAGCTAAAATATAGATATGAAAACTCCTGAATTTAAATGGTTTAAAAAGCTTGATTGGCCAAAATTAGCCAAAATTACTTTTGGCTTAATTTTTATCTATATTTTTATTATTTTTGGAATCTGTCTATACAAATACTTTAATTTCCTTTATAATGGCCTGGATTTAGCCATTTTCAACCAAGTCTTTTATAATTCCTCATTCGGCCGTTTATTTGAATTTTCCATTCATCCGACCTCATATTTAGGTGACCATTTTGAATTAATCATCTTTTTTCTAGTCCCAATTTATACTATCTGGCGCTCGCCTCTTAATCTGCTTTTTATTCAAGCCTGCATATTAGGCTTTACTGCCATTCCCCTATACCTGCTGGCCAAAAAGCACTTAACGCCTCAATTGGGACTATTGGTTATTCTGCTTTTTTTATTTAACCCGCTGACCTTCAATATTGCCCTATATGAATTTCATATTCTAGCCTTTGCTCCTTTTTTTATAGCCTGGACTTTTTATTTTTATGATCAGAATAAATTCTGGCCTTTTCTGGCCTGGTGCGGACTCAGTTTGTTAGTGCGTGAGGACGTGGCCTTTGTGATTTTCTTATTTGGCCTGGTTGCCCTCCTGGATAGAAAAAAACTTAAATGGATTCTGACACCCTCTTTGCTGGCCGCTTCATACTTTTTAATTATTATGAAATTAGCCGCCCTGGTCTCTTCAATGTCTTCTTATAAATTTTTGACTTATTATTATTGGCTGGGCAAAACTCCGGGAGAAATTTTTATAAATTTCTTTGCTAAATTTCCTCTGGTATTTACTCATGTTGTTACGGTTCAAAATCTTGAATTAATTTTGGGTTTCTTTCTGGTCTTTTTATTTATTCCGGTTTGGCGGCCAAAATACCTGCTTCTCTGCCTGGGTAATCTGCTGCAATTAATGCTGGCGTCTTTTGCCACCGGAGCCACGATTAAAGGGCACTATGGCGCGATTTATCTGATAATTTTTAGTCTTGCCACTATTTTCTCACTAAAAGCCATGAGCAAAAATTCCAAGATTTCCTTTATTAATCGCGAATATGGCGGGGTCCTGCCTCTGATTTTTATCGGCGGCTTGCTTTATAATTTTATTATTCTCGGTCCCCTGCCCTGCCTGGCCAAGACCGTTATCCATTTTAATTATGCCAATACCTCCATTAAACAGGAGTTTGTAGCCCAAATACCGCAATCAGCATCTCTGGTAACTTCTTATGATTTAGTAACAAATCTGTCTTCGCGGCAATATATTTATCCCTTAAATTATGCGGTTACCGGCAGGCAGCAATTTAATGCCGGAGATTATATTATTCCTGACGAGACTCAATATCTTTTAATTGATTTTAGCGACTATATAACCTTTCAGCTGCAATTTGCCCAAAAATATCCAGACTATTATTACAAAATTCCAGACAGATTAAAGAGCCTGCTTGAGGAAAAGAATTTTAAACTTACAAAAGTATCGCGCAACCTGGCTTTATGGCAAAAATCCGAGACACCATCTACCACTCAGCTTTATATTGTCTATAATGATCAGGAATTACCGCAAATATCTAGCCCGCAAAACCAAATTCTTCAGGCCAAATTAGCCTTCATGGGTTCTGCTCAAACTGCAACCCAGCTATCATTGTTTTTTAAAGCTTTAACTCCTCTAGAGCAAAATTATTTTATAAAAATTAATGACCAAATCTTTCCGCTGGGCTATGGTTTTTATCCGACGCACAATTGGCAACCGGGACAAATCATCCAGCTAAACTTTTTTGATCTGGGGCCAATAAAAAAAGCTGAAATTATCAGCTTTGACGGCATGCCCGGACTTAATGGCATTGGCAGTATTACCTGGGAATTTGACCGTTATGAAACAATCGGTGCATTAAACTTTTAAAATCATATTAATAATGATTATTTAAGCCTGCCCCGCTTCGATAGAGGTGTTTTTTTATTTAAGCGCAACAAAGTAGGTCTGGTTATTTAAATCTTTAAATTCTTTAAGCAGCTGTTTACTCTTAATAAAACCGTCAAAGGCCTCTCCGATTGGCAGTAAATACAAATCTTGAGTCAGCTCGTTTTCAGCCGCAGACACTGGCAATTTATCTACAAAATTTATCTTATCAAGCACAAAATTTGTTTTCAATTGCTCAAATTTTAGGGCTTGAATCCTTTGCGGCTGAATCCGGGCAAAATACAAATAATTATAAGGAAAGTACAGATATAACCAACCGCGATTTACAATATAAATATTGGTATATTGGTTATAATTTTCCTGAATAAACTCAGTCAGTTCTTGGCTGCCTGCTTGCTGTTCCCTGAATGAAGTCTGCGGATAAATAACATAGTAATTAAAAAAATATGAGCCCACAGTAACAATAATGGCAATTGAAACAATATAAGTCATGAGTATTTTTCTTCTGTTGGTTATAAACTTGGTAAAAAAATAAATAATTCCCAGGCTGGCAATGATTTCAAAAATCGGCAAGGCGCTCACAAAACGTAAGGGATGGGGCAGATTTTCAATGGTCAAAGCCACTGGTAACGACGCCGCCAAAAGCCATAAAATAAGAAACTTATAGTTGGCTGACCGTGAATTAATGAAAATTAAGACCAAGCCGATAACCAAAAACGGCAGTTCATAAAGCTGAATTAATCCGAAGTGTTTTACAAAGCTGGGCAAAGTCGCATTAAAAAATAAAAAAACCGGATTAAAATGGGCCAAATAATTTTTGGCCAAGCTTAGTGGCATTAAAATATCAATTTCATTTAAAATTGAAATATTATTAAAACGGGTCGAGGTTAATTTGGGCAGAGAAAAAAACAAGAATTTATCCAGGTTCAGCAATAAACCGAATTGATTTTTTATATAAAATAAAATGATAGGCAAGCCAATGATCAAGACCGTCAGTGTAAACCCTAGAAAATGCCAGTATTTTAAGGCCTTTATTTTTGGCCAAAATGAAATTGCTGTTATCAACACTAGAATGGGCACCCAAAAATATGATAAAGCATAAATATAAAAAGTTAAACTTAAGATAAAACCAGAGATCATGAAATAAACAACCCGTTTTCTTTTTAGACCAACAATTAAAAAATACAGTCCGGCAATATAAAAACAAGGCAAAAGAGAAACATTGAATAATATCCGGGATAAGGCTAAATCCCAGGGTGAAAAAGTTAAAAATAAAGCCGTTAACAGGCCGACTTTTTCATCAAATAATTCCCTGGCCAAAAAAAATGAAAATAATATTAGCAGTAAATGGAATAAAACAACTACTAACCGAAAAATTGAGACCTGAAAGGGACCAAATAATTTAATCAGCGGCACCAGCAAGTAAACTAAAAAGGAATTTTCTCCCCAGCCATAACCCCTTAAATGTACTGGCAAGCTGTCATTAAAAATATCAGCACCGGTTTCAGCAATTGACCAGGCATTATATAGAATCAGGCTTTCATCACCCTGCAAACCCCCGGGTATTTTATCAATTAAAATAACCCTAAAGATAAGGGCTATAAATAGGATCACCAACAGTGACCAGCTGCTATGAGCACAAATAAAATTAATTATTTTTTGCATTGTTTTCTGAGTCGCCAAACCTCTTTAAAATATAGACTAGTAACTTTAAGCATATTAACCCGGCTTTTATCTTCATTACCCCGGGGTTCCTGCCACTTAACAGGAATCTCTTTTATTTTCAGGCCGTCTTTTTCAGCTAAAAATACCATTTCAGAATCAAAAAACCAGGTATGGTTCCTTATTTTTGGTATAATTTCTTTCACGACCCTTGGGGTAACAGCCTTAAAACCGCAGGGTAAATCACGCACTTTTGTGCCTAAAACTAATTTCAATAAACAGCGATAGCCAAGGGAAAACATCCGCCGCCAAATAGTTCTTTTGACCTGGGAAGCCTTCAAATATCTGGAGCCCAGCACCAGATCATATCCATTATTAAGCCCAGAAATTAAATCCGGCAAAGACTGCAAGTCTGTAGCCAAGTCAGCATCCATAAAAATATAAAGATTATAGTCATTTTGCAGTTTTTGCCAAGGAACCATTATGGCGTTGCCTTTACCCTGTTCGGGGACAAAAATATAATCAACTTCAGGAAATTTTACTTTTAAGCTCTCTGCGACTGTTTGGGTATCATCAGTAGAATTATTATCGGAAATTATAAGCTTAAATTCCTGGTTGCTTAAATTGGCCCTGACAAATAACAAAAGCTTAGTGACATTAGCCTCTAATATTTTGGCTTCGTTATAGGCAGGTAGCACAATTAAAATTTTCATAATTTGTTGACTAGTGTAAATACTCGTTATTTTTCCCTATTTCAACCGGTAGAGCCAGGCATCCTTGTCTTCATAAACCATAACAAATCCGCCGTCATTTTCCAAGTTTTTTTTCAATTGCCCCCTGTCTTTATTGACTATAAAATAACTGGCTCTAAAAGTATCCTTAACGGCTTGATACAGATTATCCTTTTTTTTAGCCGTAGTAATATCAGCGTAAAGATTATACTGGTCCTTATTATAATTATACATAAAGGTCGGGTCCAAACCGACAATATAATAATTTTTATCATTATGGTAAAAAAGCATGGGGAAATCATCCCAATCAGTATGCATGATAATTTGTCCGGGCTGGGCATTTGTTTTTAAATATTGAGATATGCCTGCAAAATTTTGAAAACCTATGCCCCCGCTAAACGATTGTTTCGTAGCCAGGACATTTCTGACACAGACAGAAACTACCAGGATACTGAGATAAACCAAGAGTATCGCCAGCAAATATTTCATTGAATAAGCAACATTTTTACATCTTAAATAGGCGGCTTTCAGCTGATGATTTTGAACTGCATAGTTAAAGCTAAAAGCTGCAAAAAAAACCAGGTTGGGCACTAAATATTCGACATAACGCTTAGATTTCAAAGTCAAGATTAAAAACAAAACACTGGTCAATAAAAAAAAGTATGATTTTGGCTGTTGTTTTTTAAAACTAACGATAAAAGCAACATAAGCACTAACTGCGATCAAGGCAACCAAATTAATATCAGCGATTAAATTCCAGGCCTGATATGGATACCATTCCCCGCCGACATTAACCAGGCCCTGATAATTAATCAAGCCGATTTGAACTAATTGTTGCCAGATAAAATATAAATTTTTGGGAAAGTAGGGATTAATGACAATGCCGGCTGCCAGACCAATAATAACTACGCCGATTAATTTTAAATGTGCCGGGCTAAAAAAATAAATAACTGTATTTTTTGCCATGGTTTTGAGTCGCGGCCATGTTTTCTTTCTATCTTCAAATTCATTTTGCAGTACCAAATAAATAGTCTCCGCCGCAACATAAATCAAAGCCATACCTAAAATTAAAAAATAGCCGCCATACGACCAAACATATATAAATGAAATCAGAAATAAAGGCCAATATTTTTTCTGAAAAACATTATAAATACTAAAAAACAATAATATTAGGGAAAAAGCCGTGGCTTTAGTTAAAGAAACACGAAACATAAAAGCCGGGGCAAAAAGCAGAGCTAAAATAAAAAATTCTGCCCATTTTATCTGCTGACGTTTAAAAAACCAATAGACCAGAATGATAAAAAAAGCCGCTAAAAAAGCAGTGTAATATTTGAAGCCCAAAAAATCACCCATAATTTCAATAAAGGGAATAGCCGCTACATGATATAGAAAATGATGGTCAGTATAGTAATCTTTTAAAACCGTAAACTGCAGCCAGGGGAAATCCAGCACCGGCCCCTGCTGGGCAGTTAATTTAACCATTTTTAAATGATAAAAAGAATCCGGGTCAATCATTGAGGGGGTGGATTGAATCCAGAGATAACAAAAAAAAGCCAGCCCAAAAACAGCCAGATATAAAACAAACTGATTGCGGGCAATCAGTTCTTGGAGTTTAATTGCAATATTACGCCACTTCATGGTCTAATTATAGCAAGAAAACTTAATTTTTGGTATTTAATCAAGATTTAAACTTTGCGGTAAAGATAAATCTTATTGCTGAGTTTATAATTTTTATTTTCGTCTAAAACAATGACCTTTTCCGGCTGCCAAGTCTTAAACACGAATGTATTGGAGATAACCAAAGCGCCGGGTTTTAATTCTTGCTGCAGTTTTTTCTCCAAAACATCCATTTGTTTGACCATCAAATAACAATAGATGTAATCTGCCTCTGATAAATCCACCTTGCTAATGTCCTTAAAATATATTTTAACCTTATTGCGGCTGAAAAAATTAAAGAATCTTGCAATTAGATATGGAACCAAAAAATACTCATAACCGATTGCCTGTACATTGTGTTTTTTAACCAATTCCCTTAAAAACCTGGCATCTCCACAACCTAGTTCGTAAACCAGGGCGCCTTCTTTAAAATCCACGGAATCAATAATTTTCCTAATAAATTTCTTTGAGCTAGTCACATATGGAGCATTGCCCCTAATAACTACCCGAAAAAATTCCTGCAAAATAAAGAGTAAAAAAAATGTCGTAAAAACGACAATAATAATTCCCAAATAATAAGCTATGGAATATAGTCCTAGATAAAAAGCCGCCAGCAATAATAAAAACCAAGAAAAACAGACAAAAAAAACCTGGTACATAATTCGATTCCCGACCGTCATTTTATTAGGCATGGCAATAAAATAACTGAGTCTGGATAAAAACTGATTTAAATTCTATTTGTTACCAGTATAACAGCTTATTCATAAATAGCAATAGTTTTTTGGGGATAAAATCGGCTAATTTATCAAATTGTTTCAATTCTTCTTGATTTTAATGAATGATTTTGGTAAGATTCTATTATCCGAAAGGCTAAGTTAAGGAAAAAATATATTAAAAACTCCAAACTTTAGACTTTAGACTTTATACTTTAGACTTAATGTATGAGCGGACACTCAAAGTGGGCCACAACCAAAAGAGCTAAGGGCGCTACAGATGCTAAGCGCGCGATTTTATTTACCAAACTGGCCAAATTAATTACTGTGTCAGCCAAAGAAAGGGGCGGTGATCCCGTTACTAATTTTTCTTTGCGTTTAGCCATGGACAAAGCCAAAGCCGCCAATATGCCCAGAGAAAACATTGACCGCGCAATTAAACGCGGTACCGGAGAACTTGAGGGCGCAACTATTGAAGAAATGGTTTATGAAGGTTTTGGCCCTGGCGGCGTTGCCGTGATAGTTAAATGTTTAACCGATAATAAAAACCGTAGTTCTTCAGAGTTAAAGCATTTATTTTCCAAATATGGCGGTTCCCTGGGTGGACCCGGAGCTGTAGCCTGGCAATTTGAAAATAAAGGCGTCATTCGCCTCAGCAACGAACAATTATCTAAAAAAAACTGGGACGAACTTGAATTGCAGTTAATTGACTTAGGCGCTCAAGATATTAAAAAAAGTGAAGAAGGCGTTACTGTATCTTGCGGAATTCCTGATTTACAAAAAGTCAAAAAAGGGCTGGAAGATCTGGGTTTTAACCTGGAAGATGCTGCCATGGAATATGTGGCCAAGGAACAAGTAAAAGTTAATGATGAAACCGGACAGAAATTAAGTAATTTTTTTGAAGCTCTGGATGAAAATGAGGATGTGGATGATTATTGGACGAATTTAGGGGAAAACTAATTAACACTAATTTTAAACGAATTATAAAAGGGCGAGCCGCGTTGCGGTCTCGCCTTTTGGGTTTCAAGTGGCTGAAAAATATTGTTTCGGCCAGAGCATATTTTTTCAGCTAGTCCTCCTTATTCGGGTCTTTCTTTAGTTTCATTACAAGCCGGCGGCATTCCATAAAAAAAGTTTCCAAGGCTGCATTTACAAATTTTTTATATTCAAGCAGTTCAGCCCCTAATAAATTTCTCCTATTTGCTTCTGAATCTTTAGCCAAAAAGCGCCTGTGTTTTGGATCTTGATGGAGATGCTGACGATATTGAGCTTTATAACCAGTCCTACTCATTTTCTACTCCTTTTTTGCTTAAAAATTTTTGAATACTTTCTTTAAGAACTTTAAGCCTACAAATAACCGCAGCTGGCCCATATTTTATTTGAACGTATAGAAGTTGTTAATATTAAAATATAAAATTTTCATAATTCTGTCAAATTATAAAAGGGCGAGCCGCGTTGCGGAATCGCCCTTTATGATTACAATTGAATCTTAAGGTTTATATCTGAAGTTGATGCGGGAACAATGAATATTTTTCAGCCTGTTCAGCTGGGTAAAATCGCCATTAAGGTGAGCCTGGAAAAAAGCCAGTGAATATTCCTGAAAAATCGCCTGCTTAAGCCAGTAAGCTCTGTAGCCTTTAAAAAACATTGGCGCTCCGGGAATATTATTGTAAATCCAGGATACCCAGTTCATGTGGTCGGTGTTCTTTACCACCAACCAATAAACCTGCGAAAATGTTTCAAACGGCTTGGTCATGTTCTGCTGATCAACCTCGAAATGATCGCCGCTAATCAGCATGACCGGAATATTGACTTCCAGCGGCCAGAAAAGAAATGTGCCAGGACCGACTGCCATAACAGCTTTAACTCGCGGGTCATAGAAGCTGCTCTTTTTGCCCTGATAAGCCGGCCGGCAGCACTGACTGGCTAAAAAGCTACCTGAAAACCCCGTACTTGGGTTAGTGCCGCAAATTTGCGGCGAATAGCTAGCCGGATCAGTACAATCCATTTCAGCCTGATGACCTAAAGCCAGGACTGTAGCTCCGCCAAAAGAATGACCAGCCGCGCCGATCTTATCAGGATCAATTAAACCCTGAAAAAACGGATGAACCAAGACTCCATCCAAGACAGCGGAAAATTCCCGAGTACGATAAACCGAATTGTCCAGATAAGTCAGACTTTGACTAAAGGCGGTCTGAACCGCCATATCAAAGTCATCATGATACTGAATCATGGCCTTGCTGGCCGCAATCCAATCTAAATCACTTGACCCGTCCAGTTTACAGGCCAGAGCATCGCTGTGGTCAAAAGCCACAACCACGAAGCCTTCAGCCGCGACTTTGACAGACCAGTTAACAGCGTCCAGCGCACCCATGCCCAAGCCATGAGACCGGACAATCAGCGGGTAAGGCGCTCCAAAAAAATCGATTGGGGCGTCAAGATAAGCATTTAAGCTTCTGGCCCTGCCAAAATGGGAAAACGGTTCCTGTCTAGCCAACCTGATGCCTGGATACCAGACAATGATCCTCTGGCCATTGTTCAGGTCCAAAACCTTAACACCGACAGAATGAGCCTTAGCTATCATTGGCATCCCTCCCAGAATTATGGCTGTTACGATAATTATCAATCTTTTCATGATCAAGCCTCCTTGGCTAGCGTTTGGAGTAAAAAGAACCTTGATTATCTATTTTAACTTAAACTTTGTCCTTTGTCAATGCATGCTGATATTTTTAAATTTTAAAAAGCGAAACGCATCGCGTCTCGCTTCTTGTTATTCCTATTTATAGGCTAAAAAACGGTATTGTGTATCCCAAGTAACATCCAGCAAATTTAAATATCTCATCCGTTGGATCGCAATACCGCGTTTACCATTATCGTTACGTAATACAGGACAAACACGGTCTTTGTCGTAATCCCACCATTGAGATCCCATTGCTACAATCGCTCCATCTTTTTCAATATCAGGATCGATTGCTGCTAATGCGAGTAGTTGCGCAAAATTTGCAGATTTAAGCCCTAAACTATTTAAGTACTGAACAACTTCCCCCGACAAAAATTCTTTTTCGATGGGGACTACAAAAAGTTCAATCTCCTGAACGCCCTTACCGGTTAATTGATCCTTTTTAAGATCGCCGGCACACCATTGATAATTGCTTGCTATAAGCATTTCATCAGGAGACAAATTATAATTCACTGTCGCCTTATAAACCCTTAGGTTTTTCGGGACTTGATTATCACATTGTATTCCGACACTTACAATGATGATTAAAACAAAAATCATTACTACCAATCCCCTGCTTTCTATTTTTTTCATGATTGCACCTCCTGCCATGAATGGCACATGTTAGCTGGTTTACCCCAAATATGTTAAAAGGACACTTGAGTAACTACCCCAAACTTACAATTAAAAAAACTTTTTGTCAATAATAGGAAGATTTGGTAGACTGAATGTATGAAAGCCTCTAAACCACGGATTTTTATCACGGATCTCAAGGATCAACATCCGTGCAATCCGTGAACATTATCCGTGATTCCTAAACTTCAATATAAATAAATTATGTCCCAATCTAAACCCAATTCCCCCTTCACCATCCTCGGCATCGATCCCGGCTTTGCCACCACGGGCTTTGCTTTGATTACGGAAAAAAATAAAGAGCTGGAAGTTTTGGATTATGGCGTCATTACCACCACAACCAAACAGGAATTTTCTGAACGCTTAAAATATCTGCATCAGGCTTTAAGCAAGATTATGAAAAAGTATAAACCAGATGCTGTTTGCGTGGAACAATTATACTTTGCGAAAAACGTTAAAACTGCGCTTAATGTCGGCCAAGCCCGTGGAGTAATTTTACTGACCGCAATTCTAAACAAACTCCCACTTTTTGAATTTACCCCCCTGCAGGTCAAGCAGGCTGTCTGCGGCTATGGCCAGGCAGACAAATGCCAGGTGCAGAATATGGTCAAAATATTACTTAAACTCAGAACCATTCCCAAACCAGATGACGCGGCTGATGCTTTGGCTATTGCGCTTACCTATTTGCAGGCTAAAAATTTTCTCGATAAAATTAAATAATTTTAATAATTAACCTTAAAATCCTATGGGCATCGAATCTGGATTTTTTGAATCAGGCAAAGAAAGACGCACTGATCTCGAAAGAACAACCAAAGAAATCACCAGAATTCAAGGGTTGTTACATAAACTTGAAAACCTGATTAAAGACAATAAGCCGCTGGAAGGACTCAAAGAAGAAATTAATGACGCCATAAAAAAGCTGGAAGAACTTGATGATGATAAAAAAGGAGAATTTAAGGATGGTATAAAAAAATTACGAGAACGTTTTACAGAAGCGCTTGAAAAATAATCTGAGCAAATATAAAAGAGCCGGTTTCACACCTGGCTCTTTTTTGAACCGATTTTACACCTGGTTCTTTCTGTTGCGATTCCCGCTCGCAACTGGCGGTTTATTTTAATTAGCCAAGAATGAACATCGGGCCATAGTGGTACCTTTTAGCCTCAACGATCTTCAGCCCGTTAAGTTCGGCGATGATTTCGACAAAAGCATAGAACTCGCTTTCATCATGAATCAAACTACAAATGCGTTTGTCATCACCGTTCGGCCAGAAGATTCTCTGCCCTGAAGGATCATTGACGACAATGCATTCAAGCTGCTGGTACCAACCGAGGCCACAGCCACTGGTAATCATTATCATCCTTAAGCTCCTTTACCTCATAGTTAGACCAGAAGTTTCAGTCTTTTAAGACCTTGGTTGTAAGTGCGAAAATGCCTGACGATGTTGAAGAAAAGCTGCCGATCATGTTTGCCAAGGTAGACAATACCGATTCTGCCGCGCTCGACTTTGATAGTCTTCATTTGATGTAGAGTCTGATCAGGGCAGAAGTAAGTGATTTGCTCAACCACCCTACCGTCAACGCTGATAATCAGAGAGGCGAAGAATCGTGTTCCACACTTAGGACAGGTGGTGTTGAAATCAAGCGGGTCAGTGGAAAAACCCTTCCTGATTTCTTCGTCTGTCAGTTCATGCTTACACGAAGGACAAACGGCCAATGGTGTGGAAGTAAAATCCCCAAAGAATCGGGTAATTTTATCCTTGTCTGTTTCTGCCCTCAGCTGAGGCCGGGATTCCATGACAGGCGTCCTCTCTGGTTCCGGACGATAAACCGGACACATCATCATTGGACTCATTTTTTTCTCCTAATCAATTTTTACCCCGCCGAGATAGGCGGCAGTTGCTAACAGTTGCAATATTCGTTAACCCCAAGACGTCGGAACACAGCTTTGACCGTACCAGATTTGAGTTCCTTGGAACCCCAATAAGGTAGGACTGCCATGGCCTGTGTTTGCGGGTTAACCCATTTACGGTGTTGTCCGCCCTTGGTCATGATTTCCCGACAACCAAGCAGGATCAATTTACGAGCCACTTCGTGGTATTTCATCAGATTCCTCCTTGTTTATCAGACAATTAACGTTTTAAGAACGCTTACCTATATTTCAAACTTTAAGAAGTTATCTTAAAGACAGAATTTAGGTGGGGAGCAAAATTTTCATTTTACTCCCCTTTTGCGATTTCGCTCGCAAGTGGCGGCTAGGTTTATTAACCCAAGAAGAACATCGGGCCGTAGTGGAATCTTTTGGCCTCAACGATCTTCATTCCGTTGATCTCGGCAATGATTTCCGCGAAAGCAAAGAAATCATTTTCATCCTTGATCAAGGACACGGACTTTTTGTCATCGCCGTTCGGCCAGAACATTCTCTGTCCCAAAGGGTTGTTGATGACGATACAGCCCAGCTGCTGGTACCAGCCAATGCCACAACCGGTGGTGATTTCCATTCTAATGCCTCCTTGATTTTGGTCAGGCTTAGGATTTTTCTCAATGACCTCTTTGTCGCAAGCTGGAACTGCCCACTGCGGATAATCAAAATTCCATCTGGGCGTCTGATATAGCATAAATGCATATCCGCAATGCGGGCAACGCATTTCAATCGGCGGACGCGCTGTATCCGCAATCATGCCCAATATCGCGTCGCAGCATTCACAGACAATGACAAGCATTGCCTCTGCCACTGCTTCAGCTTGTGCCTGCGCTTGCGCCATGGCTTTTGGTACGCTTACCGCCTCTGGTTCAGCCGCTGCCTGGTAATAACTTTCCGAGCTAGCAACCGACTGGGAACGAGAAACAGACCTGGAACTTGAAGCTGGTTTTGCAGCTGCCATGAGAATCTCCTTTTTATCCCGTATAACGGAATGGCTGGGTATGATAAAAAATGTAAAGAACTCAAACCTATATTTCAAACTTTAAGTTATTAACTTAAAGACTAAATTTAGGTGGGGAAAGCATTATATGCATTTCCCCAGCTTTTTGAAATAACTCTGGGGAAGGCTCCTACTTCCCCCAGGGGCTGATATTGTCCGCGTAGTCCCTAGCGCGCTTCGGATCTTCCCCAAGAATTGCATTGCCTTTTCTCGCATCGGCAAATGACGGCAAGGGTAATGGCCAGTTAATTACTCTGACCGCCTGAGGAGTAAAGGGTTTGTATCCTTACTCCCGTGGTTACATAGATTTAATTTACTTCAGACCTATGTTTCAATCTTTCAACCAGCCAAAGCCATTTGAAAGACTAAATATAAGAGGCAAGGTCACTCGAGTTTTACCTCGATGACATTGCCGTTCGGCAGAATGTAGGCTCGGATGAGCCCGTCCTCGAAGCGACCTTCGAGATACGGAACGCCCAGGGACGCCATAATGCCGATAAACTTGATAATCATCGTTCCCTCCTTGTCCGCCTTTGGCGAACTGGTTGCGGGTGGATGTTTTAAAGAGCTAAAATCCAATCTTTCAGGCTTTCAATCAGCTATATGCCAATTGCAAGTCTAAAACTTAGAGGGGAGTTATATGTTACTCCCCATTTATCTCCTTTTTTAAGGGAGATACTTGCCAATCAACTGAATAAGTTAATCGGGCTTCGGAATCTTTCCGAAGACTTAGTGTAATTTCGCTCACACCTAGCGGGGCCTGACCAGCTCCAGGAGTTTTACGGGCAAGCAGTTCAGAGGCAACCACCTGGTGTAAACCCGATACTCCCGGACCCAACGTCTGAACTGCACGTTGGGGTAGAACTTGAGGGCTTCTAAAAGCCCGTTCAAGCTCCACACTTGATCAGATATGCCCGAGGGCAATTTCTGCCCCTGGATCTGAATGGTGCGTACCCGATTACCACAAACGTTAACCTTAGCAAAAGTCTGCATGATAAACTCCTTTTGTCAGCTAACTGACAGTTTGATTGTTTTGGTTTAAAGAACCCCTACATTTCAATCTTCAAGATTCTCTTAAAGACTAAATTTAGGTGGGGAGCAAAACAGATATTGTTCTCTGTTTTCTCCCCTGATGCAACTTTATTTTGTGCGGACGGCTAGAAAAAAACTTTCGCCATCCCAAGGGTGGTCATCAGTCTGGCAGAGGTGTAGATCACGTCGGCCATCGTAACTCACCAGACACGGATAGTATCGATGATATCTACCCTTTGTGGATGACCCAAGGGCGACTATCGAAAATTCTCTGCGAATTTTCGGATACGTCGTGCCAAAGGCGAGCAACTGCTCGATGTTGGCCGGTTCCAAGCCTTGACTGTCCATATATTCCAGAACATCCCAAGTCTCGACATCCTGATTCAGATAAACTGGAACCAGAACCAGTTCCACTTCATGCTGACCAGTTCCCTGAAGCGGAAAGCGGGAATCATCATTCTCATCCCAGAACCGCCCATGGTTGCCAGCAACGATCATTTCGGCCAGGGTCAGGGTATAATCCACGATAACCTTATAAGAAATCATCAGTCTCTCCTTTTTATCCGCGCATTGCCGGACTGTTGAGGGTATGTTTATCTTTAAAGAACTTGGTTTTCGTTGTTTTCAAGCTTGAACTAGGTTGTCCCTGTCTCAGCCTGATATAGCAGTATAGCATATCTTTGAAATTTTGTCAAGACTTATGACTAATAATGCGAATATAAATAGGAAGTTATTTCTACGAATATTAGCCATATTGCTTAAATTACTCATTTCACATTCGTCAAAAATATTGACTATTTTTTCAGGGTGTGCTATAATAGAAATGTAAGTTTTGAATGCTTTGATTTTAGGGCTTGTCCCTTAAAATCTCCTGAATCGATAAAGCTCACCATGACATATTAGTTGCGGCTTGTCATAAACATATGGATCTTATACAATCACTTAAAAATATCGGTTTAAACGAAAAACAGGCCCAAACGTATTTGAGCCTGCTTCAGCTTGGCAAGGCTACTGCCTATCAAGTGTCCAAGCATAGCCAGATTAAAAAATCCACGACTTATGTGATTTTAGATGAATTGATTGATAAAAGCGCAGTCACCAAAATCCCCCGCGAAAAGGTACTGCAGTATGTTGCGACTCCGCCGGAAGATCTTTTTGCCCAGGCGCAAAGCAAATTGCAGACTGCGCAAGAAGCACTTGGTGAATTAAAGGCTTTAAGGAAAGGCAAGAAAAATGAAGTCAGTGTTACCTATTATGAAGGTTTAGCCGGCATAAAAGATATGTATGCCAAAGGTATTAAGGCATATAAAAAAGATGCTCCCATCTCTGCTTTTTTTGCTCATAGCCGCGACACTGACCCGGCATTATTGGCTTACTGGCCTGAAGTAAATGAAGCCATGAGACGGGCTAAGATAAGAATAAAGGGACTTACTGTTGATGACCCGACAATTCATGAATATATAAAACACCAAGATCCTAAATACAATTTAATTAACCTTAAATTATTGGATAGAAATAAATATGACAGCAATATCTCTATTGAGATTTTTGATAAATTCGTGCAAATAACCTCCCACCGCTATGCCCAGGGCATTGTCATAAATAATCCTGATATCGCCGATGCCCTAAGGCAGATATTTAATCTGGCTTGGGAAAGAAAAGATATTGTAAACCTGGAAGTAAAATAAAATTGTATAATTCATTAACACTTGAAATTTTAGCCAAAATAAACTATAATTCTAATTAATAACTCCAACGTTATTAGTTCTTAGCTATAAGTTATCAGTTATTTTTATGCCTATTCCAAACTTAACCCAATCACCAAAGAACTGGGAAAAGTATAAAAAACGCCTTAAAAAACAGGGGCTATTGGCCAAGCTTAAAGCCCTGGTTTTAAGCTCCTCCAAAAAACATAAAATTGACCCTGTAAAAATTGTAAAAATAGCAGTTGTTGCCGCTATATTTCTTTTTTTATTGGGTGGCATTTTCTTTGTCGGAGCCGTGGCCTGGTATTCTGGACAGCTGCCTGATCCCAACAAGGTTATTGACCGCGTAATCTCAGAATCTACAAAAATTTACGACCGCAAAGGCGAAACCTTGCTTTGGGAAATTCACGGTGATGAAAAAAGAACCGTAATTGAACTGGACAAAATTAATGATTATATAATAAAAGCGACTTTGGCTGCTGAAGACCGCCATTTTTATGAACATCACGGCATTAATTTCTTTTCTATTATCCAGGGTGTAATTTTAGATCCCCTACGAGGCAAAGGTGTCAGAGGCGGCTCGACTTTAACCCAACAGTTTGTCAAAAATGCCATTTTAACCAATGAGCGCAGTATTGCCAGAAAAATAAAAGAATGGATTTTGTCCTATCAGATTGAAAGAAAGTTTACCAAGGACCAAATTTTAAAAATGTATTTTAATGAAATCCCTTACGGTTCGGTAAATTATGGTGTTGAATCAGCCTCTAATTATTTCTTTGGCAAGCATGCGAGTGATGTTACTCTGGCTGAAGCCGCTATTTTAGCTGCCATTCCACAGGCTCCCACCAGGATGTCTCCCTATGGTTCTCATACTGACCAGCTTTTTGCACGCCAACATTGGATTCTTGATCAGATGGCTGAAATCGGCTGGATTACCAAAGAAGAAGCGGCTGCGGCTAAAGAGGAGAAACTTGAATTTAAAAAAGAAAAATTAAGCGGTTTAGTGGCGCCACATTTTGTATTTTATGTTAAAGAATTATTAGCGGAAAAACTTGGTGAAACACTGGTTGACCAGGGCGGACTGAAAGTTATTACCACTTTAGATATTGAAAAACAATTGATTGCCGAAGAAGCAGTGACCAATGCCAATGAAAATAATTTAAAATATAATGCTACCAATGCAGCCTTAGTCTCTGTTGACGCCAAAACCGGTGAAATCCTGGCCATGGTCGGCTCTCAGGACTTTAATAATGACGAAATAGACGGCCAGGTTAATGTCTCAATTATGCCCAGACAACCTGGTTCATCAATTAAACCTGTTGTTTATGCTTCTGCCTTTGAAAAAGGCTATACGACCGAAACTGTGTTATACGATACCAATACAACCTTTCCGTCAGATCCCAAACCCTATGCGCCCATGGATTTTGATAAAAAGGAACGCGGTCCTCTGACTATGCGCAAATCTTTAGCCGGGTCATTAAACATTCCTGCAGTAAAAACTCTATATTTAGCCGGCATTGAGTACGTCAAGGGTATTATGATGAGCCTGGGGTATTCAACTATTAATGAAAAAACCCAGTGCGGCTTATCTTTGGTCTTGGGCGGCTGCGAAGTCAAACTAATTGATCATGTCGGCGCCTTCACCGCCTTTGCCCGTGACGGAGAACGCGCAGAAATTGCCGCGATATTAAAGGTTGAAGATAAAAGCGGCCAGGTTTTGGAAGAATTTCAGGAAAAGAAACACAAGGTCTGGAGCGAAAATACTGCCCGACAATTAAACAGCATTTTATCTGATGATGGAGCGCGCGCCTATGTTTTTGGCGCTGGCTCGCTTTTGACCTTAAGAGATCGACCGGTTTGCGCCAAGACAGGAACAACCAATGACAATAATGATGCCTGGGCCATCGGTTATACGCCTTCATATGTGACCGGCGTCTGGGTGGGCAACAGTAATGGTGATGATATGACCAATGGCGCCAGTGGCTCCAGAGTTGCCGCTCCAATTTGGAATGAATACATGCGCAGAATTTTATCTGGAACTCCGGTAGAATCATTTAAATCTCCCGAACCACTATCAGAAGATTTACAGCCGATTTTACGAGGCATTATTCCCTCTGATCAGGAAGTGGAAATTGACCGCGCTTCCGGCAAATTAGCTACACCACTGACCCCGGAATCATATCGGGAGAAGAAAAAATTCAACCAGCATCATGATATTTTATATTATGTCAGCAAGGATAACCCGCAGGGTCCACCCCCGGAAAATCCGGCCGGCGATCCGATGTTTCAACCCTGGGAAGACGGAGTCAGAGCCTGGGCTGAAAAAATTGCCAAAGAACAAAATATTGAATTAATCTCGGAAAATGCCCCGACTGAATTCGATGACCTTCATATTCTTGAAAACAGACCGACGATTACCCTGCTTTCACCTCAAATTAATCAAACCCTGGAATCATATCCTGTCCGACTTGAAGTTCAGGCTAGCGCTCCACGCGGAATTTCCAGAGTCATTTACGAAGTTGACGGTCAGGTTATCGGTATGGTCAGTCAATATCCTTATAGTCTTGATCTAAACTATCTTGACGTTGCCAATGGCTATCATAAACTTAAAACCACGGCCTATGATGACATTGATAATGCCAATAGCCTTGAAATAGATGTTAATATCATGCTGCCCTATGCCGCGCCCCAGATAAACTGGATCTCACCCAGAGACAATGGCTCTTTTTATCAATCTAATTTCCCGCTTAATATTGATTTTACCCTGACCAAAACCAAAGGCTTACAAAAAATTACTTTTTACTATGCATCTTTTGGTGGCAACCAAGCTCAATTGGCAGAAGTGCTCAATATTAACAATGACCAGATGACAATTACCTGGCAAAACCCGCCGCCAGCCGGCAGTTATCAAGTCTATGCCCAATTTTCCGAAGAATCAGGCCAGAGCAGTCAGTCAAATAGTTTAAATCTCAATATCTTGGATTAAAATAAAAAGCCCCGGACAATTTCTTGTCCGGGGCTTTTTTTATAAAGTAGTGATCGGCCGTGACTGCACGATGAAGAACTCCCACTCATTTAACTTTTTGGTCATGACCCATTCAATATCACAGGGGAAACCATAATGCTTTTCAATGTTGAGACAAATTTTAGTTAATTCAATAATCTGCTCGCCAGCTAATTTTTGCTTAGCCCTGTCTGCGGCATCAATCACAACCCAGTGATTACCGCCTTCTGGTTTGCGCATAATTTTTCTTTCCTGGTCGGCGATATTAATATCTATAATTTCCAGATCATCCTTATGGATAACATAAGAATCAGGCGTAACCTGGCCGGAAACAATAGCCTCACCCAAACCATATCCCGCCTCAATGATCAGCTGATTCTTATCTTTGGTTACCGGATGGACTGTAAAGCAAATACCGGAAATATCTGACTGCACCATGGCCTGAATTACCACGGCAACAGATACTTTTGTTTCGCGCATACCCTTTTCCATGCGATAAACAATAGCTCGCGGGGTAAATAAGGAAGCCCAACATCTTTTAACATTGCCCAATAAATGATTTTTATCAGTATTCAGATAACTTTCCAGCTCACCTGCCCAGGAAGCCACTGAAGAATCTTCGGCCGTAGCTGACGAACGGACTGCCACAAATTCCACATCTAATTTTTTAAATTCCGCCATAATTTCAATTTCCAAATCTTCCGGAAACTTGGCATCATGGATCAAATCGGCAATTGTCTTGGAAGCTTCTTCTACAGAGGCTACATCATCATAATTAACCTTATCCAATTGGGCTTCTACTTCCTGGGTCAAATCAGTTTCTGCCAGAAAACGGTCAAAGGTTTTGGCCGTAACCACAAAACCAGGCGGTACCGGAATCCCTGCCTGGGTCATCTCGCCCAAAGACGCGCCTTTACCTCCGGCTAAATGAGTGCTGTTTTTATTAAGTTCTGTGAAAATTTTGATTAATTCAGACATAAATTTATAATTTTAATTATTTTTCACAAAGTGACATAAGATGTTTTAAGCGGTCTAATCTTTCTTTCATGTAATCTTCTAATATCTGACCGGGCTTTTCCGGCTCCAGGTCAAGACCTTGCCTGCGTATTTCTAATAATTTTTCGGCAGCAAATTTATCCGCCTGTTCTTCAAACGGCCATTCTTTTCTAAATTCCTGATCTGAAAGATGATTTAAAATATCCAATTCGCCGTCTTTGGTATTTAGCTTATGAAAATTATCTTCCTCTTTTCTTTTTTGATGAGCATGACCAATCTCATGCAACAAAACAAATTGATTACCCGGTTCGCCGAGGCTAGGCACGGTTATTAATTTCTTCTGCCTGATAAATCTTGCTCCGCTCCCCTTAACCAGTCCCAGTTTAAAGCCAGCCGGAACCAAGTCAGCAATTTTTATGATTTTACCAGTTGTTTTATCTTTAAACTGCAAATTTATAATCTGATAAACCTGGGCAATATCCAAGGCATCTGATATTTCACCAAAGATAAAGCAAGGCTTGATTGCCAATTCATAAGCAATCGATAATGTCTTATATTCCTGGACAACTTTTTTAAATTCAGGCGCCTTTTCTCTGTTTAACCCTGATTCTTTGTCTAACATAATCATTTTAACTAGGAGCTTAATTAGTATCTTATAATAGCTTAAATATAGCAAAAATCAGCCTAAAAATAAAGGTGATTTACTCTTGACTTTATTTTCAAAATATGATAAGCTACTATATTAGTAATCACGCAGAGGTTAGCCAAAAAACAAGACAAAATACGGAGGAAAAATGAAGAAAATCAGGTACATGCGGCATGGAGACAAGAATGGCCAAAACATCAGTGCTGCTGGATTGCAGCAGGCCGGGAAACAGGTGGACCTGACCAATGTCACTGATCTGTTTTACAGTGACTGGGCCAGGACCGCTCAAACCCTATTGGCAGCGCTGGCCAGCCACTGCCACAAACAGCGGACCGGCTACGAGATTCGCGTGCATGAAGCCGTGGCCGAACTGGGCAATGAGGAAATGTTCAAAACTCTGTCCACCCCGGCCTGGAAAAATGCTGCGGCCCAAGGCCATGATGGTTTAGCCACCTTCATGATTGCCTTTGAAACGGAAGAGGAGCGCAAGCCCATCCGCGACTGGGCCATATCCGGTCTGATCAAAATGTTCGCTCAAATGCCGGATGATGGCTATGGTCTGGCTATCGGCCATGACCCGATCATTTCCCTTTGCGCCATGGCCTGCGATGCCACCGGCAGAAGTCTGCAACCGCTTGAGTATGTTGACTTCATCCAGGACGATGAGGGCAATATCAGGGCGGTAATTGCCTCGGACTAAAATGCTTTTACCAAAGACCAGGGATTTCTCCCTGGCCTTCTTCTTTTGCTTATTTGCCTTTGATAATTTGCTCTAAAATTCGTGACTCTATTTCCTGGTTAAATTGGTAAACTGTTTGGCCGTCTTTTTCTTTTTTATACGAAATATATACTTTCGGTTTTTCCCCTGCTTTATTGATGATCTGTACCTGATAGCCTTCGACAAAGCCAAAGCCCTGATTATTTAAGACTGCCTGAAAGTTGTTTCTTTCTTCTACACCTTTAGTCTTTTCAATCACTTTGGCTAAAAACGTTTCAACCACACCCTGATGGCTGCCCAGATATCTTTCCATAATTTTGGAGTATTTCTTTTTGTCATCAGCAACCAATTGGTCCCAGCGCGGCGCAATTTTTAGATATTTGGCTACGATCTTGGCAATTTCACTGGCCGTGCCTGAATAAGTCATGCCCTCTTTTAGGTCCTCTGCTTTAGCTAGTTGATCGCTATCATTAAATAAAAATGGTAAAAATTCACCTTTTTTAAAAGCCACCATCAGCTCCTGGTCATAGGGTCTGTTCATGTCCATGATAAAATCCAAGCGCTTATCAATGCCGATTTTAGAGCCGACTTTCAATTCTTGATCAAGTTTTATTTTGAGTTCGGCTAAGCTTTCCTCGCCGGTAATGCGCTCAGAGCGCCCGGCCATGACCAAACCGGCGGTCTGTTGAGCCCTGTTTCTGGCGCTGCCCAAAGCCAAAGACTGCTCAATGCTTTTAGTTTTACTTTTGGCCGCTGCTTCTTTGCCGCCCGCCTTGGTCAGTTCAATCTCCAAATCAGACTTACTTTTATCGCTTTCCTTGTCGCCATGGCGAAAAAAATTAAGCTCAATTACTGAACTGGCATTTTCGTAGCGTTCTTTTTTCTTAGTTAATTTATTGACGGAATCAGGACCAAGCTCCAAGCTGTTTTTAAACATAAAATTTGAAAATATAATAAAAAATACTAACCTAAATATACCTAATTAATTGAAAAGTTCCAAAAGCTACGCTTTCTTAACTATTTTTACTAAACCATGATCGGCATTAACATCAATTAAATCTCCGTCTTGTAAAGACCTCGTTGCTACCTGGGTTCCAGTAATGCAGGGTATATTTAATTCCCGCGAAACAATAGCTGCGTGCGAAGTAATCCCTCCTTCATCAGTTACAATCGCCAGAGCAATTTTCATAATCGGCACATATTCCGGCCTGGTCATGGAAGCGACAATAATATCGCCTGGCTTCATTTTATCAAAATCATGCTGACTTAAAATAATTTTGGCTGTGCCGATAACTTTACCGGGTGAAGCAGTCGTACCTTTAATTTCCGAGGCAGCAATAGTACTTTCAATGATGTCAAAATATTCTTTGGCGATTTTACCAGAGTAAACTTCCAGCACTTCAATGGTATCGGCAAACACGATTAAGCCCAAATTGGCTCTTTGCTCCAGTTCAGTCGCGATTTTAGCATCCTTATTAATTATTTTAATTATTTCATTGGGCATGGCATATTTTAAAAGCTCAAGATCAATTCCTGCTTCCTCAGAAATTTTTTCAATGGTTTTAATCAGAATATAATTGCTGATCTGGTTATATTTTTTGCGGTCATCTCGCAAGATCGTCACCCAGTTGAAAAAATTCAGATGATTAACCAATATCTCCGAAAAATTATATTTTTTAATAATTGTCTGCTTCTCAATCTGTAACTCACGACTTTTCTGCAGATTTCTGCTGATATTATCAGCTTCCTTGGGATCTACCAACAATTTCTTGATTTCATTCATAAAATAATCGGCATCAAGAAATTCCACTTTTTCATAATCATTTTTGAGCCAGTAATATCTACGGGATAATTCTTTTGCACCTGTTAAGACCTCGCTGCTATCAATCCCTTTTGCCTGGGCGACTTTAAGCAGTTCCAAAAGCTCAGCTTGCTGCTTCTGGTAATTGGACAATTCATCCGGACTCATTAAAATATTTAATTCTGCTTTGTTTATTTTCTTTTTGATGTCACCAAAAATAAAATCAATGACCTGAATCTCAAAAGGATCCATCAGGTCAACGTAAAGTGAATTACCCCAAAAATCCATAGTGTAATCATATGTCTTTTGATAACCCTGCTGGAACTCGTGAGAAAATACTGACTTATCGAGAATCGCTAAACCCTCGGCTTCCATTTTAGGTCCGGCCTGATAAAATTTCCCCTTAAGTTTGCTAAAATGCTCAGGATCTTGTTCCAATGTTTTAAAAATTTTCTTGACCTGTTCCAGGGTCAAAAAATAATCAAAGTAATGATAAAAAGTAAAACCCTTGCCAGTTTTCAAAAAAGTACCCAAATCATTGGGGTAATAAAAACCGGAAACTTTATTCATGATGGCAATGCCCAAAAATGGCATGCCAATGCTCAATGGAATCCCCGCCCCTGACTGGCGATACCATTTGATATTTTTAACTTGATCGAGAGTCAACATAATATTAATATACTATTTAAATATTTTCTAAAATTCTGACCAAGCCGTGATTGGCTTTGACTTCGACTTTCATGCCGTCTTTTAAAACTTTGGTGGCGATTTTGGTACCAATAACGGCCGGGATATTTAATTCCCGGGACACAATGGCTGCATGACAGGTAATGCCGCCCTCATCAGTTATAATGGCCGCAGCCTTTTTAATTGCCTGAATATATTCGGGACGCGTCATGGAAGCAACTAAAATATCTCCTGGCTGAACTTTGTGAATTTGGCTTAAGTTTTTGCAAACTTTTACAATGCCGATCGCTGTGCCGCCATTGGCAATAGAACCGTGCAAATCAGTACCTTTAAAGCTTTGCGTAACTTCCAATTCCTTTTTATAATCGATTAATTTCTCATAATCACTTCCCCTGGCGACTTCTTCCTGGTTTAGACCGTTAATCAGGAAGAATGAACCAGCTTGTCGAGCCAGCAATTCAGGTTCTAAGGATTTTAACTCGGCTATGGATTTAATATTTAAAAAATCAGTAGTTGCCAAAAAATAAAGATTAACAGGATCAATGTTCAAACGTCGTCCGAGTTCAGCTAATACTTTGCCTAAATATCCGATTGCTTTAAGCACATTGATTTTGCGTTCATCCTGCCAAATAGTGCAGTAATCAATAATTCCAATCTTTTTAATGATTGCCTGATCTAACCTTAAAGTCTTAATTAAGCCACTCTTTTGTTCAGCCGCTGAAACTGAGGGATTTTCAACTTTTTGCATTTTAAAGGCTGCCAATCTTTTACTGAATTGCGCCGGATCAATGTTCTGCGGCCCGGCAAAACTGTTATTCAGCCAAAAATACTTTCGGGCATGTTCAGCCAGTGCGGCAGCCTGTTGATTAGATTTCAAAGCCGCAATGTTTTTTAATTCCTGTTCTTCAAGCGCTAAAAATGAACTTTGGGTCGGCGTGGACAATATGCCGAAAATGCGATTATATTCTTTTTCCTCCTGAACAAAATTTTTTAAATCAGCTTTAAATTCCTGCTCCAAAAAAATGCCGATCGGCTCGATCAAATGCGCAATGCCAACCGCATCAGTCATATTCCGGCAAGAGCTTTTTAATAATTTAATGATTTCTGAATCATCCAGTTTTGTTAAATCTTCCTGCTCCAATCTTTTATGAATAGGCTCATATTGCTCCAATTCAGTTTCATACTGTTTTTTAACTTTAGATAAATAATCGGAGTCAGCCGCCAATTTTTCCTTGATAATCTGCCATAGACGCATAAAATCATCATTTAAGTAACCCATTTCCGCATATTTCTTTTGGTATTGAAACAAAAAATGAGTGTAGCCAAACCCCACCTTGTCTTTCATAATCAAACCACTATATGCTGCGGTATTAAGAAAAATCGGAGCGGCATTAAAGCCCTGGATATACCAATCTTCGTTTAAAATATTTTGCCAATCTGAAAATGTTAACATATTTCTAATTTATTTAATTATTTTAACTATACCTTGATTGGCGTCAACTTCTACTTGATCGCCATCTTTTAAAACATGAGTGGCGATTTTAGTGCCAATGACGCAGGGAATGTTTAATTCTCTGGAAATTATGGCCGCGTGACAGGTAATGCCGCCTTCATCGGTAATTATGGCGCTAGCCTTTTTCATGGCCGGTAAATGTTCCGGCCTGGTCATGGTAGAAACCAGGATATCGCCTTTGTTCATTTTCTGCATATCCTCAACTGTAATGACAATTTTAACCGTTCCCTGGGTCTGGCCGGTCGAGGCAACCATGCCGCTGAATTCAGTAATCCCCTTTAAATCCGGATTTACAATGTCATTGATTAAATCCTGCACATCTTCTTTATAAAACATTTCAAAACCGTCATTCTGAAAGACAAACAGACAGCCTTCTTTTCTTTTCTGTAATTCAGCCTGCCCGATTTTACCCTGTAATATTTGGGTTAGCTCCTGAAAATCATGGTAAGCCAATTCATCTTCAGTCAAACCTAGCCGCCTACTCAATTCCTGCAGATATTTGGCGTGCAAATAGGTGGTCATAACGGAATTAATCTTTCTTAAATCCTGCCATTTGGCAAATACAGGCGCCAAATCCGCAAACGCCCGAATCTCATCACTAAAATTGTGCTTAATCAAAAATTCCTGCCTTATTTTTTTATTATGCTGCCAGGCTTTATGTTGATTTTCTTCTGCCTCTAAATCAGCCGCTAACAATTTTTGCAATTCGTTTATAATATGATTGAAAGTATACTCATTGGCACCATAAAAACTTTCCACTTTAATCCAGCAATATTTGTCTGCATGCTTTTTAATTCGCTCAATTAAACCTTGGGGTAAATCAGCTTCCTTGATTTCTTCAGCTAAAATTTTAGCTGCTAACTCATGATCACTTTTGATTGACCTGGCAATATCGATCAAATCTAAAAAGTATTTGTTTAAAAAGAAAGGTACTTCTGGTTTGGTAATAATTTCCATTGCTTCCTGGGGCTTTAAGGCAATTTCCGCCTTGGCCCGGACAAATTGCCTCAATAACTCAGGGAGTTTATTTTCCGCATAAAACAGATAAGGATCTACCAAACTATCATATTTTCTGGTGGCCCACTGCTGAGTCACGTAATTATTTATGTCCTCAACAAGCTGATTATCACTTAACTCTCTTAAATACTTATTTTTAAGTAAGTCAAAATTTTGAGCCAGATTATTTCTAATCTGCTCATAAGTCGCAAATTGGTTAAGCCAATACTTATTATCCTGCATTTGCTTTTGCCAAATCAGTTCTCCTATTTCCTGCTGGTCTTTAATCAAAGTAATCCAGGACACTTTTCCCTGACTAAAATAACAGAGCACCAGCTTATAGTTTTTAAGAATATTGGTAGTAAAGCCTCTGGCAATACCTGATACCATTAAAGGCCGGGAGGGAGTATTTTCCGGATACCAATCGCCTGGTTTAAATTGTTTAATCCGCTCTAATGGATTCATACTTATGTACTTAAATTTTCTTAATCACCCCCAAGTTAGCATCAACTTCTATTTTATCCCCTGTTTTAAAAATCCTGGTCCCATCTTTTGTGCCCACAATGCAGGGCTTTTTTAATTCCCGGGAAACAATGGCTGCATGACAAGTCAGTCCGCCTTCGTCAGTGACGATAGCGCTAGCTTTCTTCATTAAAGGCATAAATTCCGGCCGGGTCATGGTAGTGACTAAAATATCGCCTTCATTAAATTCAAAAAACTGATGCTGACGTAAAATTACATTGGCAATTCCCTGGACTTTGCCCGGTGAGGCCACAATGCCCTTGATTTCCCGGACTTCGGTCGTGGCCATAAATTCCTGGAAATACGGCTCTACTTCGGCTCCAACCAAAATTTGGCCGTGAGTCTGAGAATTGGGAAGTAATAAAACTGATCTATTCTTGCGTTCTAAAAATTTTTGAGGATTATGTGAAACTTCATCAATTTCATCGCGGAAAGCAAATTCAATTGCTTTGGATTCAACGTTTAATTCGTTGGCTGCAGCTAAGGCGACTTTACGAAAACCCAAGCTGATCATTTGCAAAAAGGCCTTACGCTCATCACGCCAAAGCGCAAAGAATCTTAGGACTCTGAGCAAATTTAAGGTCTTTTTATCCAATTTGGGATCAACTTCCTCGTGGATCTTTTTCCTGATTGTAAAATGCAGATCAATATCTATACTGGCCAGATCTTTGTCTAATAATTCTTTGGTTAATACTTCTCCCCCGTTCCAGGAGCCATGGCTATACCAATACTTTCTCAAAAATTCTGATTTGGATAATTGTCCGTCTTTAACTGCCTGTAATTGCACCGCTACTTCCTGAACTTTAGTCGCTACGTCAGGTAAGACTAATTCATTGCGCAATTCCGGATCAAGCCTGGCCTTTTTTAAAGATTTAATAATTTGCCGGTCAAATTCTTCGGCAAAATGATCATAGGTATCAACAAAATAAGAATCATGCCAGTACTTAAAACATAATTTGTCTAAACGCTGCCAGTTCTTACGCCAATTTTTACCCTGTGTAGCTAATTTATAAAGAATCGCTTCTTTGTTCCGCCATTTTGCCTGCCAGCGTGTAAAATTTTTTTCAAAATATTCGATTTTCTTCTTGATCAATTTATTTTTAAAATCAATAATACCTTGTTTAGAAAAATAAAACGTTACAACATTATTTTCATACAATAATATCCCACCATTAGCTTTGCCAAATGAGCTTAAAGAACCCAAGGCTGAAATGTAGTTATAAATCAAAGCCGACTGAGCCGAACCAGTCATGAAAAAATCTTCTTTTTTAAAATTGATCATATGATTTATTTATTTAATAATCTAACAATACCGTGATTGGCTGCCACTTCAATCAGATCACCTGTTTTAATCAGGCGGGTGGCGAATTTGGTGCCGACCACACAGGGAAGTCCCAGCTCTCGTGAAATTATGGCCGCATGGCAGGTAATCCCGCCTTCATCAGTAACAATGGCCGCGGCTTTCTTCATGGCCGGCACAAATTCCGGGGTGGTCATGCCAGTCACTAAAATTTCACCCGGCTTAATATCTTTGGCTGCTTCAATGCTTAGGGCAACCAGGGCGCGGCCGGCCACTTTGCCGGCAGAAGCGCTAATACCCTGCAAATCATGCACCTGCTCCAACTGCAAGCCTAAAACCTCATCATGCCTGGCTTTGGCTTCTTCGCCGGCATAAAGGCTCAAAACTCCCTCAAGATTTAATCTTAGGTAATTAACTGAGCGGCGGCTCATTTCCTCCCGATCAAATTCATTCCCGATTAATAAACTTTCCAGTTCAGCCAAATTACACCAGTCTAAAAGCTGCGGCTCAATCATTTTTCTTTGAGCAATCTCCGCAAAAACCAGATAGTGCCAGTAATTAGTTTTCATCTGCGTTTCTTTCCTTAAATCATGATATTCAACCAACTGGTCAAATAAATCCAGTAATTGGATTAAATCTTGATCCTGACTAAACTGGTAGGTTTTTTCCAGTTCAGCTTTAGCAGCTTTTATTTTGGCGGGTAAAGCTTTAATCTTTTTAATTTCCTCGTCAAGATCCTGACCTGCCTTAACAATTTCTTCCAAGCTTTTAGCCACATCGCTTTTAGTTTTTGGTTGGCCTTTAGCCCAGCCCATATCAGTCCACCAATATTTATCCAAAACGGCTTGAACTTGCTGCTGATAGGCCAAATCGTCCTTTTTAATTGTGTCGGACTGTAAATCTTTAGCCAGCTGTAATAATGCCAGCCGTTCTTCGTTCATGTAGGAAAATTTTTCCGGCTGGGTTAAAATATTATACGCTCTGATATATTCCTTTTCTGTATAACCGTCAGCCAAGACATTTTTCATGATAGCTTTAATTCTGGTGGGGATATCCGCCATTAAAGATTCATCCGTGGCATCTATGGACATGCTATAGCCGCACCACTCAGTCAATTGCTTAAAATAGCCGCGATAAAGGTCAGCCAGTTCCTGGTTAGATAATTTTTTAATTTGTTCCAGCTGAAATTTATTAATCAAATTGTCCAGTTCATTTTTATAATTATTCCAGACTGCAAAAAAATTAGTTCTAAACTCAGACTCCAATAATTTGGCGACAATAACTCTGCCCAAAGCAGCTAATTCCTGGGCAACATAGTACCAGTATAATGTCGTGCCTTCAAAAAAGGCCATGAAATGGCTGATTGACTGGCCGAATATTGCCTTAACGCCAAGGGTGATGCCGTCAACATAAGGCAGCATCAGATGATAATTGGCGCCGCTGCGGATGTATTCCTGCCAGTCTAATTTCGTTACATTATTTTTAGTCTCAGTCATAAAATATTATTTAATTATCTTAATGGTGCCATTATTGGCATCCACTTCCACTTCATCCCCATCTTGCAAAATTCTAGTCGCATTTTTAGTGCCAATTATGCAGGGTATATTTAATTCCCGGGAGACAATGGCGGCATGGCAGGTGATACCGCCTTCATCAGTGATAATTGCTTTAGCCTTTTTCATTACTGGCACATATTCTGGCCTGGTCATAGAGGCGACTAAAATATCACCCTTATTAAATTTGGCAAAATCAGTACTGCTTAAAACTATTTTAACCATGCCCTTTATCTTGCCTGGATTAGCAACCTGGCCTTTAATCTGCTCTAGGGAATTTTCTTTTTTAACTGAAGCTTCAACAATATCTAAAAATTCCTGGCGTAACTTGCTGATATTCCTTGAATTCCCAGGTATATTTTACTGGCTGGCCTGCTTCTGCAATCACGGCACAGCCCTTTTTTCTGTTCTCAATCAGTTGTGAATATTCGGGGTTTTCCAAAATATTATTCAAATAGTCAGTATAAAAAGAATAAATACAATCTTTAGGATTAAAACCTAGCCGCTTAAAGTATTCATAAGCGCAGTTATATGCAATGGTCATACCTTGGGCAAAACAATCTTGCCTTTCATCTCTGATGCGCATGGTCACTTCCATAAAATGAGCTAATGCTTTCAAACTGTCGGGTAAAGCTTGGATGTATTTTTCCCTTCTTTCTTTATTATTCTCTACCTGTTGATCATTAATTTTTATCTCTTCCAAAAGTATATTAAAATTCAAATTATTCACCATTTTTTCAACCTCAATTAAAAGTTTGCCAGCAAAGTGATCAGTATATATGTATTGCAACTTATAATAATCAATCTTTTTTTGTTTTGCATCATTTAAGATAATCTTATCTCTCCTAAATTTAAATGAATCAAACGTCAACGCAGAGGTCATGGCAAAAAATTCCTGGAAATATTCTTCCTGGCCGCCTGCCTGCAAATAATAGACTTTGGCCATATCTTCATCAAAAGACTCGCTAAACAGCGTGTCTCTTAATATAATTGAAGTTAATTCATTTGAATTAATAATATGTTGCCTTAATTTTTCAATATCCATTTTAGCAATAACTGCTGGATGATTGGCCTGATAGAGTTTAAACATCTCGGCAGAATGCTTCTCAAATAAAGGTAAAACTCTTAAATAACTACCTTTACCTTCTTTAATCATCAGACGATATTCAATGTCGGTGGTTTCCTTATATTTACCCCAATCAAAAACAAAAAGGCCATTCGTCTGATCAAATATGCCCAAGAAAAAATTATAATCATTGCGGTAAAGGTCATACCACTTTGGTCCAAATAAACCGAGCGCGCAAAAACCATAAGATGCTAATAAAGAGAAGGCGCCTTCTTGCTTCATTAAGTTCCGCCCTTGGCTGTATTTTTTTAAGACATCGCTAATCATAAATTTAAAACTTCAAAATTTTGAATCTCGCCTCGGCGATTTTTTTAAATTCCGGATAAAAGAAAACATCCAACTGCTTGGTTATCAATTTCTGCAGTTCACCCTGCTGAAATGAATTTTTATAATATTCCAAACGCTCCTGATTAAAGCGGTCTAATGCATCAATATCATGAAAGAACTTTTTATTATCAGTATCATAAACCGTCTTTGCCTCAGGAATGTCCAATTGATCCCAGTCATGAATACTGATAATATCCACGATTTCCTTGATATTGGCCGTGATCATAGCTTAATTGTCAACCAATAAATCATGAGCAATTTTCGCGCCGGCCAGCATGTGAACCAATTTGCCATTTTTTATTTTAACGCCGCCAGTACGTATTTTAAATGCTCTGGCAATAACGCGGAATGGCCGATATCATGCATCATAGCCACGGGAATAATGACTTCCGGATCAAACGGCAAATCGCCCTGATAATTTAAAACAAATTCCACTGTATCTTTGGCATGGCCCTCGTCATCTGGCCGTCCTTTTTGTAATAAAGGCGCGCAGCGCTGCCAAAGCGCCTCATATTGCTCGGGTAAATTTTTTATTTCTAAGATAGACATAAATTTTACTTAAATTAATTATTTATTTAAAATTTTGACAATGCCATGGTCAGCGTCAACTTCCAGCATGATCACCATCCTTAATGACCTTAGTCGCATGCTGAGTGCCAATAATACAGGGCTTTTTCAACTCACGAGAGACAATGGCCGCATGACAAGTTATACCGCCCGTATCAGTCACAAAGGCAGCAGCTCTTTTCATGGCCGCAATCAAATCAGGATTAGTCGCCGAAGAAACCAAAATATCACCGGCCTGGACTTTGCTGACATCTTTTTCCAATAAGACAATCTTGGCAGTACCAGTAACTTTACCCGGGTAAGCAGTCATGCCTTTTAATTCCTTAATGTGGCTGACGTCAACTTGCGGTGTTGCTCTTAAGATATTTAGCTAATCATTTGTTCACATTCTTCCCCCTGATAAACTTTAATTGCACCGTCAGTCGCATAATAACAACATTTTTTTTGGCGTTGTTCGGCACAGTCTGACGATAAAAATCCGCCTTATTATTCAATAAAGCATCAGCAACATCTTCATAAATTAAAAATTTGACCTGCTTTAAAGTTCAGACTTAAGTCTTTGGCGATTTCAGCCATGACCGGATCCATATAAACATAAGATTTCTGATAAATGCCCTTGCGGTAATCTTTGATAAACATGAATTCAGTGGAAATCTGAAAAATATACTGCAAATCAGCCGGCAATTTTAATTTCTTAATCAAAGCGGCTTTGTCTTTTTTAATTGATTTGTAATGATTGATGATTTTTTCTTTCTGAGCCTTAATATCCCCGCTGTTTAAATTATCATTAATTAATTTAAATAAATATTCCCAGGACATGACCGGGCCAATATAAGCAAAAGGCAGCCAGGCAAAATCCTGTAAATGTTTAGCTAATAATTTATAATATTTTAGGAAATTGCGTTTTTATTTCTTGATAATTATTGGACTTGATCAGATCAAGTATTTGACGCAGTTTGCTTATCCTTTAAAATTTTAAAAAGTAAATCCAGCCTGGCCAATTCCTCTGTCTGGACTTCGCTCATTTTTTCACTGGAGCTTAATAAGCTGTAAAAAGCTGCAATTTTATCCTCCTGATTAATTATTTTTAAATAGGCGCCGAATTTAGCCATAATCGTATCGGTCAAAAAGCTTTCAGTCGTGCCATCAATAATGGCCGGGATCCAGCCCCAGGTGCGCATGGCTTTCAAATGTTCCGTATATTCAGCATAAATATTCAATAAATCTTCGTTACTGGCCTGAGCTAAATCAATATCCTTAATTTTGTCACCAAAGGCCAGCAAGTCTTCGCCAAAATCATAAATCATCTTCTTAGCCAAAGCAAAATATTTAGGATCACTGACCAATTTATTTAAAATCGCCAGGGCAGTCTCTTTGACCGAGTCCACATCCATGGCATATTTAAAATAATAATTTTCAATAATAACCAAACAATCCTTAACTTTTTGGCCGTCAGCAATGGCGGCAATATCCTTAGTTAAGGTCAAATCCGCAATATACCAAGGGAAGATTAAAATATTTTTGCGGTCAAATTGTTGTCTTAAAGCCATATGATTAATTTTTACTGATTTATTTTAAATTTATATTCTTCTAACTATTAATTATTGAAATCTAATATGCCCATGACGCGGACAGACAATCACCTTGTCTCCGTCTTTAAAGACTTTAGTGGCATATTTGGTGCCGATCACGCAGGGAATATTTAATTCGCGGGAAACAATGGCTGCATGTGAAGTAATACCACCCTGATCAGTGACAATGGCTGCGGCTTTTTTCATGGCTGGCAAAATATCAGGAATGGTCGCATAAGAGACCAAAATGTCCCCGTATTCCATTTTACTCATATCTTCTGGCTGATTAATAATTTTTACTTTGCCGTACACCCAGTCACCGGTTTTACCCAAACAAGCAGTGGTTCCTTCTAAGAGTTTTAAACCACCGGCTTCGCTAAATTTATCCGCTATGGTATTATCAGCCACGAATTTGGCGGCGTCGTGACCTACCATTAATATCTTTTCCTGACCGAGGTAAGCGCATTCCTTTTCCCTTTCAATCAGCTGAGCTTTAGTAACATTTAACTGCCCCTTGATCAGATCGCGCGCCTCAGACTGAGTCAAATAAAGCCAGTTTTCCTTTTTCAAACCGTCCGCAAACTGTTCCATGATTTTAAGAGTTAGAAAAACCAATAAAAAAGCCGTATCTTTACGATAGACTTTCAAATACGAGAGGATGCTCAAAGCATTGATGTAATCCTGGTGTTGCTGGTCGATTTTCAGCTCTTTAAAAATTTTGTTTTTTTCTTTGAGGACGTAAGTCTGATTATTATCAATAAAATCCAGCTCTATTTCCAGCTCAGACAAAGCCTTATTTATCATTTCATTAAATATCTGTGCAAAATATTCCAGAGTATATTCCGGTCCGCGGTAATTGAAGTTCAGCCATTTCCAATTGGCATGAATGGTTTGCAGTTCAGGCTTATAGTCAATCTTTTCTGCTTTATACTTTAAAACCAGCTTGATCATTTCACGGCGGTAAAGCTGGGTCCAGGTCAGCTGCTCAGGCGCTAGTAATTTTTCCAGTACATAATTCAGGCGTAAATCAGTCTCTTTGATCTGCTTCTGTAAATAGGTTTTTAAATAATTGCTGTACGGCTCATTAAATAAATCTAAAATAGCGATGCAGTTTAAGGAAATCTGGGTATTAATAATATCTGTAAATTGATCCAGCAGCTTTAAAGCTTCTGCGGCTGTAACTTTATAATCGTTGGCCTTCATTTGTTAAATAAAACTCAAAGCTTCTTCGCCTTTGGCAATTGATTGCTGGTAAATAATATCTTTAACAAAGCTGGCATCAGTTCTCAGCTTCTTTAATGATTCAGCAGTAATTTTTTCTACCACGTCTTTTTCAAAATAAAAACGCACATAATTATTTTTGTAATATGAAAGCAAATCTGGCATCTGACTCAAAATGCCCAAATTAACAGCCAGGGGATTGGCATAGGCAATAGAAAAATAATTAAGCGTGAGCAAAGCGGCATTGGCTTCCTCCGTGTAAACCATAAACTTTTTGTTGGCACCTAAATATCTTAAAAACAGACTTTTTAACTGCTCATAAAAAGCGTATTTGGTGTTAAGCCGATAAAAATTCTGCTTGCCCTTTTTAGTTTTAATCACCATGTCCCAATTAGCCAATTTTTCCAGCTCACGCATGATATTGGTCTGTTTTTTACCGGTTAATTTAACCAGTTCCGGAGTTGAAAATTCCTGTTCTTCCTGGCTAAACATCAGGCTCAAAAGCTTAAAAATTACTTGGCTTGAGAATAAGTTTTCCAGCATAATAATTGAGGATTATTATTACTATACTTTAAAGGTATTAATTAATACCATCTTAGCATAATTAATAAATTTTGTCAATAATAAAAAGCCGCTAATGCGACCTTTTATTCAATCCTATATACTAACTCAAGATTCTAACGGTACCATGATTTGCCCGGACTTCAATTAAATCACCATCTCTAATTAGTTGGGTGGCATTGCCCGTGCCAATGATGCAGGGTTTGCCCAGTTCCCGGCTAACAATGGCCGCATGGCAGGTAATGCCGCCTTCATTAGTCACGATTGCAGCTGCTATTCTCATTAATGGTATGAATTCCGGTCTGGTCATGCCGGTTACTAATATTTCTCCCGGCTTTAGTTTATTAAAATCGTTAACATTTAATATGATTTTGGCAATGCCTTTGGCATAGCCCTGACAGGCCACCTGTCCAGGAATTATCTTTAAATCAGCCTGGGTATTTAACTGATTTTCCAGCTCATTTTTTAAAGAATCAGCCTGCTTGCCGATAAAAAGCTGATAGTCACCGTTTTTAAAGCTGAAAAAGCAACCAGTTTCCCTGCGTTTCTTCAACGTTTCCAGATCTATACTGCCCTTTAAGACATGAAGAATTTCGTCATCAACCAGATATTTTAAATATTTCATTTCAATGCCGGTTTTTTCTTCCAACGATTGCAGGATTAAATCAAAGACATGAAAACCCATTAAATTAACCTGTTTGCGATTTTCCCGCCAATATGTCAGCAGACTAAAGAAATATAAAGGATTTTCAGTAATTTTGTATTTTTTAAGTACTTTTAACTTATTAGCCTTTTGAATCTCGGTAAAATTATCAAGTTTATAAAATTCCTCCTGGAATAACTTTTCGTTTTTGAGGTATTTTCTAATTTCTTGAGCTAAATTTACCCGATTTATATGGCTTGTTTGCGCATAATTTGAACAGTAATAATCATAATTCCAGATATATTTTTTAATTGCATCATTTTTATCGATAAACTGCTGCAGAACCTGGCCTGATATCTTTTTATCTCTTATTGTTTTGACTATTTTCAAAAGCTCATAAAGCTGCTCACTGTTGAAAGACATGATTTCAGATGTTGTCAGCGTCTGGACGTCTTCTTTGTTAAAACCGTATTTGTTTACAAGTTCATTGATTTTTTCCTGATCATACCCTGGATCAAAAGCATCGACAAACAGCGCATTATCCCACATACCTGCGTATGCTTCCATCAATTGCTTAAAATAATCCACGAGCTGATTATTATTAAAATCTAAAACATTTTGCCGATCAGCCTTCAGATACATTTCTTTCAATTTATCAGCGGCCTTTAGATAATTATTAAAGAATATATCTAAATTTTTCTTAACAGCATATTTTTCATAAACATTTATGGCAGTTTTTCTCAAGGCATCTTTATCCCAATAGACCTCTATATACTCTTTAAGGCTGTAAAAATTAATATTGCCGTAGCCATAATCCAGAAATGGATTATTGATTCTGGTTGAGGCCAATAACCAAGGCCAGCAAGTAAGGGGCACGGCCGCGCCTTCTTGTTTGTAGATTGCTTCCTTTTTTATCTTATTAATATTGATATTTTCTATTTCAAGTAGTTCTCCGATTCCGACTTTATAAGCATTGCAAATGCGCTCTAAGGTGGCAAATTTAATCCCATCCACTTTATTATGGCATAAAGCAGTTATGGTATTGCGATTTAACTTAGTTTCTTTGGCAATATCTGTTATTGATTTGTTTAACTTCTCTGCCAATTGATCTAATTTAACCTTAATCATAATCATATTTAATCATTATAATAATCACATTATAGCATATTTAAAACTTTCGTCAAGGATTTTAGCTAAAAGTTGACTAGTATACTAATCAAAAAATAAAAAAGACCGAATTATCGGTCTTTTTATAGAAGTATTACTTTAAAATTAGCCAAAATTATACCTTTAAATCTCGGTAAATTTTTACCAGCTTCTTCGTCTGCTTTTCAATCGTAAACTCCCTGGCAATCTCCTGAGACTTTTTGGACATTTTAGTATAGAGAACCCTATTGTTTAAAATTTGACTGACTTTGGTACTAAAGTCTTTTTTGTTTTGCTGGGTGTTAAAGCCATTTTTCCCATCCTGCAAAAATTCGCCGAAGGCATCGTCTTTTACAGCTACAATTGGCAACCCGGCTGCAGCGGCTTCTACTACCACCATTCCTTGCGTATCGGTTAAAGACGCGAAAGCAAATATATCACTGGCCTGATAAGCCTTGATCACTTCTGGCTTTGTATAATAGCCGGTAAAAACAACCGAATCTTTAAGTTTCAGATTAACTGCCTGCTTTTGCAGGTTTGCTCGATGAGGACCGTCACCGACAATAATTAATTTAGTATTTTTTCCGCCTGAGGCGGATACTTTTTTCTGAATCAAAGGCAAAGCAGAAATCAAAAAATCAATATTCTTCTCTCTCCCTAAACGACCGACAAAAATCAAAAGTTTATCAGCAGGTTTAAGTCCATACTGCCGGCGGAAATTATTTTGTTTAATTTTAGTACTATACTCTTTAATGTTTATTCCGGTAGCTAAAACATCAATTGGTTTAGTCACGCCATAACCTGCCAATAATTTTTTTATTTTAACTGAAGGCGCAATGGTTAAATCGCAACGATTGGAAAAGACTGCACTTAATTTGGCCACCATCCCGGGGGTAATTAACCGGCCTTTAAGAATGTAAGATTTAATATATTCCGGATATAAAGTATGATAGGTATGGATAAAAGGTACTTTCTTTATATAAGCATAATAGTAGCCCATCAAACCGATACTAAAGGGGGTATGGGCATGAACTATATCCAAATCTTTAGACCAAAAGTCTCGCAAAATATGTCGGGAAAAAGGTATGGATACCTGATATTCGGGCTGAAATAAAAAACGGAATGATTTGAAGCGAATCACCCGAGCGCTGTCTTTTTCGCCGGCTACCCGGGGACAAAAAATATAAACCTTATGTCCCTGGCGTTCCAATTCCTGGCGAAAAAGTTCAATGGAAGTCACCACGCCATTGACCTGGGGTAAATAAGTATCGGTAAAAAATCCGATTTTAAGTTTGTTTTTCATGTTTGCATTATATCAAAAAAAGGTCTAAATTGACATAAAATAATATGTAAAAACCCACACGTAGACGACACAAGCTTGTGTCGCCTACGTGGTATCTTGGTTACATTTCTCTTCTATTACTGACAAAATTGAGATATTATTTTTTGGTAAACTTTAACTCCCTGTTCCAATTGATCTTCACTAATATATTCATTGGGCTGATGCGCCATATTATTACCCGGACCTAAGACCAAACAATCATAGCCGTATTTGCTGTAAAAAGACCCTTCACAGGTTCCATTGACACCCAAGGGCTGCTGGCCAGTAATTTTTGCTAACGCCGCCGCATACTTGCTCTTAGGCGCCGAAAACATAGGCTGAATCTGCAAATCCAGCTTGATTTTGAATTTGCAATCCAAAGACCTTAAAATTTCCAAAATATCCTGATAAATCTTGGCTCCCTGCTGCTTATTGATGGTGCGGTATTCAAACTCCAAATAACAATAATCAGGGATGCGGTTGATTAAATCGCCGCCGATTATTTTGGCAACATTGAGGGTCGCAAACGGAATTTCAAATATTTTATTCTGAGAAGATTGTAAAGCGATAAAATACTGATTTAGCTTATCAATAAACTTCTGAGCCGAGATAATCGCATTAATACCCTTATTAACATCTGCGCCGTGTGCAGCTTTGCCCTGAAATTCAATTTTTACCGCATAGGCACCTTTACTGGCCACAACAGGGATTAATCCGGTATCTTCGCCAACAATCACTAGTTTGGTCTTAAGCTTAATTTTTTTTAGAAATTCTTGGATGCCATCCAACTCTTTCTCTTCTCCGTAAGTAAAAACCAAATTAAGACCTCTTTTCAGCGTCTGCAAATTCGTATTTAAGGTTGCGCTGATAAAGGCGGCTATTGGTCCTTTCATATCGCCGGTTCCCAAGCCATATAAATTTTCTCCTTTAGGTGTTAATTTGAACGGAGAACAAGTCCAGGCGTTAGTCGCCGGAACAGTATCTGTATGGCCGGAAAAAGTTAAGACCGGCTTTTTCTGATTAAACTTGGCCAGCAGGTTTAATTTTCCGGAAATTTTATTTTTAACCAGATGGATTTTAAAACCTGCCGGACTTAATATATCTGACAAAAATTTCATGATACCGCTGTTATCCTGATCATCGACTGTATTAAATTGTACCAACTTGTCTAAAATCTGCTGCGCTTTCATATATTTAAATAATTTAAGATTTGTTAACCCCGTACCATTTGTTTAAATGGTACGGGGGTTGGGGTTTATCCCTAAATTCACGGCTGGAAATTTGAATTTAAAGATGTGAAGTAGAAAATAGCGGCAAAGCCGCTTACTTCCAGGACATGTAATTGCGGTAGGACCGGATCATTTTTCTCTCCTTTCAACCTTGCAGTTTTGCCCAGCCAATTCCATTTGGCACTTTGAATCTATTTTTAACCAGCCCGGTGATTTTTTTAGCTTGGCAACCTCGCACCTCATGATGCGAGGCTGCCTAGTTGTGGGGGCCTAGAGGCTGAACCAGCCCCAGGAAATCCGGTTGCCCGAATCGCGCTTGCTGTTTTTGTTACGGTTGATACCGCTGTCCCGCGATCCGATGTTGGATTTGGCGCAAGGCCCGTCCCGGCGAGTACCGTTGTCTTTACTCTGCTTCAATGTTCTTCTCCTTTTTAGCTGAAAATTTTTACCTTAGCCTCTGATTATTCAGAAACTGCCTTTGCCGCTTTCACTAGTGAAACTCATCGAAATTATATTCCGGTCCCTGGCAAAACGGATCTTCGTGGCTATAACAACGATCTGCTCCATCAATACCAACCGACAGATAAATCATGTCGTTATACAAACCATCATTATCGGCCGTGACATTACCCATTTCATCAGCTTTTTGAGGCAGCTTTTTTTTCCTGATCATCTTCCACCCCCTTGTTTTTGATCTTTGAATGTACAAAAGAAAAATAGCCCTATCGCAGGCTATCTTTCTATCTGAATATAATTTGTCTATATAATTATTCTTATCCTAAATCCAGACGGAAAAATAGCCCTGCTTGATATGAGCGAGACCACATTTGTCTGATGGATTTTAAGATTTGAAAATTGTTCATAAATTTATTGGCTAATACTCTATTTATAACATAGGCTTAATTTTTGTCAAGAGTTAGCCAAATTAAAATGTGGATAAGTCGAGTTTTTTAAAGCTAATTATAAACCTTTTGACCTATTAAAAAAATCCCGCCCGTAAGGGGGATTTTGAAAAACTCTCAATCAGGTTTACTTTCCAGAGCTTTAGCTAAAACTTGATAATAAAGTTCTATTTTTAATTTATCCCTTAGCAATTTGTTGGCAATCAATCTGTCCGTTTTGCTAATAATTTGCCTAATTCTTGAAGGACAAAGATCAAAACGTGCGCCCAGCTCGCTAAAAGAAACACGATCTAGTAGATCAAAATGTCGATAGTCCATATAAATTTTGGCATTTCTGTCTGAATGATTTCCCTGGCTCCATAACTTTTTCATGAAGTCGGCCACCAAACAAATCAGAACGTTATAAAAATCTTCATCGACAGCACCCATTACCAACAACCTCTTTTCTTCTGATCGAAAATTTAAATGTTTTGCCGAAAAAATATGCTGCCCCTCTATTGCTTGTGGAGATTTTCCCATGAGTTACCCTCCTTTGCAAAAACCTTAGCAATTAAAATTTACCTTGTCAATCACAGAAACGAACGTAGGCGCCACAATCTTGTGACGCCTACGGGGAAATAATTATATATTATTTTGACAAGTTAGCTTGCTATTTAAAATACTGCTTAGCCGCATCCCAAACTGAACTGTTACCTTTGGCGGTTTTCAGCCAATACCACCATTCCACTCCCCAGAAATAAGCCCGGTAAAAATTGGTTTTATTGGCATAGTCAGCATTGGCCTTTAATTTATCGGCATTCATGAGTTTTAATTGCTTGTCCACATCAGTTTTCTGCGGTCCTTCGGGAAACCAGGGCTCTGCCTGTAATTCTGCGACAAAAGCTGCATCCAAAGGCTGGCCCCAAATTAAGGCTTTTAACCGATAATAAGAGGCGGGCAGGAAAAAATAATTCCAATAACCAAAATATTTATTATATGTTGTGCGATATAAGGTTGTGCCAAAAATATCTCCCATTTTAATGGCCGGATACCAAGTACTCAGCTCTCCGGAATCAGTAATTAAAATTTTTCTTTTATCCAGCTTCTGAACCAAACTGATTTCTTCCTGCAACTCTGTTTTGTTCATTTTCGGACACTCACCGAAAAAATCTAAAAATGGTTCATTTTCAATTTGCCAAATTTCCACCGCCTGATTATCTTTATAACGATTTACCAGGAGTTCAATGTTATATAAAATTTTGGCCCTGACCTCATTATCTGCCAAACCTGCCACCCAAATTGGATCGTGGCATTCGGGCCAGCGCGGTTGACGACGACCAAGAACCAAGACAATCCGCACATTTCTTTTGGCGGCTTCTGATATTTGCCAATCAAAGTCCTTAAAATTATAAATATTTATTTCCGGTTCCAGCTGATTCCAGTAAGTGGGAATTCTGATATATTTTACTTTTAAATCATCTAAAATTGCCGTATATGTCTGCTGCCAGTCTAAACCAAGGTATTGCGCAAATTCTTTGGAAAAAGTTACACCATAGGCTGTTTGACGATTAGGCTGATAGGTAACGTGTGCCCAATAAGCAATGCCGACACAAATTAAAACAATAATAAAAATTAGCATAAAAATTATTACTTTAGTTTTTTTGAGTAAACGCATATTTTTATATTTTAGCAAGTAAATACAAACCGACAAAAATCAAGATAAAGGCGGCAATCTTGCGGATTAATTCTACCCTGGATATTTTTTCCTGAAGCTGGTGAATTTTCCTGCCTAATAAATGCGCGAAGACAAAGACCAAGGCATATTGAATCGCCTGTAAGGAATTGACCAAAGTTGGACTAGCCAGATTTAAAGCGTAACTTTGCAAAATAACGCCCAACCCGCCGGAAACCTGAATTCCAAAAAGCAGGGAACCTTTTTGCTTTTTAGGTCGTTTCCAGTCAACGGCAATTAACTTTCTGGCTTTGGGAATTAAGAGTATAACCAAGGCAGTGATAACGCCGCCAATTCTGGTCCAAAAAAATACGCTGATAAAAGTATCATTATTAAATAGATGCTTGGTTAATGTATAATTTATGGCAAATAATAGCCCGGCCAGAACTGACCAAAAAATCATACTCTCGTGATATTTTTTACGTAGCGGTCTTTCTTTTTCCCAGCTGATTAAAATGATAGCTAAAACTAAAATAATAAAGGCGCCAACTTCCTGAAACTGTAGTTTTTCATGCAAAAATAAATTGGCCAGTAAAAATGTAAAAATGGGACTGGACCCGCCCATGATGGTAATGGCTCTGGAAGTTTCGCCCAGACTTAAAGCCTTGTACATAAAAAATAACGCCAACACAAAGGTGACACCAGCCAAGAGAGAAAAAACTAACAAACCCAGGGACTGCCAATGAACTCCCAAGGGAATCAAAATTATGGAAGTCACGCCTAAAAACCCCACGTAAAAGGCGTAAACGATGGGTTCGGTTTTAAATTTACTGACCACCAGTTTGTCACCGATATTGGCCAGGGCAAATAAGAAATAGGCGAAAATCGCCAGGTATAGCCACATAAACTTAAATTCAAAAATTAAAAATTAAAAGTCAAAACTTCTGATGATTATTTTATATTAATAAATTCTTGCCATTTTAAATATAATTCCCGGGTCGCCTTTAAATCTGCCGCATTGTATTTGGCTATTTTCAGATATTCCTTAGCTTTAAAAAGTGGATTAACCTCATCCCCATCAACTCCATTATCTTTGGGACTTTTGATGCCAAAGGCCCGGCAAGCCAAATGCAGCTTGGGTCGTCTTTGGACAGCACCGTAAAAAGTCAGCTGATCCATTAAATCAATATGTTGGGCATTAAATTTCTGGCTGCTTAAATAGCGATTGGACATCAGGTCTTTGGTCGGTTTAATACTGTTGACTGCTGAACGAATCATTAAAAAAGGCACATCAAACCCCCGGCCGTTAAAGCTGATAAATTCTGTGTAATTTATAGCGCCCTTCCAAAAATTTTCCAACATATCTTTTTCACTCAAAGCTCGAAACCTGATTCCATCTTCTTCGAAATCTTCTGTGGATTTTTCCGGTGCCTGATAATAAACCGCGCCTTTATTTGTTTCCACTTCCAAAACGCCGATAGCCACAATCTGCCCGGTATAAGGCGAAAATCCCAATTCGTTTTTGACATTGGCCAAGGCAGCTGCATAAGCCTCTTCTGAATAGGCATCCTTCTTTAACCAATAAGTCAAGGCTTTTTGGGTGGTTTCATCCATGTCGTCCCAGTTCTCGCCGATTGTTTCGATGTCGAAGATTAATTTAGGGTTCATAGTGATAACTGAACCACAAAAACTTGCACGAAACGCACAAAACCCGCATTTCGTGTTTTTTAGTGATTAAAATTTCGTGGTTAATCTTTCCTTTATTTTAACACAAAAAGAGAGCTTTGACACCCTCTTTTTAATTTCTACTGTTTTATCTTTTCTATTTAATTTTTTATTTAACCTTTACTGCTTTATCGGCATTATGATATACAAATAATCCTGGGCCGCGATGGCTTCTTTTTTGTCATTCAAGCTTTCGGCCGGGCGTAGAATGCAGGGATTGGCAGAGTCAATCATTTCAAAAATAACATCCGTGGAATCAATGTTCTGTAAACCATCCAATAAATAACGATAATTAATCACTATTTTATTGTCATCTCCGGTTATCTGGCCTTCTAGCTTGGCTTTGTTTTCGCCTAATTGATTATTAGTAGAGGAAACAATTAAGTTACCGCCCTTAAATTCCAAATTAATATCAAAAATACCGGTGCGGGAAAACAAGGCTGCGGTTTTTACCGCCTTAACAAAGCTGGAAATATTAACCACCCCTTTGGTTTTAAAATTTGCCGGAATTATTTGCTTGTAGTTGGGATATTGACCCTCAATAATGCGGGAAACCAATTCGACATTATCAAAAACAAATAAAACCTGATTATCTTCAAAATATATTTCCACATAATTATTCGGCTCTTTTTCATCTTCCAATTGTCCATGAGAAACTGTTCCGAGAATTCTCAGTAATTCTTGGGCTGTTTTAGCCGGTAAAATCACCTCCCGTTCTTCTTTGCTTTTTTCTTTTAATTTAATTTGTTTTTCCGCTAAGCGATAACTATCTGTTGCGGCTAATGTAATTATGTCTTCTGAAAAGTTAAGATAAACACCGGAAATTTCAGGCCTGGTTTCTGAAACCGAAACCGCAAACAAGACCTGGGAAAAAGCCGTTACAATATCATTAAGTCTGCATTTATAAGGACTCTTCCTTTCTAATTGGGGAATTAAGGGAAATTCATCAGCGCTATTGCCTTTAATTTTTGTGGATTGTTGTTCGGTGGTAATTTCCAAATTATCATTCTTATATTCAAGCTCTATTTTTTGATTATTTAATAAATTTATATAATCAGTAAATAATTTAGAGTTGACCGTATAATTACCCTCTTTTTCAATTTTTCCCCGGACTTGGCATTTAATCCCCATTTCCAAATTAGTTGTGACTAAAGTTAAAACGCCTTTCTCGGCTTTAATTAGAACATTGTTTAAAATTGGTAAAGATGTGTTTTTGCTGGCTATATGTGAAATAATATTTAAACCTTGATTTAAATTTTCTTGAGTACAAGATATTTTCATATTATATATTATTATTTATTAATTATTTATTATAGTAATAGTAATAAGGGGGTGGATAAGTAGAAAGGAAAAGTTTTTCACTCGATTAATGTTGGTTAAAATACTTCACCGCTATGTTTATAAGTTTTGGAAAAACCATGTGCAATCTTGTGATTAGTTTGTGGATTAAATGGGCTGAAAAAGTTTTTTTATTTTTGCGTTCAATGAGTGAACAAGTAATAAATACTTTTTACCCAGAAGTTTCAACAGCTTTTTAACAGGGTTAGATATTATACAAGCGTTGCCTGATTTGTTCTATTTCTCTGCGAATCCTTTCATCATTATCATAGTCATTTTTAATTTTAGTTACGGCGTGAATAGCCGTGGTGTGATCACGACCGCCCAGTTCCTGGCCAATGGTCGGAAAAGAGCTTTTAATTTCTTCACGCATTAAAAACATAATAATTTGGCGCGGGGTTACCAGCTTTTTTTCTCGACAGCCGCCCATAATATCATCAATTAAAACATCATAAAAATTAGCCACAGTATTAACAATGTCTTTCGTAGTTATAGACTTTTTTTGTAAATTGGTCGTTAATCCAGAGAGAATCTTTTTAACACTTTCAAGGGTTGGAGGCAGCGCATTTAGCTGATGATACGCCATTATCCGGTTTAAGGCTCCTTCCAGTTCTCTGATATTAGAGACAATGTTGTTGGCCAAAAAATTAACAACACCTTTATCTAAAGTATAGCCTTTTTCTCTAAGTTTGGTTTCTAAAATAGCCATTCTGGTTTCTAAATCCGGCAAGGATATATCCGCAATCATCCCCCATTCAAAGCGGGTTAAAAGTCGATTGTCCAGAGCCGGTATTGACTTTGGCGGACGATCTGATGATAAGACAACCTGTTTATTGTTTTGATGCAGGCTATTAAAAGTATGAAAAAATTCTTCCTGGGTTCCGTCTTTTCCCGCCAAGAACTGAATGTCGTCGATTAAAAGCACATCAACAGAACGATAGACATCTTTAAAGCTAGCGGCCTTACCATTGGAAACCGAATTAATGAAATCATTGGTAAATTTTTCGCAGGTGATATAAAGAATTTTATGCTCAGGCCGCCGTGATAAAATGTCATGGCCAATAGCCTGTAAAAGATGAGTTTTTCCGAGGCCAGCGCCTCCATAAAGAAACAACGGATTATAGGTAACCCCGGGATTACTGGCTACAGCCAAGGAAGCGGCTCGAGCCAATTCATTATTTTTGCCCACAACAAAATTATTGAAAGTATATTTTGGATTCAAACCAAAAGAGCTAGCCAAAGGAGAAGCGGTTGAGGGCGTAAATTTTTCAGAGGGTATTTTTTCTGTTTCATCCTCTTCTTGCTTGGAATATTCAACCGGAGTTTGTTCATTTAGCTCCTTAGACGAGGCAACCTTGTAGGTTATTTCTTTTAGATTGGAGCCGGTAATGTTTCGTAACGCCTTAAGCAGCTCAGAATTGTATTTTTTTTCCAGCCAGCTTTTAGTGAAGGCATTAGGTACTCCAATAATAACTATTTTATCATCTATATTCAGGATAAACGTGCCTTTAAACCAAGTGGTAAAATTGGCCTTAGAAAGAGAAATCTCTAAATCTCCTAAGACAGCTTGCCAAATTTGTTGAGTATTCATAATAATTCCCCTTTTTATTACGGCTTACCCCCTAAATAGGGAATGAGGAAGATTTAATATTTAAATAATAACACAAATGAACAGTATAAAAAATCCTAGCAAGCCGGCAACTGTTAATAGGTTGTTAATATTCTGTGGATTCAGTTTAATACAAGTTTTTGATTTTGACAAATTTTTCCACAGGTGTTATTATCTCAGTAGATTTAAGGGCTAAGCTCGGCGATTTAAAATCAAAAAGTTTATCTAAGGTTACTTAAATCTTTAATGTTAATTTATAATCAGTTGTATTTATGCCAAAAAGAACTTATCAACCCAAAAAGCGCAAACGAGCAAAGACGCATGGTTTTCGTCGGCGGATGAAATCCAAAACCGGTCAAGATGTTTTAAAAAGAAGGAAGGCAAAAGGCCGTAAAAAATTAACGGTTTCTAACGAAAGAATCGGTAAAAAATAATGATTCAGCGCTACTATAAAGTTAGCGCTGAATTTTTGAGTATATGCTGAAAAAACTTAACCGCTTAAATAAAACTAAGGATATTAAGGCCATAATGAAAAGCGGCAAGGCTTTTTATGCCCCGGTTTTAATGCTCAAAGTTAGGCCAAATCTCTTAGAGAAAAATCGTCTGACTGTTATAGTTTCAGCCAAGGTGAGTAAAAAGGCAGTCAGCCGTAATCTGGTTAAGCGCAGGCTTCGAGAAGCAGCGCGTGATCTTTGGCCCAAAACCAAATGCGGCTGGGACGCTGTTATTTTAGCTTCGCCTAAAATAATCAATTCCCCCGATAAAATCTTAGCCTTTGACAAGATAAAAGAAAAGTTATTAATGGTTTTTAAAAAGTCCGGAATTATATGAAATTAAGCCAAGCAATTAAAACGTTTATCAAACATATTGTTTTATGGGCGATTACTTTTTATCAGAATACTTTGTCTTTTGATCACGGTCCGCTAGGGAAGGTCTTTCCCTTTTTGGGTTGCAGATTTCATCCGACTTGCAGCCAGTATACTTATCAGGCCGTTGATAAATACGGGGTAATTAAAGGCTTGTGGCTGGGAACTAAAAGAATATTACGCTGTACCCCCCTGTCCAAGGGCGGCTATGATCCAATCCCCTAACAAATGATTGTTGAAAATAAAAAAACGCCCCGTTTGTCGGGGCCGTTTTTTATTGGTGAATATTTAAAGTAAAATTTTAACGATTTTTTCTCTGGATTTTTCTCCTGAGATTAGGCTAACCCGATTTTTAGGCAGTTTAAAATGTTCGCTTAAAAAAGCAATAAGCGCTTTATTGGCCTTGCCTTCAAGCGCCGGAGCAGTCAGTTTAATTTTAAGGTAATTATCCCCGGTTTCAATAAGTTTATTGATTTTGGAGTTTGGGATAACTTTAATTTTATAAATTGTTTCGTCCATAGGTTTCCCTTTAGTAAGCTTGGCTACTGAGCCAATTGGCAGCCGTTATCGCTTTTAAAGCAGGCATAAGGAATGCCAATTTCCGGACGAGTGTATTTGACCCAGTTGGCAGGAGCATCTTTGCAATTATTAGCCACACAACCAAAACAGTCGATTTGGTCATTTTCTGGATTTTGCAGCAAAATGCAGTCAGAATAACGGATTTTTTGGATTGGCGTAAAAAGGGCAGTAAACAATAAGGCGACGACTGCAGCGGCCAAGAGACAAAGAATGATTATTAAAATAATACGAGGCATATTATAGGTTAGTTCTTAAATAAATGGGGAAAGATCTCCTTTGCCCTGTCTTAAAATAATTGGTTCTTCGGTGGTTAAATTAACCACAGTTGACGGTTCCTGGGGCAAGGACCCAACGTCAATGATTAAATCGATTTTATTTGCCAGCTCTTTAGATAATTGAGAGGGTGAAGTCATTACATCTTCTCCGGAGAGATTTAAGCTGGTGGTAATAATGGGACGTTCAAGCGCTTTAACTATTTGCAGGCAAATCTGATTATCCGGAATTCGAATTCCCACGGTTTTATTTTTGGCAATAAATGTTGCCGGCAATTTGTTTTTGGCCTTTAAAATAAAGGTAAATGGTCCGGGCAGGACTTTTTTTATTAGTCGGTAATTAGCGTCTGATAAAATTGCGTACTGGGCAATTTGTTTAAAATCAGCGCAGATTATGCTCAGTGGTTTTTTTGACTCTCTTTTTTTAAGCTGGTATATTTTTTTAACCGCTTCTTTATTAAAAATATCACAGCCAACTCCGTAAATTGTATCTGTGGGATAGACAATAATACCCCCAGAGTTAAGGCTGTCTACTGCTTGTTCAATTTTTGCGGGTTCTGGGTTTTTGGGGTTGATACTGATAATCATAGATTACAAAATATGAAAGTGCTCTGTTGGTTATTTTTTTTCAAACAAATCCCACAAAGTATTCTTCTTTGATTTAGAAAATTCAATTTTTCTGACAATATAAAGCAACAAGAAGATAAAGATAGTGGCAATGACAGCGGTATAATATTGTCCCAAGCCGACAGCCATACCAACAGCAGCAGTTGCCCATAGAGCCGAGGCTGAAGTAATGCCTTCAACGTGTTGTTTGTGAAAAATAATCATGCCCGCGCCGATAAAGCCAATGCCCGTAATTATTTGGCCGGCCACGCGTCCCGGATCGGCGTTAGCGAACCCGCCGAAGCCATTAATAGCCAGTGAAGTAAATAAGGCTGAGCCCAGGGTGATTAAAGCGTAAGTTCTTGAACCGGCTGGTTTACCCAGAGTTTCTCTTTCCAGACCGATAATACCGCCTAAAATAATCGCTAAGATCATCTTGGCAGTTAAAATTATAATTTCTAGCATATATAATGTTGATTAAAACTTCCGCATTAAGACGGATTGATTTATAGATATTAATTAAATATACTATAAGTATACCAAATTTTTGCTGAGGAGGGGAAAATGAAGGAGGAGTGCAAAGCAGATGTGGAGCGGAGGCAGCAAGTGATGACAGAGTTATATGATAAGCGGCAGCTGGCTCTGAAAAAGTGTTGCCCCTATTGCTGGGGTGATTTAAAAATTAGGGACATCTGTTCGCTAACCTGTCCCGCATGTTCGCTTAACTTTGCAGTTGACGAATTATTAAAAGGCGCTAGTCAATAGCGCCTTTCTTTTTATAATAAAAAATAAAGGCCAAGGAAACGCTCAAATTCTTTCCAGCAGGATTAATTGGGCTTTTTTAGTCTCAGTGTCAAAAATAGCAAAGGTTGCTTTATTAAACAGTCCGGCCAGGGTTCCGGGGTTGATAATCGTTGTCTCGCCGATTTTTTCCTGCCAGGGCTTATGGGTATGTCCATGAAAAACAAAACCATATCTTTGTGATTGGGCCATTTTTTTGGCGACAAAAGGTTCATGGCAAAAAACAAGTTTCAAACCATCAACTTCAATTTTTCCTGTTTCACCATGATATTTTATTTTTGGATATTTTTTAGCCCAGGTTTTAAAGCCGTCAATATCACCGTCCACATTGCCTTTGACTACATGAATGGCTTTGCCCTTAAATAATTTGCCAAACTCTCCTAGGATGATGGGAGCGCAAACATCTCCGCAATGAATCATAACGGATATTTTTTGTTTATTTATGAATTTGATTGCCTTTTCGATATTAGGCAAGTTATCGTGCGAGTCAGATATGATAGCAATTTTCATATTAGAGTATAAATTTATAAAGCATCCAGGCAATAATCGCAATTAATATTATGATGACAGCAACCTTGGCTCTCTGCTATATCCATATTTTAGCATTTTTAAGGATTTAGAAAAAGGAATGTTTCCATTTTTTCTTTTTTGTTTTATCAATATCCCTTGACAAATGACAAAAAAAGGCATATAATGGATTATTCGTTTAATGTTTGCATTTTGAAAGTTAAATCGGTGTTTTCAATTTGAAAACTGCCATAAAATCAAAAGCCCCAACCCTTTTTAGTCAATCTAAAAAGGCAAGAAAAGGAGAAAGAAGATGCGAATTCGTCTGATTGCGGTATTGGTGTTTTGTGTGAGCCTGTCCAGCCTGCTGATTCAGGGCTGTGCCCCGCCTGAGCAGGACGTCAAGATCGTTTACAAGCAGCCCGGAGACAATGGTGGCGGCCAGGTAGATGATGTCGACTGGCAGGACATCTACCAGCAGTCCATCAAGTCCGTGGTCAAGGTGGAAATTTATCAATGCTTTGTCGTTGCCGATTACTGCTTTCAGTACGGCCATGGCTCCGGCTTTGTCGTGGCTGACGGCGTTGTGGCCACCAATTGGCACGTGGCGGAGTATTTTCCGGAGATTATCTGGAATCAGTTTCCTGATGAGATCGTATATTATAAGTTGATGGTGCGCTATCCGGCTTATAATACTCTCAATGGCAACGAGTTTTTAAACCAATTATATGAAGTTCAGGGCGTAGTCGGCGAGTCTGGAAGGGACATCGCTTTTCTGCAAGTGGAAACACTAGACAGAAAACCTTTGCCCTTGGTTCAATCTCGTTGGCAGGACCAGCAGATCCTGGATGAAGTCATGGCCATGGGCTATCCCCTTTCCTATGATTTTGTGGCCGCAGTCGGCAACATTACCGCCCTGCTGACCAACTGGGATGTTGGTCTGGGCTGGGTCTTTATGGACACCAAGCTCATTAAGATCGATGCCCAAATCGATCATGGCAATAGCGGTGGCCCCCTGCTTAACAAGAAGGGTGAAGTCATCGGCATTAATTTTGCCGGAGTGACTTGGTACACTGTTACGCATAATTTTGCTTTGACGGCTGACTATTTGTCAGTTTATAATCTGAACACTTTGGATTTCCAGGTACGGGAAGTTCCCGATCCGAGGAAATTTCAGCCCGAGGTCATTTTTGACAGTAATCACTACATTGACCTTTCCGGCTCGGTAAGATATGAACCAAACCTTATGCAGGGGTGTGTGTACACCTTTGTAACAACCGGTGTGGACTATCTTGCTTCTGACGCAGTTACGCCGGTCGGCACTTATTTCAGCCTTTATCACCCCAGTGGTTGGTGGCTGATGTCGGCCTATCCCAATTCAGCAATTGATGTCTATACCACCGAAGGGCTGTATCCTTGCGCTGAGACTGGTGATTACAGCTTTTACGTCAATGTGTATTGGCCGGATACTAATTATCCCGGCTATTATAATCTGAAAATCACCGAATACTGCCCGGTTCCTTAAGGCAGTAACATATTACATTTTAGAAGACGGAGAAATCCGCCTTCTTTTTTTTGTAAAGCGTTGATCGTAAAAGGGTTACGAGGTTCGAATCATTAAAAGTCTAAAGTTTTTCGTCATAAAGAATACGTAACCGTTAGACGCCTCACGATACGGGCTTCGTTACCTTTATCCGCCTAACGTCCTACCAAAATAAAAAAGGACGCGGTGTTGTTTCCGCGTCCCCTAAAGGACAAAGTTGAAGGTTTAGAAGGTGAGCCCGCTGATGTCTGGCCAATTGCCGATCAGGTAACCGACATCGGAGTAGGCTCCGAAGCTGTACATACCGATGCTGATGACGTCATTGCTTTGACCGTAGACGTCACAGAACAGAGCGTAGGTGTTTACGCTTCCGGGGTAAACCGGTAAGGTGTCGTCCAGGCTGCCCGGAGCCGTGTATTCGAAAATTTTGCCGGTGTATACAGGCGTTCCGCTAACCGGTCCGCCAATGGTATTCCAGCCGGCCAGAGTAAGGATGGTCAGTTCGCAGTTGTCGATCGAAGCGGTTCCGCTGCCGTTGTACGCTACATTGCCGTAGAATCCGAGATGAGTCGGGGTCAGCGGCTGATTCCAGTCATGCATGATTTTGATCTCATAGATTTTTTGATGCACGCCCGGAACAATCAGACCGCTGGGAGAATTTGGCGACCGAAGCAGATAAAAGGTCGGAACCGGCCATTCGTTCATCTCTACCGAGACGTCGGTCATCTGTCCTTCGCAGACAGTGAAGTCGGCCGAGGCGTTGTAGTTGAAGCCCCAGATTTCAAGATGATAATCAGCGGGATTCAACTCGTAGGTGTAAATGGCCTGGTCCATAACCGTGTAGTCGTCCACGACGTCGTACATGACACCGTCGACCACCATGTCGATGTTCAGGTTGTTCCACTGCCCAACGGCAATGGAGGTTTGCAGGAAGATGTTGACCCCGCTGGGTCCGACCACAGTGGTGTCTCCGTCGCAGCCGCAGTCGTTGTTGTTGATGTAAACGTAGTTTTCGTCCCCTTCGACCTGCTGGCAGGCGACATGGCTAAGGCAGAAAATCGCAACCAAGACCGCAAAAATCAGTTTTTTCATCTAAGTCTCCTTCTTTTTGGATATAATTCCTTGTTTTTTCCTAAATCCGACTATATTTTGATAGCAATGTTAGCTATTTTTGTCAATTTTCAGGGATGCTTAAAGTATAGCACATTCTTAATGTTTTGTCAATAGTTTGTTAGTGAAAAGTGTTAGGGTTAAGACGTCGGCTGGTGTCAATTGAAAGGTGATAAGTTTAATCAACTATTCACGTTGCACCAGTCACTATACTAACCTTTTCATCTATTAACTTTTCACTAATAAAAAAAGGACGCGGTGTTGTTTCCGCGTCCGCTTGAAGTTAAGTTTGCCCGGTTATTTTGGTGAAATTATCAGAGTGGGCGGGTTGAGGGCGTTTCCATCGCTGATCGTGACCGAGCCTTCAAGGCAATTGTAAGAACATTGAAAGCCGATTTCCATGGTCAAATAAGATTTTCCCTGGAAATTGTCTTTCAGCACCTGGAGAACCTCCTGGCTATTAATGCCCAGAGCCGGTGAATATTCTTCCAGGGTGAAGGTGGCCAATTCGTTGTACGATAGCAGAGGATCACCAGGTGCCTCGATTGGATAGCCGCATCCTTCAGGAATGCAGCCAAAAGTCGGCGGCGACATGCTGATTTGACCACAGGCGCAGTCCCTCAGGTTTGCATAATCAGAGTCAGACGTTTCCCAGATTGTGACGACGTAGTTTGAATTTTCTTCGTCAAGTGAAGAATTTTCTTTGAAGAGAATCAAGTCGGCACTTCCAACTTTTCCCCAGTCAATATTGCTGATATCAAAGGTGAAAAAGCCTCTTTTACCGCCACCCCGTAAATAAGATGCCCTGGTGATTGGCTTGTCCAGACTAACAGAGGTCAGGTCCGGATAACCCCAGGAAAGTTGGCCGTCAAAATTCGGCAATGAAGTCAGGAAGACGTTCTGAGTTTGGGTATTTTGGGAACAACTTTCAATTCCGACCCCAGCATCACAGGGTAACGGAGGAGGATCATATCCGCATTCTGGTGTCCTCGCGTCACAATGGACTCTGGGATCTGGCTGTCCATCACAGCCGAACAGGCAGAAAGTCGCCATGAGAACTGCACATAGAAGCTTTTTCATTTTTTTCCTCCATTTTTGGTAATTGGCCTTTGAATTTAGGCGTTTTTTATATTATTTATGTAAAAAAACAGTATAAAAAGATAATTTCATCATAGCATTTTTTGGTTTTTTTGTCAATGGGTTTAGAGTGAAAAGTTTTTTGGTTAAGATGTTGGTTTAGTATAAAGTGAAAGGTGCTAAGTTTAATCAACTGTACACGTTGCACCATTCACTATACTAACCTCTTCTCTCTTCACCTATTCACTTTTTACCAAATAAAAAAAGGACGCGATATTGTTTTCGCGTCCTTTTTTGGAAATCCTAGTGTTTATGTTCAATTTTTTTATTTTCATCGCTGTATTCCACACAGATGGTTTTCAGGTACTCCATAACTTTAAGGTTGGCAATCATGTTTCTCATGTATTCGCGGTACTCGGGATTTTTTAAGTTTTGCTGCATCTCCGGGTGCTGGGCATAAGCGCGACCCATGGCTTCCAGTTCGCGGTCAATGTCACTTTCAGCCACCTCCATTTTTTCCTGGAAGAAAATTGCTCTGGTTAATAAAGCGCCTTTGATTCTTTTAATCGCCTGGGGTACAAAATCAAGTTTCATCTGGTCTCGGCTTTTATTTAAGTGAACCAGGTAGTCTTCAAATTTTAAGCCCTGCTGCATGATATTATTTTCAATCTCCTGCATCATTTTATTAGTTTCAGCCGTGATTAAAACATCAGGAATTTCTCCAAATTGGGATTTGTCAATTATTTTTTCCAATAGTTCAATGTCAATTCTTTCCTCTTCTTTGTGATGAGCTTCGTGTTCCAGATTATGTTTTATTGAGTCTTTAAGTTCAGCCAGAGTTTTTTGTCCCAGCGAAACGCTAAATTCATCATTGGCTTCAGGCAAGGTTCTTTTGTATACGGCCAAGACTTTGACTTTAAATTTAGCTGGCTTGCCGGCCAGATTTTTATTATGATATTTTTCCGGAAAGGTCAGCTCGAATTCTTTGCCTTCCTCCGCCTTTAATCCGATTAAATTATCTTCAAAGCCCGGAATAAAGACGTTAGTCCCGACAACCAACGGGTATTTTTTTTGGGTCCCGCCGTCAATGACCACATTGTCGCGGCTGACTTCAAAGTCTACTTCAACTTTGTCCCCCTTGGCAATAGTTTTGCTTTCTAAAACTTCAGTTACCCGCATTTCCTGCAATTCTGTAATAGTTTTATTGACTTCCGCTTCAGTGATTTTAACTTCTTTTTCTTTAACTTTAATTGATTTATAGTCACCGATTTTAACTTCTGGAATCAAATCAACCGTGGCTTTGTAGGTAAAATCATTGCCCGGTGCCAGTTTTTCAAAATCAACCTTTGGTGAACCCAGGGGCTCAAATTTTTCTTTCAGGCCGATTTCGATATATGATTTTTCTACGGCCATGGCTGCAGCTTCCTCATAGATTTTCATTTCGCCGATTCTTTGCTTGAGAATATCATAAGGCACTTTACCCGGACGAAAGCCTTCGATTTTACTTTGCTGTGATAACACTTCAACTGCTTTTTCAACAAAAGGCTTTAAATCATCAGCCAAAATAGTGACGGTGATTTCTAGTTGTGATTTAGGCAGTTTTTTTAGGTCGTACTTGTAGTTCATAAAATAGATTTTAGTGTTTTAGATTATAGATTTTGGTCTTAGACTATCGTTTAGCGTTTTTCGGTTTCGTTTGGCGTTACGTTAGACGCAAAACGCTTATCGAAACGCTTACCTCTACTGTTTGACGAATTATGATTTATAATTTGAGTGCTAAATTTAACATTGCCCCGAAAAGTACTGGAGGTACAATAACGGGTCTGCTGTTTGTGGGTTTTTTGGGAGTAATTTTTCATAAGGATACTAATCTACTAATTTGCTACGAATATATGCCGCGGAGCGGCATTCCGCTACGCGGAACGAATATTGAAATAGTACCGTAAAAGGTGGTGTTCGTCAAGATGGAATTCGCCAACTTTAAGTAAATACTTTATAATAGTAATAACAATATGGACCAGGATTTAAGCCAAAAAATTATCACCGCCAATTTGGAGCTTCACCAGAAAGAAGCCCGGTATTATGATTTGATTCATCGGGAGATTTTTAACCCTGAAGAACAGAGTTTGATTATCAATGTCTTGGTCCAGGCAATTGAGGTTATTGCTAAACCAAATATTTCGGCCTTGGATATCGGAGCCGGCACCGGTAATATCTCTTTAAAGTTATTGGCAGACAAAACTGTCAGTTCCATCATTGCGGTTGATTTGTCCAAGGAAATGCTGGAACAATTGCAGTTTAAATTAGAATCACATCCCAAGGTCAAAATAGTTAATGAGGACATTGATTCTTTTTTAGATATGCAGACTCAGGGATTTGATCTAATTACCATCAGTTCAGTTCTGCATCATCTGCCAGACTATTTCGTGACCGTGGATAAAATAATGGCCAAACTTAATTCTGGAGGGGCTTTACTAATTTTTCATGAACCAACCGGTCAAAAATCAAAGTTGCTGGAAATTTTGACTTGGCTGGATTCTCGTATATTTGTAAATTTATTTTTACCGGGCAAGGTTAAAGAAGTGATAACAACACTGGACCACGGTTATTCTGATTATCATGTTTATCACGATTTTGATTTGGCAGGCTTGAAAAAGTATTTTGAAGATAAGGGTTTGGAAATATTTTATTTTAATCAGCACAATGTTTTCAGTCTGGGAATTTTCCGCTGGCTGGCCAGACTGATTCCGAAAAAAAATAATTTTATTTTAGGAATAATTAAAAAATAAGTAAATATAAAACCCCACCCAGTAATCTGGAGGGTTTTTGTTTTCTGCTGGCTTCTTACTTTTTTATAACTAAAAAAGTAAGCAAAAAAGTTTTGGGGGTGACAAATTCGCTTGTGCAAATAAAACGTATAAGCAGCTAAAACGACGCTCAGTTGTCACCCTCAAACCCCCATCCATAGAAAGACGTTCAGCGTATTAAGTTTAAAGAGGAATTTTTTAAATAAAAATCCGCCTCGCCTAGAACCTAAGCTTGCGCATGGTTCTGGGCTCGGCGGATGAAGTAAGTTGTGTTTTTGTGGTTTATTCCATGCCCTCGAGCTCGGCCAGCATTTCCTTGAAAATGCGCAAGGCGTTAAATTGCTGAGGCTCGGGAAGATTCTGCTCTTCATGGAAAGCCTTGCGGTATTCTTCCAGAAATTTATTGCCGCCGACCGAATGCAGGTTGTCGCTGAAGAGTTTGATCATCTTCAGCGCCTGTGGCTGGGCAGACTTTTTCTGTTTGTCAGTCAGGTCTTGCCAGGCTTCCTGCAGGGCCTTGGCATCCGCATCAATCTGCGTACGGCGGCCCAGGATGAAGTCGTCCCTCAGGTTGACAAGCATCATTTGAAAATACTGTTCCTTTTCCCAATCAGACTTGGTCATTACTATCCTCCCATTGATACTTCGCGGAAGCTAAGGGCCCTTTCTTCTACAGGGAAACGATCCAGAGCTTGCCATACCTGATCAACGATTACGCGAGGGGTGGCTTCAATGCCAATTCTTTCGTTGATTTCAAGGGCAATGTTAAAGCTTGTTTCCATGTAGTTAATTTTATTACCCTTTCGCCCATCTGTTTTCCCTTCAGCTTTAAGCAATTTGACCGGATGATACCAAACAAAATGTTCTTTTCCCTGGAGGTCCTCTTCTTTGAGGTCTTTGCCTTTTTTGACTTGGGCTGATTTTGAATCAAGAACAAACAAGTTGTCGTCGCCGTCGATAAATTTTTGCAGCTTATGCAGCTGCGCTGCCGTTACCCCGTCCATCTTAATAATCATTTTCCTTCCTCCTTGTTTCTGGCACCGCCAGATTTGGTTTTTATCGATAACTGCACCGCAGTTCATCGATAATTAAATATAGCAAAATACGGGTAGTTTGTCAAGGTTCTTAGGTTAAATTAAAATCCGCCGGGGCCATTGGCACTTCGATAAACTCAGTGCAGGCCTCGGCGGAATAATTTATTCTGATATTGTTTGTAATTGGTACCTTTGGGGTGCTTTCTTGAGTATGATAACCCAGAAAAGCTCCACTGTCAGTAAATACCAGAGTAAGGACCAGAGCAGGATGTTGATTTGGAGACTTGTTAACGCTTCAATGATTCCTAGGGCAACGAAGATTACAAGTCCCCAGACAAAGCCAAACGGTGTGGCAAAGATCAGGCCTAAGACGCCGGTCATTACGCCGACAAATACTAAGGTCCGAAATTCTTTGGGCTTTTTGTACACAGCTTCCTCCTTTTTGGTTATGGAATTATCTTGTTTAAACTTTGGTCGCTGAAAATAGCAGTGTTTACATTTTGGCCGCTGGCGGATAAGAAAGAATGGGTTAGCGTATCAGTTGCCGTGGCAGATATATTAGACATCAGGAGCGGACTTTTGCCGACTTGGTCTGGCGTTGGAATAATAGCCAATTGAATTCTGGCTTCGGGGCTTGGATTTAAAATACCGGCTAGCGCATTGACATTGGCTACATGCCATTCAATTTGTCTTGTTGTTTCATTGAAACTGAGCTTATCGCCGTCAGTCACATTATAAATGTTAGTATATTCAATTTCGGCCGGAACTTTGGCTGTTACTTTCAGGTCTTTGATTTTATTATTGGTATTGTTTACTTTGATAATTATCCAGTATGACGTATATTCGCCTACGACCGGTGGCACTGAACCGACACCGATTTGGTCGCCCTGGCTGGTATAAAATAAAGCTGTAGTCTTCAAACTCAATTGGGAATTTACGGTTGTATAAGTCGGTTCACTTTCCAGGGAAATTCTGGTGCTTAAATTCGGGTCATCATAACTGGCTAAAACATTGGCTTGAAGTCGATAGCCATTTTCCTGAATCGCGCCAAAGCTGATTGAGTTTTTGGCAGCAGCCTGGACTTCAATCGTGCCTTCTTGCCCCGGTTCCAGTTTGGCAAGCTCGGGATAATCATTTTGGTTAAAGATGACAGTATTGCCTTTGGCTCGCTTTTTGTATTGATCGGCAAAAAAGGCGGTATTGGCATAATCGCCAGATATAATTAAGCCAATTTCAATATTTTTTAAAGCATAGGTTTCATTATTTTTGTAGGCTAAAGTATAAGTTGTTTTTCCGCCCGGAGCAATATTATGGTTATTTTCTAAATTGGTAAAATTTAATTGCAGATTAGAAAAGCCTAAAGTGGCGGAATTTTTAATTTGCGCCAGGATATATTCTTCGCCGTCATAAGTGGCCAGAACTTCGGTCTGGAAATTTAATTCTTCCACATCTTTACCGTAAATTTTTCCGGTAAAACTAGGTTCTTGCTGTTCATTGGCTTTAAGTTCGCCGACCGACCAGGTATTAGCGCTGACTTTATCCAATTCAGTCTCAATCAGGGTGAAGTTTTCCGGCCAGGTCATTTTAATTTTAATTTTATTCAAGTCAAAATTGGAAGTATTATGTAATTTTGTCTGTAAGGAAAATCTGCTGTTGGCAATAATTTTGGCCGGGAGTTGAACTTCGGTTTTTATGACTGAATCAGTAAACTTAAATTTATCACTGAAAAATTCCTGTTGTTTAAGACCGTATTTGTCCTGATAAGTTATAGCAGCGATAAATTCCTGATTGTCGCCGTAATTGCCCAGCAATAAACCTTTGACTTTAAATTCACCACCGGCTTTTGTTTCCAAATCCCCTAGCCTTAACGTATTGGTTTTAGTCTCAAAATCTTCCAGAGAATATTCAGGATCTTTTAAGCTGGTGGGAATTTTGAAAACCAAAGTAACATTAGACAGGGTGTCTTTGCTGGTATTTGTATAATCAATGATAAATTCTGTTTCCTGCCCGTTGGTTAAGGATTCGGGATTGGCAGAGACCTTAAAATCCATCAAATTTACTCTGGCTCGGCTAAAAAACCATAAATTAACCATGACGCCGAGCAAAATCAAAACAATAGCGCCCAGGATCAGATCAACTACCAGGTGAATTTTGTCGTTTTTATAATGAGTGTCATATCTTTTCTTTAGCGGTTCAATGACAAGGTTTAAGGTGTCTACTTTGTCAATCCGAAGACCGCCGGTTTTGAGTTGGCCGGATTTTGTTGGTTTAATCGGGTTGGGTTCAACTTTGATTATTTGGCTGTCCTTTGGTTCATTTAGCATATTGGAATTTATAGTTGGAGGGTAATACGGGAAAGGAGGGTAAGGAGAGTAAGAAGGGAATTCCCTTCTTAACCCTCTTACTCCTCTTACTCTTCTTTCCCGCCCCACTCACTATTATACCTTATTTATTGAATGCCGTGGTAAACACGTCCGGGGATGCCGCCAAAATTTCCTTGGCGCCGTCATTATCTAAATCTGCTAAAAAGACGCGGACGCCTGTTCTGGTGTCTTTGCCAAAGGCGAAAAATCCAGGATTTAAGGCTTCAAATTTACTGTTAAACATACGCACATGGGAACTGCCGCCATAGCCGGCTCCGGTTACAATTTCATCAATGCCATTACCATCAATGTCTCCGCAGGCGACGTTAACACCGCCGCGGAAGGTTACGTTATAAGCAAAAAAGCCGCCGGAAAGCACCTTGCCGTTTTTATCAAAAATTCTGACCTGAGGCCCGCCCATATAGCCGGCTCCGGTCACGATTTCTTTTTTACCATTGCCGTTAGTATCTCCCACAGCCACATTAACACCGCCTAAATAACCTTTGGCATAAGCATAAAATCCGTCGCCCTGAGCTTCTCCCCGATAATTAAAAACTTTGACCAGGGGTTCAAAGCCTCTGCCGCTGCCGGTTACTATTTCAAAATAGCCGTCATTTTCAAAATCATTGATGCTAAAGTTTATGCCCTTATTATACTTATCGCCGTAAGGATAGAAAGAAGTAATAACCTTTTGATTAGAATCATAAATTGTAATTTTACTGTTATCAGCAACAATAATTTCCGTTTGTCCGTCTTTATTGATATCTTTTTTCTCCAGCGATTGGTTGCCTTTGTAATTTTTATCATAAACGAAAAAGCCGTTTCTGACCGCATCGCCTCGTTTATTATAAGGACGCACATAAGAGCCGTTAACATAGACACTATTCAAAACATCTTCAATTCGGCGCAATAAAATTAAGCCGTCTTGCGAGTCTAGGGTTACATTTTTTACAATAGCACCATTATTCACGGCTGTATCCTGAGTCCCTTTGATTTTTTCATATTCTGAGGCAAAAGAAACTTTTTGTTCCGTGCCAGTGGAATTAATCAAGACTACACCGTTTTGAAAATCACGCTGCCAGACACTCGGCTGGATAGTAGTCGCATTTTGGTTGAGCAGGTTCTTTTTGTCAGTCATGGCTTTGCCCAGAAAAACATTATACTCGTCGTACCACCAGGTGAAATTGTGACCCAGATCGCCAAAATCAAAACTGTAGTAGCCATTGCCCAGTAAAGTTGAGGCCAGGCCAAAACGAAAAGTCTGGTAGTCAGTATTATTGCCACTGTTATTTGTTGTGCCGTTAATTATGTATAGTTCGGGTTGGTAGCCAAAATCAGTACTGAGATAATTGCGCATGTTATTGGTCCAGTCCCCTTCGCTTGGGGCCGGGAAACTTTCTCGCATGCGGCCGTTGACCAAAGAATTATAAAAATTATCATTAGTATTGATAACGATTAATTTGTCGGGCGCTAAAGTTTTTGTCCGGCTTAAAATGTTTTTTAGGCCTTCCTGCCATTTTTGGTCAATGTAACTTTCTGAATCAGCATTGCCATCTACATTAATATCAAAGCCACTGTAATTTCGGCCTTTGATTACCCAGGAGATTTGAGACCAGGAATTGTCATAAAAGACTCCGTCAACCAAATTATTTTTTAAAAATTGTTCATTAACTAAAGGGGCCAAGAAGTCACTCCAGTTTTGGCCGTTGGATTTTGGCGCGACACTGGTTGCATTGATTAAATTGGTTCCCGGCCACCAGTATGAATTCTGGCCGTCTGATGTTTTTAGCCACCAATTATTTTGGCTGACTGCCTGGTAAATTTTTCGGTAAAATTCTACGGAATTATAGATATTGGCATCAGTGGACATTTCCTGCATTAAAACATAGACCAGAACTTTAATCTGGGAATTTCTTTGTTTAAGCTTGGTCACCGCTTGTGGATTGGCAGCTAAAGCCTGAGGACTTAAAATTACCAGATCCCATTTGGCAAGTTCTTCAATGTCTTTATCATTTACCTCCCAGGCAATGTAATAATTGGCAATTTTAGGAAAATTATCGTCTGGTTGAGCCATTGTTTTTTGAGGTATAGCAAAACCAGCCGTCAACAGACAGACAATGAGTAAAGTTAGATATTTTAATTGAGGTTTATGGGTCATAAATCTGTTTAAATTTTATCTTAGGATTATATCATAAAATTAAAGTTTTGTCAAGATTTTAGCCAAATCCCCTTGACTTGGACTTTTTTATCTAGTATTATGTAAATTACTAAATCACCGCAGCCCATTATGGGCTAATTTTATTACTATTTATGTTAAAAATAATTTTATCACGTACGGGCAAGAAAAAACAGGCTTATTTTAAAATTCTAGTGACTCAGAAAGAAAAAGATCCCTGGGGTAACTATTTGGAAAATTTGGGTAATTACAATCCCCGCTCCAAAGCCTTGGAAATTAATGCTGACCGGGTTAAACATTGGATTTCTCAGGGTGCTCAACCTTCAGATACTATTTGGAATCTGCTGGTTACTAAGGGTATTGTAGAGGGTAAAAAGAAAAAGGTAACCAAGATCTCCAAGAAACGAGCCGTTAAAATAGCTGAAAAGAAAAAGGCAGTTGAACCGGCTCCAGAAGCTCCTAAGTCCGAAGAACCAAAAGCCGAATAATATATTTTTATAATAAAAATAGCTCTCGATTCGAGGGTTGTTTTTATTTTTGTCTACAGTTGAAGGTCATGGCAGCCGATTTGGTTTTTAGGCTATAGTCTCAAGGCAAAAACTACAAACCATGCACCAACTTACAAATATATGACCTTGACTTTTTCTGTATATATGATATAATGAGTATATCCGCTAAAAGCTCGCAAGCGCGTAGCAGAGGCGGCAGAACTTAAGAATTAAGGCTTTTAATCGGTATTTCCGTATTAAAAGACTCAAGGACTTTAAAACTATGGCTGCAAAATTCGCTGACCAAGAGTTTGTCGAGTACATCGTAAAAAACATCGTAGGCAATCCAAACGATGTCACTGTCGAAAGAACAGTTGATGAAATGGGTGTTTTATTAACCCTGCACATCAATCAAGCCGACATGGGTTATGTCATTGGCAAACAGGGCAACACTGCAAGATCAATCAGAACTTTACTGAAGATCGTCGGTGCTAAAAACAATGCCCGCGTTAACTTGAAAATCTTTGAACCAGAGGGTTCAAGACGACCAAGCAGAACTCAAGATGTTGATACTGATGTCGTAGACGATTTAAAAATATAAATTTAAATTTCTACTATATCGCAAACCCCGTACCTAAAAAGTGCGGGGTTTGTGCTTTTTATAGATGGGAGAGAAGGGGGTGGAGAGTAAGAGGAGTAAGAAGGGTTTTATGTAATTCCCTTCTTCCTCTCCTTACCCTTTTTAGACCCTCTTGCCCTTTTAAGTTAAATTTGTTAAGTTTGAGTTAAATAATCTCTTTTAAATTAACACCATGTTTATGCAAAAGCTCATTTTTATCTGGGTAATTATTGCCTTGGCGTTTTCGCCTTCTTTGGTTTCGGCTCATCCTGGTTTATTAAACCAGTATGGCGGACATATTTGCCTTCAAAACTGTTCTCTTTGGGGCGTAGAAGACGGCCAGCTTCACTATCATAACTATCCGGCAGACCCTTCATATTTGTCTGGGTTAATTAAAAAACCATTAATTTCACATTTATTTTATACACCTAGTATTCCGGCTAATGAAGTAACGACCAGTCAGGTTTCTTTTACTGAATTTGAAATAAATGAATTGACCAACAATCCGGAAATCGATGCTCGTTTTTGTGAAAATTCTGAAGTCTTTGCCAAAGGTTTGTATGACAGCTTAAACCGCGCCCGAATTAAACCAGTTTGTTTGAATAACTGAAGCAGCAGTTTCGGCAAATACCAATATTGTTAAATCAAGTTACTATTTAGAAATTCCTGACGTGACCACTGAAATATACAAAGTTTATCATGTGACGGCTTATGCAGACGGTAAAAATGTTTATACTGACAGACCAGAAATCAGCGACTTAAAAGGCAAACTAGTAAAAGGACTTACTGATTCAGTTTTATACTATGTTAATCGTTATGATGAGCCTTTGACTCTTGAGACCAGTAACTCCAGAAAAAGCCGCTTTTTATGCCGGCGATAATTATGCTAGATAAGATATTATATTTTGATGATTCCATAATTTACAGCTATAAGATCGGACAGCCGTTGAATTAAATTTAATATTCTAAGTGATATAAAAGAATCCCGCATTCGTGGGGTTCTTTTGGTCTGTTGTGGTATAATTGGTATGGATGTTGTATGAGGTTTTATTATGTTTTATGATGTTGAGTGAGGTTGCTTTTCAAACGCAACTTAATATAACCTAATACAACCTCATATAACTTCATATAACTTATGTTATTCAATATAATCACAATTTTCCCCGACATCTTCGAGTCTTATTTTTCCAAGGCCATGATTAAGCGCGCTCAGGATAAGAAAATTATTAAAATTAAGACTGAAGACTTGCGTCGTTTCGCTGATCCCAAAGATGCGCACAAGTCAGTTGACGATACTCCTTATGGCGGCGGAGCCGGTATGGTTTTAAAAATTGAACCGATTTATAAAGCATTAAAATCAATTAAGCGCAAAAAAAAGTCCCGCGTTATTTTATTTTCCGCCAAGGGCAAGACTTTGACCCAAAAAGATTTACAGCGTTTAAAAAAATATGATCAGCTGATTATGATTTGCGGTCGTTATGAAGGCGTTGATAATCGCGTGGCTGAGCATTTGATTGACGAGGAAATTTCCATTGGCAATTATGTGCTCACCGGCGGTGAAATACCAGCTATGATTTTAGTTGATGGCATTACTCGCCTGCTGCCTGGTGTTTTGGGTAATAAAGCTTCAGCCCAAGATGAATCTTTTTCCAAAGATAATGAATTAGAATATCCCCAATATACTAAACCGGAAAAGTTTAAAACTTGGAAAGTACCGGAAGTTTTGCTATCAGGACATCACGGGAAAGTTGCTGAGTGGAGAGAAAAAAAGAAGAAACGTACTTTTTAGTATTTATGCGAAAAATAAATTTTAGTAACAATGAATATTATCACATTTATAATCGCGGTACTGATAAGCGCGATATTTTTTTAGATGAGGATGATTACTCGAGATTTTTAACAAGTTTAAAGGGATTTAATTGTTTAAATCCGATTGGCAGTTTATACGAAAAAGCATACCAGAATAAAAAAGAATCCGAGGAAGTCGCTAAGGGATCCAATTCCCAATTGGGAATTGGATCCCTAGAGGACTCCCGCCTGGTTGAAATTATTTGCTACTGCCTTAACCCCAATCATTTTCACCTCATTTTAAAACAATTGGTTGATAATGGCATCTCAAAATTTATGCATAAGGTTAGTCTTGGTTATACCAATTATTTTAATCGAAGAAATGATCGTAGCGGCTATTTATTTCAGGGAAAGTTCAAGTTTAAGCAAATAGACTCATTTGAACATCTGCTTTACCTTTCAGTCTATGTAAACGCCAATGCTCAGATTCATGGAATAACAGACAACGCCGCTGATTACCCTTGGTGTAGTTATCCTGCTTATTTAGGGATTAAAGGTGATGAAATTTGCAATAAAAATATTATATTGAATGAAGTGCAAAATTATAAAGCTATTGCTGAAGATACAGCCAAATTGATGAAAATGAAAAAGGAAATGGACAAATTAATTTTAGATTAGTCATAGTTGACGGTTGACTGTTTACTGTCAATAGTCAACTATAGACAGTAGTAATATTAGCAAAATAAAAAAGCCCCGAACGAATGTCCGGGGTTTTTGGTTTATTTAAGCGTTGAGCCCGCCAGCTTTTAGGATTTCCTCTTCGATGGCAGAAAAGATTTCAAAATACTGGGAACAATTGTAGTCTTCTTTTTGGGACCCGCCATTCAAAATTCCCTGAAGAGGACAGCCGCCATGGCAGATAGAAAAAAATTTACACCGGTGGCATTTTGTTAGAATCTCAGATCTCTTTGTCAGCTCGATTCTGGCCGGATGATTCCAGATACTGCTAAAATCATCGCTGATTAAATTGCCGTATCTGTAATTATTGCCGCCGCAGAAACGTCCGCAGGGAAAAACATCAGCGTTGGAATCTACGCCGATAAATGATGCCTGGCAATTTTTAAAGAAAACGCATTCAATCGGAGTGCCGGTCAGAACCGGGACAATATATTTCCACAGCGCAGATCGATCAGTAAAATGGCCTTCCTTCAGCCATCTACTAAGCAGCTTTTTCTGCGAGAACGCATAGCTATTTCCGGCCGGCATTATGCTTTGATAAGCTTCTGCCGCCCGTCCGATGGGTGAAACAGCTACCAGCTTGTATCTTTTGTTTTCGCTATGCATGAAGTCGATGATTTCTTCAACTTCAGCAACGTTGTGCTGGCTGATTACCGCAAGATACCCATATTCGACCCCGTTTTCCTCAAGGATTTGGGCGCCTTTTTTTATTGCAACGAAAGCGCCTTTGTTTTTTGAAAAAACTCTGGTGCGGTCGTTAATTTCCTTTGGTCCGTCTACGGATAGGCCCACTCCGAAATTATTCAGCTTGAAAAATTTTGCCCAATCGTCAGTAATAAGAGTGCCGTTTGTTTGGACGACATTCCTGATTTCAAATCCCTGCTCAAGCAAAGGCTTTTGAATTTCTGTAATTCTTCGGTAAAAGTTAAGGCCTGCCAAAAGAGGTTCGCCGCCATGCCAGATAAATTTTGTATAACTTACCGAATCGCGGGTGACTATTTTTTTAATCACCTGTTCAACCTCTGCTTCAGTTAGGGTTCTGGAGTCCGGATCGCCGACTGAACAATACCTGCAACGCAGATTACAGTTTCTTGTCGGCTTGATAACCACAGTTAAATCTTTACTGATGACATTGCTTTCCATTTCATTCTCCCTAATCACAATAATCGCCATGGGAAGGCCCCGTGTTTGAGTAATCAGAATGTTGTTGATAGTCTCTATGATCTGTATGATGGTTCCATCTTTGAAATCTTTGGGCTGTTTCCGGCGTAATTTGCAGAGGGTCAACATCCGCTAGTACACCCATTTTGAGATGTTGTACTAATTTTTTTAGATGCGGATTGCCAATCTTTTCTGGGTCCAATTTGTCAATTAACCTCATTTTCGCCTCCTTTGTTTTTCAATGTACCTGCTTGTATAGTATCTTAAATCATTGATTTGTAAAGAATTAAAGTAAAAATAGCTAAGCAAAAGACACTATTTGGCTAATTTTAGCATGTTTATTGTTTAAAAATTTGACGCAATTCGCGTCATTTTATATACTTGCTATATGGACAAACAACTAGAACAACTACAAAAAGTATTTAATCTTAACAACTATGAAGCTAAGCTTTATTGGGCAGCTTTGAATTTTGATACAGTTTCCTTAACTGATTTAGCTAAAAAAGCTAGTATTCCAAGGACTGCAGCTTATCGTCATATACAAAATCTTACGGATAAAGGATTCTTGTCAGTCATAAAAGTTTATAAACGAAAATTATATCAAGCAATCAGCCCAAAGCAATTACGTCATTTGCTGGAAAGGAAAATAGTGACGCTAGATGAGATTACAGAAGATTTGACCAAAATCATTAATGTTCCAGAAAAGAAGCTAGCAATAAGTTATTATTCCGGGATTGAAGGCGTACAACTGGCCTCTGATTTGTGGTTTGAAAATGCACAAACCAAGTTAGGTAAAGCTTTTGAGAATGTTGAAGCGGCAATTTTACAACATGGAAAAAAACAAATTGCTCAATCTATTAATAATAGAGTAAGTAAACAAATAAAGGGCAGAACGATCATTTCAGGCAGCCCGGATTCCCCTATACTTAGGGATGTTTTAAAGAATGACGTTGATGAATTAAGGGCTTCAATTGTAGTTTCACCTCGTACTTACCCCATAAAAGCCTCATTTGGTGTTTTAGATGATATGGTTATAATTTTTACGACAGAAGAAAATCCATTTGCAGTTTTAATAAAAAATAAAGATGTTGCCGATTCAATGAATTCAATTCATGATATGGTTTGGGATAGGTTTAAGCCATAAAGTTGAAATAACCAATAACCAAGCATCAATAACCAAACAATTTCTAATAAGTAAGTAAATTATAAATTTTAAATTTTTAGGTAGTTGAACATTTGAATTTTGTGCTTGTTTGTTGATTGATTATTGGTGCTTGGTGATTAAGTTCAAAGTTAGCCAGACCCTATTGATAAACTGTTGATGAACTTAATTCATGATATGGATCAGGATCGGTTTTTCCCATAAACCCCTTCTTTCCCTTCTTACTCTTTTACCCCTTCTTAGCCTTCCCCAAAAGCCTCTTGACAGTCAAAAAGTAATAGTGTAATATAAAGTTACTTACAAATAATCTTAAAAACCTTCACATATTCATAAGAAAATTTATTTTTTCAATGATATCCTTGGACGCTAGAATTTTTAGCAAGGGCGTTGCCCTGAGCGAGCGGAGCGAGTCGAAGGGAGGAGAAAAAAACAGGTAAATTCGATCGGTTAAAAATCCCGCGTAGCGGGATAATTTAATCAGACAATGGATTTCCCTGTTTTTTTCTTTCCTAAAAAAGAGTGTTCGCCTTCGCCGCACGATGCGGAGCTACGGCGTAATGCGGGAAGAAAAATTTCTTTGACAACTAAAGAGTGATAGAATCGTCAATTCAATTCTACTACCTTATTTCCCTTAACTGGGAAACTCAATATTGTCCGTGATGGACACTAACATCACATGTCCGTAGTGAACTTTATCATCACATTTTCGAGAGTTTGATCCTGGCTCAGGATGAACGCTGGCGGCGTGTTTAAGGCATGCAAGTCGAACGCCCTATTTAGCCTCGGTTTATAGGGAGTGGCAAACGGGTGAGTAACACATTGGTAACCTACCCCGAAGTCGTGAATAACCCACCGAAAGGTGAGCTAATACACGATAACAATGGGGGGACTTAAGTCATTCCCATTTAAAGTTCCGACGCTTCGGGAAGGGCCTATGGCCTATCAGCTAGTTGGTGAGGTAATAGCTCACCAAGGCTATGACGGGTAGCGGGTGTGAGAGCACGACCCGCCTCACTGGGACTGAGACACTGCCCAGACTCCTACGGGAGGCTGCAGTCAAGAATATTTCGCAATGCCCGCAAGGGTGACGGAGCGACGCCGCGTGATTGATGAAGCCCTTCGGGGTGTAAAGATCTTTTATTAGGGACGAACTAATGACGGTACCTGAAGAATAAGAGGTTGCTAACTCTGTGCCAGCAGCAGCGGTAATACAGAGACCTCAAGCGTTATCCGGATTTATTGGGCGTAAAGAGTGCGCAGGCGGTTTTCAAGTTAGTGGTTAAATCCCAAAGCTTAACTTTGGGCCTGCCACCAAAACTGATAAGCTAGAGAGTTGGGAGAGGCAAGCGGAATTGCTGGTGTAGGGGTAAAATCCGTTGATATCAGCAAGAACACCAAATGCAAAGGCAGCTTGCTAGAACATTTCTGACGCTGTTGCACGAAAGCGTGGGGAGCGAAGAGGATTAGATACCCTCGTAGTCCACGCCGTAAACGATGGATACTAGGCATTGGGAGTATCGACCCTTTCAGTGTCGTTTTAAACAAGCTAACGCGTTAAGTATCCCGCCTGGGGAGTACGGCCGCAAGGCTAAAACTCAAAGGAATTGACGGGAACCCGCACAAGCGGTGGAGCATGTGGTTTAATTCGACGATAAGCGAGAAACCTCACCAGGTCTTGACATCCCCAGAATCCCGGGTAATGCCGGGAGTGCCGCAAGGAACTGGGTGACAGGTGCTGCATGGTTGTCGTCAGCTCGTGTCGTGAGATGTACGGTTAAGTCCGGAAACGAGCGCAACCCTTGTCCTATGTTAAATTTGTCATAGGAGACTGCCAGCTTTAAGCTGGAGGAAGGAGAGGATGACGTCAAATCAGCATGGCTCTTACGATCCTGGGCCACACACGTGCTACAATGGCCGGTACAATGGGCTGCAAAATCGCAAGATGGAGCTAATCCCACCAAAACCGGTCTCAGTTCGGATTGAGGTCTGCAACTCGACCTCATGAAGCTGGAATCGCTAGTAACCGCGTATCAGCTATGGCGCGGTGAATACGTTCTCGGGTTTTGTACACACCGCCCGTCACGTCAAGGGAGTCGGCAGTACCCGAATATCGCTGTAGGGCGATAGAAGGTAAGGTCGATGACAGGGAAGAAGTCGTAACAAGGCATCCGTAGCGGAAGCTGTGGATGGACCATCTCCTTTCTAGGGAGTAAATAAGTAATTACATGAAAATGTTTTACTCTATTAGGTCGAGTCCATTAATTTGGACAACGGCGATTCTATCACTTTTTAGGAGTTAAGGACTTATCAAAAGAGGCTGGCTTAGTTAAGATCGTTTTATGATATTGATCGAGCCAGCCCTTTTTGTTAAACTTAGATTATATTATCTTGCCAGGGATTAGAAATTTGTTGTTAGAAGTTGAAAATATTTTAAAATAATTTGCGCGTGTAGCTCCCGCCTACGCTAAAGCTTCGGCGGGCAGGTCAGCTGGTTAGAGCGCAAAATTAATCAAATAAGCGCGTGTAGCTCAGCTGGTTAGAGCGCGTCACTGATAATGACGAGGTCGGAGGTTCGAGTCCTCCCACGCGCACCCAAACTATTTTAACTCGCAAACGACGAGCCTCGGCACGTCGCTCGCGCAGTGACGTGCCGAGGTAGCTCAGCGGTAGAGCAGAGGACTGAAAATCCTTGTGTCGGGAGTTCGACTCTCCCCCTCGGCACCAAGTAATCTCAACGGTAATTTTAATTTAAAAATTATTGGAAGTTGATTATTGGTTACTGAAAATTATTAATAACGGGGTTAGCGCAGTTGGCTAGCGCGTCTGGTTTGGGACCAGAAGGTCGTGGGTTCAAGTCCCACACCCCGAATATCAAAACCGGTGGGTTTCCGCCAGAGGCGGACCCGCCTTCGGCGGGCAAGTCCCACATCCCCGAATATCAAAATTAGTGGGTTTTTCTCCGAGCGAGACAATCACCTTTACTAAGCTAAACAAATATTAGGCATCGCGAATGAATCAGATAAACACCCCCGGGTGTTTTTTTGATTTCTAACAATTATTAAGCTATAATGAGTTAGATGATAAGTCATAATTTTAGCTATCATTATGGGTGAAATTACCAAGATCATTCCTGCTGAAGCACTGCCTGCGACAGAAGTTGAAAAAGAAAAGAAGGTGGTTTTAGCTATGGCTAAAACTTTTTTGGAATCAGTAAGAGATCAATATAATATTGGCAGCGGCAGTATTGCCGAGGTTTATATGGCTGACTGGGAAGGCTTGTCTTATTGTGTCAAAAGAGAAGAACATCAGAGTCCCAAAAAGGCGTATAGTAAAACAATGGAACAAGAATTGGATTTGCAGGCTCAAGCTTTTTTATTAGTTAAGCAAAGACAGGCAGAAGGCAAACCGGTTGCTTTAGTTCCCCTGCCTTCATTTTATATTGAAACTTCTGCTGGTGATAAATTATTAATCATGCATAGGCTCGAAGCTAAGACATTATATCGTTTAATGTTGGAAGAAGTGGCCAAGACTATCCCCCAAGATAAAGTTAAGGAGCTATTATTCGGTGTTGATAATTTTGAGGTAACGACCTGGCCAGATAAAGATCTTGAAGAATTAGTAATCGAAGGCTTCTTTGAGGCCAGAACAAGGCGGGCTGAAATGACCGATATTCAATTAGAAGATTATTTAAAAAAGCGCATTTTCAATATTTTAAGCAAGAGGAAGTTTTTACCAAAAAAAATAATGCATCAAGTTGCCAATACTCTGGATGTATGGAAAAAAAACAACTTTCACCACCGGGATTTACATGAAAAAAATATCATGATTAGTCACGATTTAAGCCAGGCATATATCATTGATTTTGGCACCGCCAGCTATAAAGAGTTTCCTAAATCTTCAGATGCCTACGACGTTCAAATTATGGGTGAAAATGTGATGTTTTTTAGGGATGAAGGCATCTTTTATACCTTAGATAGACTGGTTAAAGACTAGGTGTTGACAAACATTTTTTTATCTGTTAACTTATATTTACGCATAAAGAAAGGGGGTTAAAATATATGGAAGTAAAAATTAAGGCTTCTACCCTGCTGCAGGAAGAAATCTCTCAGATCATGGCCAATCCTGACAGTTTTTTGATCAAACAATTGACCAGCGGTAAGTTGCTCGGTCCTTTAAGCGGGGGCATGAATGGCGCATTGCTTTTTGTCCCTGATATTGCTGAACTGCAGGCCAGAAAAGAAAAAGTTCTTGCACTCGTCGATTTCCTGGAGAAAATTAACGAGCCCGAAACCAAGCTGAGAATCCTAGGCGATTTCAGTAATGAGCACGGAGCTTTGATAATTGCCGCCAAAGATTCGGCTGACCTTGACCTGCTAAACAAATTCTAAAAAGTAACCAACCCAAGCCCCTGCAACGCGGGGGCTTTTTATATTGAAATATTTTAGTAATTCTGTTAAGATAGATTTATCAAAAAAGGCTCCTCAGTAGTGCGACTTGTAAGCGTTTATGAAATATATAGCTCGCAAGTGCGCGGGCATTTGGTAATTTATAAATTTTAACTTGCTTAAAGAGCGGGTATAGTATAATGGCTTATTATGCTAGCCTTCCCCGCCTGCCATAGTACACAGATTTTTTTTATAAATTAAATACTTTAGCAAACAGCGGGTATAGTATAATGGTTTATTATGCTAGCCTTCCAAGCTGGAGATACGGGTTCGATTCCCGTTACCCGCTGTTTGGTTGAGTATCCTTTTTTATAGTGTACGGCGGGCAGGCAATCTGGAGATACGGGTTCAATTCCCGTTACCCGCTCTTTGCGCAAGTTTTTCAGAGGACAAGCAATCAGGAGATATAAGTTCCCCGCTAATCAAAAATTTTGGAGGTAGATCATGTTAAATTTAGGTATAACCCTGGAATTTCCAGATACGGTCTGGCAGATGATAGCCAGTACTTTAGAGACATTGCTTCAATTTTGCGGTCACAATTTTAAAGAAGACGACGCCTTGAGTGATTTAATCAAAAGGTATGATGGCCGAATGACAGTTGTTTCATTGTTTACTTTAACTAGCAATGAAATTGCCGATCATTTAATTTCTGCAGATGAAGATATTTCCATCTGTTTTACCATCCTGCAATGGAAAATAATGGTATTTTCACTTTTGGCAATTTCGGAAATTTTAAAGGCTGAGGTTAATGATGCTGAAAGCACTATATCCCCTGAAGAAAGAACTAAGAGGCTAGCGCAACTCTATGTAATCAATCTGGTCATTAGCGAAATCGAAGCAGAGTTACAAAAATTTGAGTAATATATTTTGATTTTAACCACAAAGAGGGCGAAACAAAGCCCTCTTTTATTTTGTCAATTCCCATTAGACAATAATTTTGGTATAATAAATTAAGTATAGATTATTAAATTATCTCAATATGATTAATTATCAAGAATTAAAAAAGATCGGCTTATCAGACAAGGAAGCCAAAATTTATCTGACTTCCCTATCCCGCGGTCCGGAAACCGCGCCCAATCTGGCGAAAATATCCAACATTGTCCGCCCGACAGCTTATGTTATTATTGATTCTTTAATAAAAAAAGGTTTAATGAGTTCTTATGCACAGGATAAAAAAACCTATTTTACTGCTGAAGCCCCAGAGCATTTATTGAGTCTGCTTCGTATGCAGAAAAAAGAACTTGATGAAAAAGAACGAGAAATTGAAAGGCTAATCCCGGAATTGCAGGAACTAGCCAATATCAAAGGAGAAAAACCCAAGGTTCGTGTTTTTGAAGGTAAGGAGGGACTACAATCCATCAGAGAGCAATTATTAAAGCTTAAAAGTAAGCTTGTTTATAGCTACGTTCCCGTCGATGAAGTGTATAGTCTTTTTTCTGAAAAGGAGCATACAGAAGTTATGACTAAAAGAAGAGCTGCCAATAGAATTAGAAGCAAGGTTTTTTATACAACAAAGAAAGGGCCGATTTTAAAAGCGAATGATACGGTTCTTTTAAGAGAAGCAAAATATGTACCAGAAAAGGAGTTCCCTTTTAAGGCCGGGATCGATATTTATGATAATTGTATCGCTATCTATACATTTAAAGGGAAAATTATGGGAGTTATAATTGAAAATGAAGATATTTTTCAAACAATGAAATCTATTTTTGAAATGTGCTGGCTAAATTATAAAGACAACAAAAAATAACATTTAATTTTTAAGTAAAAAGGCTAGGTATAGATAAAATTCTGTTTAAATATAAAAGAATGTCTAATGTCTATTGACATTCTTTTAATTTTATGATAGAATAAGATATTACTTTGAAAAAGAAAGGAGGTGATCATTATGGGAGGACTGTGATTTCGAAAGACTGACCAAGGCCCAGTCGAGCCGGTTTGTACTTTCGAATGAGCTTCCTCCCGTGATCTGCCTATATATATAGGGCAAAAGGAGGTGATGGATGTGAACGGTCTGTGAATCAAAAGATGTTGTCAGAAGCTGTCTGGCAAGTGACAAGAGCAGTTAGTTTTGATGACAAGACTAGCTAGGCAAGGTGGTTAAATCCACTGGTCAGCAGAATCGAGTGCGACAGACGTTGGCAACCAAGACCGTGATTTCGTGATATCTCACAGATCAAAAAGACTGGTTGAACGCACTTACGATTCCGAAACAAACGTCAGTTTGAATTCAAAAGTGAGGAAATGATGAAGCGAACGAAAAATTTGGGGACTCCCAAGAAGCAGCCATTGCTTCCGATTTCCCACGACCATCATGGTCAGTCTGGAAAAAACTGCATCCATGAAAGCCAAACCTGATTTGCTCCCACGACAAGAAGGAGGTCAATTCGCCCCCTACCAAAGCTTAAGGCATCATTACTGACCTGAAAATTGGAGGCCGGTAGCTAAATAGCCTAAGGGGGATACGCTGATTGAACTAGGCGGCTGGTTACCTGTAGCGGACAAACATCTGTTCGTCTAAACGGGAATGTCTTGATCAAGTTTTGCCATGCTAGCAACTTGGTTGACACTTATGTTCTGCCGCCCAAAACTAAAAATCGCAGGCTCAAACTGCGCCTTAACCTGGCTCCCGATAAACATGCGTTGTACGCAAGTTGTCGGGAGCTTTTTTTATTGGTAAATGGTGTTTGGGTTAAGATGTTATTATGGTGATTGGTGTTTTGTGAAAGGATATAATTTCTATAATTAAAATTGCAGAAAAATATTATTATTGTTTTTTATTTTTTTATAAAATTTAAATCTAAACAAAATTGACCAAAATATGTTATAATAAATTGCTAAAATTAGCATAAAAAGTATAAATTTTGTTTTTCTTGTCTAAGTGGTCTTGACAAATTTTTTTAGATGTGCTAAGTTGTTATATCAAGCTACAGACAGGAACTTGAAAAAAATAGTCAGGAGCATAATGAGAATAAGGCTGCGTGTACGGATCCCTTTAAATCCTAAGAATTTGGGGAACTCCCTCCGGCCTTATCCCCATTATCTTCCTGAATATAAAGCTTATCGTGCCGATTTTAAAAATATTTTCTCTGCGTACATTTTGCTGCTTTATAACTAAGGCGTCAGAATGAACGCAGGGAAAACAGATTGTTTTCTTTGCGGCCTGCCACTCAATCTGGGGCCCGAACCCTGGAAAGAAACCTTATCGCCTAATTGTCCTTTGACCAAATACTGAAACAATTAAGTCCAGCAATGGACGAGCCAATAATGAGCCGGGATTCTCAATCCGAAAGGATTGGGTGGGAGCGGGTAAGCTCTGTCAACTCATTATAGACTGCCTTAAGTGGTTAATTGGGAAGGTATTTGTCAGGACTGCTTGGTGAGGTTACTTCAAACAAGATGAAAATCATGATTCATCTCAGGCTTGAGTGGCAGGCATAGTCCCAGATGTCTTGGATAGTACCTTGGTTAATTACCTTGCCCTCACGGGCCGAACAACCGAGGTTACTTCAAATCAAAATGAAAAGAAAACCAAGACATTCTGGCAACGGCCAGGTTCGCACTGCGGACCTGGCCACCTTTTTCAGCGCATAGCATTTTGTGCCTTGAAAAAGACGCAGCAGCAAATTGCTGGTGCGCTCAAGATCTTTACAACCCACAAACCCACAAGGAGGAACTCATGGAAAACATTACTTCTTTCGTGAAGTCGGTTCGTACTGCCAGCCTGAACCCGAAAACCCATCTTAACCGGGCGGGGGCCCCGAGTTTTTATCGGGACCTGAAGGAACAGGTTATGCAGATCCTCACCACCCAGACGCTCAGCAATACTTTCTATGCTTCGGCCCAGGAATTGGGTCAGGAAGCCATGGAAGTCTTGCTGGCGGCGCGGTCCGAGTGTCCTGAGTTTTTGGCCAAGGCTTTAGTCTATGCCAGAAACTTCGGGTTGCTCAAGACCATGCCGGTTCTGGGGCTCGCGGTTCTGTCGGGAAGCCGGCAGGCCAAGGAGCACTTCCTCGCCGTTTTCAACCAGGTGATTCGCACCCCCGATGACTTGCGTACCTTCGTGGTACTGTGCAAGTCGGGTGTGATCCCCGGTCGAAACGGCCTGGGCGGGATGACTCGTGATGCGGTGGCGAGCTGGTTGGGAAATCTTTCCGAGTATCACGCGGTGAAGTACGGTTCGGCCGCTTCCCGTGAGATTACTCTGCGAGATATTCTCCGCTTGGCTCACCCCAAGCCGCAAAACGAGGCTCTCGCCGAGCGCTTCGGCTATCTGGTGAAAGGGAAAGAGGGTTTGCGTGAAAGCGCAGCTCTCAATCCTCAGATCCGGGCTTTGGAAGCTTTGAAGCAGGCGACTACTGAGGAAGAAACGCTGAACCTGATCCGTCAGGGGAAGCTGCCTTTCGAAGTGGTTTTGCCTACTGTCAAAGCAACCTCGCCTGCGATCTGGTCGGCCCTGCTGCACAACGCACCTTACTTCAACCTGTTGCGGAATCTCGTGGCGTTCACGCGTCATGGAGTTTTCCAAAACGAGGAAGAAGTGAAGTACGCGGTGACGCGGCTGACTGATCCGGTGGCTGTCCAGCGCTCGAAAGTGCTGCCTTTCCGTTTCTTCCAGGCCTGGAAGCAGTATTGCCAAACCGACAACCAGGACTCGCGCATCTCCAATGCTCTGCGCGCAGCTCTGGAATTGTCCTTTGTCAATCTGCCCTCGCTGGGCTCCCGCACAGTGGCGATCGGTACGGATGTCAGCGGTTCGATGAGTTCGTGTGTCTCTGACAAGAGCTCCACACGGTTCATTGATATCGCCGGAATCTTTACCGGAGCGCTTCTGCGCCGGACGGAAGGACGGGTTATTCCGCTCCCCTTCGACACTCGCGTCCACCTTGACCACGGTCTGTCCGGTCGTGATGAAATACTCACGACTTGTGATAAGATCAGTCATTGGTGTGGCGGCGGTACTGCTGTCGGCGCTCCTCTGGAGCATCTTCTTCGTCAGAGGATTTCCGTTGACTTGTTCATCGGGATCACTGACCAGGAAGATTGGGCCTATGGCAATGGGTATTCTTGTTCCGGGAGTTTTCTGGATCTGTGGCGCTCATACCGCCAGCAGGTCAACTCTCAGGCCAAGGCATACCTTTTGACCATAGCGTCCTACCGAGATGCAGTTGCACCGCAGGGTGAGGAAGGGGTCCGCTTCATCTACGGATGGAGTGACAGCGTACCCAAGTACATTGCTCAGGATCTTGAAGGAGGCTCCGGCCAAATTCAGGAGATTGAGCAAATGCGCTTCGGGGAAACTGGGAGTAACGGCCCACTTTCCGAGACCGCGACCGAGGACGCGCAGATTGAGGAGTAGCTTTCCTAGCTCTCCTCACTCCCATGCCGGGAGTCCCACGTCTGACTGCGCGCAGCTCTGTTCCCTTTTGGGGACCTTTACCTTATCTGCGGTACACGTGAATGCCACACGGTACTGCGGTTATGTGTAATGACCAAAGAGCACCCTGGGTTTAAAAGACCGAAACCAGCTTGAATGCCAGTCCTTGGCAAACAAGTTGTCCCGTAAACGGGATCAGGGATAAATTAAGTGGGAGAATGAGACCTTTTCAGGATGGTGCAACGCCATCCTGTTTTTCTCAGAGCTTGATGTGAGTCGAGCCTTGAGAAGAACAGTAAAATTTAAATAGCAATTTTTATGAGGTGTTCTGTCGCAAGCCACGGACCTCCTCCCCTTCGCATGCAAGGGAAAAAGTCTGGTCTTAGCCAGATCGGACAAGTCAGTACTAGTGGTACTAGCCCAAACAGTAGTCTAGGGGCCATGGCTCCAGTAGGCTGCTGGGGTAGCCCCCGGGGCTACTGTTTGGGCAGGCTTGCACCAAAAAATTAGGGTAGAATCCCACCCTTTCTTTCAAAGATTGGAAACTAGTTTGTAAGTTTTGAAAGGCGCGTAAGCAAAAAGCATGTGTGAGATGTTCTTTCAATGAAAAAGCCTGAAGGAGGGCAACCTATGGACGAACAAGAACGCGACTTAGTGGAAGTAATAGAATCAACGACCGAAGGTTTCCTGTGCGGGGCGCTTCATGACCCCGAAGAACGGGAAATTGAGTTTGACGACAATAGTGATTAAGGGGATTTCCCCTTTCTTTCAAAGCTTATAAATTTTTTATGGGCTTTGAAGGTAACATCAGCATTGCTGGTGTTAAAATTTATACTTTTTTAACTGCTCAAATAGGAGGCATATGAGCTGGAAAAAAAGACTGGAGTTTTTGCGGGATAGCCACTTGCCGACTTTGCATCCTGATTTACAGCATTCCCGCAAAGATCTGGTTTGCAGCCACTGCGGACATTTCCACGGCGAGATTTGGGCGACAGCCAAGAAAATGTACTTGACTGTTGTTTCCCGGGCCGGTGGTCTCCAACGGCGGCAGCCAGGTCAAAGTCGCGCCGGTTTGTGACTGGTGCGGCAGATATGACAGCCAAGCGCTTTGTTATGAAGCGTCGCTGGCCAAAGCTTCCCAACTCAAAGAGGCTATTCGGCTCAAAGAGATGCGGAAGTACTTTCCAAAGGGCAAACTGCCCTGGGATAGGCGCAAACAAATTGCCTAAATCCCAGCGGACACTTCGGTGTCCGCACTTTCAAAGATCAGAATTACTTCTGGGATTTGAAAGTAACATCAGCTAGCTGGTGTTAAAATAATATTTGGAAGGAGGATAGAAATGCGTTACGGAGAAATTTGTATTGATCTTTACAGCATTCATACTGATCTCTCATCTTAGGCCTTTTCCCCGGAAAACTTGGCAAGTACTGTCAACGTATTTTGCCAGTTTGGATCCTAATTGGGCCAGTGCCGATATTGATTTTGATCATAATGGGCAGCCAGTTAGCGCCACTTTGAATGGCCCGAAAAACGGCACGGTATCGTTTTTGGAAAAATTCATTGAATTTTTCCAGGGCGAGCTGGCAGATGATATGACCGGATATTTTGCTCCAATGATGGGATATGTTAAGTCATTCGGCATGAATTTCAGCTTACGAAACCCAGATCACCATCTTGAACTGATCAGTAATCAAACAGTGATTTACTTTGGTAATTGCGAGCGCGGCCTGGTTCAAAATTTTGACCACCTAAATCAAGTTTTTGAAATCCGCGGCCGTGATCATTATGGTTCCGAATTAGTAAATTGGACTGAGGAATCATATCCCATGAGTGTACGTGAGTTCCTGTGGGAGATGGCTGAAGCACAGATTGAACAATGGACCTTTGGTCCGGTGTTCATTGAATACTTGCAGCCAAATACTCCCGAAACGCCTTGTTGATTCTATAATCAGAATAGGGATAGCCCAGCTATCCTTTCTTTCAAAGCCCGGAATTCTTTCTCGGTTTTGAAAGTCGCCGAAGCAAAGCGCTTGGGCGAAAAAAGTTCTTTAAACTTTAAAAAGGAGAAAATAATGAAGATCGCTTTAGTTTCCTATAATATCTTTCTGGAGGATGAGGACAATGGCTGGAAAACTCAAGGAGATAATTCCATCTTTTTGCTGCAAAATTCCGGTCATGGCTACCGAGTCTGCAATGAAAGATTCGGCGCTCCTCAGGGTGAACAGCGTACGCCAAAGACAGCGTGGATCTAGTCCAGGGCCTGATCAATCGGCACTGGCAAATCCTGTCGGATATTTTATCCGAGCTGGATCACGTGGTGGTTTATGTCGGCACTCATGGCGCCGAAAAAGCCATTGAACTGGCTCATGTTGCCAATCTTGATCCGCAAAAAATGAGCTTTGTTCTCTGCGACTGCAAAAAGGCGGTCAAGCTGGATTTGCTCAAGCGATTCGGTTTTGCAGGTTCACGAAAAATTGACTGTGAATGCGGAGGACAGGAAAGCATGCGCCGCATTTATCATCGTGTATTCGATGGCGTAAAAAGCATCGGGTGATTTTTTAAAGATTTTCAAGGATGATAGCTTCTATCATCCTTCTTCTTTCAAAGCTTGGAATTAATTCTCGGCTTTGAAAGTCGTCTAAATATTATTTGGGCGAAAAATGTTCATTCGACAAATAACGTCCGCCACCTTGCTTTGCGGGTCAAGGAGAAAAAATGGATATTATAGTTCATGACGAGGGTTTTGTTCATAAGTTAATCTTTCCCGGCACAGAGCAGGAATTCATTACCTTGTGGACATCTGATCAAAAAGTAAAAGTTAATTATTATGATCATGAGATCCAACTGCAAATAGGTCAGTTGCTTTTAAGTGTTGATGATGAAAATATACGCAAGTTAGGATATGGGAAAATTGAATTTTTAAATGAAGAAGCTTTGTGGCTTATACTGGTTGTTATGTTTTCCCTTTCCTGGCGCGGGACTTCCCTATCAAGACAAAGTTATTGAAGAGCTCTGTGCCCTTGAGCTTGAAATCCCCAAATATTTTATCGAGGTGGAAGGGGATTATTCCTGTCTGTATCTGATCGATAAGAAACAGACAATATCTTTGGGAGGGCAATTCTCCGGTCTGCCTAAGCTGCTTCATAAGACTTCTGTTAAAACTACACCAGATGGCAAGGGGTTTATTATTTGTTTTGAAGAATGAGCACATCATAAAAGGGCAACTGCCCTTCTTTCAAAGCCCGGAATTATTTCTTGGTTTTGAAAGTAACATCAGACAACTGGTGTTATAAAAGTTACGGGGCTGATAGGGACCTCGTAAGGTCAATTTTCGTGTGTCATTATCTTGCGGGAAACTGCGGGATAATTAAGCAGCGAATTGACTGATCGATCCCTACCCGAAATACGGGCGTAGTCCAAGAGTACTATGTAAGCAGATTAGTCTTTTTTGGATAAAATGGAGCTATGAAGGCCTCTCGGGGCTGGAGTGAAGTTGCATTCCAAAAATTCGCTGCAAACTCTCATTTTTAAAAACATATAAGGAGGATCTGATGAAATATGGTTCTTATAGTTTACATAGTCCCAGGCAACTTAGGCGCATAATCGTCAAATTGGATGACGAACAGCAATTGCTAAATGAATCAACAAGCCACTGCGGATTTTCAAGCGAACGCAGGCTGACTGTTAAACAGCTTAAAGAGGAAATGAAAGATCCCAGGTTTGCCGAATGTTTCTTTGACGACTACCAATGGTTAGAAGTTTTATCTCCCGAACGACTAGCAGAAGTAATCGCTCAGGAAAATATTGACGCTGAAATTAAGGATTTGGCCGAGTCAGGAATTAAGGGGCCATTTTATTTTGAGGATCATCATTATCCTGAACACTATTTCTTAATCAGTCCCGATGGGATTCTTGAGCTTGCGGAAAAAATTAAGGCCTTCAGAGCCGAAAAAGTAAAAAAACAAGGATAGCCTGGCTATCCTTTCTTTCAAAACCTGGAATCATTTTCTCGGTTTTGAAAGTCGCCGAAGCAAAGCGCTTGGGCGAAAAAGTTCTTTTTAATATAAACAAAATGAAAAAGTTTTGACCAATTTGTACGGTCTTTTCAGAATCTCTTTTTAAGAGAGTTTCCAGCCAGCCTTTTTAGGCAAAAGGATCATACTAATGAAAAACAACGTCACTTTGGAATACTTCGTATCCTACCTCAACAAAAGCATTAATTTTTTTGAAAGAGATTGTCAAACCATCGAAAACAATCTGCCCCAGTTACGTAATTTGTTCGCTCCTTGCAAAAGCGAAGGCCTGGCCGATGAATCCTTTAAGTTGCTCCAGGCAGTTAGTGATGCTCTTTATTTCCTGGGAGAATGGATTGTGATGGATTTAAATCTGGAGTTCTTGCTTTCCAGAATTAACCGCGAACAATTTAAGGAAGTTGCGCACAAGGCACTCTGGAACATGGAGTCATTGTCTGATAAGTACAAAGATGACATGACCAGGTTCTTTAAGATCTTGGATAAAGACTTCTTGAGTTTTATCTTGATGTTTATCCCAGGCCATCTTGAAGAACATTGTATTGAAGACCGTTATGAAGATCTTAGTTGTGTTCATAATCTTCTTGAGGCCAGGGCTATCTGGGAGTTTCAGTTGATTGGTCTGGAATTTTTGCAGGCCGTTCCCAGCAATTTAGCCTCAATGGAAATAACAAAAGTCTGGGCAAGCTTTGATGCAGAGCTTCGAAAACGCCCCGGAGCTCTGATCAATTTCAATTCAATAAGGAATTGGATTGAAGACTTTATCATAAGATACCAGGACAGATTCTTCTTTCTTCTTGAAGATTCTGAGATTGAGCCATATCTGCTCGAAGAAGATCAATCCTAGGGCAAAACTCGCGGGTCACCCCTGGCCCGCTTTTTTCAAAGCTTGGAATTATTTTCTAGGTTTTGAAAGTCGCCGAAGCCCAGGGCTTCGGCGAAAAGTTCATTAAATTTCAAGTCAAGGAGGTTCTAGATTGAAAATATGATTAGTATTAAAAATGACGATGATTCAAAAAAGGCCTTGGCGAATCTGCCCGACGAACAACAGTTATTGCACACCATAAGCTCTCATGACGGATTTTCATTTAAATATCGCATCTCAGTTGGAGATTTTAAAAAACAAAATGATGATCCAAAGTATAAGGATACCTGGAATGATGAATATCACTGGTTAGAAGTTTTATCCCCGGAGCGTTTAGCTGAAGTTATGGCCAAAGAAAAGATAGACGCGGAAATTGAGGAGCTGGAAGCGGCAGGCATACAAGGTCCTTTTTACTACGATGAAGATTACTGCGGATATCCAACCCCGGTTTTTATAATCAGTCCTGATAACATCATTGAACTGGCAGAAAAAATAAAGGCCTTCAGAGCCAAAAAACAGCAAACACAAGGATAGCCAAGCTATCACTTCTTTCAAAACTCGGAATTTATTACTAAAGGTTCGGTCTCCAAATTGGAGGCTGAACCTTGGTCGCCTTCAAAAACGAGTTTGAACTTCCCCCAAAACAAAAAAGGAGAAAAAGATGAAAAAATCAGAGGTTATAAGGATGGTTTTGTGTGCTGGTGGTTATGGTGTCGTTGATAAGTTTGGGACAACACAGTCATGCAGTTGTATGGTTCACTTACCAAAAGATGTTATACTCTGGCTGTTTTGTGATGTACTCACGAAAGATGATCAAAAGAAAATCGAAGAAAAAGGTATTTTGTTTACTCGAAACAGAGAGTTTATCATGGAAACCTTAAATCATAGTCGGAGTCTATATGATATAATGGGTAAATCTCCGAGGAAAATTGACTTAACGTTTCATCCTGAATGTGTAGACCTGGGAGATTTTCTAAAAATAGTAGAAGAAGTTTGTTTCTATGAAATATAAAAATCAACGGAGGGATGTTTTGGATTCAGAACCAAAAACGCCCTCCATTTTTTCAAAGTAGATAATAAATTTGTCTGTTTTGAAAGTCGCCGAAGCAAAGTGTTTGGGCGAAAATGGTTATTTAACCCTAACCAAGGAGAAGAAAATCAAAAACATCGAAAAAATTCAAACGGGTCAGGTTTGGTTTGTTTATCCGGAACGAAAAAAAGAAGACGCGGTTCTCGTTTGCATCGTTGACTTGAGAGGCGAAATCGCGCAAATTGTGCCATTGCACAATCAAAAGCAGCTCAAGACCCGCATTGAACCATGGGTCTCCCTGACTTATTGTAATCGGTGCAGATTTATTGCCGTAGTTGAGCGAACCCTGACAGTTTCCCCTCTTGCCTTCCAGCCGGATTGCTATATCGGTAAAATTGCCGAGGATCGGCTCAATCTGTTGCGGGAAGCTGTGGCAGATTGTGAAGATATCATCTTGGCTCATAGTGAGTTGCGTCAGCTGGAAGCCAGCGGCCAGGAAGAAAAAATCACTGATGAGCTAATCGGTAAAGCCTTTAAAAAATTTTTATTTCTACCGATTTACGAAGATTTGGAAAAAGTAATTCGGTTTCACACCCAGCTTCAATCAGTTGTCCAGCAGTATCACGAAAAACTTTTTTCGTCTGAATGAATTTCAAAAGCGCCAGCGTTTACGTTTTGATGCTTGGGCGAAAACTGCTGCTTAGCGAAAGGAGGCTAAATGAAATTCAAGGATCTTAAGCCCGGCGATCAGTTTGTGCTGATGAGCCTTGCCGATGGCGAAGGCGATCTGCCGATTTACACCAAGTTAAATGGTCGCTTCGTGGAAGAGACCATTTACGGAATGGCTTTGGACGGCTTGCCAGTCGATAAGGCCGAGCTGCGGCGCAACTCTGTCAGCAACTATGGTAACCTGCTCTTCGTTGCCGATATGGATGATGTGCAAAGAATCTTAAATCCCCTGAAATTCAGGGATTAATTATAAAAATATTGCAGGATGATAATTTTGTCATCCTGTTTTTTATCTTGACAAATTACAAAATATATTATAGGCTAAAGTATTCAGTTTATAAGGAGGAAATGCATGGAAGCTATTAGTGATCGTCTGGTTGCCTTGATGTTTGGAATTATCGTCTTGGTTTATCTGCTTCATCTTTTATCAGACAAAAAACTGTTCGGCAAAATCGGCGCTGAAATCACCAAGATGGTCTTGGATTTATTCAAGGGTATGTTTAAGGGGTTGAAGTCCAGCATTGCTCCCCCAAATAACCGTCCAAACCGACAGCGTCGCGGCCGCGGACGTCACAGGAACAGGCGACACAGACATAATTAAAGAGGCCTCCGGCCTCTTTTTAAATTTAAAAACCTGCACCAGATGGTGCAGGTTTTAGGTCTCAGGTTCGAGGTTTTTGTTTTCCTCCTGAAAACTTTTGGCTGCCGGACATTCGTAACGCTGTTCGCAGAAAAAGCCGCAGATGAGTTCCTGCACGATCCAGCCGAACTTAGCTATAAAGTCGTTGATGGCCACTTCAGGATCGGTAATATGATGGAACCATTTGTGTTCATCAAGGTGTCTCCTGCTGATTTCCTCCAAGGCTATCTCTAGGATATCCTTATTAACAGGAGTTTGGTCGGGCCAGCGATTAAAAATTCGATAAGCAGTAATGCAGCCAGCACGTTCGGAACAAAGATAGAAACAGAAAACTTCACGCATGGCCCAGCCAAATTTTTCGATAAAGTCTGACTTTCCATCCTCTTCATCGGCGATTTGCGCAAACCATTTATGTTCGTCAATATGACGACGGATAATGGCTATTTGCGCCGGATTAAACTCTTTCAAATGAGTACATCTGTCAGGCATTTTAAAACCTCCTTTACTAACTTAGGAAGCGTAATTTGATTGTGATAAGATTTTAAGTACTGGGTTGATTATAAACCCCGGTTTTTTATTTGTCAAAAAGAAAACCCCAGCTTATAACCGGGGCGTGTTGGGGTTTTGCCAGGCAGGGCTTTCCCAATTTAAGAATTCATAGGGACTGGAGTTGTTAAGTTTTTCAGTTTCGGGAAATGAAATTTTAGCGATAAGAAATTCCACGGTAAAAAGCCGGCTAAATTCCTTGGCTTCTTCTATGTCCCGATGAATTGAGTGCACTACATAGGCTTTACCCTCAAAGTAAAAAATATTTTGACCCTGAGGTCTTTTTTTGTCACTAGGCTCACAAAGCAAAAACCTGATTTTTACGGCAAGCTGAACCATGATTTTTTATCCTCCATATTAAAGTAAAATAATGTTTACTGATCTGAATTTGAATGTGCTCAACTTATTATATAGTAATTAATAATACTTGTAAAGATATAAAAGCCCCTCCGCGTAGCGGGGGGCTTTTGAAGGTTAACTGTTTTGTTGGGCAAAGATGCGTTGATACTTGGCGATCAGCAGAATGCCGATCGTCAGGGTTGTTGCTCCCAGAATTTGTAAGCCAAGAGGTAAGCTTACAATTTTGAGCAAGGCAGCAAAGCCAAAAAGGAAAATGGCATCACTGATACCGCGTACTGTCGACTGGATGGAAAAGACTGTGGCCCGATTTTGAGAATTCAGATAATCGTGCAAAAGATGATCAGTAAACGGCACCAGATAACCGCGCACGACATTTTGGATTAAAACCAGCAAGACCATGCCTGTGGCTACGTAGCTGCCCATGGCTAATATCGGCAAGCCGATTAGGCCGATAATCGCGATAATACTGCCTAAATCGCCGAGTTTTTTGGACAACCAGTTAGCCCAGAAGCTCGAGGCTGCGGCAATGACACCCATGAAGAAAAAGATCCAGCCGAAATAGCGCAGCGGTAAATTCACCAGCTCAAAATAGGGATTGTAGGTAAAAAACCAAATTTTTGAAGCCGTGCCTATTAAAATGGTAAAGGCAATGAGCCATTTAACTTTTTTGTGGTTGGCGACAAAGAGCACGCTTAGCTTCATCAGATCCCAATGTCTTTTCAAATTGAATTTTTCCGTTTGGGATAATGGTGGTTCAGTGAAGAAAAAGCCGGTAACCAAGCTGATGAGGAAAAAGCCAATGGCCAGATACATAGGCAGTCTTAAGTTTACTTCTGCCAGATAGCCGGTAGCCAGATTGCTGAGCGCGCAAATTATCAAGAGCCCTGAAGCAGCCTGGCCTTTGATCACTTTAAAATCTTGAGTTTCCCGGCCCAAAAATTTCAAAGTGTCATACAAAAGAGACGTGTCCGCGCCATGAATCAAGGCTACGCCGGCAAAGCAGATGATATTGGCGATCCAAATATCCCAGGGGCTATTAGCCAGGGCAAATAAGATCAGACAGCCAAGCTCGCAAAACATCCCCCAGATAATGGTTTTTTTACGACCTAAGATATCTGCCAAGGCGCCGCTGGGAATTTCCAAAAAGATCATGACAAAGACGCAGACTGACTCCATAAAAAAGATATCAGCCAGACTCATGCCTGAAACTTTCATGATGTAAGTAATCAAAATCGCTCCCCAAAACAGGGGCTCCCGAAACGCTTCAAACAGATAAAACAACTTTAGGTTCCTCTCCGCTAGTTTTTGGTTCATACCATCTCCCTTCTTGCCCTCAGGCAGTTAATTGTTAAAGGGCTAGACTTGATCAAGGCACAAAAAATCCTCGACTGTCTAGCCGAGGGAGGGGTTAAATTGAGGAGGTGGTATTAAGTAATGAGTATAATTAAGGAGTGGGAGAAAACAATTTAAACACTGCCACGGATAGACAAATTGAAGCAAAGCCAGAATAGGTCGGAACCATATTGGCTTTCCAGTTGGCAATGTGTTGTAATTGTTTGTTCATAAAACGAATTATATTTAAGCTAATATTATATTCTACCATAATTAGTGATTAATGTCAAGTGGAGTCATATTTGGCAGTTAGCTATATTTATTATGACGTTATTAAGTGAATTTCGTTACTCACCAAGCCTTCAGATCAGGATGGCGCTGAGCTTTTCTTCACCTTTATCCAGATAAAACCTTAATTCCCATAATGAAGGTTTATTTTGCGATCAGGTAAATTTATGGTAAAATTAAGCTAGTAAATATGATTTAGCTATTAGTGATTTGCTTATAGCTACTTGTTTAATTTTAAAAAAAATATGGCCAAAAATTACAAAAATAATCAGGTTCGAAGCGGCAAAAGACAGCAACGATTAGGTTTAAAACAGCTGGATATTCATCCGGAAACTAAGCGTTGGATTTTGATTGTCTTTTTATTTGCTTTTGCGTTTATCAGTTTACTGGGTCTTTTTAATATGGCTGGCCAGGTCGGAATAGAAATAGACAGAATCTTATCTTTATTTTTGGGTTGGGCAAAATATATTTTTCCGGTGATTTTATTAGTTTGGGGCTATGCCCTGCTCAATAAAAAATATCATATTAAAACCATAAGTTATGTCGGTTTGTTCTTATTTATTCTAAGCCTAACGACGTTGTTTCATTTACCAATTCCAGTGGATCAGGCAGAAATGAGTATGGAACTGGGCAACGGCGGCGGTTTTATCGGTTGGTTTCTAAGCTCGAATATTAAAAATATTATGGGGTTATGGGCTAGCTTTATTGCTGTTGCTTCAATATTTATTGTTTCTATGTTGTTAATTTTAAATACCTCGATTGAGGATTTAAAAGAATCAAGGACTATTTTAGGCAGAATCCTTCAGCATCTTCAGATTTGGTATTATAATTGGAAATTAAAACTGGCTAAACGGCCGGAAGATGAGGAGGAAGAATTTGTTGAGGAGAAAGAAGGTGAAAACGAAAAAGAGGGAGCAGAAGGGCCTGAACAAGGGGAAGCAAAGGAAGTTAATTTCGCGGCGAAAAAGATTGACAGTAAAGAATCAAGTAAACCAGCTCAAGAAGAAATAAAATTAGACGAGCCAAAAACTAAACGTATTTATCGTAAGATTGATTTGCCTTTAGATTTGTTAGAAAGCAAGATCGGTAAACCTTCTGCCGGTAATATAGCGCAGAATAAATTAATCATTCAAAAAACTTTAGAAAGTTTCGGTATTCCCGTGGAAATGGGAGATATCGCTGTAGGTCCGACCGTAACTCAATATACTTTGAAGCCGGCTGAAGGTATTAAACTTTCTCGCATTACAGCTTTGCATGATGATTTGGCTTTGGCTTTGGCTGCCCATCCTTTGAGAATTGAAGCGCCGATTCCCGGCAAGTCTTTAGTCGGTATTGAAGTTCCGAATCAGTCGGTGGCCATTGTTCATTTGCGTGAACTTCTGGATTCACCGGAATTTAAGCATCGAAAATCACCTTTGACTATTCCTATCGGACGCGATGTTGCCGGCAATACCTGGATTGGCGATTTGCATAAAATGCCGCATTTATTGGTTGCCGGTCAAACCGGTTCCGGTAAATCAGTGGCCCTGCATTCAGTTATTGTCAGTCTGTTGTATCAAAACGGACCAGATATGCTTAAACTGATTTTGATTGATCCTAAACGAGTAGAAATGCCTTTATATAATGATATTCCCCATTTATTGACGCCGGTAATTACTGATATGAAGAAAACAGTTAATTCTTTGAAGTGGCTGATTGCAGAAATGGATAGACGCTACATATTTTTAGAAAAAATGGGCAAACGCAATATTAATGATTTTAACGGTGTGGCCAAAGAAAAAATGCCTTTTATAGTTTTTGTGGTTGATGAAATGGCTGATTTAATGTCATCCATGGGACATGAAGTTGAAGGTTTGATTATACGCTTGGCGCAAATGGCCAGAGCCGTCGGTATTCATTTGATTTTAGCTACGCAAAGACCGTCAGTTGAAGTTATTACCGGTTTAATCAAGGCTAATGTCCCGGCCAGAATTGCTTTTGCCGTATCTTCGATTACAGATTCCCGCACAATCTTGGATTATGGCGGTGCAGAAAAATTAATCGGTCGCGGCGATATGCTTTATACCAGTGCTGAACTATCCAAACCAAGACGTTTGCAGGGTGCGTTTTTATCCGACGCTGAAATTAATAAAGTAGTAAATTATCTAAAACAAAGCGGTGAAAAGCCGGAATATGAACAAGCCGTGGTGGAAAAACAAAAATCAACCAATGGTGACGGCAGTATTGATTTTTCCGATCCAGATCAAGGCGACGAACTTTTTGAAGAGGCCAAAGAAGTTGTTCTCCAAGCCGGTAAAGCTTCAACTTCGTTTTTGCAGAGACGTTTAAAAGTCGGCTATGCTCGCGCTGCGCGACTCATGGATTTGATGGAAGAAGCCGGTATAGTTGGCCCTGGTGATGGAGCCAAGCCACGAGAAATTTTAATTACTGAAAAAGAAGTAGATGAGGAAGATGGTCAGCTTGAGAGTGGGGTTGTTTCAGCTGATGATGAGGTAATTGAAGCTGAGGAAGAAGAAGTTGACAGAGAGGAAGAAGCTGAGGACATAGAAAAAAATAATGAATAACGGAACCACGAAATGGTGTTCACGAAAACACACGAAAGAAGGATTTAGTGCTTTTCGTGGTTAATAATTACCCTATATTATGAAAGACGAAACTCTAGGACAAGTTTTTAAGCGTTATCGAGAAGCAGAGGGTCTTAAAATTGCTCAGGTAGAAAAAGATATTAAGATCAGCTATCGGATGATTGAAGCCCTGGAAAAAGATGATTACCGCACCTTGCCGGATGAAATATATATTAAAAACATCATTAAGACTTATGGCCGTTATTTATCATTGGATTATAATAAATTATTAAGTTTGTATGCTTCAGCGCAGGTGCAGAATGGTTCGGCAGAGCCACTTGTAAAAGCTAAACCTATAAAGGTGATTTTAACCCCTCAGCGCGTAAGAAATGCAATTATAGGCGTGGTTATATTAATTTTGGTAGTTTATTTGGGCTGGCAGTTGAATAATATTTTTCAGCCCCCGCAATTATTTGTATATTCCCCTGAAAATAATTTGGCTACTGACAAGAATTACATTGAAATATCAGGTAAAACCGAAAAAGAAGCGCGGGTGTATATTAATGAAAAGGAAGTATTTTTGGACGTTAACGGTGAATTCAAGGCGACTTTGGATTTGCAAAAAGGCATGAATTTGATTAAAATATCAGCAGCAAAGAAAAGGTCAAAAGAAAGGATTATTTATCGGGAGATACTGGTACAATAATTAGGTTATTGGCAATTAATAATTGGTAATTGGGTTTTGGAAATCAGTCAGCTGTTTTTCCCCGGCTCAATGATTAATTACTAATTTCTAATAACAAAAACGATTATGGTAAAACGAACAGATGAGGGGGAAGACAAAGAAAAAACCAAGGCAACGGAAATCGCCATTTCACAGATCAAAGAAAGATTTGGCGACGGTGCTATTATGAAATTGGGAGAGGCCAAGACCATGCAAGTTGACGCAGTATCTACCGGATGCTTATCGTTAGATATTGCCTTGGGGGTCGGGGGTGTACCTAGGGGGAGGATAATTGAAATTTTTGGTCCGGAAGCTTCCGGCAAGACGACTTTATCTCAGCATATTGTGGCTGAAGTTCAAAAATTGGGGGGGATTGCAGCTTTTGTGGATGCGGAACATGCTTTAGATCCTGAATATGCACAAAAGATCGGCGTGAATATTGATGAATTATTTATTTCCCAGCCTGACACGGGCGAACAAGCTCTGGATATAGTTGAAACTTTAGTCAGATCAAACGGCGTTGATGTTATTGTTGTCGACTCTGTGGCGGCCTTAACACCAAAGGCTGAAATTGAAGGCGAAATGGGTGAACATCACATGGCGCTTCAGGCTCGCTTAATGTCCCAGGCTTTAAGAAAACTGGCCGGTATTATCAGTAAATCCCATACTATTTTAATTTTTATTAATCAGATCAGACACAAAATCGGCGTGTTTTTCGGTAACCCGGAAACTACAACAGGCGGTAATGCTTTGAAATTTTATGCTTCAGTCAGAATTGAAGTGCGCCGAGCCGCTCAGATCAAACAGGGCGAAAAGTTTATCGGTAATCGCGTTAAAGCCAAGATTGTGAAAAACAAAGTGGCGGCTCCCTTTCGTTTTTGCGAATTTGATATCATGTATAATGAAGGCATTTCCATTGCCGGCGATGTTTTGGACACTGGTACAGAACTTGGTGTAATTAAAAAATCAGGCAATTCCTATGTTTATCCTGACAAAAAAGACGGAGATATCAAGCTGGGAGTCGGTCGGGAAACTGCCAAACAATTTTTGAGAGATAATCAGAAAGTGTTGAAGACAATAAAAAAGGAAGTATTTGAAAAGGTTGAGCAGAAAGAAGCGGAAGATGATAAGTAATTACTGCCAATATATATTTTACTAAATTCGCTCGATTAATGTCGGGCGAATTTGTTAAGCGGAAATTTTTAGTATGAGTTGGATTTATGAAAAATGGACAGTTAACTCAGAGTATAGCGGCCCAATTGAGTGCAGCCGATTTTTGGGTCGCTGGCAAATCTGCGCCGGTGGCTGTTTTCAAACAGCTAATTATACCATTAACATGTGGCGTAAAGTTTTAAAGCGTCTGTCCAAAATTCATGTTAAAAATGTTTTAATTTTGGGGCTGGGTGCCGGCGGTAATATTAATCAGTTATATAAAAAATTTCCCAAATGCCAGATTACTGCCATTGAGTTGGATCCGGCCATGGTCAATATAAGCCAGCGGACTTTTTTAAGGCAAGTTAAACGTCAACCAAGAATTATTACGGGTGATGCCGTGAAATCAGTGGAAAATTTGCAGGAAAAGTTTGATATAATTCTGGTTGATTTGTTTCTGGGCAAAATACCAGCCCAAATTTTATTGGCGGATCAGTTTTTGAAGCGTTTACATAGCTTGCTTAAGCCCGAAGGCCATTTGTTGCTAAATGCTTACGAACATCCGGAAATTTTTGATACTTTCAATAAATTCTTTTCCCAATATAAAAAAATTAAGTATTTTTATAACAGCCTGGCCATTTACCGCCATTTTGGTTTGGGTCAATATGGCGACCCCCTACCCAATGATTATGTTCATTATAAGAGCAGTAAGGATTACTGGTTGCGCGAATGCAAAAATAGCATTAAGCGTTTTGTCGGTGATGATCAGATCTGCGGCGTGGCCTGGCATCATGGGCCGTTTTATCTGGAAAGTTACCAGGGGGATATTGAACCGGTTATTAAGCCAGCAGAATATACTCGCATGATTATTTGGCAGCCGCTTACTAATTTAGCCAAACCCAAAGGCTGGCATAGATCAAGGATAATGATGAATGACCGAAAAACAGGCTATGCGCCGATTGGTCCGGCTGATTCCTATTGGAAAATTTGGAATAGTAATGTTCAGCGCCAACGGACTAAATTTTTAAAAAACAATGCTTATGATCTTTACGAGGGAACGCCTGAAGAATTTTCCAGTGCTTTTTTAAAAGTTAAGAACAGAAATTTTTTCGGGCTAAAAACATTATATATAAATTTATTGAAAAGCGAACTTAATCGGCATGTCAATTTGATTCACTGTTTGCTGGCGCGTCATAAAGATACCAAACAAATTATGGCTGGTCTGGCTGTTATCGATATTCCGGAAATTAGACAATCGCATCATTTAATTTCTTTTTTATATACTGAGGCGGAAAGAGACGGGCTCGGTACGGGCATGATTGATTATTGGTATCAGCATTCTATCTCTTTAGGTTTTAAGTATCAGGATTTTGGACTTTTTTGGGCACCTGGCGATGACCGTAGCTGGAAAGGTTTTTCGCGCTTTAAAGGTCAGTTTGGCACGTGCTATATTCGCAATCAGAATCCTTGGGTGAAGTGGGTAAGGAAAAAAGTAAGTAGTGTATAGGTCAAGAAATTAGTTAAGTGAAAAGTGGTAAGTGTCTGGTGTTTTAATACTTTACACTAAACACTATACTAGCAGCCTTTTCACTTCACTATTTACGAAACAACCATTGACAAAACGTCAAAAAAATGATATCATCTAAGATGGTCTTTTTTTATATAAGGGGCTGTTTTTCCATGCTGATGCTGAAGCTCAAAAGCCCTCCTTCGTTCACCATTGGTGAGCTTCGTAGGGCAAGGAGGAAAAGATGAAAAAGTGGATTATGGTCGAAGCGGCAATGGTAGTGGCAATTATCTTTTTGGGTTGTCTGATCAAAATTCAGCTGACCCCGGTTGCCCAGGCGCAGGAGCTTGATGATTTTCAAATTTATGTGCAGACTGATCAGGGTTTAGTCCCCTACTCACAGTTTAAGATCATCAAAGTTGAGGCAGAAGGGGTGGCAGAAAACTTTGACCAGCCGAAGTTTCCAGCTCTGATTAGCTTCCCCTACCGCCAGAATGTGCAACAACGAATTCGCGAGATTGAGCCAGAACTCGGAGATACTCTGATTCTACTGGCTAATTGCGAAAGCACTTTAAATCCTAACGCTATGGGTGATGACGCAAACAGTTTCGGTCTTTACCAGATTTTTTTAAAGTGGCACACTGACGTGACTCGAGAACAAGCTCTGGAGATTGATTTTGCGACCAGATGGACAGCCCAAAAAATTCGTGAAGGCGAAGGGCATATCTGGTCATGCTGGGATAAGATTTAACAATAAGCCCTGGGCGTTTCGCTCGGGGTTTTATAATACAAATCTCAAGAAAACTAATTTGCTAATTGGTTACAAATATACGAATTTGTAAATTTGTATTTGATTTGTATATTCGTATCCTAAAATTTGTAATAATAAAAAACCGGCGTCGCATAGAGTGCGATCGCCGGTATTGGTTGTAAAATTAATTCACCGTTGTATCGAGGATGAATCTGCAGAGTCTGCGATAAACGATTTTTTTCCCGAAGGAGCCAAAGTCCACGGCGACGGTTTGGTCGTCAGATTCCTTTTCCACTAGGGTACCAATCACTGATGAATATTGGAGCGGATTGCTTTCCATCAGTTCACGCTCTTCTCCTCTGAAAAGCTGCAAGAATTCAATCCAATCAAGCACAACTTTGATCATTTTCCTCTCCTCCTTTTATTTATTGGCAGGCAATTAGAGTATTGACGGTATTATCTATATTATCATCTTTTTAATAATTTGTCAATATTTAAAATCGACGTCTCGCTTAAGGCATTAGTGTTATTTGTGAGATAGACTTGTGGTTGAGCAATCAAAAAAAATCACCGGCGCGTCTCGCTCTTCGCGAAAGTCACGCCGGTGTTTGGGTTTACGTTTGTACTTGGTGCGATCTTGCATGACCGCGGCCTTTTGGTTGACAACACAGCCGTGGGCCACCTTGGTGACCAAGTCCCGTATTTTGATGATATTGCCTTTTTCCTTCTTGCTCATTGGTTCCCTCCTTTGGGTTAGTGTTCTGTTTCATCCCTTTGCCTGTCCAGAAGATTCAAGATCAATAATCCCTAGCTTTGATTGTCCATTTGTTGCAAACGATCCAGGTCAGCTTGAGTTAAGGGCTGAGATAGCCAGAACTTGAGTTCCTCCTGTTTAAGTTTATCTAATCAGTATAGCAAATATTTTAGGGTTTGTCAATATAATTAGGCCGGATAACAACTTGACAGGATGATAATTATATGTTAATATTAGTGGTAAATTTGAACTTTGAAAAAATGAAGTATCAGGGAGGGAACTAACCATGATAGAATTAATCGGTTTGACTTTTGTGGCTGCGCTTTTGAGCATGCCGATTTATAGCAGTGTGCATGCTTTACTTCGTAAAAATTCTCGAGCCAGACATTTTTGGCGACCACGTTTTGGTGATGAAGGATTAGCAATACTAATGTGGTTTTTTGCCGCAGGTGTTTTTAGTTTTAGCCTTGCTTTATCATATGGTCAGCTTCCTAATACTCTGCTCGGACCAATTTCCGGTGCCATGATGTATTTGTCAATCTACGTCGGGTTTGGTTTCTACGACGCCTCTCAAGATAAGTGGGAAAACTTTTTACCAAGCAGCTTGAAAAACTGGTTAGTTTCTAACCGACAGGCTGCGTTTAAACAGTGGGCGGAACTGCACCCCATTGAAATTGCAGAAGCAAAAGTGATCAGCAAAAAAATGCTGAAAATGCTCAAGGGCAAGAAGCAGCGGGAGCAGTTTACGGCAGTTTCTTCCAAACTGCAAAAGCTGGTGGAACACGAAATTCCCCGGCTTTTAGCCAATGAAAAGCTTTTGGCCGGTTTAGTCATTGACGCCCAGGCAACAATTAAGGCGGAAAAGGCTAACGGAATTATCGAAGGTGAGCAGCAGCTGATGGCAGATTCGGAAAAGGATTTAGCCACGCTTAAAAAGCGGCTGGAAGACACCAGGAATAAAATTCAGCTGATCCTTTGCTTTCTCAACCACTTTTCCATCCGCGTCAGTGTTCTGATCAGCGCTGATTCCACAGCTGAAGTTGAGCAGTCGCTATTTGAAGTCCAGCAGGATTTGGATCAGATGCTCCGGGCTGATGAAGAGATAGCCGAGCTGCACGCTAAATACGTGCATCAGGAAATTTCAGCCAGAAAAGCGGCTGATGCGGAAGTTGATCAGGTCATAGAAAAAGTTCGGCAGCCACGAAATGCGGTAGCCGAGTAAAATACCCCAGGCGCTGGAGAAATCCGGCGCTTTTTTAATTCTTGACAATTATGACTTTTGCTGTTAAGTTTGGGTTAGTTATTTAACAAATATCACCAATAATCAAGGAGGAAGAGATGAGTATTATTATGGAAGGAATGATGTTTTTGATGATGTGCGTGTTCGGGCTGGTGATTTTGGGTATTGCCTTAGCCCCATTTTATTTTGCTTATCGGGATAGGCAAAAGGTTTGGCAGTTTCTTTATAGCAAAATTCCAATTAAGCAGCAGATGTTGTTGCAGGCTAAGTTTACTCGTTTGCGGATTATGAAAAAAATCCGTAAATTGGGCATAGAAAGTCAAGCCAGGAGTCTCGTGACTCAAATTAATCAGATTAGCACTCATGACCTGGTTCAGCTTTTAGAAAACAGAGCTCTTTTAACTGCCAGTTGTCAAGAAGCTGAGTCTGCCAGTAAATTTTATGATCACCATGATAGCACTTACGTTAAAAATATAAAACGTAAGCAAACTTTTTTTGAGGCAGATCTTCTTGGAGTAAGGGGTCAGATCAATCAGATTATGAATTTTCTGGACAGCTTATCTTTAAGCCTGAGCGAATTGCAGATTAAAGGGTTGCCGGCAGGTGATCAACTCGCGGAAATCATCAGCAAGGCAAACGATGACATCGCACAAATTATTCGCAGTCAAGAAGAGGTAAGCCAAACAGAAAAACAGACTGTTATTGGTTCACCTTCCGACACAACGGCCACGGAAAAATTGTTGCCACGGCAGAAGGTATCAGCCGGGTAAAATACCCCAGGCGCTGGAGAAATCCGGCGCCTTTTTTTAATTTGCCAAACAAAAAACGAACAGCTTATTATGCATTGCGGAAGTCGAAAAGGTAATGGATTCCACACTGCGTTCTAAATGACAAAGGCTGTTCGTTTTTTTTTACGCGCGGCCGACGTATTCTTCGGTGTCAGTATTAACGGTGATTGTCTCCCCTTCTTTAACAAAAAGCGGAGCATTGATGACGGCGCCGGTTTCTATAGTAATTTGCTTGGTAACATTGGAAGCGCTATCGCCCTTAGTGCCCGGAGGCGCTGAAGTGACTTTAAAATCCATTTTAATTGGCATATCAATGCTGACTGCATTGGATTCATAATACAAAACATCAACATCTGTGCCATCTTTTAAAAATTTGATTTTATTGCCAATAGTAGCCAAGGGCAGCTGGAATTGCTCATAGCTTTTATTATCCATGAAATAGGCGAAACTTTCATCTTTGTATAAATAATTGGCCTTGTTTCTGGACATGTCAGCTTCTTCTACTTTATCGCCGGGCTTGAAAGAGTACTCTAAAATTTTGCCGGTGATTAAGTGCTTAAGCTTGGTTTGCATGACTGGTTTTCTTTGCTGCATGCGCACAAAATGAGCCTCCATGACCACATAGGGTTCCTTGTCCCAGTTGATATTGGAGCCTTTTTTGATTTCGTTTAGACTTGAAAAAGTTGCCATAAATTTTTTGCAGATTAAAGACTACAGATTATAGATTGCAGATTATCTTGGAAGATAAGGTAAAATGGCCATAAAGCGGGCGCGTTTGATGGCCTGAGCCACTTTGCGCTGATGTTTAGAGCAAACACCACTGCGTCTTTTAGGCACGATTTTATTATAAGACGAGGTCCAGCGTCTTAAAAGCTGTCCATCTTTATAATCAATGTCCTTAATGCCATTTTGGCAAAAGTGACAGAATTTTCTTGATTCTAGGAGATTTTTTTCTTTCATAGGGTTATAAGTTGAATTAGGTTGATTTAATTTGGGAAAGAGGGGTAAGAAGAGTAAGAGGAGAAAGAAGGGAATACCCTTCTTGCCCATCTTACCCTCCTTTTCCCATCTTACTCTTCTAAAACGGTATGTCCTCTAATTTAATTTCGTCGCTGTCAGATTCAGAACTAGGAGCCGGGGCATCTTGCTGGATGGTTGGAATGTCATTTGATGCAGCTGAAGCAGCTGGTTTGCTCCAATTGCCTCCGGAAGCATTACCGCCTGCGCGGTCAAGCATGATCATGTTATCAGCGACAATTTCAGTTCGGTATTTCTTGACACCGTCCTGACCTGTCCAGTCGCGGGTTTGCAAACGGCCTTCAATATAGACCTTGCTACCTTTTTTTAAATACTGGCCAATAATGTCAGCAAGTTTTCTCCAGGCGACAATATTATGATATTCAGCCTTTTCCTGTTTTTGGCCGCTTTGGTCAGTCCAGACAAAATTAGTGGCGACAGAAAAACTGGCTACAGAAGTCCCTTGAGGCGTGGTTTTGACTTCAGGATCACGGGTCAGATTGCCGATGATCATGGCTTTGTTTAAGTTCATAAAATTAGATTTAAGATTTTAGATTATAGATTTTAGTTTAATTTTGGAAGATTATAATTTAAATAATTTCGTCGGTATCCAGGATTTCATCAAGTTTTTTGTCCAGATCTTCCAGGCTAAGTTTCTCTTTGCCAGAAGTTTTCTTGTCTTTATCCTCTGTAGCTTTAGCGGAGGGGGATTCTTTTTCAGCTTTCATCTTTTCAATTTCTTTTTCTTTGCGTTTGGCCAGTTTTTCCTGCAAGTCTTTTTCTTCCTTGATATCTGCTTCGGTTTTGACTTTCTTTTTGACAATTAAAAATCTGACCAGCTCTTTGGATAAATTTAAGTCGCGGTTTAATTTTAATAAATGGGCTTTTTGCAAATCAAATTCATAAAGAAAATAATAGCCGTGGGTCAGGGCTTTAATCGGATAGGCAAATTTTTGTTTGCCCAAATTGTCATCCTTGGTAATTTCACCTCCGTTTTCCTTGATTAAGCCGGCAACTTTCTCCACGATGGGCGTGGTTTCTTCCGGGGTTAAGGACACAGGCAGGATGTAAAGGATCTCGTAATGTTCGTTCATAGGTTGGTTGGTTAGTTAGGTTATATAATGTTTAATTAGGTTGTATGGGGTTATATAAGGTTGCTTGTGAACTAGGTTACAAATGTACAAATATTATGACATATGATTACAAATTTTGTAATAATTTGTATTGATTTGTATATTTGTAGCATTAAAAAAATCCCAAACGGCGGGACTTAAATCAGCAAGAGCATGAGTATGGAGCAAGAGTGTTATTCTTGCTGTTGCTCTAAGCTCTAGGCTGTGATATCGCACCGTTGAAACCTCGCTAGGCGGGTTTCATATATTTGTCCCAAAGGGACTGGAATGGTGTTAAATTGTATGTCTAGCTTAACAAATGAATATGACTAAGTCAAGGATTCTATTGACAATTTGGCTAAAATATGATATTATAGGGGGTATTTGAATTGTTTTTTGAAAATTTAGTCTTTTTAGGCAAAAATACCCAACTTTAGCAAAAAAGGAGCAGGAAATGACCAAACTGTTGAAGTACCGCTATGCTCTCATGATCACTCTGACCACGATTGTGGTTAGTTTGGTGGTCATGAGAAAGATTTTGGCCTCTATTTTTGGAGGCTGGCTTCTGACTGGGACTGTCACCTGGGGACTCCTTTGTCTGACCTGTGGACAGCCTGTGAACATCTTTTTTTTCAGCTGGGGCTATTTCTTTACTACTCTGCTTTTGTGTTTACTGGCCTGGAAGTTTATGCGCAGTTTGCGTAAACGTCCTGCCCAAACTTTGCAATCTGCAAACTGATATAAGGAGAAGGTCATGAAAAAGAATACGCTTTGGATCGGAGTGCTTGCCAGCCTGGTGTTTTTCACCCTGCTGGTCGGCTACCTTGTGGTCGCAACCAAGATCAACAATGCCGTGGAGGCTGTGCCGACCAGCACACCGCCAGGGTCATTGCAGCAGACTGCCAAGGTCAACAACGGGTATGAGGTTACGGAAGTGACGCTCACCATTGATTTGCCGCCTGAAATTTCAAGCCCTCGGGTGGAAGTCTTCGGCACCATGGTTGATCGTATCTGCTACTCCCCATTTGATCCGGCCTGTCTTCGAGACTACAGCGCCCAGGTGTCTGGCGGCAGATTGACTGCCAAATTTACCGTACCCATCAACGCTCAATTGCATTTTGGGTATAGGGTCAACAGTCAATTTTACACGGATAACACCAGCATTAATGGTGTCGCCATGACCGGCGCTTGTTTACTCAATCCGACCGACAAAAACGGTTCCTGGCCAGTGATCAGTTTTAAGGTTGAGCAAGTCGACAAAAACCTTCTGGCAATTTTTCAAAATCCGAATTGCCAGCAAAAATTCGAGAGATACGAAGTGATACTCCAGGAACAGGGAGACGTGAGTCCCGAATAGTCTGCGTAGATTTCTAAGTTACTGAAAGGAGAAAACAAATGAGTTATGGTTATGGCAGTATGTGGGGTGGGACCAAGGAAGATAACAGAAGAAGACTGATTTTCTTTGTGGTGTGTGCCATCATCGGTCTTTTCTTGGCCGTAGGCTTTGTGGGGGCTTGTCATCATGATATGGCGACAATGAAGGATAGGCAAACAACCCATAATCTTCATGTCAGCCAGAACATGCCCATCGGCACTGTGGTGAACGAACCGCAAGAACTTGGAGAAGGTCTTTACTTAATCAAAGTCCAAATGGATTCTGATGTCTCAGCCAGGCCGAAACAGTATTCGGCCATCACTGCTCAACCGGAAAATTTTCCGCTTGGCAGTAAGGCCGGACTGAAGAACGTAACTGCGAGCGGAGAGAATACTTTCGGTGACATGTTCCACATCGCTTTTAAGCCTTAGCATCTTGAGCTAGGCGCAAATCCCCCGGGAGCAATCTCGGGGGTTTTTTTATAAATTTATGATTTAAAGATTGACAAAATGCTCAATAAGTGATTAGATTTATAGATTACGGAAGGTTCTTTTTTAAAATATATATAGGGAGGTATTAGGATGAAAATCGGACAAATTACCCAATTAGAAAATCTGCTGGTACATTGGGAGAACAGATGTTTGATTATGGAAGGAGGTTACGCCCAAGGTCTTGCTGAGAATGGGTATAGTTTCACTAAAGAATATTTTCATTATGCGCCTGAGTTTCGCAGTTATTTGGCGCATTCATTCGGCCAGCCTTTTGATGGAAGATTCATACCCGAAGAAATTCCAGACGATGAAGGTCGTCAAACTTCGGATATCTTGCCTGTTTTTTTCCATGCCTGGGTAAATAGTTCTAAAAGGATTTATCATTTAGATAAATTTTTGGCGAATATGTTTTTGGCCACATCACTGAAAAAAGTTGACTGTGAAGATCTCCATTTCCCTTTTGGCTCTTTTGCTTTGACTCTAGAGCAGCCCATAACGGATATGGAAGGGAATAGTTTTGACTGCCTGCTTTTTGCCGATAGTTTGGATCTGTATGGCAAAAAGTATTTAAGCATTTTACTTTTGGATATCAAATGGAAAAGCGTCAAACTGATGGATCAGTCAGTAACGGATAAAATCAGGTGGGCCATCAGAAAGAAACGCTGGAACAAGATTGATAAGAAGATCAAGCAATATGATTTTGACCTCATCTCTAATCGTCCTAACATCAAGCGGTATTATATTGCTAGAGACCTTTGGACAGGTGATATTACTCAGTTTGTCCAGCAATATAGGAGTTTGCTGATCGAGCTTGATCATGATGATAAATTTTGGCTGAGAGTTTTTAAGATTCTAATGGGTGTTTGTTTCTTCTTTCAAAATATGCCCAACATAATTAAGAAGGTACAAATTAACCCCGTTTGTTTGCCTGGGGCTCAGTCAAAAGACCCTGAGGCTGATAAGTTATTCAAAACCAGCCAAATTTTTACTTTTGCCCACGAAAGGATCATTTCACAGAAGGAAAGAGAGGCCTTCAGTCAGCTAGACACGGATTATTTGACTGGTACAGCTAAAAGCCCACATTTCCGCAGTGGACATTGGCGTCGTCCCCCTGGTTATGGCCAAGATCCAAATTGTCCCAAGACAATATGGGTAAGGCCATGTTTGATCAATGCAGATCAATTAAAAAATGACCAATTACCCTTAGGCAGTAAAAACATTCTTGAGTAAACAAAATCCCCCGGGAGCAATCTCGGGGGTTTTCTTTTTAAGTTTAAATTATTGACAAAATGATAAATCAGGATATAATAAAAAAAAGAATATCAATAAAGAATAATACATAAAAAAGCAACATAGGAGGATAGTCATGGAAAACTTGGAGCAGGGCGAAAGAAAATGTTTGCTTTGCGGTCTGAGTCTCAGCAGCCTAAATTTAGGCGATATCTGTTTTTGCCATGATGTCATGCCGGGCAGTCCTGCAGATAAAAAACTGCAGCGATTGAGAAGGCAACTTAGTCGCAGTAAAGATTTAAAAAAGGCCATTTGAATGTGGCCTTTTTATTTTTGTCTAAAGATTGACAAATAAATTATTTTATGTTAATATTGAGTGATAATAAATTGATTGGAGGTAATTTTAGTAGTAAAAGATGAAAACAAAAGGAGGAAAGGAAGGATGATGAGAGAGAAGGTTTTTGAACAAGTAGCAGAACTGGTTTTAAAGGTGCAGAGTGGTGAGATGTCTGCTGAGGAGCTCAATCAATTTTTAAGAGATTTTTATGACAGTAATGTTAATAAGTATCTCTTTCTATTGGATTCGGTCGATCTTTTGCTGAAAAAGGCGACAACGGATTTTCAGCCCCTGATAACCACTATTATCGAACTTATGAATGTTGTCAGGGAAGACCCTAAATTCCAGCAAGCATTACTGAAAAATGCTGAGCTCAGGGCCAAACTGAGGATCCAGATTTTGAAGATTTACATCAAAGCCGGTTTTACCCGTCAGGAAGCCATGACGCTCCTTTTGCAGGATGTCGCCAATCTACATGGATTCAGACAGGAATTATTTACAAAATCAGATCGGCGGGCGGCCAAACACAAATCCGAATAAAGACAAACAAGGACTTCCATTGCGGAAGTCCTTTTAATTTGTATTTTTGGAGGAGTATCAATCAGAGATTGATTTGATTTGGCATTGGAGTAGTAGGCGGTACTATAGGCAAGCTTGTCTTTTTAGCCAGAAAAAAGCTGATCAGGCCAATGAGTAAAGGTAAGAGAATGATTATTAGTGAATAAGTCAGCAGGTCCAGTCGGCCGGAGAAAAATAAAGTTGAACCCAGCAAAATGCCGTTAATCAGATAATGAGCTACTATCATAGTGGTCAGATTATAACGGATAAATATATAGGCAAATAACGAACCGGTAATCATTAATTCAATAGCTCTGAAATAATACGGAAAAACTGGGTAATTGGAATGAGCCACGGCCCAAATTAAAGTTGTGACCAAAACAGCCAAAACAGTGGAATGCAAGTATTTTCTAAAAAAGGTAATCCCAATTAGTCGATAAAGAAATTCTTCGGTAATGGCAGCCATTAAAATTGTGGCAAATAAGATTAAGGGCGGAAAAAATGTTAATAAATCACTAAAATCCTCATAAGTGCTCAAAGACCAGACACCCAGATATTTCTTGCCTAAAGAATAAATGATGGTAGTTAAGCCCAGGGAAATAAAAGCCACTAAATAACCGCGACCAACCGCATAAGCTAGATCTTTGGAAAAATATTCCTTTTTTATTATCTTGCTTAAAACTGATATTTTTTCCGGCCAGACTTCGCGGGCCAAGGCTTCGCCGCTGACCATGCTGATAAATATGCCGGCGACGCTAAAAATAAGGGCGATTATTCCGGTTACAAAAACAATACCCATAAATACCAGATAAGGCGCTTCGGTCGCATAGCTGGATTTCAACAAGGGATATGTATTAACTAGCACTAAGATTAATAAAGCCAGCAAGATTAAGGATAAATACAGAAAAAATTTCCAATTAGTCTCTTTTTTAATAAATTTTTTTATCATGATTACAAAGGCGAGGACATAGATAAAAACCGTGGCTAAGGCTGATAAAATGCTTAAAAACATGCCAGAGGCCATTTCTTTAGTAATGGCCAGCCCAAAATTTTCCGGTACAAATAAGGTATAACTAAATCCGCCGATTTGATTGCCCTGAATAACAACTGATAATTCGGCATGAGCTTCTCCGTATCGAGTTTGAAGTTCGGTGTTTTTAACCTTATAGCTGACGGCATAATCAGTGCGATTCGGTTGTTTGTAATCCACTTCGTCTTTTTTTTCCAAGGTGTCCGGATCATATTCCTTACTTAAAAAGGCCAAAGCCATCGCTTGCGCCTGTTCCTGGCTTAAAGAATCTATTTTAGCTTCTTCCGGCAAAATGTGGGCATAGCCCGTAATTTCTCCGGTTGAAGAATCAAGTTCTACATTAAATTCTTCGACTTCCAGTTCTTTAAAATAACGAACCACGTAATCTACTGTCGGCATCTTATTTTTATCCAAATATTCAGCGGTTTTCGTTTCTCCCTGGGTTTTATCCAAAAAGGCCAAACTTTGATCATTGCTAACAAAAGACAAGGCCGTAGTATAATTTTCCAGATTAGCCGGCGCCAAATCATTTTGAATTAAATAATCTGTGGCTTTGGTCAAGGCTTCTTGTTCAGTAATTATCGGTTCAAACATTTTGCTAAAATCACCTTTATGAAAATATTTGGTCTCTTCATAAAATTGGTAGCTAAAAAGGATAAGGCCTAAAACAGCCAGTACAATTAAAATAATTGTAAACGGTTTTTCTTTAATTGGAAGAAACGAAAGTTTCATGAAAGTTAAATTATTAATAAAAATTACTGATTTAAGTATATAAAAATATCGTATTTTAAGCAAAAGAAAAAGCCCCGCACCTTTGCTTGCGCTTAGGTGCGGGGCTAAAATTTTACTGCCTGGCCGGCATAACGAAAAAGTTAAACCGGATATCCGTGTCAGCGGAAAAGTTTCTTACCGCCCGGGAATTCGACTGGTCGAACATCCAGTTGAGCGAAATACCCGGTCGGGGGTTTTCCGCAAAATGATCATCCATTAATATGCCGATGGGCAAAAAGATACCCGCGCCGATCAAGCCGACGGATTCGCGGTTCATATAGAATCTGGCATCACCGCCATCACCGCCGCCAGGGCCACCACCATCGCCACCGTCAAGATCGATGTCAATCGGACCGGCCGCATAGCCGATACCGAAGCCGATGATCGGCATCACGATGGTCCAGAGCCGTCCGTGAAGGTTACAACTGGAGTGCGGTTTTGGGGGCGGAGGCGTAGTATCACCATGATATTCGGTTACAGTATTACCAGGACTGGGATTTGCCGGAGGATTGCAGGTAACATTGACAGTCACGGTAATAACATTGTAGCCGTTGCGGTTTTCCGGCTGCGACTGGATAACGTCCGAGGTACAATAGCTCGGCAGGTTTACAACCACTTCAACCCTGGTCTGAATCTGAGCGGCCGGTGAAGGCTGCCCAGGGCGGGCAAAATAGACGTCAACCTTCTGGTTGGCGTAAGGGTCATAGGATCCGGGTGTGCCCTGAATGCCCATAACAACGGGGTAGATCCAGATCTGATTGCGATTGATGCGACCGCTGGAAATAGCGATAATGGCATCAGCCGTGACTAGGCCGCGATTGGTCGCCAGTTCCCTCTGCTTTCTGAAGTCTTCGTCATTGTTGTAAAGCAGTGTGGATACAAACGGCTGGAGTTCCAGACGTTCTTCCGGATGAGCCAACGCGTACGGAACAACCTGGTCGCGGATGATCTGATAATGACGCTCGGTAAGCGTGTAGCTCCCGATGTCAAAGCGATCCACCGAAACATACGGCGTCACGTAGTTGTAGCCCCCGGATTGAGCCATGGCCGCAACGCTGCCAAATATGGTCAGCGCCAGCACAATCATCATCACGTTTGCAAACTTTTTCATCAATATTTCCTCTCTTTCTTTGGTTGGCTTTGATTGATTTTGTACTAACTCTAGTTGAAAAGAGCAAGGCTAACAGACCTTCTGTTGCCTAATATTTGTAATTAATTAGCTTATCATAAAAATGGAATTTTGTCAATGACTTCGGTTAATTAAGGCTAAAATTAGATAAAATTAAAACGCTATTAACAAAGTAATAACGTTTAAGCCTCAAAATTATCTTTTGTATGTTTATTTTCTATTCAAATTCACCTGTCCAGGTATCAAGGGCTACATTTTTGGGGTTATTGGGGTCAATTTTAATATTAATCATTTTGCCGACCACTAACTCACCTAAAGTAAACTGTGGGACGTAAAAGTTCTTTGTTACCTGATAAACCCCCTGAGAAGATGAATTTATTTCCAGCGTAATTTTAAAAACTGGTACATTATTTACTTTCATACCAAAATCTTCGACACTAATTATTCTAGCTTGCGAGCTGATACCGTTTTTCAATAGTTTTTCTCTACCAAAAGCAGTTTCATATTGAAATTTTAAAAAATAAATAATAAGAGGCAGCAGGAAAATAAAAAATAGACCAGTCGCATAATAAGGTGTATAGGCTAATATTTTCCAGGGATTCAGTTGGTTGACCAGCTCAAGATAAGGAAGATTAGCCGGATCTACCAGTTGAGGTCCCAATAACTGATAGGTGATCAAAGCAAAAAATACGACAGCAGCAATCGACGGAATAAAAACCGGAGCTATTAATTTGGACACCAGGGTTTTTCTCAGCAACATCAAAATCATCATTCCCAGCATAAATATAATAGTAAAAGCCATGATGCCCAGAATCAAATAGAGCATGAAATGATTAGGTATATAACCCATAATCATGAAAGGCATGCCGATCATAAGAGCAACGCCAATAATTAGCCCGAAGATACTGCCGTAAAAGTTTAATTTATTGTAGTTCATGAAAATTATTTTTGGGGTTTCCAATGTAAAATCCTATCAACAAATATATAGAGAAATAGCACTATTAGTAAAAAACTAATAAGAGCGCTCAAAAAAGAGCCTATCCTTATGTTGGCTGAACCAAGCGGCAGAATTATATCTTCCCAGGTAGCTGAGTCTTTGGAAATCAATGGCCTGATGAACGGCAAAATAACATCATTCACAATAGATTGTACTAAATTTAACGCAGCCATGCCCACAATAAATGCCACTGAAATGGCTATAATTCTATATTGTTTAAGGAATTCTGTAAATCGTTTGAAAATCATCATAATTGTATTTGTTAGAAAATTAAGCAATTAAATTATATCATAAGCTTTGGTTAACCCGGAATAAATTTTCCAAAAATCAAAAAATAAATTTTTAACTATTTCATTAAAATTAGTATTATAGTCTTATTTAAAAATTCTTAGGCTATGTATTGACAGCTGTTAGTTTCTATGCTATAATAGTTTGTTAATGTATTTAAGGATAAAAACAAACTTGGGACAAGAAAAATCAGGAGGGAAAAATTATGATGCCAGGAACATGTGTTGTCTGCGGCGGAGAAACCGGGTTCTTCTTTATCATGGAAAAGGGCAAGGAAATCAAAACTGAAGTTTGCCCTTCCTGCAAAGAGAAGCTTGAGAAGGAAGGTTGGAAAGTTACAACCACAGGGATGCACTAAAAAACATTAAGGTTATATACTGACATCAGGCTACCGCTAATCCGGTAGCTTTTTTACTTATTAGGTTCGGCGGAATAATTATATTCATTCGAAAAGGCGCGTTCATGGGTAATTTATTTATCAAATTTTACACCTTGAAATGAAAATTATTCCTTGGATTTAACTATTTCTTCTACTTCTGAAAAACCATTAGGTGTCCTGTTCCCAAAATCCATTTTATTAAATACTATGTCTCTAGCTTCGTCTTCGTTGACTGCTTCCACTATCACATCTTCCCAAAGATCTCCGCCTTCAATTTCTGACCCATCTTTTCCGTAAGCCTCCATTTCAACTCCAACTTTAAATTTTTTTTTCGGTTCCTTTTCTGGCGAACCAGAATCTATTGTTTCAATCTTCATAATTGTATTTATTAGAAAATTAACCAATTAAATTATATCATAAGAAGCTTTGGTTACCCCGGAATAAATTCCCCAAAAATCATAAAAAAGTTATCTTAATCGCGAATGAATATGTTAGGTTATTTTATGAAAATAATTTTTTAATTTCATCAACATCAACTTTAACATATTGGCTGAAAAATTTTGTGATATTCTGTAAATCTCTATTTAAAAGATCTTCAGCATTGGGATGAGTCCTTTTATCTATAGACTGAGGGAAATCAATTACATAAGGCTCGTTATTCCACCAAAGTATATTATATTCTGACAAATCTGCATGGACTATACCAAAATTCCAAAAAATAACCATTGTCTTGATAATTGCAGTAAATGCTTTTTCCGCCTCATCTATTTTTAAAGCAACATCACGGATTTTGGGGGCAACTATTTCATTGCTGCCCAGAAATTCCATGAAAATTGCATTATCAATTTGAAGAATCGGCTTGGGAATTTTAGCCCCCAGGCTATATAATTTTTCAAGCAGAACAAATTCTCGTTTAACCCAATTTTCAAACTTTAGTTTCTTGGCAAATTTATTGTTTTTAGCCAAGGCTTTTTTATGAGAGGGATTTTTGTAATACTTCCCCATTAAGTATAACCCTGTATTTGTAAAGGATCTGGCTTCAGGATTTTTATACAGTTTCATCGCGGCTAACTTATTATCAAGCAATACACGGTAAACCGTAGCTTCTTTGCCAGATTTCACATTAGAAACCAGCTCAATTTGATGGTTGAAACGTTTTGCTTTATTGAATATATCAGCAATTATTATATCGTTCATTGAGCAATATAAAGTTTAATTTTTTTCTTAGTTGATTTAGGGTAATCTAAGTAATAGCCGATTCGATACTTACCCTGTTGGAGTTTAAGGCGTCCTTTGGTAATTACATCTTCAGGATAATATGGCAGTAAATCGAGCTGGAGAAATATTCTTTGGTAAATAGTGAATGACAATTCATCTTCGGCAAATAAATTGCTATCGATTTCATATAATAGGATCATGATAATAACCGTGGCAGTGGCCAGCAGAACAGTAATCAGCGAAGAGATTAAAGATCCGTCATTTATAACAAAAAGTAAGAATATAATGACAATTGCCAAGGAAATTAAAAAAATCCAATGGCCCCAACCCAATATTTTTCTGGAAGTCAGGGTAATTTCCTGTCGTATTTTAAGCAGATCATTCTGTAATGATAGCAACTCGCTATAATCTTCGGCTAGCATATTACGAGGTAATGAATTAATTTGCTGACAAATTTTGAGCAGCTGATTGAATTGCGGCCAGGTTTTATTTATATATACAGATAGTTCATAATCAAAAGCAGCAATGACGTAAGTATCAATGGCCGCCAGAATCTTCTTTTTTAATCTTGGCGCTAAGGTAATAACTCTTTGGTATAAAGATATTATATCGGCTGTTTCCTCGGCAATTAATGATTGTAAACGGAAATAATTAGTCAGAGCAGATGCAATAAAAAAACCAGCCAAAAGGCCGAATAAAACCGTTGTGGCGGTTAACAGGTTTGAAGTTTCTGCGATTTTAATATTCTCAGGGAAAATTACTGAAACCACGAAAAATATTAAAACAATAACAATGATTTTAATTATAAGAGGCTGTCTCATGTTTTGCTATTAAAAAATAAATTTTGACGTAGTTACAACTGCTTTATATGTTAATTATGCGATATTTTCTTGTTTTAGGCAAAGGTTCAATTATGCAGTTAAATGTATATTAATATGAGATCTTTTTTATTGTGAATAAGTAGCATAGCTTCTCAAATTTAAAAATTCAAAATTCATTCGGAATTAAAGGTATTTAAAATTAATAATTTCAATACTAGCCTCGGGTGATATTTTCTCCTTTTGTCTAATGGCTGTAATTGTTTTGAGAGGTATCCCGTATTCAGACAAGTTTTTAAACTTAGTTTGAATTATGCGCGTAACTTTAATTTTTTGGCCCCAATCAGTGCCGGCATAAGATTGCGCTACATATGTATGCCCTGTCTTGTACTTCCCTATTTCATTTTTTACGCGTATAGTAGTATTTTTTGTTTGATTTAAGACGGCGTTTTTATATTGAGACGGAAAGTTTATAAAATCCATAAATTATTATTTTAATCTGATATCTGCAGCATTTTTATGAGCTTTTAGTCCCTCAAGATCTGCTAGCCTGGAAGCAATTTTCCCTAAATTAATACAACTTTTTCTGTTCATTTTTTGGTAGGTTAAAATTTTAATATATTCTTTGACAGATAATCCGCCAGTATAATGAGAAGCGCCATTTGTCGGTAAGGTGTGATTAGTGCCGCTGCAATAGTCTCCAAAGACTTCGGCAGAATAATTTCCAATAAATAACGAGCCATAATTAATCAGTTTAGGCATCAGAGCTTTGGGGTTTTTAATTTGTAATTCTAAATGCTCCGGCGCTCGTTTATTGGAAATTTCAACGGCCTGAGCCAAGGTTTTAATGATAACAATTTTACCATTCTTCAAGGCAATTTTGGCAGTTTCTTTGGTTGATAACTTAGCAAGTTGAATTTCTATTTCTTGATTTACTTCTTGAGCGATTTTTTTTGATGTGGTCAATAAATCACATCTGGCCTGAGGATCGTGCTCAGCTTGCGCCAATAAATCAGCGGCGATAAAGGCGGGATTCCCCGATTCATCAGCGATTATGAGAACTTCGCTCGGCCCAGCAATAAAATCTATGCCAACAATTCCGTAGACTTGTTTTTTTGCTGCAGCAATATATTTATTTCCAGGCCCTACAATTTTATTGACTGTGGGCACTGATTTTGTTCCATAAGCCAGAGCGCCAATAGCCTGAACCCCGCCGATGTTAAAGATTTTGTGGGCACCAGCCAGATCAGCAGCCACAATCGTTAAAGGGTGTATTTTCGGTGAACAGACAATTATTTCCTTTACCTCCGCTACTTTGGCGGGAATAACAGTCATTAAAGCAGAGGATGGTAATGGATATCTTCCTCCAGGAACATAACACCCTACTTTTTCTATAGGCACGATGGTTTGTCCCAAGGTGACCCCGTTTTTGGTAATTTCAAAATTCTTAAAAGTTTCCAGCTGTTTTCTGGCAAAAGATTTAATGTTGGCGGCAGCCTTTTTAAGCATTTGGATATCCCTCGGATTAACTTGCTTGTAGGCATTTTTAATTTGTTCTTTGGAAAGTTTAAAGTCTTTTAAAGCCAAATTATCAAATTTTTTGGTATATTTTTGAATAGCCTTATCCCCGTCTTTTTTAACTTCACTTAAAATCTGACTGACAACATCAATATGTTCCAGCTCTAAATAGTCAAAATATTTTTTGCTTAAATTATTTACGTTAATTATCTCCATAAAAATTAAGGTAATTAGGCCTTTTTATTGAGCTTCCACATTACCTGCGTTTGGATTTGGATCATTGGGGTCAGGGCATTCGCCGTCAAAATTTGCCTGGATAGTGCATAATGTACCGTCAATTCTCTTACATAAAAGGGTATCTTTTTCCAAACTGACAACCTGTCCGCCGGTGATAACGCAATAAACTTCCGCAGCATTTGCATTGTCGGTAATTTTTACTCCGCCTTCAGGACATTGACCGCGGAAAAGCGCCCATTCTTCACACTGGCGATTGTCTTCAAATAAGCAGACTCCGTATTCTCCCAGTTTGTTTTTTCTCATTTCCAATTTGCCTCCTTTGGCAATACAATTGGCAGAAGCCGGATTAGCCAGGCCTGCAGCCGGTTCATTATTGGTGTTTTTGTTGTTTTCAAGGCTGTTAACGGAAATATTTTGACAGCCTGATAAAATCAAAACAAAACAGGCGCTGAAAATTAAAAATGTTTTTTTCATTTTTTCATATTAAGAATTAAAATCGGAGTATTTTCTCCAGTATTTATAAAAGACCTTGTTAAAATTTCTTATTTTTAAAGCTATATTGGATCGGTTGACTTCTGGAAATTTTCCAAAATAATACTTCCAGATTTGGGCCTTGCTCGGATTTTTAAGCAAAAATTTTATATGATTCCAGTGAAAACTTTGTAAAAAGATGAGCGTAGTCGGTTTTTTTTAACTTTGTAATTTTTAAATATCCATTTAATATTATCGGTCATTATTCTTTCGCGCAAATAGATTTGCACCCACCAGCGCCAGTCTCTCATTATTTTCGGATAAGGTGCTGGCCATTTGAATAGCAATTCTTTGGTCAGTTCACTGGGCGCGTCAACTTTGTAGATTAAAACTTGATGCCCTTTTCCCCATAAGTTTACTATATTTTGCCACATTACAGTATCTGCTTTGGCCCAGGGATGAATTTTAAGAATGCTACTAGGTAATTTTTTCAGTCTATCTTCCACCAGTTTTTGAGGCTTTTTCAGCGCGGCATAGTTATTTAACTCCATATTTGGAGTTTTATTGTTATTGGGATATTCTAAAATTATTATGTCAGGTTTATATTTTAAAACTGCATTAGCCTGACGCAAATCAAGTTTTTTGTTTCCCGGCAGTTGAATTGAAAATATTTAGGTTTCATTGAAAAATTAATTTTTTTTAGCAGATTTTTCTATAATAATTTTCGCAGATTCTTGCGCTACCTCCGGTGGTGTTAAATCGGAAGTATCAATTATCGGCAAGTTATTGTTCGCGAATTCTTTCTTTATTTGTTCTGAGAACCAAACATTGCCTTCAATGAATTCGTCAATTGTTTTGCCTATTACCATTTGCGATTCGTCAAAAACTCCGTTTACGGTGTATCTGGTTATTAGCCGTTGGCGGATTATTTCCGGTTTGGCAGATAACAGAATTAGCATGATTTCGGATGATTCACGATTAATTAAATTGTAAGTCCCAAGATCGCTTGGTTTAATAAAGCCGCAAATGATCGTGCTTTTTCCATTTTTTGAATTCAGATTGCCTTGACTAAGCCAATGCTTAGTTTCGGAAATTCTCCACGCGCGGTCAGCATTTGCCGGAACGCCTCGCGCGTCAAAATCATAAATCACAAATTTATTCTCAGGCAGAATAGACTTCAAATGAAGAATTATGGTGGATTTGCCTACCCCATTGACGCCGGTTAAGAAAAATATTTTATTAATTTTCATTGTATAGTTTTAAAAAGTTCTTCACCTCCCGAGATAAAGGATAATACTTCGGCTAATAAACCCCGTGACTGTCTTAAGAGCCACGTTACTTGTTTAACAATTTTATCAATTCAGGAAAAACGTAAATTTTATTGCGTTTTTTTTCGGGATTGGCTTCTTTCAGAATTCCTACATCAACAAATTTGGCAATCAGGCTGAAGAATGTCTGGGTGTTTTTCATTTTAACGTATTTCCGCAAGCTGGCAGTGGTAAAAATTGGGCGAACAAAAATGGCATCTAATAAGTTGATAGCGTAAATTGATTTAATTTCTGTAATTTTTTCTTTATAGCCGGCATGAAGTTTAAGAATTTCTTTACCTGTTAATTCGGCTTTTTGGGCTTGGGTAGCCAAAGCTTCGAGAAAAAATTGGATCCAACTTATCCAGTCTTGTTTTTCGCTTACGCCACGTAATAATTCATAATAATATTGGCGATGTTCTTCGAAAAATTCACTCAAATATAAAAAAGGATGAGATAATAATTTTTTTTCATATAAAAATAGCGAGATTACTAATCTGCCCACTCGACCGTTTCCGTCAAGAAATGGATGAATCGCTTCAAACTGATAATGAGCGATGGCTATTTGCACCAATTTATCTTTTTCTTCATTGGAATTTAAATATTTTTCCAGGTTGCTAAACAAAGGAATTATTTCATTGGCAGCAGGTGGGACATACGATGCATCAGCAATGCTAGCTCCAGGCTTGCCGATATAAACTTGAACTTTCCTAAATTCACCGGGAGCTTTATTGGCTCCACGGCCTGATTTGAGCAAAGTAGCATGTAGTTTTTTGATTAGATTTTCAGAAAGTGGCAATGTTTCCAGGCTCTTTACTCCCAAATCCAAAGCTTGACGGTAATTTATTACCTCATTAATATCTTTTTGGTTTATTGTAGCCTCTTTTTTTACTCCTACTGCTTCATATTCCAGGACCTCATTGATAGTAGCCTGGGTGCCTTCTATTTTGGAACTCTCAACCGCTTCTTTGGTTTGCATGGTTCTGCCAAGCAAGGCAGGGTTGGGCAGGGCGCCAAGCAAAGAATCAAGGCTAGCAATAGCCCTGTGCGCTTTGATAATCTTCCCGATAAGTTGGTCGTAATCAATTTTTACTGGTAATTTAGGCAAAATATAGGGTTTTATTGGCATATTTACTGATTAGAATAAGGGGGTTTGTTGTTCTAACGGTTAGAATAATTAACCATCTTATTCTAATAATATCACGTTTGTTAGAATAACGCAATGGGGTATGCAGATAGCCCAAAAAAGATAAAATTTGGGCGTAGCCAAATGAATTAATTATTTGCGGTAATTATCTCCATAAAAATAAATTGATTTGAATTGCGCTCACTGCCCAAAATGTCAGCTAACGTTTCGGCGTATGCGAAGTTTGTTTATTGGTAAATATTATGATTACCTACTGAATGAAAGTAGATTATATTGTCGTTGCCAAATTCAAAAATAATCCGGTATTTATTACCGATTGAAAAAGACCAGAATTCTATAAGTCTGCCATGAAGTTTGTGCGTGTTTAATTTCGGATCATGAGGATTTTGTCTGAATATTGTTTCGTGCTCTTCTGCCTTTATCTTAACATTCTTAGGCAATTTCCTGTATTCACGGGCAAATTTTGAGGAATAAACTATGTCCATAAAAGATCAACTCAAATCCTTTAAGGATTTTAAAGTTTTGCCCTTGCCGGCTTTGATTTCTTCTCTGCTTTGGTTTAATTCTTTAAGAAGATTACCAGACTGCCAGTCTCTTAATAGATCACGAAAAAATTCACTAACGCTAAGATAATTGCCTCTTTTAACGGCAGATTTAACTTCCTGGACTGTTTGTTGAGGCAAAGAGATGTTAATTACTTGTCTCATAGAGATAAATTAATTGTAATACATTGTATTACAATTATAGCAATTTGACTATTTCTGTCAAGAGGAGTCGCTCGTGAACAACTCCTTTAGTTTTTACTGAACGTTTCGGCATATCTGTAGTTGCACAGCTATTTGGGCGAAGGTTTTTGAAAAAAGCCGTAGCCAGATACGCCGTATTAGCTGATGTATTCCTTTTCTTTTTCCGCCAAAGGCGGATTGTTTTAAAAAATTTTCAAATTTCTTTTGTTTTTTTGTCCGAGTAATGCTTCTAGAACTGCTGTTTCAGTAAATTTACCGGTTTTATTTAACTTTAACAAATTTGAACGTAATTCATTTTCAAAATTCTCAATATTGTCACCAAAGAATCGTTTGGATGCAAAGGAGGTCGAGTATAAAAATCCAATGATAGTGTCAATATTCCATTCTTGAGTGTATCTATCATTAAAAGTTTTTAGCACCTTAAACTTTGAGCGCTCTAGAATATCTTCAAATCTATCATTTGGTTCCTTAAAATATCCTTTACCAGCTTTACGTTGCTTTCCAAGATACTTTTCAATTGTCGCTAAAACAACCTCTTTCCATGCATCATTACCCTTATTCCTATGAATTGATGAGGTATTTGAAACTAGAACAACCCCTCCGTGGTCATTTGTAAGGTCGTAAATTTTTTCCAGTACCTTATCTTGTTCCATCCAATGAAAGGAAGCTCCCATTGTCGTTATATCAAAATGACCTAATTTATTTGATATATCCTCGGCTCGTGATTTTGTCCAAATAATATTTGAAACTCCTTTTAATTTAGCGATAGTATTACCCTCGTTTAGCATTTCCTCGTCAGGATCAACAGCGACGACTTCTTTGACTATCTTTGATAAAGGAATTGCGATTTGACCTGTGCCAGTTCCTAAATCTAGTGCCCTTGACGATTTATCAAGTTTGAAAACTTTTATTAAGTGATTATAAAAAGATTCTGGATATCCACGTCTAAAATTTGCGTAATACCAAGCTGCTCCCTTGAATAATGTATTATCATTTTTACTTTGCATACTTTGTTTACTCTTTAAAAAAAGAAATCGGTTGTTTTAATTTAGCAGCCCAAATATTTCACTTAACGTTCGCGTGTATGCGATGTTGCTTTAGCAATATGGGAGAAGGCTTTCGGGGAAAGCCCGAACTGCATACACGCTGTTATCGGATTTAAATTATTTTCATTTTTCAATTTTTCTTCGATTATTTAAAGGCGAATTTTGATTCCATTTGGCGGTGGCGCAAGAGGGGAATAAAAGCAATGAATTGCGACCCTGCCAAGTCGGTTTGTTCATATCTTTCTATATCTTGTGGCTCTTCCTAATCCAATGCGTTCAATTTTTTTCAGCCGTAATAATTTATCAACCGCCTGATTGATAGTTGGCCTTGCGACTTTTGTTGTTTTGGAAATTTCTGCTGGAGAGGCTTCATTTACAGTATTTAAAAACTGCCAAACAGCCAGTTGTTTGGGCGAAAGGAGTTTCTCAATATTCTCTTTTGACAGCAATTCCACCGCTCGTTTTGACTGTTCCAGAAGGATATCTAAAAAGAAATTTAGCCAAGGTGTAATATTTTCGTTTTCTTTTTTAACCGTTTTTTGACTTCGGCGAAGCGCAATGTAATATTCCGGTTTGTTATCCTCTACCAATTTCTCATGCGAAACATACGGCATGTATTCATAACCGTTTTTGAGCAACAATAAATTCGTAAGAACACGTGAAATTCTGCCATTGCCATCAACAAATGGGTGGATATTCAAAAATTCAACTAAAAAATTGCCGATCGTCAGTAGCGGATGATATTTTTTATTTTCCAATGCATCGTTCGTCCATTCCGTTAGCTCCTGCATTTCTTTCGGGGTGAGATAAGCGGGCGTGGTGTCAAAAAGCACGCCAACAGATTCACCTGCTTCGTTGATCATGTGGACTTTGTTTTCCTGTTTTTTGTATTCACCACGATGTTTTTCGTCTTTTTCAGTATATTTTAAGAGTTCTTTGTGAAAATGCTTGATTGTGCTTTCATTGAATTTGGTATGTTTCCATGAATCAAATACATTATTCAAAAGCTCATAATAGCCTTTTACTTCCTGCACATCTCGATCCGTAAATTTTTGAACAGAAAGTCCTCGCATCATCTTTTCAATATCTTCGTCAGACAACATTGCGCCTTCGATGCGGGTGGAAGCGCCGGTTGAGGTAATCAAAACAGATCGTTTGAGTCGACCTAATACTTGGGGATCTAATTTCGCCCCCGAAATCCATTGTCCATTTAATGTCTCAATTTGGTTAATTTTTAACCAAATTTCAGATGGGATGTTTTCTATTCTTGTGCTTAGTCTATTTTTAGCCATAAAAATAATCTTATACATTAGCTATATAAGATTATATAAGATTAAGAAGATGAAGTCAAATCGATTAACAAAAATTAAAAATAAGAATAATTTATTTCGTCTAACGTTTCAGTATATCTGATGTTGTTCGTTTTGAATTAGTTATTTTATAGTATATCTTGATTATCTTAAGACGAACAATATGGGCGGAGCGTTGCGTTTACTTTTCTGTTTTTAATTGGTTAATTATTTAAAAGCGTAGCCAGATATACTGTGTTAGATGATGTATGCTTTTCTTTTTATTCTCTGAAAGAAAATAATTTTTCCGCAAGGTCAATTTATTTTTTTTAATGTTGGGTGGGGGCGCAAGAGGGGGAAGTAAAGGGGGTGAATTGCGGCCCGCCAACTCCTTATTTCTCTTTAGCAGAAAACAAATTCACTTCAATCATTTGGTTTCCAATTGTTTGATTAATGCGTCAAAAAATTCAGGTGAATAGACATTGACTATATCACCATTTGGTTCTAATCGGTTGTCAGTCCATTCAGGATGCGATTTTTGTAGCTTATTTAAAGCTGTCATGATGTCGCCTTTCTTTACAGAGAACTTACTTGCCAAGTTTTTAAACTCAGCCTTAGTTCGCCAATCTTTAAGACGTTTTGCTTTTTCTTGTAGCAATTCTATCTCTTTATCTTTGGATAATTCTGCGAGCATCCACTCCATCTCACGGATGTTTGCACTAAAATAATTTGCGGGTGGATTTCCTTCGTCCAAGGCAAGATTATACCAAGATTTTCGACCCGATCGGTATTCATCTATAGCTGTTTTTAGATTTCTATATTTTTTGCGCAATTCCTCGTAATTTTGTAATACACTTTTTGTGCTGGGATTATCAGTAATTGCTCGTAGGTTGTCTACCCACAGAGATAGAGAACCGAAACTACTCTCGATTTCATTACATTGTTCCGCAAAGTGTGGATACTCCTTATTAAAGTCTTTTCTCCATAGCTTTTCATCTTCCTGAAGTTCTTTCTCTCGTTGTATATCCTCTTCCTTTTTCTTCGTTCTTAATTCTTGTAGCGTTGAGTCTGTATAAAACTGTTCTCCTAACCTAAACTTTTCTGGATCATTGCGAATGACCCCAGCCACTTTTTCTAAGTTTTTTTTAGGGATAACAACTCCCATGACGTTTGCATCTGATTCGTGATGACTGCCTTGTGTATTAATAAAAAATTTTCCATTCGTTTTTTTAGCCAAATTCTTTGCCCTAGCTATTCTTTCGTCATAATCGAACGGTTTTTTTTCTTCCAGCATGCCATATCCTCTAGGATATCCAAATTTTGGTAATATAGTATTTATTGAAAAGACAATCAATAACTCATCATCAGCGATTACTGGTTTAGAGTGTTTTTCTTCATCTTCAGATCCTTTCAAAAATGGCTCGCCCAACACAGTTTCCCTTTTTTCATGGAACTGTGGCCGATCAAGTTGGAGTGCAATGTTAAAATACGTTGACCCAAATGATTCTATCATATCACCACTATCCAAGACCGAAAATTCTGGCAATCCAAATTCTTTTAAACTTTTTTGCCACCTGACCATGTCAACGATAACATCTTCTTTTGTCCTGCCTACTTGCTCAGCAATTCTATTAAGTTTTTGATGTATTTGATTGCGCTCCTTATCAATTTCCAATATCTCCCACTGAACAGCCTCATCTCGACGTTCTAGTGGATGTTTCCGTTCAAGTTTTATTATTTCCCTGTATAGTCTTTGGTAGTCACCCATTAGGTTTTTATACTCATTACGGAGCACTTCCGTTTTCTCTACCTCAATAGATTTACCTTCCGGGTTAAGCCCTTGTTCTGGTGATTTCATCGTTATATTGGTTAAATATTTGGTAAATAAATTATATCACAAGCGATGTATTCTTTTCTTTTTTCCCGCCGCAACGGGATGCGGGTAAAAAATCTTTCAAATTTACTTCTCTTAGCGATCTGGAATCCAACATTTCTCATGAATAATTAATTATTCGACCGACCGAGTTCGTTTTCGATAAGCCTCTACATCGATCAAATTTAAAAGGTACTTGTCACCTTGTTTGGTCAACATAAATTGATTATCTCTAATATCGTTGGCATGGATCCCGTTATCAAAAAACACTTTGTCTAATTCTGCAGCTATGGAGTATAAGTTCCTTAGTTTGCTTTCAATATCATCCCTAACTTCAGTTGGTAACCCGTAATTAAGATCGAATGAACCCTCTGATTCGAATTCATAAACTTCTTTAGACTTAATGTTCTTGTAAACTAAGAATTTTCTGCCATCCCTTGCGATAACACCGGCAATTGGCATGACAAAGCGAAGCCCCCCAAAACCGTGCTTTCTGACAATCTCCTGAGCCTCGTCCGTTGCAATAATTTCTTTTATTCTCTTCGATAAAAGTATTTCATTAAGCACACTACGTAAACCAATCTCTGCGGCGCTTTCAAATCCTTGTCGCTTGGCGATACCTTCAGATATTGCTTTGGCTGTATATTTTTTCTGTTTAATAAAATACTGTAGCTTGCTGTCTTCCTCACGCTTTTTTTTAAACTGATCAATTTTGTCATCAATACTACCCGATCCCCTAAGTGTTTCTAATAGATGCGCCTGGTCATCGAACCCACCATAGTTCATATTTAATACAATATCGGAGTCTGGAAGATGTTCTACCTGATAATCAGGAGCTTTTGATTCAAAATTTTCTAACATAAATTAGAAATAGTCGAAGGAATTAAATTGAAAGATTTTTACCCGATTCGGGTTATAGCCGAAAAAAGAAAAGCATATTTCATATAACTCGTTTCTATGCGCATACATTTCGTTTTTGATGCGCGATTTGGCGACAGAAACGAGTTGTATGATATAATTTAATTACTTTAATCTTATTATAAAAAACCCCTTAATGCAAGAATATTTGGATAAGGTAAAAATTGAATTAAAGTACAGAAATTACAGTCCGCAGACGGTTGATAGTTATTTGGGGTGCCTGAAGGATTATTTTGCCTATCTTGGCGAAAATTATGATAAATATGATGAATTTAAGGTTAAGGAATATTTAATCAAGAAAAAAGACGCGGGTTTGGCCGGGCAGACCATAAATGTTTACCTCAATGCCATTAAATTTTTTTACGAAAATATCGTCAAAGTCCCTTTTAAACTGAATCTCAAATATTCCAAAAAACCCAAGCGTTTGCCGGTTATACTTTCAAGGGAAGATATCGCCAAAATTATTGAATCAATAGCCAATCCTAAACATCGCCTGATGATTGCCTTAACTTACGGCGCCGGTTTGCGGGTTTCAGAGATTATCAGATTGAAAATAAAAGATATTGATTTGCCTGGCTTGCAATTAAATATCCGCCAGGCCAAGGGCCAAAAAGATAGAATTACCATTATTCCTGATAAATTGAAAGATCAGATAACACAGTTCATGGCCGGGAAACAAGCCGATGATTATTTAATCACCAGCGAACGCGGTGGCCATCTGACTGAACGAACAGCGCAGATTATTTTTGAACGAGCAAAAGAAAAAGTTGGGATAAAAAATGATGCCACTTTTCATTCCCTGCGCCATAGCTTTGCCACTCACCTGCTGGAAAACGGCGTGGATGTTCGCTATGTACAGGAACTGCTTGGCCATGCTAATATCAGAACAACGCAAATTTATACTCATCTGACCAATTTAGCTTTAAAAAACATTAAGAGCCCACTATAAAAGAACAAATAACAAAGTCCAAATTGCAAATAAATCTCAAATTTCAAATAATAAATAACAAATGTTTGTAATTTGTAATTTGATCACTGTAATTTATTTGAGATTTGATGCTTGATATTTGGAAGTTAGAAATAAACAATATGCAATATTTTTTCATTCTTGGAAAAAACCCCATATTATCCAAAGCCGAAATCGAAGCAGTCTTGGCTTCGAAAGCTATAAGTTATAAAGTCATAAAGTTTTATGATAGGATTTTGGTTTTAGAAACAGAGAACGAGCTGGATATTGAATTGGCTAAACAGCCGTTTGGGCGGGACAGTTAAGATCGGCAAGATTTTGGCGACTATGGGGGACCTTGATGAATTTCAGGATAATTTCTTTAAGCTGGTTAAATTTGAACAAGCCAAGTTTTATTTTGGCTTTAGCTTCTATCCCCTATCACCAAAGATGAATATTCAGGCTATTCAAAAAAAGATGACTGCCATTGCCATGGAAATCAAATCAATTTTACGCGATGAAAAAAATATCAGTTCCCGTTATGTGGTGGCCAAAGAACCGGAATTATCTTCAGTTATTGTAGCCAAGAATAAATTACTTAAAAACGGAGCTGAACTTTGTTTTTTTATTGATCAGGGAATCGTTACCATGGGCCAGACCTTGGCTGTGCAGGCTTTTGAAGAATTTGGCAGTCGTGATTTTAGCCGCCCTGGCCGGGATCAGGTTTCCGGCATGTTGCCGCCAAAACTGGCGCGCATGATGATTAATTTGGCGCAGGTTAAACCTGAAGCTGTGATTCTGGATCCGTTTTGCGGTTCAGGCACGATTTTGCAGGAAGCGATTGTTTTGGGTTATAGAAATTTAATTGGAACGGATAACAGTGACAGGGCGATTGAGGATACAAAGAAAAATTTGGACTGGCTTTTAAATAAGTCTAAAGTAGAAAGTCTTCCGCCAGAGGCGGATCCGCCTTCGGCGGAAAAGTCTAAAGTAATGAAGTTGGATGTTAAGGATTTGAGTTTAAAATTTAAGGCTAATTCAATTGAGGCGATTGTAACCGAACCGTTTTTGGGGCCGCCGGTCAGAGGCAATGAAAGTCGGGAACAGATTGAAAATACTGTTCAAATACTGGAGTCCTTATATTTAGAGGCTTTTGTGCAATTCAGTAAAGTCTTGGTCAAGGGCGGTAAAGTGGTTATGGTTTTCCCGATTTATAATCTCAGAAATCATCAAAGTAAAATTGAAATTTTAACGCAAATTGAAAAGTTGGGCTTTCAGCCAACAAATCAAGAAGATCTTTTATACTTTAGGGAAAAACAATTTGTCTGGCGTTCAATTATTATATTTGAAAAGGTTGTATAAAGTTATATGAAGTTATATTAGGCTATATAAAGTTGCCACAGAATTTTAAAATCGCTCAGTAAGCGCTGGGCCAGATTTATCTGGTTATGCTCTCCCCTGCTTCTCCGAAAGAAAAATGGAGTCGTCTTTATCAGCTGGTACCTGAAGAAGACTGCACTGATTACTTCAAGGGAATCTGTAGGACGTTTGTAAAAACATTTTCCAAATAAATAGAAAAAGCCGCCCCGCGTACGGGACGGCTTTTAAATTTATAGAAAATAGTAGGCTAGTCTCAGACCAATGATGTTGAAGTCCGACTGCTGACCGTCAAAGTCAGGCTGATAATGCTCATAGTAAAGGCCGAGTTGAAAATCATCCAAAACATTAAAGCCCAGCATATACCTTTGGCCAAAGCCTTGCCATTCAAAGCTGTTGACTTTTTCCCAACTGCCCCAGCGATCATTACCTGTCTCCAAGGTAAAACTTGTATTGGGGAAGCTTACCTCAAAGACAAGCAGGTAATATTGGAGCCCCAGTACAGGCGCAATTGAGTAATTGGACGGAATCAGCTGACTATAGGCATATGATTCGCCACCGTAGTTAGAAAGTTCAGTGGCATAGATTCCCTGGCGATAACCTGTCACTACGGGGCTGATGCCAAAGTCAACTCCGCCGTAAAGCTGAATATCCTCAGTGCCGAAGAAATATGCCCTCAGATTTAGCTTAACGGCATAATTAATACTTGAAGGTAATTCAGTGCTGGTAGAACCTGTGGAGCTGTCAGCCGGATTGGCAGGCACTGTCAGCACTTCGTTGGGAATATCCATCATTAGATAATAGGCTTCAACCGCGAAGCCAATATTGACTTTGAAGCCAAATTTTGCCGGATTGGCTTGTTCCTGGGCCATGGCAGTGCTAGTGAAAAATATCAGCAACGCCATGATCAAACCTGCAACGCCAAGATTCTTTTTCATTTTTTTCCTCCTTTGGAAAAGTCCAAATGTATGATGCAAAAGAGCACATGTAAATCTGAGTCAAAATTAACAATAATATTGAATAAAGTCAAGAAAAAGCCGCCCCGCGTACGGGACGGCTTTTATGATTGAGCGGAAAAATAGGTGGTACATCCTTTCTATTGGACATCAGGTAACCATAGATATTTTTTAGATATCTATAGGCCCAATGGGGGGATCGCCCCTAGATTGGATCACCTCCTTTACCCTACCGGGCAATTTCTGTTTTGAACGTTGAGAATCTTTCGGGGTTGGCATCCGATCTTTTTCATTAAATACCCCCTTGTTTTGGTTTCTCGGTTTCTAAAACCTCCTTGTTTTGAGATGGTTCCCTTTTTGCTGTCGCTTTGATGCCGCATACTTCATGTTCTGATACATTCGAGCCCGCGAACGCAAATGGCCATTTCTCAAGACTTACCTCCTCGGTTTTTAGTTAGGAGGAACCAATTTCCCCCTTTAATTATAGTTTAGCAGGCTAATGTATAATATAAAAGTATCTACTGGGGAAAACTTTGTGTCAATGTTATTGACTTGACAAATCGGTAAAATATGATATACTAATTAATCCCAAAACATTGTGTTTAGGTATTATTCTGTACATTTTATCTAAGAAAGGAGCCAAATATGAATATGCAGGTTTTTGATGATAAGAATGCTATTGAAAAGGAATATAGCCTGATTCTTTTTCGTGAATTTCTGCAACGGTTTTTCGTGGACCTAAATCATGGAATCCTGTGGTCAGAATTCATTGAAAATGCCAGGCTTAGTGCTACACATGGTGAGGAACATCGGGCCTTAGCCGCCTCCATTTTTAATGAAGGCTGGAAACTGATGGCCTATGCCCTATACCAAAGTCGGGCGCCCATTGATATGTGGGAAGATCTGGAGAAGATTTTATATGAATTTTTCACCGATCCTGATCACCCGACAGTCAGCTATGGCCAAATTGCCGCTGATGTGATGTGGTATGACCAAAACAGTCTGGAGTCATTTCGCCATTTAAGGAATTTTCTTGATTGCAATGAAGAAATTTCCACGGACCAGTTTAAGCCAGATATCCCCGTCGAAGAACTGGAAAAGATTGAACGTGAAGACTTGCTCCGTTCATTGATTAAGTTGGCCATGCTGCCCAGTCGGCGTTTCCCGGAATCAGTCTCCTTGCGTGACAGACAACGCTGGGTCTTTGCTGAAGATTTGAACCGGCTGATAGTAAAATATCTGCCGGAGTCAGGTATCAAAACAAACGTTGACGAGCTCACAACTTTGATCAAGAAAACCTTGCCACGCTTCAAGACCAAACCTCATTTACTTAATCTGATTAAGGACTATGAGGCGGATCTTGAGGGTGAAATTTATGAGCTTGTTGATCTTGTTGAAGAGCCTGTTCAGGAACCGGTTAAAGAAGTTTCTGTCAGTGTCGTGGTAGTTGATGGCAAAACTCACATCAGTGGGATCGGCAAGCAAAACATTGAGTTTACAGCCATCGGCATCCTCAAGGCCTTGGCAGGCCTTAATTTTGTACCGACAGCCACAGAAGATTTTACGCAGGAAGTTGCAGCTTTGCTGTACAAAATCATGGAAATCCTGCGTGGTCCCGAAGATAAAAAGTTCAACTCAGCCCTTGGACTTTTGGGCGACTTTCGTACTTATTTGTACGAAATTAAGAAAAAGCTCAGTAAATTTCATGCGGTTGATATCACAACCTTGAAACCCGCAGAACTGAAGCAGAAATGCATATTGGACTCTCTAAGTCCAATTGAAGCTGAAATCAGTGAAATCATGCCTATGTCCTTTTGCGCCAGACCGAGTGATGGCATCAGGATTCAAGGCTAAACCAAAAGCCTCCCGCAAACATGCGGGAGGCTTTTCTAATTTAAAATTTAAACGGATGTTAACTTTTTAAATTGGCCCATAATAAATTAAAAATAGCCCGCATGGAATTGGCTATCTGGGGTGATTCAATGATTACTCCTATTTTTTCATCTCCAAATGATAATACACCCACCTTATTCTGATAAATATTAATTTCATTGGATAATGGAAAATCTTTTTTGCTAACAGCTTTAGTTTCTCTTATCTCTTTTTTATTGTCTGCTATATATTCTTTAGAAAATTTATCTGTTTTTAATATTACTTTGACGGAAATATTCCTTTTGGTTCTGCGGTTTAAAAAGCTGGCTTTATATGATTCGGATATAACACTCATAATATCTTCTACGCTAGTAAAGGCGACAAACTCAGAACCTTCAGGTTGATCCAATAAATCCTCATATACTCTTTTTATGCCTTCTGTGCCCTCAAAAAGCATAATTTTAGGTCGCTGGATTCCTTTATTCATTAAGGCTGAAAGTTCAGGGATAATGGAATCCAATAATTCCTCTTGCCGTTTTAATAAATGTTTAAGTTTTTCAGGTTCAGCGCCTTTATAGAGCTTTCTTTTGCCTGAAATTACAGTCTCAATAACCCCTTTTTCTAGCAAATTATCCATAAATTCATAGATAGAGCTCCTTTGCAGGCCGGTTTTTTTTGATAATTTAAGTATTGTAGTCGGTCCCAATTCCAAAGCAGCCAAGTAGAACTTAGCTTCGTTTTCATTAAGGCCTAATTGTTTGAGAATGTTAATTTGGTCTTGCATAAGGGTTAAGAAAAGTTGTAGTATTTATTGGACACTTCCAATTATAGCACATTCCAATAATAAATACAAGCCCTTATTTAATGGGTTTGTCCAAAGAATTTTAAATACATAAATATTGTCCAATAAGTCTTGACAAGATTGGAAATATATGCTATACTGCTTAATCAGGCTGAGAGAGCGATAAGAGCTTACTCAATCCTGTGAAGATAAACAACTAGTTCTTTAAAGATACATAATCACACTTATTCAGAAAAAAGGAGATAATCATGACCGTTAAGTTCATCGTTTCCGGTGGTCAGGTGATTTTCGGCGATCGGCACTACACCCGCGACTTTCACGCGGAAATCGCTGAAAGAACCGGTGTGCCGGAAAGTTCGGTGGCTGGTGGCGGTCTGGCTGATTTGGACAGCAATCGCATTTTCGGCACTTCCTATGGCTTTGGGCCATACAGCGTCGAACAGCTCAAACAGCTGTTGCCGAGCTGGGAAGTGGAGTCCCCCTCCTCTTACTAATCCACTGAAACATCCACCCTCAACCCGTTCGCCAAAGGCGGACAAGGAGGAAAAAAAGATGATTATGAAACTTATCGGCATCATGGCGGCCCTGGGCGTCCCGTATCTCGAAGGTCGCTTCGAGGACGGGCTCATCCGAGCCTACATTCTGCCAAACGGCAATGTTATCGAGGTCAAACTTGAATAACATTGCCTCCTAACTTTAGTCCTGCTCTTCTAAGTTAAAAACAAAGAAGAGAAAGATTGAAACATAGGTCAAAGTTCTTTAAAGATTAATCACCAACACCGCTTGATTGCGGAAAGGGGAAAAGTAATGAAAGGCAAAGATAAAACTAAAGATCGTTACTTCGTAGGACCGAGACGCGGGCTTGTGAGTATTGACATTCCGATAGAGAAGCTTCTCCCTCTGGAGAATAAATCTATCCCAAAGGAATGCGTGATACCCAGAAGCAAATATTATGATGATAATAAAATCGAGTTCTTTATTAGAAGAAAAGCCTGGGCCAGAGAGGAATTAGAGCGGGCTGGGCTAAATAAACCGGGAGATCGTCTCGTAGGTAATTTCGAGGGATTCGACTTCGAAGTCGTAATCGGACCTCGAAAAGGTATTCAGATCTACGGAGATCATCCCTATAAGCCAGATCCCCAATACTGGCATCGTCGCCATATTTGTAACAGTGTTTGGCGACGTCATACTCCGAGGAAGCCTCGGGGCGTCTGACAAGCGGTCATTGTCAGCAATTTGCGGGAGTAAAACAATGTTTTACTCCCCTCCTACATTCAGCCTTTAAGTCAATTACTTAAAGATTGAAATATAGGTAAGTTCTTTATAAAAAATTTAATAATAAAATCATTAAATAATGTTGTTACTTATTTTTACCCCTAGCCGCGCCTATCTCGGCGCTTTATAAGTAGATTAGGAGTCTTACCATGACGATATTCAATCTTTCCGCGCTTACTGGTTCTCTGACAAACGAAGCCAGAAAACTGGCTGTAAATGAAGGGCATCATTGGGCATTTGACTGGGATGCTCCCATCAATAATTTCCTATATAAAATAGGAATGCACGACCCTCGACGGTTAATCGAAATGGTTGACCAGGGAACAGTTGTGCAGGTTGATGCGGATATCCAGTCAGCAGCAGCAGAATTTTTGACAAAATGGATTCAGCTAATCCATGATGTCAAAGTTGGACAAGCACACTTCGTTAACACAACTTTCGGAAGAGTAACGGTTGACCGTTACGACCGAGAAGAGTTGGTTAATGATGCAAATAGATTTAATGGATTTAAAAAATCCATTAAAACTATGTGTGTTCTTGCCAGCATGGACTTTGATGCTGTGTTAGCCAAGATGCTGGAGTGATTCCCGTAACAGACCCGAGCAAGTCTTATAAAGTGCTTTTATATATAAAACCGTTCCACCTCGTGGAACGGTTCTTTTAATTATTGAAATGAAAGATGACTACATCACCGTCCTTAACTTCATACTCCTTCCCTTCCATCCTGATTAAACCTTTATCTCTAGCTTGAGACCAGCCGCCGCAGTCCAGCAGTTTTTGCCATTCAATGACTTCCACTCTGGCAAAACCTTTTTCAAAATCAGTATGAATCTTCCCTGCTGCCTGGGGCGCCTTTGAGCCTTTAATAATTTGCCAGGACCTAGTTTCCTTTGGTCCGGTGGTTAACATGGAAATATAATTTACAAGTTTGTATCCGGCAATTATCATTTTTTGTAAGCCTGTTTGTTCAACCTGAAAATCTTTTAAATAGTCTAAAGCTTCTTGTTCTGAAAGTTGAATCAGTTCTTCTTCCATTTTAGCGCAAACTAAGATAACCTTTTCCGGATCTAATTGTAAATTTGCTTCTGACAAAATTTGCTCTTTACTTTTATTTAGGTCTGCCTCCGAAATATTAAAAACATAGATACAAGGCTTAGCTGATAAAAAATTGTATTCACGGATTAAGGCAAATTCCTCTGGAGTTAAATTCAGATCTATTATTAAGGTATTGTTATCCAATCCCAGCTTAATCTTTTCTAAAAGCTGAAATAGTTCTTTAAAGGCATTATCACTTTTAATAGCTTTGATTTTGGCATTAACCTGATCCAAATCAGCTAACATTAGCTCCATATTAATAATTTCCAGGTCATCCCTAGCTGAAATTCTATTCTCAACGTGGGTTATGTTATCATTAACAAAGTGTCGTAAAATATGGCAAATAGCATTACATTCCCTAATGTTAGTCAAAAACTTGTTGCCTAAACCTTCACCTTTACTCGCTCCCCTGACTAAACCGGCAATATCTATAAATTCAATGGTTGAATAAATGATCTTTTCTGACTTGGACATTTCACTAAGTTTATCAAGTCTTTGATCAGGTACCTTAACACAGCCCACGTTTGGATTAATCGTACAAAAGGGATAATTGGCCGCATCTACTTTTTGTTGGGTTAAGGCATTGAATATGGTTGATTTGCCTACATTTGGCAGACCAACAATGCCGATGGATAATGACATATTTCAATAAGTTAAAAGTCAAAAGTTTAATGTAAAAAGTTTTGTGTGGGCCAATGCCCACCGTAGCTGGTTAGCCTCCACAAATTTCGCCTCCTTTTTAGCTGCGTGCCTACCGTAGCCCGAGTTATTCAGGAATATACCTCCCATTTAGAAATATCTATAGGCGAAGGTAGGCCTGCCCACCGAAGCTTAAGTAATTTCAGTATATATACTTCCCTTTGCTAATAGGTAAAGGCGAAGACGGGAGCTAAATAGCCATTATTTATATAATTATGGAGTGCAGTGCACTCCGAAGCTCCGTAGAGCGTAGGAGTAGACCCTACAGGACTCGAACCACTCACCTCTTCCATGCCCCACCTACGCAAATAGTATTTGTGGACTCTAGGGGGATCGAACCCCTTACCTCTTCCATGCCATGGAAGCGCTCTACCAGATGAGCTAAGAGCCCATTATTTCAATTTTAATACAGCATAATTTCGGCGGGCAAACACGCCATGGAAGCACTCTATCGGCCTTTGCTCTCCGAGCTACGGCCGACTAAGGCCAGATGAGCTAAAGGCTCTTATATAGGCTTATGTCCCCGGGAGAAATTTCCGCCGGAGGCGGATCCGCCTTTGGCGGAGAAACTTATGTCCCCGGGAGGAATTGAACCTCCATCTAGAGCTTAGGAGTCTCTCGTTCTATCCGTTGAACTACAGGGACGTATTAATCCTTATTTTGATTATAATCAAATAGGGGACTATTGTTAGAATTTTACTATAATTAGCCTTAATTTAAAAATGTTTCACGTGAAACATTTATATATGAATAATGCAAATTATTGAAATAATAAATAGTTTTAGTCAAAAATAGGTGTCGCTATAAATAAAATAATCAATGGTTTTGGTAATTTTATGTTTTGGACATACAAAATTTCATCTAAAAGTATAATTATGTATCTTTATATGATTTTAACATTAAATTTTGAGCTGAGCAATAGAATGATTCCTCGAAATAAAATAGGGGAAGCCAAAATGGCTTCCCCGGTCTGGCTAAAGACTTGGCAAGGGAACCACGGGGGAGTGGTTGGTCGCGATCGGCATACCCACTAGAAGAATTGATTTCGCTGTTGATTCTTCTTTTGGGAAATGACCTCTTTAGCCAGATTTAACTATATATTATTAGTAATGTAATGCTTAGTCAAGTTGGTTGCATATTTAGATACAGATTGATACAATTAGGCTATAATTAAAATATATTTTTATGGATTTAACCTCAATTATCTTAATTGTTCTTGTAATTGCCGGCTTTGCTGCCGTACTTATTTTTTTGTCAAAAAGTTCTCAGCCTAAAAAAGACGACCAATCACTTTTAATGCTGCAAAATCAACTTAATGAATTAAGCAAAGTCCTGAGTGAAGGCTTAAATATAAATAGTAAAACAATCAGTGACGGGTTGAATAATACTCATAAGTCCATGCAGCAACAGTTTGGCCAGACAGCTAAGATTGTTCAGGATGTAACAGAAAAATTAACCAAATTGGATGAAACCAATAAGCAAGTAATTGGTTTTGCTGAACAACTTCAAAGTTTGGAAAATATTTTAACCAATCCCAAGCAGCGCGGTATTTTAGGTGAATATTTTTTGGAGACATTATTAAAGAATGTTTTACCACCGCATACTTTTCAAATGCAATATAAATTTAAGGATGGAGAAATTGTTGACGCAGTAATTTTTGTCAATGATAGAATAATACCTGTAGATTCTAAGTTTTCCCTGGAAAATTATAATAAAATAGTTGAAGAAAAAAACAGCGCTGAAAAAGAAAAATTGGAAAAATTATTTAAACAAGATTTGAAAAATCGCATTGATGAAACTTCAAAATACATCAGACCTGCAGAAAAAACCATGGAATTTGCGTTTATGTTTATTCCGGCCGAAGCAATCTATTATGATTTATTAATCAATCAGGTCGGTGCAGTAAAAGTTAATACCCGGGATTTAATTGAATATGCCATGAAGGAAAAGCATGTGATTATTGTTTCACCGACTTCGTTTTTGGCCTATTTGCAGACGGTTTTGCAGGGGCTAAAGGCTGTGCAAATTGAAAAATCGGCTCAGCAAATCAGAGAAAGAGTGGAGCAATTACAAAAACATTTGCTGGCTTATGATTCATATTTGCAAAAACTGGGTAATAATCTGGGCACAACTGTTGGTATGTATAATAGCGCTTATAAAGAGTTTAAGAAAATTGATAAGGATGTTGTTAAAATTACCGGAATGGAAGGGGAGATAGAACCCTTGGAATTAGATAAGCCCCAAGTATAAGGATTCGGATAACTTGACATAAATATAGAAGTTTGGTAGTATTTTAGCTAAGAGCTTTGTTGCCACTGAGCTCTTAATTTTATAAATTAAATCTTTATTTTATCAAAATATGCCAATTAAACAGCAATCAAAGAAAGCCTTGAGACAAACCCAGCGTCATGCTGAGCGTAATATGAAAGTGCGTGAAGATTTAAAAACCTTAATGAAAAAAGTGCGTCAGGCTATTGATAAAAAGGAAGCCAAAGACAAAATTGATCCCATGATTAAACAGGCACAAAAAGGTTTAGATAAAGCTGCGCAAAAGAATATCATGAAGAAAAATACCGCTGCCAGAAAACTTTCAAGGTTAATGAGCTATTACCGAAAAGGTGGACAGGCAGAAAAGAAGATTGAAAAAAAAGTTGAACAGAAAATTGAAAAAAAATAATATAAAAAAGAGCTCCGGACAACGGAGTTCTTTTTATTTTGTCATTTATATGCTATAATCTACAATGTCTCAATCAGGGGACATATTTTTTTTACCCAAAAGGAGAGAAGTATGCGTATTTTAGTAGTAGATGATGATTATAATGTAAGAAAAGCGGTGGTAAAAAGTTTAAAGCGGTTGGGACACGAAGTTATCGAAGCTGAAAACGGTCAGCAGGCCCTGGTATGTTTGCAAGCACAGGTGATAGAGATGATGATTACTGATTTTCAAATGTCTGGTATGAATGGTCTAGAATTGATTGCTAAGGTCAGGGAAAAATTTCCTCAGCTAAAAGTAATCATTACTTCTGGCGGCGGTCTAGATCAGGCGGATATTCCCCACAATGTCATCTTTTTACCTAAGCCGGTAAGCCCTGATGACTGGGAAAAACATACAAAAGAGGCTCTCTGAGCCTCTTTTAAATTTGGGCGATAAATAGATCAAAAAGCAGCCTTGGTTTCTGATTGCTGGTTTTAATTCTAAAATCAATATCCAAGAGCATTCGATATATTTGTTTCAATTTATCCAAAGTAAAATTTTTTATTTGCCATAAGGCTTTTTGGGCAACAAAAGGGTGGAGGCTTAACTCCTGAGCGACTTTTTCTTTGCCAAGACGGGGATTAATTTCACTTAATTCCTTAGTTAAAAGCAAAATACGAAATTGTCGAATCAGCATAGAGAGTAAATACATTTCATCAGATTCCAGGCTAAACTGATCAGCCATTAGCTTTAAAGCCAGTTTTTTATTATTATTGCCTAAAGCATCAACTAAGTTAAAAATATTATCATCAAACTTTGCCTTAACTATGTTTTCTATATCCGTAGTATTGATTGGACGTTCTTGGCAATAATTAATCAGTTTTTCAATTTCACTGGACATTTGCCACAGATCATTGCCCACCATGGCCGCTAAGAGGGTCACGGCTGATTTTTCAATTTTGGCCTTGCGCTTAATAATTTCCTTTTCTATCCAGGAATTAATTTGTATTGGTTTTAAAGGCTTAAATTCTTCAGCAAATTTTTCTTTACCCAATCTGTCCCAAAGTGCATTTTTACTTTTAGTCTTGGAATGATCAACTGCTTCCCAGAAAATTAGAATATTATCTTCCTGGGGATTTTTCCATTCAGTATTTAATAAGTCTACAATTTCTTTCTGAATTTCCTTGGATTTGTTATCTGAAATTAAATTTTTTATAATAATCATCCGTTTACGGGCTAAAAAAGGGGAGGCCTTTACCTGATGGTTGAATTCTTCAAATTTAAGTTTAGCGCCGTTTAGAGTAATTAAATTCATACCCGAAGAATCAACTTCTTTGATGAATTTGTCCTTGATTTGGTTAAGTTTTTGGCTGGAACGGTAGGTGTCTTCGCCGTAGAGGAAGATGATCATTGGGTAATTGGGTTAAAGAGAAAAAGCCTCCTCTGTCACCCTGAGCATAGTCGAACGGGTGGCGCCGTCGGTGTATGGTTCGACTGAGCTCACCATGACACAGAGGAGGCTTTTTCTTATGACAAATAGTAGAATAGTTCAATAAAGATTATATGACTATTTTAACATAACGCACGAATTATGTAAGTCTTGACAAAAGCTTTAATCTATGTTAATATAGGTGAATAGCTTGGAGGCTATATTATTTTGTGTGCGCGGGAAAATACTAGCAGAGGGGTTCCGCCGAAGGCGGACCCGCCCTCTGGCGGGCGATTCCGGTCTCGCGCACCAAAATTAATTTTCATACATTGAAAAAGGAGGAAGTAATGTTTGCAAACAAAGAAAATCTAAGAGATCGCTTTCCCTCCGTGGTTAAGGATACCAGAATGGCCATAGATTTGTTTGTCTGTGTTTTTTTCTGGATGCTTATGGAAACGTGGGCAAACGATGAACAAATTAAAGCCCAGGCCTTGAGCCTGCTGGAACAACATCGTCCGGCCTTGGCTGATGATGTGACCAATAAAGGACCGCTGACCATTTGGGTCAAAGGTACCTGGCATAAACAAAGCGGCTATTTAGCCTGAGGAATATTTTTCAAAAGGAGAATTCAGATGCCAGCATTGAAACAAGCCAAAGAAGGGCGATATCTTGAGTCAGATGAATGGCGCAAGCTTGAACTGCGTCATCAAAATATCTGGCAATCCAAGTGGTTTCGGGAACTTTCTAAGGAAACCCAAGCCATGGTTAGGGAAATGGTGGAGCAAGACTACTGGTTTTTCACCCAGACTCCCTATTTACTACTGATTGAAATCGAAGCCCAGGATGTTTACCTGCCTTTTACCAACGGATTCTGTATTGCCATCCTGAAAAAGATAGATGGTAACTGGAAATATCTTTGCCGCTGGTCAGAAGGCAGGAGTCTGACTCTGGATCAGGAAATCAACATCATGTATTCGCTAGAACTTTAAGTAAGTTAACTGGTTTTATTCACAGCCGTTCCGCCAGGGACGGCTTTTTTAACACTACGAATTATCTTATAGATAACACTGATTAATTTTTCTGTCGGTAAAATCTGAAGTTATTGGCTTGACAGATTTGAAACCAATTGATAATTTGATTTTATCTACGCCTGCCTTTTAGGCAAAATTTATCCCAGGATAAATTTACTGATAAAAAGTTTTTATCAGACGGCAAGTATGCTCTCAGGAGTATGCGCTTCGGATGGTTTGGTCAACAAAAGGAGAAAAAAATGACTAAACAATTGCCCGAAGAACAGCAGTATGAAGTTCTTTTAACAGAGCTCGCAGGCAATCAGGCTTTTAAGCGTCTACGAGAACAAAGTCTTCCTGACCCGCTTAAACTAGCTATGTGCGCAGAATCTCCCAGTTCTTTTTGCAAACAATGGGATGCACAAGCTAGTGATTGGCGGATTATGGGAAATCTTGTTGCCAGGCTTAAGCGCGACGGCATGGGTAATGCCCTGGAAGCTCTTGAGCACTCTTTAAGAAGCGGCCTGATGCTGCCAGGAGAAGAAGATCCGATTTCAGCTTTGATAACTCTAACCTTTGTTATGCCTGAAGCAGAAACGACGCTGCTATTGCTACGCTTCCTGATGTACCAGGCAGGCTCTCGCTGGAAAGCTGAATATGCCCCTGAAGTTTATGAAAAATTTGCTCCGCTAAGGTGGCTGGAGCAATGGAATGAAGGCTTCAAATTCTCAGGGCAGAGCAATCGACAATTCGACGATGTGCCCAAAGAATTAACGGATTTGTTTGAAAGGGCCTTAAAGGAGCACATTGAAAGGGATGGCGGACCCGATTGGTCACTCATGGCTAAAGTGATTAACTACGTGCTGGAAGAAATTCAAAGGCCTTACAGCGAGAAGCTGCAGTTGCTAAAACCTATTGGCAATCCATCATTTCCCTATTATACGTATGACGTGGGGTATCATGGCCAGTATGCAGGTACAAATTTTCTTTTTGTTACGACCACTCCAAGCAAAGATGTACTGAAGCAATTTAGCCGGGAAGAACAAGAGTCCCTGGCTCTTTGGACAATCCCAATTCCAGTCTATCATTGGAAAAATTCTTTGGGGAATGGCCAGCCTGGTAATTTTGCAGATATGGCTCGCTTTTCCCATCTTTCCCCGGGAAGAAGTTTGCAGCTGTCACTTTTTCCGGAAAGTCTGGAACAGCGACACTTTGAGTGCGGCTGGAGTTCAAGTAACGCAACCTTTGGGTACGGTCTTTGGCTTGGCCCTCATGATTATTGGAAAGAGAAAGGTCGTTACTATCCCAATCAAGGTGGAATAACTTTCACCAGTGATGGTGATTTCCAAAATTCAGGGCCGCTTTTACTTGATACTTATTTAAGGCATAATGCTAAATGATCGCAGCTTACAACGCCGGCACCTTCGGGTGGCCGGCTTTTTTAAACCACGGATTTATTTCACTGATTACATGGATAGATTAAGATATTGATCAGTGTTATCCGTGAAATAAATCCGTGTTTTTAAAAAGCGCTTAGTCGTTGTTACGATCAAGCGCTTAGAAGTCTTGTTCAATTTCCTGACGCGCCTGGATTTTGGCGCTGGGCCGGTGATAGCCGGTTTTTTTCCTGGTCATGCCCCCTTTGGGGTTAAGACTTAACTTTTTAATTCGACCTGGTTTGTACTTGAATGTAGTCATTACCTTGCCGGTATTAAAACTGACAGCAAAGCCCAATATCCCATTTCTCAGGATAATTCCCCGGCTATGTTTTGTCGGAGTGTGAAAAATGTAAATGGGTTTGCCTTCTCTGACCAGGGACAGAAATTCATTTTGAGTCAGTTCCAGCATATCCGGAAACCTGAGAGCGACTCTTTCCAGACAATGCCAGCTGATTCTTAGAGAACCATTGGTTTTGTCTAAAAATTCCTGCCATTCCTGGTCAATCTTGCCTTTGCTGCGATAAGCTTGCACACGGGCACCTCCTTTTGTTTGAAGTTAGGCTGACATATGGCCCCAATTTTCTCCACTTTCTACTTCAACTTTGATGGGGCATTTGAATTTATAAATATCCTCCATTTCTTTTTTAACAAAGTCACTGACTTTTTTAACATCTTTTTCCGGGACTTCAAAAACCAGTTCATCATGAACCTGAAGGATCATCTTAGCACCTGATGAAACATCTGGCAAGAGGTCATGGATTTTTATCATGGCCAGTTTGATCAGGTCAGCAGCAGTACCCTGGATAGGCATATTGACGGCCATGCGCTCGGCCCCTGCGGCAATATTGAGCACGCCGGAATGGATGTCAGGTAAATAACGTTTACGGCCAAATAGTGTCTCTACATAACCGTTGTCTTTAACAAAATCTTTAGTTGCCTGAATATATTTTTTCATATTAGGAAAGGCCTCGAAATATTTCTCAATAAAATCTTTGGCTTCGTCTCTGGAAATACCGGTTCTGGCTGAGAGACCATTAGCGCCCATGCCATACATAATGCCGAAATTTACTTCTTTGGCTGCCCGGCGCATATCCTTGGTTACTTCTTCTGGCTGGACATTGTTAATTTTAGCCGCAGTAATAGTATGAATGTCCTGGTCATTTTTAAAGGCAGTGATCATGTTCTGATCTTCGGCAATAGAGGCGACAATGCGCAATTCAATCTGAGAATAATCAGCTGAAACCAGCTTAAAGCCTTTTTCAGCAATAAAAGCCTTGCGGACTTCACGACCGATTTCTGTTTTAATGGGGATATTTTGCAGATTGGGATTGGAGGATGATAAGCGGCCGGTTGCAGTGATGGTCTGGTTGAAACTGGTATGAACCCGTCCGGTTTTTTTGTTAACTAGTTTTGGCAGGGCATCAAGATAAGTTGATAAAAGTTTAGTCAGTTCTCGATATTCGGAAATAAAATCAATTATTTCGTGGCGGCCGCGCAATTTTTCCAGTTCATCAGCGGCCGTGGAAAATCCTGTTTTAGTCCGGCCAATGCCATGAGTAGAAATCTGCAGTTTTTCAAAAAGAATTTCTTTTAATTGCAGGGGAGAAGAAATATTAAATTCCTGTCCGGCTATTTTATATATTTTCTCGGAAATTGTTTCTATTTGTTTAGTTAATTTGACGGAAAAGGTTTTAAGGAAATTCAGATCAATTTTAATGCCATTTTGTTCCATGGCAATTAAAACAGGCACCAAAGGCATTTCAATCTCTTCAAATAATTTGAGTAAATTTTCAGCAGCCAGTTTTTTACTAAGTAGCTTATATAATCGCCAGGTAAAGTCAGCGTCTTCGCAGGAATACGTGCCTAGCTTAGCCAAAGGAACCTGGGTAATAGGAATCTTTTTTTTATTTTCCAAAGTAGTCAGCTGGGTAAAGCTGGTTTTTTGATAGCCAAATTCAGTAAAGGACAGATTATCCAGGCCGTGAGAGCGGGTGCCGGGATTGAGAACATAATCAGCAACCATGGGGTCAAAAACCAGAGGGGTTACCTTAATTTGATAATTAAGTAAGACTTCAGCGTCATATTTAACATTATGGCCGAATTTAGCAATTTTAGGATTTTCCAGAATTGGTTTGAGTTTGTCCAGCCAGTTGGTTTTAAGTTTAATTTCTTCAAATAAACCCTCGCCGTTAATCTCCGCAATGGGAACATAATAAGCTTCGTCATTTTTCCAGGCAAAACTTAAACCCAAAATTTGCAGATTAAAAGGATCAAGTCCGGTGGTTTCAGAGTCAAAAGCAAAAATTTTTTGTTCGCCCAGTAATTTTATAAATGAATCAAGTTCTTTTTCCGTTTTTATTATTTGATAATTATGGTTGCTTGTTTGTTTCTGCTCAGGTAATTGTTGACTTTGAGTTGAGTCGGTTTCGGTTAATGATTGATTGTTGCCAAATTCAGGTAATTTGTTTAATAGGCTGGCAAACTGATATTTTTGTAAAATGTCGATGATTGGTTGTTTATTGTAGTCTTTAATTTTGGCGTCATTAAGTTCAAACTTAACCGGGGCGTCTATTACAATCGTTGCCAACCGGTAACTCATAAAAGCTTCATCTTTATGCTCAATTAATTTTTCCCGAACTGATTCGGAGATTTTTTTACTGTCAATATTTTTGTAAAGATTATCCAGAGATTTAAATTGTTTTAGTAAGTTTATGGCGGTTTTTTCGCCAATACCTTTAACCCCGGGAATGTTATCAGACGGATCACCCTTTAAAGACTTGTAATCAACCATTTGATCGGGATTTAAGCCGTCAAAACGTCCCTGGACTGCTTTGTCATCATAAATAATAGTATCAGATAAGCCGCGTTTAAGGGCGTAGACCTTGGTATTGTCATCAACCAACTGTAAAGTATCCAAATCACCCGTAACAATCATAGTTTCAATATCGGGCCGATCAACGGTTTTCAAATGACAAATAGTGCCAATGACATCATCAGCCTCATAACCGTCCAGTTCATAAACAGGGACATTTAAAAGCTTAACCAGTTCTTTAATGCGGGGAATCTGATCATAAAGTTCTTGGGGCGCTTTGACTCTGGTGGCTTTATATTCAGTATACATTTCATGACGAAAGGTTTTTTTGGCTTTATCAAAAGTCACGGCCACGTATTCCGGTTTAATTTCTTTAATGGCTTTAAAAAATATTAATAAAAAACCATAGACAGCATTAACCAGTTCTCCGTCTTTAGTGGCTAAGGGCGGCAAAGCATGAAAAGCGCGGTGGACCAGGGCGTTGCCGTCAATAAGTATGAATTTGGATTTTGTTTTAGACATAAGTTACAAATATTGTGACAAATTATTACAAATTTAATTAAAGAGTGTCCTTTGTATTAATTTGTAGAGAATTTGTATATTCGTTATCTAGTATTTGTATTCTACCATTTTTAGCCCAAAAAAAGAACCGCCACAGTGGTTTATAGTGGTGTTAATGCAAAAACCCATTTAAGTATCAAGAGCTAAATAAAAACGGGCGGCTAAAAGCTTCCCGTTTTTGATTGAACTGTATTAAAGTTGGTTTAAATTCCTAAAAAAGCTAAAATTGCTACTAAGCCATGAATTAGTCCTAAGATTATGGTCAGCCAGGCCATGTGCACATGCCATTTTACCGGCATGGGCTTTATGTTTTTGACGGTAAGATAAGCAATTAAAGCAGTAACAATCAAACATAAAAAAGTAAACATGCCGCCCCAGACAATTAAGGGCAGACCTAAAAATTGAATAAAAATAATTTTGGCAATCATAAAATTTATAATTAATTCTTATTATTTACAGTCATTCGGACAATTACATTTAAATTCGATTTCAGGATCACAGATACCGTCACCGCAGGGAGCGCAGATTGTTTGGATTTCACGTTGAGCAAAAGTTTCAATACATTGTTCCTTATCAAAATATTCATCTTTCTGGATGATCCTGGTAAGTCCTTGTTGGCGGCAAGGATCAGCCTGTTGTTCGCCAACGCATTCATGCTCCTGGCAATAATATTTGAAATCGCCCGGATGACAGCTAGGAGTATCTTTGCAGGTGATATTAACACATTCATAGTCGTAATTGCAGGTTTCACCAAATTGTTTAACTTTTTGCCAATGGTTATTGTGATCGCAGTAAAAGGTTGTCTGTCCATTAATGCCGATGGCCTGTTCGCTGGTAGAACATTGAGCTACCATGCATTGGCCAATGTTTTGTTTGATAAAATTACAGACCCCGGAAAAACAATCTGTATCCTGTTGACAGTCTTGGCCGCCAATTTTAGGTGGTAACGGTTGGGCGGTATTAATTGACTGTTTAGGCGCACAAGAAGTTAATAATAAAAAAAAGCATATTAAAAATGCTCCTTTGTGGGTACAATTGAATTTAGCCGCCATAGTTTTAAAAAATTATTTCCTTATAGTAAATGGCAGTATTTTAACTTCAGAACTAGCTTCGGTCGGGGCGGGCTTTTTAAGCTCCTGATTTATGGCCGCCAAAAATTCAACTGTTAAATCTTCAGCTCTTTTAGCTGGAAGTTTATATTCATTTTCCAAAATAAAATTAAAAATCCAGGCAATAAATTCTAAGCCATCTTTAAATTTTTCCGGCTGATTTTCATCATAATTTGCCATCAAAATCAGCTTGACTTTGGATTCAATCTCAGCCAAAGAAAAGCCATCATTCTGAATAATGGAGATAGAGGGTAATATTTTTTTAACAAATTTGGCAATTTTAGCCTGAGCAATTTCAGATATCATAAAATTTTTATTAGGCCTGAGTGGGAATCGTCCGCCTTCGCTTCCGCCGTCGCTAAAGCTTTGGCGAACAGGAAAGCTTCGGCGGATAAAAACTCCTGAAGGAGGGTCTTGTCCACGTTCGTTAAAGCTTCGGTGGACTTAAAAATTATTTTGTTTACCGTCCGTAGCAAATATATTTATTTAGGCCAGAAGGGGAATCGAACCCCTGAATGAGGGTTTTGCAGACCCTTGCCTTACCGCTTGGCTATCTGGCCGTGTTTATAAATTTTGCGAAGGACGGCAGACCCTCGCCTTACCACTTGGCTATCAGGCCGTAAATTTAAAAACCTACCATAATGGTAAGTTTCCTGTATTTTAGCAGTAAATACCTATTTATTCAAGTTTGTCCTGATATAACGAAGGGTTGGGTTTAAAAGTATAATTTAACGCCAGATAAAAAGAATAAATCCTGATTATATTTAAATCTCTGTCTTCTAAAATCTGATTTTTAGAAAAAAGTAAAATCAAATGTCCCACATCTTTTTCATGCATGTATACCGGCTTAATTAATAATGTGTATTTTTTTAAGATATTAGCAGTAATGCCTAAATCTTTAAAAAATTGTTCGTTTTCAGTCCCATGGCTGTATTTAAAATTTTTTACCCCATGGTTGACCAATAAATCAAAGGATTTTTTTATTTCAGAATTAAGATGATCGCCATGATAGACCTTGAATTGCATTGGGGGTTTAAGATAAAAAAGTCCGGCTTTGGCCTGGAGCAGGCTGATTAATTGTTTGAAAATAACTGACGATGATTCGTGAAGGGAATTATTCTTAGAGTGGTCTAAGGTTGAAATATCGAGTTCCAGCAAAGCATCTATTTTACGGTTAATTTGGCCAATGTATTGGTAAGCTTCGGCTAATTGGTTGAGCTGATCATTTAGTTGACGTTGTTTGATATTAATAATGTAAAAGGCAAAATTTACTAAAACAATTGTTAAGCTCAAACTTACTATTGCATCAAACAGACTATTTAGCGGCGCTTTTCGAAAATAATAAAAATTAAAGGTTTCATCTGCGATAATAATAAAAATAACCAAGATAATTATAAGAATTTTAAGGAATTGATAATTTTTAGCCAGTAGTTTTTCGAATAAATTCATAGCTATTTATAAATTTCTACAGTTAAATATTTCTTTCCAAACGTTTTTGCGGCGCTTTTTGACTTCTTCCAAATATCTATTCGGCTATTATAGCGTTCATGCATTCTATCTACTACTGTATAGATCTGATCCGGATCAAGCTCCGGGAATTTAATTTTAGTCCCAAATGGCAAAAAATTGCAAGCAACTACGTTTTCCTTGTTATGTTTACACAAATTATAACCATTGGCAGTTAGACATGGAGTATCATCAGTTTCTTCTGGTGTGCTGGAAAAAGCAGTGACATAAAGTTGCATCGTTCTCGGCTTTTCTTTAAAATTTACAGCCAGGAAGCGCTGAACATCATGAACAAAATTGGCAGGATCAATTTGGAAATATGCATATGAAGAAATATGAGGCAAACAAAAAATTGCCACAATTAAGGCAATTATCAAAATTTGGAATTTTTGATTCCTTACTATTTTGGTTAAAAGATAGATCTTAAAGCTACTCTGTTTCATATGGATGCATATGTATTGGGGGAGTAGTTTAAGGCCCACTATTATTATAGCATAAAAACAAAAATTCGACTGTTAATAAGTCGAATTTTTGTGATAATACTAAGATTTTAGTAAATTTCCATTTTTAAATTTTTAATGCCAAATTGTCTGGCATCAGCATATGATTTCATCCAAATGTCAGCTCGATATGTATATCTGGCATTCATTCTGTCCTGAACAGTATAAATAGTATCAGGATCAAAATCAGGAAATCTGACCTTGGTGCCAAATTTCAAGAAATTGGCAGCAATAACATTTTGAGTATCATTTTTACATAAATTAAAGCCATTAGCAGTAATACAGGGAGTGGAATCAGTCTGGCCCGGTAAACTGTTGTAGGCCGTAACCGGTACTGTGAGTACTCGTTTAGGCTCACCAAGAGATTCCATGGCATTTTCTACTAAAGCTACAACTTCCTGAGGAGGCGTTGTTAACAATTGAGTATCAATAGCAGCCAATGAAGTAACCCTGGGAAAGCATTGCCAAACCAAGGCTAATATTAGCACTAAAAGCGCTGTTTTTTCTGCTATTTGGCTAATTTTAGTAATTGTTTTATGCAAATTTAACATAAATAATTTCATAAATATGGGATAATTATTAATTAAGGGTATCCCATATCATATCACAAAATTGAGATATTGTCAATACTAAAAGCCGATCCATGGTTTGGCCGGCTTTGCTGCTGCTTAGACGCTGTTTGTATTAGATATGTAACATTTTACCAGAATATGAAGATATAGCAAGAGGGGGTGTGTATAAAAAAAGCCCCCCGCTTAGCAGGGGGCTTAAAGCTTAAAGCTTAGGCAACCATTCGGTAGATGTTACTACCGGCAGTTGCGTGGCTCGTTCACGATCCAGATCTTCCTTTCCCAAATGGACACCTTCGGGGGTGAGAACCCATTTGAAAATGGAGCGATGGAACAGAGTGATGAATTTGTTAACCCATGCCTTGAGAATGTCAGGGGCATAACCCGGAGTCATGGCTCTCAGTTCCTCTTCAGTCCACATGCTTTTGAGGACTTTCAGCATCTGACTGGGATTCATCTTTTCCCCGACAAAGAGATGCATACAGGCATCTAAAATCGGGAAGGGCATCAAATCCTTTTCATCTTCCTGGTCAGGTGCCAGTTCAGCCGAAGGCTTGGTCTGTTGCAACAGCTTCAGCCCTTCAAACTGATACCTTTCAGTCAGATAGTCAATCAGTTCAATGATGACAGACTTGGGCAGATTGGAAATCAGGGAGTAAGCTCCCATCATGTCTCCGCCGACTGTGGTGTATCCCACTGCCTTCTCGGACATGTTGCCGGTTTGCAACCACATACCATTGGTTTCATTGGCCCAATTGAGCATGCGCTGGCCGCGGATTCTGGCCTGAATGTTTTGCAGGGTGATTTTTTTCAGCTCAGCTGTCTGAGGCAGTCCCAGCATTTTTTTTGTGGCGGCGACTTCACGCTCAAATGCATCTTCAATCGAAAGTTCAATCAGGCTGACCTCAAGTTCCTCGCACAGCAGGCGGGAAATATTCTTGGTTGTATCCGAATTGAACTTGCTCGGCATGGAGAAACAGCGGATAAAATCAGCAAAGCTGACTTTGGCGTAGTTGTTTGCTTCTTTTGCTCTCTGATAAATTTTTTGGCGGTAAAGCCAGGCAATCATCAGCGTTAGTACGGAATCCTTGCCGCCGGACAGAGCGATGCCAATGCCCTTGAAAGCATTGGTTTTTGCATAGTAACCGTCCAGCCCGGTAATCATGGCTTCGATCAGATTTTCGAAATATTCGGCGCGTTCGTCGATTTTCGGTTTCACTGCCGGCATGAAGAAGTTCTGGTTCGCGGGTTTGGGATACTCATAGTCCTCATTGAGAACTCGGTTACAATTGCACGGAATCGTTTGTACCGGCTGGTTGGTTTTGAGAAATTCCTGCTGATCCATCCGCCAGGTGGTGTTTGTTTGACGACAGGTGGCAGTCACATTCAGATCCACAGTTTGGTAGGAGATGCCCGATTGCCAGCGGGGTGCTTCCAGCAGGCAGCGGCCATTTTGGTAAATGTAACCGCCGCCGTCAAAGACCAGGGAATCATTGCCTCCATACTGGTTGACATAGACCACGGTGGCCTGATTGTCAGCCGATCTGGTGGCCAGCATTTCCTTCCGGGTGTTAACCACGCCGACGCGGAAAGGGGATGCAGAAGCATTGATGATCAGTTCGGCCCCGCTGTAGGCTCGGCGTTTCATGGGGCCGTCCGGTGTCCAAATATCCTCACAGACTTCCACGGCAAAAGTGCCGAAAGAAGCCTTAAAAATCATGTCGCCGAAGTTGACTAATGTTCCGGTGGCAATTTGTCGGTAATCATAAGGGATACCGGGAGAAAAAGTTCGACCTTCGTAGAACACTCCATAGGTCGGCAGTTTTTCCTTGGGCACAATACCGATCAACATGCCATCAGCAATTACCGCCTGGCAGTTATAGAGGTTGTTTTCAACCTTCATGGTAACTCCCAGGGTGATCACGGCAGGAAATTTCCGTTTTCCGCTCAAGGCAATGATTTTGTATAGTTCGCGCTGTTGAGCGGCGACGAAATCAGGCCACTGAATCCAGTCTTCGGCAGGATAACCGCCAATTACTTGTTCCTGGAAACAGGCAATAGTGACTTTTTCAGCGCACATCTTTTCGAGACAGGCGATGATTTTGTCAGTGTTGGAAGCTACGGCACCGACAGTGGTGTCGATATTAGCCATGCCAATTTTGATCAGTCCCATCTTGAACTCCTTTCTACTCGTTTATGATGTTGGCGATTTTGTCGGCCAGAGAAATTATCTGAAATTTCGGCTGACCTTTGATTGTGGCCACGGTTTTGGGGCAGGAATCAGTCACCACGACTTTAAGAATGTCGCTGGTTATGAACCGTTTCCAGGAGTTGACCGGGAAAACCGGATGGGTGGCATAGGCCAGAACTTCAAGGGCTCCGGCTTCAAGCAATTTTTGGGCGCATTCGAGAAGTGTTCCGCCGGACATGATCAAATCGTCAATCATGACAATTTTTCTGCCCCGAGGCTTTCCTTCTTTGATCTGAATGATGCGCTTATCACCATCGCGAACTTTTTGGCAGATGATCTCGGGATAACCCGGGAAATAACGGGCAAAGCGTTTGTAAGCGCCGTCATCAGGGAAAGCCAGATCGTATTCATCTTTGGGAAAAAGTTCGATCAAAGAATCAGCCACTGTTTCCAGTCTGACTAGCACCTGATCGGAAAAATAAAACTGTTCTCCGAGTGCATGGATGTCATAGATGATGATTTGTGTTGGGCCACTTTGCGTCATTGGCGTTGCTGACAGCATCCGTGCCAAGGTCATGGCCGTGGCAATCTCACCTTGAGTTTCAATTCTTTCCATGGTTCCAGTCGGGTAAAAGGGCAAAATCACTTTGAGCGATTTTACCAGGTAGCGGGGCAGGGCATAGATTACGCTCAGCTGATTGAAAATTTCAGCCGGGCTGTCCAGACTGGCCAGAAAGATAACGTCTGCGTTTTTGGCCATTTTGACGTCGTTGATTTTGATGTTGGGAAAACCATCAGGGAAAAAGTCCCAGGAAATGTTTCCCAAAACAAGATCAGGACAAAGCGTTTTGATTTTTGGCGCCAGGTCAGCCATTTGCGGGCAGTAGTACAGGATTTGCTTGTTCATCTGAAAACCTCCTATTGGTATTTTTTAAAATTGTTAAGGGACTTTCCCTCCTAACTTAAATTATTGTTGGATTTTAGGTTCTAGATTTTAGATTTTTGGGCGGAACAATAATTTGAGTTAGGAGGCGTGAACTCCTGAATTTAGGAATTCACGCCTCGGGAGTTTATTTGATTTGGAAACGGTCGCAGAAGTCATTGGCGACCTGGAGAATCCGGTCTTTCTGCCACAGGCCGTCAATCAGATGCGCTGGGAAAATCTTGGTGCCGTTAAGGCTGCCGAGCAGAGCAGCGACCATGGAACCATTGGTATCTGTGTCGCCGCCGGCATTGACCGTGTCGTAAAGAGTTTCAATGGAATGCGGATTGCGCAGGAACATGGCAATGGTGAATGGCAGCGAATTGTAAACATAGCAGTCAGCGCCGCCGTAACATTCGGCCAATTTGGCCGGTGTCATCTGCTTGAATTCATCAAACAGACACATCATTGCGGCAAAGCGGCCGAGGAAATCCTCCTGCAGATAGGTCAGCTGATATTTTTTTTCGCGCAGCATGACTTTGACTGCTTTGCCGTAGCGCAGAACATACTGTAACAGACCTTCGGCGGAAAAAGGGCGATTTTCGTCGACGCAATTGAGGCAATATGACAAAGCGTGCATTTGGACAAAGCCGGAAAGTACCGCCATGTCAGTCTGATGGGTCATCAGTGCCAGTTCGGCAACATTTTCGGCAATGGCATGATCGGTATTGGGAGCGGCCAGATAGGCTGCCAGCGGCGCGATTTTCATGGCCACGCCATTGCCGGCTCCCTGGGGATTACCTGATTTCAGCCAGTGAACCCCGCGTTCAACTGCACGAAGAGAGTTTTTGGTGCTGCGTCCCCAGCCCTTTGAACATTCGTTCATTGTGTCTATCTGTCTCTGAGCCATATCAGCCAAGTCAATTTTGCCTTGAATAATCAGGGATGTGAGCACAGCCAAGGTGGCTTGGGTATCATCAGTCCATTGTCCGCGCTGAAACCCTTTGAACCATTTATGGTTACCGGGATCCAGATAATCTGTTACGCGGCCATGCTCAGTTTCGATTTCCAAAAAGTTTTTTGTTTCCACTGGCATGCCCAGGGCATCGCCGATGGCCACTCCCAAAAACATGGCTCTTACTTTGTCTCTGCTCATTTTTTTCTCCTTTAGTCGCCATAGCTTTAGCGACGGCGACTTGGTTAAATGTTTTTGAAAAGAACTGTCTCCGCCTAAATTATTTTTAGTTAGATTTTAGGTTTTCCCGCGAAGCGGGATGCCGCTACGCGGCATAGATTCTAGATTTTGATTACCTAAAAATAATTTGAGTAGAGGGGCGAATCCTGCGTCGCGGGATTCGCCCTAAAAATTTAATAAAGGATACGACCACCATGATCCCAATTACCGTAACCGTGGCCGTTGGGTTTGTGCACGATAGACTTGATGACCGAACCGGTGGTGCCTTCGTCACAACAGGCAAAGGTGATGTTTACCCCGTGATCTTGATTGGTAAAGACACCGGCCATGCCAAAGACCGGAGTGCCCCATGGCAAAGGATCAAGTTGGCATAGGCCAAAATCATTTTTCTTATGGCAAATTTCAATGAAATGGTCCTGGATCGGCTTGATGTTGATCTTATTGGTTTTGTTCCAATCGTAGACTCCCAGGTTGCGCTCGCCATAGATTTCAGGCACCCAGACTTCGCGAACCACGACCATATGAGCGCCGAGCTCACCGGCTTGTCTGCAATAATCAATCACGCCTGCCACATCAGCGACTCCCTGAGCATTGACGACCAGGGAGCAGCGCACCAGCAGGCCAAGATCCGCTGCTTGTTTAATCAGGTCAGCGGCGCTTTTTTTGATGCGCATCAGTTCAAAGTTCTGCTGCTCGTTGAAGGATGCCAGAGAAATAGTGATCATGGTTAAACCCGCTTGTTTGAGCTGGGTCAGGTCATTTCCTCTATTGAATTCAGGATGGAGGAGTAATCCATTAGTGTGCATATCCGCGAGCGGCAGATATTCCCGGCAGAGCTGAAGCAATTTGCACAGCTCTTCGGTCGGCTCCTGAAGCGGATCAGCCTTGCCAGTCAGGATAGCATGAGTTGCACCCAGACTTCTGGCATAATTCAGGCCGATTTTAAGGCGGTCAAAGTCGCAGAGCTTGGGTTTTGTCTCTTGCATCTTTGGAATCAGAATTCTTTGGGAATCTCCGGGCGTGGTGCGCGAGATGCAAAATTTGCAGCCCGCATTGCATTTTTCCCGGTCAGAAACCTGAATGGAAAAAGACTGGGCTCTCATCTGGCCCTGGCCGTGAGCGATTTTGTCAATCATGATTTTTCCTCCTGATTATCGATTACCCGAGGAAATTTGGCTGCATGTTTCAGCAGCTGTTCGTTGGTAAACCGCGGTCGGCTAATTTCTTGCCAGGCATTGGCAGATAAACTCAGATCCGTCGGACAAAGAGACCTCATCCAGTCGAGATGGTCAGAAAGCTGACCAGTGCCGGGATTTTTTCTCGAGTAGTGCAGAATTTGGCAGTTGTGAATCCTGTCAAAAGGATTTTTGGATTCATCAAGTTTCACGTATTTGTCCGGAGGAATTCTTTCCAGAATGATCCGAAAGCCCCACATTACCTCGCCGTGACAGACTAGAATAACCCGGCCATCAGCGCATTCGCGATGCAGAGTTTCCAGGACTTTTTCCAGACGCAGGCACAGCTGAACCATGGATTCGCCGCGGGGCGGGGTCCAGTAAAAGGGGTGGATCTTCTTGGTTACTAAATCAATCTCAAAGATTTTGTTTCTTTCTTCTTCAGTATATCGATCCATAATACCCCAGTTGCGTTCGCCAAGGTAAATGTTGATGCCCCAGGAAGCCTGTTTCAGCCCGAGTAAGGCGGCTGTTTCTTTGGCCCTGACATAGTCAGAAACATAGTAGCGGTCAAATTCGGTAACCAAGTTCTGCCGCAGCCATTGTCCTGCTATTTCCGCCTGCTGTACTCCTTTGCTGGTCAGACGCCAGTGAGCTGTGTGCTTGCGGTAATATTCATCCGGCACTGGCAGTCCTTGCTTTTCCAATTGCATAATTACCAGGTTGCCTTCGGACTGTCCGTGGCGAACCAAAATTAAATCTCTCGGCATGGTCATCTTTATTTCTCCTTTTGTGTTTCTTTAAAATTTAAGGAACTATCCCTACTTAAATTATTTTTGTAGATAATAGATTCTAGATTATGGATTTTAGATTTTGATTAACAAAAATAATTTGAGTAGATAGCCCAGCACCAGAGCAAAGCTCGGTACTGGGCCTAAAGAGTTTATTTTATTAAGACTGAGAGGATCATGCCGAGTATGCTCCAGTCAACCAGATTCTGAGCCAGAATTTCTTGAAGGGTTTTTATTTCCACGTAAGTGCGTTCCGTGTCTTCGATTACGCCGTGAGCAACTCCTTGCTGCTGGCGTAACCAATTGATTTCATCATCGGTTACTTCCACGGCAAACAGATGAGCCTTGTGAGTGGACAGTGTGGCGCAGAGTTGCCTGGCATCGATTGCTTTGAAACGTTCGGCTAGAATTTCCATCCCGGTTTCTTCAAAAGCTTCATGCGCTGCGAGTTTGTTGGGATCTTCTTTCGGTTTGAAAGATGAACCGCCGGGGATTTCCCAGACATAGCCGTCAGAGTTGGAAACCGGACTGCGAAATTCCCGGATCAGGACAATCTCAGTTTCCAGCAAAATTTTTGCGGGTTTGTACATCAGGATGGTGGCAATGTCCGGGCGAGCCAGAATGACTTCGTTGGTTTTGTGGCGGTTTTCCTTGGTAATGAAAACATCAACATACAGGACCCAGAGAAAAACAAAGTTTTTCTTGGGACCAACGCGGAAAACCCACTCGACTCGAGCTGAGTCCAGCCGGTTACCGGCTGCTTTGAGATTCTGGTACCAGTTTTGGAAAGCCGGTGTCTGCCAGATGTGTAAAGGCACATAGGTTTCTCCGTTATTTCTATCCGCGCCGGCGCCGAGCATGTTCAAGGCCAGATCAATCGTTGCCTCCAGCGTATCTGCGCAGGAAACGTTGAAAGCTTTGGCCTTGCTTTCCAGATATCTCATGTTGGGCGCGTCCTGGGGAAAGCCCAAAACGATTTTGCCGGATTTGAACCATTCGCCGAATTCCACATTAGTGGTAAAGGCGGGCATGGTTTTCAGTTCCCGCGGTACCCAGAACAAAATAACATCGGTGCGGTTAAGTCCTTCGTTTTCCCATTCGACTTGGTCATTATAATTGGGTCTGGACTGACCGTCCCGATTTTCCGGAGCGAAAATTACGCCATCATAACCTTTGGCCTGTAAGATGGCCAAAGCTTCAGGTCTCCATGAGACAACATTTTTGTCTCGGGGAGTTGGGCCAGCCAGGAAAATGGATTTTTTCCAGCTGGTTGGAATTTTTTCACCTGCGTAAACTACTTGCATGATTTTCTCCTTTTGTTTTTTTGAAAAGAACTTTCTCCGCCTAAATTATTTTTTTGGATTCTAGATTCTAGATTATAGATTCTGGATTTTGGTTCACCTAAAAATAATTTGAGTAGAGGGCCCTCCGAAGTTCGCTAACGTTGATGAAATACGGAGGGCCAGGTTTTTAGTATTTCGTATCAATTCTGTCGGTCACGGTGTGGCCGAAGATGCGTTTGAAACGTTCGACATCATAGTCAGAGCCCATGGCTTTGGCCAGATTGTCGGAAAGTTTGACTGTGCCATGGCCGTTGGATTTGGTCAGCTTGATGACCATGGACAAAGGCTTGAGGCCTAAGTCGTTGGTGAGGTTCGTGCCCCAGCCAAAGGACACCTTGATCAGGTCCTTGAAGTGATCAGCAATCTTGAAAATCGTCTGGATATCCAGGCCATCGGAAAAGATGAGCAGCTTGGTCTTGGGATCAATGCCATAGTTCTCGTAGAACTTGATGGCTTTTTCACCAAAGACGATAGGATCGCCGGAATCCTGACGCAGGCCTTTCCATTTGCGGGCTTGCTCTTCTGTCATGTCGCGGAAGAAAAAGTCCGAGCCGTAAGTATCTGTCAGGGCAACGGATAAGCCGAAGCCGTACAGATCCCACCATTCCTGCAGAGACTTGTTGTGGGATGCGAGGATTTCCTCGTCGCTGCCATGATAAATGCCGGAATAGGCCATGTACACTTCGTGAGCCGAAGTGCCCATGGGAATCAGGTCATGCTTCATGGCCAGGTAGGTGTTGGATGTTCCGAGGAACTGGCTAGGCTTAAGTTCAGACTTGAGAGCCTGAACCACATAGTCCTGCCAGTCCCGGGAAAATCTGCGTCTGGTGCCGAACTCGATGAAAGTAACATCAGGTCTGGTTTTGAGCATTTTGATCTTTTCGTCCAGCCGGATTTTGCCTTGGCTGAGAATGACGTCTTTTTTGAAAGCAGTCATGTTTTTCATCAGAGCTTCATAATAAAGCTCATTGATGATGGACAGGGCCAGAGTTTCCCAGTAAATGGCTTCGGGCCATTTACCGCGGAAGCTCAAGACAATGTTGCCGTCTTGGACAGACAGGAGTTCAAATTCAGGCATGTCCATTTTTTTCAGGAACTCCAGCCAGGGTTCGCTGAACATGCGTTCCGCATATTCATTGGTGCCGCGCAGGTAGTGCAACTCGCTGTGCTTGAACTTGAGGGCTCTGGTGGCGATCAGTTCCTCGCGGAGCCGATCCTGGTTGATAAAGTCAGCCAGCCGGAAATTCTTATTCCGACACTTGAAGGTGTATTCCACCTCGATGTCCGGATAAAAGAGAAAAGCCAGTTGACCCATGGTGAACTTGTAAAAGTCAGTGTCCAGCAGGGAAGAGATGATAGCCATTTGTAGCCTCCTTTATTCAGGAAATTGCAGGTTAAGAACTTTGCTCCGGAAATCCTGGGTGGTGACAAAAGCGATCCGGACTTTTTGGTCCGAATAGGAAATGACAGCCTTGACTGCGTTTTTCACTTCTTCACCGTCGGCAACCAGACGAACCGGACGCTTGTCCAGTTCCGTGGCTGTGATGGTAATGGTGCTGTCAGCCGCCAATTGGCTGCTTTTCCACTGGTGGAAAATGGCCGGACAAATTCCCGTCAAAATCAGACTGTTGGTTTCAATCGGCACAACTACGCCGCCGGCTGAGGCGTTGTAGCTAGTAGAGCCCGCTGCGCTGGAAACAATCACACCATCAGCAATCAGGGGATCAAAGCGGATTTTTTGTCCGACAGTGATGTGCAGTTTGGCGGTGTTGGTGGTACTGCGTTCCAGGTAGATATCATTGAAAGCATAAATCAAACCCAGTTCCTGGCCGTTGCGGTTGAATAGTTTGGCCTGCAGAAGAGGCGCGGTGATGTACTCCAGTTTGTTTTTCATGATTTGGGTTAGTACTCCGCGCTTATATTCGTTCAGCAAAAAGCCCTTATGGCCGAAATTCAGACCACAAAACGGAATCCCTTTGACTCCATGTTGTCTGATCGCTTTGAGCATGGTGCCGTCACCTCCCAAGACCAAAATAAGTTCAGCTTGTTTGGTTTCAGTAACCAGACAGTTTTTTTGGCGCAGCCAGTCGATAATTTCTTCTTTGGCTTTGACAAATTTAGGCTGGTCATCTCTTTTAGCCAGTACAAATATTTTTTTCATCTTGGTACTCCTTTGTAAAGAACTTTTACCTCAAGATACTTGAGATAAGAAAAATGGAACCAAATCAGCGGATGTCCCGTCATGGTTCGACTATGCTCACCATGACAGAAGCGTTTGGGTGCATTTTTCTAAGGGTGATTCATCGCAGTTTGTAACTTTGATGAATCACCCTGGGTTTTAGATGTTGATTATGCTCTCTCGGCGGAGTTGTGACAGTGCTGCCACATAAATCGTTTGATGATGATAGATGGCGCGATTGAATAAATCGAATAGCCAGTGATTTTTTGTGATTTGATGAACAAAGATGCTGGCTGCATCATCTCCGGCGGAAAACAGCTTAGCGACATCATCTGGAGTTAATATTCGATCACGGATGTCGATGATCATGGTGTAAGCTGTGGTTTGGGAAACTCGCCTTGTACCCAGATGCAGCAGCTTTTCTTCGGCCGAGGTTTCAAAAGTTCCGACCAGAAGCAGTTCGCTTGGCAGTTTGGGATAGCCCTTCAAGCCGACTGAAACAGGAATCCTGGGCATATAGGGCTTGGTTTTTATTTCGCGCGCATGTTGCTTCATTACTGTAATTTTAAGCCCGACTTCGTCTTTGGCTTCGTGAATCAGGGCTTCGGCTGCGGTTTCTAGATGATAGCCTTTGATGTCGAGATGTCCGCCGATCAAGGCGGGTTTGCCGATTCCAGGCTCTTTTTTTCTGGTGATGCCGATGAAGAACAAATTTCCTGCAGCGTCACGAATGATCGGAAGCAGGTCAGCAGCCAGGGCTGGTTTGGGGAAGGCCAGGCGGCCGATGAAATCGATATGCGCTCTGCGCTGGTCTCTATCATAGGAGATTTGGATTAAATCACCATAAGGTCCGAATTTGCCCCAGGCTTGGTAAGTTTCAAGCACATGCTGGGTGATCATTTCTTCATCTTCAAGATTTTCAGATTCCTTAACTCCTACCCACTCACCCACCTTCTCAAAAAGCTGGGATTGAATGTCAGAAATGTCCAGTTCAACTTGTGGCGCTGAAAATTTACTCTTTTCTGCAGGCCACCAATTAAGAATTTTCCCGTTCATTCCAAAGGCATGCCAGAGATAGTTATGAGTCTTCATCTTATTTCTCCTTTGTTTTTCGAAAGAACTTTCTCTCTCAACCTGTTTGAGAGAAGAAAAATGGAACCAAATGAGCGGGGGTAATGTCATGGTTTGGTTCGGCTTGGCTCACCATAAACTCGTTATGCTTGTCCTGAGCTTTGTCGAAGGACTCACCATGACAACGCGGTTAGTTACATTTTTCTAAAGGGTAAGTCCGAAATTAATCGGACTCACCCTGAGTGTTTAAGCGATTTGGTCAGACGTGATCAGCTTGACCCCGTAGAGTTCCAGCTTTTTGGTCATTGCATCCGGATCGCCATAGGGCGGAGGAACGCTCCGGGACAGATCGCGGAAGACAAAGGTTTCAAACCCTTGGGTCGCATAGGCAATGGCCGATTCCCCCACACAATGGGTGAAAGCCCAGCCGACAAGAAAGACTCTCTTGATGCCATGTTGGCGCAAATCGGAAATGTGGTCATGAAAATCAGGGCTGGTTGCAATTGAATAGGCAATAATGTCCGGATTTTCGCCTTTATATAGATTTAGATCAGCGTCCTCATATATTTTCATCAGGTCAGGATGATATTCCTGGCCGGCGGTGTCTTCAATGCAATGGGGACCAAAAATCGTGTGTTCCACGTGATTCTCGGGATGGAAATCTTCAGTCGTGGTTCTCCAGGTTGAAAATTTTGACCATAGTTCCTGGATTCGTTTGATGATTTCCTCGTTGTCGGTTTCACCTTCCACTCCGGTCACATAAAGAGTTCCGGTCTGCAAGATGAAATCATTTTGCCCGTCAACAATGGTCAGGGCGTCGCTTTCGCCAATAGTGATCACTGCTTTGCTCATGCTTTTTCTCCTTTCCATCCGTAAAGTTTGTTAACCTTGATATAGGCGGAAACTTCAGGCGTTACTAGTTTTTCAAAATCGCTGTTACCTCCTTGAACAAGTTTTCGAATTTTTGAACTGGCAATGTCAGGCAGTTCCACATCCAGGATTTCATAATCCTCAAGAGGAATTTTGAAAGTTGAAGGCTGCGGATAACCGGCGCGGGGGATAATTAGGAATTTAAAATTCTTAATTAATTTTTCCCCATGTTGCCAGCGCGCTTCAATTTTACATAGGCCGCCGAATTTTTTTTGCGGCACAACAGAATCAACGCCTGTATACCAGACAATTTCCGCTTGGGGATTTTGTTCCTTGAGAATCTCCATCCATTTGATGGTCGGCATGTTTTTGCCATAAACATCGCTGGGATTCAAAATGAATCTTTTGTCTGTAATCGATTGCAGTGTCAGTTCAGTCATGGCCAGGCGATGTTGCGGATCAATGAAGTCAGGCTTGTCCGGGCGCACCCCGGAAGGGATCCACATTACTTTGGAAAATTTTTTTGATTGTAACATGGCTTGGATCAAAGCTAAGTGCCCCAAGTGAGGCGGATTAGCCGCTGAACCGCCGACGGCAATGATTTGTTTTGGCATAGGATTTCTCCCTTAAATTAAGGTTTAAAGGACTGTGGTTTTGACTGAGTCAAAGCCAGAAAAATTTAACCAAAATTATTTAGTTAAAATTTTCTATTGCTCGTCTAAGATTAGGTAAAAGACGACTTATTAGTTTATCAAAATATGTTATATTTGTCAAGGTTTTAAAAAGGGGGAAAGCCGGGGTGAAAACCGACTTTCCCCGCTAATGGTGCTAGTAAAACATTTCAGCTTAAATTAGCTGAAAATTTAAGTTTTTTGTCTGTCTCAGATTGCCTTGGTTATAAGCCAGTCTTGAAGGTTGGCAGACAAAAGGTAACAATGTTGCCCTGGCTTTTTAGGCAGTTGGCAACCATGACCATGACCATGGCTTCTTTGGCCGGTTCAGACATGGGCAGCGGATCGACTTCGTTAGACAGGTCTACGACCAAGTCGCCCACTCTTTGGACCACTTCCCGGTTGTGTTTGGTGGTTTCCATGATTAGGTCCTCCTTTCAGGTTCTGAGAACTTTAAGCCTTCGGCTTCATACTTTTTTGAACAAAAAAGTATGCAAAAAGTTTTGGGGGGCCTCAATGCGCTAGTGCATATGGTTCGTTCGTGGTTTTGATCACGACGCTTAGTTCGGCCCCCCAAACCCCCAAGGAGGGGTAAAATATGTTTTGAGTATAAGTTTTAAAGAACTTAGTTTCACTTTAATCTCAGATTAAAGTATAAAATTATGACCAAAATATTTTTGGTCGCAATTTTATGAAGAAAGAAGTGGGGGAGAAATTGTAACGTGGTACAATTTCTCCCCCCGTTGGGCGTTATTTCATTTTAACGCCCCAGATTTCGCCGTTTTGCAGATAAACAACTTTGTTCTCCCAGTTGTATAAAAGCATGTCAGTGCTGATGTTTTTATCTTTGACCGTGTTTTGGGTGCTTGAGGTCGGAACAAAGATGTTCAGCTCTCCGTCTTTGACAATTGTCGCGCAGACACCTTTTGGCAAGATGGTCAGATTAAGATCAGGGCTGTCAACAATTTCCTGCCAGACCTTGTAGGTTTTATATTCCCGATCCAGAGTCAGCTCAACTTTTTGGTAGTTGCCTTGCTTGTCTAAAGCAATGACAACTATGTAACGTTGACCGGCTTTGGCGCTAATGGGTTTTAAGCCATCAAGTTCCGGCACCCTGATTTCGGCGCAGGCAGTGTCATTGAACGGAGCAATGATGTAAGTCGCACCCATGGTGTTTTGGATGCCCAAGCCATCATACCAGCGAATGGAATTCGCCAGCACGCCCCAGGTTTTGCCCAGAGCCAGGATCGGCTTGGAAAAGAATTTCAGGATCACTTCGGTCAGGCCTTGCTCATTGATGACAAACAAGCGATTGTCGCAGCGAAAGATCTTCTCACCAGCCAGATCAAATTTAAGCGGTTCTTCGTTGAGGCTGGTTGCATTGATGAAATTGAATTGTAACCGCTTGTTAATGATCTCGGCTTTGAGCCAGCCGTTATCAATCCTGATGATTTCAACGTCCCTGGTTTTGGCCGTGCTGATTTGGTATTGCTTTTGTAAGTCAAACAGCTTACCTGAATTCAGCAAGACCACGCCGCAAGGAAAGATTCTGATCACTGGGTCGTTGACCGGCTGCAATAGTTTTTCGAAAACCAGCAGGCCGCTTGCGGTTGTAACTGCATGCAGTACTCTGGCTACTTTGGCTTGAGTCAGTCCGGAATCGAAGGGTGACGGTGGTTTGGTCCGTTCGCCGTTCTGGAAGGCGGCAATATACCAGTCGAGCAAGGGCCCGGGAATAACTGAGAAATCCCGAACCGCTTTATTCAGCTGAATACCTTGGGAAAAGACCGAGGCTTTGGCTTTCATGCGATCTTCAAGTTGATTGGGTTTGTAGCCTGGCAGTGTTCCTTTGTAAGGATGGATGCCGCTAAAGACCTGGAAGGTGACAATTCCCCAGCTAAACCAGTCGCTCGACTCGGTAAATTTTGGATTGAGCCAATCGCGGATGGACAGCATGATGACCTTGGCCGGGAAGCGTCCAATTTGCCAGGAATCAACATCAATGATTCTGGGTTCGGGCTGATTTGCTTTGGCCAAAGATACTAGCCAGTTCATCTCATTGGCATCAACTAAAAGCGCGTGGTTGGCGTGGGCAACTTCGACTGCCTGTCGCATGTTGTCAACCAAAGTTTTTGCCTGCTGGTCATTAAAGTTTTCGCGTTTGCGCCAGTCATTGGTAAAAACTCTGGGCAAGGGTTCGCCTTCGCTAAAAGGCATGTAAAAGCCAACAGGAGTACCAGCATTATTGTTTACCAGCCCCGTGGGCGAAACAATGAAAGGATGCTTAATGGCTGATAAGAGTTTGATCTTTTCAACCATGCCATCCTGATTCATTTTTCTGGGGTCAGTATACAATTTGATGATGGTGTTTTTAGCCCGATAAATCGAGCCTTCTCCCCCGGTGGCAACGTGATCCGCCGGTCGCAGAGTCAATGCTCCGCGGTTGGCTAAGACAACTTCGATGTTGCCACGCATAGTTGGCATCTCACACCTCCTTTTGGTTTTGGTCCAACCGAATTACCGCGTAAGCAATGTCATCCAATGGACCTTTATTAACCTTGATCATATCCTGAATACCGCGGATCATTCTGCGCTTGGCAAATTCACCCTTGGTATTTTTGAAACTGAGGAATTCAGTCACCGCGTCTTGCCAATTCACATTGTCAATTTGGGTGACGCCGTCGGAAAAGACGGCAATGAATTCCAGCCCTTGGCTGATCAGTGTCTGGTCCAAGTTGATGATCAGGCCTTGCAGTCCCTGGCTCAGCGTGTAGTCGTTGGTCTGTAAAAGCTGTTGTTGAGACGCGACGGTTTGCCAGGTTTCGGATTTCAAACGTAAGGCTTGCAGATTATTACCATGAGCGGCAATGAAATCAGCCAAGCGACTTTCAGCATAAGCCGGGTAATAGGGTCGATTGTCTTGCCACTCAAATCGGTGCATCAGGATATGTTGGTCAGTGAATTTGAGGGCAACGACTCCGTCTCCCTGGATGTGAATAATTCCGGCCTGCGGCCCGAAATAAGCGTAAACGCAGGTGGCCAGCAAGTCATTGGGTTGCAGTCCCAAAAGCTGACAAGCAGAGGCTAGTTTGATTTTTTGATTGAGCCTGATTTCAGCGCTGGTTGGTTCCGGAATGATTTGGCCGTTGGTCAGCCAGTGGTTAAGCAAAGCAGCTTGGGTGGTTAAGCCTAAGAGCCTGGCGCCGACATCGGTTTGTCCGCCGGAAGAGCAACCGTCACAGATGATCGCAATAGCTGCGTCATTAATAACCTGTGAGATTGCATAATCCTGACAAGGCTTACCGTTGGTTAAGTGCGTTTTGCCAATGTGGAAGTAGTGATCGGTTTGTAACTGGATCATGAATCTCACCTCCTTGTCCGTAGAAGCTTTAGCGTAGGCGGGGCCTTTCTGGTTTCACCCCGCTACGTGGGGAAAAAATAGGGAGATAACAGATTGCTCCATTATCTCCCTTGGTTGTTAGATCGTGGCAGAAATCTTCTGGCTCGGTCCGCCAGTACCCAGAGCCTGGGACTGACTGGAAACCGATTGAGAAACGAAGTCTGCCAGCTTAGCGAGCTTGCCTTTGGTTGCCTGGCCGGCATCGATGTACTGGCTGATGCCCGCTTGATTGCGGAAATCATCCAGCGCTTGGTTGCAGTAGCTGGCGTTGATGCCGATCAGGACGGTGATCAGGGACTCGATGGTTTCTCCGGTGATGGCCTTGGTGATTTCCTTCTTGATCATGGCGGGCGTGGACTGGGAAGCGTTGTCTTCGCCATCAGTGATGATGAAGACAATGCCGTTGGTCAGAAAATCGTCGGCCATGAGCTTCTTGGCGTAGACGTTGGTGGCGCCGATGCCAGAGAAGCAGGCATCGAAAAGCGGAGTGCCTCCTCCGGGCTGAAACTGCGGATAGGCTTGCGGGTCGATTTCACCCAGGGGTTTGAACCCGTGGATTTCTTCCACCCCATTTTTGTAGCTGGTGGAGAAGATGATCACCCGTAACAGCAGGTTATCGGAACGCGGGGATTTTTTGCAGGCCTCGACCGCGGCGATCAGCGAATTACGCAGATCGTTTTCAAAGCCGGCAACCGAGCCGGTAACATCGACCGCGATCGTGACCAGAGTATACTCGGTGGCACCGAGATTTTCGGTCCGAACGCCAGAGAAGGCAAATCCCTGCATTCCAGGAATTTTGGAAACTTGCATTTCGTTGTCCATTAGGCGTGGCATGGTCGTTCTCCTTTCTTTGGTTAGGAAATTGATGGTTACCCTGGGTCACCTCGCGACGCGGGGTAACCCAGGGTTTGCCGGTTTAGCGCAGGAAGTCGTCGGCTTTGACCAGGGTCATGCCGCGTTTTTGCATGTCCAGCAACCATTGCTGGGCAATGGCCGGGAAATCAGGGCCGTTGGGTACGGCGCCGACCGGGCTGGTGCAATCGGTGATGATCTGGAACTTCTTGATGTGCTCTTCGCCGATGTTGTCGGCGATCTGGGAAACCGTGGCTTTGACGCAGTGGCTGAGAGCTTCGCCTGCAATGGCGACGATATCAGCCTCGGCCAGCATGTTGAGAAAGTTGGTGTTGAGCTGGGTACCGGGATCTTCAGGATCCGGGACCTCGGCTTCCATGGCGCCGTAGTGCTCGGTCCAGGGGTTGGAACCCTTGGTCACGTAGTCGACCATGGCGAATTCCTTGCCGGACCAGAGCTGCAAAGCGTCATTTAGTTCGGGGTATACGTTGTGTCCCCAGGTGCCGATGAGGCAGTGGGGCGGCCAGATGCAGAGCATGTAGTTGCCCTTGCGGTTCAGTTCCTTGACGTAGGCCAGACAGCGGTCGTAGAAGTTGGGATTGCGCGGGACCCAGATGCGGTTGGCCACGTCGTCGACCGTGATCATAGTGAAGGGTGCGGGGTTGTTCCGGTTCTGGTCCACCCACCACGCGGGATGAGCGATGTCCAGCAGTCTGTGGCTATCCATGGTGACATGGATGTCCGCGAGTTTGGGACCGACGCGGTCGATCAGACCCGCCAGTCGGATCATGTCATCTTTGGCTCCGGCCACCGGTAGGGTGGCGCCATTGATGTCCATGAAATCGTTTTGCGGGTCAATGACCAGCATATGGATCTTCAGGTTTTTCATAGTCGTTCTCCTTTCTTTGCCTGTTTTTAAGGCAGGGCTGATGTCGGTTGGCAGTTGGATATCCAGGTCGATCAGTTCGCTGGGACCCAGGTCGGCAATGGGCAGATTGGGGATGATGTATTCTTTCACTCCGCGATTGCCCTTGTCGTCATAGGTCCAGCCGTCGCCGCTGTAGAGTTCACGCAAATGGATGGTGAAGTACAGGAAGGCGCGGAAGTCGGCCAGGGTCTGGCCGGATTTCTAAATTTCTTGTAGGTCATGAAGCGGGGATCGTTTTTTCCGGCTTTTTCCACTTCAAGAAATTTGAAGCCGGCTTGTTTTTCGATCTGGTCAAAGCTTTGCTTCTTCAGGCCGTTTTTGATCTGGGTGCTGAAGGTTATGTCAGGATAGACCTGACTGACCATGGCAAAGACATTGTCCCAGGTCGCAAGCTGGGCAGCGCCGCCTTCGGGAAAGACCGCCAGTTTGAATTGGTTGCCTTCTTTGACCTTATGCTCAAGGTAATCCGGCTGGTAGCCGACTTCAATGAGCATTTGGTATCCGGTTTTGCCGAGCAATTTGGCCAGGCCGTCAGGATCCACCAGCATGACGATCTTTCTTTCAGGATCGTCAGTCAGGGTGGTAAAATCTGACGGTTTTTGGCCGCGAATTATTCGGCCGCAGATTCCCGTGACAGGATTTTTCGTTGTCTGTCCTGTCCTTATCAATTTCGCGTACTCTTCGATTCTCATGACAGTCCTCCTTTAGTCTAGTTTGGAAAAGTTAATGATTCGGAATTCTTTGCCCTGATAAACAGCTTTTTGGGTATACGCTGCTATTAGGGAATTGAAATCCACTTGTTTGCGTTTGCCCAAAAGCAGATTGCCTAAATTATTGTAGACTTTTGAGGCACAAATGCTCCAGGCATATGGCCAAACCATATAGGCAGCTGCGTCTTGGGGCGTGATTTTTTCGGGCACAACCCGATGAGCAAAAAGTTTGTCAGTCGGCGTAGTGTAGTTGAAGAGTAAAATATCGCCTGGTTTGAACCATTGGGGTAAAAGTACTCGCGAAAAGCAGTAATCATCATGCTTCATGATCACCCAGGGATATTGCTCAATGAAACCATCGGTTGTGGTTCGGTCATCTTCGATTTCCCGAAATTCCATTCGGGCTAAGGTTTTTCTGTCACGTAAAACCGTAATCTTGCCGTTGCCGCAAAAATACTTGACATTTCTTGCTTCCAGTTTGTCGAATAGGAAGTTAACCAACTGGAAATAGAGTTTGTTGCGGTAGCGGATCACGATAATACGCAGCTGGGATTTGACCGGCTTGGGCAAGTTCTTTTTTCTTTTCATTTTACTTCCACCTCCTTTTGTTTGGTTTGGTTGAAATGAAGCCCAATACTTTTTTTTCAAAGACCTTTCCTTTACCTTCTTTATGCCAGCAATCTGGATAATCGAAGGTATAATATCCTCCTGTCACAGGAGCCGTGTCCCATAATCACAGCTCCTGGGGAGAAGGATTTTCATTTTACATAAGCGTTATTATTAATGGTTATGTTGTTTGTTTGTAAATATGCACTTGCAAATAAATTCTGTTCGTCCAATATTTTGTTGCAGATTTCAACGGCTTTAGTTAACCTTTCTTCTTTATTTCCGGAAATAACAGTAAATTTTTTATTTCTTTTTTTTAGTTCTTGGATAAAGCGCAGCTGCATTTGGTGACGGATGTGTTCGCCGTCTCTGGTACCGTCCTGAACAAAGGGGATGTCGTCGTTGGTTACCAGATAATAATCAATTTTTCTGTCTGAAAATAATTTTTCAACTTGTTCAGACCAATTACCCAGATATCTTTCATGCCAGAGCGCTGTGGCAAAGGAATCAGTATCGCAGATCAGGATTTTATTGCAGGTTTGGGCCAGGGCATCTTCAGCCTGATTTTGTTTTTCAGCAATGTGGGAAAATTCTTCGGTGCGCCAATTGTTATTATCCTTGGCATTAAGTTTTGCTTCAGAATAATAGCGTCCGTATTCCGGTACCCAGGTTGTCTGGTAATATTTAGCCAAGTCTTTGGCCAGGGTAGTGGTGCCGGTTGATTCAGCTCCAATGACGCAGATTCTTTTGGCAAAATAGGCGCGAACCGGAGGCGGTAAATATTCCCAACTGGCCAAAGGATTTCCCCGAATTTTAGTAGCGCAGATAGGTACAAGGTTTCTGGCCTGGTCAAATAGGATATGTTTAGTTTTCAAGCATTCTGCCCAGGTATTGCCGTATGCTTCTGAAGTGATGACGCAGTCAGGTTTATAGCCCAGAAATTGTAAGGTGTAATCGGCCCAAGCTTGAGAGTCATCATCCTGGCCAATATCCGGAACAATCATTACTTTGGCCTTGGGTGCCAGCTCTTTGATCCAATTGGCTCTGACTTTGGCCGGAATGCGTTGACCTTTTTTATCGCAGACAATGACTGTCATTTCATCAACTTGGCTAAGTCCGAAGTTAATTAAGGCTAAATGTCCGTTATGCAGTGGGTAAAATTTCCCGATTATAATTCCGTTTTTCATAGGTTTGATTTAGTTTGTTAGCTTTTTTATAATCTCTGAGCCAGATAATTAAGCCGCTGGTTGCTATCACCAGGAAAATGACATAAAGCAGGGAAACGAATCTGACGCCTTTGACATAATAGAGCCAGATGCCGATGATATCGACGGTGATCCAGAGGAGCCAATTTTCAATTCTCTTATAAACCAATAACATATTGGCGACAAAGCTCATGGCAGTGGTAAAGGCATCCAGATAAGCAAAAGTGGCGGCGATTGGAAATAAGGCAGGGAAGTAAAGATGAATATTGCTCATTAAATAACCAAGAGCTCCGGTGCCGACAACAATTACTGCCAGTAAGATTAAGTTTAGTTTGGGGCTATTAAATTTAAGGTCCATATTCTCCTTATTTTTTTTGTTTTGGCTGGACATCTTTTTCCAGAGCCACCAGCCCATAAAGCCCGTAACTAGAAAGTAAATTTGTTCAAAGAAATCAGAGTAGAGCTGAATTTGGTAAAAAAGTATTCCAAATAAGATGGTGGCGACAATGCCGATTGGCCAAGACCAGATATTTTTCTTGGCGACCAGATAAACACACAGGAGGCTTAGCAAGGTGCCGAAGAATTCCAGATAGCTCATGGGATATTCCCAAAGAGTGAAAAAGGTGTTGTTGATGTTAAAGAAGTTTGAGATAATGTTGATCATAGATTTGTTGGTTAAATTAGTTAGTTTATATTTAAGTGTATTTTATACACTAAGTCAAGTTAAAAAAAAGTAAGAAAAAGCGTTATAGAATCTGAACGATTTTGGGCTTGCGGCTTTTAAATCTATAAAGTTCAGCTGGACGATGAGCGCCAAACATGGCTTTCTGCCCTAAAGGCTGGATTAATTTTAAGGCAAAGATTTTTTTCTGAAAATTGCGTTTATCCATAGCTTTCCCCAAGATAGCTTCATAAGCTTGCTGTAATTGTCTTAAGGTGAATTTTTCAGGTAACAGTGACCAGACAACATTGGTATACTCAATTTTCCACTCCAGACGCTGTTTGGCATATTTGATAATTTCATTATGATCATAAGCCAGTTTGGGTAAGTCATTATATTTCCACCATTGGACTGATTGGTATTTGGCCAAAGTTTTCAATTGCTGATTGGCTGAGGGGATAAGAGCAAAGTAAGCAATGGAAATAACCCGACCTAAAGGATCCCTTTTGGTTTTGCCAAAAGTATAAAGCTGTTCCAGATAAACATCAGTGACATTAGTTTCGTCCTTTAAGATCCTCAGAGCTGCCTTGTCCAGGTTTTCACCTTGGTTGACCAGTCCTCCCGGCAAAGCCCACATGCCCTGATAGGGTCTTTTTTTCATTTGAATGAGCAAGACATAAAGTTCATTGTCAATAATGGTAAAAATACAATTGTCTACCGCGACTTTGATATTCTGTTTGGCTGGATGTGTGTTCATAAGTTTAATAGGTTATATAATGTTTTATCAAGTTTTATGAGGCTATATGAGGTTGCAACATGGAAGTTTTTTATTTCTTCAAATTTTTTGGTTATTGGAATTTGGATATTGGTTATTAACCTCTTAGTGTCTTATATACACAATGTATCATAGGGTCAAAAAGTTGTCAAGGGGTATGGCGAAAATCGTTTATTTTGCCAATAAATGTAGGCATGTCTATCTTTTGTAAAACGTTAGGCGGTTAATGGTAACGAGGCCCGTATCGTTTAGCGTAATATGTAAAACGTAACGCCAAACAACGCCGTAAAACGTAAGACGAAATAAAAAAAGCCCCGCTCCGTAATACGGAACAGGGCAAATTTTTAATCGTCGTCGTTTGGATCGATCAGCAGATGCTTCCATTCAGGCCGTAGCTGTGCGATGGTCAAAGGAATTTTTTCTCCGCAAGCCGCGCAGTAAATGTGGATATAAATGCCGTGACCAAAATGATGGTTAACATCTATATCTTTTTCATAAACCCTCAATTCACTGGTGCAGTGAGGGCAGGTGATGTCGATAAAGACATTATTTTTCAGTATTTTCATTGTAAACCTCCTTTTGATTTTGGATATTCAAATATAGCCTAAATAAATTGATCTGTCAAGGATTTGTTAAATAAAAAAGCCAACAAGTTCAAATTAACTTGTTGGCTAAGTTGGCTTTTTGTGGCTGATAATTTCATCTTCGCCAATGGTAGATTGGAGACAATCAGTGGTTTTTTGGCGATTTATGGACAGGATGCGGACCAGATAAAGAATACTGCCTGCTTTTCTGCCCCGATGCCCAGCCTGAACAATTTCACTTTTAATTATTTGACCGATATAAAGATCGTGTCCGTGTTTAAATTGTACCAAAGTCTTTTCAGGATACTTGGGACTTGGTTTTTCAGCCATTTTTAACCTCCTTGCTTAGATTTAGTAGTATAACAAATTCAAACAAAAAATCAAGCTCTGGGCAGAGATATGGCTTTGACTTTCAATTATTTTAGTGATAATATAAAGAAATTAACAAGGAGGTGATAAGTTGATCTTTAAAGAAAAACCTGCAGATTTTAATCCTGTTTTTGAAGCAGTTGGCTGTTTTTTGCAAGACCAGGGAGAAATTTTGCTGCTTTTAAGACAGGACTATAAAAAGTCAGGGAATACCTGGGGATTGCCCTCTGGTAAAGTTGACGTTACTGATCAATCGCCTCATTTGGCGATGCAACGTGAGATTTTTGAAGAAACAGGCTTGGTCATACCCCTATCTGAAGTCATATTTTTCCAGACGATTTTTGTCAGAAATTGCGGGGTAGATTTTATCTATCATATTTATTTCTGCCTTTTGGATAAACGCCCAGAAGTAAAGATTGAGCCAACGGAGCATAAGGGATTTCAATGGATTGATCCTTCATTGGCCAAAAAACTGGTTTTAATCCATGATCTGGATAATTGTATTGACCTCTTCTATTTTTCAAACTAAAAACTCTGTTTCCTAAATGGAACAGAGTTTTTTCTCAGTACCGCCAAGGGGAATCCCGCCTTCGCTCAAGCTACGGCGGGCAGGCGAACCCCTGTTACCAGGATGCCCGCCTGAGGCGGGTCCGCCTTTGGCGGAAAAACCTTAAATAATAAAAATTATCAAACAGTTTATATAACAAAAAACACCTCTGCGATAGAAGTGATTTTTGCTCTAGTACCGCCAAGGGGAATCGAACCCCTGTTACCAGGATGCCCGCCTGAGGCGGGTCCGCCTTTGGCGGAAAAACCTTAAATAATAAAAATTATCAAACAGTTTATATAACAAAAAACACCTCTGTGATAGAAGTGATTTTTGCTCTAGTACCGCCAAGGGGAATCGAACCCCTGTTACCAGGATGCCCGCCTGAGGCGGGTCCGCCTTTGGCGGAAAAACCTTAAATAATAAAAATTATCAAACAGTTTATATAACAAAAAACACCTCTGCGATAGAAGTGATTTTTGCTCTAGTACCGCCAAGGGGAATCGAACCCCTGTTACCAGGATGAAAACCTGGTGTCCTAACCACTAGACGATGGCGGCGTGGTTTATTTAAGATTAAATCCAATTTTATTAAGTAATTCCTTGCGAATCTGATAATTTTTCTTTAATAAAATTTCTCTTTTTCTTGCTTCAGTTTTAGTACTATATGCCTCTTTATATTTTAATTCAAATGGGATCCTGCTTTTTATGGATTTTGTTTTACCTTGGTTATGTTCAAGCAGTCTTTTCTCCGGGTTATCGCTTATTCCAATATAATAACCTGAATCTTTTAAGCTTAGTAAAATATATAAATAATACATATTAATTCTAAACAGGATGTCCGCCGGAGGCGGATCCGCCTTTGGCGGAAAAACCTGGTGTCTCCGCCAGAGGCGGACAGGCTAACCACTAGACGATGGCGGCGCAATTAACTAAAAACTTATAACTAACAACTAATAACTATGGAATTTCTATTTAAACTAAAAATCCCGCTAGGGATTATGGTTATATTATAGGGTAAAATTGAGTAGGCGTCAAGGTTTGACTTATGATAGTGATTATGTTTAGATTAGACATAAAATGGAAAACAGAAAAGCAGGAGGAAACAATGGAAAATGACAGACGAGAGTTTTTGGCGGGTTTTGGAATGTTGGCCAATGCTCTGGATAAGGATAAAGGTGAAGATGGCGATACTAATGCCAGCTTTCCCAAATCTGATGCCGAGGATTTAGCCAGAGGAGCCCGCCACATTCCAGGAGAAGTCACTCTGGCGCGTCGCCGTGGTAAAAAGGTAAGGTTCATTCAAAAATGCGGACAATGCTGCTGGTATTGGGAATTTCCTGACGGTTCACGCTATTACCATTGGGAGCGGGGTACCTACGAACGTATTGCTCGAGCCAATGGTCAAAAGTTCAAGGGTGAATTTCAGGGGGTGGCTGGGATTTGCCCGCACTGCAAAAATCCGCACACTCAAGGTGGCATGATCAAATCTTCCGAATTATCGGGAGGTAAAAAATGAGACCAGATCAGGATCCAAGATTGACTGAGATGGGCATGAGCCAGGCAACCTGTGAAAAATGCCTGATGGAGCTTTATAGCACGGCTGACAGTTCTGTCTGCGATGATTGCCAGCTAAATCCCATGAAACAAGGCGACCCGGCTAAGTTTATTGAAGAAGCGATTACCCATGAAGGGCAATTTACTGAGGCTGAACTTCTTGAACGTTTTCAGGTAATGAATGGGGCGACAAGGAAATAATAAAGGAGTAAGTATGACTTGCAAGAAAAACAAAAAACCGCATCGTCATGATTGGAAAGAAACTGGACGCCATGTTGAACAGGCTGAGAGAGGTCCAATTGCCGGCTGGGAAGTTGTTTCATCTTCCTGCAAGTGCGGCCAAACAAAAGAAGAAAGAAATTCAGTTGACTAGTAATTGCTGACATCAAAACCGTTCTCTTCGGAGGCGGTTTTTTTATTTATATTAAACCTTGATTTTTGTTGATTTTTTAAGTAGAATTAAAATAATTATATGTTACACAAGGGGGCACAAAAAAGAATATATTTTGAAGGCGCGACATATTTTGTTACCTCAGTTGCCGATAATCGTGTTGAATATTTTAAGGAACAGATTTTTTGTAAATTGTTTATTGAAGAATTACGATTGGTTAAGAAAATGAAGAACATGGATCTTTTTGCCTTTGTAATATTGAAAGACCATTTTCATTTGATGTTTTTTCCAATGGAATCAAAGGATTTATCCAAAATAATGCAATTTTTGAAAAGACATTATACCCGCCACATAAATTTTATCCTCGGTCACGAACCCGAAGGAGCGATTTGCAAATCGCTCCTTCGGGTTCGAAACCAGGGAAAATATCAAATTTATGAGGGATTAATCGAAAAACATTACGAATATTTATTTGAATTGCGAAAGCTATTTATTGCCAAATACGGCCAAGCCCAAACTTACTTTCTAAAATTCCATTGGCAAAAATCATTTCGCGACCATTACATCCGCAATGAAAATGATTTTGACGAACATTTACGCTATATTTATGAAAATCCTATGAAGCACAAAATTCCCGACGCAGAGAATTATAGATATATTTATACTAATTATCCGGATTTAATAAGTGAGAATTAACAATTATGATAATCTTATCAATAGAAACCTCCTGCGATGAAACCGCAGTTGCTATCCTGGAAATCAATAACCGGAAATTTAAAGTTTTGGCTAATTTCGTGGCCTCACAAATTAACATTCATAAAAAATACGGCGGAGTCGTGCCTGAAGTGGCGGCTCGCAAGCACATGGAAAATATGTTGCCGCTTTTAGATAAAGCGTTGAAACAAGCAAAAGTTAAACCCGAAAAAATTGATGCCATTGCCGTAGTTTATGGTCCGGGATTAATAACGTCTCTAATTGTTGGCGTAGAAACCGCCAAGACTTTAGCCATGGTTTGGCATAAACCTTTGATTCCGGTTAATCATGTTAAAGCGCATATTCTGGCTAATTATTTAAAGGGCGAACAAGGCGAATTGGAAATAATAGAATACCCGGCTTTATGTCTGGTTGTTTCCGGCGGACATACTTCTTTGGTTTTACTTAAAGATCCCAATAATTTTAAAACCATTGGTTCAACCCGTGATGATGCTGTTGGCGAAGCTTTTGATAAAGCCGCTAAAATTATGGGGCTGGGTTATCCGGGCGGTCCGATAATTTCTAAATATGCGGCCAACGCTGACTCTGAATATTTCAAATTACCGCGCCCAATGATTTATACTAAGGATTTTGATTTTAGTTTTTCCGGCTTAAAAACAGCGGTTAAATATGAGTGGGCAAAAGAGAAATTCAAAGACAATGGGAATATTCGTAAAATGTGCGCGTCTTTTCAGCAGGCTAGTATTGATGTCTTGGTTGCCAAGACCTTAAAAGCAGCGGAAAAATATGAAGTTAAGTCTTTATTACTTGGTGGCGGTGTGGCGGCTAATAAAGAATTAAGACGTCAATTGGCAGAACAAGTAGAAGCGAAATTACCACAAGTAAAATTTTTTCAGCCTGACTTGCATTTGACTACTGACAATGCTTTAATGGTAGCAGTAGCAGCTTATTTTCAGGCCAAAGATGGTTTAGCGAATTTTAGCGAATCTTGGCGGGATGTTAAGGTGGATCCGAACCTGGAAGTGTAAGTTTAAAATAAGGTTATATTAGGTTATATAAAGTTCTATGAAGTTTTATAAGGTTGCCTTGAAAAAGGGAAAGAAGCGTAAGGTGGGTAAAGAGGAGTAATAAGGGAATTCTCTTCTTACCCTTCTTACTCTCTTTCCCCTTTTTTCTCATCTTTATCATCAATCTATGAAAAAAATTATTATAAAAACCGAAAAAGATACTCAAGCCCTGGCCAAGAAGCTGGCCAAGTCACTTAAGGGTGGAGAGATTATTGCGCTTGAGGGCGAGTTGGGTGCCGGTAAAACAACTTTGACTCAATATTTGGCCAAAGCTTTTGGGATCAAAGAAAAAGTAACCAGCCCGACTTTTGTTTTGATGAAAGTTTACCAAATCCAAGATCGAAAATCTAAAATCCAAAATCTAATCCATGTGGATTGCTATCGCTTAGATGATCCGCAGGAATTGTTTTATTTGGGGATTGAGGAGTATTTGAATAATCCTGAGGCGATAGTGATAATTGAGTGGGCTGATAAGATTGAAAAATATTTAAAATCATTTAAAAAGGTTGTTTGGCTAAAGATTATACTAAAAGATAATAGCAGAGAATTTAAAATTTCCTCTTGACTTTTTAGCTAAAGTATGCTAAAATTAAAGTATTACTAATAATTTATTTCAAATCTATGGCTAAAAAAGGCGATTTTGAAGGGAGAGTAATTGAAGATATGGAGTTTAAAAATGGTATCTTAGATGTTGAAAGTTCTGATGCTAGAATCAAGGCCATTGCCCAATTGCAGGCGGAATGGAGAAAGGCTGCTCTGGATAGCCAAAAAGATATTGCCAGTGATGATTTACAAGAATTAAAAACAGATCAGGACTGGGTCACAAATGAAGAAGATAGGCGCTATAAACAGAAAATGTTTCAGTACCGCGAAAAACTAATGGCTGCTGTAGGTGTAATGCAGTTATTTGAAAGATCGGCTGCTGAAGCAGCCAGCGGTTTGCAGGTTTTTTCTTTATCTAGATTTGATCAATTACGGGAAAATGCAGATATGGTTTTGAGTTTACCTCTTAACGATGAAACAAATATTGGACTAGCTATTCAAGTCGGCAACGCTTTAAGTGCTGATGCTGCTAAATTTAAAGCTCAGAGCTTTGTCGATAACATTAGAGCTGGAAATTTTGCGCTTAGCAATGAGGAAGTATCAGAAAAGGTTGTTGACGTTGATGCTATCTTTAAATATTTAGAAGCCGATGATTTGCGGGGAATTGTAATGCCCAGACTAGAAGTCTATATTGCTAATGGCAGTATAGAGAAAATGGCTGATGCGATAATTTCTAGTAAAGAAGCTAAAGATCTTAGTCCCAAGGAAAAGGAAATTAAAACTTTACTAAGATTAGAAATTGAAAGACAACTTTTTGCTATGAAAGGTGCTTTGGAAGATTTTTTGAAATCTCCGGCCGAACAGGCTAAAATAGCCAAGGCCAAAGACTTACTGGTTAAGGTCTCAAAATTTCATGAATATTTCAAAAAATAATCTGTAATACAAAGAAACGCCCTGTACCAGTTGGTACGGGGCGTTTTAGTTATTTTTCCTTTTCGGTACTAGCTTCTTCTTGAGCTAGGTTATTCTGGCGATCTCTTTCTCTGACAAACTCGAGGTGAGTGACCATCATGTCCCCCAGAGGAATAAATGGTTCGCCTTCATGTTTGTCTAATATTCTTTGGAGTCTTCGGTCATGGACTTCTTCTTTTTTGACCAGAATCGTTTTCTTGTCTTCAGTTGTCATTTTACACCCTCCTTGGACCCTTATATGTTTACCCTTGCCGGGATTAAGTACTTTATCATCATTGTAAAAGATTGTCAAATAGGCAGTTATTACTCGATTACCCTGAAGATTTCATCTACAGTAGTAATGCCATCTAAGGCTTTTAAAATACCGTCCTGAACCATGGAAATCATGCCGCTGTCATGGGCCAATTCAGCAATTTTATATTCGGAGGCTTTGCCTGAAAGGATTTCCGCTTCAATTTGGGGATTTAAAGTAAATATTTCATAAATACCAAGTCTGCCTTTGAGGCCGATATGATTACATTCATCGCAGCCTTGGCCACGATAAAATTTCATATTATTCAGATCAACGTTATAGCCGGAATTCGGCGGCAGATTAAGCAGTACTTTTTTTACCCGTTCCAGTTTGTCAGGTTCTAATTGCATTTCAATTTTACATTTATCATGGATTTTTCTGACTAAACGTTGGCCGATGACTGCGTTTAAGGCTGGTGCCAAAAGAAAAGGCTTGGCGCCCATAGATAAAAAGCGGGGGATGGCGCCGGCAGCGTCATTGGTATGTAAAGTTGATAAAACCTGATGACCGGTTAAGGCTGCCTGTATGGCAACTTCCACTGTTTCTATATCACGCAATTCACCAACCATGATGATATCAGGATCTTGCCTCAAAATGGAGCGCAGACCGTCGGCAAATGAATAGCCGGCCGAATGGTCAATCTGACTTTGAGCAATACCTTCCAGTTTATATTCAATCGGATCTTCCAGGGTAATTATTTTTGTTTCCGGACTATTAAGCTTATTTAAAATAGCATACAAAGACGTAGTTTTACCAGAGCCTGTTGGTCCGGTAGTTATAATCATCCCGGTCGGCCGTTCGACCTGCCGTTTTAAGTCTTCATAAGCTTTACCTCGGACACCCAAATCTTCAAATTCCAAGCTTGATATATTTGATTTTAATAAACGCATGACAATGCTTTCGCCATAAGCTGTAGGTAAGGTGGAAACACGAACTTCCATTTTCTCATTTTTAGACAGATAGATGGTGATACGGCCGTCTTGGGGTTTGTCAGTAACATTAATTTTTAAACCGGCAATATTTTTCAATCTGGAATCTAGCCGTTCCCAGATTTTTTTTGTTAACGTGGCAACAACGTGTAAAACACCGTCAACTCTATATCTTAAAGCAATTTTTTCTTCTTCTGCTTCAATATGGATGTCAGAAGATCCGGCTTGCATGGCACCGGCCAAAATCATTTTAAAAATGTTAGTCATGTTCTTCTCTTCATTCAGTTTGGCATTTAGAATTCCGAAGTTTTTAATCTCCTTTTTTATCTTGTCCAGTTCATCTCCGGTAATTTTTACTCCGGTCACAAATTCTCGAGGCGGCGGAAATTTTGCATAAAATTTAAAGGCAGTATTGAAACTATTTTCGGAAACCAGATAGATTTCTCCGTGACCGCTGATTGTTTCCTTGGCCAGATCTTCTAATATTTTTTTTAGGTTGGGATTGTTGGGTACTGGTGAAGCAATCCTGATATCTTTGTCAGACTTAAAAAAGCAAAGGACTTTATGTGCCTCAGCCGTTTCTTGAGGGATACAATTAATAGTATCGCTGTTAATAGGGATACCGACGAGGTTAATGTAGGGATAACCCAAATTCTGAGCTTGGTTTTGGGCAACCTCTTCCAGCTCTTTAACCTTGATCGTTTCCATCTTTTCTGAAAATTTTTCCGTGACTTTTTGTTCAGAGATGACTGGTTTAATTTGTTTGCTTTTGCTCTCCTTGATTAAATCAGACAGCCCTTTAACATTTTGATCATCATCAATGCCTGCCATAAGAAATTAAGTATGATTATTTTTTAGTTACTTTTTTACTTTTGTTTTTTGTCGATTTTACGGTAACCTTGGACGGATTGATTTCACTCTTTATTTGAAGCGCAATTTTTGTGGCTTCTTTTTTTAACCGCGGTTCATATTTAATGTAAGCAGCCTGAAGCTCCTTAGCTAGAATTTTCCCTTGCTTTTTTACCGTCGGCTGATATTTTTTATATTTGGCAGCCAAGTTTTGAGCCAAGGCTTTGGCCTCTACTTCGGTTTGTTTGGCTAGTTTTCCGGCAATTTTTTTGGCTTCTTTTTTGTCGATTTTAATATTCCAGCGTTTAGCTAAGTCATTTAAAGAAGAAGGTAAATTTCTGATATAAGCGTGGATTTTGCCCATTAATGTCTCTTCAGTTAATTTGATAAAAGTGATGGTCCAGCTGGATAAATAAAATACATTAAAAATAGCATTTATAAAAATCGAGATAAAGCTTATGGTTAATAGCATTAAGGTTATGCTCATCACAATGCCAATCAGATCTTTGCTGCCCCAGGTAATAATAAAAACCAAACTGATAGGAATAGCGAAAAATAAAGCCAGGCAAACAATTAGAATCAGGCTTACTAGTTTTAGAAAAAACAAGGTAAAAGCCAGTTCTAGGCTAATAACAATATTTTTTTTAAAGAGATTCCAGGCGGCACCGAAAGCTTCAAAAATATGGTAGTCTCTGAGAATGATAAAATTTGTAGCATAGGCCGAAATAAAGCTGAGACAAATTGCAAAGACCGTAAAAAGTAAAAAGAAAAACAAGTTGGCCAGGAAAATACCGTTAACACTGCTGATTAATAACATATAGAGCAGAGGAAAACTAAGCGCCAAATAGCCGGCATATAATATTAATTTTACCAGCAGATTAATTATAAAGACCGGCCAGAATTTTGCGTCACTTGTGTGAAAGATAGAAAAAAGATTTATTTTTTTTCCATGATAGATCAAGGCAGTGCTTTTAATTACCAGAATTTGGGAAGTAAACGCCAGCCAAATAATTAAAATCATCAGAGCGCCAAAAATCATAAACGAAAAATAGGCGCTTAAATTTTGAGTGAAAAGGCTGAGATTTAAAAGCTGGTTGTCAATGACTTGTAGCTGGGTATGATAAAGATTCAAAACCTGAGTAAAGAAACTGCCGGCATTATTAAATTCATTAAACTGAGAAAAAATAATTTCATAGACATTTTCCAGTGAAATAAACGAGGCAAAAATGCCAAAAATCCACAAAGCGCGGTTTTGGGCGGTAATTTGCCAAGCATTCTTAAAAATGTCTTTGTATGAAATGTACATATTTATTACCCCTTGACCCCCCCCATAGCTTTTTTATCCACCGAAGCTTTAGCGAAGGTGGAAGCATAGGAGAGTTTAAATCTAAGTTAAAACTGTATTTATTATACAATAATTTCAAGGAAAACAAAAGGTCCGGACCATTCAGTCCAGACCTTTTAAATCTAATTTTTATTTTTTAAATAAAGCCTCAAAGTCGCCTCGCTCCAGGGTTTCTTTTTTTATCAGGGCTTCAACAATTTTGTCCAGCTGATCTTTGTGTTTTGTTAGAATGTTTTTGGCGGTTTTTTGAGCCTGAGAGATTAAATTGGTGATTGATTGATCTATCATTTCTGCTGTTTTATCGCTATAATCGCGCTGTTCATGAATTTCCTTGCCTAAAAAGATAAGTTCTTCACGTTCGCCAAATGTCCGCGGTCCCAAGTCTTCATCCATGCCATAACGAGTAATTAAATTTTTGGCCAGCTTTGTAGCTTGCTGCAAGTCGTTGGAGGCGCCGGTGGTAACTTCCCCAAAAGTTTCTTTTTCCGCTACCCAGCCACCCAAAAATACAGCCAATTCATCAATAAATTCTGAGCGGGCATGCAAATGTTTGTCCTCAAGAGGTAATTTTAAAGTATAGCCGGCAGCATGGCCCCGGGAAATAATGGAAACTTTATGAACCGGATCACTATTGGGCAGTTCATGGGCAACTAAAGCATGTCCGGCTTCATGGTATGCGGTAATTTTCTTTTCCTTATCTGATAAAATATGACTTTTTCTTTCCGGACCGAGGAGGACTTTCTCAATGCTTTCAAAAATGTCAATTTGGTCAATTGATTTTTTATTGCGTCTGGCAGCTAAAATCGCTCCTTCATTTAAGACATTAGCTATGTCAGCGCCTGAAAAACCCGGTGTGCGTTCGGCTATTTTTCTCAAATCAACGTCAGCGCTAAAAGGTTTATTTTCAGCATGAACTTTTAGAATCTCTTCGCGATCATTGATGTCGGGCATATCCAGCACTACGCGACGATCAAATCGTCCAGGTCGTAAGAGCGCAGGATCCAAGATATCAGGCCTGTTTGTTGCCGCCATAACAATGACATTAATTTTGGTTTCCATACCGTCCATTTCCACCAGGATTTGATTTAAAGTTTGTTCACGTTCATCATGAGAACCGCCCAGCCCGGCTCCGCGCTGGCGGCCGACAGCGTCGATTTCATCAATAAATATAATACAAGGAGAAGATTTTTTAGCTTTTTTAAATAAGTCACGAACTCTGGAAGCACCCACACCGACAAACATTTCCACGAATTCAGAACCTGAAATTGAAAAGAAAGGCACATTGGCTTCGCCGGCGACTGCTTTGGCCAGTAATGTTTTGCCGGTTCCGGGTGCGCCCATTAAAAGTACGCCTTTGGGGATTTTGGCGCCAAGTTGTAAAAATTTCTTGGGACTTCTTAAAAATTCAACGACTTCTGATAATTCTTCCTTTGATTCTTTGCAGCCGGCCACATCTTTAAAAGTTATTTTTGATTTACCCTTCTGATGAAGCTCACGAGCACCGCTTTGGCCAAAGGACATGGCTTTGGAATTGGCACCCTGGACCTGGCGCATCATGATATAGATAAAAGCGCCGATTAAAACCAGAGGAATAAGGAACGGCAGTAAGGTTATGGCCCAAAAGCCAAAGCCTTCATTTTCCTTGACTTCAATTTTGACCTTAAGCATTTTTACCGGGTCAATATTGTAATTTTTTAAAAGCGTGCTCAAAGAATCAGAAATTTCTTTCTTGGACACTTCTTTTTTGCCGTTGTTTAAAGTAATGTCCAGTTTGCCATCACGAACAATAATCTGAGAAACTTCTTCATTTTGAATCTGGGTAATAAGCTGGTCAATTCCGACTTGTTCCGGCTTTTCCGTTGTAGCATTGTAAGTGGAAAATAAGGCGGCAATGACCAAAAAAATAAACAGGAAAATTAAAAAATTTTTGAGGATAATTTTGGACATATGACTGAATCACGAAATTTTGGCTCACTAATTACACGAATTATGTTTTCCGTAGATTTTTGTGAGTTTTTTCCCGTGGTTAATTATTTTTAATTAATATGATCATTTTATAATCAATTTTAATTAAAGTCAATACAAAAAAACTAAGGTGCTCCGCATTAGGGAACACCTTAGCTAATAATAATACGTCCTTCTATTATTGTACGGTAAACATCAGATCATTGGAATATTTGCCGCAAGTACCGCCCAGGTATTCGCAGACCCGGAAATGGTATGTGCCTGAACTCAAGCCTTCCCAGGCATCTGATCTTAAACCAGAATCAGTATAATAATGGTAGACATCCCCGGGATAAACAGGATTTATATGTTCAGCTTTGACAATTTTAAAGCCTAAAGGCGAGGTCATGTTGTTTAAAGTCCATTTGAGAGACACATTTTTACCGCTGACACTGCCGGTCAGGGAAATTGTACCGCTGGTTGTAGTTGTAGTAGTTCCAATTTTTACAGTTAAGTCATTGGAGTATACTCCGCAAGTTCCGTTCAAATATTCGCAGACTCGGAAATGCCAGGTGCCGCTGCCCAGAGTCCAGGAATCCACTTTAACATTGGCATTATCAATATAGTGATAATCATTGCCGGGATAAACCGGATTTGGTTCTGTTGATTTAACAACTTTGTATCCATAAGGTGAATTAAAATTAGTTACCCATTCAAAGTTGGCAGAGTTAGCTGAAGAAGCAGTCAGTTTGAGGGTAATCGATTTATTGCTGACGGTCGGTGTAGTAGAACTGCCAGCCACTGTCAGGTTTAAGTTGTTGCTATAAATTCCGCATTTGCCGTCCAGATATTGGCAGACACGAAAATAATAAGTGGCTGAGGAATTTAATTCATACCAGGCATCACTTCTGGTTCCGGCTGATGATAAATAGTGAAAGTCATTGCCCGGATAAACAGGATTGGGATCATTAGACATAACAACCTTAAAGCCGCTGGGAGATTCCAGGCTTTCGGTTGTCCAGTCCAAGAAAGCTACATTGCCGTCAATTTTACCGGTTAAATTGATTTTACCGATTAAATTTTCAGTGGGATCAGCCTGATCAGATAAGGCTTTATCCTGGTTGATTGAATAGGTGGCAGAGGCCGGTTGTATGGCTGGACTTGATAAAGGTTGACCCATTTTATAGTTAACGAAATAAGAATCAGGCAGATCGTCAACCAGAGTATACCAGGTATTACCCCAAAGCTGTTTGGCAATAGATTCATTGTCTATATGCCTTAAGGTGCCGTTATAATCAACGTAGTACACTTTAGGATCAGTTGTAATTTTAATTAATCTGGTCCCTGGTTTATAGGTAACATTGCCTCCGATCGGAATTTCCGATAAGAGTTCATTGCTGATGGAAATAATAACATCAAAGGAGACAAACCAGGTTTTAAAGGTTTTTTCATTGGGAAAAACATAACGTTTACCGTCAGCACCGAAATAATAAACACTGGCGTTTGCAGCTTTAATCAGAGTTCCCGGTTGTAAGCCGGTGTTGGTGGCTTTGGCTGCGAGCGGCAGCATGGTTAATAGCCAAAGAGCGATCAGTCCGCCAAAAAGAATTTTTTTCAACATAGTATTAAGATTAATAATTATTTTTTTAACCAGCTAGTCATCAAAGTCTGGCCCTTGACTGAATAGGCCAGCGCGTGAATAATGCCCCAATCAAAATTATTGCTGGGCAATTTATTATAAAATTTACTGAAGGCAGTAATAGCTTTTTGCTCCTGGATTAAATCCCGCTGATAATTTTTATCATATGCCACTAGATTAATAAATTGCCAGTCCTGATCACTAGTGGGCATGGTTTTGAATAAAGAAATGAAAAGATTAAGGGCTTCTTTTTCTTTGACCACATCTCTAGAAGTATCAGAATTTTTATTACCGTTTGAGGTTGTAGGTAAAGAAATTTTTAGGTTTTGAGTCGGCTCGATTTTGCCATCACTATATTCAACCGTTACATTAAATAACTTAGGATTGAAATTCATAATCGGTCGGGATAAATAAGCGATATACTGCAAATATTTGCTGGGCGTAATAAATTTCAGATTATCGGCTTGGTTTTGGGTAAAATAAGTATCAAGCCGGTTGCCTGGTCCCCAGAAATTTCCGGTAATCGGCAGTGAATTTGAGGTCCTGACCTGAAAATAAACTTCTCCTGTTTGGTTAATAATTTTTCTCAAATCCAAGACATTCATGGCTGTATTAGTTATAAAAAGTTCTTCCAGAGCGCCTTTCAGCACATCAACCATTTTTTCCTCATTATCCATCCACAGATAACCGATTCCACCTATCCAAGTCGGCAAATTCGGGCTGGTATTGGGAAAATGGTTGAGAGCGCCATCATCATAGTCTGTTATCTCTGCCGGATATTCTATACCGTCGATATATAATTTGAAAGCTTTGCTTTTACTGTCATAACTAACCGCCAAATGATACCAGCGATTAGCACTAAAATTTGTATTGGTGTTTTTTACCTGACCCCAGTGCATTTGGTTGTCATCGACCCAATATTTAAAAGTCAGGGCGCCATTGAGGATGCCGAAATAATAATTATATTTCAGTTGATACGGGTTTTTGGGAATATAATAGTTGCCATAGCCCTTGCTTAAGAAGATATAATCTTGTTCTTCACTGCCAAAGAAAATATCCTGGTCAAATTTTACCCAGGTGCCTATAGTAAAAGAATCTTTAATAGATAAATTAGCTTCTATTTTGGCTTTGGAATTTTCGCCGTCAAAATAATAGGCTTTGGTTTGATAAAGTCCGTTGGTTAAAGAGATATTTTTGATTTTGCAGTTATAATTATGGGAAAGATCGTCAGCACAATATTCTAATGAATCCATAGACCAGACAGCAATTTTTGTTGACGGATATTCTGGCCTCTTGTTATAGACCTGGTCAGTCTCCCAGGCCAGACTTTGCCAGTTATAGGCAATTTTGCCAGTGCCAATTGGTTGGGAAATGTAATTACCGGATAAAGAACCTGGCGCGATAAATATGGCGTTGTTTTCAAACTGAGTCAAATTATAGATCCCATTACTAAAACTGGTAAAACCTTGGTTTGTAAAGGAGTATTTAATCGGCTGAGCTACGGTCGGTTTGGGAATATACCAGAATATTAATCCGGTAATAAGTACTTTTAGCATTAAAAAGCCCAGAGCCCCATGCATCAAATGCTTTAGGATTTTATTGGTTTGCGCATGTTTATGATAATGAGCCTGATAAGTACCTTTTTTATTTTTTAGGGCATGATGTAAAAAAGCCTGATGGGAGTGTTTAGTCAAAAAAATCGGAATTAACCTCATTTTTTCCAGCAAAGTAAAGTCCTGACCAAGCGATTTTAGTAGTTTTACAATTAAAATAATAAAAACAACCAATAACGCCAGTAAAAAGGCATCAAGGATGTAGGCGATGGCAAAGAAGTAATAAAGCATAAATTGAGAATTAATTATATTATAATCTTAGCAAATATTGAGATATTTTTGAAGTACCCATGGGAATTATTTTATTTTACGTTTCTCTGTCTCGGTAAACGTTACGTTTGTCGATAGCGAAAACCGTTTGACAAATATCGCCAAAATGCTAAATTTAAGGCAAATAAGAAAATTGTTCAAGGGGGACAATTTTTTATTTTTTATATATTTGAACTTTGAAAATTAGGGTTTTAAGGATAAAAACAAAATCACAAAACAATGCCCTCCTGAGTTAAAGCTTCGGGGGGTAAAAGGAGGCTAAGATGAAAGCACAAGAGGGTAAGGTGTTACATTTTTACCGGCAACCGGGTGTAACCGAGGACAAAGTCAGTGCTTTGCAGGCCCAGTTTGGTTTGCAGGGTCTGAAAACTGAACTGTGTTTCAATGTGGAGACCAGTTCGCCCATGACACCGGCCGAGCTGAAAAAGCTGCGCTGGTTGCTGGCGGAAACATTTGAACCTGAAAAAACCAGGCCTAAAAGTTTCCTTGGCACGAACGTGATTGAAGTCGGTCCGACCATGAATCGGACCACGCCTCAGTCCACCAACGCTGTCGCTATTTGCCACGCCTGTGGCCTGACCAAGGTTACCCGCCTGGAAGTTTCCCGGCGGTATTTCCTGAATGGACAGGAAGTTCCGGCTCGATTCATTGAGTCGGTTTATGACCGTATGACCGAAATGCCCTATGCCAAGCCTCTGACAACTTTTTCCACCGGCCTTAAGCCTGCGCCCATGAAAATCATCCCGCTTCTGGAACAGGGCAGGGCGGCCTTGGAAAAAGCCAACAAAGAACTGGGCTTGGCCATGGATTCGCAGGACTTTGATTACTACCTTCATTTGTTCTGCGACGTTTTAAAACGGAATCCTACTGATGTGGAACTGTTCCAGTTGGCGCAAGCCGGCTCGGAACATTGCCGCCATCATTTCTGGAAAGGCAAGATGTACATTGACGGTAAATCCATGCCGCTCACCTTGTGGGAAATTGTTACGGCTGCCTGGAAGAAAAAACCAGGCAACAGCATCATTGCTTTCCATGACAATTCCTCCACGATTGAAGGCTGGGATGTCTGGACCATCTTGCCCACTTTGGCTGGCCAGTCCTGCAAGTGGGAAGGACAGAGACTGCATTACCACATTCTGTTTACGGCGGAAACGCACAATTTCCCCAGCGGAGTTGCTCCATTCCCCGGAGCAGAAACAGGCACTGGCGGTCGCATTCGTGACGTGTATGCGGTTGGTATCGGCGGTATGATGATTGCGGGCACGGCTGCATACTGCGTCGGCGGTTTGCGTATTCCCGGCTATGACCTGGAATGGGAACATCCTGATTGGCCGTTGGTAGATAACCTGGCCACACCGCTGGAAATTCTCATTGAAGCGTCTAACGGCGCATCACGCTACGGCAATGAAATCGGTGAGCCAGTGATTCTCGGCTTTTCCCGCTCCAACGAATTTATGGTGGCGGGTCAACGTCGTTCCTGGTTCAAGCCCATCATGTTCACCGGCGGAATTGGCCAGATGGACAGCCGTCACGTCAAAAAACTGGAACCGCAAAAGGGTGATATCGTTATCATTCTGGGCGGTCCCAATTATCGCATCGGCATGGGCGGCGGCGCGGCATCCAGCATGATTCAGGGCGCCAGCACGGCCAAGCTCGATTTCAATGCGGTGCAGCGCGGCGACGCGGAAATGGAACAGAAAACAGCCCGTGTCATCAATGCCTGCATTGCCATGGGCGACCAATCTCCGATTCTGATCATCCACGACCTGGGTGCAGGCGGCAATTGCAATGCCATTCCCGAAGGCGTCAATCCGTATGGCGCTCTCATCAACATGGCCAAACTGCCACTGGGCGATCCGACTCTGTCCAAGATGGAAATCTGGGGCAATGAATCTCAGGAACGCTACTTTATCGTCATCAAGAAGTCGCGCTTGAAACAGTTCATTTCCATCTGCGAGCGCGAAGAATGCCCTTATGCGATCATCGGTAAAATTACCGGTGACGGCATGATCGTGGTCAAAGACAAAAAGGGCGCCAAGCCGGTAAATCTTTCTCTGGAACAGATTTTCGGCAAAGTGCCCCAGAAGAAATTTGAGTTCACGCGCGTCAAAGACAGACTTCTGCCTTTGATACTGCCTGAAGACATGACCATCGGCCAAGCACTGGAAAAAGTGCTGCGGCTTTTGTCTGTCGGGTCCAAACGTTTTCTCACCAGCAAGGTCGATCGTAGTGTTACGGGCTTGATTGCCCAGCAGCAATGCGTCGGTCCTTTACAGCTGACTTTGTCAGACTATGCGGCAGTAGCCAATAGCCACTTTCAATTCACTGGCGCTGCCACTTCTATTGGCGAACGGCCCATCATCGGCCTGGTCAATAACGCGGCCATGGCGCGCATGTCAGCAGCTGAAGCCTTTACCAATCTCTGCTGGGCAGTCATTACCCAGTTTGAGCATGTCAGGTTCTCAGCCAACTGGATGTGGGCGGCCAAAGTCGATGATGAAGGCGCAAGGCTCTATGAAGCAGTCCTGGCCTTGGGAAAATTCCTGGAAGATCTGGACGGTCCGGCTATTGACGGTGGCAAAGACAGTCTGAGCATGGCAGCCAAAGTCAATCATCCTGATGGTTTCAGCGAAACAGTCAAGGCACCAGGTACGCTGGTCATGTCTGCTTATGCGGCCATGCCTGATATCAGGCTGAAAGTCACTCCTGATCTCAAAAAACCCGGTCAAAGCAAACTCATGCTTATTGATTTGGCCGAGGGCAAACAGCGCTTAGGCGGTTCTGCTTTGGCTCAGGTTTATGAACAGGTCGGTAATGAAGTTCCAGACGTGGAAGATCCTCAACTGCTCAAGCAGGCTTTCAAAGCCATGCAGCAATTAATCAGAGAAGGTCTGACACTGTCCGGACATGACCGGTCAGACGGCGGCTTGATCACTTGTTTACTGGAAATGGCCTTTGCCGGAAATTGCGGTTTGGACCTCGATTTACAGCAGGGCAAAAAAATAAACTGGCTCAATTATTTCTTCAATGAAGAATTGGGTCTGGTGATCGAGTACCTGCCGGAAGACGAAAAGAAAATCCGCGGCATCTTGCGGTGTCACGGATTGACGGACTGCTGCCACGTTCTTGGCTGGACCAGCCAAGAACAGGAAATCAAATTGACCAATCATGGTCAGGAAGTTTTCTGGTCAGCAATGCCTACCCTGCGCGATGTCTGGGAAGAAACCAGTTACCAGATCGATCGTTTGCAGGCCAATCCGGAGTGCGTGGAACAGGAGCGCGAGGTTAATTTTGACCGCCAAGGTCCGCAGTATAACCTCAGCTTCATGCCCAAGCCGACTTCGGCCAAAATTTTGGAAGCCCAAAGAAAACCCAAAGTCGCCATTCTTCGTTCCGAAGGATCCAATGGCGATGCGGAAATGAGAGCCGCGTTTCATCTCGCGGGCTTTGAAGTCCATGACGTGATCATGTCTGACTTGATCAGCGGTCGGGTTACTCTGGACGAGTTTGTCGGCATTGTCTTTGTCGGCGGATTTTCTTACGCTGACGTGCTCGATGCCGGCAAGGGGTGGGCTGGCGTGATTCGCTTCAATAAGCGGGTGCGCAACCAGTTCAAAAAGTTCAAGAACCGCAAGGATACTTTCAGCCTCGGCATCTGCAACGGCTGTCAGCTCATGGCCTTGCTTGGCTGGGTGCCGTTTGATAACCTGGCTGATAAGATCCAACCGAGATTCATCCGCAACACTTCGGGGCGGTTTGAATCCAGGTTCTCAACCGTAACCATTCTGGAGAGTCCGGCAATTATGTTGCAGGGCATGTCCGGATCAACTTTAGGGATCTGGGTGGCTCACGGTGAAGGTCGGTTCCATTCACCTGACAGTAAGGTGATGGATCAGATTCTGCAAAAGGAACTGGCACCGATCCGTTTCGTTGACGACCAGGGATTGATGACGGATATTTATCCGTTCAATCCCAATGGTTCGCCTCTTGGAATAACTGCCTTGTGCGATCCGACTGGCCGTCACCTGGCTATGATGCCTCACCCTGAAAGATGTTTCCATTTGTGGCAGTGGCCGTATTTGCCGGAAGACTGGCAGATACTGCTGGCCTCACCCTGGCTCAAATTGTTCCAAAACGCCTATCAGTGGTGTTCCGCCTCCGCATAAAGCTTTGGCGGATAAAATGGAACACAAGTAAAATTTCGCAACCAGCCCCCTGTACCGTACGGTGCAGGGGGTTTTTCTTTGGTGAAGAGTGAAAAGGTTAGGATGTGAGTCTGGTCTTAGGTTATAAGTGAAAAGTGTTTTATATTAGCTAACACTTAACACTATTTACTTAACTAACATCTTTACCTTTACACCTTTAACTTATAATAAAGTCGAAATTTTTAAATATCGGTTGACAAACACCAACCAATTTAATAAGGTAAAGAAAAATCCATATAATCTGTACATTAAAAAGGGAGGAGGTAGTCATGGATAAAGATTTTGCCGGCGAGGCGGAAGAACTCATAGACGCAATGAGCCAGGGGCTTTTGAAGTATGAAAATTCTTTAAAAGCCAAAGGAAAAGTTGATCCGGATATACTTAACGGTATTTTCCGCGCTGCTCATACACTCAAGGGTTCTTGTGGCGTTTTTGGTTTTCAGGGCATGAGCAAGCTGGCGCATGCTATGGAAAATCTTCTGTCCAGAATGCGGTTGGGTCAGCTTCCCATCGCTCAAAACATCCTGGATGCTCTTTTTGAAGCTATTGAAAATCTTGAGGCAATGATCCACTCCGATTCCCCCAATGAAGTTTCTCCGGACAAGATTATTCTTAACCTGAATAATCTTGCTGATGGTAGAGCTGAGGTGGTTGAGGTCGCTGATAACGCGGTCAAAGATATTATTCCGCCGGATATTCGCAAGACTTTGGGGGAGTATGAAGAACATCGTTTGGAAGAAAATCTGCAGGCCAAAGATATCAGCCTGGTAATCGTCGGAGTTTTGTTCAACATGAATAATTTTGACAGCGGGTATAAAAAGGTTACGGATTGGCTGAAAAAGTACGGTGAAATTATTGCTGTCCTGCCCAATGCCAAACCCGATGATCCGGAGAAAATTGGATTTCAGATACTCTTTGCCACTGAGGTTAATCTGCAGCGGTTAAGTCAGTATCTTAATAAATTCAATGTCAGGGTGAATATTCTAAGGGAATGTTCACGTTGATAACAAACTCCGTGTCGTAAGATGCGGGGTTTTTCTTTTTAGTGAATAGTCAAAAGGTTAGGATGTAAGTTTAGGATTAAGTATTATGTGTTAAGTTTTTATAATTACCTTACACTTATCACTATTCACTTAACTAACATCTTTACCGTTACACCTTTCACATAAAATAAAGTCGGAATCAGTAAATATCGGTTGACAAACATCAACCAATTTAATAAGGTAAAGAAAATCAGAAAAAACAAGATTGTACATTTCAAAATAAGAAAGGAGAAAAGAAAGATGGTTAAGGGGCGAAAGGAAGACAAGTACAGACAGGATGGGGTCAATATTGAAGAAGGTGATGATTTTTCAGCTTTTGCAGGAGAAATTTGCAGGCAGACTTATAAATTTTCTCCTCAGGTGAAAGTTTTGGACATGTCAGCCGGTAATTTTCGCGGCCCGCGGGGATACACTTTTAAAAAGGTTCCCAATGGTTGCATGGAAACAAAAGCTGCTGACGGCCCAGGTACTAAAGTTGTTTTAATTGATGCGGCCCGCGCTTATCATCATGCCGCTCATGAAGTTTTTGCCATGACGGCCAGCGACATTTCCCGTTGGGGCGGTATTCCGCTGGTGTTTGCCAGTGTGCTGGACACCAGTACTTTGGGTGAAAAAGGTTCACCTACAAATAAGGCCGCCAGGGAAGTTATAATGAGCGCTCGTCAGGCTGCCGCTGAATCACAGGTGGTGATTATAACGGGTGAAACAGCTGAGCTGGGTGTATGTGTCGGCTCTGAAAATCCTGAGGCCAGATTTAAATTCAACTGGGCAGGGGTGATGACCGGACTTTATCATCGTCAAAAAATGATTCTGGGAAAGACTTTGGAGCCCGGTCAGATCATCATGGCCTTGCAGGAACATGGATTCCGGGCTAATGGCATCAGTTCAGTGCGTAAAGCTCTGAAGCTTAAATATGGCGATGCCTGGTGGGCTAATCCTTTGGCAGAGTTGGACATTATGGCCTGTGCGGTCCCCTCAATTTTGTATGACCGGTTTTTAACTTATCTCAATGGCTGGTCTAATCCCCCGGGTTTTAAGCCGGTTATAAAAGTGCACTTGCTGGTGCATTTATCAGGAGGAGCCATTGAATCCAAACTGGCCAAGGACATTCTTTTCCCGCGGGGTTTTTCCGCAGTTTTGGACAGCCTGTTTGAACCGCCTCAAATCATGGCCAAATGCGCTCAGTGGAGAGATATGTCAGAGGAAGAATGCTATAAAACCTGGAATGGCGGCCAGGGCATGCTGGCAGTTATTGATCTTGAAGATCAGCCGAGATTTGAAGCAGAAGCAGAACGCTTTAATCTTTATGCTCAGCGGTGCGGAAGGATTGTGACTGGTCATCATCCGCCGCGGGTTGTGCTGGAGTCAAGATTCGGTTCAGGCAAAACCATTGTGTTTAAGCCTGAAAAGTAAGAACAATTCCAATCATAAAGAGCGAACTTCACGGTTCGCTCTTTTTAAATTATGATGCAAAAAATTAAATAACTAATTTGTGGGGTATTTGCAGGATATAACCTAAAATTATTAGGACAATACCTAAAATAGCGTAGTAATTCTCTTTTTTCATGGCTCTAAAAACAGCTGTGTCAACTTTATGCTCATGGCGAAAACGATGATGCACAGCCAAGGCAGTATAAGCCACGATTATTTTTCCGATTACATCGAGAGTAAATCCGAAAACATTTAAAATAATTAAATATGTCATAAATTAATTTTAATTAATATTATATATTATATATTATTTTACCAAAAATAAAAACACCCCGCATCGCGGGGTGTTTTTATGAAATTAGACAGGTAGATGCAGTCTAAACCAGAGTCCTTTGGCCTGGAGCCGCAGAATTTCGCAGGCCATTAAAATTAAGAAAATTAAGTCTATTTTTACCAAGAGAAGACATTAAGAATGATTTTTTTCCAGCTGGGCTTTCTTTTATAGCGTTTCAGCCGGCGTTCTACTTTTTCCATGATCTGGAAATAATAGGTAGAACACATTGTCCCCAAAGCGCAGCCTAAGGCATAGGCCAAAATAATGCTCCAGTTGTTGATGTCAGAAATGATAGCTTCAATCACAAAGTACCAGACCACAATTTCAATCAAAGTAACTGCGCCACTGGCCCAGACCTGACTTTTATTAACTACTTTGGTCCAGATAGTGCAGATAATCATTTCAACAAAACCGATAAAGAAAAAGGATAACATATTTTTGGGGCTTAATTAATAATATAATAAATATTTTATTGGTGTAGCTGTAAAAGCCTTGATTTTATTGGGTTTTTAGGAATTTGGCTAAGGTTCCAATTTCGTGCTTAAAAAGTGAATTTTCCTATTTCTTTATATTTGTGTCCTCCATTATAGCAAATATTTAGATTTCGGTCAATGCAGAGTGTCAATGCCGATTGACACTTTTTGAATAATAGAAAAAGCGGTTCCGCGTTGCGGAACCGCTTTAAGTTGATTGTCAGAACCGTTCGATTTCCAGGTCTTCACTGCCTGGAGAACCGCTCCCATCCTCTGGATCATTGTCGTTTTCTGTAGTACCCCAGGAACGCGAGTCTTCCGAGCTGTCGATACCGGATATTTTAAGCTTGAAGTTGTCAGCATTGGTGCATTCTTTGAGTGCTGTTTCCAGGCTGATGATTTTCTTTTTATATAGTTCCATCAGGGCCTGATCAAAGGTCTGCATTTTGTAATGCTCTTTGCCTTCACCGATGACTTCTCGGAGATTGTTGGTTTTAGTCTCATCCCTGATGTAGCTGCGGAGCCTTTCATTGCTGATCATGATTTCCGCAGCTACGACTCGGCCCTGGCCATCAATGGTTGGAACCAGGCGCTGGGAAATGACAGCCTTAATGATGGTGCTTAAAAGCATTCGGATCTGTTTTTGCTGGTTGGCCGGGAATTCGCTGATAATCCGGGAAATAGTTTCAGTTGCATCCAGAGTATGCAGCGTGCTTAAAACCAAGTGTCCGGTATCAGCTGCCCTTAAGGCGGTTTCAATGGTAACCAAATCACGCATTTCTCCAACCAGAATGACATTGGGATCCTGGCGCAGGGCTGATCTCAGGGCTTCGCCGAAAGAATCAGTGTCAATGCCGACTTCCCGTTGATCTACGATGCTTTTTTTACTGCGATGCAGAATTTCGATCGGGTCTTCAATGGTGACAATATGGCAGCTGCGGTTAGCATTGATTAAGTCAATCATGGCTGCCAAGGTGGTGGTTTTACCGGAACCTGTTGTCCCTGTCACCAAAATTAGTCCGTGATGCTCCTGAGAAATTTTTCCGATGATTGGCGGCAGATTTAACTGATCAAGGGTCAGAATCTCATGGGGAATTCGCCGCAGAACAATTGCCTTTGTGCTGCGCTGCATGAAAACATTGACCCGAAAACGTCCCAGTCCCGGGACGCTGTAAGCCAGGTCGATTTCGCTTTTGCGTTCAAATTTCTCCCTTTGCTTTTTGTCCAGCATGGTATTAATAATCTGTTCCATCTGGTCAGGAGAAAGTTTCTCGTCTTTGTTATAAGGTCCAAGAGCTCCGTTTACCCTGAAAATGACCGGCAAACCGGGCCGAAGATGGATATCAGAAGCGCCTGCTTTGGCAGCAGCTTCCAATATCGGCTTAAGCTCTATTCTATGATTATTTGCTTCCACCATGACTAAATCCTCCTTTTGTTCTCAATAAAATTAATGTAAAAGTACCGAGTCTTTGTTTAATTTTTATCACGCCAAGTCAAATAAGTCAATTATAAAAGGACGGTTGTGATACCGTCCCTTTTTTAATTTTAGAAGAGGCCATTGTTCAGGATATACTGATATTCAAGTCCTGTATCAGTAACCCGGTCAAAAGCGCTTTCAATGATTATAGGGACATCAAAGCCCTGGCAGTGTTTCAGGATTTCAGTCTGCTGCGTCTGGAAAAGCGGTTCGTGATAACCTTGGTAACCGCTGAGGTGCAGTTCCACAATCCTGTGTTTCAGTACAGCAATAAAATCCCGGGCCAACTGCATAGTTGGATCATTGGAAAAAACATGATTCAGATCCAGGACAAATTGCCAGTCAGGATGGCTGTCAAAAAAACTGATGAAATCAGCCGGAACCTTGAAAACATTTTTGCGGTTGTCCATGTTTTCTACGGCCCAATTGAGCGGAAAATCTTTGAAGACTTCCCAGTCATCCACCAGATCAGGATGCACCAGCGCCAATCGCGCCTTGACGGCAAAGTAAAAGTCGCCCAGCTTGTCCAGCAGTTCTCTGGTTTGGGCGTTATTCGCATAGCGGTTATGGCAGGGCAGGTGGATCGATCGATGCTTGAAGTCCTGTACTAAAGGAATCAATGTCTCCAGCTTATCGACATCCTCGGCCTTATTGCAGCAGATTTCAATGGCGCTTGAGCTTAAATCTTTGTAAATTTGGATGGCTTGGGCCGAATAAACTTCCATCAGCCGAAAAAGCACACCGTGAGAAAATCCTAATTTAAGCAATTTTTCCGTCATGATTTTGCCTCCTATTACCTTGACCTGTTTTGAAAAAAAAGAACGTGAAGATAAATTACCTTATCATAATATGTTTGTCGAGTCAATAAAAAAATCTCCCCGCCTCGCGGGGAGATTTTTTTTGTTAAACTTTCTTACGCTTTCTTTACATTGACAGCGCGAGGACCTTTGTCAGAATCTTCCATATCAAAGGTAACATCGTCGCCTTCTCTCAGATCACTGAAAGTCATGTCAACTAAAGCAGAGGAATGAAAGAAAACATCTTTGCCGCCGGTTTCTTCTGAACCGATAAAGCCAAAACCTTTGTCGGTCAGTCTCTTTATTTTTCCGTTCATAGTTTTTTTGGTGAGTAAATTAAACTGCAAAACTTTGTGCCTTAGGCGAAAACTCGACTAACTTTTTTCGCGCCAAAGCGAATTGTCAGGGGCGACTAGAGGGAATTGAACCCTCGTAACCAGTGCCACAAACTGGTGTTCTACCATTGAACTATAGCCGCCATGAAATCAGCAAGAGATTTGTGCAAGAGCAAGAGCTATTCAAGGCTTTTGCTTAAAGCATAAAGCATTTTGGATATTTCTTCCAGCTGATTATAAAATTTATTATAATTTTCTAAAGTAATTTGTTTTTCTGCCAATAATATTTCTAAAATTGCAACACATTCAAAGGTTGAGCCTCGAGCAATAACGAAAAAATTTCGTTTGTCTCGTTTTGACATTCTGCCACTCCCTTCAGCAATGTTCAAGCTTATACTAAGTCCAGCTCTTCTTAATTGGTCATAAAGATAACTACTGATTGTCCCATTTAACTTTAAAAAATCATAAATTTTAATATTGAATTGTTTTGTTTTTTTATAAACCTCTAAATTTTCAAAGTCAAACATTTTGTTACAAATTAATAATACCGTTTCTCTTGTTAGCTAGAGCAAGAGTATTTGGCAAGATTAGGCTACTGTTGCTCTTGCTCACAATTCCAAACTGACTTTTGACCCCGCGAGGAATCGAACCTCGATATCCAGCTTAGAAGGCTAGTGTTCTATCCATTAAACTACGGGGTCCAGATATAAGCTTATGTATTTATTACTATAACCTTTTTAACTTGTTCGAAGCATATAAAAGGTTGAATATGCTAACACCTAAGCTTTTATCTGGACAGGGTCCTTAATTAACAAATAACTATTAACTTTTAACTAATAGCTTTGGTGTTAATTAAAAAGCCCCAGGCTCATGAATCGAGCCCAGAGCTTATTTGTATTTTAGCAGAAAACTCTAAAACTGTCAATTATAAAAGGCAGGGGATGCCTGCCTAAAAGTCGTGCAAAATGTTAAGTTAATTTTTTTCTGAAATATTGTACCAGAAAAAAATTAGTAGTTAGCCCGATAACGAAAGAAAAGATTAAGGAAAACGTTATTCTTGAAAACGTAGGACTTGTTGCGCAGGTTGTAAAAGCAGCGGTAGTTTGAAACAGGATGATGAAAAGTGCAAAAGACACTAACCCAGAAAGCCAACTTAAATTCCTTATCTTTTTGCGTTTCCTTGGCGGTTGCCAGGATTGTTTCGTGGGGTTAACCTGTTCCAGGTCGATGTTTGGTGTTGGTAATCTATCAAGGCTTGGTTGCAACATTTCCCTAGTAGGCTCAGGAATAACAGTGGCTTCGTTTCCATGATCGTAATGTTCCCAAGTGCTCATGGTTTTCCTCCTTGTACAGAGCGCTGTTCATATAAAAATATTTCCGGTTATAAACTTTGCCTATATTTCCCAAAATTAAGCTTTGTAAGGAACAATTATGATTAAATTTAAATTATTTAAAAAGTATTATCAAGGATTATTTCTCTTCCGGCCGTGGAAATTCTTGTATACTTCCCGTAATTGCTTATCGGTGATATGGGTGTAAATTTGGGTAGTAGTAATGCTTGAATGTCCCAGTAAAGTTTGGACTGAACGGATATCAGCGCCGTTTTGGAGCAGGTCAGTGGCATAAGAATGACGTAAAACATGAGGTGTAATTTTCTTAGTAATGCCGGCGATCTTGGCGCAGCGGTGGACTGTTCTTTGAATTGAGCGCGGAGTCAGACCTTTATCTTCCTTGGTTTTATTTCTTTTTGTTCCGGCTTTGTCATGATTGGTGAATAAATAGGCTGACATGTCTTTACGGCTTTCCAGATATTTTTTAAGCCAGTGCTTAGCCTGGTTGGATAAAAAGACAACCCTTAGTTTGGAACCTTTGCCGCGCACCGTAAATTCATCTTTGTTAAAATTAATCGTTTCCTTTTTTAAGCCGGCTAATTCAGAAACACGAAGCCCGGTCGAAAATAAAATCTCCAAAATCGCTTTATCTCTCAACTGCACTATCTCCGGCTGATCAATCTTAAACGGCGCTTCCAAAAAGTTCTCTAAATCAGACCCTTCCATAAATTCAATCTGGCGGTCAGGCATTTTAGCCAGTTCAATTTTCTCTGGCGCCATGGTTTTGATATCCTGCTTGGCTAAATATTTTAAAAAGGCGCGTAAAGCGATCAGATGATAATTTTGGGTATTTTTTTTCAGGGGAGAACCATTAGTATCTGTTTGGCGGTTTAACCATAAACGGTAATTACGCACACCATCCTGGGTAATTTGGTTTGGTTCAGTATAATTTGACCATTTCAAAAAGCGGTTCAGATAAAAACTGTAATTCTGAATAGTGTTGGGTAAACGGCCTTTTTCGATCTCGAGGTATTCGAGGAATTGGCGGATGAGATTGGTTAATTGTGTATTATTGATAGGCATGTTTTTTAATAGGATTGAGAGGAAGAATAGGAAGAAGAGGATTAGATGAGTAAATGATTAAAGGAATAGATGATAGAAGGAATTTTAAGTCCTTTAATCCTATTATCTTATATTTCATATTCTACCTTTAGCTCCTCTTATGTCCATATTTTACGACACTTTAACTTTTTTGTAAATAAAAAGGGAGAGTGTTGGTCCTCTCCCGAGTGTTGGGTCGCTTTTAGACTGCGACTACATTGGATTTTTGTCCGCCAGGAATTGTTTGTTGAAGCTGTTCTGTCTGGCCGGATTCATTTTGCAGTTCATGCTTGCGCGGGCCGCAGTTAGGGCAATGAAGTGTGATCGTCTTCGGCCTTTGATCTAGTTCACAGACCATATGGCAATCCGTGATTCCGTTGCAACCTTTGCACTTATACTTTGTTAACGCCATGACCACCCCTTGTTTTAATGCCAATTATGGCAAGCTGACGTCCTTCCTTGGCAATATCAATTGCCCGGTGATTGGAATAAAATAAATCCGAGGAACAAGCTGTGCAATACTGGCTGATTTCTATGTTGGCCGTCTGTAGTCCGGAAACTAAGAGTTGGTTAAAGATATAATCTTTCAGATCAAAGCAGTTTTGAAGTAAGTTAAGTCTGTCTTTAAAGTGCTGCCAGTGGCGCGACTTATCCGGCTGATAGCATTTGGAGCAGATACTGGGGCCGATATAGGCCAGCAAAGTCGCAGGATTAATCCGGCAATGAGCCTGAAGGTATCTAATCGTAGCTGGCACAATGTCAGTCAAGGCGCCGATAATACCGGCATGAACAAGACCAAAATAGTGGGTCTGCGGATCGTAAAGAAAAACAGGCGCGCAGTCTGCCGGGTACATCCCCAGATACAAACCTGGTGATTTACTGACAGCAGCATCAGTACCTTCATCATAGTCCGGTAAAAGATGTCTGAAGGACAGATCACCGCAGCTCCATTGGGTTATTTCCTGGCCGGTCTTTTCTCTGTCAGGGGTTAGCATAATTCGGCCACGGTCTTTGGCTTTTTTGACTCTGGCCATAACAGCTGTATTTTTGGTGGGCAACATGCAGATAACGGATTTTTCAGCCTTAATGCCAAGCTGCAGCAGCAATTTTTGGAAATTATTAGGTGCCCGTCCGTGCTGGGAACGGAGAAAGGACATATTGCCCAGGGCTTTGGTTGAAATACCGTGAATTACACCCTGGTCAGCTAAAAGCGCTGACTGAATAATGCCATTATCATAAATTTCCATTTTCCCCCCCTTGGCAGTTTGGAAATAGTTTTAAAGAACGTTATATTAGTTTAGGCCCAAAAAAGAGATTTGTCAACTTGGCCTTGACGTTTATTAAATAAAATGGTAAGATTTTCAATAAGATATAGGGTATAAGATTTAAGATCTAAACATTCTTAAATCTTAAATCGTATATCTTAAATCTAATAAAGTAAGGCGTTATACTTGGCTAACCCTCGGCAAGAGTTAGCTCGGATAAGCGCTAAAGAAAGAAAAAACTATGCCACTAAGTAAAGAACAAAAGGATCGGATTATCAAAAAATACCGAGTCCATGACACTGACACTGGTTCTGCCGAAGTGCAGATTGCTATTTTGACTGAAGAAATCAAGCAATTAACCGGTCACATGAAGGAACATAAGCACGATTTTTCCAGCCGTTTAGGTCTGATTAAGAAGGTTCAGGAAAGAAAAAAACTAATGGATTATTTAAAGCGTGAAAATGCGGAAAGCCTGCTCAAGATTGCTAAGGAATTAAAATTAAAAATTGCAGCTCAAAGAGAAGCCAATAAAGAATAATTAATTCCCCGTGTTAAGCGGGGTTTTGATTTTACGGATTAACACGAATTTTAGACTAATTTGTGAAAATTCGTGATAATTAGTCACTACTATGATTAAACACAAAGATCAAAGAGTCGGCGTCTTCGTAGACGTCCAAAACATGTATCATTCCGCTAAACATTTATATAGCGCCAATGTTAATTTTCAGGAAATATTAAAAACTGCAATTTCCGGACGCAAATTGATCCGTGCCGTGGCTTATGGTATTGTTTCACCGGCTGGCGAGGAAAAGAAATTTTTGGAAATTCTGGGCAAACAGGGTTTTGAAGTCAAAGTTAAAGATCTGCAGATTTTTCACGGCGGCGCCAAAAAAGCCGACTGGGATGTGGGCATGGCAGTTGATGCCATTAAACTGGCCGATAAATTAGATGTGGTTGTTTTAGTTACCGGCGACGGCGATTTTATTCCCCTGATCCATTACTTACAGGAAAATAAAGGCTGTCTAGTTGAATTGATTTCTTTTGAACGCTCAACTTCATCCAAAATGCTGGAAGAAGTAGATGACTATATTGATTTGGGTGCGGAGCCGGCTAAGTATTTGCTTAAGGGGCAGAGGAAAATAAGAAGATAGATTGAAAAGCACCAAATAAATTTTAATATTCAAATTTCAAATCACAAATTTTGGATATTTAGAATTTGCTATTTGAGGCTTGATATTTGGTTATTAATTTAATAAGGTTGATCGGCAAACATACTGATGCTTGTTTTATAACAAGTCCAGGAGTTTGTTGGTCAGCAGCCCTCCTACGTCCCCTTCGGGGCTTCGGAGGACAAGAAAGGAAAACTTTTTATGGAAAGTTTTAAGTTTGAGAAAGAAATCGCTGGCCGAAAACTCACAATTGAGACCGGGAAATTAGCCACTCAGGCCCATGGCAGCGTCACAGTATCTTATGGAGATACTGTTGTTTTGGCTACTGCAGTTATTTCGCCGGAAACCAGAAAGGGCATTGATTTTTTCCCTTTAACCGTGGAATTTGAAGAAAGGCTTTATGCTGTCGGCAGAATTAAAGGTTCTCGCTTTATCAAGCGTGATACCAGACCCGGTGATGAAGCGGTTTTAAACGGTCGCATGATTGATCGAGCGATCAGGCCTTTATTTTCTGAAGAAATCAGAAATGAAGTTCAGGTTATTTTAACTGTTTTATCAGCTGATGGTGAAAATCCTTCAAAGATTGTGGCTTTAATTGCCGCCTCTGCTGCCTTGGCTATTTCCAATATTCCCTGGAATGGCCCGATTGCCGGACTTAATGTCGGTTTGAAAGACGGCAAATTTATTTTGAATCCGACGGTTGCAGAATTAAATGAAGGTGATTTGGAATTGACATTAGCCGGAACCAAGGAAAAATTTGTCATGATTGAGGCTGAGGGCAAAGAAGTTCCAGAACAGAGTGTCTTAGAAGCCTTTAAATTTGGTCAGAAAGCTTTGGGTGAAATTGTGGATTTAATTAATGAGGCAGTAAAAAAAGTCGGTAAGACTAAAGCAACCATGACTGAATTAGTGCCTCAGGACACTGAAGAAGTGCTGGCTAAAAAAATAGAGATTATTAAAGTTGCCGATGAATTTATTGCAGAGAAAGTAAACCCCTATCTATTAAATGAGGTTAAACCGACTAAGGCTTTGCGTAAACACGGCATGCATGAATTAATGGTTGAATTGCATAAAGACCTTTTAGAAAAGGGCTTTGATGAGGATTTGGTTCATTATGCTTTAGACAAAACTTATAAAATAATTGATCAGAAAGTTTCTGCCGCGATTTTGGAACGTGAATCCAGAGTTGACGGTCGTAAATTAAATCAGATCAGGCCGCTTTCATTTGAAGTCGGGTTGTTTAAACGACTGCACGGCAGCGGTTTATTTCAGCGCGGTGAGACTCAGGTTTTATCCGTAGTTACATTAGGCGGTCCTGGTGATGCCCAGACTCTGGACAGCATGGAAGAAGTGGGTGAAAAAAGATATATGCATCATTACACCTTTGCGCCGTTTTCTGTTGGTGAAGTTAAAATGTTAAGAGGCGTTGGACGTCGTGATATCGGTCATGGGGCTTTGGCTGAAAAAGCCTTGGAGCCTGTCTTACCGTCAAAGGAAGACTTCCCTTATACTATTAGAGTAGTTTCTGAAACTTTAGGTTCAAATGGTTCCAGCTCTATGGCTTCAACCTGCGGTTCCACTTTGGCCTTGCTTGATGCCGGTGTGCCTTTAAAAACTCCGGTCGTGGGTATTGCTATGGGTTTAGCCACTGACGGCAAGGGCAAATATAAAATTATAACTGATTTGCAGGACCTGGAAGACGGACCCGGCGGTATGGATTTCAAAATTACCGGCACTAAAACTGGTCTGACTGCAATTCAGATGGATACTAAGACTGACGGTTTGACCATTAAAATGGTGGAAGAAACCTTGACTCAGGGTCGTGAAGCTTTAGATCAAATTTTAGCTGAAATGTCTAAGGTCATTTCTGAGCCAAAAGAAATGTCACCTTATGCTCCTCGGATTACCTCCTTTACTATTGATACGGCAAAAATTAAAGACGTCATTGGACCCGGCGGTAAAATTATTAATAAAATTATTGCCGAAACCGGAGTTTCCATTGATATTGATGATACCGGTTTGGTTATGGTTACTTCTAATAACGCTGAAATGTCAGCTAAAGCTGTGGCTACTATTAAAAATATTGTTAAAGTGCCGGAACCGGGTGAAATTTACAAGGGCAAAGTTGTCCGTATCATGGACTTTGGCGCCTTTGTGGAAATTTTACCGGGTAAAGACGGCATGGTTCATATTTCCAAGTTGGCTCCTGGTCGAGTTAATAAAGTAACTGATATTGTAGATGAAGGCATGGAAGTAACAGTAAAAGTTAATGAAATAGACAGTCAGGGTAGAATTAATTTGACACTTGTTGAAGGCGGTAAAACCTTTATTCCTGGCAGTTCCAGCAGTTCTGACAGTGACGACAGCAGTCGCGGACGACGCGACTTTGGCGGTGGTGACAGAAAAAGATTTTTTAAGCGCAGAGACGACAGATAAATAAAATATAAAAAGGCGCCCTGCTACGCGGGGCGTCTTTTGGTTTTAAAAACTTTTTCCTTCCAGACCAACTGGGGATTTTTTAGCTTTAAGCTGGCTATAGTTTCATGCGCTTTTTTGACGGCTTTTTCTCTGGCGCCAATATCATCAGGACAGTCCAGCTCTGTCACTGATCTTTGAACCGCGCCAATGCCAAACGGTTGAAAATCATATTCCAGATACCAGGGCATTTTATCCTCCTTAATAAAAAGATGATTTTAAGTTAACTTAAATGCAGTTATAAGTCAAATAAAAAAGAGGCGGTCAGGTGACCGCCTCTGGAAGGTGACAGATTATCACTCTGCCATCTGTTTTGAAAGGAAGGAATGTAATGCCAGATGCCTGTTATTTAGGCCCAAGCCTTTAAAAGCCGTGTAAAGCAATTGGTTAAGCAGAATTTCTCCCGGCCAGTAGATTATGTTTTTGTTTTCAGGATCATCAGGCAGAGCCAGGATGCAGGCTTCAATTAGCCTTTGCCTTGTCAGTTCTCCTTCTTTATCGTCTTTGACAAAGCCTCTGAGCAGGCTGCTGATTTGCCCCTCAAATTTTTGTCCGGTTGCGCTTAGCGAGCTGTCGTATTGCCCTTGGCAAAAAATTCGATTGGCCCATTCTGCAACCCCATGTTCGCAACAGATAGTATCCCTGACCAGCGCAGGAAAATACTTTTTAAAACAGGGTCTGATCTTTTGCTTATTGTTGTTGCAGGTCCTCTCATAATCGGTGCCCGGATGCTCTATGTCAATATAAAGCCATTGTGCAACTTGCCAGATGCCCATGATAAAGCCGGGGTAAAAGTCTCCGGAACCGTAGTTTCTGAGTGCTGTACTTTTTAGAATCGCGTCTTTCACCTCTTCTTCTTCCTTGGCTCCGATATCAATGCCCTGGGCCAGGCATTTCAGCCACCTGATGCAGGACAAGGGGTCAAAGATTGAAACTGCCAGAATGGCATTGGCAATTTCTGTTACGTCTCTGCCGGAACGCAAAAATTCAATTTTGAGTCGTATAAGCGTTTCTTCCGTCAGTTCAAAACGAGAGCCGCGGGCATCTGCCGGATTTAAGGCCAGCAGTTTTAAGACATTACAGCCAAGTTCGCTCGGCTGTTTTTTTTGGGCAAAGAGAGCTTCTTCGACTGCTCCCCAACATTGCCGGTCTTTAAACGTTTCCGGTTCATACTTGTTCATTTTCTTCTCCTTTTCTTCTTTCAAAGATTTTGTCTCCATGCAGAGACTGTTGACGCATTCACGTCATTTTGATGTTATAAATAATAAATCATTTTGTCAAATAAAAAAGAGGCGGTCAGGTGACCGCCTCAATGTTCCTGAGAAGTACTTTTATTGGCTGCTTAGCTTTGCCGTGATTTCATTTATAAACTTATCAATTCCACGAAAATTCAGATCCTCTCTCAAATTCAATTCCTGACATTTTTTAGCGCATTCAAGCGCAACCGAAAAATTTCCCTGTAAAAAATTAATTTGCGCTTCCACCATGAAAATGCCAGATTTTTCGTGATAGAGCCTTTGGGCTTCAACTAAATAAGGCATGGCTAAATCAGGGTCGCCTTTTTCCCGGAGGCAAAGGGCAATCATCAGCTGACAGTATGCTCTCGTTTCATGCAGATAGAGCAATTCCCCTGCTTGCTGAAATTTTTCGATTGCCTCATCAAATTTTTCCATCCCTTTGTAGGCCAAGCCTAATCCTAAAATGCCTTCCGGTTCTTCATCAAGACCTCTTATGCAATCATCATCCACGTCCTCTGAATCAATATCTTTCGGCATTTATTTCCCCCTGGTCCTTTCTCAAAGAACTAGTGCCTTTGCTTAAAGGCTGTTTGTCAGCGTTCTCACACTGAGCTTAGATTAATTCAAATTTAGCAATTAATTAAATATGTGTAAAGACTTTGCCAGATATTTGTTTTTCCTTTATACTTTTAGATATGAACCTTTGGCATCAAAGATTAATTATATTCCTGGCAAAAATTTTGGCTGTAATTTTGGGCTGTCTATTTATCGGCTATTTTTTGTATTACAACCTTTATTTCAAGCAAGATGTCCTGATAAAATATGTGCCCAAAGACGCGGTAATCTATTCGGCCTTCAGAATCACCCCTGAATTGGCAGATAATGAGTTACTGGTAAAAATAAAGCAGCAATTATTTAGCAATTACAGTTTGCCGGAAGCCGGGTGGGAGCAATTAAATCAGCTGACCGGGAACAATTTTAGTTTAGCCGTAATCCCTGCTAATAAGAGAGATCCATTAGATTTTGACTATTTGTTGCTTTTTGATTTTGGAATCAGGAAAAATATTGATGAGCAATATTTGGACTTTTTTAAAAAACAGGGCTGGGTTTTTAATGTTTTTACCAATCAAACTAAAAGCAGGAAAATTTTAGCAGTTGCCAGTTCTGATGAATTACTAAATAAAGTTAAACAGGTGGCAGTCAAAAACGAACCTTCTTTGGCTCAAGATGTTAGTGCGGTTTTAAGCCTGAAAAAATTTGGACCCAAAGAATTTTGGGCGCGGGTTTATTGCAATTTTGATTATTTATTTTCCCAAACCACAAAAATTTCAGATTTACAGGTTAAATTGGCCCTGACTGCCATAAAATCAAATAATTCAGGGTTATTGTTTTTAGGTATTAAAAATTCGGATAATAAAATAATTATTCAAAACAATCTTAATCCAATAAAGACGCAGGAATTAAAACAGCCAATACCTTCTAATCTGGAATATAGTTTGATTTTCTCAGATTTGTCGAATAAATGGCTGTCTATGATTAATTGGCTAAAACAAAATGATGCTGATTATTATGCCAAACTGCTAAAGAATAAGGAATATTTAGAAGGCGTTTATGATTTTTCTTTAGAAAATGACTTATTGCCGGCTTTGAATCAACAAATTCAAATTATAAAAACAACGGATGATCAGCTTTTACTTAGCGCCAAAATAGCAAATAATGATTTAAATGTACTTGCTCCCCAAATTGAAGAAATTATCAAAAGATATGTAGCTACTTTATATCCGACATTAAAGCTAAAGCAGTTACAGGACTATACCTATATTAATCAGGTAATAAGAGATACCTCAAATTTTGAATTTATTGAAGATCAGGTCGCTGGCTTGAAAATTAAATTATTAGATTATAAAGGCCAGGAATATGCTTATATTTTAAGCAATCAAAGTATTATTTTGGCTAATTCTAGACAAATAATCACTGATTATCTGCAAAATGATGTAATTTTACAAAATTGGCAAAAAACCGGAATAATTTTTAATTTTGATAGTAATTATAGACAAAATTCATATTTATCTAAACAATATTTGAGAACAACATCTTCAATATTTGACTATATAAATTATTTATTAATCAGTGAGGATAAGTCATCTGGTGAATTTACGCTAACATTAGAGTAAATTTTTTGAGCTGTGGACAAGTTGGGGACAAATAGGTTGTTATATATTGCTAATATTAAATATAAATATTGCTTCATGATCAAAGTATATAGATTGTTTATTCTTAATATTTTAGCTTATATAAGCCAAAATATAGTATTATTTAAAATACTATAAATTGACAAACACCTAAATTACTGATATAATGAAAGTACAATAAGTTCTTTGAAAAACTTCAGGGAAGTCGAGCTAAAATAAATATATTCTCTAATTTTGGCTAAATTTCCTTGCTTTTTACTATTTTTCTCCTCATAAACAGACTTGAAGCTGTTTTAAATTATCGTACCTTTGCTGTTTTCTGCCAAAATAAAAATAAAAAATTACAAATTCCCCAAGGCCTAAAGCCGAAAAATGGTAAAAAGCCGATCCTTACCAAGCTTCATGAAGGATTTCCTAGACTTTATCCGTAAATATTAATGACTCGCCGTAAGGGCGGACGTTAATTAGATAAAGCCTATAGGCCTCAATTGGCCACATAATTTATTTTTATTGGGCATCAACTTGAGGCCTTTTTTTTTACAAAATTATTTAGTGCTATTATACCTTCAATCTTGACAGATTTTAGGGTCTAGGTTACTATTAATATACATATTAATTATATATAGGTTACTTTAGATAACAGACAACCACATAGGGTTTGCGGTTGTTTTTATAAATAACGGCTTTTACCAATTAAGGTTATGGCCAAAATAAAAATATGACTAAAGACATTTTAGAGAAAATTAAAAAGGACTTATTGGCGAGAAAAGAACAGATTGAAAAGGAATTTGCCAGTTTTACAAAAAAAGATGAGTTTATCAAAGATAATTATCGATCTGAATTTCCTGACTTTGGCGACAAAGAAGATGAGAATGCTGAAGAAATAGCCACCTATACAGATAACCTGTCAGTAGAATTTTCATTGGAAAAAACTTTACGTGATATCAATAAGGCTTTGGAACGCATTGAAGCCGGAACATACGGTAAATGTGCATACTGCGGAAATGATATTACCCCCGAAAGATTAATAGCGCGACCAGTTTCCAACGCTTGCGTCGAATGTAAAGAAAAATTAACCAGCCAATAAAATGGTCTCCAGAATCTGGAAAATCAGTTTAATTACCTTGGTTTCTTTTGGTTTATTGGTTTTAGAATCAATAATTAAATATACTCTAGTAAATAAAATCCCTGTTCAGGGATTTTATTTGTTTAAACCGGTAATTCAATTTATCTATACCCCAAATTATAATATTGCCTTTAGCATTCCTTTGCCTGCAGTTATAATATATTTTTTAGTAATTTCTGCCTTGATTTTTTTGTGTTTTCTATGGTGGCATCAATTATGGAACGATAATTTGAAATTACTTTTAGCTAGCTCATTGATAATTTCAGGTGCCTTAAGTAATTTAATCGACAGATTTGCCTTAGGCTATGTGGTTGATTATATAAATCTGACCATTTGGCCAATTTTTAACCTGGCGGATTGCATGATTGTAACTGGTATAATAATATATATTTTAGAGGAAGTTAAAATTCAAAGGATTTACAACCAAACAAAAGGAGGCCAGTCAATGGAATCGAAATGCAAACGTTGATTTTTCGGGATTCCAGGTCCAACCTTTAAAATGCACTCTTACAAGATGCTAGTTTCAAGAGTGCTTGACCTTTGATTCCTAAATTAGCGATTATCCCTTTCGGCTTATGCGGGGTAGTATTGGTTGTTTATGTTTGTAAACATGGGTTATAACCACCGATTGGTAGGAACGAATGTGCAATTGCAAAAAGTCTAGAGCCAATTTGGGTCATAATATCTTTTAGTGTCGGCGATCCGTATTGCTGAGGGCGCCTTTTCTTTTTGTCTTGACATAACAATTTGTTTTTGTTAAGGTGCTCAAATGACTAAGACGATAAGGATAGTGTTATCATTTACTAACAGCACGAGACTGTCTTGCAGTAACATTATGTCCTTTGGACGAGACGAAGAATCGCATGTTTAATTCAATTTAAACAAGATTGCTAGGTGTCTCGCCTCCTTTAAAAATTAGTGAATTGTGAATAGGTCAGGAAGTTGGTTTAGTGAATGTGATTAGTGTCTAAAACACTTTACACTATCCACCTAACATGCATCTTTACCTTTACACTATGCACAAATTAAAATTTTGCGAACGAACGGGATTGTTATCTTTATAAGATGATACAAAAGATGTTCGCAAAAATCGGCCAGAATCAGATAGTTAGTACGCACAAGGGTGATGGGTTATAAATTCTGGCTATGGGCGAGACGAGTTGGATGTTGTCAAATCGACGATGATACTGCTCGCCCTCTTTTCTTTGTTTTGCCATAAGCCATATGCCATAAGCCATATGCCATCGGCCATAAACTCAAAACAGAGAAAAGGGGACGTGCAGGTGAGTGTTTATTAAACTAATGCGCATCTGTCACTAATAATGTACAGACGAATGTCTTGATGCTCAATGCGAACGCAAGATTGTCTGTAGATTTGGGTAAGACGTTGAAGCCGCTGTTCATTTTGTGAACTTTATGGGCCATGTCTCGCCCTCTTTTCTTTGTTTTGCTATAAGCCATGTGCCATTAGCCATAAGCCAAAGCAGAGAAAAGGGGACGAAGGCGCTACTATTTTTCTATAAAAATTAAATAGGCCATGTTCCCCTTAAAAATTATGCGGACGCACAGGGAAATGTTTTTTTCCAAAACGAGCAAGGAAGTGTCCGTAAAAATCGGCTAGAACCACTTGGATTCTGGCCAAGGGTGAGACGATGTATCAGATGTTTAAAAAAACACTGACGCCGGTGTCTCACCCCTTTTAAAATTAGTGAATGGTGAATGGGTTAGGAAGTAGGTTTAGTGTAGTGTGTTTGGTGTCTTAAACACTTGGCACTATACACCTATCTTGCATCTTTACCATTACGCTATTCACCAAATAATATTTAGTGGACGACTTCTTCGCTGTCACTATTGACGAAAGAAAGCGTGTCCTTAAGCTTCCTCATCCGTGGGGAAGCTTTTATATTAGCCCAAACTTGACAAAGTCAAGATAATCAGTTAAGGTAGTAAATCCCGCTAGAGTAGTGGGATGTTCTTAATATTGTACCCAAAAGGGTACGAAAATTTCAGCAAAGGAGTAGTAAAACATGGGCAGACTGATCGGAATTCGGCACGGGTGAAACGGAACCAGGAACAAGAGGCCAAACCTACCCAGGTGGCGGTCTTTGAAGCCGGTAAGTTCCGTACTTTCGAACTCAGGGACGAAACCGCGGAAATGGATTTTGTCAAAGGCACATACCCTTTTTCCATGCGGGTGGTGGCCGATGGTGAAGACGTTTCCAAGTTTTCGCCCCATCATTGCGATTGGCGCAAGATGAAGAAGGACGAGAAGTCCGAGGATTTTCCCAAAGGCTGGACTCGTAAAAACGAGGACAAGGTCTGGGAAGTTCTGACCAAGGTGCCGGCGACCTATGACGGCCTTCAGGCCGGTGATACCGTGCTCATGGTTCTGGGCGGTTCCGGCGACTATCTGGCTTTTGCCATGTCCCGGCGCGGTGAGACCATAGGTGCTAAAGTGGAGCGGGTGGTTCCTTCGGAACTGAAGAAGTTTCGTGGCGAAGACAAGAAGGACGAGGACGCAACCAACCTTATCAAGTTGTATCAGCGTTCGGCTGATCTTTTCCAATCCGTATCTCCCCGTGATCGTGACCTGATTCAGCTACGCATCAAGTTCGTCACCTGGCAGGAAGCCATGAAAGCTAGGATGGCTTATGAACAGCGCCTGTTTCAGTGGCTGATCGGTTCCAAGTTCACGGAAGAGACCGATCTCTACATCGAAGGCGAGGCCAAAAAGCCTTTTGACAAGAAGCACAAGAAAGAAGACGAACACATTCTTGCCTTCTGGGCGCGCGGCGTTATGGATCTGGCTTATGACTGGGCTAAAAAGCGGGACAAAGTGCTTCAGGCTCTGGTGGCCGAGGAAAATTCCCGGGCCGAGGGAGCTGGAAAAACATTTGCAGACCATGGAAGTTTACAAGCATGTTTTTTCTCCTGTGGTGGGCTGTGGTCCCAGAATCTCGGCTCGGCTCATGGTCGCCATCGGCGACATCAGACGTTTCGAGGATACTTTCGGCCTGACGGCAAAGTTACCGCCGGCAAAGCCAAGCTCAAGAGCTACTGCGGTGTTTCTGTGGACAGTAAAGGACAGTTCCGTCGGCGTCGTAGCGGGGAGCTGGCTAATTGGTCCGGTGAAGCGCGTCAGGCGCTGTACCTGATCGCCGAGCAGTTCAACCGCCGGCCCGATTCGGACTGGGGAATCAAGCTCCGCGAGTACAAGGTCAAGCTCAGGGCCGCTCATCCCGATGTGATCTGCAAGGACTGTTCCAAAGACGGTCAGCTGGTCAAGTGGGATGATTGCCCGGACCAGAAGCATCACAAGCGCGCCTACAATGACGGCCATATCCACAAGATGGCCCTGTGGCGCACAGCGACCAAGTTCGTGGAATATATCTACGACACCTGGACCCATCTGGAAAATGAACAGCAGGGTCTGCCTCATTTCCGACACGGTCAGAACGCAGTCGGCGCTCTGACTCAGCTTCGGCTGGCGCAGAAGCAGTTGCCTGATCAACTGTTTTAAATCTCGGGGAAGCAAAATAAGTATGTCATGACAGAAAGTTTTGCTTCCCCCCTTTTCTCTGTCAGATTCTAGATTTTAGATTCTAGATTTCAGAGAAAAGGGGACGACATGCAGGTTGTGAAATAACGAATGTCTAAGTGTCCCCTATAAATTTTGAGGACGTATGATCTATTGTTTTAGAATGATTCATCTCCTGTCCGCAAAAATCGGGCGAGACTCTTCTGGGGCTGTCAGAAATGACGAGATGAAGAGTGTCTCGCCCTCTTTTCTTTGCTATTGCTATAAGCTATATGCCATTAGCCATAAACCAAGGCAGAGAAAAGGGAAACGAGAAAATGAATGTCAATTTTGATTAATTTTATCTTGTTTTCCCTAAAAATTTTGTGGACGAGTCGAAGGGTGTAAAAGTTATGAAGCTGCCCGTGTCCGCAAAATTTAGGCCTGAACCAGGTTGGGTTCTGGCCAGGGGCGAGACGGTATGATCATTGTTAAATTATAACTTTAGTCCTGCTGTCTCGCCCACTTAAAAAATTAGTGAATGGTGAAAGGGTTAGGAGGTTAGTTTAGTTAATAGTGAAAAGGTTAAGTGTTGTTACCTTAATACCTTTCACAAAACTCCATACCAGCATCTTTACCCTGCCTGCAGGCAGGCTTAACACTATTCACCAAACAATATTTTGTGGACGATATTACTGGTGTTTATTCAAGCTTGGCCGCGGATGTCCGTAAGACCAGGCGAGACGATAGCGCATTTGTCTTTATAGGATGATGCGACAAATGTCTCGCCCCCTTTTAAAAACTAGTGAATAGTGAGTGGGTTAGGAAGTTGGTTTAGTGAAAAGTGTTTGGTGTCTAATACACTTAGCCCTATACACCAAACTAGCATCTTTACCTTAACTCTATTCACAAAATAATATTTTGCGGACGACTGTTCCTCTGTTTTTGAACGAGTAGAGCCATGTCCGCAAAAAACAGGGTGAGACGAAGAGGAGGCTGTCCTGATGAAGGATTAATTCCTTTTTGTCTCGCCCCCTTTTCTTTGGCAAGTCTGAAGTTTGAAGTCCGAAGTTCAAAATTGCCAGGGAAAGGGGACGACTATGGTAATGTTTTTTAAAAACAAGTATGAGCGTGTCCCTATAAATTTTGCGGATGAGAAATCGAATGCTAATAATAGCGAATCGAGAGCTGTCTGCGAAAAAATGGGTGAGACGAGCCGCAACTTGTTCATAAGAACGATTTTTGGCCTGTCTCGCCTCCTTTTCTTTGCTTTACTCTAAGCCATTAGCTATAAGCCATATGCCATTAGCCAGAGCAGGGAAAAGGGGACGATAGCACTGTTGTTACTATTACGATGGTAACATTGTCCCTTAAAATTTTTGCGGATGTAGGTAGTTTTGTTTAAAAACGAGAAGGGGCATGTCCGCAAAAATCGGGCGAGACGATGCGGGACGCGTCTTTCAAAGACATTGACAGCCTTGTCTCGCCCCCTTTTCTTTGTTTTGCTATTAGCTATATGCCATTAGCCAGAGCAGGGAAAAGGGGACGATTTGGGGTTTGTTTTTTAAAACGAGCTGAGCATTGTCCCCTAAAATTTTGCGGACGATATTACTGGTGCCTATTTAGGTTTGGCCGTGGATGTCCGTAAAAATCGGGTAAGACGCTCATAGCGATGTCTTTAGATAAGACGACGCTTGGACGGTCTCGCCCCTTTTTTCCTGGGCTTTGAGTAATGAGTAGTGAAAAATGAGAACTCAGGAAAAAGGGGACGAGCATGCGTGTGTTTATTTAATAAACGAGGTGAATCCCGTCCCCTAAATATTTGTAGACGTTCTCATGGCTGTCTTTATAGACGCTCCGGGGAATGTCATCAAAAAAAACAGGGTGAGACGATCAGGTTGGCGTTCTTAATTGAACTTTCGATTGGTTGTCTCGCCCCTTTTTTCCTGGGCTTTGAGTAATGAGTAGTGAAAAATGAGAACTTAGGAAAAAGGGGACGACGACGCGAATGTAATTTATTACGATCTAACTGTTGTCCTCTAAATATTTTGCGGACGTTGTCGACGATGTCAAATAAAACGAGTTCGTAGCTGTCCGCAAAAAAACAGGGTGAGACGATCTGCAATTTGTTAAAAGACGAATGCCATGTTGTCTCGCCCCCTTTTCTCTGCTTTTGCCACAAGCTATTAGCTATATGGCCATTAGCCATAAGCCAGGAGCAGGGAAGTATGGGGATGTTCTTTAATAACAAGTATGAGCGTGTCCCATAAATTTTGCGGACGACTGTTCCTCTGTTTTTGAACGAGTAGAGCCATGTCCGCAAAAAACAGGGTGAGACGAATAAATATTTGCCTTATAGCGAGTATTTGTTTGTCTCGCCCCCTTTTCCTGTTTAGTGTAAAGCTTAGAGTTGAAAGTCATAAAGTCAGGGAAAAGGGGACGAGGCGCGAATGTAATTTAATACGAACTAACAGTTGTCCTCTAAATATTTTGCGGACGTTGTCGACGATGTCAAATAAATAAAACGAGTTCGTAGCTGTCTGCAAAAAACGGGCGAGACGATTGAGAAGAGTTGTTCATAAACGGACAAAGTTATGAATGTCTCGCCCTTTTTTCTTTGAATCCGTTTGGCATAGTACTATGGGTTAAGAGCTTCAGGGAAAAGGGGACGATAATCAAGTTGTATTTTAAAAACGATTAATTGCGTGTCCCCTTAAAAATTTTGCGGACGAATGCGCACGTGTTTGAAAAAAACGAAGGGATCACTGTCCGCAAAAATCGGGCGAGACGAATCCGTCGGTGTCTGAATTGACGAGCAGAGCATTGTTTCGCTCAAAACCTGCTGTTTTCGAATGGCAGGTTTTATTTTTAAAGGCTGGGTTGACGATATTTATAATATATGATATAATGAAATCGTCAACTAATCGTCAACTAATCGTCAACTAATCGTCAACTAATCGTAAACTAAACATATGGATATTAAAGCGCTAATATTAGATACAATTAAAGAAAAAAACCAGGTAAAGGTTGCTGATGTGATTAAGGTGACTAGGTTTAGTCGTGCATATATCAACAGATTTTTACAAGAATTGCGCAATGAGGGTAAAATTGTCTTAATTGGCAAGGCTCGGCAATCATTCTACGTGTTAGCGGATAAAGTCGATGTTATAAGGGCCAAGGGTGTATTATTAAGCGTAAATAGGACTCTAAAAAATATTAATTTGGCAGAAGACGTTATTTTGGATCAGATTAAGAAAGAAAGCGGCATCTTTTTCAACTTGCCTGAAAATATCAATAATATCGTAAGTTACGCGTTTACTGAAATGCTTAATAATGCCATTGAACATTCGCAGTCAAAAATAATAAAAATTAAAATGAGTAGATCTGCGGACATTTTGAGCTTTGAAGTTTTAGATTATGGGGTGGGTATTTTTAATAATATTATGAGAAAAAGGAAGCTAAAAAACGCGCTGGAAGCAATTCAGGATTTATTAAAAGGCAAACAGACAACCAATCCCGAAAGACATTCAGGCGAGGGGATTTTTTTTACTTCTAAGGCAGCCGACAATCTAGCGATTGAAGGATCGGATAAAAAATTATTTTTTAATAATTTAGTGGATGATTTTTTCATCCATGATATCAGACCCAAGGCGGGAACGAGGATATTTTTTTCCATTTTACTAAAATCTAAAAAATCGCTTAGGCAAATTTTTAACCGATTTTCAGGCGAATCTTTTGAATTTGACAGAACTAAAGTTGCCGTAAAATTATATAAAATGGGAGAAATATATTTGTCACGTTCGCAGGCCAGGCGCATTCTGACTGGTTTAGACAAATTTAAAATTATTATTTTAGATTTTGCAAAAGTTAAAACAGTCGGACAGGCGTTTGCCGATGAAATTTTCCGGGTATGGCAAAATTACCATCCGGACATTAAGATTGAATCAATAAACACCAATGAAAATATTTTTTTTATGATATCCAGGGCATTGAACCTTGGGGAAGGCTTAGTAATTGGCCAAAAGAAAAAAAGACTATTAAGATATTAAGATGCTAACCAAACTTAATTCAGTCGCAGTCATCGGACTTAAGCCCCAGCTGGTGGAGGCCGAGGTTGATGTTGGCAACGGAGAACCGAAATTTCATATTGTGGGTTTGGGAGACACGGCTATTCAGGAAGCCAGACTGAGGGTCAAGCTGGCCATTAAAAATTGTAACTTTGATTATCCGTATTCCAGAAAAATTGTTGTTAATCTGGCGCCGGCTGATTTGAAAAAAGAGGGTCCGGCTTATGACCTGGCCATGGCTTTGGGTATTATTTTGGATACTCTGGAATTAAGACTAAAGCTTGAAGACAGTTTGTTTATAGGGGAACTTTCCTTAGAAGGTAATCTGCGCCATACTAACGGTATTTTACCGGCCGTAATTTTTGCCAAAGAACAGGGGCTAAAAAAAGTTTATCTGCCGTGGATAAATGCTCAGGAAGCCAGTTTGATTGACGGCGTGGAAATTTATCCGGTTCGGAATTTAAGGGAAATATTTGAGCATCTTACAGGGAAAAATCTGATCGAACCCTACCAAAAGACAGGCGATTTTGATTATAAGGAACAGGATTTTGAAGTTGATATGGCTTATATTGCCGGACAAGAGCTGGCTAAGCGCGCTTTGGAAATCGCGGCTTCAGGCGGACACAATGTGCTTATGTCTGGCCCGCCTGGTTCGGGCAAGACTTTATTGGCCAAAGCTATGTCCTCAATTTTACCTAAACTTTTATATGAAGAAATTTTGGAGGTAACTAAAATTTATAGCGTAGCCGGGCTCTTGCCCCATAATTATCCGTTAATTACCCAAAGGCCGTTTCGTTCGCCTCATCATTCTGCTTCGGCTATTTCCTTAATCGGCGGAGGTCGTATACCTAAGCCGGGTGAAATCAGCCTGGCTCATCGCGGGGTTTTATTTTTGGATGAATTTCCCGAGTTTCCGCGCCAGGTCATGGAAAATCTGCGCCAGCCACTGGAAGACGGGATAATTAATATTTCCAGAGTTATGGGAACCCTGACTTATCCGGCCAGATTTATTTTAATGGCCGCCCAAAATCCTTGTCCTTGCGGTTTTAATAATGATCCTGACAGGCAATGCACCTGTTCGCCGGGCCAGATTATTAAATACCAGCAAAAAATTTCCGGGCCGATTATTGACCGCATTGATATGCAAATTGAAGTACCACGCTTAAAGTATGAACAATTAACCACGGCTAAAGTCGCGGAAAATTCCGTGTCCATACGCGAACGGGTTGAGGCTGCCAGAACAATGCAGCAACAACGGTTTAAAGATTTGCAGATTTTATATAATGGTGAAATGAGACCGCAGGAAATTAAAGAGTTTTGTCAGATAGATACTGAAAGCAGTGAGCTTTTAAAGTCCGCGGTTAATCAGTTTCATCTTTCGGGCCGGGCCTATCACCGCATCTTGAAATTAGCCAGAACCATTGCGGATCTGGACCAAAGTGCTAAGATTAAAATAAATCATTTGGCTGAGGCTTTACAATATAGGTTAAATCGCTAATTTTTAATTTTGTAATTATGTTTGAGCAAATTGAAGATTTTCTACCTTCTGAGGTAGATAAGTTTGAGAAGTCACAAAGGTTTGAAAAACAAAATTTAGTCCCCTTGTCTGATGAGGAAAAACAGGAATTATCCAGATTAGAAAAATCATCAAAACAAAGAGAAATTGATATTAATATTTTTGCCCCGGCTTTGGATAATATTGATTATTTTTTTCTACCCGAGGAACAAAAAAATCAGTTATGGGCAGAAGTTAAACCAGAAGATATAGCCAAAGAGAAAAATAATATTGTTTCTAACATTAAGATGGCATTGGCCAGAGAATTGGATTTGGCTGAAAATGTAATTATGGAATTAGACCACAAACAGGCCTTGATTAAAAAATTAGAAGTGTTAGCTGAAGAAATTAAGACTAAAAATTTTGATAATTTTCTTGGCACTGACGACCTTCTATTTTTAAGACAAATATTCAACTCCAGATTTACCGGGCTTTTTAATCAGCAAACACGTCAGGAGCAACTCAGCGTCAGATCATTTGCAGAATATAAAGAAAAATATTAAATACAGACAAATAAAAAATTCCCCCGTAATTGGGGGAATTTTTTTTACCTTAGATAGTTTAATGGATTGTAGGGTTTGTTATTAATTCTAACTTCAAAATGCAAATGCGGGCCGGTAGACATGCCAGTCGAGCCTTCGAGTCCAATTTCTTGGCCTCGTTTGACTGTTTCACCTTCTTTGACAAAAATAGTTGTCATGTGACCATATCTGGTGGTTTTACCATTACCATGATCTATAAAAACATGATGTCCATAGCCTGTATTAAGATAGGCAACTTTATAAACCACGCCGTCTTCAGCTGCTCGTATAGGTGTCCCCTTGGGACAAGCGATATCCAAACCGACATGCCGCCAGTTAAAATATTGGGTAAGAGTATAACAGCCATTTGGCCAATACATTTTACCAGTACCAGGATCATCAGGTTCTGCAGATACTGGCTGATTAAATATTTGTTTAATTGAAGCTAGTTTGGGGGTGACCACCGGTGGTGGCGCATAAGGTTTACCTTCGGGAATAATCAGAATTTGACCAATTTGAATATCTGATTCATCGCTGAGCCGATTATAAGCAATGATTTTTCCTGTTTCAGAATTGAATTTCTGGGCAATTTTTCCGAGGTTATCTCCCTTTACAACAGCATAAGAAATTCCGTTTGTCGGCAAAATTTTCAATATTTGTCCCGGTTGGATATAACTTCTGGCTGTTAAGTTGTTTTCCCATAAAAGCGTATTTTGGCCAAGACCGAATTTTTGGGCGATCGTACCAATAGTATCACCGGCTTTAACTGTATACTCGACAATATTAGTCCGAGTCGGCATCACTGCTTCTAGTGATGGAATCTCAGGCTTAACTAAAGCACTGCTATCACTGGTAAAAGCTAATGAATTATTTTCTTCGGGCTGAACCGCATTATCAGGAGAAACAGTTGCCTGTTCGCTAGATAAATAACTATTAATTTGTGGCTCTGCCGAAATTAAGCCTTCTTCGATATATGAGCCAGCATATTCACTGCCACTGGCTAAGGTAAATAATAAACTTTGATCCCCAAAGTTTTCCGCCTTGGTTTCGCTGGTAAAAAGATTGCCAAAGCTTATTAAGATAACCAGGGTAACTATGACGATTTGAGCAATATAACGGTTTATAAAAATATAGACAGGCCTAATTTTTTCTGTAGGAAAAATTAGGCGTTTATATTTTCTAAACCTATAAAAAAGCTTATAGAGCAGAATAAAAATAAAGCGAAACAAGATAACGCAGGCTTTTATCGGATATTTCAGGCCCTTTAAAAGTAAATAAAAAAAGGACTTTATTAAATTGCTAAAGCCTTTGAAGCTAATAATCAGTAACCTGATAATAAAGCTTTTAATTGACTGACTAATATATTTAATCCTTTTTTCAAATTGCCAGGTATTTTAAGGCTTATTTTAGCCAAATATTATCGAGTTTAGAAAACAAAAACACCTTGAAAAGCAAAATGAATTATATGATATATAATAGCAAAATTTAGGATTCGAGTCAAAGGAAATTCGGTGTTTTTGGCTCACATTAAATAAAAAATATCTGTATTTTTAGTCCGGTTTATAAACAATTATTACTAAAAATAAAGTTGACACTTTTGGGCCAAATAGATAAAATGATAAGTGATAGGAAATTGGCAGTTGTCAGCTTTTTTTGTTTTACCTGCCTGCCGGCAGGCAGGCGAAATAGGTAATAGGTAATAGGCAATAAGGATAAATTTAAATTCCATAATCCTTATTTCCTGCTACTAATTACTTATTACTAATTTTAATTTTATGCCTACGGGACTTATTTTTGCTTTAATTGCAGCCTTATTGGCTGTAATTTATGGGTTAATCCTGATAAAAATTGTTTTAAAAATGCCGGCCGGCAATGAGAAAATGCAGGCTATTGCCAAAGCCATTCAGGAAGGTGCCAGCGCTTATTTAAATCGTCAGTATAAAACAATTGCTATTGTGGCGGTTGTTTTATTTGTTTTAATAACGGTCGGTATTAAACTGGAAAACCGGGCTGGGCTTTTTAGTCGGCGCGATTTTATCTGCGGCTACCGGTTATATCGGTATGAATGTTTCTGTTCGTGCTAATGTCCGGACAGCCGAGGCAGCTAAAAGCGGCTTAAAAGCAGCTTTAGACGTAGCTGTTAAAGGCGGTTCAGTGACCGGATTTTTAGTTGTTGGTTTGGCTTTACTGGGTGTTTCATTATTTTGGTTAATTTTTAAAGATGTTCAGGCTTTGATCGGTTTAGGTTTTGGCGGATCATTAATTTCAATTTTTGCCCGTTTAGGCGGTGGTATTTTTACTAAAGCCGCTGATGTAGGTGCTGATTTAGTCGGTAAAGTTGAAGCTGGTATTCCTGAAGATGATCCTCGCAATCCTGCAGTAATTGCTGATAATGTCGGTGATAATGTCGGTGATTGCGCTGGTATGGCTGCTGATTTATTTGAAACTTATGCTGTGACAGCTGTTGCGACCATGCTTTTAGGCTCATTATTATTTGGTGGTTGGGAAAATGCCATTATATATCCTTTGGTTTTGGGCGGTGTTTCTATTATTGCTTCCATCATTGGCAGCTTTTTTATCCGTTTAGGTGCTAAGAAAAATATTATGGCTGCTTTATATAAAGGTTTAATTGCTTCTGGCATTGTAGCTGCTATTGCTTTTTATCCTGTAACTATTTGGTTAATGGGCACTAACGATCAATTTAATGTCATTAAATTTATATTTAGCCTCTTTAATCGGTTTGGTTGTCACCGGCGGCCATGGTTATAATTACTGAATATTATACTGCTAAACAATATAAACCGGTTAAAGATATTGCTGCTGCTTCTCAAACAGGTCATGGCACCAATATTATTGCCGGTTTGGCCGTTTCCATGAAATCAACTGCTTGGCCGATTATTGTTATTTGTGCGGCAATTTTAGCTGCTTACTGGTTAGCTGATATTTATGGTATTGCTATTGCTGCTATGTCCATGCTTTCAATGGCAGGTATTATTGTAACCATTGATTCCTACGGCCCAATTACTGATAATGCCGGTGGCATTGCGGAAATGGCGGATATGCCTAAGGAAGTTCGAGATATTACTGATCCTTTGGATGCTGTTGGTAATACTACCAAAGCAGTAACCAAAGGTTATGCCATTGCCTCAGCCGCTTTAGCCGCTTTAGTTTTATTTGCTGATTTTACTCATGCTTTAGGCACCGGATATGTTTTTGCCATTAATGATCCCAGAGTTTTAGTCGGTTTATTTATTGGTGGTTTATTACCATATTATTTTGGCGCCATGGCCATGCAAGCAGTGGGTAAGGCTGCTGGTTCAGTAGTGGAAGAAGTTCAGACGACAGTTTAAAGAAAAGCCTGGCATTATGCAGGGTACTGAAAAACCTGATTATGGCAAAACAGTTGATATTGTAACCAAAGTGGCAATTAAAGAAATGATTATTCCGGCTTTGATTCCGGTTTTAGTTCCAATTATTGTTGGTTTTACTTTGGGTGTTTACGCTTTAGGCGGTTTATTGGTTGGTTCAATCATTACTGGTTTATTCGTTGCTATTTCAATGACTTCCGGCGGTGGTGCTTGGGACAATGCCAAGAAATATATTGAAGAAGGTAATTACGGTGGCAAAGGTTCTTTTGCTCATCAGGCTGCTGTGACCGGTGATACAGTTGGCGATCCTTATAAAGATACTGCTGGTCCGGCGATTAACCCTATGATTAAAATTCTAAATATTGTGGCATTACTAATCGTAGGATTGTTACTATAATTAATTAACCTAAAAATTTATGAATCGAGAAATTTTAGGGTCTGAGCAAAAAGAGGGTAAAAGAGTAAATTTGTCCAGAGAAGATTTTGCAACCATTTTTGTAAATGATGACATTGAAAAACGAGAAGAGGCCATGAAAAGAAATGGCCTTGAATATGATAAGGGAGAGATTGAAATTTCAATTGGCAATGAAGAAATTATGAAAGTTTCAACAAAGAAGGCAGGATTTGGAGGGTTACATGTCGAAAAAGAATAAGATTGTTTATAAAAAAGCGCTCCGCTCTGCGAAGCGCTTTTGCACGTTTCCATTTTGCAAATTTTGTGTAAATATTAGAGCGACTATTGCATAAAAATGAAAATACTTCCAAGCATCACAACATATTTAACTCCAGATTGGCCAGCTCGTATTCGTCAGCTAGATGATCTTGGTATTAAAGAAATAGCTTTATTTTTGACGGCAATTTCCGGCCAGGATAGAGAAAGATTATATAAGCTTCTTATCCAGACCAAGCTGCAAAAAATTACTCATGTTCATCTGCGCGATGATATGCAGCCCTGGGAGTTGGATTGGTTGGTTGATAATTATAAGACAGGATTATTTAATATTCACGCTAAACCAGAATTCCTGAAATTATTGGCTGAAAATAAAAAACACGCCGGTAAAATTTATGTAGAAAATGGTGGCAGGATTGATCAGGAATTTATTGAATTTTTACCACAATGCTTTGGTTTGTGCATAGACTTTAGTCATTGGGCTGTTGGGAAATTATTCAATCGCCCAGGTTATGATAAATTTGAAGAAATAGTTAATAAAAATAAAATTGGTTGTTCTCATGTCTCAGCTTTTTCACCACAGGGAATACTCGTGCAGGCTCCGGATGAAACGTACACTTCCCACGCTCCTCATGATTTTCGCACCCTTGATGAATTGGGTTATCTGGTTCAATTTAAAAAATATTTGCCTGAATATGTTTCCTTGGAGCTATTTAATCCGCTCAAAGAACAATTAAAAGCCAAAGAATATTTAGAGAAATTATTAGCTTAAATTGAAAGGCGCCTTTAGCAGGGGCGTCTTTTAAATATATTTGACAAATATAGATTTGGATAATAAGATGAGTTTAAGTTTGCTTTGTATCGTCAGGTCAAGAAAAATAAGGAGGGGAGTAATGAGCAAGAAAAAGAATCGGGATAAGAAACTGCGCAAGAAACAGCGTAAGCTGAATGCGCAACAGCAAGCACAGGTCTTAAAATTTACTTCGCTGGGGGACGCAGAAGCAACGGCTGGGAAATTTCAGGCCAATGCAAAAAAAATCAGACAACAGGAATCCAGGGCTGATTTTTCCAAAGGACTTGAAAAACCCATTACCATCATTGCCTATCTGGGAGAAATGCTGGTCTTCGGCATCATAGTTTCTTTACTGCCCTTTGGCCTCATCAGCCTGATGTGCAGATTATCTGCTTCGTTCAACACCAGCCTGGATGCCTTTTTGGACAACAGTCCCAATGCCGCCGGTGCCGGCCTGATCGGGATAATCTTGGTCGGCTGTCTGGCCTGGGCTTTAATTCATCACCAGATTAAACAGTATCTTAAGGCTCATGGCCGCAAATCAGTTTTTTTTGAAGTAACTTAAGCTTCAATTATCACCCCGTTATCTTCGTGGCAACGAAAAAACGGGGTGATTTTTTATATAACGACTTGGTTGACAAAAGCAAAATAAAATGATATATTTAGAAATCAACTAAAAAGGGAGGCAAGCCATGCAAGGATATTGGACACAAAGGATTAGAGATGCCATTATTATTGCGTCAAACTGGCATGCCGGCCAGAGACGTAAGGAGGCAAATGTTCCTTATAATGCCCATTTGTGGGGCGTTAGCATGCTCCTGGCGTTATCCAGGGCAGATGAAGATACAATTCTGGCGGGGATCTTTCATGATATTCTTGAAGATACTGATTTGAGCCCCGAACTGTTAAGATGGCAGTTTGGCTCAAATGTATTGGAAATGGTGATCATGCTGACGGAAACCAAAGGGTTGCCGTGGCAGGATCGTAAAGAAGAAATGATCAAGCGCATTACAACTGCACCACTGAAAGTAAAGATGATCAAATGCGCAGACAAGCTTGATAACTTGCAAAGCTTTGCCGATGCGGTTAAGGCTGAAGGCTTCCGGACCGGACGGGACTGCAGTCAGGCCAAAGTCTGGCAGAGTTTTACCGGCGGTTATGCTAACCAGAAATGGTATAATCACCAAATAATCAAAGCTCTGTTTGCCAATGTTCCTCCAGAAGAACTGCCAGCTATGTTTGGAACCTATATGCGGCTGGTGGAACAGGTTTTCGGCAAAAAGATAATTCGTGACAAAGCGATCAGGGAAAGAGTTAAAAGCTCCTGATAATCAACCGTCCCGTACTGCGGGACGGTTTTCTTTTTAAAGTCAAAATGGTATAATTGCTGTAGCTTATTAATTTATAAAATAAAAGTATGGCCTATCAATCAAACATTACCAAGTCAACCAAGGAAAATAAATTTTTCCGCCAGGTGCTTTTTACCGGTGCTAAAAGCCAGTTGGTTGTTATGAGTATTAAAAAAAATGGTGAAATCGGAGAAGAGGTGCATAACAGTGTGGAACAAATTTTCTTTTTCCAAAAAGGCGAGGCTAAGGTTGTTTTGGATGGAGTGGAATCAGTGGCGACTAAAGGCGATATATTGATTGTTACCCCGGGAACTAAACACAATGTAATCAATACCGGCAAAGGCGCTTTGAAGGTCTGGACTGTTTACTGCCCGCCAAACCACATTGACGCTAGAATTCATAAAACCAAAAAACAGGCTGATAAGGATAAGGAAGATGAAGAGTTTGGTCATCAGGTTCAATAAAATTTTCAGCAAATAAAAATCCCCTCGCTTTTGCGTGGGGTTTTTTTTGGGTAAGACATGTCTTTGTAAGTTTAGAAACAGAGCCGCACTCGTCTTACCCTGTTTTTTTTACGGACAAGCCCCAAAACGTCTTAATTAAGACAGGAACTTCTTCGTCCGCAAAATATTGCTTTTGTGAATAGTGGAAAGGTAAGGAGGTTAGTTTGGGCCATGGTGTTGAGTGTATTAACTTTCACCAAACACATTTCACTAAACTAACTTCTTAACCAATTCACCAATCACTAAATTTTAAAGTAGGGTGAGACAACTTCTACGACGCTATGATATAGCACCATTTCTAGCGTCTCACCCAATTTTGCGGACAACCTTCTTCTCGTTGTTTTCAAACAACAACTGACTGCTCGTCTGCAAAATTTTTAGGGGACAGGTCATTATTAAATTTAATAAATCAACAACCTCGTCGTCCCCTTTGCTCTGAAGCTCTTAGCCCAGAGCCCTAAGCTCAAAGCCAGCGGCAAAGAAAAAGGGGCGAGACACACATCTGCACGTTAGCTAAACAGTCCCAATGTCGTCTCGCCAAAAATTTTGAGGACAAGCCGATTTTCGTCTATAAAGACATCCGGAAGTTCGTCCTCATTGATATTTCCAACGCTATCAAAATTCGAACTTTATGTCAAGACAAACGCATTATTAATTTTGTATAAAAATAAAATCCGTCCCGCGTACGGGACGGATTGTTCAGGTTTTTTCAACGGGGTTTGATCGGGTGGACCTTGATGGTCTGTTTCTTGCCCGAGCCACCGCAGAGTTTGCATTTGCTGCCGCGGGTTTTGCCTGTGCCTTTGCACTCAGGACAAGGTCCATTGAGCAGCTTGTCGGTGGTCTGTTCCATTTTAGCTGCGGCAGCCGCAGCCTGTCCCGGGGTCATTTTTTTCCTGGCCATTTTTTCTCCTTTGCTATTTGGTGATCGCATTTGGAAACTCGAAATCATTATCCTGGTCATTGTAACCCAGGAAAGGCACCTGGAAAATATTTCCCCGCAGCATGATTCTATCTAGGATTGGGAAGGGAAATTCAATGGGCTTCATCAGGCCGGGAGCCAGGGTTTTAAGGTCGATTTTTTGCGTCGCCCCTTTTTCAATCGCGACCAGCTGAAAATATTGCTGATCAGCAGCCTCCACTTTTTCATAGATAAACTGCAGAAAGGTTTTGGCGCCCGGTGAGACATCCATGCCGTAAAGAAAATGTTGGCCTAATCTTTTCGGAATAATGATGTTCATGGACAGCGAACAGACCGTGGCTACGCCGTGGTTATAATCTATCACCAGGCGCAGTTCATTGACTACCTGCGGCTGTCTTTCTCCCTCGAGCTTTTTGAGATAATTGAAAGTGAAAATCCAGCGCTGTTCAAAACGGTTAAACAGATGGATTTTTAGTTTGACCCCATCCGCCAAATCCAAAAGGATTTCATATTGCGGATCATTACTAGGATCATCTTTTTTCTTGGCTGACATTTTTACCTCCGCATCAGTTTAGACGATATTATATAATATCAGTTTATATAATTTTTGTCAATATCAAAAAGACCCTGGGTTGCAGGGCCTTTTTGATTATTCATATATGTTTAGCCTCTTGCTCTACCAACCATATCTTCTGCATCAGCCAGTTTGACTGAGAGTAATTTGGAAATACCGTCGTCACCCATGGTTACACCGTATAAGACATCAGCATAATGCATAGTGACGCGGTTATGAGTAATGACTATAAATTGGGTTTTGTTGGCCAGTTCCGTTAAAATAGCGTCAAATCTTTCAGAATTGGCTTCATCCAGCGGAGCGTCAACTTCATCCAGAACAATAAACGGGGAAGGGTTATTGGAAATAATGGCGCAGATCAAAGCAATGGAAGTTAAAGCTCTTTCACCGCCGGAAAGCATGCTGATCGTTTTGATTTTTTTGCCCGGAGGTACAGCCCTGATTTCAATACCGGCATAGCTTTCTTTCTCCCTCTGTTTCATGGCCTTGGCAAATTTTTCCGCCTGGGCCAAAACACCGGTCTCTTCTTCTAGTTCAAGCCCTTCTTTCCCTTCTTGCCCTTCTTTTTCTTCTTTCTCATCTTTTTTAATCTCTTCGGAACTTACCTTAACCAGTTCTGATTGTCCGCCATTAAATAAGACTTTGAAATATTTTTGGAATTCCTTATTGATTTCTTTGAAAGCATGATCAAATTGTTCCCGAATAGTTTTATCCAATTCTTCAATTACAGTTTGCAGGGAAGTAATGGCGTTTCTTAGATCGTCTGATTGTTCCTTTAAGAAATTATAACGCTCATTGATTTCATCATATTCTTTTTGAGTTTCTTCATCCATACTGCCGATAATTTCCAGCTGACGTTTTAATTGCTGAATGCGCTGATAAGTATCAGCTCCGAGTTCGGTGCTTGACTGAAATTTTTGAATTTCAGTCAGATCTAAATTTTCCTGTCTGATTTCCGTTTCCAGGTCTTCTTTTTTGGTGGAATATTTGGCCAGGTCAATATTAAGATCATTGATTTTCTGATTGAATTGGTTGCTTTGCGCTTGTTTTTCTTGTGAGTCTTTTTGTAAGGCAATCAAATGTTCTTTTTTATTTTGTTCTTCCAAATTAAATTGGCTGATTTTTAATTCACTATCTTTAACGCTTAGATCCAAAGTGTCGATTTGATCCTGAATATTTTTTATTTCAGCCATGACCTGTTCGGTAAACTTTTTATCATCCGGGCTAAGCTGGGTTAGGCTGATTTCCTGGCTGATTTTAGTTTGCTCATTTTTGAATTTTGTTATCTCAGCTTCTAGGCTATGCAATTTCTCATTTTTCAGCTGGATGTTAACATTTGTCTGCGAAATTTCCTGGTTCAACTCATTTTTTTGAGTAACCAATGATTCTAACTGAGCTTGTAAACTAAGCAGATTGTCTGTCCCTTGTTGTTTGTTGTCCTTGGATTTTTCCAGATAGATAGAAAGCTTTTGGGAAATTTCTCTGGCCAGAGTTTTTATCGCAGCCAGATCTTCGAGCTTTTCAACGGCTAAAAGTTTTTTTACCAGCTCTTGCTGTTGGTTGAAAATTATTTCTAACTCTTTTTCAGCCTGAAACGGAACTTGAGCAGTCTTTTGTATTTGGTTGAGTTCTTCTTTGACCCGTTCGATTCTTTGGTTTAAAGCAGCTAAGGTATTGTTCTTTGATTGTAAGGTTATCTTTTCCTTGTTGAGTAAATCCTGGGTGTCGGAAATTTGTTGTTTTAGCCCTGATTGCTGGCTATTAATTTCTTCAAGCTTTTTCGTCAGCCAGACAATATTAGTTTGACCTTGCTTTTCCATGTGCACATCCAGTTTTGCTTTAATCAGGGTCTGGTCGCGTAACAAACTGTTTTTTTTCTGAATTAAGGTATTATAATCAGCCTGTAATTTTTCAAAAATATTTTGGCGGGAACTTTCCCCTGAAAATTCATTGATTTTATCCTGAATTTCCCTTATTTCTTTGGTCAGATTGGCATATACTTTTTCCAGCTCTGATTTTTGACTGGTAACGCTGGCAATGTTCCTATTAAATGTCTGTAAGTTTTGGGAAAAATAGTCAAATTGCAGGACTTTTAAGTCCTTTTCGACTTCTTCTCGTTTTTCCAATTTTTTCACCTGCCTGGTTAATGATTTTAAGCGCGGTTCCAATTCCTGTAAAGTTAATTCTGTCTGGGCCAGGTTTTCCATGGTTGCTTTGAATTTATTCAGGGCTTGCTCTCGTTTTATCTGAAATTGTTTAACCCCGACTGCTTCGTCAAAAAGTTCTTTTCGTTCTGCTAAAGACGCGGACAAAACAGAATCAGCCATGCCCTGTCCAATGATTGAATAGGTTCTTTGGCCAAACCCGCCTTTAGCTAAAAGTAGCTGAATATCGGTTAAACGAGCTTTGTTCTTATTGATAAAATATTCACCTTCGCCAGTTTGGTAGACGCGTCGAGTAATGGCTAATTCAGTATAGTCAATGTCAGCTGATTTATCCTCATTATTCAAATACATGGTAACTTCAGCAAACCCTAAACGAGATTTCTTATCCGAACCGGAAAAAATCACATCCTGGCTTTTTTTGCCGCGCAGGGTTTTAATTGATTGTTCGCCCAAAACCCAGCGAATGGCGTCAGCCACGTTGGATTTGCCTGAACCATTAGGCCCGACCACACAGGTAATACCCATGTGGCTATTGACCCGGTTGGGAAATTCTAAAACAGTCTTTTGCGCAAAAGACTTGAAACCTTGGATTTCGAGTTTCTCTAAAAACATAGATGTTTACTAATCTACTAATTGGTGTCTGGATAAATATTTGTTGATCCGTAGCCAATTTGTAGATTTGTAACAATAAAAATAAGGAGTTACTCCCTTTATATATTATATAATATCCGCTGAATTTTTCCAAATGCCAAGGGGCTTGACTTTATTTCAAAATTAGGTAAAATGAGATAATCGAATAGATAAAAGACTTGAGTCTGTTCAAGCCAAAAGGAGGATTTAATGTCAAATGAGAAAGCAGGAGAATATCGGTTAATTTATCAAGCTGCCGAGGTTCCTGGAGGTTGGACTTTTCAGGATCTGGACACTCTGGCGCAGGCCAAAGAGCTGGAAAAGCAGATTAAGGAAAAGAATCCTCGGGGAAAGGCTTTTCTTCGGCAGCATGTCGTTGTGACCATCGGTGGCAATGCTTGTTATGACACTAAGCGTGAAGCTGATGCAGCTGCTGTTAAGGAAAACGAAAAAAGGCCGAATTCAGCCAGTGTGACAGTCCTTTATCATTCTGAAGTGCCTAATAAGATCCTTTACGGCTAGGTGGGTGATTTATGGCTTGCCCATATGCAATCGTAACTCAGGTAGTTTCATGTATGGCAACTGAATTATCTTTGCCCTTAGTGGTTAAAGCTACTCAGGTTGAAATCTGCAAGGGTGATTTTACTACTTGCAGGAGTTATAAAATAAAAAAGGAAAAAGAAAAGTCTAATCAGACGAACAAAGTAAATTAAGTTTGGGGCGGTCATGCCATTGGTCAGTCCAGCCAACTGGCTGAGAGCTTCGCGCTTTCCCGCCCCGCCAAAAAATCAACCGCTACGCAAGTGGCGGTTTTATTTACAATAATTATTGACAATTATGTTTAAATATGCTAAATTGTCAGGTACTATGGCGCACGGTAGCCAAGTGGTAAGGCTGTGGATTGCAAATCCATGATCAGGGGTTCAAATCCCTTCCGTGCGTCCACACTTATTTTTTCCGGTGGGGTGGTAGCTCAATTGGGAGAGCACTGGCCCTGCAAGCCAGTTGTTGCGGGTTCGATCCCCGTCCGCTCCACCATTAAATAAAATATTTTTGCGGAGAGGTGGCCGAGCGGCTTAAGGCGCCTGTCTTGAAAACAGGAGTCCTGTAAAAGGGGTCGGGGGTTTCCCCCAAGGGCGGATCCGCCTTTGGCGGACAAATCCCTCCCTCTCCGCCATTGTTCTTTTTAAGGAAGGGTACTCAAGTTAGGCTTAAGAGGGCGGCTTGCTAAGTCGTTAGGCCAGCAATGGCGCGTGGGTTCGAATCCCACCCCTTCCGCCATTTATCCTTTTTAGGTAAATGGTAACAATAACACTTTCAAGTTATAAACCGTCTGCAAAGGCGGTTTTCTTTTTATTTAAAAAAGAGCCAGGGGTGTCCTGGCTCTCTTGCTGGAATGATTAGTTGATCAGGTTTGCAATTATTTTTTTCACCTGGCTAAGATCCTGCGGATCATATTTTACCTCCATGTCAATGATCTTTCCGGGCGACATGGTCAGAGACCAGCCCCAGTCCCCGCAGTCTTGTGCTTCCAGAATCAGCCCTTCTTCTTTGTATTTCTCAGGATACCTTTCATGATAAAAGAAGTAGGCTAGGGTTTTTTGGTGAAAGTTTTTTTTTGGATCACCAGGGAAAGATTCATCGGCAATAGTAAAGTCGATCAGGTCGATAGTGAAATTGCCCTCAGGACACAAGCCAAAAATTGGGACGAAAGAAGCCCTATATTGGCTATGTCCCCCAATTGGAAACTGTCGATTGGAACTTCCCAGTAACTGTGGAGCAAGTTGTGCTGATGGGACGTATCCGCCAGTCTACGTTCTTGCCCTGGCCCGACACGGGCAGAACGAGCATTGGTCGCTGGCATCCTCGAACGGCTGGATATCGGTGATCTGGCGCAGCGTCACATTCGCAATCTTTCGGGTGGACAGCAACAGCGTGTCTTTCTGGCGCGGGCACTCATCGGAGACCCCGATCTGCTGGTGCTGGATGAGCCAACTTCGGGTGTTGATATGCGTACCGCCGAAAGTATTCTTCACCTGCTGGCAGACCTGAACCAACAGGGCATGACGATTCTGCTGACGACGCACGATCTCAACGCTGCTGCCAATCATTTGCCCTGGGTCATCTGCCTCAACAAACGCGTCATTGCGCAGGGCACGCCAGAGCAGGTTTTTGAAGAGGAAACGCTCAACGAGACCTATCAAAGTGACATGCTTGTGATCCGCCAAAATGAGATGATATTTGTGCAGCAGCGTCCCCATAATCATGGCTATCGCGATATTATGCCCAATCCCATCCTGGGTCATTTGGACGAAATTGAAGAGGGTGACTTTGGCTATTCCCGTGTGGGCTTGAAGGAGTGAGTGGGTAAGTGAATCAGTAAATCATGTTACGTAAAAACACCCCACCCCAGCCCTCCCCAAAACAGGGAGGGAGCCATCACAGGACAGATGAAGTTGACCTCCACTGTCCCGTAACGATCCTCCTCCTGATACTTACAGGAGGGGAGAGATAGAGATATGTTTGGGTGTTCTTGCGCAACGTGAATCAACCGCCCTGTCGATATTATTTCAATTCTCAACTCGCAATTGCAATTCGCAATTCTTAACTCATCATTCAACCTATGCCCAATCTTCTTGAACCTTTTGCTTTTGAATTTTTTCGCAATGGCACTATTGCTGCTGTTCTATGCGGTGCCCTTTGCGGCTTACTTGGCGTCTACATCGTGCTGCGCGGGATGAGCTACATTGGACATGGACTGTCACACGCCATCTTTGGGGGTGCGGTGGTTTCCTTTGTAATGGAATGGAATTTTTACATTGGCGCTGGCTTGTGGGGATTTGTCTCCGCTGTGCTTATCAACCAAACCGTGCGCCGTACCCGTATCGGTGCCGATGCTGCTATCGGCGTAATCACCACTGCCAGCTTTGCAATGGGCGTGGCGTACGATCAGCCGGTATCGGCGTTTTACCCGTTCGTTTGATGCGGCACTCTTTGGTAACATTTTGGGCGTCACCAAGCAGGATGTCATGGTGGTTGCGGTTGTGGCATTGTTGGTGGCCATCTTGATTTTCATCTTCTACAAACAGCTTCTCTTTACAACCTTTGATGCCGAAGTTGCCAATGTCTATGGTGTGCAAACTGAGTGGATGGATACACTCTTTGCGTTGGTGTTGGCGGCTGCATTGATTGCTTCGATGCAGATCCTTGGCGTCACCTTGATTGCGGCTGCGTTGGTGGTGCCTGCCATTACGGCGCGCCTGCTGACCGATAGTTTTAATCGGATGGTCATCTATTCTGTAACACTCGGCGTGCTGAGCGGGCTTGTTGGCATGTATATTAGCTACTTTGCCGATATTGCCTCTGGCGCCAGCATTGTGCTCCTGCAAGCACTGATCTTTTCGATTGGACCGGCAATTACCTCGCTTCGCAAAAATGCCCAACAGCGCTTGGTGCATACCCACGTGTAGTTCAACAAAAAGCTAAATCCGTAGGTCATCGCCTCTGGCGTGACATTGATTGTCTTGTAACGCAGTCAGTCTGACCGATAGTGGATTGACGAACACTTGTCGCAGACCAACAAAGTCACACCAGAGATGTGACCTACGGGTTCTGCTTTTAAATGTGCTATTGTCATAATGGTCTTTCTTCATTCGAAGCGCAGGAAAGCAATCCTGCGTTACCCCAACCACGTTGATAAACCTCACAATACATCTTTCGATGGATGAACAATAGCGTCTTGCTTGCTACACTGCGATCATAAATGACGCCAATTTCATGTTTGTGCAGTGCATCACAGTTACATGGTGATGCGCACAATTAAGGCATTTGGCAAAGAAGCGTAGGATTGAGCAGTCCCGAATTGCAACTTTTTGAAAGGATGGATTTATGAGGAAGAGATTTTTGTGGTCACGAATGGTCAACGCACTTTTATTATTTTCTTTGATTTTTCCCGGCACAATTATGCCAGCTTTCGCCCAGGACGAAGTGAACACCCCATTCGTCGATGCACCAATCGCCGTGCAGCCCGTGGCGGATGCGCAAGGTGCTGGCGATCTGCAAGCTGCTGCGGTGGATGCTTCATTTACCATTAACGTGAACACGCTGGTCGATGAGTGGAGCACGGCATACCAATACAAGGCATCCTCGAAATGTTCGCTGCGAGAGGCACTACAAGCCACTGTCTCTGGCAATCCCCAAGGCAATCAAGGCTGTGGGGCTGTCTCTGTTGCTAATTTCAGCGAATACACCATCAACATGCTGCCTGGCACCTATCTGCTCAGCAACCCTGATCAATTGCCCAATATTACCAAGAAGATTTCAATCAACGGCAATGGCGCGCTGACAATTGACGGAAATGGCAAGAATAATCGTGCCGAGGGTATTTTTATTGTGGGCGGCGGTGAACTGATCCTGCAAAAGTTGAAGCTGCAACATGGACGACGCCCATTTGGCGGTGCCATTTGGATCAAAGGCAGCGGTTCTGTACGCGTGACCGAAGTCGAATTTTTCCAAAACATTGCGGATAATGGCTCCGGCAATGGCGATGGCGGTGCAGTGGCGCATCGATGTCGGTTCGTTTATCTGTGTCAAAAGTAAATTTCAAGAGAATACTGCCCGCCAATCGGGTGGCGCCATTTCCAGCGGCGGTGTGCAGGTGTTGCTGGATCGCTGCGAGTTTTTCAACAATCATGCCGAACTCAATGGCGGTGCCGTACACGCCGGTCATGGAGGCAGCGAGCTGACCATTCCGTTATTCGTGACAGTAAATTTCACGACAACTGGGTCTATCAAACCACTGTTCCTGCCAAGCTGCCCGGACAATATCAATTCAACGATGATAGCAGCGGTGGCGGTGCCATCTACAATAGCGGCTACATGGAGTTGGAACGCACCGAAATTTTCAAGAATTATACCCAACGTTCCAAAGGCGGTGGTGCCATCTACAACCAGGGCGATCTGCGCCTGCTGGATGTGGCGATCAGCGACAACAAGGCGCGTACTGATGGCCCCGTACCAGGCACGCCTGGGTGGTGCCATTCTCAACGACAGCACACTGATTATTCGTCATATTTCTACTTCATGATAACGAAGCGAAGTTTGGCGGCGCAATTATGAATCGCACGGGTGGCAAGCTGTGGTTGGTCAACAGCACAGTGGCGGAAAATCTGGCAATTACGGGTGGCGGCGTCGAAAATGGTCACAACTTTGTCATGAATGGTAGTGCTGCCATCAACCAGGGCGGTGAGATCAACATCTGGCATTCGACCGTCGTGCGTGCCAATGCCAATAACCCCGGCTCAAGCGTCAGCAACAACGGCAATGGCTCAGTCTATATGGCAAACTCCATCATGGATACACCCTGCTATGGCTGGCTTGGTTCATGGGGTGGCAACATTTTCAAAGAACCTTGCCCGGCGCTTTGGCTGATAACGGCGTCGATTTAACCCTGAAAGATGTGCTGGTGAAAAATCGGCGAAGTTAAGCTCGAAGGACTTGCCAACAACGGCGTACCGAAATGCCCGAAGCCGAATTTCTCTCGATCAAGGTGAGCAATGGCAGCCCTGCGCTCGATCTCGGTGAGGATGATTATTGCATTGACCCTGTACTGCAACCCTTATTTCTTGCCAACAAAGACCAAATTCAAGGCCAACGACCGCAGGGACCCAAGTGTGATGCGGGGGCACTGGAGGTGGGTTCGCTACCGCCAGAATTTTTCTCCATTAGCCCGAAGGCGCAGGCTTTCAGTTTCCTTTGACAGTCTTTGGCAAGGTATGGAGCAGCAGCCAGAAATTGGTACTCAAAAACAAAGGCGGCGGCTCCATCGCCTGGTCAATGGTGATTGAAAATGATGCCGGTGGCACCTACACATTGGAAAGTGGCCCTACCAGTGGTGGTTTGGGGCGCAATCAATCGCAGGAGCTGACTTTCAGTTGTACGCCAACTTCGCTGGGCTGGCAGGAGGGCATGATCCTGATTAAAAACCGACCTGCCCGACAAGCCGGAAATTCGCTATCCGATCTCGTGCAAAATGATCAGCAATCCCGAATATTATTATGCGCAGCCAGCCACCGGGACCCATCAGCACAGGCTCGACGCCACCCAGTGGCACCGCTAAAACTCAGCTTGCCATCAGCAATCAAGGCGCAAACCCGATGGCAGCCACGGTCAATCTCAAGGATGCCCGGCGCAAACCATCAAGTTTGTTGTTAATTGTAGGTGCGGGGTGAATGCAGCCGGCACAGCAGCCAATGTCACCATTCCTCCCGGTGGCGAGATGAAGATTGAGATTAGCTGCACGCCGAGCGAAGCGGGACTTTTCTACAACACGCTGGTCATTACTACCAACGATCCAACCGACCCGCTGCTGGAATATGATATTTCCTGCGAGTCTGTGCCGCCAGCTTTTCCCGAGCCGCTGGCAATGAGCAACAAGTACGCCGAACTGCCGCAACGCCAGATCATGGGGATGGCTTTTAGCCCGGATGGCAAGCAACTGTTGGCAGGACATTGGGAAAATAATGAAATTGCTGTCCATACGGTCTCTGATCCTACAACGGGTATTGCCAGTCTGACAGATAAGTTTAGCCAGCCCAATATGAACACGATCACTGGTATTCGCTATTCATCGGACGGCAAAAATGTATACTATTCCAGCTCCGGTGGTGCAGGGGTTGGCGTTGCCACGGTCGAATCGAATGGTACGCTCTCGGCGACACAGGTGATTACCACTGGCACAACCTATGTTTGTGGCATCTCCTTCAATGGCAACTTTCCGATTCTCAAGTTCTGCCCAATTGACGCCATGAATTCTGCCCGGCGCTCGACATCAGCCCGGATGACCAGAATCTTTATGTCACGGGCAATAGCGATGCTACCCTGACCGTGCTGCAACGCAACGCTGACAACGGCACGCTCTATTATTCACAGAAATTTACCCGCACCATTGAAGGCATTGACCTGTTGGGCGGTGCCTTTGGGTATTGGCAAGCAAGGACGGGAAAAATGTCTACGTGGCAGCGCGTGACGATGATGCGTTGGTCGTCTTTAGCCGCAACAGCAATGGCACGCTGCGCTATCTCACCCATTACCGCAACGGCGAAAATGGGATTTCTGGTCCGGATGGAGCCATCGAAATTGCTGTCAGCCCGGATGGAAACTTTATGTGGCAAGCTTAAACTCCGATGCAGTGCAGATCTTCGAACGCAATCCCACTGATGGCTATCTCACACCCGTGGAAGCGATGGCGGTGGGCGATGGGCCGTATCACGTTTCGATCAGCCACGACGCCGAAGGCAGCCGTTTGTTGGTGGCGCTGTGGACGGGGGACGGCGTCAAAGCTTATGCCCGCAATCTGCTCAACGGCAAGCTCTCGGCAATCCCCAATCAAGCGGATTTGGCAATGGACGGTGCGGCTATCTGGTTGCCAACCAGGATGACCAGAATGTTTATACCGGTCTTTTTGAAGGCAAAGCGATACAGCAATTACGCAGTCAGCGTCGTGCACCTCTGCTACAAAATATCTCGCCAGCTTCGGTCGAAGCCGGCGCTGCAAACTTTACGTTGACTGTCAATGGCGCAGGCTTTTACAATAATTCCACTGTCGTTTGGAATGGTACAGGCTTGGCGACCACCTTTGTCAGTGATCATCAACTGAAGGCAACCGTGCCGGCTGCGCTGATTGTCAACGCAGGTTCGGCGAATGTACTGGTGCGCACAGCCGCTCCCGGCGGCGGCGATTCCGTTGCGCAAGCATTGGCGATCACTGCGCCCAATGCCGCGCCGATCCCGTCGGTGGAAAGTCTCAGTCCGGCCGCTGCCAACTACGGCGGTGAACCACTCAATGTGATCATCAACGGGGCTGGTTTTACAGCACAAAGTCAGGCGTTGCTCGATGGCTTCCCCCGTTAAAACGACCTATGTCAATAGCGTGATGTTGCTGGCAGAGTTGGCAGCAAGCGATGTTGGTGAACCTGGTCCATTGGTCATCTCAGTTGTCAATAGTGCAGTTGTGGCGGATGTTGTGGATGTTGTGGCTGCCGACATAAAGGCCAGCCAAGCGTCGAAGCCGGTCAAGTTTAACGTAGCCGCTGCCAATTCGCCCGCACAGCCAACCATCAGCGGTTTCCAGCCAGCTTCGATTGCGGCAGGCAGCGGTGAACAGTGGATTACGGTGAAGGGATTCAGCTTCTCCACGTTGGCAGATGCGTCTTCGCTGGCAACCTGGAATGGCGAGCCACGCGAAACCGTGGTGCAAGATGACAATACATTGTTGATCCACCTCCGTGCGGCGGATGTAACATCTGCGGGCAAGCCCCAGGTGACGATTCAAACGCCAGGTGTGGACGATTCTGCCCCAAAGAATTTTACGATTCTTGCGGCTGGACAGAATGCAATTGCGCAGGTGAGCAGTCTTTATGTGGATTCGAGTGGTGCGTTGCAGTTGGTGGTCAGCGGCAGCGACTTTGTCAACGGAGCGCAGATTCGCATAAATGGCGTTGTCCGTACCACTACAGTTGTCAACGCCTATGTGGCGACGGCTGCGGTCAGCTATGCCGATTTACAAAAAGGTGGGTTGGTGCAGGTTGTAAACCCCAACGCCAGTGCATCCAACGGGCAAATTCTTATGCCGCTGAAGTTTGTTTTCTTGCCGATGGTTCAGCGATGAAAGAATGAAGGGATGAAGGGATGCGGAGATATCATCCTGTCATCCCTTCATCGCTATCATTGACGCTTTCTCCCTGCCTAAAGGATACATAGGCAAAGAAATTACTCTTTCGGTTGAACTGTCTTTACCAATTCAGTGTAAACGACCAGCCGATTCGAATAGTTGCGACTGTTGCGATTCGACGTCCCGGCGCAGGTGATCAAATTGAGCTGACTCTTCAACGCAAAGCCAAAGATATCCTCGACCGGTGCGCCATCAAATTGGTAGCGTTGATTGCCCGTGACTTGAAAATGATACGCCACGTTGTCGGCATCATAGACAATCACTTCATCGCCGACTTTCAACTTGCCGATATTCCAGAAGACGGCAGGCGAGCCATCCACCAGGTCGAGATGGCCGGCGATCACTGCGTTGCCGACTTCGCCCGGTGCCGTTCCCAATCCATACCATGCCACATCTTCCACCTTGCTCGGAATGTCCATCGCACCATCTTTATCGCGCCCTACAGTTTCAATCAGCGTGTCCACCTTTAAGGATGGAATGACCAGGCGAATCGGCTGTGCATTGGTTGCCACCACAGCGGCGGAGAGCGACTGGCTGCCCGTTACGGTTCGGGTTTGGTCGATATAGGCTTGAACCGTGGCTTCAATAGAACCACCCAAGCCAGAAACTGGCGTGGCTGTCGCCGAGGGCACTATTACAGTTGTAGTAGCCGTTACAGTTGCCGTGGCAGTGAAAGCGGGTGTGGCTGTCGCACGTGGCTTGATTGTGACATGGCGGATTCGGGTTGCTGTGGCAGTCGGCGTCACCGTTGCGGCATGACCACCAACACTATTGGCGCCGATTGTGCTACCCATGGCAATCATTAAAAATAGAAATGTGATAAGTGCGTGTCTGGTTTTCATTGTGATTGTAAAGTGGGCGAATTGAGAAGAAATGAGTCCAGGCAACGTTGCCCGGACTCTTTATGATGCTGATGCGCTGTATCGAGTCACACTTTTTACAGAGCAGAAAGCGTGACTTAAAGGTAACGGCAAGGTGATTACCAGCCTGCGCTGCGGAATGCGGGCGAAATTCTGTTTTCACCACGCCCGGTGCGGGGCATGGCAGCGGGCGCACTGCTCAAGAGCGGCTTTACCACGACCAACACCTGGTCCATTGTCTTGGGCTGGGCAAAGGCGGGGGATGGTTCTCTGCCGGTCAGGTCTGCCAACACGGCTGCGTGTTGACCTTCAACATTGTGAATGCTTACGGCTGCGGTCAACAGATCTTTATCCTGAATGTTTCCTGCCTGGCCCAAATAGGCTGCCGCACCCAACTCTTCCAAAGTCTGGAAATATTCAAGTACTTCTTTCTCTGTCTTGAAGGTCGGGAAGTTGTACTTTTCCTGGGCTCGAACCGGTGTGCCGCCAAGTTTGGTGATGGTTCCGGTCAGTGCCACTACGTGGGCTGCTTCGTGATTGCCAATCTCTACAAAGTATTCCTTGGCTTTGCCTGTGAGCAAACCGAGATTGTTGACATCCTTATAGGCTCGTGATTCCAGATGTTCGAGTGTCAGCGCATAGTTGAGAATGTCGAGATCGGTTACGCTGTTTTGGGCAAAGGCGGGGGTAGACATGACCCGGGTTCCGATCATGGTCGCTGCAAAAAGTGCGGCTGCGCTGGTCTTGAGAAAGTTGCGTCGGCTGAGTTCAGAAGTTTGAAGTGTGTTTTTCATTAGATTCTCCTTGCCCAAACTGGGCATTCTGGATGAATGATATTGTTGATGATTGAAAAATGAGTTTGTTATTTGCATCGGTAGGGTTTTCACAACCCTACCGATGTCTGGATAGTAATTACTGTGTGACAACGATTACGCCGCGCATGCCATTGTGGCGGTTACAGAAGTATGGATATTCACCCGCTTCTGTAAAGGTAACCGAGAACTGTTCGCCCTGATTAAAGTTGCCGGAATCAAAGATGCCATCTGGTGCGCCCGGTTCACCCGAGGTTACTGTATGATTGATGGCATCATTGTTGGTCCAAACAACGGTGGTGCCGACTGGCACTTCAATTCGACCTGGCTTGAAGTTGAAGGTCGAGATGGCTACTTCGACTGTCATCTCTTCAGTCATCTCTGTCACTCATCGTGTCAGTCATCGTGTCAGTCATTGCCATGGTATCGGTCATTTCCATCGTGCCTGACATTTCCATCGTACCGGTCATTTCCATGGTGTCAGTCATTTCTTCACTGGCTGTCATTTCTGCCATGTCATGACCTGCCATTGCGACTGGCTCTTCAACACCAAAGATGTCGGGAAATTGAGCGATGATGGCATCGCTAAGTCCGTTGGCGATCATGCTCATGTGGCTGTAGGCGGTGCGCAATGCTGCATAATACGCTGCTGGGTCATCCATGACCGTGGCATCGATTGCTGCCAGTGTGGTCTTGGCATGTTCGGTCACCGATCCTGCCACAACATCGGCTGGTAGGTCAGGGTTTGCAGAATTAAGGAAGGCTGCAAAGTCCTGTGCATATCCAGTCAGTTCGTTGGCGGCTTTTTCCTTGGCTACATCGTTGTTGTCAATCAGTGCAAGCGCATAGTCGACAAAGAAACCGATATGCTTACGCCACAAACCCAGGAAGGCTGTTCCTGCGTCGTCGCCATAGACCGAGCCAACCGCTTTCGAAAGATCAATGCTATTGGCGTCGAGTGCAGCAAAGGCTGCTTCGTACTCGATGGTGCGGGAATGAGTTGCGGCATCGATGGTCTTGATCAGGAGTAGTGCATGCTCCGAGAGCAATTGTGTCAGTGCCGAACGTAACCCGGCTGCTGGGGTGTCAACCATACCCGGGAAACGATCCGGGAACTGGGTGGCAATACCACTTGCCAGTGCGCTCGCTTCCATATCCATGTGCGCAAAGGCTGTGCGCAATGTTGGATAGGCATTCATCTGGTCGCCTGATTCCTGAGCTGTCTTTACGCCCTGTGCATCAATGACCGTGGTCAAGGTGGCGACATGTTGGCGGAGAAGTTCGGCAACTGCGGCTTTGGGCAGATTTGGATTGGCAGATTCGATAAAGGCACCAAAGTCTTCGGCATAGGCATCAAGATCATTCAATGCTTTCTGGCGAGCAGCTTCGTCCCCTTGGGCAACTGCGTTTGTGTAATCCACAAAGAAACCGATGTGCTTGCGCCACAGTGGCAGAAAGGCATCGCCTGCGTCTGTACCGTAGACCAGTCCAATGGCACCTGCAATGTCAACCGAGTTGCCATCCAGTGCATTGGCTGCGGCTGCAAACTCGTCACCCCGACCGTGTAAAGGCGGCGTCGGTTGCGCTGGCTGCCAGGGCTACGTGTTCACCCAACAAGAGGTCGAGTGTGGAGCGCAACATTGCAGCCGACATGACTACGTCTTCGTGCATCTCGCCCATATCACTCATCTCGTCCATCTGACCCATATCCTGCATCATGGCTGCGTCTTCAGTGCCAAAGATGTCGGGAAACTGAGCGATAATGGCGTCGCTGAGCGGATTGGCGATCATGCTCATGTGTGCATAGGCTTCACGAAGTGCATGTATGCCATTTCGGGGTTGCTGGCACCTTGTGCATCGATGACTGCGGTCAATGTGCCAACATGGGGTCCAAGCAAGCCCTTCACTGCTTCAACTGTCAGATTCGGGTTAGCAGAAGCCAGGAAAGCACCGAAATCTTCGGCATAACCTGTGAGATCATCCGTTGCCTTGGTGCGGGCTGCTTCATCTTTGGTAGCGACTGCATTGGTGTAATCGACAAAGAAACCGATGTGCTTGCGCCACAAGGGCAGGAAGGGCATTGCTCTGCTTCTGCACCATAGACCGAAGCAATAGCTTTCGACAGGTCAACGCTGTTGGCGTCGAGTGCGTCGGCTGCGGCGCGAATTCATCGTTGCGTCCACCCAAAGCGGCGTTGGTGGCATTGGCTGCCAACGCAACATGCTCGGCCAGAAGCTGATTGAGTGCGGAGCGTAACCCTGCCGCAGAAGAATCTGCCATGCCAGGGAATGTTTCGGGAAACTGTTGAGCAATTGCACCTGCCAGACCGGCTGCGATCATGTCCATGTGCATATATGCTTCACGTAGGTGCATAAATGCGGCTGGGTAATCGTCGATTGCCTGGGCATCGATGACTACTGTCAGTGTGCCAACATGGGTCCGAGCAAGCTTTTGACTGCTTCAACTGTCAGATTCGGGTTGGCAGAAGCCAGGAAAGCACCGAAATCTTCGGCATAGGCTGTGAGATCATCCGTTGCCTTGCTGCGGGCTGCTTCATCTTTGGTAGCGACTGCATTGGTGTAATCCACAAAGAAACCGATGTGCTTGCGCCACAATGGCAGGAAGGCATCGCCTGCTTCTGCACCGTAGACCAATGTGATAGCGCCAGCAATGTCTTCGGAATTGTGGTCAAGCGCTGCGGCTGCGGCTGCGAACTCATCCTGCGACCGTGCAAAGCAGCGTCGGTGGCATTGGCTGCAAGCAGTACGTGTTCGCCAAAGAGCCCATCGAGTGTCGAACGGAGCTGACCTGCACTCATCACTGCGACACTTCGTGCTTCTTCCATTTCCATCGCGCCTGACATTTCTTCTGTGTCAGTCATTTCCATGGTATCAGTCATTTCCATCGTGCCGGTCATTTCCATGCTGTGATCCATCTCACCGCATCATGGCTTCTTCATCGCCGAAGATATCGGGGAACTGAGCGATGATAGCATCGCTGAGTGGGTTGGCGATCATGCTCATGTGCGCATAGGCTTCACGAAGATGCGTATAGATCATTTCGTGGTTGTCAGCACCTTGTGCATCAATGACTGCGGTCAGTGTGCCAACATGGGGTCCAAGCAAGCCCTTCACGGCTTCAACTGTCAGATTCGGGTTGGCAGAAGCCAGGAAAGCACCGAAATCTTCGGCATAGCCTGTGAGGTCATCCACTGCCTTCATGCGGGCTGCCTCATCTTTGGTGGCAACTGCTGTAGTGTAATCCACAAAGAAACCGATGTGCTTGCGCCACAGTGGCAGGAAGGCGTCGCCAGCATCTTTGCCATAGACGGCTCCGATTGATAGTGAGAGGTCAACACTGTTGTTATCCAGCGCATCGGCGGCGGCTGTCATCTCGTCACTGCGACCGTTGATGGCGGCGCTGGTGGTCGTTGCCGCCAGACTCACATGCTCTGCCAACAGCAGATTCAGTGTCGAACGCAGATTTGCGCCCATTGAATCGGCTGCACCAGTGAATCCATCGGGGAATTGTTGCCCAATGGCACCGGCAAGCGCTTTGGCAATCATATCCATGTGCATGTAAGCTTCGCGTTGGTGCATGAAAGCAGTTGGATAGTCGTCGATTGCCTGGGCATCTATGACCGCGGTCAGCGTGCCAACATGCGGTCCGAGCAAGCCCTTGACTGCTTCGACCGTCAGATTCGGGTTGGCAGAAGCCAGAAAAGCCCCAAAATCTTCGGCATAGCCTGTCAAATCATCCAATGCTTTTTGGCGGCCGGTTTCATCTTTGGCAGAAACAGCAATCGTATAGTTTACAAAAAAGCTGATGTGCTTGCGCCATAAGGGTAAAAAGGCGTCGCCTGCATCCTTGCCATAGACCAGTTCGATGGCTGCTGCGATATCCTGCGAATTGTGGTCGAGTGCATCGGCGGCGGCTGTGAATTCTGCTTCACGACCGTGCAATGCGGCATCGGTGGCGTCGGCTGCCAGCAGCACATGTTCGCCAAAGAGTGTGTCGAGTGTGGCTCGTAACATGGCTGCACTCATCACCATTTCATGATGCATGGCCGGGGCTTCGGCTGACATGGCTTCGGTAGCAGGTGTTGCCATTTCTGCTACAGCCGTTGGTTGAACATCAATCGTTATTTCGGCAGGTTTAAAGCTAATGGTACAGGCTGCTGCAAGTATTGAAATCGCCAGGCTTGAGCTAACGATCATCGTTGCGCGTCTGGATAGTTGTTTCATAATCAATCTCCTCTTGAATCAGGTCGATCTTGTGTGGATTCCGCTCTTTGCTTTATGCGCCAAGAATCGGTCCAACAATAGCATTCACCTGATCAATGGTTAAGCTATTGGTTACTGCGGTTGGAACGGGGTCGATTCCCAAGAGTATGTTGATGATGGCTGCATGGCGGGCTTCGACCTGGACAATGCTGCCTGCGGCTGCCAGAATTGCCTTGTTGCTGATGGCAGCGGCTGCGCCTTGATAGGCTCCTACGCCAGTGTCTTCGGCAACCTTGGCGAACTGGAGAATCGCTTCGCGTGTATTGAACTCGGGGAAGTTGTAGTTGTCTTTGGGTGCAACTGGCGTTGCGCCTAAGGAGATGAGTGTGTCACTGATGGCTTTGACATGGGCGGCTTCGTGACCTCCAAAACTTGTCATGTACATCAGATCCTTGCCGGTGAGAATGTTCTTTGCCAACATCTCTTTGTACATGCGTGCTTCAAGATGTTCGAGTGTCAAGGCAAATTGCAGAATGTCAACATCGGTGAGATCCTGTGCAAATGCTTTGCTCAGCCCAGCAGTTGTTGCCATGGCAACTGAACCTGCGACCACGCTGCCGCGAACCATGTTGCGGCGGGAAAGTGCAAAGTCAAATAGCTCGTGGACTTGTGTATCAATGTTCATAAGAGTCTCCTTCTGATCATGATGATATGATCGTGATTTGTGATCGTGATTTATGATCGTGATGATCTTGTTTGATTAATTCTTTGGAACCGATGGTTTGACCTGATTAAGAAATATTTTGCCATCATCGTCCCAGGTCAATCACTGATTCGTTATTCATTCCTATCTAACCTGACGTAGCTTTAAGCAAAGCGGATTGGTTCAATTTTTGTGAAAATTAAATTGAAATTCGATGGCTGGAAAGAAGAGGTAAATGTCAGTGGGAAACGTGGGGAATTGGTGAGAAAAGTAAGATGGGTTGGCTAGGCAATGATCTCTTCAATGTCAGCAACGTTGCCTAGCCAACCCATCTTACGAAGGTAGGATTGCCAATATGCGATTGATAAGCATGAGACAACAGCATCAGTGCAACATCAAAAAGCCTCCTGCTGAGACAAAAGGTTTTACCCTTTCATCTCAGCAGGAGGCTTTTTTGACTTGATCTCTGCAAGTTTAGCGTTTACTGATTAACCTGAGTTCGGAAATAAAAATTGTACAGAAAGAAGGGAAGGACAATTCAATTAGACATTCCCATCAAACGATGACGACCGACATGTCAGGTCTGCTTTTCGACCTGACATGTCTCGATTGAATACAGTTTCTATTTCGCTTAAACAATTCCGAATTCAGGTTACTGCCCATCAAGCCTTGGCACAGGCTGGAATGCAGTAAGAATCATCCAGCCCTATCGACTCACAATGGGCAAATAGACTCGCTTTGTTGCGGGTCCTGTCGGTTCGTCGGTTTCATCATCTGCCGTCGGTTGGACAATGCCTGCGCCTTGCGTCAAGTCAATCTGTCCGACTGTCAAATGAATCACCGCTGACTCGCCTTGTGGATTTACATCGCTGTTAAAGCCACCCAACTTGCCCGGCTCTGTGAACTGTGAGCCTGCTGGCGGAATGACACGCATGATGTAATCGCCCGGTGGCAAATCGGTAAAGAGGAATGAACCCTCCACATTGTGTTGTAACGGTGGCGACTAGCACCTTGACGCCATCAATCATCTGATAGAGTTCAACCTTGACACCGGCGATTCCAGCTTCGTCTTCATCCATCAGACCGTTTTTGTTGGCATCATTCCAGATGTAATTGCCAATGGCACCCGGCTGGAAGAGACCTGCATCCCAGGAAGTATCACCTTCACCCGATTCCAATGTTGTTGTGATGCGACGGGTATCGACCGCAAAGTCGCTATCCAATTCATCATTCGTGCCCTGGTCCGGCTTGGTCAACTTGTACCTGGCGGGCGGCACGATCTCGACGAGATAAGTATCTGGAGGCAGATCCGTAAAGCCATAGAGTCCATTCGCATCGGTTGTTGTTGTGGCAATCAACACTCCCTGTGAATTGTAGAGCATGACTGTCACATTGGCGATGGGTAGCTCACCCGCTTCCTGAATCCCATTGGCATTCGATGTTTATTCCAGACATCAGTTGCCATCGCTGCTGGTTTGTGCATGCCGGCATCTACGGATAGGTCATTCTCACCGCTGGTCAGCGTCACATTTGGGGTGCGATGGGTCGCCGGATCAGCATCCGTGTCGATTTCATCATTTGCGCCCTGATTTGCCAACGATAGTACAAAGTCGGTTGGCGGTGTAAACTCGACGATATACTCCCCTGGTTTGAGATCGCTGAAGAGATAGTTGCCATTTGCGTCTGCGTAGTTGTCGTCAAGCCAGTCGGTTGACCATTGCCATCGTAGAGTGTCACGACCACATTCGGTAACCCAACTTCACCCGCATCCTGAATCCCATTGCCGTTCTCGTCTGCCCAAACCATGTCGCCCAGGCTGGCAGGCTTGTAGATACCCATGTCGAGTGTCAGATTTTGTGTGCCGCTGGATAACGGTCCGGTCGTTGCTGTTTGTCCGTTAGTTGCATCAGCGTCCGAGTCAAGTGTGTCATCGCCCTGATCCTGCTGTGTGACTTTATAGTTTGTAGGCAGTGTGTCAAGTTGGAAGACAACATAGTATTCGCCAGCAGGCAACTCGGCAAAGAGATAGAAGCCATCCACGTCGGTTGTGGCTGTGTAGCCTGTGCTGACACCGACACTGTTGCGATCCATCACATAGAGTTCTGCTATGACCCCCGATACACCCGGTTCGCCAGCATCCTGAATGCCATCGCCATTGAGATCTTCCCAGACAAAATCACCAACACGTACACCGAGCGGTTTGTGGATGCCCATGTCCAGGGTCGGATCGCTGCTTCCCGGCGTCAGGAATGGCGTGCTGCCGGTTTGACCCGTGCTCAGGCTGGCGTCGCTATCGATTGCGTCGTTGCTGCCCACATTGGGTTCGCTCACTTCATAGGTGGCAGGCAGGGTTGATAGGTTGAATTGGACATAGTAACTGCCTGGCAACAGGTTGGTGAAGCTGTAATAACCACTGGCATTTGTCAGTTGTGAGGCAACTGTGTTGCCATTCATATCGAGTGCCGATGTACCATCCGCATTAAAGATTGACACCTGGATGTTAGGTGCGCCTAACCTCACCCGAATCCTGTACGCCATCGCGGTTGATATCCATCCAAACCCGATCTCCCACACTCACCGGACCGATGATGCCCATATCCAGTGTCATGTTCTGCGAACCGCTGTTGATGAAGCCAGTGGACGCTGTTTGTCCAGTCGTGTGGTCAGCGTCAGAATCCAGCGCATCATCGCCACCGACATTGGCTGTCGTCGGTCGATATCCAATGGGCAGCGTGTTCAGATTGAAGACAACATAGTAGTCGCCCGGCACCAGGTTGGTGAAGGTATAGTAGCCATTGGCATCCGTTAACGTTGTCAATCCGGTCGCTTGACCGCTGGCATTAAAGAGCGCAACCGAGACATTCTTTACGCCGGTTCGCCACCATCCTGCAATCCGTTGAAGTTTTCCGTCTAACCAAACTCCGATCGCCAACTGAAACGGGTTTCCAGATGCCCATATCGAGCGTCAGGTTTGACTCACCATTGTCGAGATAGTATGACGCTGGCGTCTTTCCCGTGGTTGGGTCGGCGTCGCTGTCGCTGACATTGCTGCCCACGTTTGGTGTGGTTACCTGATAGCCTGCGGGCAGGGTCGCCAGATTGAAGACCACATAGTAGCCACCGGTGGCAAGTCGTTAAAGAGATAGTAGCCAGTGCTGTTGGTCGTCGTCACCAGCGGGTTGCCACTGAGATCGAGCAGCAGGTGCATTGGTTGCGGTGCTGTAAAGCGTAGCCTGAATGTCTGCGACTCCAGGCTCTGCTGGTTGCTGCTGACCATCGTGATCTTCATCATGCCACACCCGGTCACCGACTGCGACTGCCGTGTAGATACCCATGTCGAGTGACATATCGGTATCGCTGCTCAACAACGGGCCTGTCGGGTCACTTTGACCCGTCGTTGGATCGACATCACTGTCTGCCTCATCATCATTGCCCATGTTGGGATGTGTCACCTGATAACCAGTTGGTAATGAACTGAGTCAGCAATACGATGGTTGAGAGTAGGTAACCACAACAT
>CAVZGV010000003.1:0-565549 GCA_963774955.1 Candidatus Falkowiibacteriota bacterium | reverse complement strand
GCATAAATACCAAGTCCTGTGTGCATTTGGGGTTTTCCACCAAGCTGCACTTGGATGTAATGCTTGAGCTCGGTGATGCATTTTACAGTGCCGTCAGTATTGAGCGTTTCAGCATAAACTCCGTAAACCGGTTCGTCTTTGCAAGCGAGGTGCTGGGATCTTGGCAAACAGGATCCTGAGAAGGACGATAGATTGCAAAAGCAGCATGCCCGCTGTCGAATTTTGTGGTATGAATTTTGAAAGTATGGGTGAAAGCTTTGAGCTTTTCGTCCCATTTTAGCTGCTGTGATTTGCCGTCAGCTGTGAACATGGTAACCTTGTCACTGGCTTTGAGCGGAATGTCCAGCAAGGTCTTGTCGACCTGTTGATTCCCATAGGAGCCTAGGCCATTGCCGCCGCTGTCACCGCTGACCACGATGCGGACGGTATAGGTTTTTGCTCGTTGAATCACATAGCAAAAACGATGAGAAAAAGAATCCCTACAAGAAACAAAGATGCCAAAAGTTTTCTTTTCATCGATTTCTCCTTGAACTGAATTTGCTATAAGTTTGTCATATAATTCATATTTTGTCAATAGTTCAAATGATTAGGGCAATCTTAACAAGTTGGAACAAGAGTAATAGAGTTCTTAAGGTAAGTTAGCGGAGAATCGAAGATTTCAGGTGAGGAAAATCTGATGCAAAATTCACTCACATATTCCGGAAGATATTCCGGGGTCGTATGATGATACATCCGACGGATAAAAGTACGAAGATTTCCAAACATGCCTTCGATTTCTGAAGTCAAACTGAATTCCCATTTTTTATGGATATCCCTTTTGTGCTTTACTTGCCACCACTGATTAATATTCTTGTAAATGCTAGAGCCGTCAGTTTGCAATCTACTTTTAGGTTGTACATGCTGAAATAGGAATTGAGTAGTTTCAGTTTTGTTTACAGAGTTTTTAAATATAATTTGATAAGCTAACTTTTTAGTGCCAACTTGTTTTGCCAATAGCAGCGATAACCTTTTGAAATATGCTTCATCCATTTGTATCGTACCTTGTAAAATAGGCTCAAATTGGGGCAAATGCACCCTGAATTCCCTAAACCAGTGATAAACCGTTGGTTCGCTCATGTGGCACAATTTTGAACTCTGCAAAACGGGAATTTGTTGAGTCCAGCACCAAAGCAAGGCCCAAAATGTCCGCAGGGATAATTTCATGTTACTAAGCCAAGTTGCTGATAACAAATTGAAAGGTTTCCTGCACCTTCTGCAACGATATCGCTTTTCTGACCTAAATACTTTCCTTGAATGGCAGAATGGGCAAAACATATTCTTGCCGAAAAGTACTTTCCTTAATTCTTTCTTAATTTTTGTTTCCGAAGGTATTTGTTTTAATAAAGCGATCATAGAACAAGAGTTAATTATTAGTTATTTTTATCTTACTCTTGTTCCAACTCCTTTAGTATACCCAATGATTATCTATTGACAAATCATTATAATTATGCTAAAATAAGCTATTGCTAATAATTTTAAAATAATCAATAATAAATATAATAATATGTTGAAAAGAATATCAATCATTTTAGCTAAATTTAGCTTACTTTTAGTCATTACTTTCCTGGGAGTCTTTTTGGCTCTGCCTTCTTTGGCAAAGGCGGAAACAGACACTTATGCCACTTTGGTCATCCAGGCTAAGGATGCCAATGGTAATAAAATGACCAATATCAATGTTAATATATATCAGCAATTGACAGATATTAACAATAATCCCGTCCAAGGTAACCGTATTTTAGACGGATATATCAATGAAACTGGTCAAACAATCATAAAATTCAGAAATGACCTGGCTAATAATCTAAATGTTGTTTATGAATATTCACAGACCTGGCGCGATTTTGAAAAATTTTATTTATATGATCAAAAAATAAACGGTGCGGAAACCGTTAATTTAACTTTGACTTTCAGTTCTGCCCGTATTGTGCTTAAAGATAAACAGAGCAATTTATTGAAAGATCAGGGCTATGATGTTTATTCTGCATCAGTTGATGAATCCGGTAAAAAGGTTGCTTTCCGTCAGCTGTATGGTTGGCAAACTACCGGTGTTTTAGGTTATAAAATATATTATTTTGTGCCCGGGGATTATATTGTCAGAGTTTTAAATAAAGATTACTTATTTACTGTCACTAAAAACAACCAGACAAATTTTGAAATAATTGTTGAAAAAGAAGTTCCTCAGACTCCCGTTGGTGATACTTATGCCAATTTAACTGTGGTTTCCAAGTCCGCAACCGGAGAAAAAATCTCCAATATCAGCTTTGTGGTTTATGAACCAAAAAAACGATATAAATAATAAGCCGGTTTTCGGTGATCGTTTGGCCGAAGGCTATATTGGCAATATCGGCAATACCGTGGTCAAAATCAAAATGAATGACGCAGACACTAAAGCTGTGGCCATTGAATATGCACGTGAATGGCGCAATGACGCCAGGTTTTCTTTGTGGAATCAAACTATTAAGGCGAATGAATATCGGGAATCTGTTCTGACTTTCTAGTACAGTCCAGATTGTCCTGAAAGATGTTAACAGCCAATTATTGAAAGATTTACCTTTTGATATTTATTACTACGTTGCCAATGTTTACGGGAAAAAAGTCGCCAAAGACAATCTTTATGCCTGGCAAAAAACTGGCTTAACCGGCGCTGCCAGCTTTGTTTTAATTTCCGGTGATTATATCTTGAGGATTAAATTCCCTGAAATTAACAATAATAATATCAAAGCCCTGGATTATGGTTTTACCACTTATCAGAATTATCAGACTGAAATTAATTATTACCTGGCTGATATAAAAGTCGCCTCTAAATTTAATAACAATAATTTAAAACAAAATACAGACTTTAAGCTGTATGTTAAGGATTGGGATGGTGACGTCTGGACCTATAAAGAGTTGGGTACTTATAATACCGGCGACAGTGTTAAGCGCTTGTATGTGCCCGGCGGCGATTATAAGATTGCCTTAAAGACAGTTTGGGTAATTTTAATAATGAAACAGAATTCCATTTAGATCGGGGACAGGAAAAGGAGTTTGGTCAAAATTCTGGAGTATTTTATTTTATTTTGAAAGATATCTTCAATGAACCTGTTAAAGGTCAGCGAGTCAGTCTATAAAATTGTTAATGGCCAGAAAACCGATCGTTTGTTTTGGGGGGTGACTGACAATCAGGGTTTAGTCCAATTATCTTTGGGTACAGGTATGTATCAGGTTGAAATTGACGGTATTTACAACGGCTTAAATTATTCAACTCAGCCTTTTAATGTCTATGAAAATATTTCTACCAGTTATGAATTTAAACTGGCAAAAACCAACCTGCACCTGCAGAATAAATATTATCAGGATTTGAAAAATCAGCCGTTTACCCTGTATAAATATGCGACTGATGTTAATAATAATATGATAGCCGGAGCTGAAATCGGCGTTTTTTCAACCGGTTATAACGGTTATGCCGATATTTATCTGCCCGGAGGCAGTTATGTCCCTCTTAAAAACAGCCGGTACGAATCAGATTTTTCTGGTTTCAGTTCCAGGATCAGAAATACAATGACATTTACCTGATCTTTAAATCAAGTTTCAGCTTCTTATCGTACAAATACTACAACTAGTACAAGTACTACAACCTCAACACCTGCAACGACTACGAGTAATACAAGTTCCAATTTAAACTATTCGTCAGTAAGTAGTGATTCTAATAATTTGTACGCTAAAGACAGTGACGGTGATGGTTTGGCTGATTTTGAGGAATATTATATCTGGAAGACAAATGCTTACGATATTGATTCTGACAGTGACGGTTATTCTGACAAAACAGAAATTCCAGAATCATTATAATCCCAGTGGCAGCGGCAGATTTTATTGGACAAATTTTTCTTATGGCAAACCCCGCACCTGGTCACCAGCAATGGAAAAGGACAAAGCTGCTTATTTGAAAGCAGAATTGGTTTATCGTTTAGGCCACAAGTACGGTGTGGCAGCCAAAGACTGGAGTACTCTATGAACTCATATATTTACGGAGGCTATACAATTGATGAAATCAAAAATACCTTGGTTTATGGTCCGGGCCAGGTTCATCCGACAATTCCGGCCTCATTATGGAGAAAAAGATAAATTAGTAGATAAAAAGGCGATCCTAACATAAGGGTCGTCTTTTTGTTTTTTCCTTATCTTTGCTATAATATAGGTAACTAAATTTTAAATTTAATTAACTGTATGCTTAAAAAAGTCTATATTATTTTAGCCTTATTAATTATTTTACCTTTAAATTCATTGGCGGCTCGATTTAACCTATGATTTGGGCATCAATAGCAATGATATCAGTTTTTCTTGAGACATTGGTCGCATATCCAGCAAGTAGAGTTTACGCCGCAATCCATACGACCGTACGGACGAGAAGACGTGGCCGGTTATGTTACTTTTTATCAGGGTGATATTCTAATCGGCAATTCTCAGCCCATTTCTGTGCGGTCTGGCGGTTTGGCCGATGAAGTTTATGTTGACTGGACAAACCCGTCTGGCAGTTTTAATATCCGCGCTGATATAAATGGCCAAGATCCTGATGATGAAAATCCGGCTAATGATCAGACAGTAACTTCCTTTATTTGTACCCTTACCGGATACTGACGGAGATGCCGATCCTGATTCCACTGATCCTGATGATGATAATGACGGTCATGACTGATGACCAGGAAGAAATAGAGATGGTACTGATCCTTTAAATCATGATACTGATAATGACGGTTGTTTGGATAATGTTGATGATTTTCCTCTTGATCCGAATCTATGCGCTGATACTGATAATGATGGTATTGATGATGCTATTGATACTGATGATGATAATGACGGTCGGAGTGATGCCTAAAGAAAAACAATTCGGCACTGATCCTTTAAATCCGGATAGTGATGGTGACGGGGTTAGCGACGCCAGATGATTATCCCTTAGATCCTTTTCGCAGTAAAAAGACAGTGGTCACTAAAATTACTGCCAACGGCAATACAAATACTAATCTCAATAGTAATGTTAATGCTAATCTCGATGTCACTGCTGATATGAATCTGGAGGAAAATATCAATGACGACTTTGTTAATGAGGACATTATAGATTTAAGTAGTTTAGATGGTAATGTCTTAAGTCCGTCCGTGGACATTACTTTTAGTCAAAAAGAATGGAATTCCTATATTTTTAGACCAAAAATCAGGGGGATTTTAGATACTAACCTGACCTATCACTGGGATTTCGGCGATGGGTCTTATAGCAGCAGTCAGGTAGCTGAACATCGTTATGAAAATTCCGGTAAATATGAAGTCAGGCTGAAAGTGACCGGGGCCAATGACTTGTCTGTAGCCTCGAGTAAAAAAATATCAATTTCATTTTTTAATCTTGGTAATTTTAACTTAATTATAAGCCTCGGTGGACTTTCTGTTCTTTTGTTGATTGTATTAATATTGCTATTGTTTAAAAGAAATAAACATGAAAAATAATATTTATGAGGTAATAATTATTGGCTCTGGACCGGCTGGTATGACAGCCGCGATTTATTGTGCCCGAAAAGGCATGTCCACTTTGATTATCGGTAAAGATATCGGCGGACAGATGGCTAAAAGCGCTGAGATTGCAAATTATATGGGTTTTGGTATGTCTACTGGTACTGACTTAACTAAAGCTTTTCATGAGCATGTTAAAAAATTTACCAATATTGAACATATCCACGATGTTATTGTTAAAGAATCTACAAATTGGCTACACATCTACAAATAAGTCCAAATTATATAAAGTAATAACTACCGGTAAAAAAGAATATCCGGCAAAATCAATTATTATTGCATCAGGACGTAATCCTCGCCAGCTCAATGTTCCGGGCGAAATGGAATATCGCAACAAAGGCGTGTCTTATTGTGAAACATGCGATGGTCCTTTATTTAAAAATAAAGTCACAGCTGTTATTGGTGCGGGTAATTCAGCTTTGGAAACAGTCATAAGTTTGGCGGCAATTTGTCCGACCGTTTACATTGTTAATATCGGGACGCAATTGGGCGGAGATAAGATTTTGCAGGATAAGGTCAAGGCATTAAAGAATGTACAAATAATAAATAATGCCCAGACTCAGGAAATTATCGGGGACAAATTTGTCACCGCATTGAAATATAAAGACACGACAACAAAGAAATTTAAAGAAATTAAGGTCGCTGGTGTTTTTATAGAAATTGGTTGGGTACCTTCAATTGATTTTGATAAGCTGACGAAAAAAAATAAGCTCAATGAAGTAATTATTGATAAGCAAGGCCGAACCAGTATTTCCGGTATTTTCGCGGCAGGGGATATAACTGATACAGGTTATTGGCAAATTATTATTGCTGCCGGCGAAGGGGCCAAAGCGGCGTTATCTTCGTATCAGTACTTGATAAATTTGAAATAAATTGATATTATTTAAAATCAAATTATCAAGTCATGGAGGTTTAATATGAAATTAGGCATAATTACGGAATTACCTTACAAAAACAAAGGGGCGTTAATCAAATTTCTGAAAGCTCAGAAATTTGATTATAAAATGCAGGTCAGAAATAATCCTGGTGATAAAGCCGCGGCCTGGCGTTTTGACCGGACGAGTAAGGCTATAATAGCCATTACTGAAAATTCGAATTTCCGTCTGGGACATTGTGTGGTTTGCGGTCAGAAAATACCTCGAAAGCGTTTATTGGCTGATCCCGAAACCGTGTGGTGCATTGAATGCGCCAAAAAGATGGACCAAAAGTCCAACGAAAATTGGTTGCAAACGTTGATAACAAAATTTTTAAAAGGGAAGTCCCCGTAAATGGCTCCGTGATCCGGAGTCGTTTTTATTTATCCACAGTTTTGGCATGCGCCTAATTTGACAATAAAAAAGTGTGGCTATATAATACCTATACCTGGGGTGGGGGTATTGATAACTAATAATTAATAACTTAAAACTAATAACTTAGAGCTTATGAAGGATTTAAAAAAAGAGACATTGATCAGTTTTAAAAAAGCCCAGAGTCATTTGGGGAAAATAATCAGCATGATGGAGGATGACAAGTATTGCATAGATATTATGCAGCAGAATCTGGCTGTGATCGGACTGCTAAAATCTGCTCATCAAAAACTGATGGAGGGCCATTTAAACTCCTGTTTTAAAAATGCAATGGCTTCGAAAAATACTAAGCTGCAGAAAAAAATGACAGCAGAGATTCTTGATGTTACCAAATTATTTTATAAATAATATGTTTAAACAAATCGGTATCTTTTTAACAGTAGTCTGCATAACTGGACTTAGTTTCTGGGTTGCTTTGACTTGGATTAATTATAGTAATCCTCAGTTTAACAGTCTGAGTCCGGAACAAATGTATCAAACCTTAAAAATAAACAGATTCTATGCCATCGCCCAAGCCCAAGCGGCTGGAGATTATAAATGTTGCATTGAACCGCCGTGCACTATGTGCTATGACGGACCGACCAAATGGAATCATAACCAGCCTGGCAAATGCTTTTGCGATGAATTTATTGCCAGGGGAGAAGACCCATGTCCGCAATGCGAGGGTGCTCTTTGCAAAGATGATTAAATTATTTAAATTAATATTTTAGTATGAGTATAACAATAAAATTCAAGATCATCGGTATGCATTGTTCCAGCTGTAAGTCGCTGGTTGAAGCTGATATCCAGGCTTTGCCTGGTATTAATCGAGTCAGCGTAGATTATCAAAACGGCAAGGCTGAGGTAATATTCGAAGAAGACAAAGTCAGTCTTGATGATATTTTTATAGCCATAAAAAAATTGAATTATCAGCCTGTTTTGCCTGGTAATGATGAAGCTAATGAAGCTCAAAAGCCGTCTCCGTTTTGGTATGGGTTGGCTATTCCTGGTATTCTGTTTTTTCTAATCACAGTTTATTTTATTTTCCGTAGTCTGGGCGGTTTTGAGGTTTTTAGTAAATTAAATGAAGGCCATGTCGGTTTTGGCCTGATTTTTATTATTGGACTTTTGGCAGGATTTCATTGTATTGGCATGTGCGGTTCAATTGTTGTTACTTATTCAACTTTATGCCTTGGCGAAAATAAAAAGTCCTTATGGCCGCATTGGCAGTATAATTTAGGCAGAATAATTTCCTATACTGTAATCGGCGGTATCCTCGGCGGATTCGGAGCCTTTTTCGGTATCAATCCGGTATTTAATGGGGTTATAATGATAATAGCCGGAGTTTTAATGTTTTTCCTGGGATTATCTTTGATTTTTAAATGGTCAATTTTGGATAAATTAAAATTTCAAACACCGCAATTTATCGCTAAATATATTTTCAGCCAAAAGAATAAAAAGTCAGCTCCTTTAATCATCGGTCTTTTAAACGGTTTTATGCCCTGCGGACCATTGCAAGCCATGCAATTATACGCTTTAACCTCGGGGAATGCTTATAAAGGTGCCTTGAGTTTATTGCTTTATGCCCTGGGGACTTCGTTTTTAATGTTTGGCTTCGGCGCGTTCTTATCTTTATTTCTCAAAAACCAGATCAAGAATATTTTAAAGTTTTCTGGTGCGTTGGTTATCGTTTTGTCATTGCTTATGGTTAATCGCGGTTTGGCAAATTTCAATATTAATTTTAGTTTGCCGACTGTTAATGTTCAACAACAAAATACTATCAATAACGGGCAATTACAGGAAGTGAAAATGGATGTAACTTATTATGGTTATGTCCCCAATGTTTTGTATGTGAAAAAGGGTGTACCGGTTCGTTGGGTAATAAATGCTAAACAGCTGTCCGGTTGCACTAATCAAATCCTGCTGCCAGACTATAATATCAGCAGAAATTTAGTTGCCGGTGAAAATATTATTGAATTTACTCCGGATAAACTTGGAGAAATTCAAGATTTTCCTGCGGGATGCGCATGGTTTGGGGTAAATTTATTGTAACAAAAAGAAAATTAATTATTCATTTTTACGATTTATGACTAAAAAAACTTACAATATTGAGGGCATGGATTGTGCTTCCTGTGCCATTATGATAGAAAAAGCGTTAAATAAAACGCCCGGGATTAAAAAAGCTGTGGTTAATTTAATGACTGAAAAGGCTATTATCGAAACTGATAAGGAGGTTCCGGTTACGCAGCTGCAAAAAGCCGTTGCCAGCGCGGGTAATTATAAATTAATTAATCCTGCAAACGCCGGCTCAGTGGAAATGCAGGGACATGATCATAGTAAGATGCTTAAAGAAACCCAATTAAAGACATTGAAGAATAAAATGTTCTTTGGTTTGGTTTTTTCGGTTCTGCTCATGATCCTGGGGCTGGCTAAATTTTCTCCTTTCTTGAAGGATATTTCTAACCAAACTATTTTCGCGTTTTCGTTAATCTTGGCGACACCAGTTCAGATTTGGCTGGGCTCCCAATTCTATAAGGGCATGTGGGGCAGTTTGAAAAATTTCAAGGCCAATATGGATACTTTAATAGCTGTAGGTACTTCGGCCGCATATTTTTACTCTTTAACAGCTACCTTATTCCCAGCTTTTTTTAGCAGCGCTGGGCAGGAAGCTGTTATATATTTTGACACTTCAACTGTTATCTTAACCCTTATAATTCTGGCAGATATTTAGAAGCCAAGGCCAAGGGCAGAGCCTCTGAAGCGATTAAACGTTTACTTACATTACAGGCTAAAACAGCCAGGATTTTGGTTAACGGACAGGAAAAAGAAATATCCATAGATGCTGTAAAAGTCGGAGATTTGATTGTTGTTAAGCCCGGAGAAAAAATACCGTTGACGGCAGGATCACTGAAGGTCAGTCAGCCATTGATGAAAGCATGATTACCGGTGAAAGTATTCCTGTTGATAAAATAAAAGGTGATAAGGTAATTGGCGCTACTATCAATCGAATGGGAACTTTGTTTTTAGAGCGGAAAAAGTCGGTAAAGAAACTGCGTTGGCACAAATAATTAAGTTGGTTGAAGACGCTCAAGGCACTAAAGCGCCTATTCAGCGTTTAGCCGATGTTATTTCCGGTTATTTTGTTCCGGTAGTAATATTGATTGCCTTGGTTTCATTTATTATTTGGTTGATTTTGGTCCGGTTTTGCTTTTGCCTTAATTATCGCCGTTACTGTTTTAATCATTGCCTGTCCTTGTGCTTTAGGCTTGGCAACGCCAACTGCGATTATGGTCGGAACCGGCAAGGGAGCTGAAGAAGGTATTTTAATCAAAGACGCGGAAAGTTTGGAAAAATTGCGGCAGATAACGTATCATCTTTGACAAAACCGGAACTTTGACTCGAGGGTGAACCTCAAATGACCAAGTATTCGATCACGGAAACTTTATTGCTGTCCTATGCCTTGGAATCAAAATCAGAACATCCTTTGGCCAAGGCAGTTTTAAATAAAGCTAAAGCTGAAAATCTGGAATTAAAAAAAGTTACCAGATTTTCAGGCCCAATTGGGTTATTGGTGTCCAGGGTATGATTGATAATACAAATTATTATCTGGGAAACTTAGAGTTGCTTAAAAATAAAGGCATTATTATCCAGGACAATGATTTGCTGATAATTTCCGAAGTTTGGAACATCAAGGCAATACTGTTTTACTTTTGGCTAATGAGCAAAAGTATTTAGGCTTTATTGCCTTGGCCGATCAGATTAAGCCTGAAGCCAAAGAAGCTCTAGCTAGATTAAATAAAGTGTAATATCAAGACCGATTTTAATGACCGGAGATAATGGCGTACAGCCGAAGTCATTGCGACATTGTTAAATATAAAAGATATGGCAAGCCAAGGTGAAACCTGAGGATAAATTAGAAGGTTAAAGAGCTTCAAGCCCAGGGCTTGAAAGTTGCCATGGTCGGCGATGGTATTAATGATGCGCCTGCCTTAACTCAGGCAAATATTGGTTTTGCTATGGGCACCGGTACTGATGTGGCCATAGAATCAGCCGATATCGTAATTTTAAAAGGGGACATTAAAAAGGTTGTGAAAGCAATAATATTTAAGCAAAAAGACCATGTCTACAATCAAAGGCAATCTGTTTTGGGCGTTTATTTATAATATAATCGGCTTGCCTATTGCCGCTGGGGTTTTGTATCCTTCTTTCGGGATTTTATTATTCCCATAATTGCCGCCGGAACAATGGCTTTCAGCTCAATTTTTGTGGTTTTGAACTCCTTGCGCCTGAAACAGGTCAAGCTTTGACAAGATATTGCCAAATATGTAAATGGCGTGTAAAATTACATTATAATTTATTAATTTAATTTATCTTATGAAAAAAAGTCTTGTCATTTTAGGATTAATAATGGCCTTGGGGCTGGCTGGCTGCAGTCTGACAAATAGCACTAAAGCCAAGACAATTACCCTGATGAAGCCGAGATTAAGGCAGAAAAATTTATTAATGAAAATTTGATTCAACCAGGAACTTCAGTTACAATTGGCGATGTTACCGAGGAAAATGGACTTTATAAATTTAACGTCAATCTTCAGGACGGTCAGTCGGTTGAGTCTTTTATGTCCAAAGATGGCAGCAAATTTTTTGCAGTCAGTATGAGTGATGTCGCCGCAGATGCAAACACCAATTCTCCGGACAGCGTAATCCTCCGGTCAGCCAGAACGTGCCTAAAAATGATAAGCCGGTGGTCGGAACTTTTTTGTTATGGCTTACTGTCCTTATGGCACTCAAGAAGAAAAAGGCATTTTACCGGTTGTCAATACACTGAACAACAAAATCGATTTTAAAGTGAAATTTTGCGATTACGCTATGCATGGCAAACAGGAAATAGATGAACAATTAAACCAGTATTGTATTGAGACAGAGCAAGCTGACAAGTTTTAAGCTATTTAAAGTGTTTTCTTCGACGCTACAACAGCGGCATAGACTGTCTTCAATCAACCGGAATTAATCAGGCAAAATTGAAAACTTGCGTAACCACTACTGATAACAAATACAAAGTTACTGCTAATTTTAATGATCAAAGCACTTGGCTTAGCGGTCAATATCCTTTATTTGATGTTTAGATGATAATACCAAATATGCCGTTTAAGGTTCTCCGACTTCAATTATCTAATGGTTCACATCAGCCGGACGAGATGTCTCAAGTTTATTGAAAGACAAGTTTGTGATGGATTGAACACCACCGGAAGAATGTAATACCCAGTCATCTACCACTGCACCTTCTGAGCCGAGATTTGGTTTTGATGCTACAGGTTGAATTCAGCAGCCAGTTGCGGAAACTAATAGCTAAATTTTTGAAAGTTATTTAATTAATTTAATATTTTATGGAAAATTCAAATTTGTCCTCAGCTGTTAAAAACAACAAGGAGTTTGTTTACGGCTTGATTTCTGGCTTGGCCGTAGTACAATAGGTCTTATCGGACTTTTAATTTACATTTTTACTGGTGGTCGTTCAGCTTGCTTAGCCGGCGACGGCAGTTCTGTTGCTGCAGTTAAAGCTGCCAAAAACTTTGAGACCTGTCTGGCCTCAACAAAATATGATGCCAAAATTCAGGCCGACCAAAATTTAGGCACTCAATTGGGTGTTAACGGCACACCGGCAAGCTTTATTAACGGTTATTTTGTATCAGGTGCCTTGCCCATTGAGATGATTAATCAGGTGATTGATAAAATCTCAGCAGGGGAAGAACCGAATCTTGACTTTATGTTAGATGAAACGACTGGTAAGGTTGTTAAGGTCGAAATGCCGCAAATTACAGACAGTGATCATGTTGTCGGAGCAAAAAATGGCAAAATTACCATTGTTGAATTTTCAGATTTTGAATGTCCATATTGCAGCCGATACAAGGCAACCACGGATCAGCTTTTGAAAAATAATCCTGAGGTAACCTTGGTCTTTAAACATTTTCCTTTAAGCTTTCATCAGTATGCCAAACAGGCGGCTGTAGCCTCAGAATGCGCCAATGAACAGGGTAAATTTTGGGAAATGTATGATAAATTATTCGGATATAATCAGTCGGGTACATTAAATACCGAAAATATTAAAAAGGCAGCAGTTGATCTTGGTTTAAAATAAATCAGGACCAGGCATAAGACCGCCCTTGATTTGGGCGGTTTTTTGTTGTAAACTGGTTATATTGGTAATTGAGTTAATAGTAATATGAGTATTTTTTCATTCAATCGGGAGCGAAAATATCAGCTATTTATTGAGTTAATGAAGCCTCACCTAGAGACTTCTATTTTAGATGTTGGTTTTACAGAAGAAGAATATCGACCAAGTGATAATATTCTGGAAAAATCATATGCTTTTTCTGAAAAAATAACGGCCTTGGGCATTGACCAGCCCGTAAAATTTTCAGCCCGATACCCTAAAGTCAAGGCGATTGTTTATGACGGCAAAAAATTTCCCTTTAGTGACTCTCAATTTGATCTGTGCTGGTCTAATGCTGTTTTGGAGCATGTCGGCGGAGAAGAGGCTCAAGTTTTATTTTTGCAGGAAATTAAACGAGTGGGCAAAAAGGCTTTTATATCCACACCGAATAAATGGTTCCCGCTTGAATTACATACTAAATTTCCTTTACTACACTGGTTACCAAAAGTAATGTTTGATAAGATTTTAACGCTTACAGGTAAATCCTGGGCAGCCGGGGATTATATGCATCTTTTAAGTTTAAAACAAGTACAAAGATTATTGGAAAAAGCCGGGATTGAGGATTACCAAATTATTAAAAATAAGTTTTTTTTCTGGACAATTGACTTTGTAATTATATTCTAGTTAACTGTTAAAAGTTATTAAAGAGAGTTCGCCTATCCCGCGAAGCGGGATGCCGCTCCGCGGCAGTGGTTGTAAAATAATTTAAAATTAATGAAATTTATTGTATATATAATTCAAAGCCTAAAAAATGGCAGATATTATATCGGACATACTAATGATATTACAGATAGATTGCGAAGGCATAATCATGGTTTAGTAAAATCAACCAGATATTTTATTCCATGGGAAATTGTATATATTGAAAAATATAATACAAAATCTGAAGCATATAGGAGGGAATTGGAAATAAAAAGATATAAAGGAGGAATTCTATTTAAAAGGTTACTTGGACAATTTGAGAAAATAATGAGAAAGCCTAAAACTACAAAGTTATTATTGAAATATTAGATGGAAGGTTCGCCTAGTGGCCTATGGCGCACGCTTGGAAAGCGTGTTACCCGCAAGGGTTCGTGGGTTCAAATCCCACACCTTCCGCTTTTAATTATATTGTTCCGCGAAGCGGAATTCCGCTCCGAGGCAGAAAGTCTGTTGGGTAGAAATGCCCTCGGGAGTTCGAATCTCTCACTCTCCGCCTTCGCTACGCCGTAGCTCGTTAGAGCGTGGGCGAGCAATTACTAAATTTCACTCGGCATAGCTTCGGCGTTATTAATCCGCAGTTGAGAAAATAATTATATTTGAGGCTTCACAAAATCAAACCCCACATTATGTACTATGTTTATTCATTAAAATGTAGGGATGGGTATTATATCGGTTGTACAAATAATTTAGATGACAGATTGTTAAGACATAAAAATGGGCATGTACCTGCAACCGTGAATCGTCTCCCAGTAGAATTAGTTTTCTATTTTGCTATTGTTGACAAACATAAAGCTTTTATTTTTGAAAAGTACTTAAAGTCAGGCTCTGGACGAGCTTTTATAAATAAACATTTGGCTTAAATTAATGACCAAACCAAAATACTCACTCGCTCATAAAGACGATGAAATGGTAGAACTTGTAAAAAAGACCGATCAAAAGACCTTGGCTGTCTGGGCTATTAATTGCGCTGAACGGGTACTGCCATATTTTAAGAAAAAGTATCCGAATGATCAACGACCTCAACAATCTCTTAAAACTCTCAAGACTTGGCTTAAAACAGGCGTCTTTAAAATGTCAGTTATCCGCAAAGCTTCTTTAGACGCCCATGCAGCTGCTAGGGAAGTAGGCGAGGACAGTCCGGCTCGTTCAGCTGCGCGTGCCTGTGGTCAGGCTGTAGCAACTGCCCATGTGCCCAGACATGCGTATGGTTCAGCCATATACGCACAACAGGCTATTTTTAGAACCTCCAAACCAGATGTGGCTGATATTAAAGTAGCGAAAGAACGCGATTGGCAATACCAGCATTTAATAAAGCTAAGCATAAAATCAGCTATTTAATCTTTACAAAAATATCTAAAAAACAACCCATGATATCTCCATCTCAAATTTTAAAAGATAAATTCGGTTATGAATCGTTTAGATTTAACCAGGAAGAAATTATAAATACAATCTTGCAGCGGCAGGATGCTTTTGTTTTAATGCCGACCGGCGGCGGTAAATCTCTTTGTTATCAAATTCCGGCGTTAATATTACCGGGACTGACAGTTGTTATTTCGCCTTTAATATCGTTGATGAAAGATCAGGTGGATGCCCTGAGGGTAAATGGAATTAATGCCTCTTATTTAAATTCTTCACTTTCAGATGAAGAATCTTTCGCTGTCTATGAACAACTTGAGCAGGGAAGTCTTAAACTTCTTTATGTAGCGCCTGAACGGTTATTTAATAACAACGGTCAATTTATTAACTTTTTAAAAAGTCTAAATGTGACCTTATTTGCCATTGATGAAGCTCATTGCATTTCGCATTGGGGGCATGATTTTCGGCCAGAATATCGGATGCTTTCATCTCTGAAAAATGATTTTCCCGAAGTTCCGATTATTGCTTTAACAGCCACAGCTGACCAGCTTACCCGCGATGATATTTTAGATAAATTAAAATTAAACACAGATAAGATTTTTATTTCCAGTTTTAACCGTCCAAATATTCATTACTTTGTGGAACCAAAGCGGGGCATGTACGATCATCTCTTGGATTATTTGGCCTTGCATCGTGATGACTCTGGTATTATCTATGTTTTATCCCGCAATTCAACCGAGACTTTGGCTGATAAACTCAAGCGTAACGGATTTTTCCGCCCAAGCTTATCACGCCGGCATGAGTAGCGATGACCGGAATGAATGTCAGAATTTATTTGCCAAAGATGAAATTAAAATAATTGTGGCGACCATTGCTTTTGGCATGGGCATAAATAAATCCAATGTGCGTTTTGTGATTCACGCTGATCTGCCGAAAAATATTGAAAGTTATTATCAGGAGACAGGACGGGCAGGCAGAGATGGCCTCAAAAGCGATGCGATTTTATATTTTAGCGGTGGCGATGTTATAAAACTTAAAAATTTCGCCATGGTGGATGGTAATCCGGAACAATCTCGAATCATGCTGAGAAAACTGTCACAAATGGCGGCACTTTGCGAGGGGCATGAATGTCGTCGCAAAGCCATACTTAATTATTTTGGCGAAGAAGCTCCTGATCAATGTGATAGTTGCGATATCTGTCTGAGTACCCGTGAAAAATATGAGGCTACGGTTATTGCGCAAAAAGCCCTTTCAGCTGTGGCTGAATTGGGCAGTCGTTTTGGACTTACCTACGTTGTGGATTTTTTACGCGGTTCAAAATCAGCAAAAATAAAAGATCATCATAAAAATTTCAAATCTTACGGTAGTGGCGATGATATTTCTAAAGCAGACTGGTTTTGCTATTTACGGATTTAATTTCCCTTGGTTATCTTAAACAAATCGGTGCTGAGTATCCGATTCTTAGTCTGACTGAAAAAAGCTCCTTGGTACTTAAGGGTAATGAACCGGTTTATTTTTTCAAAACTATTTCTAAAAAAGAAACCGCCTTGGGGGAAATGCCTTATGAAAAAGAATTATTGGCTGAACTTAAACAAGTGCGTAATAATTGGGCACGACAAGAAGATGTTCCTGCCTACATTATTTTTTCTGACGCCACTTTACTGGAACTGGCAACCTACTTACCACAAACTGAAGCAGAAATTAGAAAGATTTCCGGGTTTGGCGATGTCAAACTGGCAAAATACGGCAAACCTTTTTTGAACGTTGTTGTTACTTATTGCCAATCAACATGGATTAACTTCCAAAATTTCCGAAAAAGTTCCCAAGCGTGAAAAAAAAGTGCCACGTGAATCTGATTCGGTTACTAAAGCGACTTCATACGACATGTTTAAAGAGGGGAAAACAATTTTTGAAATTGCCTCAATTCGCAAGTTATCTCTTACAACCATTGAAAGCCATCTGGCCTTTTACATTTTGGAGGGCAAATTAAAAGTAACATGACCTTGTCCCTCAGACAAAATTCCCAAAATTACCGCAGCGATTGAACAAATAGGACATTATCTTAACTCCTTTGAAAGAAGCGCTGGGTGAAGATGTAAGTTATGGTGAAATCAAAGCGGTAATTAATCATTTAAGGATAAATAGAGGTTAACTGGATTATTTTGATTACAAAGTAAGGTAAATTTGCTATAATTAACTCAATTAAATTATACCACACAACTCGTTTCTGATACCAAATCGTGTAGCAAAAACGAAATGAACTCGCATAGAAACGAGTTATTCGCCAACGCTCGCTCCGCTCGCTTATGGCGAATAACGTCCGCGCCTACCGTCGCTGTACTCTGTCGCTCGCTCCGCTCTCGGCAGCGCATAACAGCGTCTATGCGAAATGTCTGCTGCTCAGCCTGCGGGCTGGCACCGCCACTTCGCATCAGGCGCGGACGTTGTCGAAAAATAAAATTTTAATAATTACCGAATTTACTACTGAAAGTATTGTTTTGACTTAGCATTGACAATTGCCCCTGATTACTGTATACTTTAATCCTAGCTAAGTTTAGCTCCTTTGGAGCCTTAACTTTGGGACATTGGTTCAGCAGATGTTTCGTCTATATTGAAGCTACAAGCCAATAAGCCTGCCAATAATTATTTAAAATTAGGCGACTTTTCTGCCTATTTTTTTTTACATAAGCTTTAAATTTTGCTAAAATTAATACTATTAAAACAATAATAACTTTTATGATTCCAAATTCACAAACAAACAACCAATCATTTTCCGGACTCGGGATTGCGCCCAGTCTGATGGAAGTTTTGGCCAAACTAAATTATAAAGTTCCGACTTTAATTCAGCGTCAGGCAATTCCAGTTGCTTTGCAGGGTAAAGATTTGGTTGGTGTGGCACAGACCGGAACCGGTAAAACCTTGGCTTTTGGCATTCCCATGTTCAGCGTTTAAATCAGATTCAAGGTTGTGGGTTGGTTGTTTTGCCAACTCGGGAATTGGCCTTGCAGGTTGATGAAGCCTTAAGACAAGTCGGTGCTAAATTAGGTTTAAAAACAGCTGTCTTAATTGGTGGTATGCCAATAAATCCGCAAATTCAGGCCTTAAGCGTCAACCTCATATAATAATTGCCACCCCTGGTCGGCTTAATGATCACATAAACAAAAAACCGCTCGTCTTAAAAATGTAAAAATCGTTGTTTTGGATGAGGCTGATCGGATGCTGGATATGGGTTTTGCGCCGCAAATCAGAAAAATTTTCCAGGAATTGCCAGCTGAAAGACAGACAATGCTTTTTTCCGCGACCCTACCGCCGGAAATCATGAAAATGGCTACCAGTTATTTAAAATTACCAATTCGCATTGAAGTTGCACCGACTGGCTCAATTGCTGAACATTTGACTCAGGAAATTTTTGTAATTCCCAAAATTGATAAAACACGTTTGGTAGATAAGCTTTTGCAACAATATCTAGGCGCGACTTTGATTTTTACCAAGAACAAAACATGGAGCTAAAAAATTACCAGAACAAATCAGAGACATGGGACATACTGCAGCTGAAATCCATTCTAATCGGACATTTTTTCAGCGCAAAGAAGCATTGGCTGGTTTTAAATCAGGTAAATATCGGGTTTTAGTTGCCACTGATATTGCATCCCGGGGAATTGATGTGACAGGTATTGAATTAGTTATTAATTATGATTTACCCACTAATACTGAAGATTATGTTCATCGTATCGGCCGAACAGCCAGAGCCGGGGGCAGGGTCATGCTATTTCTTTAGCTCCAGAACAGCGCAGGAATTACGCGAAATCGAACGTTTAATCAGAAAAACTCTACCAATTTCACCGGTACCGGAATTACCGCCTCAACGCAAACCAAAATTTGTGCCTAAACAATTTCAAGAGCAGCCTGTACAGTGGTCCAAACACCGAAGTTCAAATTTTGGCCGGACTAACAACCGTCCATTTCAGCCACGAAGACAGGGGAATAGACAGGGACAGGGAACTAGACAAAGGCAGGGAACTAGACAGGGACAAAGGAAATTTGGCAGAAGGTAAAATTTTAATATATGTATTATCTTTATATTCTTAAATGTTCAGACAAGACTCTATATACTGGAATTACTACCGATTTAGTCCGCAGACTCAAAGAGCACAATTCTTTAAAACTCGGTGCCAAATACACCCGAGCTCGCCGGCCGGTAAAACTTGTTTACTCTAAAAAATTTCGCAATCGGTCAACGGCCTCCAAAGCCGAAGCTAAATTAAAAAACATGACCAGAACTGAAAAATTAAATATTATTAATAATAATTAAATTCAAAATTATGAATCCAATGGAACAGCCTGGGACAGACGAATCTACAAAAATTTTATCATTTGTAGAATTGGGGCAAAAAAAAGAGGCGACTTACGAGGATTTTTTAGCAACTTTAAAAGATTATGTCGATACTGGAGCAGCTATTTCCTCTGAAATCGCAGTTAAACTGATAAAACGCTTAAATTTAAGTCCTGAACAAAAGGAAGAAATTAAAAAATTAGCTGAGCAAGGAGCTACAGATCAAGAAAAACGTGGATTTAAAGAAGACGCTAGAGCTTTTAAAAAAATAGTCAAAGAATTACATTAAGCTTTTTAGCTGAATTTTGCGTAAAAACACCCGGGTTTAAGGGTGTTTTTAATTTAAGTCAGCATTTCTTGCCTAAATACCTTATTTACTATAAAATATGAGTATCTACTCAAAACAATCGAACTAGTTTCTACTACTAAAATAAACATAAATTGCGAAATAAATTCGCATAGAAACGAGTTAAACGAAAAAAATTTTATCCTAGTGCTATGAAAACATTGATTCTCACTTCAAGTGGACAATTTATCACCGCTAATAATGTAGATCATTTTTTGCCGAAGAAAATAACCGACTGTAAAATCGCGCATATTATTACTGCGTCAAAAAAGGTGTCGGATGATAGCTATATTGTAAGGCATCGACAAAAAATGGATGAGCTGAACTTCTCCTATGACGAGATTGACATTGCTGGTATGAACGAAGAAGAATTAAAAAAGGCACTCGACGGGTATGATATTATCATGGTTGATGGTGGAAACACTTTCTATTTGTTAAAGGCTGTCAGAGAAAGTGGCTTCGAAAAAGTTGTAAAAGAGTTGATTGAAAGAGGTGTAGTCTATATAGGTATAAGCGCTGGCTCGTATATCGCGTGCCCGTCGATAATCGTATCAACTTACGCCAAGAAACAAAAAGATAGATGTGGCGTTTCCGATTTTACTGCCATGAATTTAGTACCTTTTTTAATTAAAGCGCACTATACGCCAGATTTACTACCCGACTTAAAAGAGATTAGGAGTAAAGTGGGTTATCCATTGCATATTTTGAATGACCAGCAAGCTCTATTAATTAAAGATGGAGATGTTAAGCTCTTGGGAGGCGGTGATGAAATAATATTATAGGCGAGCTAACAACGACGGATAAAATTTTCATCGTTTAACACGGCGTATACGACATTTTTTATAGCCAAATCCCCGATATAACTGGTATTCTCCTAATACAAGAAAAAACGTCGCATACGCCGAAACGTTATCGGAAATATTCCTTTTAAATACAAAAAAACGTCATTCACGGCAATTTTTTTTGGCAAGAAACAGGTCGTACGCTTCTAAATCACTCAACAGTCTCAAAATAAGAAAACCGCTTGAGAACAAGGTCTCAGGCGGTTTTATTTTTAAATTGATTAATCCCAGTAAGCTCCGGGATTTTCCCAGTCAGGGAAGTTCTTTTTAAGCCACTTTGTTGCGGCTGCTGTAGCCAGGTCAGTTATTTCATAGCCTTTTCTGCCATCACCTTCAACTGGCATCTTGATTGGCTCGGTGGTGAAAATGACTTGTCCGCAATCTTTGACATAGGCCACAGCGACTTTTTCTTTGGTTTGACGATCGTAGTCTATTTCAATTTTGTATCTGTGGCTAAGGTTCATATGAGCGCCGCGGTCATAGAAATCCGCCTTATAGAAGATGGTAGCGCGTTCACGGCCTTTGTCGTCAACCAACCGTGACCACATGGGATGATCAGTCGCTACTTTTTTCCAGCCCACCGGTAATTCCACGTATTGGAATAACTCGTCGCCCTCAACCGGTCCGAGAAATTTGACCCCGGCTTTAGTCAAGATCTTCTTGATCTCATGTTTATCAGAACCATTCATATCTGTAGGCAAAGTCGTACTTTTTACCAAATCCTGCTGGCCCCTGGCTTCCTGACGGTCAATCGCCTGGCTGGTGCCGCCGAATATGGCTTCAGCCAAAAAACCTATAGGGTCTCGTTTGATTTCTTCAGCCGTATTTCCCGGGGCCACTTTGGTCTTTTTCATTCTTTTTCCTCCTTGTCAAAAAATACTTGATTTAAATACTGAAATTAGTATCATTTTAATTTAACATAGACTTATGGTTCTGTCAAACCTGTGGATCGTAAATTACGCCAAAATGTGCTAAAATAAAAGTATAAAATTTTCCCATGCACAGCTTAAATAAATTATTACTACATTTTAAAACCTACGGGTTTAAGCACAAGCATATTTATGCCGCCGCGCTTATGCTTTTTTTCTTTGCCATTTTTGATGGTATCTTAAGTTTTATCACCCCTATTTATATTACGGAAAAAGGAATCTCCGAAGGGATGATGGGCATAATCATCGGCACATCTTCTATTGCCGGACTGATATTTGATTTGCTTATTTGCCGCGTTTTAAAGGACGTGCGCTATCGTTTGCTGTATTTTTTATTATTTTTGATTTGTGCAATTTATCCACTGATACTTTGGGGGGCTTCCTCGGCCTTGGTTTTTGTCATCGCAATGATACTCTGGGGTCTTTATTATGATCTGCTCAATGTTGCGAATTTAGATTTTATAGCCCGCACCAGTCTTAAAGAAGAATATTCATCGAATTTTGGAGTCTTACGTATATTTTTTGATTTAGGTTATTTACTTGCACCATTAATTACCGGATTTTTAATTATAACAGTTATTGATTATAAACCTTTTTTAGCAGCTTGGATCTTCCTGGTGCTGGCTTTAATCTGTTATTTTTTGTTACTATTTTTATTTCGCAACGGCAGACATTATTATCCAAAATGCAAACAAATAGAATCGGGGAGTATATTCAAAGAATTATTTTTGTGGAAAAAAATCGGCAATTTTATCCTGCCCGTACTTTTGGTAACCTTTATGCTTAATGTCATAGAAGGAATGTACTGGACCATCGGGCCTCTATTGGCAACCAGTACAAATTTTCTTGACGGTTTAGGCGGTTTATTTATGACCGTCTATATTTTACCGCCTCTATTTGTCGGCTGGTTTGTCGGCCGGGTGACTGTACGGTTTGGTAAGAAAAAAACAGCTTTCTTTTCCTTATTTTTTGGGTCTGTCTTCCTCGGATTATTTTATATTTTTGATACCCCGATTTTACTGGTAGTCTTAAGTTTTTTAGCCTCTTTTTGCACATCTTTTACCAGCCCGGCCATTTTAGGGGCTTATGCGGATTATATAAATGAAACTCCTCAGCTGGAAAAGGAGATCAGCACCATGCAAGATTCTTTTGTTAATATCGGTTATATATTTGGTCCGATCCTGGCGGGTTTTTCCGGTCAGTATTTGGGTTATGTAAATACTTTTGCCCTGTTGGGTGTTTTTGGAATCATTATGAGTTTAATTTTACTAAAATTAACTCCCAAACAAATTAAAATCAAGATAAATACTAACTAATTCTAAATTTATAACCTGGGAAAATTATTGTTGACATAATTTTCATTTTAAGTTATGATTGAATAGTTATTAATATGGCCGCAATTAGCGGATTTTTTATTTAATTATGAATATACGTAATATCGCTATTATCGCTCATGTAGACCACGGCAAAACAACGCTGGTGGATGCTTTGCTGCGCCAGTCAAAAACCCAGCTGAACAAAGATGTTGCTCAGGCTGATTTGATTATGGATAGTAATGATCTGGAAAAGGAACGAGGAATCACTATTTTTTCCAAAAATGCTTCTGTTATCTGGAATGGCACAAAAATCAATATTATTGATACTCCCGGTCATGCTGATTTCGGCGGGGAAGTGGAACGTGTCTTAAATATGGCTGACGGCTGTTTGCTTTTGGTTGACGCCAAAGAAGGCCCCATGCCCCAGACCCGTTTTGTTTTGAAAAAAGCTTTGGCTATGGGCCATAAAATTATTGTGGTCATAAATAAAATTGATAAACCTGATGCTCGTCCTGATTATGTTTTAAATAAAACTTTTGAATTATTTATTGAACTTGGCGCTGATGATCAGGCCCTGAATTTCCCAGTCCTTTATACTGTAGCTAAACAAGGGTTAGCAGGTTTAGACGCCAATTTAAAAGCCATGACTAATATTGAACCAGTTTTTGAAGCCATTGTTAAACATATTCCGCCTCCAGTAGTAGATCCGAGTAAACCCTTACAAATTTTAGTTTCCAATATTGTCGGTGATGATTTCAAGGGCAGAATAGCGATCGGCAGTGTACATAACGGTAAAATTGTAGCCGGACAAGATGTGATGCATATCAACCGCGAAGGTGTACATAAGAAATTTCGTTTAGTTTCTTTAATGTCATTTGTAGGTTTAAGCCGTGTTGAAACCCCGGAAGTTGTGGCTGGCGATATTGTTGCTTTGGCAGGTATTCCGGAAATCACCATTGGCGAAACAATAGCTGATCCTGAAAATCCTCAAGCCTTACCTTTACTAAAAATCGACGAACCAACCGTGAAAATGACCTTTATGGTCAATGATTCACCGTTTGCCGGCAAGGAAGGTAAATTTTCAACCTCAAGACAAATTAGGGCTCGTTTATATAAAGAACTGGAAACTGACATGGCCATGCGGGTAGAAGATACTCAGGACGGCAAATGGATTGTTTCCGGTCGCGGGGAATTGCATTTGGCGATTTTAATTGAACGCTTAAGACGTGAAGGTTATGAACTTCAAGTTTCACGTCCGCAGGTTATTGATAAAGAAATTGACGGCAAAAAACTGACTCCTTATGAACGCATCTTTATTGAAGCGCCTGATTTTGCGCAGGGTATTGTTATTCAAAAATTAGGAACTCGCAAAGGCGAGCTCAAAGAAATGAATACAGTAGATAATACTGTCTTTATTGAATATATAATTCCCACCCGAGGACTTTTTGGTTATCGCACTGAATTTTTAACCGATACCAGGGGTCTGGGTATTATTAATACTACTTTTCATGATTATTTGCCTGATCCTGGTAATTGGAAAGATAGAGAACAAGGTTCTTTAGTTGCTCATGAAACCGGTATTACTAATTTATACGGCATGGTCAATATTCAGGATCGTGGAAGTTTATTTTATGGACCGGCAGTCCAGGTTTATGAAGGGGAAGTAGTAGGCCAAAATTCTCGTCCCGGTGATATCTGGGTCAATGTTTGCAAAACTAAAAAACTCTCCAATATGCGCTCCAAAGGCGATGGCGGTGTTGAACATTTTAACACTCCCAAAACCATGGATCTTGAAGATGCCCTGGAATACATCGGCGACGATGAACTGGTGGAAATCACTCCGCTCCATGTGCGCATCCGTAAAATTTATCTAAGCGAACTCCAAAATAAAAGAATGTCAAAATAAAAAAAAGCTCTCCACCGTGGAGAGCTTTTGAGTTTCTCTTGTTAATTAACGTTTATAGCAAATGTATGCTGCCGGATTTTTGGCTTCAAAAATAATGGGGTCTCCGGCTTTGATCTGGCAGGTCTGTAGCGCTGAATAAGATTTACCGTTGATGCTAATCATGCCGTAGAAGACAACAATTTCCTCGGGAGCATCGGCAATGCCGAAATCGTGAATTCCCGGACTTACGACTCCGACAGACTTTTTCCCGTGTTCGTCCTCAAAAGTCAAGGCTTGAATTTCACCGTTAAACCATTGTTTGTGTTCAATTCCAGTCATTTTCTCCTCCTTGCAATTTAGAATATGTTAAGCTAAAATTAGCACATTAAGTATTGGCAGTCAATACCACAGTTATTAGTTCTGAGTTATAAGTTTTAAGTTATTCTTTGGAGAGGTGTCAGAGTGGTTGCCCGCCAGAGGCGGGTCCGACTTTGGCGGAAATGATTTTGAATACCATCATAATTAAAAGTTTGGAAGGGTGGCCGAGTGGTTGAAGGCGCGGCTCTCGAAAAGCCGTAGACTAGAAATAGTCTCGTGGGTTCAAATCCCACCTCTTCCGTCAAATAGGATCGGGGGGGGCGCGCGAAGCAGGATTTTGCTTCCTACGCCAAAAGACATTGCATAATTCTTAAATCATGTTAATGTAGAGACAAAAGGAGGTGCTAAATGCCTAAATTTCAGGTGCATTTTGACAGTTCTTTAAGTAGAGTACGACAAAAATACCCAGAGTTTTTCATTGATAATCGGGAACGTATTTGTCAACTGCTCGTAGAACTTCATGAATGGTTTGACTTTTTTTGCGGGAAAGCAGGTTATAACACTGCTTATACTCTTTTTTACCATCGGGAAAAACGTCACCATGATGAAGGTATTTTAGAGGCTGCCATCATTTTTACTGATAAATACGGAGAAAATTTCAGTCAGATTATCAAAGAAGAGGCTGAAATGCATGTGTTTGAGGACTTTGGGGAAATTCCTGCCAAATATGAGTGTACTCGGCGATATTTAAGAGAAAAAAGGGGGTGGTAAAGCGTTCTGACCTTGGTTGGAACGCTTTTTGATTTTTAGGCTAAAATCGTGTAAAATATAAGTAGCTAATATTTAAATAACAACAATAAAGAATATGAAATCTTCTGAAACAGGTATGTCTACCCCTGACCATAAAAGTGAATTGATAAGTCAAGAAATTACTGAATTTAAAAAAACAGTAGCCCGTAATTTTGAAGTCAATGACTCAGCTGAAATTTATAATGCTTTAGACTTGATGATAGAGCTTCATTCTGATCAACGGCCATATTCAGGCGATAGGCCGTATATCGGTCATCCTTTGGCCGTAGCTGCTGATTTGCTTAATAACTATGGCATTAAGGACAAAGAATTAATTATTGCCGGTTTATTACATGACGCGGTAGAAGATCAAAGCCTTAAACTTCAGGAAAAAAGGTTTAAAAGATTAAATAATTCTGATTCCTTGGGACCGAGCCCGGAACATGACGCGCTATTAGAAATCAGGGATTTATTCGGTCAGAGGGTCAAGAAGATTGTGGCCAGGCTGACTAATCCAAATTTTAAAAAAATTATTATTGATTTAAAACATGAAGGCATTGATAAAACCAGGGATGAGCTTTATGCAGCTCATGTCAGCGAAGCTATTTCTGATACAGATACATTTATTGTAAAATTTGCCGATTTCATGTTTAACGCCGAGGCAATTTCTAAGCTACCGGAAAAAAGCAAGGACGAGAAAGAAAGAAAGCAAAAGTTTAAGCATAAATACGGACCAGTATTAAAAAAGGTTTTTTTACCGGCCTTTATTAAAATGAAAAAAGATCAGCCTATGTATCCGCATAAGAAAGAAATCATAGTTAAACTTAGGGAAGTTATTGAAAGTCAATATTCTTAAAAATATTTATTTACTAATGAAAAGGTTTTAAAAAGGAAACCCCCATAAATTTGTTAGATTTTCTAATTACTATTATAAATTAAGGTTATTATGTCATCTATAATCTAATTTCATGAACAAAACCACTATTTTTATAACCACTACGATTTTGGTAATATTAGGTGTCGGCGGTCTTTTATTTTTATATTTCCAGAAATCAATCGTGCCCCTAGAATCGATTCCGCCGATAAATACCCCTCCAATGGAGTTATATAATATCAATGACTCATTAAATTTAAATGAAACCGGACCTGAAATAGGTAACACTATTATCGATACTAATTCCAGCCAACCTGATTATCAGCCAGTTACTATCAGTATTTCCAATTTTTCGTTTATTCCGTCACAGTTAATTGTCAAAATTGGAACAACTGTTACTTGGGTTAATGATGACCAGGCGCCACATACTATTACTAGCCTGAGTTTTTCTAGCCAAACATTAAATACCGGCAATGCTTTTAGTTATACATTTAACCAAAGTGGAATATTTGATTATTATTGCTCAATCCATCCTTCAATGAAAGGTCAGATTATAGTTCAATAAATAATATTTATTATCTCTATGAAATTCAGCAAATTAATTTTCTTTACCTTAATCGGCGTCGGGTTACTTTTAGCAGCTCCTGCTTTAGCTCAGGAAAAAATTGATAGTTTTGACACTCAGATAATGATCAACGCTGATGCGACAATTAACGTCACTGAAACCATAAAATATAATTTTGGTGACACTGAACATCATGGCATTTATCGTGATATTCCCATAAAATATGATCGCGATGGTAACAATTTCAATTTAAGAATCTCAGATATTAATGTTACCGATGTAAATGACCAGCCGTATAACTTTGTTGTCTCTTATCCTGGCGACAACGTGGATATAAAAATAGGGGATGCTGATATTTATGTTAGCGGTATCAAAACCTATATTATAAATTATAAAATCCGCCGGGCCATTAATTATTTTACAGATCATGATGAATTATACTGGAATGTGACCGGTAATGAATGGGACGTACCGATCGATAAAGCAAGCGCTACAGTAATTTTATCTCAAAATATTGCCCTTGGCGATCTTCAAAAATCATGTTTTGGCGGCGTTTACGGCAGTAAAACTGCCTGTGATAAGGATACTTATATTTATAATCAGACCGATAAAGTTGCAGCCAACGGTGTATTTTTCAGCCAAAATAACCTTGATAGTTATGAAGGTTTAACCATTGTTTTTGGCTGGCCCAGCGGTATTGTACATAAGCCAACTACTGAGGAATATTTAATGGATTTTTTGTCAGATAACCGAGGTGTCTTCCTGTTTATTATCATCGGCTTGGGTTGTTATTTATTTTGGCAATTTAAAGGTAAAGATCCTGTCGGTCGGGGAACTATAATTGCGGAATATGATGCCCCGGAAGGCTTAAGTCCGGCCGAAGTCGGTACAATTGTCGACGAAAAAACCGATAAAAAAGATATTTCAGCAGAAATTATTGAACTGGCTGTTAAAGGTTATCTGAAAATTAAAAGGGAAATGACCGGTACCATTTTTAAAAAACCTGCTTATACCTTAATCAAGCTTAAGGATTCAGCCACAATTTCTGTCGCTCACGAGCAAAAATTAATGGAGGCTATATTTTCCGGCTCCTCAACGGAAGTTGATTTGGAAGATTTGCACGAAGATTTTTATAAGGATTATCAACGAATTACCAAAGATATTTATAACTTAACGACAACGAACGGTTATTTTCCCAAAAATCCCAGCAAAATGAGAAACAGTTTTCTGGTTTTAGGGCTAGTGATTAATTTTATTATATATATTATATCCGGATCATTGGCTACATCAGTTGGACTGCTGAGTTGTGCTTTGGCCGCAATAATTGTGATTATTGCCAGTCGCTTTATGTCCCAAAGAACTGCTAAAGGTGTTTTAGCCAAGGAGCAGATTTTAGGCCTTAAATTATTTTTAACCGTGGCGGAAAAAGACAGGCTAAAGTTTCACAATGCCCCAGAAAAAAAACCAGAACTGTTTGAAAAACTACTTCCATATGCTATGGTTTTGGGCGTGGAAAACCAGTGGGCCGGACAATTTAAGGATATTTATAAACAACCGCCGAATTGGTACAGTAGCGATGGAAACCTGACTAATTTTAATAGCGCGGTTTTAGTCTCCAATTTAAGTAATTTTTCTTCGCAGGCTAATTCGACCTTATACTCTGCTCCGGCTTCGGCTTCGAGCGGTTCTTCTGGCTTTTCCGGTGGTGGCGGCTCAGGCGGCGGTTTTGGCGGCGGCGGGGGAGGCAGTTGGTAAAATTTATGAAAAAATATTATGCAGGACTAGCTTTAATATTTTTCAACTTGATACCACTTCTCGGGGTTATTTATTGGGATTGGAAATTATTTGATATCTTATTTCTTTATTGGCTGGAAAGCCTGGTCATTGTTATTTACAATGGGTTTAAAATTCACAAAGTTGCTAAAATAAATCAATATCCCCAGCCTAGTTATTTTGTTTACGGTTATATCTATTTTATGCTGTCGGGATTTTGGCTAATAATTATTTGTGTATTTTTTGGGCCCTTAAAGTCGACTTTTTTTGAGCTACCAGGTGAAGCTCTGGATTTAGGCGTTATTTTCCCGTTAATTGGCTTAATTATAAGTCATGGTATTTCGTACAAGAATAACTTTCTAGATAACAAAGAGTACCGAAACCTTACTGTCAATCAAGTGTTCTATGCGCCTATTTTTCGTTATTCAATCATACAGCTTGTTGTTTTTTTTACCGGCATTGGCTATCTAATTACAGATTCGATTTTTTTTGGCGCAATTACCATGGTGGTTTTAAAAACAATTTTAGATTTATTTGCTCATTGGCAGGAACACAGAACCAGAGCTAAACTGATAGATATATATACTAATGAAGAAATTGATAAAATCTATAAAAGGACAAGATTAATTGGCTATATTTTAGTCTTTGGTCCGTTACTAATTATTCCTTTAACTATGATTATAGATCCTTATTCTAATTACTTTATTAAAAAAGGAAGCTTTTTGTTTCAGATACTAGATACGATTTTTTCCGGTCTTGCCTATCTATTTATAATTTGGGCATTAATACTTTTACCGATAGGAGGAATTATATTAAGTAAAAATATTAGACATAAATGATTATGAAAAAATATTTTATTATTTTAGTCTGTGCATTTATACTTTCTGGCTGTGATCTGCGATCTAATAATTTAAATCAAACAGCTGATACTGTTTTGTCTGAAAATATTAATGTCGCCGGAAATTTAGATACTATTGATCTGCCGGAGACTGAATTTATCAAGTCTGATTCTGTATATACTCAATGGGCTATACCGGAAGATAAATTGACTTATGTAATGCCGGAATATTATGACAAAAATGACTGTCTGGGCCTGGCCGGCGCTTGGACTTACGGCGGTGATTTGATCAGTACCTTAATTGCTAATAGCGATTTTTACAGTCAACAGCAAAAACACTTAGTTATTTATAATCCGATTTATTTGAAAAACTTGGATAAAAAATTGGCAGATTATCTGCTTAAAAATTACAATCAATATTATTATGCCTATTATACTTGCCATCTGGAACAGGATATTGATTTAATTGCTGCTTATTTAGTGCCCTCAAACATTACGGCTGAAATTTTTAAAGCAGATTGGGAAAATAACAGTGCCCAATATAATAAAAATTTAATTATTATAAATAAGGATCAAATCGCACTAGTTACTGATTTGCCGACTTTAGATCATACTTTAACCGGCGGGGAAGTATATCCTTGCGTCAGTCAATATGAAAATCAGCAATTGACCTGGACTTGTATCAGCCCCAAGCGTTTTGTTACAGATTCTAAAGGCAATACTAGCGGCGTATATTATGATAATTGGTTATTAGATCTAAGCGGAAAAATTTTGAAAAAATGGGAAACTACAAAATAAATTTATTAATTATTAGCTGTTGTTTTCTATTTGGTTGTCAAACACAACAGCCGGTTTTAAATATTAATAATCTTGCCATGAAAATATCTTCGTCAGCTTTTATTAATAATTCTAATTTGCCCGCAAAATACACTTGCGACGGGCAGGGGATTAATCCGCCTTTAATAATTTCGGATATCCCGCCAAACACTCAAAGCCTGGCTCTGATCGTTGATGATCCTGATGCCCCCAGTGGTACTTTTGTCCATTGGGTTGTCTGGAATATTGACCCTAAAACTACGGAAATCATCGAAAACAGCGTGCCTAATGGAGCAAATCTTGGAAAAACAAGCTTTGGTACCACTGGTTATGGCAGTCCTTGCCCACCTAGTGGCACACATCATTACTATTTCAAGGTTTATGCCTTGGATGTTAAACTGGATTTAACTCCTAATGCGGGTAAAGATAAATTGGAACAAGCCATGGCTAGACACATTCTCGATTCAGCGGAAATAATAGGACTTTATAGCCGACAATAATAACTATTAACATTTTTAGACTTATGGAAAATAATCTTCCAGAACTTAAAGAAAAATCACCAAAAATAAGACAAGAAATTAAGGAAAAATTAACCACTTATCTGACTGCAGCTTTTGGCTTTGTCGCCGGTTTAGCCTGGAATGATGCCATTAAAGGATTAATTGACGCGATCTTTCCGATCGGAACCGGTTCTATTCTGGCTAAATTCATTTATGCAATTTTTGTTACGATTTTAATTGTCATTTTAAGTATTTATTTGGTTAAAATAATGAAAGTAAAAAAATAATATGAAACTAAATTATCTAATCATTCCAATCCTTGTGTTTTTAACGGCCTTTATAGGCAGTACCCTGACTGACCCAAATTCAGCCTGGTACAAAAGCTTAAAATTGCCGAGTTTTGCGCCTCCCGGATATGTTATTGGTATGGTCTGGACTGTTATTTTTATCCTCTGCGCTATCAGCGTTATTATTATGTGGAACAAAATTCCGCATAACACTTTGTTCTGGTGGATAATCGGCATCTTTATTGTAAATGCTATTTTAAATATTGGCTGGAGCTTACTGTTTTTTAACCAGCATATGATTCTGGCATCAATCTTTGAAATGATATTTTTGGAAGCCTCAACAATCGCCATCATAATTTTGGCTTGGCCATTGTCCCGCTTGGCAGCCGGTTTGCTTTTACCTTATGCTGCCTGGGTGGCCTTTGCCACTTTTTTGGCCATGAATATTTATTATCTAAATAAATAAAATTATGTCAGAAAAAAAAGTCTTTACTGCTGAACAAGCAGAAGAAATCGGCGCCAAATTGGGTATTGATTGGTCAAAATGGGACGTTGAGCAATTTCGCATGGGCCTGGATGTGGAATTGGAACACGGCACAGTCAGCCCCAGTACCAATGTGACCAATGATGATCCTATTATGACCGGTAAAATTGCCTTAGCGCATTTAAACGAATTTGCCGATTATTACACCCGCTTGGAGAAAATGGAAAATGAAGCAGATGAATTCTGGGGCAAAGATTAAACTTAATAAAAAAATCCCGGACACTCGTTCGGGGTTTTTTGTTTAAAGATCCCTTGTCATGGTGAGCATAGTCGAACCATAGACACCGTCGGCGCCACCCGTTCGACGGAGCCTGCCCTGAGCGAAGCCGAAGGGCTCAGGGTGACAACGGCCATTTTGGCGTATATTCTTCAGTCGCTGAACTCAAATCCTGCACATACCCGTCAAAACCTAATTCATTATAATATTCCTTAATTTCCTTATATTCCTGCTGACTTAAGGTTTTATTTATTTCAGGATAATCTTTGGCTTTATAAGCAGGGTAATATTGGGCCATTAAACTAACCCAGACTCGAGTGCCAAAATTATCTTTAATGGCTTTTAGGACTTTTCTTGAATCTTCAATATGACCAGGTAAGTTCATATGACGGATAATAACTCCTTTGGTTATTAACCCTTGTTCATCAATTTCAATATCAGAGACTTGGCTGACCATTTCTTTAATGGTGGCTAAAGCAACAGGGAAGTAGTTTGGAGCCTGGGAATATTTTACCGCCAAATCATTGCCGGCATATTTTAAATCAGGCAAATAAACATCAACTAAACCATTTAATTGTTTTAAAGTCTCAACTTTTTCATAGCTATTGGAATTCCAGACAATGGGCAAGCCTGTCTTTTCTTTAATTTCCGGCAATAGCTTAATTAGCAAATCAGAATATGCCGTCGGGGTAACAAAGTTTAAGTTATGCGCTCCTTGTTCTTTGAGTTTTTGGCAAAGACCCAAGAAGTCATTTTTAGACAAAATTTTACCCTGGCCCAATTGAGAAATTTCGTAATTTTGGCAAAAGACACATTTTAAATTGCAGTGTGTAAAAAAGATAGTACCAGAACCATTTGAACCTGAAATACAAGGTTCTTCCCAATTATGAAGCTGAATATGGGCAATTTTAAAATCTAGCGGCGCCTGGCAGACACCGAATTTAGTGATCCGGTCAGCATTACAATTATGAGGGCATAAATTACAGTTCATACCCTTAATTTTTACAAATTCCAGCTAATTTTTCAAGCTTAAGCACTCTGGTCATGACTATTGACAGAATCTTTTAAATCCTGTATAATGTAAGCAAATGGTTATTTTAACTCAAAACTTAGCGAAATATTCAATAAGTCAAAGTTAAGTCCTTGTATTCGCCCAAAGCGATATTGAGTCGGCAAGGCAAAAACCAATTAATTTAAATTTACAAGGGAAACCTTGTCACAAGTACTTACTATGGCTTATTCAAATTATCAGGGTGACAATGGTGGTGGACAAAGACCAATGTTCGATGTTACTGCATTGAACTTGAAATGCGCTGAATGTAGCGCTCCTATCACCCAGTTACCTTTCCAACCTTCTGGTGATCGCCCGGTTTATTGCCGCGATTGCAACAGAAATAGGAAGAAATCTTTTTCAAGAGATAGATTTTAATCTATAACTTACCAAGATACCAAAGACATCCTCGCAAGGGGATGTTTTTGTATTTGTTACAAATATACAAATCTTTTACAAATTATTACAAATAAAGTTAGGGTTCAACACATTTGTAACTATTTGTATTGATTTGTAAATTTGCAGCTTTATTTGACATTCGGTTTTTGTTCGGCTTATAATAGAAGGACGAACCACGAAATTATAATCACGAAAACACACGAAAAACGGCTTTAGTGATTTTTCGTGCACAATTTTCGTGGTTCCGATTATATGTTAACTAAGCTCAACGAACCAATCGAAGTCATCACCAAATTCACCAAGAACGGCGCGCAACCGCTTATTTTTAAGTACGCCGGCAAAAAATGGGTAGTGGAAAAAATTAACCTGGTTTATGAAAAAAGGACAGGGGATGGCAAGTTGGTTTACTTTTCCGTGACCAGCCAGAGTAATTACTTCAAATTGGTTTTTGAGACCAATAATTTGAGGTGGCGGATTGAGGAGGTGTATTCAGAAGGGTAAGAGGGGGTAGGCGGGCAAGAAGGGAAAGAAGTGTTTTACGTATTCGTATTAAATAAAAAAGTTCTCATCAAGGAATCCAATTCCCAATTGGGAATTGGATTCCGAATTCAGCCGTTTTCGCCCTACCAATAACCAATTACTAATTACCAATGCCTAATAACTTTATTTTACATATCGACATGAACTCCTACTTTGCCTCTGTGGAACAGCAGGCCAATCCTTTTTTGCGCGGCAAACCAGTGGGTGTGGTTGCCTATATGTCACCAAATGGCTGTATAATTGCTTCTTCCAAGGAAGCCAAAAAGCTGGGCATTAAAACAGGGTGCCTGGTTAAAGACGCTAAAAAATTATGCCCGGAAGTGGTTTTAATTGAAAATGAACCGGCCAAGTACCGCTCTACCACAGAAAGGATCTTTAGCATTTTTAACGACTATACGGAAAGAATTGAGCCTTACAGTATTGATGAAGCTTTTTTAGATTTGACCGGTTATATTAAAACTTGGGAACAAGGCGAAAAAATAATTCAGTCAATTAAACAGCGAGTTAAAAAAGAAGTGGGGGAATGGCTGACTTCATCCTGCGGCCTGTCCTGGACCCGCTTTCTGGCCAAGTTTGCTTCGGACATCTGTCCTAAAGACAGTTACCTGGTTATTGATACTATCCCCAAAATGGAAGAAATCTTTAAGTCAGTCAAAATCACTGAAGCCTGGGGCATTAAGGCGGCCACAGAACGTCGTTTAAACCAATTGGGTATCTTTACCCTAAATGACCTCAAGCGGCATCCTGTGGCCAATCTGCTGCAATCTCTTGGCAAACCAGGCTATTATCTCTGGGCCAATGCCAATGGCATTGAAATTGAAGGCGTCAGAACCCAGGAGGAAATCCTGCCAAAGTCAATCGGCCATTCTTATTGCATTCCCAAGCAAACTAATGATCCCAAATATTTAAGCGCCATTTTAATGAAATTATGCGAAAAAACCGGTCGCAGATTGCGGGAAAGCCAACTGGAAGCCAGGGGCATTACTGCCGGCTACAGTCTTAAGTACGGTGGTGGTTTTTGGCAAAGCCATAAAACAGAAGAACCTTTGTTTACTACTCATAATATTTTTAAATCTGCTTATAAACTTATTGAATCCAATTGGCCCCAAGGCAAGGTTTATATGCTGGCTGTCTCAGTCACTAAATTACAACGCTTTTCCGGTCAGCTCAATTTATTCTATGCGCCAAAACAAAAAAATCTGACTCTGGCATTAGATCAGATTAATGATAAATTTGGTGAATACACAATTTGTTCAGGCACCATGTGGGGGACTGCTGACAATACGCCGGACAGAGTGGGTTTTAGAAAATCCGTAAATGTAGAGGAGAAAGAATCTCAAGTTTCTTATTGTGAACAGGATTTTTAAATAGCAAAATTAAAATTATAAACAAATTTAAATATTGAAACTTTGAAATTAAGATTTATTTGTAATTTATGGTTTGATATTTGGTGCTTAATCAAATGGTATTTGACAAAATTAAATAAATTTGTTAATATTTTATATTACTGTACAGCCTATAAGGAGGTAGGAACATGAGCGAAAATATGAGAAAATTACTAATTGACGACCAGCGGGAATATGATGGCATGACCCAAATCGCCAGGACCTTTGAAGCTGGGCTGAAAGCCTTAAAAGAAGGCAACTGGGACGTTCTATACCTGGATCATGATCTGGGTCAGCCTGAGCCGAAAAACGGCTATCAGCTTCTGTGCTGGCTGGAAGAGCATCCTGAATTTTTACCCGGACAGATCGTCCTGGTGACATCCAATCCGGTCGGCCGGCAAAAAATGCAGGCTGTATTGGACAAATTTTATCTGTAAGAGGGCCCTAATAAGCCCTCTTTTTAATTCCGCTTGACTATCCGTAAATTATGTAATAAAATTTTTACGTACCATCGGGGGAGGAGGCTGAGTAACATCGCACTAGAAGTGCCGGGGAACCCCAGCCTCCTCCCAATATATAATTTAAGGAGGGATATATTGGCACAGGCAAAAAAAAGACCTAGAAAAAGATGGCTACAACATAAAAATGACATTAAAAAAGCCATTGGTAATCAATGTCCCCATTGTGGCGACCGTAATAATAGTCATCTGAGGACTACGATCAATACCAAAGAAGGTGAGATTAATGTACGTATTTGTACGGTTTGCAAGAAAAAGTACCAAAAAATTGGTGAAAACTAAAAAATCGCTCCAACCGGGGCGATTTTTTTGCGCTTTTTGTCTTTTGTCATTTCGGGCGAAATCGAGAAATCCCTAAATTACTAAGGGATACCTCCGCTTCGGTCGGTATGACAAAAAACGCTTTACTTTAAAATTGCTCCAATAATTTCAGAATATCCATTTAAAAATTCCTTTGCGCTCATCTGTTTCTTTCCTTCTATTTGTAATTCCAGTATTTCTAAAGTATCTTTACCGCAAGCAACTGCCAACATTTCATTATCCTTAAAAATTTCTCCAACATTATGTTCCTTAGACTTTATAACTTTAGACTTTATAACTTTTAACTGTTTACCTTTCCAGAAAGTAAAAACGCCTGGCCAAGGGTTAAATGCCCTGACTTGACGTTCAATTTCTTCAGCGGACTTAGTCCAGTCAATTTTACCATCTTCTTTTTTTATTAATTGGCAATAAGTAGCATCTTTTTCGTTTTGAGTAACTGGCTTAATGCTTCCTTTTATATATTTAGGCAAAGTTTCAGCCAGTAAATCAGCACCTAACTGAGCCAATTTATCATGCAAAGATTCAAAGGTATCATTATCATTTATTTTTAGAGACTCTTGCGTAAGTACTGGACCATGATCCATTTGATCATCAATCAGCATAAGGCTCACACCTGTTTCCTGGTCGCCGTTCAAAATCGCCGACTGGATAGGGGAAGCGCCGCGATATTTTGGCAGTAACGATGCATGCACGTTTATAACACCATATTTGGGAATATCTAAAATTTCCTGAGGTAATATAAAACCATAAGCTACGACTACGATTAAATCCGGCTGTAAATCTTTAATTTGTTTTTCAAAATTAGCGTTGCCTTTAATCTTTTCCGGCTGTAAAACTTCAATTTTATGTTCCAACGCAACTTTTTTTATAGGTGCTGGAGTAATTGCCTGTTTGCGCCCAACTTTCTTATCCGGCTGAGTAACTACAGCAATGACGTTTGAATTATTTATCAAAGACAATAAAGAAGGCACACTAAAATCAGGTGTACCCATAAAGATTACTTTAAGTTGTTTTAACCCATTCTTCATAAGCTAAAATCTATAATCTAAAACCTAAAATCTACTTTTTATCTATAATCAATATTCCGTCCAAATGATCAACCTCATGCTGAATCACCCGGGCAAAAAGATCTTCGGCGCGAAATGATAATTCTTTAGCGTCCTGATCCAGGCATTTAACGTAAATTATTTTCGATCGCTTAACTTTAACAAAGGAATTTGGGCAGGATAGACAACCTTCTTCTTCCACGGTTTTCCGCAATGATTTTTTGGTTATCAGCGGATTAATCATGGCTAAAGGGCCATTAGCTGTATTTATCAGGCACAAACGGATATTTTGACCCACTTGCGGAGCCGCCAAACCAATGCCTTCCGCTGATTTCATGGTTTCGGCCATATCTAAAATAAGCCTTTTGATTTGAGGGGTTATATCCTTTATTTTAGCGGATTTTTGCTTTAATATAGGATTTGGTTCTTTAATTATAGGTAAACTTGACATAATATTTTGAATCAGCTATATTTAACTATTATGTTCTTTATAGTAACATAAAAAGCCACATATATCAAGAGGAAGGGGGAATTATGGAGTATAAGCGGGTGCTGGTTATCATTGACGGTCCGAATTTTCATTACTCGATGAAAAAGTCCAAATTACATTTTAATTTCGGCGAACTGCTGAAAATAATCGGCGAGAATAATCCTGAAATGCCTATTCTTAAATTATTTTTTGACGAAATGCCGGGGGAAGACACGCAAAACTATTTTTATGTGGCGTTGTCTAAAATGGGATTTGAACTTATTCCCGTACCCTTGCATATTTACGGAATTTCTGGACAGATCAGCGGCCGGAATTATAAAAGCGGTACTGACCAGATGATAACTATTCACCTAATGGAACATCTGCTCAAGGAAGAGTTTGACACCCTGCTTTTCTTTACCGGTGACAGCGATTATCGCTTTGTTTTACAAAAAGTCGTTGATGCCGGCAAAAAAATCCGCATCTATTCTACGTCAGCTAGCTTATCAAGCGCGCTGATAAAAATAACTCCTCACGCTGTCAGACTTGATAAAATACGGAAAGATTCTGTTCTGCTTCTTCAAACTTAAAGATGATCAAATCAACAATTTCAAATCCCGGAAAAAATTCCGGGGTTTTTTTATACTTTTTTAAAATAATTATCAGGGTTATTTATTTGACCTACCTAACTATTTGGGGTATAATATAATCAGAGCACCTTGCAATCTCAAAAATTTAAAAAGTTCCTATCAGGAGGTATAATTCGTGGAAAACCAGACCAACAGAGTAATCTTTATTATTGATGGGCCAAATTTAAAAGGATCGACCAATGATTTGGGAATCAGGGTCAGCTTTTCAGCTTTAGAAAGAGAAATTGAAGCCCTTAACCAGAATGTAATTGTTAAGAAAAAGATTTTTTCTGATGAATATGTCGATGAAGTCACTTTAATGCCGGATTTTAATCATGAAAACAGTTTTTTGAAGACCATGGAAAAAAGAGGCTATGAAATCATTATTGTCCCCAAGAAAATCTATCAACGAGCTGTAGCCTCCCGCAGTAAAATGACTAAAAGTCGGACAGATCAGATGATAACCATTCACCTGATGGAACATCTTCATAATGATGATTTTGATACCCTGGTTTTCTTTTCAGGCGATGGTGATTATCAGTTCATCCTGGAAAGAGTAAAAGCCAGCGGAAAAAATATCATCATCATCAGTGCTAAAGCCAATATTGCCGCAGAACTGGCAAATCTTGGCGAAGTCATTTTACTAAATGACCTCTTGGACACTGATCTGGTCTATTGGCCAGCCAAACCGGATGATGACAAGAGTGAACCAACACTCACAAGTCAAGCGTCGTCAAGGGCTTAAAGCCTCATCTTATCCCGTTCCGTAACTCGGAGCGGGTTTTTTTAATTTAAATTTTCAGGATCTATGTCGATAATGACTGAATCCGGCAGTTGATTTAAAAAGTCTAAATTTACTCCAGGCTGTAAAATTTTAATGGCCAGCTGCCAGCGGAAACGTCCGCGTACCTGCCGGGTGTAAGCCAAAAGCGGGGGATTGATTATAAAATTTTGGTTATCGGCAATTTGTGCTTTTATAAACTGGTAAACCTCATTGATTTCCTCCTGCCCGCCGTTAAAATCAATACTTTGATAGATTATTTTTACTAATTTGGCAAAAGGCGGGTATTTTAAAGTTTTACGCTCCTGCATTTCTTTTTGATAAAATCTCTTCAAATTGTTGTTTTTAAAGGTCTGAAAAATATAATTATCCGGTGAAAAGGTCTGACAAATCAAGTCTTTGTTCTGATCAGGTAAAAAATATGCTAATTTTGTCAATAGATTAAAAGTAACCTCCAAACTCCGATAATCTGCCGAATATAAACCGATATCGGCATTTAGTACACCTGTGGTCTGAATGCTTGACCAGTCAATATAATTTAAGGCAAACTGAGTACCAATAATTATATCAGCATTCATTAAATTGACGGACTGCGCATGCTCCTGATCAAAAACAATAATTTTACCTTGAGGAAACTCTTTTTTTATTTCATTTTCCGCCTTTTCCGTCCCGCTTCCGGTTAGTTTAATGGCTGTACCTTTACATTGAGGACAGCTTAAGAGATTCGGCGTTTTATACTGGCAATGATGACAATGGAGTTCTTCGCTTTTTTTATAATAGGTTAACGGCAATTTGCAGGTGGGACAAACAGCAATATAGCCGCAATCCTGGCAAGTAACTAAAGTCGCCGATCCTTTACGGTTTAAAAATAAAAAGCTTGGCTTTTTTTGGCTCAGATTATTGGCCAAACTTTGCAGTAATTTCTCACTAAAAATAGAATAATTGCCCTTTCTGAATTCTTCCTGTCGGTCAATTATTGTAATTTGCGGCAATTCTTTTGGCTGATCAATTTGCCAGTAATCCCATTGTTTAGTTTGAACTTTGAATAATGAATTAAGGGACGGAGTCATAGCGCTGAAAATTAGTTTAGCTCCTGTTAAATCGGCGATTTTTAAAGCAATGGTCTTGGCATTATATCTTGGATTTGGTTCTTCCTGTTTATGGTTAACATTATCTTCTTCGTCAATAATTATAGTACCTAAATTTTTAAAGGGAGCGAAAATAGCGCTTCTGGTACCCAGAATAATATTTGACTGACCATTTTTTATTTTCAGCCATTCCTGCCAAAATTTATTTTTCGACAAATCATTTAATAAAACGCTAATACTGCCATTGTACTCTCCGAGGTATTTATAAATTTGCTCCAAATTATTCAATTCCGGAACGATAATGACTGTCTGCTTGTTTTGGCTGATATTGTTTTTGATGATATGCGAATATACGCTAATTTTATTTTCCCAATCAGCATAGGACAAAAGCAGAGGCTTTTCAGAAAGTACAATATCCGGCACAGCAATTTTCATTAAAGGACCTGAAACAAATTCAATTTTCATTTCCTTACATCTTTCAGATTTCCTTTTAGGAATTTCCGGTAACATCATTTTTAAAACCATGGCCATGGAAACAAAATAATATTCAGCCATAAATTTGATTAATTCCAGTTGCCAGGGCGCTAAATATGGCAGAGAATCAATGATTTTTATAATAGTTTTTAAAGCGTATTTGGAATCAGATTTTTCTTGTAAATTTAAAACAACCCCTTTAACTACTTGGTTACGAAAGGGGATTTCTACGAGTTGGCCGATTTTAATTTGAGCAGCAAGCTCATCCGGGATTAAATAATCGAAATAATTCAGACTGCGCTTTAATCGTACGGCCGGAATAATTTGTGCGATTTTATTCATGACGCGTGACTGTAAATTTATAAATCTCAAATTTATCTCGCAGGGGATTGATCCCGCCTTTTTGACAGGCAATCTCGATTTGTTGTTCAACCGAATCCACGCCTTCAATATCTGGTAATAGCAACCCCTTTTTATAACCTGACTGACAAATAATACCGTATTTTTTTATATCCAATTCCTGCCTATCTTTGATTAATACAGCGTGATTTAAAATATCAACGGATATTTCCAGATCAGCCAATTCATTAGCCTCGAGGGGTTTAAAACGCGGATCTTCCAGTGCAGCTGATAAAGCATTTTGCATTATTTCTTGGGCAATACTATCGGTTGTTGCCTGCAAAGTGCCGATACAACCGCGTAATTGGCCCAGTCGATGCAAGGAAACAAAAACACCGGCTTTAGCTAAAAGCAGTTCTTTGGGCAAACCTTCAGGCACAGCCATTGTTTTGCCTGATTTTAGATAGTGTTCAATTGTATCTTTGGCCAATTTAGTATAAGTATTCATAGTTAAAATATATCAGATATTTTTATAAAAACGAAGAGGCGATTTAAGTAACCGCCTCTGAATGTGTTTATTATATAAGGTTGTTTTAAATAATTCTGAAATTTGTAACCATATAACCGACGCCAAAAGGACCTTCGTAAGACAGAATATCGACTTCAAATTTATATTCTTCAATAACTCCGAATAATATCGCAAATGAGCGAAAACCGCACTCAGCCGCCTCTTCGATCAGCTTTGGTTTCATTTTTAAAATTCCTGGAATATCCTTTCGTTTTAATAAAGCCTGAAATTCCTTGTCAAATTCAGCACCTTTGGGTGAATATCCTGCCGGCGCGCCTTTAATTAAACAGTGAGACATATCGCCTGAAGCAATGATGGCAACTCTTTTTTCGCTTTTGGCAATTTCTTTTTTAAGCAGCTGGCCAAATTGAAAATGGGTATTATAATCTAAAAAACTATAACTAATTGGTATAATTTCAATATCCTTCAAATGCTTAGTCAAATAAAATAACGGCACGGTTGCGCCATGATCTAATTTTTCCGTACTCGATAAGACAATCGGCAATTCATCTTCTACTCTTTCTTTGATTTTCAAAGCCAACATGGGACTGCTTTTAAATTCAAGCTTGGTAGTAAAATCTCCAAAATCTTCAAAATTCGCACTATAATTGGCATTTAAATTCACACAAAATGCATCCGGGATCATTTCGCCATGCGGAGAAATAATTATTATTACTTCAGGTTTAGCCGCATAAAGATCCTGTTCCAGCTTTTTCATGGCTTCAACTGTATTTTTAATTTTTTTAATATTGTCCTTGCCAATAGTCGGGATTAAAATCGGAGGATGAGGACAAATGGCAGAAAAAACTAGCATATTGAAGGGGTTAGAGATATTAAAAATTTAATTAGTGGCCATTTTAGTATCAGTTTGAACCAGAGAATCAAGTTTATCGCCTTCAGGGTGTAAACTCAATACTTTTTCAGTCACAGTTACGATATCAGTCCACTCATAACCAAGTTGGTTAAAAGTACTTTCATTAGCTATCCAGCGACGCTGGCCATTGGAAATTACAAATACTTTTGGCTCATTGGCCATGGCGATTAAGGTGCCGTCTTTCAATTTGACGCCATTGGCAGCGGTTACATATTTATTAAGTTCATCAACCGAAACTTTTGTTAAGATATATTTGGCATAGTTGATTCTTAAAATTTCTTTGGATAAGACCGGATATTTAATTCCGTCTTCTACGTAGTAGACCCCGCCTGTTTTATTATCCTGGAGCAAGGCTCCTTGCGGATATATACTTTCCAGCGTAATTTTACGGCCAGATTCATAATGAACTAATTCGTCATCTGCAACCGGAATTACTTCATCAGGGTTATAACCGATTGATTTAAAAACTTCATCAGATTCAATTTCCTTTTTTTCATTATTAACAATTAAATAAATTTGACCACTGGGTGATTGAAGCAGGGAATAATTCGGGTATTTAATAGGATAACCAATAGTGTATCGTTGCAGATCATTTTTACTGACTTCTATAACTTTGCTTTCATCATAACGTGAAATCAAGGCTGTTTTGGACCAAAAAGGACGACGCTGACCGTTTTCAACCAACCAAACCCCAGCAGCTCCAGCTTGTTTTAATAATGTACCATCCGGGTAAATCTTGGCAAACCAGCGATTCCAAATATTCCAAAAATTGTAGTTACCGTGTAAATGCGGGGTATAATTATACAAATTTGCTGTGGCCTGATTAAACATCATAACATCACGTCCGTCTATGCTGTAAATTTGACCCACTCTGAAATTAAATTTTTGCGGATTATCATAATAATATTTTATTCTCCAGGTGGCTCTGTCAATCTGCTGGCCAAAACCTTTAAACATGGCAATTTGAGGATCTTCTTTAGAGCAGGAATCACAAACAGCGTAGCCCATAGCCCAGTCAAAATCACGCTGGCTTGGCAGGGGATTGGTGACTAAACTTTGTTCTTTTTGCAAAGTAGCTAGAATCCACTTGGGGTTTACCTTGTATTCTAAGGCTGCATTGGCAATTATTTCAGCGGTTAACATGTTATTTCCATGAGAATCATTCGTATAATAATTTTTCAAAACACCTGACTGGTTTTCTAGAAATTCCTGAATTTCAGCCATATTCATGCTATCATAATCATAAAGTTCATTATCTGTAATAATATCATTCGGATCAAACTCAAAACCCTGGGCTGGCCTGATGGGCAAACCTTGCAGAAATATTGTACAAAATAAGGCTAAAATTGTGATAATTTTCATCTTTTTCATAAGATAATAATAGCATAAAAAGATTAAACTTTCAAATTCTTTGAATAATCTTCCATTATTTTAATTTTTAAATTTACAAAGTTATCCCCATCTCAAATAAGATAAATTAATATAGAATGATTATACATGACACAGGCGGTTCGTTTTTACTATGTATGTCTTTCAGCAATACTTTAGTAATGTGTAGGAAACTACGATAAAGTTTGCTGACCAAGGACATCTACTTTCGTAAAATCTACCAAAGCCACCCTCTAAGGCAGAGACTAAAATCAAGTGGAAACATCAAGAGCCCCAAAAACCTGCGTCATTTTCCTTAGCCCTGCTATGGTACATCATCAGTACTGTAGCAGGGCGTTTTTTTGATAGCGGCTTAAGCCGCCAAGAGTCATCCCGCTTCATCTGGACGAATCTATACAAATTCAAATAACATAAAAAGAAACCCCATATCTCGAGGTTTCTTTTTATATTAGCTAATTTACTTGAATGTAACTTTACCCTGACTTACATCTACTTTAACTTTTGCACCTTCTTGAATTTTATTTTCAATTATCTGCAGAGCCAGATCATCAAGAATTTCACTTTGAATCACTCGTTTAAGCGGTCTGGCACCAAACTGCGGATCAAAGCCTTTTTCAGCCAAATATTTTTCCAATGATTCGGTAAATTCAAGTTTGATTTTCTTGTCAGACAAACGCTTTTTTACTATTTCCAGCTGTAAATCAATAATTTTTTCAATTTCTTTTTTGCCCAGCGGATGGAAAATAATAATTTCATCTACGCGGTTGATAAATTCAGGCTTAAACTGCGCCTTGAGAGCCTCATATACACCTTCCTTCATTTTATCTTCATTAAACTTTTGTTCTCCCTTTAGCGACTTGTCTTCAAAACCCAAGGAAACTTCTTTCAAGAGCTGATTGCCCAAATTGGAAGTCATGATAATAATAGTATTTTTAAAATTTACCACCCGGCCTTTGGCATCTGTTAAACGGCCATCATCCAAGAGTTGTAAAAGAATATTAAAGACTTCAGGATGCGCTTTTTCAATTTCATCAAACAAAACTACGGAGTAGGGGCGTCGTCGCACTTGTTCAGTCAACTGTCCGCCTTCTTCATAGCCAATATAACCTGGAGGGGAGCCGATGCATCTTCGACACAGCATGCTTTTCCATGTATTCTGACATATCAACTCTGATAATGGAATTTTCATCATTAAACATAAATTCAGCTAAAGCTTTGGCCAATTCAGTTTTACCTACGCCAGTTGGACCCAAAAAAATAAAAGAACCAATTGGTTTATTTTCCTCGGAGATACCGGCTCGTGAACGTCTGAATAGCATTAGCAACAGCTGTTAATGGCTTCTTCCTGGCCAACTACACGCTTTTTTAATTCATCCTCGGCATGAACTAATTTTTCCATTTCAGACTGTAACATCTTAGAAACAGGAATGCCTGTCCAGCGGGAAACAACCTCGGCAATATCTTCCTCGGTCACTTCTTCTTTAAGAATTTTATGTTCTTTTTGGACATTAGTCAGCTTCTTTTCCAGAGATTTAATTTCTTTTTCCACGGCAGGAATTTTACCGTAACGAATTTCCGCCACCTTTTGCAATTCAGACTTTCTTTCCAAAATATCAGCTTCAATTTTCAAAACGTCAATTTGTTTTTTTGCTTCACGAATTTTAGTAATAATTTCTTTTTCACTTTTCCAGTGCAATTCCAATTGGTTGGATTTTTCCTTCAGGTCATTCAGTTCCTTATCCAAATCTTTCAATCTTTGTTTACTATCTTTATCGGATTCTTTTTTTAAGGCCGCTTTTTCTATTTCAAATTGTATAACTTTACGTTTCATGGTATCCAATTCATCGGGCATGGAATCTATTTCCATGCGCAGAGCAGAAGTGGCTTCATCAATCAAATCAACTGCTTTATCCGGCAAAAAGCGATCAGTAATATATCTTTGAGAAAATTCTGCAGCCGCTACAATGGCAGAGTCAGTAATTCTCACACCATGATGAACTTCATATTTTTCTTTAATACCGCGTAAAATAGCGATTGTATCTTCAATTGAAGGTTCCAGCACAAAAACCGGTTGAAAACGTCTTTCCAGGGCCGGATCTTTTTCAATATATTTTTGATATTCCTTTAATGTGGTGGCTCCGACTGCATGAAGTTTGCCGCGAGCCAAAGCCGGCTTTAACATATTGGAAGCATCCATAGAACCTTCAATTGCACCGGCGCCGACAACAGTATGCAATTCATCAATAAATAAAATTATTTGGCCGTTGGAATTTTCAACTTCCTTTAAAACAGCTTTTAGTCGATCTTCAAATTCACCTCGAAATTTTGTACCGGCAATTAGGGAACCTAAATCTAAGGCAATTACTTCTTTATTCTTTAAAGTTTCAGGCACATCTCCGGCTACAATTCTTTGCGCCAAACCTTCAGCAATGGCTGTTTTACCAACACCGGCTTCACCGATTAAAACCGGATTATTTTTTGTACGGCGGGAAAGAACCTGCATAACACGGCGAATTTCCGCATCACGACCGATAACAGGATCAAGTTTTTCCTGGCGCGCTTGTTCGGTTAAATTTTGAGCGTATTTTTCCAAAACCTGAAATTTTGATTCCGGTTCAGGATCAGTAATCCTAGTTGAACCACGCAATTGGGCGAGTAAGCGCAAGACATTGTCATACTGAATACCATACGATTCCAAAAGGGTCTTAACTTTACTTTTGGTATTTAACATCGAGAGTAGTAAATGTTCAGTGGAAATATATTCATCCTTGAGGTCCATGGCCTCTTTTTCAGAACCAGCCAAAATGCGGGCCAGATCTTCGGTTAAAAACATTTGGGTTAAATTTATCTCGCCCTTAAATTTTGGAGTTTTTTCAATAGCCTTGAAAATCTCATTTTTTAATTCAGTCACATCAACTTCCAATTTTTTGACTACGGTCACTACCAGACTTTCTTCCTGAAGCAGCATGGACGCCAAAAGATGCAGGGCATCGACCTGCTGATTTTGGTTATCCAAGGCAATTTGCTGGGCATTACGCAAAGCCTCTTGTGACTTAGTGGTTAAACGATTGGGGTTGAACATATATATACAGATTTAGGATTTAAGATTACCCCGCGCAGCGGGATGCCGCTTTGCGGCACAGATTTCAGTAGGTTGAAATCTTAGCACTCGTCAATATAGAGTGCTAAATATAGTATATTAAAATATATTCCAAATGTCAAGGCAAGGAAAAGTTGACAAATCTTGACAAAACCTAGCTTTTTTAGTAATTTCAAATAATCAGTGGATATCTTAGTTCTTTTTAAAATCTATTTTATGGAGGCTTGTAATGAAAACAAATTCTTTTAGGAAGCAACTGGTCATGTTTGGTCTTGTATTGGTTTCAATTATTGCTTTGCCGGTATTAGTTATCGAAGCACAACGGCCCTGGCAAGCATTGGATCAATTGATTTTACGGGGCAATATTGTGGTTTCCGATATGGAAACAAAATTCGCTCCTGATGATTTAAGGCAGATGAATAATTTTGCCCTGAGGATTTCAGAGCTTACTGACAAGCCCGAAGACGATTACTTAACCCTTGCCTTTGGGCAGATCATGGAACGTGACCAATTATTAAGGCGGCAAGAAATTGAAAAAATCCTCAGCGAAAATGACCAAGACCGGGAATTTGACTATCAGCAATTACAGACGGCCTTCAAATTCTGGCAAGAACAATTCTTTATTCAACCTGAATTACTTTTTGTTTTCAGGCAATACAAACAAGTCCTAAGCAACAAAATAAAATCAGCTGAATCAGCCGGTTTTATCTTTGATGATGCTTACATTATGGTTGATGATGTCACTAAGCTCTGTTTCTTGCTGGATGGTTCCAGCTGGTTTGAAAGCACTTATCCTGGCCAGGAATATGACGTTGTTGCCAATGACTGTCCGTATTTCCGCAATTATTTACAGCAAGGAACAGGCTTTGACCATGATCCCAGGCATTATGTCTGGCACATTTTTCCCAAGTTCAATACTGATGAGTGGGGGACTTGGTTTTCTGTTTGGCTAGCCAGCAAACAAGGTGGCCAATACAATGTATTTGCCCTGGACCTTGATGCTGTCGTCATTAAAAAAATGATGGTCAACATTGCTATCAGCTTAATGGTGATCAGTCTGCTAATTATTCTGGGGATTATCCTGATGACATCAAGGCTGAGTCTTTACCTGTCACGTCCGATTCATGATTTGGTTAGCGGCACTGAAGCAATTATGCAGGGTAATTTTGAACATCAGGTCCCAAAATCAGGAAGTGTTGAATTTATCAAGCTGATAAATTTTTTCAACCTGATGATTACCAATCTCAAAGAACGCTTGAACATGAAGCAAACGCTGGAAAAACTCCTGTCTAAGGAATTGGCTGAACAAGCAGCCAAACATGGTTTGGTTTTAGGCGGACAAAATATCGAGGTCAGTAATTTATTTACTGACTTTGCCGGTTTTTCCACCATTACCCAAAACATGAAACCTGAGGACATTGTCAGATTGCTTAATGACTATTTTGACATTCTTATCCCCATCATTAAAAAATGGGGCGGGTTTCCTGACAAATATATCGGCGATGCGATTGTAGTCATTTTTGGTGCGCCGGTACTTTTGGACAACCATGCGGAAAAAGCGGTTGCTTGCGCCATTGAAATGCAGAAAAGCTTACGCCTATTTAACGCTCAGCGTAAACAGCAGGGCAAAACAGTCCTGGAAATGAGAGTCGGCATTAACTCCGGAAATGTTATTGCCGGCGCCATTGGCAGTGATCTGAAACTGGAATACACTTCTATCGGTGAAACCACCAATCTGGCCAATCGGATGGAAGCCAGTTGTCAGATCGGTCACATTCTCATTTCCGAAAATACTTATCAGCTCATCAGCAGCATTTTCTTTGACGGAGTTGACTTTGACGAATCACCGAATCATTTCCAGGTAAAAGGTTACCAGCAGGAACAAGCCGCTTATAACATCTACGTGGTCAACCTGTCGATAACTAAAGACCCCACGGCAACCAATCAGCCTGATTACTACATCTATGAAATCGCTGATTTCCGTCTCAAAAACTTTGATTCCCTGGCTGAATCTAAAAAATCAAAGTTTAACAAAGTTGTCAGCATACCAAGCTGACAATAAAACCCGGGAAGAAATTCTCGGGTTTTAAAATATCTTAATTTATAAATTCTATTTTAATTCTGCAACCAGGACATTTCCCCTTGTTGTCAAATCTTTTAATCTTGTAACCTTGCCTAACAATAATTAATTCGCCGCACTGGGGACAATAAGTATTTTCTAAACCTTGGCTAGTGACATTACCGCCGTAAACATATTTTAAACCCGCCTCTTTGCCGACTGACATAGCTTTATAAATTAAATCCTCAGCGGTCGGATTCAGATCCTGTAGTTTATATTGCGGAAAAAAGCGGGATACATGCCAGGGGACATCAGGACTAAGTTCTCTGCTTATAAATTTAGCAATATTCATTAATTCTTCATCCGAATTATTTAAGCCAGGGATAATCAGAGTTGTAATTTCCAGATGAATTTTATTCTGGTACAGTAATTTTAAATTATCCAAAACCGGCTGCAGTTTGGCCCCGCAAATTTTCAGATATGTTTCATTGATGAAAAATTTCAAATCAACATTAATGGCATCCAAATAGGGAAGTATCTGGGGCCAGGCTTCTTTGGCAGTATAGCCGTTGGATACCCAGATATTTTTTAGTCCTACTACTTTTGCTAATTTCATACAATCAAGAGCAAATTCAGCAAAGATTGTCGGTTCGGTGTAGGTATAAGCAAGGGAATGACAACCACTGGCTTGTGCTTGGATCACAATTTCTTCAGGCGTGCTATCTCGGCCAGGAATAAAATCAGTCCCAAAGGTCTGTTCAGCCAGTTGCGAAATATCCGCATTTTGGCAATGAGCGCATCTAAAATTGCAACCCACTGTGGCCACTGAATAGCTTAAACTGCCAGGCAAAAAATGAAACAGCGGCTTTTTCTCAATCGGATCAATATTGGCAGCAATGACTTTGCCGTAAACCAAAGAATACAGCTTACCCTCAATATTTTTCCTCACAGCGCAAATACCGGTCTGGCCCTCGCTGATCAGGCAATAATGGTTACAAAGCTGACATTGAATCTTATCTTGATTTATTGTCCAAAACTGAGCTAAATTCATGGTATAATTATAACATATCAACTATTTCAATAAAATCAACTTTCTGATTTTACTAATTGTAAAAATTGATATATTATAACCGTAATCAAATTATAGCTTATATTTACACTAAATTTTAATTATAATACTCATTATGCAAAAATATTTAGTTACAATAATTTGTTTGTTAATATTTCCGCTTAGTACTTTTGCGGCTGTAAATACAACTAAACCGGAAACAACTAAAATAATCAGGCCTTCAGTCAGGATTTTTAATCCGTTAACCGGTGAACTGAAAAAAGATTTTTTTCCTTTTCCTGATACTTCGGGTGTTTTGGGTTTAAGTATTGCGGCAGCCGATCTCAATAATGATAACCTGGGTGAAATTGTTATCGGCGCCGGCAGTAATGAGAAGCCGCTGGTTAAAATCTTTGATTCAAACGGCCAATGGCTAAGGGAGTTTTTGGCTTATGAAGAAAATTACACTGGTGGGGTTAGAGTTATAGTCGCTGATTTATATCATGCCAACAATATGGAAATCTTGGTGTCACAGTTGGAAACTGGTTCCAGTCAGATAAAAATCTTTACGGCTACAGGCAAACCAATATTTAATTTTTATGCTTTTGATCAAGCCATAACCGGTGGCGTGAACCTAGCAGCCGCAGATGTCAATAATGACGGCCAAACAGAAATAATTGTCGGTGCCGGTTATGAACAAGAATCCGTGATTAAAATTTTTGATAACTATGGCAATTTCATTAAGTCGTTTCCTGTCTTTGATAAAAATTATAAAAACGGTGTTAATGTCTTGGCTGTTGATTTTAATAATGACCAAAAAGCTGAAATTCTGGTTGCGCCCAATACCGGTTATGCTCCGGAAATTCGTGCCTTTGATTATGATGGTAATTTAATCAGGCTATTCTATGCCTATGATCCCGGTTTTGGCGGCGGCGTTAATTTGGCTGCGGCAGATATTGATAATGATCACGTAACTGACTTAATAACCGGAGCTGGTTTTAGCGGGGGAGCGCATGTCAGATTTTTTGACCTGACTGGTAAGAATAAAATAAATCCCAAATTTTTTACTTATCCTGATTTTAAAGGCGGTTTATCTGTGTCGGCTTTCGATATTAATAATGATCAACGAACCGAACTGCTGGTCGCAACCCAAACAATTTCACCGCTAAATCAATACGGCAACTACAAACAAATTACCATTGATCTAAGCAAACAGCATCTTTACGCGTTATTTAAAGGTGCAGCCATTAAGGATTTTATAATTTCCACAGGCAAATGGAAATTTCCGACGCCTGTAGGCAGTTATAAAATTTTAACCAAATTACCCAAAACAAATATGGCCAGATATTACGGGCCAGATAATCCTGATAATTACGATCTGCCCAATGTCCCTAGTGTCATGTATTTTTATCGTGATTACGCCATTCACGGCGCTTATTGGCACTGGAAATTCGGCACCAGAGTTTCCCACGGTTGCGTTAATTTAAAATTATCGGATGCTAAATGGCTTTATGACTGGTCCAAGGTGGGCACACAGGTAAAAATTTATTAACTTCAAAGTCTTATATTTAAGCGGCCTGCAATATAGACCGCTTTTTTTATTGAAAAAATACCAAATTATGCTATAATTTAACTAATTATGAAAGAAATCTACATTTTAGGCACAAAAATTACTGACGTTTCTCTACAAGAAGCAATTAAAATAATTGCTGATTTTTTGTCATCTGATCGCCATGGCTATATTACCACACCAAATCCCGAGATTTGTCTCCTAGGCTACAAGGATAAACCTTTTCGCCGTCTTCACCAAAAATCATTACTTTCAATTCCTGACGGGTTTGGTCTGAAAGTCGGTGCTAAAATCTTAGGTTCACAACTGAACAATATTACAACCGGTTCAGATTTGGCGATTGAACTTATTAAATTGTCTGAACAAAAAAATTACTCAGTGTTAATTCTGGGTGGAGTCACGGAAGTCGGGGAGCGAACCCTTGCGTTATGCAGTTATAAATACCCGAAATTAAAAATTTCCTATTTAAACGGAGGTAATTTTGACAGCCAAGGAATTAGCGATCAAAGTAACCTAATTAGCCAGATTAATAATATTGCACCGGATATAATTTTTACTTGCCTCGGCGCACCCAAGCAAGAGTATTTTATGGCTAATAATCTTCATAAAATCAAGACAAAGATTATGATCGGGGTGGGGGGGACAATAGACTTTTTAGCTGAAGAAATTAAGCGAGCACCGCAATCATGGCGCAAAATAGGCTTAGAATGGCTGTGGCGCTTAATCCAGGAACCCTGGCGCTGGAAAAGAATCTTTAAAGCTGTTATACTATTCCCATTAGTCTGTATTTATTGGCGAGTTTGCAATGAGTTTACTTACCGTAAAAATGTAGCAGGATTTATCATAAATGATCAAAAGCAAATATTTTTAGGCAAACATTCAAAAACCAATGAATGGAAATTTCCTCAGGGTGGCGCTAAGAATGCCAAATCAGATAGTGAATATAAAGAGGCTATTTGCCGAGAAATGCAGCAGGAGCTTGGAACTGATAAATTTGAAATTGTTAAATTTATTAAAAACTGCCATAAATATAAATTCCCTAGAAACAATTCACGCTGGAATCAGGATAAATATGTCGGCCAAATTCAAACTTTATTTTTATTAAAATTTATAGGGCAAGATTCTGATATTGTCCTTGATCTGCATGAACACTCAGCTTGGCAGTGGGTAGATAAGACCAATATTTTAAATGTCGCTTCCCCACAAAGACGAGAACTAATTCAAATCGGTTTAGATAATTTTAAAGACTATTTATAAATTTATGAAACAAGTCAGAACCAGATTCGCGCCCAGTCCGACCGGCTATCTCCATGTCGGCGGCTTGGAAATTATGATCTTTGCCTATATTTTTGCCAAACAAAATAAAGGTGAATTTTTATTACGCATCGAAGATACTGATAAGAAAAGGGAGCTGCCTGGGGCTAAAGAAGCACTGTTGCAAACAATTACCAATATGGGTTTTGTTTATGATGAAGGGCCAATTTTGAAAAACGGTAAAATTGAAACCAAAGGTAAATTCGGACCATACATACAATCACAACGATTAGACATCTACCAGAAGCAAGCCCAGGAATTAATAGAAAAAGGTCATGCTTATCATTGCTTTTGCACCCCGGAACGATTAGACACAATGAGGGCAGAGCAGCAAAAAAACAACCAACCGCCAAAATACGACCGCACTTGCCGTAACTTAACTTCCGAGGAAATTAAAACAAAACTTGACGCCAAATTGCCCTATGTCATGCGGATGAAAATTTCTAATGATGAGACTATTAATTTCCATGATTTAATCAGGGGCGATGTTTCATTTAATTCTAATGATCTAGATGATCAGGTGTTGATTAAATCAGATGGTTACCCGACTTATCATTTAGCAGTTGTTGTTGATGATCATTTAATGCAAATTTCACATGTTATACGTGGTGATGACTGGTTATCTTCTACACCAAAACACCTGCTCTTATATAAATATTTTGGTTGGGAAATACCATATTTTGCTCATCTTTCATTATTGCTTAATCCCGACCGTACAAAACTGAGCAAACGTAAAGGCGATGTGGCAGTTGAAGATTTTCTGCAAAAGGGTTACTTAAAGGAAGCTTTGATAAATTTTATTGCCACCATAGGCTGGAATGAAGAAGCAGGTAATGAACAAGAAATTTACTCACTTGAAGATTTAATTAAAAAGTTTAATATCACTCGCTTATCTAAATCTGGAGCGGTTTTTAATCTGGATAAACTGGACTGGATTAATGCCCATTATATTAAAGCTAAATCAATTCAAGATTTAACTGAACTTTGTCTGCCGTATTTAAAACAGGTTCAGCCTGATATTTCCCAAGAATTAGCCGAAAAAATCGTGACAATTAGTCAGGAAAGACTTAAAAAACTGGGAGATATCACGCAAAATATAAATTTCCTGATCACCCAGGAAATTACTTATCAGCCTGAACTTTTAGTCTGGAAAAAATCAACTGCAGCCCAAACCAAGGAAAATATCGGTAAATTGATGACTTTTATTCAGACCTTCAAGGATTCAGATTTTAAAACAATCAAATCTCTGGAAGAAAAAATTATGCCCTGGATCAAAGAAAATAACCTCGGAGTAGGGGATATACTCTGGCCTATGAGGGTAGCTTTATCAGGTCAACAAAATTCGCCCAGCCCCTTTGAAATTGCCTGGGTCATGGGCAAAAAAGTAACACTGGAAAGAATTGCCTACGCCATCTCCAAATTATAATCTTCCTAACTTTTGACTTTTGACTTTGTACTTTAGACTTGTCCATTTTTATCCACATAACCGGCTGAATTTCTATAATCTGGCCGGTTTTTGTGTTATAATTAGATCAGATGAAACATTATCTCGGGAAAACAATTTTTTTCCTAATTTTAGGCGTATTTATTTTATGCGCTGGTTTTTCAATTGCTCAAGATGAACAACCAAATACAGATCTTATGCTGGAACAAAATAATCCGGAATTAGAGGCAATTAATCAAAAAATTGAAGCCAACAAAATTAGCATCGAAAACCTCAAAAAAGCCGCGGCCGAATACGCCCAAAAAATTGAGGAATACAAAGGACAGTCCGCTGATCTAAAAGATCAACTGGGATTATTGGATAATCAGATACTCAAAGTCGAACTGGACGCGAAAACCTTGCAAATGCAGGTAGATAAAACCAAACTGGAAATCCAAGCCATGGAATATCAGATCTCGAGTGAACAAAATGAAATTGAAAGCCAAAAAACAAGTTTGGTGGAATTTATCAGGCAAATAGCCCAAAACGATCAGAAATCATATTTGGAAATTTTAATTTTAAATAATTCATTTTCAGAATTTTTCAACCAGATAAATTACTTGGAATCTGTTCAAGCCGACATTCAAAAAGCCGTGGACAGATTACAGGATTTAAAACTGAGCCTTGAAGTCCGCAAAGCTGACAAAGAAAGACAAATGCTTGATTTGGAAAGTTTAAAAATCCAGCTTAGCGAAAAGCAGTCTAAACTTAAAGATGACCAATTGTCCAAGGAAATGGTGTTAATGGAAACAAAAACTTCTCAAATCCAATTTCAGAAAATGCTGGCAGATTCTCGACAAAAACAAAGTCAAATTGATGATGACATTAAAAATCTACAGATCCAGCTTAAAGATAAAATTCAAAAACTAAAAAATTCAGGGACCACGGCATCGAATACTCTGGATTGGCCGGTTGAAGGCCATTATATAACGGCATATTTTCATGATCCGGAATATCCTTTTCGCTACGTTTATGAACATCCGGCTATCGATATCAGAGCCAAACAAGGTTCACAAATCAGCGCACCGGCTGATGGCTATGTTGCCAGAGCCAAAGACGCAGGTCTGGGATATAGTTATATCATTTTGATTCATGACAATGATTTATCGACAGTTTACGGCCATGTCAGCGCTATCTATGTAAGAGAGGACAGTTATGTTAAAAAAGGCGATGTTATTGGCTTAACCGGGGGTATGCCCGGCACCAAAGGCGCAGGCAGCATGACCATAGGCCCTCATTTGCATTTTGAAGTGCGCTTAAACGGCTTACCGGTAAATCCACTGGAATACCTGCCATAATTATTATTACTATAGATTTTATTTCTGACTTTTAATTTAAATTGAATGTCTTATCCAGAATCCACCGGCTATGAAAAATTTAAAAAATTTATCCAAAATTTGGTAAGTGTATATTTGGTCTGGCTGATAATCGGCACGGTAATTATAGTCTGGTATTTTTTCCCCAATCTAATTGATACCGTCGGCCAAATTATTGTATTTTGGTTTCCGGCGACGATTTTATTATTAGCCTTATTTTTGGCTTTAACCACAAATTATTTTCGGCTTAGCCGGGAAAGGGAACGGGGGAGAACTCAATTTGAGATTATTATTACCAGCTTTGACTTTTTCATGGTCGATATTATAATTTACGGCGGCAGTGTCCTTATCTTACTGATTGGCTTTATTCTGAATCCTCAAAAAATCGAACCAACCAATCTGATTTTTGCCTTGCTGTTTTTTATATCTACCCGCTGGTTGAAACAAATATTTTTTAATAAAATTACCTAATGAAAAATATATATCTAAAATTAATATTTAAATTGGTTATCTGCAGCTGCCTGGTTTTTTACTTTTTAATTTCAGTCCCTGTTGTTTCTGCCGATCAACCAAACCTTGATCTCCAGGTGCCGATATTTGGTTATACTAAAGCCACAAATATAGCCGAATATATAGGCAAAATTTTTGAGTATGCCTTATTCTTAATTGTACCTATAGCTATAGTTATGATTATGTGGGGCGGCTTTATGTGGGTCTTTTCAGGCGCCTATCCGCCGGCAATTAAAACAGCAAAAACTTATATTACCAGCGCTATTTTAGGACTTGTACTGGCTGCCTTGAGCTATGCTATTTTGTCATTTATCGGCTTAACAACATTAAATTTACCCGGACTTCAAACTATAAAAGGCGAAGAGATCCCAGAATTTGACTTAAAGGAGCTTGAGTTTGATGCTTCTGATACAAGCGGCCAAACAACCAGCGCATCTTCGGGTGAATTTGGAGCTAATCCATATCAGGCAATTTGTGATCAATATCCTGCCAGAGGTTATAAGGGTTATCGTGAAGATATTGGTCTAAAATGCAAAGCCTTGGGAAATAATGCACCTCCAGGTATGAAAATTGTACCCATGGGGAAATATGGTGCTGGTGGTGGTCTTTTTGCCTCAGAAGCTGGTTTAGCTGCTTTTATAAAAGCGGCAGAATGTGTCAAATCCACAACTGGTCATACTATAACTGGAAGCGGCTGGCGCTCAGCAGCAGCACAATATACAACTTTTAAAACTAAAGATCCAGGTTGGGCAGCCAATCCATGTTGTTCTAATCATGGGACAGGTGCTGCTTTTGATGTCAGAATTGACGGTGGCAGGGTAGGGACATGGGCAAACTCTGATCAAATCTTAAAAAAATGTTTTAATGCTGCCGGCTTAAAAGCCGAAATCAAAGGTGGAAAGGTTAGCGAACCTTGGCACTTTTCACCAAGCGGGCATTAAAATTATCTAATTAGATGTCAATAAAAAAATTTAAAAAACAAAAAACAATACAACTATTTTCTGCTATCTTTTTTTTGATACTATTTTTTTGTGTAAATATACAGTTATGTCAGGCTAAAACCTGCCTAGAAAAATATCCTGACACCATTGGCCATTGCGAATACCAATGTGGGGATGGAGAAACTCCTGATCCAGATAATACCTTATGCAATGGTTTGATCTGCTGCCCAGGTGTCCAAAAGCCAACAGGAACAATAGAACCCAACGAAATTGAATTAAATATTCCGATTTTCACTTTTACCAAGGTTTCAGGCATGGCTCAATACATATTAACTATTTACAGCTCAGCTCTTTATATTATAGTGCCTTTATTAATTATTGTTGTTATGTATGGGGGCATGCTCTGGATGTCTTCCGGTTTTAATGAATCACAAAAGAAAAAAGCCATTTCGCAAATAATCCAAGGATTTATAGGTTTGGGCATAGTTATATTTAGTTATGTTTTATTATCAATAGTGGGGATTAAAGAGTTAAAAGAACCGACCATAGAATATATAGCTGCCCAAAAAATAGAGGAATTTAAACTGATCGATTTGGAAGAAGCGGTGCCTACTGACAATTCAGAAATTTCGGGTGGTACTATTGGTTCACAGGGCCAAGCCTGTTATTATAGCACCTTTGGCAATTCGAGCAGTGTAGTACAAAGCAAATTAGTTAGTGTGCCTTGTCCGGGTTTAAACGGGACTTTAAAAGTTCATCAATTAGCAGCTGATGCCTATAAACAAGCGTGCAGTAAAATACCAACAGGCCAAAAATTAACCTGCGGCAAAAATGTCAGTATAAACGGTACTTTTAATTGGCGCATGGTTAATACTGGACATGGCCCGTCAGCAACAAACCGCAGTTTTCATTCTTTTGGCATTGCTCTTGATATCAGCCCCTGGGAATGCGGCGCCTGTGACAATGCCAGCCGAAGCAAATGTAACTGTAAACCAAACATTCCGACAGCGGTGATAAATGCCTTCAAATCGACACCTGGCTTTCGCTGGGGAGGGGATTATAAGAGCAAATGCGATAATATGCATTTTGAATGGCTCGGTCCTTGCGCCAAATAAAATAATTTATGAAAAAATTAAATTACAATAGAAAAAAATATTTAATGATACTTAGCTTTGCCATCTTTGTAATTATTTGTTTTTTGCCAGTTATAGTTAAAGCTGAACTTCCAGAAGAAGCTCCTGCATCCATAGGTTTTTCAAATATTGATCCGGATTTAGCAGAACAAGCAGCCGCAGATGAAGGTACCATTGAATTACAAGTTCCAATTTTTGGTTATATAAAGGCAAGGGATATCGGTGATTATATTTTCAACATATACAAAATGGCACTCTATATTATTATTCCTATTATTTTAGCGATCATGATCTTTGCAGGAGCTTTATGGGCTATTTCAGGTGGAGACAAAAAACTTATTCAAAATGCCAAGGATTATATTACCCATGGTGTAATTGGTTTGGGGATAATTCTATTTAGCTATATCTTTCTTTCTTTTGTTGGCATCAAAGAATTAAAAACACCTCAAATTCAAAAACTATTGGGCATCTCATATGTACCGCCTGAATTAGTAAACCTTATGATGGAAAGCATGGGAGAAGATATTGATCAATCTAACATGACTAGTGATGAAATTTTAAAATTAGGCAAGGAAATTGCCAAACAATTAGGAATTGACCCGTGCGTTATTGTGACCAAATTTAAAATGGAATCTGCTGGTAAACCTAATGCAATAGGACATGATATCAGTTCCAGCGCAACTGAAGCATACAGAAAAATGAAAGGACAATATGGAGGTGATACCAAATGCCCCAAAGAACCTATTCAAAATACTGAAGATTTAGGGTTAGATTGGCGCTACTCCCATGGCATTGGATTGGGTCAATTAACTTTCTTTCCCAAAGGCTATAAATATTGGGAAACCTGCAATAACAATGCAACTGTGGTAAGTCGTAAGTTTTCCGGAGAATGTTTCACGCCCAGAATGGCTTTAAGTGTCAAAAAGAATATTGAAACATCCTTAAAGCTATGGAAAAGCAAATTTAATGGTTCAGACTATCAAACTGCATTTGCCCGCTATAATGGTGGGGGAGCTAAAGCTGCAGCTTATGGTCAAAAAGCAATGAAGTTTTTTAATCAATGCAAAGCATCAGGCGGTGGTAATTAAATTTTATTCTATAAAACAAAAAAGAGGCTATATATAGTCTCTTTTTTTTGGATAGAGGAGTCCTTAGATAGCTTGTCTGTGTTTAAGTGTATGAGTCGCACAATAACAGCTATTTTAGTCATTAATAACATGTTATCTTCTGTTTATTATCTGCTTAATTTTATCATTAAAATAACTATTTTTAATATATTCTTGTACTTCTTTCAAGTCTTTATAGCTAAATTCATAATAATTCACTTCTTCGGAATTGGGATAGGGGAGTATAATCACACTTTCCACACCGGAATTAAAATACTCTAAGATTTTATTAGGATCAGTATCGCCGCATTCAATAATAACCTTTAAATCTAAGGAAATCACATCCGGGTACCGATTATTAAATAGACTTTCAATTTTGGCCTTTTTATTAAGATTTAAAAGTAAATCTTCGCCCAGTTTTTTAAGTGCCATATGTTTTATGCCGCCGCCTTGATAATCAATGGCTTTTATATTTCCGCTATTTATTTTATCAATAATTTCATGCAACTTTCTGACATTACATAATTGCGTTAAGGTAACCACGATTAAATGTTCATCTATTAAATATTCTAATTCATCAATTGCCTGATAATCTATATTCAACGGGGAATTTGAATAAAAAATATTTAATAATGATTCTGTACTTTTATCCATTATAATTTCAATCATTATTTAAATCCTTGCCGCTATGAAATTTCTGATGCAGATCTTTCAATCTCTTGTTGGTAACATGCGTGTATATTTGTGTGGTCATTATATTCTTATGGCCTAAAAATTCCTGCACTGTCCTTAAATCAGCACCCTGGTTCAATAAATCAGTAGCATAGGTATGCCTTAAAGTATGCGGCGTGGCCATAAATGGCAAGCCGGCTATTTTGCTGTATTTACCTAGTAAATTCTCAATTGCCCTCGGAGTTAAACGGCTTTCTTCGGTCGAACTGGAATTTGGTCCATGGCCGGCAAATAATGGCTTATCCATGTCCTTACGCGCATTCAAATATCTAATCAACCAATCAAGACAGCGACGAGAAAAATACACCGGGCGGGGATGACTGCCTTTGCCGACAATCGTTAATTCTAAGGAATCTAATTTAGTATTGGAAATAACCTTTAAATTGAATTGCTCGCGATTTAGGGCGACTAATTCAGCAATGCGTAAACCCGTACTAAAAAGTGTTTCCAAAATAGCCCGATCCCTTAAACCTCTTATATCTTTAGTTTCAGGTCCGGCTAAAAGCCTTTTCAACTGTTCCAGGCTTAAAAATTTTACGACTCTATCCTGTGATTTATCCTTAGCCAGCTTAACTTTATTAGGAGGTAGGGTATTTATATCCTTTTCAATCAAATAGGCTAAAAAATTGCGTAAAGCGATTAAATAGTAATTTTGAGTTGATTTTTTAAGGTTTTGGCCGGTTTTATTATTCACATCTAGACGTGATAAATAGATCCTGAATTGGTAAAGAATATCGCCGGTAAAATCAGCAGGCTTTAAATTGTGATAATTTTTATCCAGCCAGATTTTAAATTTATTTAAAAATCGATCATAATTCTTTACACTAAGATGGGCTAATCCTTTTTCCACCTCTAAAAACTCCAGAAAGCCTGGAATATAACTAATTAAGGTTTTATCGTTATTAGCCATATCCTAAGTGCGTTTAAGCTATATTATGCGAAGTTACTATCAGTATATAATTATGGACTATTTACGTCAAATCCCTTTATCCCCAACTACTTCACCGAATCTGAATTTGCAGGTTTGGCTTAGGGCTTTATCTGTTCTTGCCCCTTAAACTTATAATAAATACTTTCTCCCAAACGTAAATCAATATATTCCAGCCGAATTAAATTTGATTTGTTAATTTTCTTATCAATTAATAAATTTAATCTGGCCAATTGAGCGGCTAAAGTATCATTTAAACTAAAATGAATTAGCCAGCCTTCGTTGATATTTAAGCTTAAATATTGCGGAAAATTGTTTGGAACCTCAATTTTATTGATTTTATAGCCATTTACAGCCATATTATTCAACAAATCCTTGATAAAGGTCATATTCTGAGGATTTAAGACTTTATCACCTAAATTAACAGGCTGATTGGCCAAATTAAGCATACTTACTAAAATGTCATCATCTAGAGGCGGAATTTGCCTATCCGGATCCGTACTTAAAGAAAAGATATCTGGAGTGACTATTTTGTAGTATTTTTTGATAATTTGACCGTTACTATCAATTAAATATGATTCATTATTAGTTAACCACTTAACGGCGGCGTCCTTTTCAGTCAAAGTTAATCTAATCGTATTTGGTAACCTTTTATTAATCTCCAAGTTGTCTAATAAAATTAATTCATTGATCTTCTGAGTCAATTGCTTTTCATTTAAAAGGAAAATATTCCGATTTTTTAAGATAACTGCCCTGTTTTGAGCTAGATAATTGGTAGCTACCTCTAAAATATCCTCTGTAGAGGCTATTTTATTACCGCTAACTATAATTTCCGAAATATCATAAAATGGTGAAAAAATAAAAAAATAAAAACAGCCCAAAATACCTAACAATAAGATTAAATTGACAATTTTAACAACTCTCAATTTAAAAATACCCTTTTTAAAAGATAAAGGATTCTTATACTTAATTTTGGGCTTTTCAATCTTATAAACTTTAGGTTTGAATAATTTATTTTTATTTTTACTGCGCCACATGTTATAGAGATTATTTTTATGAACACAAAATTTATCCAAAGCATTCTTCAAGTAAATACCCGTATTTATTGATTATATTCGGGCGGATAAATAAGTTATTCAAACAATAATAAAAGGCACCCTATCCCCTGTTTATTTGGCTGAATTTTAAATTTATTGGCTAATTTTAGCAAAAAAAACTATTTTCTTGGCTTTATTTTATCTTGATTCCCTAAATATGACTTTAAAACTTCAGGTATAGTAACTGAACCATCCTTATTTTGATAATTTTCTAATAAAGCAATTAAGAACCTGGGGCTTGCTATGGCAGTATTATTTATCATATGCACATATTTTTTATCGCCTTCGGCATCTTTATATTTAACATTTAAACGACGAGCCTGCCAATCCAGAAAATTTGACGCTGAGCCAGTTTCCCCATAACTATTTCGGCTTGGCATCCAAGCTTCTATATCAAACATCTTATACTTGCCGGCGCTCATATCACCGGTACAAATCTGTAATAAACGATAAGGCACTTTCAATTCTTCATGTATTTCCTTGGAAATTTCAATCATGGCCTGATGCATTTTATCTGATTCCTTAATATCAGCCTTGGTTAAGCAGACCTGCTCCACTTTCATGAATTCATGAACGCGGTAAATACCCTTGGTATCCTTGCCATAACTGCCGATTTCACTACGATAACATGGGGAAAACCCCACAAATTTAATGGGCAATTGTTTTTCATCTAAAATCTCATCTGCATAATATGATAACAAAGACGGCTCTGCCGTCCCCACTAAAAATTTATCTTCTTTTTTAAGGGTGCCGTCAGCTAGTTTTTCCTCATTGGCAATCTTATAAATTTCATCTACAGATGAATTGTAATTTCTGCCGGCAAAATAACCGCTACCGAATAAAACAAACTCTTTAACAAGTGTTGGGGGTATAATCGGAACAAACCCTTTAGCAATTAATTTAGTTAAGGCATGCATCATTAAACCCATTTGCAGCATGACTGCTTCATTTTTTAAGTAATAGCCACGATAACCGGCTACTTTGGCGCCTCTTTCAATATCAACTAAATCCAAACTTTCAACCAAGTCCATGTATGATTTAGGCTTAAAATCAAATTTAGTGGGTTCACCCCATTTATAAACTTCCACATTTTCACTCTCATCCTTACCGATAGGCGTGTCAGCAGAAGGTATAGTCGGCACTTTGACCATCAATTCTTCATACTCAGCCAAGACGCCCTGCTGTTCCTGCTCTAAGGCGGAAACTTTATCTTTCAGCTCCCTACCCTCGCTAATCAGCTTGTCCGTACGTTTTTTGGGGTCTTTAAGCAAATCAGCATTTTCATTTCGTTTACTACGCAATAAATCCATTTCCTGGATTAATTGGCGTCTCTTTTCATCTAATTTCAAAAGCTTATCCAGGTCAATTCCTATTTTCTTATTTTTAGCAGCCTTTTTAATGTCCTTTAAATTTTCTCTGATGTAATTTATATCTAACATATTTTATTGGATTTAAGATTTAGGATTTACGATTTAAGCACGCTTAATTGCTTTAATTTAACTTAAATCTTAGATCTTATATCTTAAATCTACTTGTCCACCGTAGCTCGGAGAGCCAAGGTGGATATTCTAATCTTAGCAAAAATTGACTTTTTTGCCAAGCAGGCCTAAGCTATAATCAGTAAAGTTCATTTACAATTTTTCTGATATAGGGAAATCTTGATAATACCAGTAGCCTACCCATTAAAGGAGGGACTCATGTGTGGAATCGGTGGTGAGGTGGTTAAAACGAACCAAAAGGTTCATATAGCCAGAAGGGTAAGGAATTCAGGCATCTTGATCAATTACCGCGGCAATGAATCAGCCGGTGTATCCATGACTGACGGCATTGATGTTCATACAAAAAAAGGTTACGGCGAGTTCAAAGAAGCTGTGGACTTGATCTGGGTGGAAGTCAAGAAAGGACTGGCCGCAATTTTTCAAAACAGATACTCCACCACTGGCAGCGGCGTTACTTTGCTGGAAAGAAACAAACCCAAACCTATCAACCCGATGGTTGAATCCGAGGACATGGAGGACCATTCTCCTGGACTGGCAAATTGCCAGCCTTTTTACTTGGCCTCGGAAAAATTAAAGGCCAGATACGCCGTTGTTCATAACGGCAACCTGACCAATGTCGTCGCTTTGCGGAATTTTCTGATCAGCAAAGGCATAACCAACTTTAAGGCAGAAACTGACACTGAGCTAATTTTACAGCTCATTGTTTATTTTCTGGAAAATCCGCCTCGGGCGCACCATAAAGGTGTGCCCAAGATGGTTACAGCCATCAAAAAAACCATGGGGATGATCCGCGGTGCCTACTCCTGCCTGGTGCTGAGCAATGATGGTATCTGGGCTTTTCGCGACCCCAAAGGCATTCGACCGCTCAAAGTGGCGGAAACACACGATAGCTTCATTTTTGCTTCTGAACCGGTTGCCTGGCATGGCCGCGATGCTACTTTCCTAGGCAATGTTACACCCGGCAACATTGTTGAAGCCAGAATCGGAGCCAAAACTCTGAAGATCCACATTGGTTTAAAGCCTCAAAAAAGAGCTTTTTGTATTTTTGAGGATATTTATCTGCAGGCCGGCTACAATATACGGGTTACGGTTATCCGTAAAAACTTTGGGAAAATTCTTTTCAAACAACATCCCAAACCCGGCCTTGTCATTCCCATTATGAATTCCGGAGAAATGGCCATGCATGGCTATAAATTCGCACAAAGCCTGCAATTCCCCGGACGTTCATTCGACTTTCCAGCCTTTTACAAAAATCCCCATGTCGGCAGAACATTCTTAGAACCTTCTAAGGATGACCGTATCGGGAAAAACAAGAAAAAGTATTTCAACCTGTTTAAGGCTGTCGAAGATGAGCTGATGCAGTTAAACAAGACTGAGCAGGAAATCTGGCTGATTTTCATAGACGATTCCCTGGTCAGATCAAACGTTTCGCGCACTTTGATCAACATGGCTAGAGCTTCCCTGAAACAAGACTTTCCTGCTATCTACGACAAAATCAGGATCGCCTGGCTGCTGACCTCGCCTCCCTATGTTTTCCCCTGTTACTATGGCATAGATACCTGCGAACGCGATGATTTACTGGCGGTATCTTTAAATGGTGATATTGAAAAAATCAGGGCAAGCATTGGCGCCGACTATGTCGGTTATTTGTCTGTCAAAGACATGCTGGCTATGGGCGCTAAAATCCATGGACTCCGGTCTTCAGACTTCTGCGCAGCCTGCTTTACCGGAAAGTATCCGGTGCCTATTGATCCCAACCAGACAAAAATGTCACTGGCCAAATGTGTTTAACAACCAAAACCCTCTCCGTTTTTCGGAGAGGGTTTTCTTTATGAAAATTTTTTTTATTTTCCGATAATTTCCGCTATTTCAGGATGTTTTTCCAGAATGCCTATATACTTAATAAATAGGTTGTAAACCCGGTCCTGATGATTAATAATTTTCTTATCCTTGCTGTCTTTGGCCATGCCGCGTAAAATCTCAATCGCCTTCGAATGATCAACTTTTTCCCGGTCAATAAAGGCCTGATATTTATCCACCAAAGTAATGATCAAATACTTATCTATGGTTTCCAGGGCAATCGCTTCGTTTGGGACATTGCCGTCAACCAAGGCCGGATCATGACCTTCCAAGGTATGATGAGAGCTGGCAATAATTATTAATTCGCGAGTTATCTTTCCCTTTTTAAAGTGATCTAATAACTCATAGGTCCAATAATCATGCTCGCGCCACAGCTGAATCATGGAATGATTATTTAAGTCCAAGGGCTCAACAGTAATTTGATTCGTCTCTTCATCATATATATGCAATTCTAGCGTTTGTAAATATTCTTTAATTGCGTCTTTATTAGAAAAATCTTCAATATCAAGAATTTCATTTATCGACAAGTCCTTCATCATCATTTTTTGTTCCTTAACTGATTTACCGAAAAATTTAGGATTGTTCTTGAAATTCTTATTATTAATATCAAAATAAACAGGATTGAAAATCTGTTCAATCATTAAACGCTGTTCCCTGTTGGCGTTTAATGGCCCTGATTTGCCGATATCATGAAATAAGCAGGCCAATAGTAATTCCTCCTGTTTCGATTCAATGTCAGGCTCTTTATTGATATCAGACCAAAGTAATTCAACCACTTCAGCCATTTTAACCGCATCTTCAAAATGAGAATCAGGCATATTAGCCAGTTCCACCAGGCGTTCATGTAATTCTGGAAATTCTTTAATATTAAAATCAATAGCCTTAAAAGCCTTAAATTTTTCAAAAACATAGTCAGCCTCTTTTTCAATTTTTTGAACTTTTGGTGCTTCGTACATAATATTCTATTTAATTTATAAACCTTTACTTTTCAGGCTTCATTAACGGAAAAATCTGGCATTCTCTGATTGTTTTATTCTCAAGGAATGAAAATAAGCGTTCAGACACTCCAAAACCGGCCGTAGGCGGCATGCCATACTCTAAGGCCTCTACAAAGTCATTATCAGGCATTTGCGCCTCCATATCCCCTGCTGCGCGCATCTGAGCCTGTTCCTGAAAGCGTTCTGCCTGATCAACAGGATCATTTAATTCACTATAGCCTTTGCCCATCTCTGACCCGGCTAAGATTATTTGAAATTCCTGAACTCGACCAGGATTTTTGGGATCACGTTTGGCCAAAGGTGCAACCTCAACTGGGTGATTAACCAAAAAAGCCGGACCGGCAATTGTCTTTCTGACCTGTTTCCATAAAATATCAATTAAGCGTGCCCTTGATAAATCTGCAGCAAAATCAACTTTTAAATCTTTAAGTTTTTTAACAATAGCGTCTTTTGTCGCCTTAGTTACATCCAAATCAAAATCTTTCTGGATTTTTTCCACATAATCAATGGTTCCCCATTTCTTATTAAAATCAACAGTAAAGCCATTAATTTCAAATTCCATGGTATTATAAACTTCTTTAATGACTTTTTTATACATTTTTTCTATCAGGGCCATCATATCTTTATAATCAGCATAAGCCATATAACATTCCATCTGGGTATAATCCTGCAAATGTTCCCTGCTCATGCCTTCATTCCGGAATTGACGTCCGATTTCAAATGTTTTTTCAAAACCGGCAACCATCAATCTTTTTTGCCATAATTCACCCATAGTGATTCTTAAGTAAACATCCATATCCAGGGCATTGTGATGAGTTACGAAAGGTTCAGCATCAGCGCCGCCGGCAGTAGTTTCCAAAACCGGAGTTTCAACCTCTAAGAAAACCTTCGTCTAACAAAAAATTGCGCATAGTCTGCCAGAACTTTGCTTGGCGGTAAAATAATTCCTTGAGTTCAGGATTGGAAATAAAATCCAAATATCTTTTACGCAGTTTTAATTCTTCATCAGTTAAGCCATGCCATTTTTCCGGCAAGGGTCGCAACGCTTTGGCTAATAATTCATATTTTGTTACCAAAATAGAAATCTCACCTTTATGGGTTTTGAAAATCTCGCCTTCTACACCGATAAAATCACCAATGTCAATATTTTTTACAAACCAATCGTAACTCTCCTTGCCTATTTTATCCGCCTGCAAAGCAATCTGCATTTTCTTACTTTCGTCCATTAAATGGCAAAAACAAAGCTTACCCATATCACGAATGGTCATCAAGCGGCCAGCAGTTTTTACCTTAGTCCCCTCCTTGGAATCAAAAGCTTTTTGTAAGCTGACTTTTTTATCAAATTTGGCCGGATAAGGATTTATGCCTGAATCTTTAATTTGATTTAATTTGTCCACTCTGACTTTGCGTTCATCTAGTGACATAGGTTTTATAAGGTTAAATTATCAGCCAGAGGCTGAAGCTGAAGTTAGTTTAGTTGTTTTTAGTATATATTAATTTTAGCTAAAAATCTGATAAAAGTCAAAATAAAAAAGGAGCCAATCTACTGGCTCGATTTTTAAAATCAAATCTTTATTCAAGTGACAAAATCTTATATTTTACTGTGCCGGCCGGTGCTTCAACTTCCACTGTCTCCCCTATTTTCTTGCCTAAAAAAGCCTGACCAATCGGTGATTCATTGGATATCAAACCTTGGGCGGGATTGGCTTCACTCGGACCGACAATCGTATATTTTTTAGTCAGGCTATCAATCTTTACCTCTATTGTACAACCGACTGAAACGCATTTCTTAGCGCCAGCCGCATTGGCAATAACTTCAGCATTATTTAGAATATCATCTAGTTCACGTATTTTTGCTTCATTCATACCCTGTTCATCTTTAGCCTCATGATATTCTGCATTTTCTGATAAATCTCCAAGTTTAATGGCTTCTTCGATTTTTTCACTAATCTCGCGACGACGCACTGTTTTTAATCTGGTTAATTCCTCAGTAATTTTTTCCAAGCCTTCCTTGGTCAAATATTGTTTATCTTCTGACATTTTATTGAAGTTAAAAATAAAAATTTTTTTATAGCTTCTGGATATAATAATTTATAAAATACCAAAAACGATTACTTGTGTCAAGTGGATAAGATGATCCAAATTATCGGTTAACGATTATCGCTTAACGATTTTTTATAATCATTAAAATACCAATTTAAAATATCATAAGTAATGGGTACCGCAACTGCACTACCTTCTCCTGCCTCTTCAACTAAAACAGTAATCGCCACCTCGGGATTTTCAAACGGCGCAAAACCAGTAAACCAAGCATGATTTTTTTTCTCAGTATTCCATTGAGCTGTACCGGTTTTACCAGCCACCTCAATACTTAAATTATTCAAATACTGAGCACTACCTATGGTAACTGTCTGGCGCATAGCGTTTCTAATTATTTTCAAATTTTCAGGACTGATAAAGTCCTTTCTTATAATTTGCGGCTGAATGACCTCAACGGACGTTATCTTATCATCAATTTCTTTTACCAAATAAGGCTTATATAAGGTGCCGCCATTAGCAAGTGCAGCGGTATAATTAGCAATCTGTAGCGGCGTAACCAAAAGATCACCTTGGCCAATAGCAATATGATAAGTATCACCTATAAACCACTGTTCATTTTTTTCCTTCAACTTCCATAAAGGATCAGGAACCAGGCCAGTTGCTTCACCAGGCAAATCAATACCGGTTTTAGCGCCGAAACCAAAAAGCTCAAAATATTTTTCCAAGCCTTCCGGTCCTAAGCCCTGAAAATCATTATAACCGCCGCCAATGGTATAAAAAAAGGTATTAACAGACCAGGCAATTGCCCGGTAGACATTCGTCGCCCCATGCCCTCCGGCTGCCCAGTCAGGAAAAAACCAGCGGTCAGCTACCCAGAGGCCTCCGCTGCTCATTATGCTTGTTCTATCGGTAATCAGCTTATCCTGCAAAGCTCCGGCAGCCACGGCCATTTTAATGGTTGAGCCAGAAGGATATTCACCCTTAATTGCCCGGTCAAATAAAGGGTTATTCTTATTATTAATTAAATTATTATACTCTTCAGTTGAAATTCCGCCTGAAAATAAATTATTATCGTAATCAGGCCAGGAAATTAAACCAAGGACTTGTCCATTTTGCGGATTAATCATGACCACGCTGGCGCGATTGGCATCGTATTTCTTGAGGCTGTTTTGTAATATTTCCCTGACTTTATTTTGAACTTCCTGATCAATAGTTAAAATTAAATTTTTACCGTTTTCAGCTTCCTGGTAATATAGCACCTTTTTTTCCTGACCCGAAACATCTACCTCCACGCCTTCTTTACCATACTTGCCTCTTAAAACTGATTCAAACTGAGCTTCCACGCCTGTTTTACCCAAATAATCACCTAACAAATAACCCTCACTGCTTTTAGCGGCAAAACCCGCCTCGGTAATTTTACCTTCGTAACCCAAAATATGTGAAAACGCATTGCCATAAATATATTGCCGTTCATATCTAGTTTCAATATAAAGCCCGGGGATATTATTAGCTTTTATCATTAGAAGCATTGCCTGTTCATAACCAATATTTTCCTTAACAGGCAAAAGATACTTAAAATTCTTGGGGTATTTATTCAGGACCAGAAGAATATCGTCGGCCTTAATATCTAATGTTTGGGCAATATAATCTATTTGTTCCTGACGAGTTTTTTCTGCTAAGGCGAAATCTTTAGGCATAACCAAAGCGTCAAAAAAAGGTAAATTTCTTACTAATTGCCGCCGCTCGGAATCATAAATCAAACCTCGATCAGCTAATATGGCCTTTTCTCTGGTACGGTTAGTATCAGCTATAGAGCTATAATAATCACCCTTAATAATCTGCAAATAAAAACTTTTAATTAAAAGTACGCCCAGCCCCAAGCCCAAAATAAGCAGGAAAAAATTAATTTTCTTATCAGACAAATACTTACCTAAAAAAGTGACATCGGTTTGAGTCTGGCCGATGTTTTCCCGGCCATGATTATCGTCAAAGAATAAAAAATCGTCAATTTCTGTACTGGCTCGATATTCTCTTTTTATTATTAATTCACTCATCTTTTTACCAAAATTGTTAAATTTAATTTTTTAAAGATGGCCCTGGCTAAAACAAAAATCAGGCTCATCAAAATTATATTGTTTATAACCTGCCAGATAAAATTTGCCAGCCAGTCCCAATCAAGGCTGATATATACCAAGGAAACTCCCAGGAAATAAAAAATAAAATTAGTCAACGCCAATAATAACGAAAACATGGCAGTACTTAATATAATCAGGATAAAATTTGTGGCAAAAGTAAAATTAATAAAAATCTGCTGATGCAAATAATCAACCATAAAAATAATAAACAAATAAATGAGAATATAACTGGGGAACGGTAAGTATGAATAAAAATTGACTAACAAGCCGATAAAAAGAGCAAAAACAAAACCCCAATTCAGTCCTGAAACAAAAGTAATAAAGACCAAAAAAACCACCAGCAAATTCAGTCTTTCTGACGGTATAAAAGCCGTAAAAACGCTTTGGCTTAGATAAACCAAAACTAATGACAATAAAAAACAATAAAAATATTTTAGCATCTTTTATTGATTAGGAATTATAACAGCGACGATGGAAATTTCATTATAAGCTATCCAGGAGTTAATGGTAGCTGATTGAAAAAGTTCGTTGCCTTGGCTGATTATCCGGTTAATCTTGCCAACCAAAAGACCCCTGGGAATATTCTCTTCGGTACCGGAAGTAATAATAGAATCTCCTTCGGTGATTAATATGTCTTGAGGAATATAATTTACTTTCAAGCTAAGACCGAATTCGCCTTCAGCCAAACCGTTGGTTTTATTGCTGGATTCCAGGCTAATGGCCAACTGACTCATTTTGTCATTTAAAAGTAAAACCGTAGAAAGATAGTCCTTAACATCAATTATTTTACCTACAATAACGCCCTGATCAACCACTGCGGCAAAGCCTTCTTTGATACCGTCCTGCCAGCCTTTATTAATAATTAAAGTATTGGCCTTATTGGTGTCTTTACCGATAACCGAGGCTACAATCGTATTATAATTCTTCTCTTCCTTGAAATTAAGAATAGTTCGCAATTTTTCATTTTCCAGCTGATAAGCTTTTAGCTGGCTATTATCATAACTTAATCTATTTAGCTGTTGCTGCAGTTCCGCCTTTTCTGTTTTTAAATTTTGAGCTTCCTGATAATTAATGAACGAATACTTCAATTTGGTTAAAAAATTAAAAGTATTGCCCTGAGCTATCCCCATTACATTAAAAAAACTATCCTCGACAACTCTCAAAACTCCGAGATAATGGAAAAAAATAAGCAGTATGATAACTGCTATTATATAGAATTTAATTAAACGATTTTTGCGTTCAACTAGCATATTTTTTTAACTTGATTCTTCTGAAGTTGAAGAAACGGCTACATTTTTTAGCAGTTCTATATTATCCAATAAATAACCGGTGCCGCGCACCACCGCGGTTAAAGGATCATCAGCAACGTAAACAGGAATCTGGGTAGCATGAGAAATAGCCTGATCCAGACCTTTGAGCAAAGCTCCGCCACCTGTCAGCAAAATACCTCTTTCATAAATATCAGCCACCAATTCGGGCGGAGTCACTTCTAAAGTCGCTTTAATATTATCAATAATTAAACGCACTGATTTACCTAGGGCTTCCCTGATCTGTTCGTCATTAACGATTATTTCCTTTGGTAAACCTGTAATTAAATCACGGCCGCGCATTTGTGCCTCTAAAGGCGCTCTCAGTTCAGCGGCTGAACCAATTTTTATTTTAATTTCCTCAGCTACTTTTTCGCCCAATAAAAGATTGAATTTGTTTCGGGCATATTGAACAATATTTTTGTTCATCTCATCTCCGGCTATTTTTATCGATCGCCAGGTAACTATTCCGCCTAAAGAGATGACCGCAATTTCAGTCGTACCTCCGCCAATATCAATAATCATATTACCGACTGCTTCACTGATAGGCAACCTACATCCAATCGCTGCGGCCATAGGTTCTTCAATCAAGTGAACTCGTCTGGCTCCGGCTGACAAGGCAGCATCTTCAACCGCCTTTTTTTCTACCTCAGTCACATCCAAAGGTATCCCGATTACCACCCTGGGCCGGAATAACCAGCTAAAAGGCCCTTGATTTATCTTATCAATAAAATATTTAAGCATTTTTTCCGTGACTTCAAAATCTGAAATTACGCCGTCTACCAATGGTCTGACCGCGGAAATATAACTTGGAGTCTTACCAACCATCTTTCTGGCTTCATCTCCGACTGCCAAAATCTGTCCGTTTTTTAAATTAATCGCCACGACTGAAGGTTCATTTATAACAATGCCTTTGTCTTTAACATAAACCAGAGTATTGGCTGTACCTAAATCAATACCCACATCCTTGGAAAATTTTCCTAAAATTCGGTCAAAAATCATATTGCTACGAATCTATGCCGCGTAGCGGCATTCCGCTTCGCGGAACTAATTTACTAAGATATTTTTCAATTTCTTTAAGTTTAATCAATTCAACCTTATCAGAATTACGGGCTTTGACTTCCACGCTATCCTGTTCTAGGGTCTTGGGGCTTAAAACCAGTCTGATCGGCAAACCCAGTAAATCGCTGTCATTTAGCTTAACACCGGCTGTTTCCTCACGATCATCATATAAAACCTCAAATCCTCCTTTAATTAAGCCATTATATAGGTCTTCGACTTTTTTTGCAAGTTCAGTTTCTGCCTTTAAGCTAAGTAAATGCACCTGAAAAGGAGCTACGGCCATGGGCCAAATTATTCCCTTGTCATCATGGCTAATCTCAACTATCGTGCCCAATAACCTGCCCAAACCAATGCCATAACAACCCATAATTACTTCCCTATCAATACCTGCCTGATCCTTTACTTTTAGATTAAAAGGAGCTGAATATTTAGTTTTAAGCTTAAAAATATTACCGACTTCAATTGCTTTGGCTTCTTTAAAATCCTGAGAACCGCATTCCGGGCATTGGTCAGTTTCACCCTTGATTTCCTTGTTTATGGCCAACTGGCATTTTTGGCAGATATAAATAATGTCTTCACCTGCATCAGTAACTGTCTGGAATTCATGGGAATATTTAGAGAAGCTACCGCCTGAAGCAAAGGTCAAAAATGTTTCTGGCCCAATACCGCAACGTTTAAAAATATTAAAATATGCTTGTTTGGCTTGTTCATAATATTCATCCAAATCTTTTTCATCCAAATGAAATGAATACAAATCCTTCATCACAAATTCCCGGCCCCTCAATATACCTGACTTGGACCGCAATTCCATGCGGAATTTATCCTGAAACTGATAAACATAAACCGGCAAATCCTTATAAGAATTAACGAATTTTTTTACCAGCGGGACAACGACTTCCTCATGAGTTGGCCCCAGAACATATTCATGTTTCTGTGAATCTGTCAGCTTATATAAATCATCCATACTGCTCCAACGTCCTGTCTGTTCCCAGTTTTCCTTGGGCTGCAAAGCCGGCATAATAATTTCCTGGCCGTCTATAGCCTTCATTTCTTCACGAATAATATTTTCAATCTTTTTAAAGACTAAAAGTCCCAGGGGCAATAAGGTATAAACACCGGCCATTAAGCGGTCAATATATCCGCCGCGCTGTAAATACTGGGCATTAATGCTTTTTTCCTCAGCCGCAATAACCCTTGAAGTTTTAGTAAACAGAAATGACTGTTTCATATTTTTAAGTTTGGTTTTGACTTATAACTTATACAAAATAGCTCCAGCAGGGCTAAAGCCAATATTAACAAGGCGACATATTTCCAAACCAATAAATTAATGCCGTTTAAATACAGACAAACAATAATCAGCAGGCTAAACCAAATCCCCTGTCGAAAAGAGGTGGTTACTTTTTTAAAAATCAATTTATCACTGGTAAACAATATCCTAAAAATAAGACCGATAATGGCAAACGTCCCGAGCAGAGCCAAAAACAAACTCAGGTAAAAAAAGATTAAAGCCAATAACCCGCCTGATAAAGGGTCGAAAAATAAAATTACCGCGGCCAAAGCCAGATAACAGGCGATGGTAGCAATCAGCATGAGGATGATATAGCTGCGTAAAGTCATATAAATATGAAATTATTAATAAAATAATATTAACATATAAAATTCATTCTGACAACAAATAGTTTTGTGCTAAATTTAGATAAAATTATTACAAAACGATCCTGATATTTTTGATAAATTCGGCACCGGCCTTGGCATTAAGTTCCTCAATAATTTGCTGCTTTTTGAAATTTAATTCCTGGCTCATGACACTGCTCAAACAGGCCACGTTTAAAACATAATTCTTGATATAAAGCGGGCTGACTTTCTTGGCTATTTCCGGACCGAATTCTCTGGTTATTATCTTGGAAAACTCCTCAATTAATAAAGCAGAGCCGACTTGCCTGGCCAGCCCTGATTGCTTGATGCGTCTAAATAATAAATTTTTAATAGTATCCATTATTGTTTCGTTTACGGTTATTTTTGCGGGGTCACAGGCTGAGCCGGTAAATTTTGAACCGGCTTAATCTGGCTCAAAATATTATTAATCACCTGAGCAAGGGCCAAATCATCAGCTTTAAGTCTCGCAACTTCTTGCTTCAGGGCCAGATTATTCCGTAATAAAAAGCCATTAGAGGCGATTAAAATGCCTAAAATAAAAACAATTACCAATTGCAGCCAGCTTATTTTCTTTGACTGTTCTTTTTTAAACATAAATTAATAATTATTTTTCATAGACAATATAAATAGTGACAATATCATTTTCTGCCCAGGTAGCACCATTTTGTTCAGTCACAGTAATATCAGTGCCGTCATAAACCACATTGCAATCCATTAAATTAACTGACCAGTCATTGGCAATTACCAAATCAGGATCAGCACTCAGATCCAACGTAAGCGCCGAAAGAGATACGATTTTATCCTGAGTTGCCTTGCCCCAGGATGATTCAGTAAAGGTATTGGCTGTTGCCTCTCCGGAAGTGACTGTATGTCTGATAACATCATGGACTAACTTTTCATTACCATCAGTGCTAACTGAATTGACAGCTAAATCTCCTGTAACATCCAAACTTTGACTCAACATAAACTTGCTATTACCGCTATCCCATTTTAAATTTCCATATTCAACCGAAGCCCCGCCGCCGCCCAAGGTTGTGCTGCCAAAATATATTAGGTTATAAATATCACTATCAGCATTATCATTCCATAAAGCCAAAGGATAATTAGACGTATTATTACTGCTTCTCATGCCGATAACCGCGCCATGTCCGTTTTGAGACTGATTTAATAATGATAAGGTGCCGATACCCGCTGGAGTATTTTTACCGTCAACAAATAAAAAATCCGTAGATGTGTAAGAGTGGGCAAAAGCATCATAAAGATTAAACTGATCCTGACCTGACAAATTATACATAACAATGCTATCTAATTTACCATTGAAATAATTACCGCTGGCATTTTTACCTATCAATAAATTGGCGTTATTGGTAATACTGCCGGTAAGTGAAGAAATATCGACAGCGCCAATATTAAAAATATCGCCGTCACTATAAATAGCAGCATACCCGCCACGTTCAAAACTCACTAAAAAATGATGCCACTTGCCGTCAGAAAAGTTGTGGCCTGACACAGTTGAAGTAACAGTGTTTGGGGTCGACTCATTATCACCGATAAAAAATTGCAAATTATTAGAACTGGCGTCAAAATAAATTTCATAACCTGTATCGCCACTGCGTTTTGAAAGAACAGTTTTACCATTATTACCCGTAGCAGCTCCATTTATCCAAAATTCAATAGCAAAATCATCAGTATTGGGATTTAAATTATAATCATCATTGGCTTCAAGATAATCATTAATACCATCAAAACTCATTCCATGACCAAACATACCGCCTTTATTCCAGGTCGCGCCGTTTAAGGCCGCATATATATAATCATTATCATAGCTATATGTATTTAGTCCCTTACCTTCGCTAAAACTGAAAGAAAACTGTTTGTTACCGGTATACTGTAAATAAACCGGATCATTACTATTTTTTTCATTTATATTTGCCGGTAATGCCAAGAGATTTTCTAAGCTGGATGAGACTACGCCGGCTCTCAGCTGATCATTCACATACAAAGTATTAAAAGATGACTGCGCATGATTTACAATTTCACCATCAGTAATAACTTCATCATAAAGAGCCACACTATCCATTGCTCCATTCAATGATGTATCAGATGTATTGCCATAGCCCAGTAAAAAGGTGGTTGGCGTCGTAAATGTACTATAATAACCTTCGTATACTAAAACCCCATCCACATAAACAAAATAGCTACCGCCGGTCCAGGTTAGAGCATAGTGATGCCAATTGGTATCCGGGATATCAAAAGTGGTATCAATTAAAGTTGAATCGCCTATTTTTGTGTATAAATCAGAAGTTCCCTCTTTGGCAATTTCCAGTTGAGTTCCGCCTGATTCCCTGAAATAAGCCAGATAATCAGTTTCTGAGGTGGCAATATTATTTAATCTGGCCCACATTTCAAAAGTACCCGCAGCTGTGGAAATTCCAGGATCACTGAAAGAAATATAATCATTATTATTATCCATCACTAGTCCATAACCGATAAAACCATTGTTGGCAAAATTGGCATCACCGCCGACAGTACCATTCGCATTCCCTTCTAGATCAATTACGCCGTTTATTGGATCAGAAAAATCATAGGCCAAAATTTTGTTTTCATCAATAAAATGAGTATAGTCACGATCGTTGCCAAAATTATCTTTATAGGGCATAAAATCTGGTATAAAAGCCGAGGAACTCAGCATAATCCGATTGAAAACCGGATCAAAATACAGGTAGCCGCTGTCAAATACTTCAGTATTCGGGTTTATGGCATTGAGATACAAATATAAAGTAGTAATCTCTTCAACATCAAGATATCTTTGTTTGGAAGTACTGAACAAAGACCTGACTTCATCTGCTGTTAAGGTACGGTTAAAGATACTGATATCATCCAGTTTACCATTGGCATATTCAGTATTATAACGGCCTAAAAATAAATCAGCGGCTAAACTTTCCATGGCTACATACGAACAGGTTCCGGAACTATCAGCGTCATCTACCAGTTCCCCGTTTAAATAAAGTTTCAACCCGCTGGCCAGACCGCTACCGCTATAAGTTGCAGTCACGTTTATCCAGCTGGCGGTAGGTACTGCCTGAGCACTATACATACGACCAATGTAGCAGTCAGCTACACTTTCATCGAAAATATGAATAAAAAACTTACCGTCAGAGTCTGTACCAAAATTGTACTCAGCATCGCCGTTGTTATAAATCCCTTTGCTGATGATTGAACTATTGGTTGGATCAATCAGATTGACCCAGGCTGAAAAAGTAAAAGTCGTATCAATAGTTCCATTACCAAAGCTTAACAAATCATTATCATCAACCAAGATATAATCTGCGTCACCATCCAATAATAGACTGTCTGAGCCGATATTTGCCCCGTCTTGAAGAGTACCGTCCAAATCAGTATAAGAGCTGCTGTTATTAGCTGTTCCGTTGAATTGATAATAGGCAATCAGCGAACTATCAGTTACTTTGGGCACAATTAATTCACCGGTCATAGTTCCCCCAGACTTGAGGACAAAATCAAGAGAATCACGGCCGTCAAGTTTATCAGCATTCATAGAATATGGCGTGGCTGTAAATCTTTTTCTGGGCGTAAAAATTTCTTCAAAAGTAGCATTATTGTCATAATCCAGCTCAACCTGCAAGTAAAAACTGTCTTGCTGAAAAGTTACACCGCCGTTGGCAGAGCAATCACCTACCCAGTTTAGACATAAAGAATTTAATTCAACAGTAAACACACCCTGACTGACTGCAACTTTACTGTTTGTGCTTTGACCTGTATGCACTTGATTATCCCAAATTTCAGTCCATAATAAATTACCTCCGCTTAGCGCATCATAGATTTTAAATTGCATACTATAATTACCATCAGGCGGCGGTACGCCGTCAGCATTAACAATTTTCCCCTGATAACTAAGGGTGTCTCTAATACCTTCTCCGGCCAAAAGCTTACTGTAGTATAGTGAATAAACATACCCCAGGCTAAAAGCTATAATCACACCAAAAATCAAAGCAAAACTAAAAACTAGCACCGGCTTATTTACCCTGCTTATTTGCAATTTTACCTGCTCTAACCGTGAAATTTTAACTAAGTTTCCTTTATTTTTGATCTTCTTCATTAATATATATTATACCACTTTTTACCTCAATTTAAAAATTGGCGACGACTGAAATTGTCACTGTCTGTGAATAACTTCCCGGTGGCGTATCCCATTTGATCCTGACGCCATGGCAAAAATAAGTCAGTCCGTTATCAACGCCCTGTACCGGGTCAGAGGATGTGGCAAACACATTATCAACATTATCACCCAGATAAGCATCCGGGTCAGCGGCTGTGCTCCAGTCTACTGCTTTGGCCGGTAATGAAGTACTTGATTGATTATCATAATCTGCGCAATCACCTGTAAATTCAGGCCAGTCCGTAGTATCTGCAGTTAAAATACCGACGCCATATTCACCATTTTCTCCGACTAAAGTGCCGGTGGCTTCAATTTGCAATGGAGTACCATTCTCACTATGAATTTCGTGATTAGTCAGACCTATGGTTGATTCAAAACCATGATTTTGGCGGATATAACCGGTATAACCGCTTTGAGCATTAGTGGCGACTGCCACGCTATAACCGCAAGTTTGAATCGCATCCGCAGTTAAAACACCAAGTTCACAGGCATTTGAGGACAAAACCAGACTGAGAGTGGGATCTACCTGAGCTCGAATGTTCACCTTCCAATCCAAAGGCGTCATAACATAATAATTCAAATCAGCATAACGGCTAGCCCAGACATCATTATTGTTGCCGGCATTAGAATCACCGCCGGTCAACCAGATTCTATCCTGAAAAACTGTTGAGGAAAAAAAATCACGGCCGGCAAAATCAGCTGTATCAGTTGCCAAGTTCCAAATCGCACCGTCTTGTGACCAATAAATATCTTGAGTGCCCAAATATTCAGCAAAAGTTGTACCGTCTTGCTGACCAGAAACCACCCACATGCGATTATTAAAATTCAGCAAACCAAAAGTAAGCCGGGGTGACCAGGCAGCGCTGCTGGTCGCTTGGGTCCAACCAGAATTGATGGGATCAGTACTATACCAAACATCATTTAAACGCGTTGGACCGGTTGTCTGCCCGCCCATGACCCAAAGCTTATCATCATAAACAACCGCACTATGCCCTGTTCTTACAGACCAAGGCGCATTACTAGCCTGCGTCCAGGTCGTTCCGTCGCTTGAATACCAAACATCTTGTAATAAAGTAGTTGCTTGTTTAAGTCCGCCCATTAGCCACATTTTATTATCATAAACAGCCAAGGCCGGTAAATTTCTAACATCCCAGGCAGCGGCAGCTGTTTCCTGGATCCAGATTTTATTTATTTCAGGCACATTATCGTCATAAGACCAGACATCTTTAAGCCCATAGCCGCTGGGACAGGAGCCATAACCTGGACCGGGCCAGGTACAGCCGCCAATCATAAAAAGCTTTTCACTGTCACCGTCATCATAGACCAGCAATTTATCATCAAAACGAGCTACCCACCCGGGTGTAGCATGATTGCAATCAACACCTTCTGTTCCGGCTGTATAGCTGCCAAATTCACAGGTCCAAGAAATGCCGTCAGCTGAACTCCAGACATCTCTGCCTAATCCTTTGCCTTTGGCTAAACCGGCAACAAGCCATAATTTATTATTATAAACAGCCACCGGAGTATCAAACCTGCTGCCAAATTCCGGTTCGACAAATTCATTGGTTAAAGTCCAGTCCACACCGTTCGTGGTTGTCCAAATATCATTTCGATTAACAATTTTATCATAACCGCCCAAAAGCCAGGCTTTAGGACCGTTACCGGCATTGAAAATTACAGTTTGGAAAAAACGGCGCGGTGTCCAATGAGTCCATTTACTTGGCTGAACCCCGATGCCAGGAATGGCCACATCATCTTTTTCCAGATCCCAATCAGCGCCGTCAACCGATGACCAGATATCATTATGCTGAGTAATACCAGCGTCCATTTCCCTGCCGCCCATGAGCCAAATTTTCTGACCATCCCCAAAATCATAAGAAAAAGCATCAAATAAGTATCTGGCTTCAAAATCAGCAGCCGCAGTTTTTTCTGCCCAATCAGCACCATCAGCTGAAGACCAAACATCTTTGACATTATTGGCTGTACCGCCGGGATAATCTACCCCGCCAATTAAAAACAATCGGTCATCGTTACCATCATTATGAACCAAAAGTTTGCTTAAAGAACGTTCACTCCAGCCAGGATTATTTGTAGCCAAAGTCCAGTCTATGCCGTCAGAGCTGGACCAAACCTCATCGCTGGCAGAAGCACAACCTAAAGTCGAAGGATTAAGGCTGGTACAACCGCCGGCCAGCCAAAGTTCATTGTTATAAACAGTATAACCAAACGAACTACGGGCTGACCAATCGGCCCCGGCATTTATTCGGGTCCAATGAGCGCCGTCAGCTGAACTCCAGACATCATTTTGCAAAGTGGCGACAGTCCAATTGCTATTGAGTTTATAGCCGCCAAAAACAAATATTTTATTATTCAAAGCCAGAGCGCCAAAATCAGATCGGCGGATTCCCCAGGGAGCTTCCTTGGTTACCTGTATCCATTTCTGACCATCAGCAGATGACCAGACATCTGACTGATAATCATAGTCAAAACCGCCTAAAATCCACAGTTTACCGTTATTTATTACAACCTTATGCCTTAAACGTCCGGTCCAATTAATATCGCTCAATGATTTTTTTATCCAGGCAGCACCGGTTGAAGGATTGCAAAAGACCTGCTCGCCTGTACCGTCAACAGTGGCAAAAATACCGATATCATAGCGTCCATTAGCCGTTCCGGAAGTGGTATAGACTTTGGAATAATGAGTCGCATCATCCTCGTCCAGAGAATAATGGCTGTCAGCCACTCCGTCCTCATTTTCAATCACCGCCCAAACATCAGCAGGTGTAAAATTAATCACTGCTGAAATAGTCACCTCCTCTCCGGGATCTACTACATACGGAGTAGAGGAACAAGTCATGGTATTGGCAGCTGAAACTTCTTTTAGCAATCTATGGGAAAATAAAAAACTGACCACAATTATACAAAACAGCGTCAGATATAAAATCATGGAGATTGAAAACTTTTTAGCTAGCATGATTTTACCTTTTAGACTTTAAAAATTTGCCACTACTGAAATAGTCACTGTTTGAGAATAATTGCCCGGCGGTGTGTCCCACTTGATTCTGACGCCATGGCAAAAATAAGTCAGCCCGTTATCAACGCCCTGAACCGGATCAGTATGATGTGGCAAAAACATTATCAACATTATCACCCAGATAAGCATCCGGATCAGCGGCTGTGCTCCAATCTACTGCTTTTGCCGGTAATGAAGTACTTGATTGATTATCATAATCTGAGCAGAGACCAGTAAATTCAGGCCAGTCCGTAGTATCTGCAGTTAAAATACCGACTCCATATTCACCATTTTCACCGACTAAGGTGCCTGAGGCTTCAATTTGCAACGGAGTGCCATTTTCACTATGAATTTCATGAGTAGTTACGCCTATGGTGGATTCAAAACCATGATTTTGACGGATATAGCCGGTATAACCGCTTTGAGCATTAGTGGCGACTGCTACGCTATAACCGCAAGTTTGAATCGCATCCGCAGTTAAAACCCCTAAAGCACAGGCATTATTTGATAAAGACAAACTGATTTCGGGCTCAACCGTGGCTGTAACATTTACCTGCCAGTCTTGCGGCTGCATCACGTAATAAGTCATGTCACCGAAACGTGTGGCCCAGACTTCATTGGAATTACCTGCCCTGCTATCACCGCCGGTCAGCCATATTCTATCTTGAAAAACTGCACCTGTAAAAAAATCACGAGCAATAAAACCAGCATCAGAAGTTACTTCATTCCAAGTTATGCCATCAGTTGAACTCCAAACATCATCATGCATCAAAGTCGCCGGGATAGACGCAGCTTCGACATTGCCACTAATAACCCACATGCGATTATTGTAATTTAAAGCTAAAAAAGTATAACGTCCTGGCCAGGCAGCATTGCCAGTAGCTTCGGTCCAGCCATCATTTATAGGATCAGTTGAAGACCAAACATCATTTTCACGGACGCCGCTCCAACCGCCTAAAACCCATAATTTATTTTCAAAAACCAATGATTGTGCCTGCATCCGACCGTTCCAGGTAGCATTTGTAGTCTGCGTCCAGGTTACACCGTCACTAGAATACCAAACTTGCTGACCTACTGCAGCAGTAATTCTATATCCACCCATCAAATATATTTTATCGTTAAAAGCAGTAACAGTCGGCCCATAGCGTCCATTCCAGGCTGGGGCTGAATTTTCGCACCCTAAAGCAGAACCGGCTTCACATACCCAGACATCATCAACAGCATTATAAGACCAAACGTCACGCAATTCATTGGCTGTGGGACAATTGGTAAAACCAGCATTAGCGGAACATCCTCCAACTAGAAATATTTGTTCTCCTTTGTCCGGATCATCACTAGGTTCATCAAAGGTCACTAGACGATGATCCCAGCGGGCCACCCAGCCAGGCACACTGTGAACACACTGAATACCCTGAGGATCAGCATTGTAAGGTCCGAAATCACAACGCCAGGTAATACCGTCAGCCGAACTCCAGACATCGTTGGTAATATTTTTTTCAGTTCCCAAGCTTTTAACTAACCCGCCCATTAACCACAAACGATTATTATAAGTAACTGTGGCCGGTTGAAAACGCTCGCCAAATTCAGCATTAAAATGAGTATTGACCATATTCCAATCAATACCATCGGCTGATTTCCAAACATCGTTTAATGCATCAGAACCTTTACTACCGCCGCTTAACCAAAATTGGATGCCGTTGCCATCATCATATAATGCCACAGCCATGCTACGACGCGGAGCCCAATGTGTCCAGGTACTGGCTTGATAACCGATACCTCCTAAAGTGACATCTGCTTTAGTTTGGGTCCAATCAGTGCCATTCGAGGTTGTCCAGATATCATTGAATTGAAGTCCGCTAGCGCTATTTAACCCGCCCAAAAGCCAAAGTTTATTGTCATAATTTTTTAATTCAAAAGCATAGCGTGGTTCCCAGTCTGGCTCCTCTGTGGCCAAAGTCCAGGTATCGCCGTCTGAAGAATAATAAACATCATCCAAGGACGTTGTCGGACCCAGAGAAACACCGCCGACTAAATATAATTTTTCGCCGCCAACTGCACCGTCATCAAAATTGATCAGCTGATGTGCGGCTCTGCCTGACCAAAGCTTAGCTCCTGTTTTTTGAGTCCAAGTTTCGCCATCAGCAGAAAACCAAACCTGATTATCTGTGCCATCACAAACCAAACTGGCATTAACATGAGTACAGCCGCCGGCAACCCATAAATTATTATTATATCCGGCTAAGCCAAACATACTGCGACCTGCCCAATCAGCAGTGGCAGTGACCAAATCCCATTTATACCCGTCAGAGGTATTCCAAACATCACGCTGAAAAGTCAAGGAGGTAGCATCGCTGTTAATTTTAAAACCGCCCATCAGCCAGAGTTTATTATTAAAAACAATTGTTTTAAATTCTGATCGCCTTTCACCCCAGGAAGCACTGCTGGTTACTTTCAGCCAGTTTAATCCGTCTTTTGATCTCCAAACATCTGAATTAGGTTCCTGAGTAGAACCGCCTAGAAGCCAGAGCTGACCGTTAAAACTCTGCATAGCATGACCAGCACGTCTGGACCAGGGAATTTCATTCAATGATTTTCTGATCCATTCAGCACCGGTTGAAGGATTGCAAATCACTTCTTCCCCGGTACCGTCCACTGCACCAACAATCCTAATATTATATTGACCATTATCCGAGCCTGAAGTTGTATAAATTTTTGAATAATGAGTGACATCATCTTCTGTTAAAGAATAATGACTTTCAGCCAGGCCAGCCTCATTTTCAATCACGGCCCAGACATCACTGGCTGTAAAATTAATAATTGCGGAAATAGTGACATCTTCTCCGGGTTTAAGCGCAAAAGGAGTAACACTGCAACTAATAGAATCAGCTGCTATAGCCTCTTTAATCAGGTATTTTTGCGGCAAAAATTTTATAACAAAAAAAATCAGCAAAAAACATACACCAAGGCTAAAATATAATAGTATGTTTTTAACTGATTTTTCCATCACTATTTAGATTAATTTTGTTATTAATCAAGCTATTTCACTCTTTAATCAACCAACGCCGGAGACAATTTTTGCCTCCGGCGCATATATAGACTTCAATTTTAAATTTGTTTAGAAGTTACCAACAATAGTAATAGTCAATGTCTGGTCATATTGTCCTGGAGGTGTAGTGTATTTTATTCTTACACCGTTACAAAAAGCAGTTACACCATGATCTACGCCATTGGTTGCGGCAGTATAGGAGGCAAATGCGTATCTGGTATTATCAGCTGCCAAAGATGTAGCCGGTAAATCTGTGACAGCATCATCATAATCACCGCAAGCACCTGTGAACTCAGGAATAGAAGTTGTATCATCTGTTTGAATACCAAAGCCATACTCGCCATAATCTCCTGAAAGCGGGTTTGGATCCTCATCCCCCTCAATTACACTATTACCAGGCCCGGTGATGGCGGTTGTCACACCATTAACAATACTCTGAAAAGGATGATTTTGTTCAACATAGCCAGTATATCCCGTACCAATATTAGTCGTAACAGTTGCCGTGTATCCGCAAGCTTTGATTGCGTCAACTGCTAAAATTCCTAAATTGCAAGTATTTGTATCTAACGCTAACGAAATGCTGGGATCCAAAGTTGCAGTGATATTTACTTTATTAAGGTCACCAATATATAACAATTGAGTATCAAACCAGTCTACTTCAGTTGGATTAGTGCCTTCAACAATTTGTTCTAAAACTACTTTATAATTACCCGCGGTAGCCGGTGTCAATACTGAATCGCCTGCAACATTGGCAAAACCAATACTAATTGGCGTACTATCAGCAATTATAAAAGGATTTGTAGTACCATCAAGGCTATCTAAATCCAATATAATTCCAACATACATTCCGGCTGTTATCCATGAGGTAGCCCGATTGACTATAGTAACTTTATCTTGTCCGTTATCGTCGGTCGATCCTGTTTCAGTAGCACGTGATGTACCGCCTGAACAAGTACTAGTGCCTACATAAAAAGTCACTTCAGAAGCGGTTAAAGCCTCAACGTCAAATCTAATATTAGCATCAGTTTCATTAGTTGGAAATAAAACAAATAAAGTATCAGTGTTAGCCAACCCACTTGAAGCCCACCCAAAACAATAATCAACATTAGTACTAACAGCAGATTGTACCGGTGTAATCGTAATCGCTGGAGGCGCAGCATTTACCGGCAAAGGTAATAAAATTGTCAGCAACGGCATTAAAAGTACGAGCAGAGTAAAGATAATAAATTTTCTGTTGAGCATAATTTTAAAAAATTATTAGAATTTATATATTAATAAAATATTTTTAAAAATTTCCCAAAATGGAATAAGAAATTCTCTGGTTATAATAACCAGGAAGTGTTATCCGGGAAACTGCTAATTTTTGGGTAATTAGACTACTTGTGGATAAGTCTCCTTGTATGTAATTATACACTAAATTTGAACTTACTAAAAGCGTACCTGTGGATGAAATCGGGGTGTCATCATCATTGAAATCCCCTGCCTCGGTCAGACCGGTTGCGGCCACCAAAGCCAGTCCATAACCTTCTGTTCCGGCTGCGACTATATGGTCCTCCTCAACATTAGCAATTGAGCTGTTGGCATTGCGCAAATTACCGTCTGAATCTATAAAAATCTGAAAACCTGAGGTCAAATTGGTCTCAGCTGCCAGCCGATACGAACATTGACTGACTATACTGGGTGAAACGACCCCGAAATTACAGCCCTGGAAATAACCGGTGTCATCGCTATTGCGTAATTCAAAACTCAAACTTGGTTCAATCGTGGCTTTAAAGCCCACAGTATCAGTAGTCAAAATCTGAACGGAAATTGTGCCCATATCACCAAAGCTCCCTGATAAACTTATATAATAAACCTCTGCAGTTTCAGGATTATATATTTGCTGATCACCAATAGTCTGATGGGAAGCATTGGCCCCGACTTTAATAGTAATCACTGATCCGGCCGCAATCGTATCAGTATCATTTTGGGTAAAAATAATGGTCTGTCCTGAAATCGTAACTCCGATATTACTACCCACCCCTGTGCCCGGAACCGAACCTAAATTTTTATTTACGTCATCAGCCAATAAATCAATATCAGTATAATCAATCTGCGTAAGATCAAAACCGCTTTCAAAATATAACTCCAAGGTTTTATCAGGACTAAAAACGGACGAATTAGTAAAATTAACTGTATGGTTGGCAGCAGTGCTAATAGTCTGACTACTTAATTCATCGCTAAAACTAGCCACCAAACCAGCCTTAGCCTGATGTAAAGTTAAATACAATAACGATACTAATAACAACAACATTATAGGGTGATGGGTGTATTTTTTGATTTTATTTTTTTTATTTAACTTCATAATTTCCTTCGGCTTTTAGGTAATTTGAAAAATACACGATCAAACATTTTTAAAATTATAATTACCAAAACCGCAACAATTATCATTAATAGCCACAAAAGCAAAGAACTAAAAATCCGATCATGGACAGTCTGACCCTCAGCTGTGGCTGCGTCAGGATTTTTCCCTGCTTCTGTTTCCAAGCCCAAAGTCTTTTCAAAAAAGTATAAATACTTATTTTCACCGGTAGCAGGATTTTGATTTTTGACATTAATCTGCTGTCTGGGACTGTTTCTATTTAAATCAGTTACCGGCACAATGCCCCCAATACTAACATTTGACTGGCCGTGGGTAATGGATAAAATGGTCAGATTTAATACTACTGCTATGATAATTAATGAAATGATTTTGCGCATTTTTAGTTAAACTAAGAACTAATATGTAATATCTAAGAACCCAACTAAAAACTTAAAACTGCTTATTCTTTAGGGTTAGTATACTGGCGGTCAACATTTTTATTATTTCATCTAACTCTTTAATTAAAACCAATACTCTATCTTTATTTATATCAGTAGCGTCGTTTAGAAGGCTTAGCCAGTAATTGGTTTCGTGGGCTGACTTTAAGGCAATTTGGTAATATCTGATAAATTCCTTACGTGATGAGGATGCTTTGGCTTCAACGATATTAGCGCCGATAGAAGTTGACGACCTTAAAAGCTGATCCGAAATAACCCAAAATACTTTTTTCTCGGGTAAATCCCCTATAAATCTAATGACTGAAATTGAAAAATTATAAGTTCTATACCTCAAATCAGATTTTAAATTTGCTTCCGCTTCCATAGTTCTTACATCTTAGTTATTAATTATTATCTATTTTTTAAAGTTATTACATCAAAGTTTTTAGTTCTTAGTTTTCAAGAACAACCAAACAAACAGGGCTTTGCCAATAAACCTACCAATAAAACCATAAGAGGGACAATGTATATACACAGTCCCTCTTTGTAAATGTTCTATTTCAATGATGTCAAAATTCTAACTTATTTTTTAGATTTTTTCTCGGTTTTTCTGGCTTTGGCAATCAACCAGGCATTATATTTCTTGACTAAGAAGTACAAAATTATAACCACTAAGACAATGACTATCAAATTAACGATAATTACATGCCAGGGTATAACCCAGAAACTGGTACTGGCATTTAAGGTTCTACCTGCCGTGCCGTAAGCCAGCAAAATATCAGCTGTATAGTTACCAAAGGCATAATTTTCTTTTTCCTGACGATACTTGCCCCAGAAAGTAGTCGCTCCCATAGCATTGGCATTTTTGACCCAGGAAGCGTCAAATTTACGGATCTGATCAGGTAAAATATTACCGCCTGTTTCATTAACAGTTACTTTTCCGGCAACTGATCCAAACATGTTTTTGATCAAAATACTGCCGCTTGGTTTCAAATGAACATTACCGCTGTTTTTAATTCTGATATTAAAATCTACAGGTAATGAAGCATAAGATGATGCAACTGTACCAAATTCTGACAATTCAGCGCTTTCTTTGATTTCACCGGCGATTTTTACCAGGACTAAGGCGCCAACTCTGCTGGCCACTGCTACTTGTGAAGCATCACCTGCGGCATTTGGAGGCACTGTGCCTAAAAAGATAGCTGCGTAATGTCCACCAGGTCCGGCAAATTGCGGTACCACGATAGTAAACGGTAATTCAACTGTCTGACCGGCCGGAATAGTGATACTGGTAATCCCGAACTTAATCCAAGATGCCAAATCAACATCTTCAGCCTGGCCTTCGACAAATTGCGGCGCGCCTGTTTCACCTGCAGCAATAAACTTTTGTGAACTCAGGTAGTAAACTGCGTTCTCGGCACCTTCATTCTTGACTTTCAAAACCTGATTAATTACATCCCCCTTTTTAGCGTCAATTTCAATGATCGGAGGCGAAACTGTCAAGGCATTACTGGCCAATGGCATCACTAAAGCTCCCAAGACGATAAAGGCGACAAACAAACTCAATATTTTTTTTGTTTTCATATACCCCTTTCTTAATTATTATTTTTATATATTAATTAATAATTTTTTATTTTAGAAATTACCGACAACAGTAATGGTTACTGTCTGAGTGAAATTACCTGAAGGCTGGTCACCGGAAATTCTGGCCACATGACAAAGAGTGGTTATACCTGAGGTCGTGGCATCAACCGGATCAGTAGAATAAGCAAATCTGTTCGCGGTGCCGGAGTCTAATGAACCGACAGGAATATCATAAGTTAAACCAGCATCAGCTGCTGCAGCGCAAGTACCATAGCCGGTGGTGGTAAAATCAGGATAAAAATCAATTGTATCTGTTGTCTCTACGCCAATACCGTATTCTGAAGCGCTCAATAGAGCATCATTATCAATTTGATCATTATCATCTCCATCCGCCTCGCTCTGAATTTTTGCTAAGGTAATATTATCATCAAGTTCACCGTCTGATTGAATATAAGCGCCATAGCCCAAATCAGCGTTAGTACCAACTGTTACTGTGTAAGAACAAGTTCTAGCCTGATCCTTCGTTAAAACACCCAGATCACAAGCATTAGTGTTTAGACTCATAGTTAAAACCGGATCAACCGTACCAGTTATCAGCACCTGATTAGCTCCCACATCATTTATAAAAACTGCCGCTGTACCTGAATCTTCCAATGCATTGGTAGTATCTGTAGTTTCAAACTTAATTCTGTACCCGCTAGGAGGCGTTGTATCAGCAGTATACGGAGTCCTGATTCTTGCATTGGCAATTGCAATTGTCAAAACACTGGCCGGATCGCATACATCAACCGTACTACCAGCTGCTGTTGTGATGGTAATGATACCTGAAGCAGTACCAGCGCCGTCATCTGCAACGATGCTATCAACAGCTAAATCATCAGTATCACAACTTAAAGTTATATCTCCGGCAACTAAACTGGCTTCATCAATTAAAAATTGATTTTCCATTGCTGCCTCATATTCATTAAAAGTAATAACGACTTTATCTCCAGCTGTTCCGCTTAACTGCGTTGCTAAAGTAACATTGGCAGTCAAATTAACATCTACAGGATCAGCTAACGAAGAGACATCGTAACTGCTTAATGAAACCTGAATCTCGGTCAAACTGCCGGCATTTACGGATAAAGGAGCAAGTAATGACATTGAAGCCACAATCGCAATTATGGTTAACAATGAAAGAAAACGAAAATATTTCTTCATAAAAAATTTAATTAAGTAATTTATATTTATTAAATATTTATTTTTAAAAAAATTAATCCACAGGTACTTACCTGCTGTTTATAGTATACCACAAAATAATAGTTTTGTTTTGGGTTAGCAAAGAAAATCTGTGGATAAGTTCGGTCAAATCAAAGATTAAATAGAAAAAAGAAAATATTCGGGTATAACTATAAATCCATTATTCCCTCTTGCCTCGTAACGTAAGAACGCTTGCTCCCAAGATTTTAGCGAATTGAGCAGTCTCATCTATGAGTTTTGATAACTAATAACTAAAAATTTAGAACTCAAAACTATGGAAGTAAATTTTAAAAAACAGGAATGAATTCGTAAGTTAAAACAGTTCCATATGAGCCGGCCGGAGTGTCATCAGCAATATTGACTATAGCCGTAACTGTAAAGTCTGTCTGATATGAATAACTGGTGGCATAAGCAATTGTGTCACCATCATTAAATGCAAATTCATTGACTTGGTCATAATTGGCAGCTGCCTGACCATTGCCACCGCTGGGCTCAGCGCCTAAAGCCGGCAAAGTATTTCTTACCAGATTGAGACCAAATTGCTCGTTGCCAATGGTCAAGACTGAAGCTGTGGCGCCAATCGCAGCAATAGTATAATCGGCTGAATGCAAAGACTGACCATAAACCTTGATGGTATAACCTTCTTTGGCATTGGTAAAAGCAGAAAAAGCATGTGTGGAATAACGAGTTATTCTTGGCGAAAGTTCGCCAAAATCAAGGCTTACAGTCTCAACGTTAAATCCAACTGTCGGCTCCCCTTCAATCCCGGAAAAAGCAATTTTCTGGGTAAAATTCTCACTCTCACTCTCACTGGCTGCAAAATCTGATAAATTGGAATCAACTTTAAAGCCTGAACTATTGGTCATGCCCCCGCCAGCATCCAGAGTGTCCAGCCAAATCTGATATTTATCACTAGACATGCCGGCGATTGACTCATGGGCCAGAGTCAAAACCAAAGCCAAAGCAAATATTTTACCGTATAATTTTGCCTGACTTTTAATCCGCTCAATTTTATTATTTCTTTTTACGACCATAATTTTTTAATTTTTTTTGTATTTCGCTCACTCTGCCCTCAAGTTTAAAATTTTCCCACAAGTCTTTTATTCTATAAATAATCTGTTTAATAACAAATTTTATACCCTTGATTGCCCCAAGTAACAATAAAGACGCGGCAGCCACCGTTCCTGCCAATAAAGCCAGCGTATCCATATTCAAAGGTATAGAAGGCCATTGAAAGGGAAATTTAAATTTTCCGGCTGGGACGATTCCAGTTTCGGCTGCGGTAAAATAAACTTTTTCCGATGGCTGGGAATCTAGATTATTATAATTGGCAATAGCATAAACGCTATATTTGCCCGGGGTTAATGCCGGATCAATATAAGCCAGCCAGTTACCCTGATAATCAGCTAAAGTATAAATAATTATTTGCGGTTCAGCGGAAATAAACAGATAAATTTTGGCGCCGGCCAAAGACTGGCCACGGACTATGGGATATTCAACTTGAGTGATAACAGGCACTGCGACCACAAATTCCGGCTGATTGATAATATATTTTTTCTGTTCTTCTTTGATCACTTCCATTTTCGGCAAATCAATTCTGGACTCAATCACATTGCCGGCTTTATCCACCGCTCGCAGAGTCAGAATCTGGCCCTGCTTATCTGCTTCTGTCAGCTGATACGGACTCTGGATTTTTTGCCACTGGCCGTCATCCAGCTTTATTTCAAAATAGGCCAGCCCTGAATATTTATCAATAGCGGAAAAATATATTTTATTGCCTTCAATGCTGGGCAGAAAAAGATCCGGTGCCGTGGTATCGATCTTAACTGCAAAATGAGCAGTCGGGCCATAACCATCGCTGTACTTGACTTTCAAATGAAAATACCAAAAGCCGTCTTGAAGTTCGCTGAAAGAAAAAACCCTATCCTCGGAAAAGAAATAACCGACTGAGGGATCAGACAAAGGGTTTTGGTCAAGATTAAAGGTATAGCCTAAATTTTGTTCAGCAATATCCCAGGTAAATTTGGGCATATTATTACTGTACCAGCTTACCTGATTGGGATGGGTAACCGAATTTATGATCGGTAAACTCTTTACCAGCGGTTTATCAAATATCTGTTCTTGGCATTGTGGTATAGGACAAACGTTACCAATGCCTCCGCCGCCTCCGCTACAGGGCGGACACTGGCCGCCAAAAACTGTAATCCGCACGGTTTTGGTGCTTTCTAGCGGATTAAGATTATCATCCAGAGCTTTAAAGACCGCATAGTATATACCAAAATTCTGAGGCTTCCAGCTAAAAGCAGAAGTTGAAGTTACTCCGTTGCTGATTGGAGTTAAGGTGGCGCTTTCCAATTTTTCCATGCTCAAAATCACCTGATCACCGTCAGGATCCGTGGCTGAAACATTGAAAGTTAAAGTATCATTGGCATTAACTGTTTTTTCAGTAATGGCTTCAAAAACCGGAGTATGATTGGGCGGGACGGAAACGCCGATACTGACGGATAAAGTTCGGATCTTGGGCTCAGTCGGATTATTATCCTCAGCCAAAAAAGTCACAGTATAAACACCTTGACTATCCGGAGTCCAACTGAAATCACCGCTGACAATGGTCGCATTATTGACGACATTAATGAAAGTTGAGCCTGTCGGAATTGTCCAAGTCAAATTTACCAAATCCCCGTCCGGATCAGTCGCCTGAACATGAAAGCTGACTGTTTGTCCTATTTCAACTGACCTATTGGCAACCGGCTGAAAAATCGGAGCGACATTAGCTACAGGCACAGGCACAGAAACATTGACATTCACTGTCAGACTACCGATTTTGACACCCTGGCTGTTATCATCAGTGGCATAAAATTTCAAAGCATAACTGCCATTGGCTGTGGGCGTCCAGATAAAATCACCTTCGGCGACTGGACCTGAAGTAATATTACTAAAAACAGCGTCAGCCGGAATATCAGCGGTTAAAACCACATTATCGCCGTCCGGATCATTGGCGCGGACATGGAAACTGACATTTTGGCTCAGATCAATGGTTTTTGTACCAACCGGATCAAAAACCGGGGCTTGATTCGGCTGTGGTAAAGCGCCTAAAACATTGATGGTAATATTTTGACTGGCAGCCAGATCTAATCTTTCAATCTGATCCGGGGAAATTAAATGGGAACCAGTGGAAATATTTATGGTTGAGGTGCCGACAGCATTGGCCCTGAAAATCAAAGTCCCAAACTTACTGTTTGTACTGACACTGCTGACCAGGATGAAACCGCCGACATTAATATGCTGAGTCGTATTATTTAATTCTTCTCCCGGACTCTGAAACGGCCAGGCAGTACCGAGATTAAAATCATTGATTTGCAAAACCCCGGAACCGGTAAAATCAGAAATTAATCGGACGGTATTAATTGATTCACCGTTAGGTTCAACCATCACGTCAATATAAATATTATCACCAACATAATAATCGGTTTTAACCGAAGTCAACCTGAAAATAGCCGCCCCAGCTGCTTGAGCCGGAATAATCGGGACAAAAAGACTGAAGAATATCAAGGCTAAAATTAATTTCGAAAGTTTATTCATGGGTGTTAGATTATGGATTTTAGATTAAAATTTTGATTCACATCAATCATATTTTCTTTTTTATATTTTATTTTAAATTTAATAAACCGAGTCCCAATGCGCAGCCAACCCAGACAAATCAAAATCATCCACTAGGCCATCTTCATTAAAATCCGCGTAGCACCAATTGGTATTCCAGTGATAGGCCAAGCCAGCCAGATCAAAATCATCAATCACATCGCTGCAATTGGTATCACCAACCTCACAACGGTTAACAGTCGCCGTCAAAAAAGGACTGTTTTGGCCGTAAGCATCCCGGGCAAAAATCAAAAATAAATTACTGCCCAGACCCAGGCTGACCAGAGAATTCCAGGTTAAATCAGTTGGATAATTAACATAATCGGAATAACCATTGATAAAAATAGTAGTACCGGCCGGTTTGGTACCGTCAATTGTAACCGAGGGTAAGAAAATCGGGCAGACCCGCTCATTGATTGTCGGCTGAGCCGGAGGTGGCGGCCAGGGATTGCCGCTGCTTTGCGTTGTGGCTGAAACTTCATTGGAAATAACGCCGTTACCCAGCGTGTTATAAACATAAACCACGAAATAATAAGTTCGCAACGGCGCCAAGCCGTCAATATTAAAAATAGTCGCTGTCTGGTCACTCGGATCACTCGGGTTCAGCTGGCCGGGAATCGGCAAAAAAGTCCCGTTTAATTCGGTTACACCCGGAGTAGTACCCATATATAAAACGTAACGGTGGAAATTAAAATCAAAATTTTGGCTCCAATCAAGATCCAGGGAATTTGTGGTTACGTTATATGGAAAATTTAAAATAACCGGAGTCGGCAGACTGCCCTCAGGCGCGCCTGTAACTCCTATCTGATCTTCAGCAATCGGCACGGCCAGCCGGCCGCTGTCAATCAAATTATCAGCGCTGTCATAAATAGCCAGGGCAATAATTTTTGAGCCGATGACTGCCGGATTAATTATTTTATTGGCTGCACCGATATTGATGAGAATAATATCATTAGGCGCAATATCGCCGTTGGCCGCATTAGTCGGATGAACCAGATCAATATGGTTACCTGAAACTGCCAAGCCCCAGCTGGTGGCAGACGCTACGGCGGCGACAGTCTCACTGGTTTCTAAGCCGCTAAACGATCCGTGAGTCAGAGTAACATCGGAAAAAACAATCTGGCTAAGATCAAAACCGCCGTCAAAGCTGATGCGGATATAATCCCCTGCCTCACCGGCGCCGCTGGGCGTGGTAAATTTAAATTCATGAACTACCCCGGTTAACGGCGCATGACGGCTAATACGATCGCTTAATGTATGCAAAAGAGCGGCCTGAGAATTTAAAGGCCAGCTGATTAGTGAAAATAAAAAAATACCAAAAATAATCCAATTGTTACGTTTTTGACTGTATTTGGACATTGGTTAAAAAAAATTTATTATTTGTAATTTAATTATATCATTATTTTCCTAAAATTACGAAACAAAAAACTCCGCACCTTTACTGATACGGAGTTCTTAGTATCAAATCAATGTTTTTAAAAATTGCCCACTACGCTGATTGTCAGTGTCTGGTCATATTGACCCGGAGGTGTCGTATATTTGATTCTCACTCCGGCACAAAAATATGTAAGCCCATGATTTACTCCGTTTACAGCGGCATCATAGGTTGCAAAACTATATCTGGTCTCATCACTTACCAATGAATTAGCTGCTAAATCCGTGGTGCCATCATCATAATCTACGCAATTGCCCGTAAATTCAGAAAATGACGTTGTATCATCAGTTTTTATGCCTATCCCATACTCACCATATGCGCCGGAAAGAGGATCAGAACCATTGATGACATTATCAGTATCAGGACCGGTAATCACTGTTGTTACGGCGTTAACAGTTGTCTGAAACGGATGATTTTGTTCAATATAGCCAGAATAGCCAGTACCAATATTTGTTGTCACGGTGGCATTAAATCCGCAGGTTTGAATTGTATCAGTGGTTAAAATATTTAAAGCGCAAGTATTAGCATTCAAAAGCAAGGAAATACTGGGATCCAAGGTGGCTGTAATATTTACAGTATCATCAATAGAAGCCTGCCAATGTCCGAAATATACATCCTCATTGTAATCAGTTTTAACATCAGCGTCATACATAGTATAAACAACAGAAGGAAAATATCCTGAACTAAAAGCTAACAACGGCTCCAGGGCCATACCGGTATCGATTGTATTAGAAATATTTTCAAAACCTGCAGTCCCATCAATTTGGGTCCAACTTGAAACAGATGAAGTATATTTGGTTATATAAACATCCTGCAAATTAGTAGAATAATCCCAATAATCCCAAACCAAATACGGTGTATTATCGACGGCTACTTTAATATCAGCCGTATAAATTTGACCATTATCATCAGTTACTCCGGTTACATTTTCATAGCCAACATTGCCGTCCATTTCAGTCCAACCAATACCTGAAGTCCATTTTGAGAAGAAAAGATTATCTGACCCTGTATTATTATCTCCCCAGAAAAGATATGGCGATTGGTTTATATTATCTAAAACCATTTTCAATACTGTCGTGCCGACTGTACCGCCGGTATAATCAGTTACGCTGTCATAATCGCTCAAGCCATCCATACTGGTCCAGCCAGTACCCTGCGTCCATTTCTTAAAAATTACTTGAACATCACTGCCACCATCTTCATAACCAAACCAAGCGACACAAGGTTCATCATTACGATTTATATCTATTCTAGGATATCTGGCATAATTACCGTAACTGAGCACTTCCCTGCTTAAATTATCGCTCATATCAGTCCAGGCACTACCGTCCCAACGAATAAAATTAGCTGATTCAGGATAAGTCGGCAGACTGGCGGTATTGCGCCAAACTATGTATGGATAATCTTGAGAATCAAGAGACATATCAATATCATAACCTCCTCTGGCATTAATAGTCTCATAACCGGAATCTGTGCCAGCCATATTGGTCCAACAATAGGTCACTGCTCCGCAAACACCGGTACCGGCATTAGGTGTCCACTTCATAAAATTTATCGTTCCAAAACCGACGTTAAAATTCTTCACCACGTAAGGATTACCATCAGAACTCATTTTAACATCCCAATCATCATAGCTTGTATTGTCAATTGTCATTAATAATTCTTCACCAGCGGTAGTTCCATCCATATTTGTCCAACCGGTTCCCGGAGTCCATTTTGTCATATAAACAAAAAGGTCGGCAAACTGGCCAGTACCGTCGTCAACAGTCCAAAATATATAGGGCAAATCATTATAAACTAGCAACTTAGCATCCATTGTAGATTCTGGTGCACTTGTGAATGAAATCTGATCGGCTCCGACAGTTCCATCCATTTGCGTCCAGCCAGTTCCCGGTGTCCATTTATTGAAAAAGAAATTCATATCATCACTAGCGGTATCGTAACCGTTCCAAAGAATATATGGGATATTAGAGCTCGTAACCTCAAAGGCATAAGCATAATTATCCCAATCAGCTGTACCGAAATCATAAGAAACATTCAAATCATCTAGACGGTTATTCATATCAAACCAGCCGGCATTGGCCTGAAAAATTAAAAAATCTGCAATGTTTGATAAATTAAAATTAAATAACAAAATTATCAAGATAAAAAACAGAACAATCCCCGCTTTGATTCCCTTATACATAAAATTTAATTTAAAAATTAAAAACATACTTTATGCATTATACCACAAAATTATATTATATTATAAAGATTTCAACGTTTATGCACGGCCCCGCTTCAAACAGTAATCTTAGTTGCGGGGTAATTCAAAAAATCATCCAAGATTCGATCTGCTCTTGGCGAAAACTAGCAGCAAACGCCAAAATACAAAGCGAAAAACTCCGCACCTTTACTGATACGGAGTTCTTAGTATCAAATCAATGTTTTTAAAAATTGCCCACTACGCTGATTGTCAGTGTCTGGTCATATTGACCCGGAGGTGTCGTATATTTGATTCTCACTCCGGCACAAAAATATGTAAGCCCATGATTTACTCCGTTTACAGCGGCATCATAGGTTGCAAAACTATATCTGGTCTCATCACTTACCAATGAATTAGCTGCTAAATCCGTGGTGCCATCATCATAATCTACGCAATTGCCCGTAAATTCAGAAAATGACGTTGTATCATCAGTTTTTAGGCCTATCCCATACTCACCATATGCGCCGGAAAGAGGATCAGAACCATTGATGACATTATCAGTATCAGGACCGGTAATCACTGTTGTTACGGCGTTAACAGTTGTCTGAAACGGATGATTTTGTTCAATATAGCCAGAATAGCCAGTACCAATATTTGTTGTCACGGTGGCATTAAATCCGCAGGTTTGAATTGTATCAGTGGTTAAAATATTTAAAGCGCAAGTATTAGCATTCAAAAGCAAGGAAATACTGGGATCCAAGGTGGCTGTAATAGTTACATCATTACCCGCAGAATTAGTTTCACTAACAAAATAAATATCACTTTTTCCTACGTCATCGCTATAGCCATAATAAATAATTTCAGGAAAAAAATAATTTCTTAATGCTAATCTTGGTTGACCACCCCCATTAGGAGATAATGCTGTTAATATAGTTTCAATTCCTGCGGTTCCGTCAGACTTTACCCAATCATCAGCCAGACCATTATATTTTGTATAATATATGTACACGTCCTGCCAATTTATATCTGTCTCCCAGGCCACATGGGGCATATTATCGCCACCTAATTGAAAATCATAAGTATAAATAATAGTATCCGCATCGCTATTATTAGATATATTCTCATATCCCGAGGTTCCATTCATTTGAGTCCAGCCGCTACCAGGGGTGTATTTACTAAAATAAATATTATCATAACCGTTATTCAGGTCTACCCAAAAAAGATACGGATTTTCTTTAACATTATCTAAAATAAGTTTTGATAATTTCACATTATCAATTGTAATTATACCATCGGTATAATTTGTAATTACATCATAACTACCGGTTCCATCCATCTTGGTCCAGCCAGAACCTGGCGTCCATTTCCTAAAAATCATCTGATAATTTGATCCGCCACTGGCATAGCCAAACCAAGAAACATAAGGAATTCCGTTTTTATTAAGCTCAAGTTGCGGTGAACGCACTCCATCTTCATAGCTAAGTTGCTCATAACCGGCTGTGTCGTCCATTTTAACCCAACTAGTACCGTTCCAACGAGTAAAAACAGTTGAAGCAGGTATTGAAAACCCAACGTTCTTACTGGCTCGCCAAACAATATAAGGATAGTTACGTGAATTCACCGCCATATCATATTGATAACCTAAATATGGATAAATAACTTCAGAATCATTATCTGTTTCAGCCATATTGGTCCAGCAATCAGTATCCGTACCACCACAGAGATCAGTACCAGCCCCTGGACTCCACTTAATAAAATTAATACTTCCAGTGATGTCACTTGAACCATAAAGTAAATAAGGATTTCCCGCTGAATCTAATTGAGCCTCAAATCCTGAATTATCTTCAATTAAAACTATGGTGTCTATTAATTCGGGACCAGAAACGTCTCCTGCCATATTAGTCCAATCACTTCCGTTCCACTTAATCATATAGATCTCATCAGAACCAACAGGGTTATTTATTCCCCAAACTACATAAGGGTTATCATTATAAATTAAAAATTTAGCATTCCACATTAAAGTATATGAATCAACTGTTACCAACACATCGGCTCCGGCTGTGCCATCCATTTTTGCCCAGCCGACTCCAGTCTGCCATTTGCTAAAATATAAACTATGTTCAATTGTTGACGGATCATCTCCAGCCCAAAGGATATATGGCACATTGGTACTATTGAGCAAAAAACCATAACTTACCCAATTATCAATATCACTATTACCGTTAGGATTAGAAACATTATTTGAGACATGCAGATTATTCATATCAAACCAGCCGGCATTGGCCTGAAAAATTAAAAAATCTGCAATGTTTGATAAATTAAAATTAAATAACAAAATTATCAAGATAAAAAACAGAACAATCCCCGCTTTGATCCCCTTGTACATAAAAATTAAATTATAAATTAAAAATATATTATATTTATTATACCACGAAAATACATTATATTATAAAGATTTCAACGTTTATGCACGGCCCCGCTTCAAACAGTAATCTTAGTTGCGGGGTAATTCAAAAAATCATCCAAGATTCGATCTGCTCTTGGCGAAAACTAGTAGCAAACACCAAAATACAAAGCGAAAAACTCCGCACCTTTACTGATACGGAGTTCTTATTATAAAATCAATATTTTTAAAAATTTCCCGCAACTGTGATTGTCAGTGTCTGATCATATTGACCCGGAGGTGTCGTATATTTAATTCTTACACCGGCACAAAAGTAAGTCAGACCGTGATTAACGCCATTTACAGCCGCATCATGGGTGGCAAAAGCATATCTGGTATTATTACCTGCCAATGAGGTTGCCGGTAATGATGAATACCCTGTATCTTCATCGTAATCAGGGCAATCACCTGTAAATTCAGGAAAAGTAGTAATATCGTCTGTCTTAACGCCAAAGCCATATTCGCCATAAGTGCCTGAAAGCAAATCAGGATCGTCAAGACCATTAATCAAATCGTCAACCGGTCCGGTAATTGAAGTTGTCACTCCATTGACCGTAGTCTGAAAAGGATGATTCTGCTCAATATAGCCGGTATAGCCCAGACCAATATTAGTCGTCACAGTAGTTTGAAAGCCACATGCTTGTATCAATTCCTGACTTAAAATACCAAGACCGCTGGCACAATCATTATTTGATATCAATAAAGAAATACTCGGATCCAAAGTGGCTGTAATATTTACCTTATTTTGATTACCGATATATAAAAGCTGCGTATCCATCCAATCAATAATTTTGGGATTTGAACCATCAACTTCTTGTTGCACCTTGACCATATAGTTTCCAGGCGTAACCGGTGTCTTCACAGAATTACCAGCTACATTATGGAATTTGACACTGATTTGTGTACTATCGGCAATAACAAAGGGATTACCACCCGATAACGAATCAAGATTAATATTCATAACATCAAAACCGTTGCTCACCCCTAAATAACTAAATTGATCGTGATCATTATCCTGATTAGTTCCTGTATTTTCAGTTGCACGCTCTGTCCCCCCACTGCAGGTTTTGGTACCGGTATATAAACTGACTTCCTCATATGTTAATCCTGACAAATCAAAATTTTCATTGACATTAGTCCGTGCTTCAAAGCCAATAACCAGATTATCAGTATTGGCCAGGCCAGCAGAATCCCAGCCCAAACAATAATCAACATTAACGGGAGCAGGATCGCTTGGATCTGCCTGCAAGGGAGTAATGGTTATTACTGGCGGTAAATGGGCCGGTCCGTTTATTTCCAAATTAGTAGAATCAGTATAGTCGACCGAATAATTAGTACTATCACCCACATTCAGTGTTATTGGATAAGAACCGGCTGATAATGGCGTAATAACTGAAGAATTTGAATTTTTTTCCGTAAATTTCATACTAACGTCACTATCGGCTGCTACTGGCGTGCCCAAGACAAAATAGGCTTTTCTGGCTTTGGGCAAATTCAAAACCGAATCTCTGCTAAATGTATCCAAATCAAATCTGACAACCCTGGCCGGTGTACTAAGCGGAAAATATACATAATGGTTGACAGTATCAATAAATGAGCGATAAAACCATTCTTCATCGATGTTTGCAGAGGCCACGGCATCTACGCTAAAATCAGACAGTTTTATTCTGACCACCATAGCCGGAGATGTTCCCAACCCAAAATAAGCAAAACCATTTGCAGTGTCAATGGTAGCGCCATAGGGACCATCTTCACCTAAATTTAACGTCAACAGATCCACATCATGATCATATGAAAAATCCGATAAATCAATCCTGATTATTTGGCCCGGAGAATTATAATCCGAACTAAAGTATGCATAGTGATTGCCGATATCAATAGTAGCGCCGGTAAATGAATTAATGTCATTATCAGCCGTATCTGTTATTGATAATACGCCATCGCTGCTAAAATCAGATAATTTAACCTTATAAATTTTATTATCAGCATAACCAGTGCCAAAATAAGCATAACCATTAACCGTATCTATGGTTGCCGCAAACAAATATTCTGTTCCTAATGACAAAGTATCAGCCTGGCTAAAATCGGAAAGATCTATTTTTACCACATTACTGCCATCGGTTGCAAAATAAGCATAACCATTATCAATATCAATAACAGAACTTGAAGGTCGGCCACCGGATATCGGCAATGTATCTTCCACGCTAAAATCAGAAAGCTTTACCTTGATTATTGAAATCACACCGGCATGAGAATCTGAAATGACATCAAAATAAGCATAACCATTGGTGGTATCAACCACGCCGGTCATAATTCCGTTTTGATTTGGCGGCAACATCAAAGTATCAACATAACTAAAATCAGATATTTTAACTTTAATAATCTTAGCCGGCCAATCACCCGTGCCCATGTAAGCATAACCATTAACATTATCATAAACAACCGCTTCCATCGAAGTAGCTACGTCAGTAAATCCTATGTCGGGACTGATTTCAGAATTATAAACACCATAAGCGATTCTTTCAGTCCCGCCGGCATTACATGTTTGGTTACCGACAAATAATGACAGTTCATTCCCACTTAAAGTTCCGGGATCACTGCCATATATTTCCAAATTATCCAAATTAAAAGCCGGATCAAATTCATATTCAATATAATCGCCGGCAGCATAGCCGCCAGCGCCCACATTCCAGCCCAAACAATAATCGGTACTGGTGTTAGCGTTGGCTAACTCAGGCGCAACAGTAATACCCGCGGCTTGGCTGGACTTAATTAATACTAATGACAAAATTAAGCTCAAAAAAAGCAACCAATACTTACTAGCAGTAAAAATTTTCTGATTTTGTGCGGACATCTTAAGACGTATTTATAATTATGTTTAAATTATACTACTTTCTCTAAATAAAATCTAAAAAGGCCAATACGTAATCAGGCCCACAAGGCAAAAAATCGCGCCCAAAGAGCCCAAAACCACGGTCAGGCTTAAAAACATCCTCTTATACCGAGGCTTTTGCATGACCAGACTGATTGCGCCCATGACCAGACAAATCTGTAAAAATAAATCAGCCAGGTCGGTTTTGGTCCCGGCCTTATCCAGCTTTTCAATTTCCTGCTCCCATTCCTGGGCGCCGACGACCTGACCCAATTCCCCGTTCACATCCTGGATCCATTCGTCCTGCGGTAAATTGGCTGAACCTTTGAGAATTTCATTTTTCTCCTTCAAATATCGTTCGGATTTGGCCGTTACTTTATCAATCTCTGTCTGAAAATCAGCCTGCTTACTGGCTGTAATAATACCCGAATCCAATAATCCGCTCATGGTATCGGCCTGGCCTTCAGCCAGAATTTGCTTGATACCTTTGGAATTATACCAATCATAAGCACTGGCTTTTTCCGTATTAGCCAATAAAATTGACGAACCGTAAGAATCGCCGGCCAAACCGTTGATGGCCAAAATCGCTGTGAAAACCGCAATGACAATACCGGCCATCATTTCAAAACGCGAATTACCGTCTTCAATGCTGACCGACTCTTCTATTTTAATTACTTCTTCTGCCATAAAATTATATTTAATTTATAAACAATCCTTGGCTTTTAAATAATCGCTAAAAGAAGGTGCGGCGCCGTCTTTTATGGCTTTGACCCGGTCTGCGCCCAAGGCATCAGTAGCGCAATCTTCCATAGCCGGGGTAATTTCTGTCGGCAAAGTTTTCGTATCAACACCCAGAGATTCCAGTACTTTTTCCTGATCAGTTGAAAGTAGCGGATGGTCGTAACTGCTGGGCTGGTCAGAATTCATATTAATGATAGCTGCCGGCAGCTTAGTGACATCAAGGCCAAAGGGCTTGATAATACTCAGGGCAATCACCGCGCCAATAATCAAGATGACAATAACTGCGGCCATGATGCCGATGACAATAAAAAATGTCCGCCAAAAACCGCCTTTGGGTTTGGAGACATTGGCTGTTTCCGGCTTATAAGCCTGCGGATCATAATCTTTTTTTTGTTCCTGGTCCATAAAAGTATAGTTATTTATTTAAAAATTTAATTAAATTTAAATGACACCGACTAAAATCAAAAATCCAACCACAATCATGCCTAAGGTCGCCAGTTCTTTTTTATATTTTAATTTAAAAATCATTTCTGAAAAATAGACGATCAGAATCAGCTGAAGTATCGTAACTAAAATAATACCCAGACTGATTAAAAGCTGGCGATAAAATTCCTTACCTAGGAAAAGGCCAGCCAAAACAATCGTGTCGTCGATTAGGGTGATGAAGGAAATAATGAAACCGACTCCGATTAATTTAAAAAAACGCTGAGCGGAAATGTGTTCTATTTTCAGTAATTTTTTCTCCAGAGTTGATTTGGGCTGAACCACAAAAACCTCACAGTAAACCAAGGCCGCCAGAATAAAAATCAAAATCGCGCTGATTAATCTGGCCTGAGGAAATTCCGAGATTAGGGCGGCAAAAAGTATTGACATTATTATGACGAAAAATACGGCCAGCAAATTACCAAGTGAAAAGGCGATTTTGCCTTTGCGGGTTCTGGTTAATTCCGCGATTAAAGGGATGCGAGTCAAAAAATCATCAAAGCTGGCAATGGCTTTGACTATAATACCGGAAAGAATGTATTTGAGAAACATGGGAGTAAATATTTAAGTGATTATTTTAAATTATTTAATCTGATAAATTACCCCTGCCTTGTCATCAGATATATATAAAGCGTCGTCAAAACCGAAAACCAGATCAACCGGCCGGCCAATGGCGCTGGTACCCTGTAAAAAGCCGGTTATAAAATCTTCAGAACTGATAACCTTATCCCCAGCCACCTTTAAATGCACGATTTTATAACCGTCAGGGACTGATCGGTTCCAGGAACCGTGCAAAGCCACCAATAAATCACCCTGCCATTCTTTGGGGAATAATTTGGAATTTATAAAAACTAAGCCCAAAGGCGCATTATGAGCCGGATATTCCCAGCTCGGAGAAACTGAATTATTGCAGGGATTTTGGATATAAATATTTTTATCAAAGTCACGGTCATTGATCCCCTGCCCGTAACAAACCGGCCAGCCATAATTTTTACCGGCCAGTAAGATATTTAATTCATCAGGCGGTAAATTATCACCCAGCAAATCACGGCCCATATCATTGCCCCACCACTGATTGGTCTGCGGATTATTTACAAAAAAGACAGTATTTCTTAAACCCGAGGCAAAAACTTCATAGCTCCAGTCAGCCGGATTATATTTTAAGATTGCGGCCCGACGTTGGTCTTGTTCATTACAAACATTGCACGAAGAGCCGACAGCCACATACAAAAACCCGTCATTATCAAATCTGAGTGAACGGGTGGAATGTCCCCCGTCTGCTGGCAAAGAAAATAATTCTTCCCGCTGTTCCAGCTTTAAATTTTCCAAATCATAAGGATAGCGGCTGACTTTATCTGTTTCCGCAATATATAAAGAACCTTCGCTCAGTGCCAGACCGTGCGGATTATTCAGCCCGGAAACTAATTTCACTTTGGTCTGATCAGGTTTAATAGCATAGACACTGCCCTCACCCATGGCTGCCACCAGCAGATTACCGCCCAGATCAAAATTTAAAGCTCGCGGTTTATTCAGTTGAGCCGCGAAAACGGAGATTTTCAGATTGCCCAGAAGAGTTAAAGGTCCCTGCTGGCTTGACTGCCAATCAGCCAGGCTGGGATATTCTGGCTTAGGTGTAATTGGTTGGTTTAGATTATTATTGACTGGAGGCAACGCATTGACTATATCAGTAGACACCGGCCCTAAAACCGGATTTAGACCCGGATAGAGGTAAATCACCAGGCCAACAAGAATTATGACCAGGCTAATAAAAACCGTTAAATAAATTTTACGCATAAAATTATTTGATTATTTTAGTAATCTGATGACCGACATGCGCGCCGCAAGTCAGATTTTTTTCCAGTTCCCCGCTGTCCTTATTAATACAGCCGGAAATCCTGACCTGACCGCCTTGATTAATAATTACCGGACGCGGCAGATTATGAGCCCCGATTTCCAGTAACCCCACGCCTTTTTGATATTCAACTAGCGGTATCTCAGAATCGAGGATAGAAACAGCGCCGGCCACAGCTATTTTGTCCAAAAATTCAGTTGCGGTTTTACGATCAATAAAAAAGATATGATCCATGACCGGCTGGGAAATAAGCTTATCCTGATCTGACTTGATGCGCCAGCTCTGGCCGCTAGCCAAGACAAAATAATAGGATCCGAATTTTGACTGAAAAACTCGGGCCAGCTTGTCTTCTTGGGCCAGCAGATTATCAATAGTATTCTGGTGCAGTTTTTGGACCAGTTCCTGATATTCCTTCCAGGTTACTTTCCCGTCAGCATAGCGGTCATACAGATAATCCACGTCAGCCAGCAGGCTGGCGCGTATTTTGACCAGATCTTCGACTTCCAGATTTTTATCTTTCTCAATTTTTAATAATTCTTCAAAAGCCATATTTAAAAATTAAATAATCTTAAGCGTTTTCTTTTTTGCAGATAATCAGGGCAAGTTTGGGCTACCAGACTCCAAAAATTTGACGAATGATTCATTTGTTCCAGATGGCACAATTCATGAATCACGATATAGCGGGCCAGATCTTCAGGCAGTAAAGCCAGACGATAACTGAAATTCAGATTCCCCTGCCGCGAGCAGCTGCCCCAGCGCGTTTTCTGATTTTTAATTTTAAAGCTGCTTATCCTAAAATTATAATACTGGTTGTATTCTGTCAAAAGTCTGCGTACTAAATGCAAGGCGGCTTTTTTGTTTTGCCTATATGCTTTGGGATCAGCTTGGGGTTTAGATTTGACCTGGTTTTTGAAATATTCCAGTTTGGTCAGGATCCAGCCGGCTTTCGACTGCAAAAAACGTTCCACCAATTCATCAGCAAAGCCCTGAGGTTTGGTCACCACTAGCCCAGTATCACAACACACGGTCAAACGCAGATTCCTGGCCCGCGGGCTGGTTTTCAGATGATAATCAATATTTTGATTATTGAGGGTAATTGACTTAAACATAATATTTAAAATCTCAAATCTTAAATCCCAAGTTTCAAATAAATTACAATATCCAAATCCCAAGACTTAAACTTTTGAAATTTTAGAGTTTGCTATTTGTGATTTATTTGTTATTTGGAATTTGTTGTTTGTTATTTTTCACACCTTCACCGGCAACATATCCTGTTGTCCAGCAAATCTGCAGATTAAAACCGCCGGTGGGGCCGTCCAGATCCAGAACCTCGCCGCAAATATATAAATTATCAATTAGCTTGGAACGCATGGTTTGGGGCTCAACTTCGTTTAAGGCTAAGCCGCCTTTGGTAATCATGGCTTTATCAAAGCCGGCCAGAGCTGTAATTTTCAGCTTAAAATTTTTCAAGATTTTCAAGATAGCCAGTCGCTCTTGGCGATTGATACGGTTGGATTTTATATTGGGATCAATCTGACCTAGTTCAAATAAGACCGGCCTGAATTTAGGGACCACCAAGCCGTCCAAACTATTTTTAATTTGTTTACCGCCGGTCATTAAAATAGACTGTAATTTTTTATCTAAATCCTGCGTAGCCAGCTGAGGCAAAAAATCAATTTCAACAAATAAATCTTTAATCCCCGCCGGATCAATGAAGCGGCTCAAATCCAAAGCGGCCGGACCGCTTAAACCAGTGGCGGTAAAAATAACATCACCGCTGGCCTCAGCTGTTTTTTTCGTCCCCTGAAACAAGGTTAACTTTGCGCCAATAACACTCAGGCCTTCCAGTTTTTTTATGAAAGCAGTTTCAACCAGCAGCGGGCTTAAACTCGGCTGAGGTAAATTAATAGTATGACCCATTTTGGCCAGCCATTTATAACCGTCACCGTCAGACCCCGTCTGGGGATATGATTTACCGCCGGTAGCCAGAATATATTTTTCCGCCTCAATTTCCCGGCCGTCAGATAAAATCAGTTTAATAATTTTATTAGCTTCAGTCACAAAGCGGTTGACCTGGCTTTTGGCCCGAAGTTCCACCTGATTATTTCTTAATTCCTTAATCAGGACATCAAGCACATCCGTGGCTTTATTACTGAGCGGAAAAACCCGGTTATTTTTTTCCACTTTGGTTTTTAAACCCCGGGAATTAAAAAAATCCAGAGTGGCTTTGACCCCGAATTTATTTAAGGCGGAAAACAAAAACTTACCGTTATCACCCAGCTGAGTAATAAAAGCCCGCACATCCCGAATATCATTGGTTAGATTGCAGCGGCCGCCGCCGCTCAAAAGCAGTTTAGTGCCTAACTTGTCATTTTTTTCCAGTAAAACAACCTTGGCAGCCTGCTGGCCCGCGCGCAGCGCCGCCATTAATCCGGCCGGTCCCCCGCCTATTATGGCAATATCATATTTCATAGGCTAATTATAGCATATTACTAAACGTATTTCGTCTTACGGTGTCGCCTGCCTACCTGACGCTTCGTGATTAGCCCAAACAACTTGACAAGACCATCTATCTCTGCTAATTTAAGCAATCGGACGAGACGAATCCGCTTCTGTTAGAAATAACGTGAAGATGTCTGTCTCGCCCAAAACAAAAGTCCCCGCGCGCAGTGGGGACTTTTTAATTTATCTGATTATCTTTTTTATCTAAACTCCTGGACTCTGCCAACCTGGCCGGAAGTTAAACGCACTTTTATACCGCGAGGATGATTTGAACTGCTGGTCAAAATATCCTGGACCACGCCTTCGGTTAAAATGTCAGTCCCTTGATCCTCTTTAAGGGTAATGGCGACTTTAAGGCCTGGAGTGATATCATCACGATTGGTTATAGACATATTAATGATTTTAATTATTTTAAATAAAATATGTAATTATTTATCTTACTTTGGCCAGCAAATACTCATCAATGAATTTGCCTTTTTTCCGGGCGGCTTTTTTAAGTATACCTTCCACTTTGAAACCATTATGTTCCAAAACAAGCTTCGAACCCTGATTAAACAAATAAACCTTAGCCTCAATTCTCTTTAACTTATATTGTCGGAAGGCAAATTTGGTGAAAGCCTTGACCGCCTTGGTCATAATCCCGCGCCCCCAGTGTTTTTTGGCTAGCCAGTAACCCAGATCAGCCATATGGCCGTAAGTAATATGATGCAGACCAATGGCGCCGACGACCTCTTTATCTATGACAATAGCCATGGCCAGACCCGAAGGGATCTTCTGTTTGTAATTAGGTATTGATTTACTTAGAAATGACTGCGCGTCCTGAAGCCGGTACGGAAATATTTCCATAGCCAAACATTTGATAATGTCCCAATCATTGATATTTCTGGCTATATCTTTAGCATCAGACATTTTAAACGGACGCAGTCTGAATTGTTTGGTTTTTATAGTCATAAAATAATACTTAAAAAGATATTTAAATCTTACCTGATGCCTGTATCACAGGAGAGATTTATCGTCTGCTGCTGGTTTGCTTTGACTGTAATTTCTGTAGTCTGACAGCGCGGCAACATACTGCCGCCTACCGGCTGCAAGGCATAATTACCCGGAGGTAAAGATATTTCATAAAAACCCTGGTCATTACTCTGAGCTGTCGCATAGGTTTGACTGGATGGAGAATTAGCCAGAATGACCTGGACTGTTGTTTTATAAGGTTTATCAGCACAAGCCGGATCAGGCGGGTTTTTTATGACCGGACAGGTCGGTCCCAGCAAGACTTGACCGCTGACAGTGCCCTGATCATCTTCAGGTATTATCAAACCAGTACAGCGCCAATTGATTTCCGCGGTTTGCGTGGCTTCGCTGACAACACAGGCAGGATTACAACCTTCTTTCGTAGCATTTAAATTGGCCTCAAACCACCAGGTTTGGGTGCCTTGATTATAAATACCAGGGCCTAAGGCTTCTCCCCCCTTAATGCAGGTCGCTTCAGCAATGGCCCGAGCTTGAGTTTCTATCATGATTGAATTCAGATCCGGACATGGCGCAAACTCGCAATTGGGACCTGTTCTAGCAACAGCTGAACCATCAGGACACAGTTTAGCTTCTTCAGTGCAACCAACCTGATTGTAATTATTTGAGTTAACGCTAACAAAGTTACAACCGGCCAATAAAGAGCTGGTCACAACTAAAATTAAAATCTTGTTCATAGGTTTAAAGTTATTTTTAAAATATCTTAGTTACCATAATTTTTTAGACATGTATTTTTATTTAAACCATTTATCTAGCAGCCAATCAAGATCCTGCTTTTTCTGCCAGTCTCGCCTCATTTGCTGACAAAGCTTAATTTCACCAAAATACGGCTGACGCTTAGCTTCATTTTTTAATATCCTGACATACGGCGCCCAGCCTTCAAGCGTATAATTAAAAATCTCAGACACCAGCCAGATATAATCTTCGGGCTTGCCTTTTATTTTAGAATCTTCGGTTAATTTATATTTTTTGGCCAGATAATCAAAAAAAATAAAATGGGTCATTTCGTGGGCAATGGTTTTATTGGCAAAATCAGGCTTCTTACGGTTGGGAGGAAAAAAGAAAATCTTATAGACAATATAACGAGGGAACATATTGTAAATCGAAGCCACACCCCGGTAATTGCCCCGTGGCCAGGGATGTCCTTTGAAAACATTAGCCATAAGCTGAAAATATGCCGGCGCGATTTTTAACCAGGCTTTTTGAACCTGGCTGACATTGTATTTTATTTCCCGCTGATGAAGGGAGAAAATATTGTGGGTATAGGCTCTAATAATTTTTCTTCTCTCCCGGCCGGAAAATCCTGGCTTTAAAATAAAATGTAAATGTTCCGGCAATAACATTTTAAGATAATGGGGCTTATTCCGGATATGCCAACGCAAAAAACTAAGACAATTACCAATATCTTTTTTATAATCGACAATGAATTTTATTTGCGGGTATTTAGTCATAAAATCGGTTTTAAGTTATTGCTAATATTTGTCATTTCCCATTCACAGCCCTGCCAACGATTCAATTTGTGATCTGGCTAGGATTATTTAAATTAATATTCTCATGGCCTACACCAATGATAAAGCTTCGTGTTTACAAGCGCTGACGCAAGCTCCGCATTCAATACATTTACTTAAATCAATTTTAACCACATCTTGCCTGCTAATGGCCTCAACCGGGCAGGCTTCAACACAGCCGACACAAGCACCACCGCAGGCGCAACTCTGGCATTTTCCGTCTTGCCAGCAACATTTAGCATAATCAATTTTAATTGGCATAACACTATTTTACTTATTTATAAACATTAACTTTTTTAAATTTCAAATAAACTAAGATCCAATTCTGTATCATAATCAATTATCTTATCAGCCCGGGAAAAATCCTGATTAACTGTAGTTTGGTTTGGGATAACATAACAGGTCATACCGGCTCTTTTGGCTGCAGTTAAACCCGGCTGTGAATCTTCAATCGCCAGGCATTCATGAGCCAAGACTCCCAGTTTAGTCGCGCATAAAAGATAGCAATCCGGGGCCGGCTTTCTGTGTTCACAATCTTCAAAACAAACAATGGCCTTAAAAACATTGTCCAGTCCGGCTCTTTTCAGGATTTCCTGATTGGTAATCCGTTTTGATGAGGTAACCAGACCTAAGGGTATATTTTTCTGCGCCAGTTGTTTGATAATATTGACTGTTTTGACAAATAACGGAGCCTGGAGCAAGCCCTGATGATAATATTCTCTTTTTAGGTTTACATAACGGTCAAAATCAAAGTCGTATTTGGCCAGCATAATATTTTTATAGTCAGCCGGATGAATACCGATTATTGATTTTTTATCCTGCGCATCAATCTTAATGCCCAATTGCTCAAAAGCAAAAATAGCCGAAGCCAGATTAATTTTCTCGCTGTCTATAATCACCCCGTCTTGATCAAAAATGACTGCTTTAATCATAAGTAGCAAAATTTAAAAATTAGTTACTTTATATGAATTATACCATATTAAAATAAAAAAAGCGGAGCCGATGCTCCGCTAATATGTCTGCGCTATTTGCCATAAAACCTTCAGACGTTCTTGACGTTGTTCATTTTCCGCCCTTACTGCTTCCAAATGGGATTGCAGTTCTTTGTCTGTACCTGAGAAAATCTCCACTTCAAAGTCCAGAATCATTCCTGACGGTGTTTTCATGTGCCACAACAAGAGCAATTTCAAATTCATCATTCTCCTCCTTGAATTTTTGACACCTAACCAAATATAAATTACCTCTAAATTAACATAAATTAAGCCTGAAGTCAAGAATGGTTGCTAACTCCATTCTGAATAACAGCTTACCCGCCTGCCTCGGCGGGTTTTTTATTTAAAACTTTTCAGATTAAACCCTTGCAATCAGTGTTCAGATGAGCTAAGATACAAACGCTAATTTAACCTGCACCAGAGGTTAATCTGGCTCTTTTCAAATCAATAGCTCTGCAAAGCAAAGCAAGGAGGAAACGATCATGGTCAAAAAAACAAAAACTGTGGCGATCTTGTGCGCCGGTGGACCTGCTCCCGGGGTTAATACTGTGGTAGCCACCATCACCAAAAGATTTTTGGTTGACGGCTATCGCGTCATCGGGCTGCAGCATGGCTTTCGCACCATTTTCACGCCCAAGCCGCATTTTTTGCAGCTGACCTATGAGATCGCTGACCGCATTTATGAGCGTAAAGGCTCAATGCTGGTCATGGACCGCTACAAGCCGGCGGACAAGGATTTCAACATTGACTTTTTCCAGCGGGAAAACATTGTCCTACTGGTCACCATTGGCGGCGATGACACAGCTACCAGCGCCAACAGGCTGAGTGAATTTCTGCAGAAAAACAATCTGCCCGTACAAAACATCCATGTGCCCAAAACCATTGACAACGACCTGCCTCTGCCGGATAAAATCTGCACCTTTGGTTTTCAGACCGCCCGAGACAAAGGCAGTGAACTGGCCAAAACCTACATGGAAGAAGCCCGCACCAATGACATGTGGATGATCGTTTCCAGCATGGGCCGCGAAGCCGGACATCTGGCTCTGGGCATTGGCAGCGCCTGCCACTACCCCATCATCATCATGGCTGAGATGTTTAATAAGACCCCGGTTACCTTTGATAAGGTCAGCCGGCTGATCATCTCTTCCATGATCAAACGCAAGATCATGAAACCGGCCATTCATTTCGGCGCCGCCATCATCTCCGAAGGCATTTTCCATCAGATCGACGGCAAAGAAATCGCCCAAACCGGTATTCGTTTTTCCTATGACAAGCACAACCATCCGGAGCTGGGCCTGATTTCCAAAGCCCATCTGATCAATGATCAGCTGGAACGGGAGCTTTTTGTGCAAAAGTCAATCACCGGGCTGGAGATCAAAACCCGGGCGGCAGAAATCGGCTATGAAATCCGCTGCGTTGACCCCAACGGGTTTGACCTGGGCTACTGCACTTCCCTGGGCATGGCCGTGAAAAAACTTTTTGATGACGGCCAAACCCAATGCATTGCCATAGTCACGGCTGAGGGCAAATTTCAAGCTCTGAAAATGTCCGAGATTGCCGACGCCAACGGCAAAATCATTCCGCGCCTGGTGGACATGGACAGCCATGAGACCATGAGCGCCATGAGACGGCTGGAAGTTTTGGGACCCAATGACATGGTCAAAGCCAAAAAGTATCTGGCCAATCCCAAGAATTTCTGTTTCAACACCATTCTCAACTGGTGAACACAAAGCGCCCCCCTCTTAGCGGGGGGCGCCTTTTTTTATTAAAAAATGATTTTGGCCATGAAAATGAAAATCAGTATACCCCGCTATCTCCCCTCCTTACAAAGGAGGGGTTCGGGGGAGGTTCTCGGGGACGTGTTCAACTCCCTCTCTGTCTCCCTCTTATCTAAGAAGGAGATAATGGAAAACAAACATCTATTTAATTATCGTTCGGCAGAGACACGGTTAACCGTGTCTCTACCTTCCGGTTGGCCAAAATCATCATGCTCTTTCAATACAAAATCAGCTGAATTATAAAACCGCCTAAGCCTGATGGCCTAAGCGGTTAAAGATTTTAGATCTGTTCGAACAGAATCATCTGCAGATGAGAAAGGTCTGCCAGATTCTGCGCCGTGGTCCGGCTGAGCAAACTCAGGGCTTCAATGTCACCCTGGAATTGAACACCGGTCTTTTGCAGCAGCTGTTTGGCTTCGTCAAAACCATTGACTCTGGCCAGGGCGCTTTTGGCTGTGGCCATTGAGACTTCAAACTGCTGATTGACCTGCTGGGCAGTGCTCAGAGTTTCAGCCAGGCGCTTTTGCTCGGTTTCAATCAAAGCTTTGACCTTTTCTTCAGCCTTGCTGATGCGATAGGTAATGCGCTTGCCCAGGGCCTGCCAGGTTGTCCGCTTTGACGGTAAACGGCAAATCACATCTTCTGCCTGAGGATTATCAGGCTGATCCAAAAATTTGATCAGGTCGACAAACCCGTTGCACTCTTTGGTCAGCGTATACGCCAGGGATGTAAACGGCGGCTGGATGATCAATTCCCGTCCGGGTTCCAGTCTGGCCAGCTCATGCAAAAAGACCGCCATGACGTACAGATTTTTCTCGTCAAGCTCGCCGATGACTGACAGGATAGCCTCGGCATGATTACGATAGCCGTCAAAGGCTGTGACGCCCAGAGCTGAAACCAGATCTTCCTCGATCCGGCCGCGTACAACCCAACGGCTCTGATGGTGGTTTTCCAGATACTTGCGTTTGGCTGCTTTGGGATCGCCGCCGCCGTCCTCAATGAAATTACGGACTTCCTCGTCAAGACGGAAATAACCCGTACTTTCATGCTTCATCAGCGCGCTGAGGAATTCCCGCAATTCGTCGGCCTGCATTTGCGTGCCGGCAAAACGAATGGTGGCCCACAACGACTGAAGATGCTTGACTCTGCCGGTTTCATCCAGGCCCTGATCAACGAAACGTTCAGACCAGAGTTTAAGGATGATATAGGGCACCCAGTTGGGCCGATTTTCGCCGATATTGGCATTGATGAAAATCATATCACCCAGGTAGACGCCGAAAACTTCGCCTTCGCCCAGATAGTTGAGAAAAGAAGGCGGCGCATAGACAAACTTAATGCTCTGTTCCCGACCGCGAAGCGGAATGGTCAGCTCGCATTTCAGCTGGCTGTCCCAATAATCGATGGCATCGTAAACCCTGCCCATATAATCAGGCACGATTTCCAGACGCTCGATCATATTCGGCCGCATTTTCATTTCCAACTTATACGACATCATCTCCTCCTTACCATCTCAAGCTTTATGCTTGGATGGTTTTGATTTGTTTGAAATAACAATATTTCAATCAAACTTATCATAAAAATCTAAAAATGTCAAGGGAAAAATAATTACAAAATATTCGCTTATCCTTCGCTCCTACGGAGCTTCGGATAACGAGGGAGTTATTCTGATCTTCGGACCACCCTTCGACTGGCTTGTAATTTACATTTTTTCAAATCCATATTTATTTTTGTTTTCTGGCCTTGAGCGCAATATCAATTACCGCCAAAACCACGCCCAAACCAAATAACCCATAACTGATAAATCTGTTATCCAGTACGGAATTACCGATTATTCCGGCAATAATTAAAACAAAAGCCAGACTGGTTAAGGGTGTCAAAGGTTGAGGTTTTCCTTTTTTTAAAAAAACAACCAGCAGGACAATAATCGTCACCGCAATCACTGCCATTAAAATAAAAGGAATTTGCATACTGATAAAATTAATTATTAAAAAATATTTTAGATGAGATTTTTTATATTTAAAGGATTATTTCGATCTTCAGACCATTTACCCGGGTTACAGCGGATATATTCGCAGATCCGGGCATAATCGTCCTCGTCGCGGATGATATGTTCGTGATAATTTGATTGCCATTTGAAATCCAATTTATTTTCATGACAACGACGGGTTACGCCGCCTTTAAATGTATTAACAATTGATGACAATGATTTTGGCGGGACTGAACCGAATTTACGTTCTGTAGAGACACGGTTAACCGTGTCTCTACCGTCCGATTGGCCAAAATCATTATTCTCTTTCAATAAAAAAACAATGTGTACATGATTCGGCATGATGACATAATCATCCACCAACACATATGGGCGTAATTTGGGTATATTCATCAAATCCTCAAAAACCATCTTCCCAATCTCCAACAAAATAACCTTGTCGTTCTTGACTTCACCGAGGCAACATTGGCGGTCATGGGTGCAAATGGTCACAAAATACTTTGCCGCCAAATTATAATCCCAACAATTTAACCGATTGGTTGAGGTACGGTATTGATTTTTAAAATATTCACGATCCATTTTTATTTTTTGAGGTTTTTATTTCAACTGGCACACGGGCACGCATTGCAAGGTGCACATTTGTGCCTGCGGATCATGGCGGCAAGCTGATTCACATTCTTTAAACACACCGCCAGCCTGATCACACCAGGTTTGGCTGCTATATTCACACTCACGATATTGTTCCAGCCAATTACCATTGTTTTTGAGACAATCAGCAGCATAATCGCCTGCGGCCGGACCAGGTTGTTCAGAACTTGGACCGGAGACAATAGAAGCGCATTGGCCGTCCACACAAGCGCAAGTATAATTTTCCTGTTCATTCCAGGCAGCACAATTACAATCTTTATCAACCGAACATTTTACCTCCCAAGAATTTGTTGGTTCATCCCATAACGGACAGCCGACTACGCATTTTTGATTATAACAATAAGCTTGGTATGGACAATTAGAACGAACCGCATAATCCATTGGCAGCTGGCAATTAGGACTAATCGTGCAACTAGAGCTGTTATTATCAATCAATCTTTCCGTATAAGTCCGGCCATTAGCCCGGCATTGTCGGGGATAACTTTCCATAATCGGATAACCGGCCGCGGAACAGGAATTAAAATCAGTAATCGCAGGGTTGATATCAATCTGCGGGCAAGCCGCAAACTCGCAGTTTGGTCCGCTACGGCCGACAGCTGATCCATCCGGACAAAGTTTGGCGTCCAGGTCGCAGCCAACCTGTTGCGGCGCCTGCCAAGGCAGACTGCAACCTGAAATAATTAAGATCAACATTGGCAATATGATCAATCCGAGTTTTTTTCCCGAGACGCGGGATTCCGCTTCGCTGGACATAGTCTTATTCAACATAATTTCACGTTATAATATTTAAAAATATTTCAGATAAGATTTTTATTTAATATTAATGGGATTATTGCGGTCTTCTGCCCATTTGCCGGGATTACAGAAAATGTATTCCTTAATGCGGGCATAATCGTCTTCATCACGGATGATATGTTCGTAATAATTTGATTGCCATTGGAAATCCAATTTATTTTCATGACAACGACGGGTTACGCCGCCTTTAAATGTATTAACAATTGATGACAATGATTTTGGCGGGACTGAACCGAATTTACGTTCTGTAGAGACACGGTTAACCGTGTCTCTACCGTCCGATTGGCCAAAATCATTATTCTCTTTCAATAAAAAAACAACGTGTACATGATTGGGCATGATATTGAAATCCCAAATTTCAAGCATCAAATCACAAATAAATTACATTAGCCAAACCTCAAATACCAAACGTTTGTTATTTATATATTTGTTATTTGAGATTTATTTGTTATTTGGAATTTGTTTTTTGTTATTTTATCATCATGTCCCTGCCAACGGTCTAATTTACGATCTTTGCCAAGATCCATTTTTGACTATGACCCATTCTTTGCCAAGTTACTCGACCTCTATTTATAGATTTTTCAGGGTCTAATGTTTCTTGAATTCTTTCATAGCCGACTTTTGCCAGCCATAGTTTAACCGGCTCGGCCTTGGGACTAGGCACAGACTGGATAAGACGCAACAAGGTTTCGGTATCAGCGGCATCGGAAAGATAATATTTACCGTCATTAGCCAAAAATTTCAGTTGGTTACATTTTGTAACCAACTCACTACCTTCTGCTTTAAGGCGATTTTTAAGAACTTTCCAATAATTTCTCGGATCAGCGCTTTCACTTAAAATCCCAACAATATCCACCACCGAGAAATACCATTTTTCTTTTTCCTCATCCCAATGTCGTCGTATTGTTTTGCCTTCAAACAAGGCGATTTTATCATTTATTTTCATATACTTTCTGATTTTAAATAATTAACAATAGAATGTTAGTACATTCCATGATTAATTATAACCCGAACAAAAACCGAATACAAGCTGCCTTATCCACAAGTAAATTTTTTAGCCTGCCCCTTAGGGGATGAGATTTTTATTTAAGCGTTTTTTCTAATTGTTTCCATTCCTCAAAGGGATCATGTGTCACAACCTTAAAAGCAAATTCTTCAACCGTACCTCTGTCAGTCTTTCCCAATAACGGATATCTTCTATCAACAATTCGGACAATAGTTAATTTGTCCTTGTTTACTTTCTGGGGCAAAGGATAACTTATAAAAATACTTAGCGCCGGCACCCTAAAGGGTGTTCGATTAATCCAATTCTGACAAATTTTTGAAACTAGCAGCGATAAACTAGTTATTGCCATTTCATCCAAGCCGGTTTTGCCAAAGATAAAAATTTCCCTTGACGATTTAGGGACAAGATTCATAAAATATTTAAATCGCCCTACTTGTTTTGCCAAACCGACTAATAAATGGGCTTTAAATAAAGATTCCCAATAATTCTTGCCTTTAATTTCACCAAACGATTTGGCTTTGATTGAAAGATCTTCAACTTCAGCAAATTGCAGATCTTCCGCTAAAATCAAATGCGCATGGCCATGGATTTCAGACCCGATTAACGTATTCCAAAATATATAAGGATAATATTTCTTCTTTTGAAAAGCTTCTTTTTGAGACCAGCAAACGGATGCCTTTAAACAAGCAGTAACCAATGATGGCGTTATATTGGTGGGATTGTGTTTGTCAAAAAACAAAACCTTATGATGTTTGGTATAAGCTCCGGGCAAAGCATCTAAAAACTGCTGTTTCCCCCGGCCTTTTTTACAAATCTTACAATCAGATACCTGGTCACAAAGTTTTCTGATTTTTTTTAACTTTACAGGATCAATGGGTCTCCCCTGTCTTGAAGCTACATTATAAATCCCTTGAGTCATTTCAATTTTGTTTCTTAAACTTATAATGTTATCCCCTTTTTCAGATTTATCTATTTTCAAATCAAATATTTTATTAAATAATTCCCTTTCTTTTTTGGGCAACCTGCCTACTTTCTTCTTTAAAAATTCAAGTCCAATTTCTTCACTCTTACTTTTGGCAAAACAAATTGGATCATCGCTGAATAACTTACCATTAAGGTAATAAGAAAAGCATCTAGCAGGTCCAGAACATTTACTTTTAAAATATTCACAATGCTGACATTTTGGTGCCCCCGTAACCTTTCTCATTTTAATTAACAGTGGCGATTTAAACCAAATTTGTTTCAAAGAAATTTTTTTAATATTTCCCAACTTAAAATCATCTGCTCTCATAAAACCACAGGGGAAAGCAGTGCCATCAGGATTAATATGGATAGAAACTATCCCGGCAGGACAATGATTCAGCATATGCTGCTGAACATCACCTAGCAGTTGGTAATCGCTTGTTATTTTTAAAGCAGGATATTTAATTTTAACTCTTTCTGTTTCCTTAGCAACAACCAAGGTTTGATCTGGATTTAATATTTCTTCAGTCAGGCATTCTGCGGCTCGCCCAATTGGACGAAGAAATGGCAATTTGAGAATAAAATTATTTTCAACCGCTATTTTGGACAACTTTTCAATTTCTCGATAATTACTCTTTCTTAAATGTACATTCATCAACACCTCAAGCCCCGCCTGTTTTAAAAACTTTGCACTATTAAACGCCCGCTGAAAATGTTTCTTGCCCCTTATTTCCGCATCAGTCTTTGGCGAGCCCTCAAAACTGATAAAAATCCTCTCAGGCGCAGCGCTGACTATTTTAGCCAAAATTGCATTACTAAGAACGCCGTGAGTATTAAAGCCAATTTTAAGACCTATTTGATGAGCGGCTTTTATTATTTTAAAAAAATAAGGACTAAGTGTTGGCTCCCCACCGGTTAAGCGTATTTCTTCACAACCTATTTTTTTAGCAGCCTTAATAACGTCAAGCCATTGTTCAAAGGTAAGTATATTTTCAACCTGAGACTTCAATGAATTAGCATAACAATGCTTACAGTTCTGGTCGCATTCGGGCGAGAGTTCTAGCGAGAGAAATTTTAATTTTGGATCATCATTATTCATCTTAAAAAATTGTTTTGAAAATATTTTAAATAAAATTTTTATTCCTCCACTTCCCTTGCCTCTGACCGATAATTGCAATAAGCGCAATTGGGATTGGCTTTGGGGATGAGATTTCTACTTAACATACTTATTCCTCGCATCCACATATTTACAATAATCACAATCAGCGCCTGAAGAAGGGATTTTATTATTTTCCAAACATTTATGAGTTTCTTTAATGGTTTTTTCAACCCATTTATCAGAACCTGTATAAGGAATCACATTTACATTAAATTCTATTTTACCGTCAAATGCCTCAACGTCTGTACGGCCGGTACAATAAACAAAATAGCCGGTATTAGAGACTTTTAATTTATTTTTACGCAATAACCACTGATAAACTTCCATTTGGCGTTTATAACCATCTTGCCATTCCTGATCAAGTTCTGTCACGGCCTCTTCCTTTGCAGTGGCTTTATAATCAACCACCATATATTCGCCCTTTGAATTAATCCAAAGATCATCAATCGCGCCGGAGATGGTCATGCCGGTAGCTTTATGCAAATATTGAAACGCCTTTAAAATTATCCCGCCAAATATCAATGCTTTCATGCGGGGCAGGTACTGCGTCAATTTTATATTTTTTTTGCAATGGGTGCTGAGTGCCATTGGAGCGATGAACATCAAATTCTTGCTTCAATAATTTATCAACTGCTGAATTTATATTAAACGGAAATCCTGGTGGTCGTTTGGTGCCAAGTTTATTATCAACATAAAAACATCTGGGACACTCTACAAAAAGGTCAATTTTTGATCGTGACAGTTTCCAATTTTTCCCGCCATAGTTCCAGTCTGGGGCGCGGTTGGGGTTATAGTATTGGGTCATAGGGGTATTTTAAAATAAACTCTTTATTTGTTATTTAGGCTAATTTCCACGACTCCTTCATTAACCTCAAATATTTTACTTAAGGGAATAGCAATGTAGGAATTTACAGTTGCAGCTTCCAATTCCTTTATTTCGGGGTGGGCTTGCAAGGCTTTGACCTTTTCAATTTCCAATTTTTCTCTCGGTACCAGCAAAAAATTGGCAAAGCGATTGGCATGGCCTTCAATTATCCCATAATCATTATTTAACCCATCAATTATATTATAAAAATCCTCAACGCTCATAATGCCAAAAGATGCATAAAGCTCCTGATGCAAAATAAAATGGCCGATTTCATGCGCCAAAGAGAAACGAATGCGGTTATAACATCTGTCATCAATATAATTATCATTATCCACATAAATCGTCTTCCAGTCCGAAGAAATCAAAGCATCGGTATTGCATTGTTTATATAAACCGGGAACCGGAATAATATCCATACCCAGCTTAACTTCAATAATCTGCTCAATATCTACCGGCACATCATTGCCCCAATGCTTAATTCTGAACTCATCAGCTTTGTGCTTAAGCTCCTGATTTTTGAAATAAGGTGTTTGCATTAATTTCCTAATTATTCTTAATCAGATTGATTAAATCGTCAATCTCTTTTTTGGTCGGTTTTTCATTTCTAACCGTCCTGAAAAAAGCCGGCAAAGCTCTGACCAAGTCTTTTTCCTGCATAATGTAATCCGGAATAATGCCCTGGGCAATATTGGCCAAATCAATAAATTCATAATACTCTTTGCTCTCTTTGGCCAGACCTAAGGCCAATGCCCATTGGCCTAAAACAACCTCCTCGCTGGGCGGAGAAATCATACCTCTTTCAATCTTGCTCCAGTTGCTGGGGTCATAATTAACCTTTTTGCATACGTCCCGCAAGCTTAAATCCTGCTTCATTCTTAAAGCTTTCAAAAGCTCGCCGAATTTTTTTAAATTAGCGTTTGGCATAGCGATTTTTTTTATAAATTAAAGGTGTGGTATTATTATACCACACTTAAATATAGTGTCAAATTTTTTATCAACAGACCTAAAATAGCTGACTGAAATTTTAAAAAATATTTTAGATGAGATTTTTTATATTTAAAGGATTATTTCGATCTTCAGACCATTTACCCGGGTTACAGCGGATATATTCGCAGATCCGGGCATAATCGTCCTCGTCGCGGATGATATGTTCGTGATAATTTGATTGCCATTTGAAATCCAATTTATTTTCATGACAACGACGGGTTACGCCGCCTTTAAATGTATTAACAATTGATGACAATGATTTTGGCGGGACTGAACCGAATTTACGTTCTGTAGAGACACGGTTAACCGTGTCTCTACCTTCCGATTGGCCAAAATCATCATTCTCTTTCAATGAAAAATAACATGAAAAGGCAGATTTTTATCTTTAAAATTATTTTAAATACGTCAAACCTCATTTTAATGTCGTACCCGGGCAAACATTATCCTGCCAAAGCCCTAATTTATTGTCCTGCGCATATTTTTGCGCTTGTTTAAATTCTGTCTGGTATTTATAGGGCAGGTCATAAGTATATTCATAAGCATAACCCTGTTCAATCATCATCTTATTAAAATTTATACCGTCAGCCAAAAAGACGTATCGTAACAAACGATTATAAACATCCCGATTGGCCTGAGAATTATCTTTTTCCAATCTGACTTGTTGGCCGGTCAAAACTGCCTTGGCTTTATTGGAAGCCTCAAGTCCGAAACATTCCACGGGTTTTCTGGGATCAACTATTTCCGGAGTATCAATGCCGATCAACCTGATCCTCTCAACTGTGCCGTCAATATTTACATCGATGGTATCGCCGTCAACGACTTTGGTCACAGGGTATAAATCAGAAACAGGTTCCGGAACATTATTTTCAGGCGCAACTATTTGATTAATATTTGGTTTGGCCAATTCCACATCCCGACACTGGTTAGTATTAACAACCAGTGTCCCCGCTTCAGAACAGGCGGTGAGGGTGAGGATGAGGGTGGTGAGGATGAGGAGATGGGAGAGTTTTTTCATAAAAATTTTTTAGATGAAATTTTTATGACTTAATAAATAGCTTCCCCTGTCTATGTTTATTGATTGGAGGCAAAAAACACGATTGTCCGCCGACGAGTTCTATAAACAAATCCCTGCCCTGACTGGTCTTATTTAAATATTTTTTAATATCCGCGTATAAATATCGGCTCACGCCATAAAGCTTCATTGGTTTGACATGGCTTAAAATCTCCGCACTAAGCTTGGCTCCGATTCTTTTAATAATCTGAGACTTACTGACTGATATTTTTATAAAACAAACCCGCTCGAGTTGCATCTCCTGTAAATTAACAATGAATTGTTTATTAGGATTTTTCGACATATCTAAAAAATATTTTAGATGTGATTTTTATTTTAAACAATCGCTCTATTTATAATAGTAGTTTCGTCAATTGGATTACCCATAGTCCAGTATTTATATCCGTCGATAGGAAAATAAATATATTCTGAATTGAAAAACTTTTCCGGGTTTCCGTTTTTTCTGATAAATTCAACAAACCAAACAAATTCATTTTTCATTGAGTCATCAAGATAATCCCGACAGACATATTCGTGAGGAGCAGTCTTAGCATAAGTTTTAGCGAAAATCCAATGGTTGCTTTGAATAAAATTCTTAACCCTGCCCTCATCATTCATACTGATAGCTTTTATCATAAATATAAAATTCCTCTGTTTTTTAAAACTTCAAGTTCCAAACATTCTTAACCATATAATCATAAAGTTCATTTGCGCGTTCCTTTATTCCCTCCTCACCCCATGACTCCTTCTGTAAATATTTTGAAAATATCTCAATTCCTTAAGCATACTCTAGCAATCCTTTATGGCTTCCCCTACCCTTTTTCTTTTTCTGCCAGTCAGAATCTCTAATTGACGAATTTAATTTTTTAGTAATTAATGTCAAATTACCCAATGTCAACAATATATCATCTCGCTCTTTTTTCTGTTCATCAGTTAATTCATTACCTCCCCAATTATTCCTCCATTTCTTTGGCATTACGTGTTCAAGACTATATTCATTAAGAAATTTTAGCTCAGTAGCGTTTAGATCGCTTCTGATTGACCTCTCAATCAAATAAAGGATGCCCCTTGCTTGTTTATTAGTTAGCTGGGATTTATTTACGCCCTCCATTACATCATTGTCTGTTGGCATATTATTAATCTTTTCGCCCTTTTTCTCAATTGCATCCTTTAATTTTTCCAATGTATCAATCTCATTATTAATAAAACCCCTAAATAATTGATTGTAATTTTTAGTAGTTTTTTTCGAAACAAGCCGTCTCATCAAATACGCTTCAAGATATCTAAAAATCTTATTTTTTTCCTCCTCATCTCTCACTTTTTTGGATACATACAGCACATATGGAATAATCGTTGCAGTATCTAATCCAAACATTACCAAGTTTATCCGCTGCACATAATCATCTGCATTTAAATCTTGCTCAACAATTTCGGGATTAATAGTATCCTTATAAATAAGCGCATAATCCTTTAACTCATTGATGATCGAATCCCTATCCTGTTTGTATTTATTCATGAATTCCTTATACGAATTAAAAACGGAATCAATCTTAAAATAACGTTCTTTATCCTCAGAGCTCACATTAATGTCTTTCTCTTGAATCTTAATAAATAAATAAGACTGCAAGAATAGGTCAATATTATTTCTAATATTTCGGCCGGAAGTTACTCCCTGGTCCCAGTATTCCTTAATTTCATCCTCTTTTTCAAATACATCGCGCCAATTCTTATTATAAAAATCAAGATCATCCTTAAATAAATAATTCTTCAACAATTCGGCAGTTGTCAGTCTAACACCCAATGAATTAATAGTATCAAAAATTTGCTGCTCATCTTCATGATATTGCAACTCAATACCCACAAATAATATATTTGACAGTAAGTTATTGGGGCTAATTACTTTTTCATCAATATTATTCAAAAAATAATCATAACATTTATAAATTCTTGTCTTCTTTTCCTTTTTACCCAATTCATCACCCAGTAAAATTTTTTCAAAGATTGGCCTGTCGGAATAATTATGTTCCAGAATTATATCACCGCCAAAAGTGGTGAAAATTTCCTTAAATTTTTCGGGTAATCCTAGCTTATCATAGAGTACTTTAAAGAATAAAATAAATGTCGTCAATCTTTGCTGGCCATCAATAATTGTACGTATATCGCCTTGCTTAATTGTAGTCTCTTGCTGTTTCAAGATAATAGACCCCATAAAATAAGGGGGATTTGCCCGTGAAGCATAGTCCACATCCTCCAAAAATCTTTCCCACTGTTCCTCATCCCAAACATACGCTCGCTGAAAATGAGGGACTGATAATTTATGCGCGCGATTAAATATATCTGAGATGTTTCTCTTACCTGCTTCCATAGATTTTTAGTTATTTTAAAAAATATTTTAGATGAGATTTTTATTTATTTCTTCTCAATCTCCTCCTCCACCCTCTTTTTCGCTTCTTCTAGTAGTTCCTTGGCCTCTTTTCTTAACTTAAAAGATTCACTGACCAAATCAGCAATTTTTTGCTGGATTTTGATGGGTAAAATAGGAATAATTGTATTTTCCACTTGATCAGGTCTCCAGTGAATAATAATTGACCCACCAGCATCTCTTTCGATTTGCATTTGGCAAATTACAGAATTTAAAACTAAAGATAAGTATTGAGGAACTAAAGTTTTATCTTTTATTTTTAATCGTAAAGTACCGCCAGAGATAATACCCTCAACATCTTTTTCTAGTAAAACCGCAATGCCAGGAGTCGCATCCTTACTTAATAAAATATCTCCCTTTTGAGGCTGATATTTATCTTTCAATTCATTATACATTTTCTCGCTCAAATATTGCTGATTATTATCATTTAAGCCGAACTTGGACATATTGGATACGCGAATAAACGGCTTGCCTTCTTCCGCATATTCTTCACTGCCTGGCTCAATCCCCTTTTGTAAAGAAACTAAATTACTTAATTTCTCCCTTTTAACTTTTATTTTACTTAAAATCCTCTCATACTTCGGCTGAAAAAAATCAGCATCAATACGAACAGCTTGCAGGCAATCCTTTAAAGTAGCTGTAAAAGTTAAATCTTCTTCTGATTCCAAATCATTAATACCCAATTCTTCAAGCAGTAAATCTTCGGCTTGGGCGTAAAGCGATTTCGATTTCTCAATTTGCTCAAAAACTTCTTTTACTAATTTAATAATAGCTTGCTCATTTTTAACATAAAAAGGTAAATTCATTATGTCTTCCTCTGTTACCGCGGGATACATGCTTGCGGAAGTCAATCTGTCCAATAGCTTTATAACATGATTAGTTTTTAGATAAGCGAATAAATACTCTGAAGAAACTTTTCGAGGTTCAATATTGCAAAAACCGCTCGAAGCAACAAAATTGTTATGCTCTGCCCTGATCAAAGAAACAGCATTTCTATTAGGCCTGACAGTAGACACAATAACGTCGCCCTCTTTTACAACTTTTTGCGCCCTATCCGGTGCTTCCTCACCTAGAATTTTAGATTCATTAAAAGTACCATTCCCTAAATCAATTTCTGATATTTCAATATAATTAAAAAAGTCGCCCTTGATTGGTTTAAACCCCCTGGAAATGTTAATAGCATAATCTTTCAATTTTTTATCAGTCAACTTCTCGAGTTTTTTTATCAATTCCAAATACTCCGGCTGATAGTATTCCGGGTCTAGACGCAGAGCGCCTTCCAAGTGGGATTTGGGGATTATTGAGTAAGTCATTTATTTTAAAATACTTAAAAAATCTAACAACATAAAACACTTTAATGAATTCTTCAAAGTGCCATAGTCTGTAGTTCCACCATGCAAAACCGCATGGCGATTAAGGAAATATTTAAAAGTTTTTTTATTAATTTTATAAGTCTGAGCATAGATAATATTATCAAGAGCAAGTATAAAAAAATCTGCATTTAAAAATTCAATTTCTTTATTATTTTTAATATAATTTAATGCTTTTTTGATTTTCTCACCTCCTTTTGAATTTTCTTTATAGGGAATTTTAATCTTATTTTTTTTACAATAATTAGTTGAAATACCCTCGGCTACTAACAATAATGCGGGTACTGACAGAAAATATTTTTTATCCACATGAGCTTCTAATGCTTGCCTTATAATTTTCATCCATGGTTTAAAGTATTTATTACTATCCCAACTATTTAATACCTGCCCCAAATATTTACAATTATTCTTTTGATAAATCGATATATACAAATTAGTTATAGCAATTTTTTGACCCTTATTGTATTTAATTACAGCATTACGGAATTTGTATACTGGAACTTCCATTAATGAAGGGGTTATCCACCAACCACTATTATTAAACGCTTGCTGCTCAAATTTATGAAACTCCTTAGATTCCTCAAATTGCCGAATAGATTCTTGAACCATTAAAATTGCGGGGCTGATATCTTCAATTTGTTTTTTTAAACTTTCTGTAATCTCATGGATTACCTTAAAATTTTTTTTCATTTCCGCATTGACTTTTTCGCTCAAAATTTTAGCATGTTCGCCATATTGCTTTCCCATATCGAGAATCATTTTATTTAATCGCTCATCCATATAATAAAATTAAGTTAATTTTGATTATCCACTTACGGCTACAGATAGGGATAAAATATCAATAAAGATACCAACTACTAAGAAGAATGCTCTTTTTCCGCCTGAGGAATCAATTTTATTTTTGTCAATTTTTTATGTTGTTCTTGAAAATCTTCACCCTTAATAATCTCCTGGAGAAGAGCTGTTGAGTGAACAAGTGCTATCCCAGTGTTTTCAGTAAAAATAGCTCTAACTTCTCCGGTTTGCTCACTTACTGCTACATCTCTGTATGGAATATATGCCCCAATTATTCCTGCCAATTTAATTTCTACCGGCCCTCCAATTTGCATTAAACCATTTTGAATTTTTATAGGCGTTGGCAACAAAAATACGGGACTGCCGCTATTTCCAGGGAATGCAAACCCATCCATAAAAAAAGTTTTATCGTAATTAATTCTTGATATTACGCCCTTCCTAATTATAGGATTTATTGATGAATCATTTTTTAGCTCATTGATGCCTGGCTGATACGATAAAAAAAATAAATTTACAAGTTCTGATATGTCAGCTATTTCTTGAATAAATAAAGTATGTGGAATAAATTTTGATTTATCAGTTGGAGCTAACGGGAATGGCAATAAAGCGATGTCAACATCATTGTCACCATGTTTTTTCCATGACCAGCCCTGATTAAGTATTTCTTGAATAGACTTAAAATTTACACCAAAATTTTTATTATTTAGGAATATATACATTTGACTATATTTTTTTTCAACAACATGTTTTGCCGTAACAACATAAAAAACATCATCAACCTGAATAAGAAACCCAGTTCCAACATAGACAGGTTCATTATTTCTCATAAACCCGAGAAATATGGTACTTTGTTTAATTTGAGATATAAGATCTTTCATATTCCTAATTATTAATAATTAAATGCTTAAAAATTAAAACCCTCCTTTTTCGCAAACTTTAAAAATTCTTCCGCAATTTCGTCCAAATCATGATCTAAAACCTTCTTACCTTTCATGTCAACCGCCAACTTGCCTTCAGCATCTTTTTTATAAACATAATCCCCTGAATTGTCCTTGCCTGACTTTTTGGAGACGGCCATAAAAATATTATAATCTTTGGGCTGTTTTTCCTTATCCTTAAATTTTTGTAAAAATAGGACTGATGTTTTCACTCCTGCATGAGGTCTAAAAGTATTCACATTCAGCCCGACTACCGCTAAAATTCTTGCCTTGTCCATTAAAAACTGCCTTATCTGCTGCATGTTGGTATTATTAAAAACGCCTTGCGGTAAAACTATTGCCAATCTGCCGCCTGGTTTGACCAATTGCAATGAACGCTCAATAAATAAAATATGGCGTTCCATTTTATTTTTTAATTTACCGGCTTCATTTTTTGACAATTCATATTGGTTTAAAAGCGACTTTTCAATTATTTCTCCGGCAAAGGGAGGGTTGGAAAGTAAAATGTCGTAATCAAAGAATCTAAAATTTTCCTGATTGTCTTTATTTTTATCATAATCATCAAATTTATGCAGCAAATTTCTTAATTCGCCTCTGGCTCTTTCCTTTTCCGCCTCATTCCCCATCCAATCCCTAGGATTTAAAGAATTTAATTTAAAAATATGAGATTTGCCATCACCGGCAATCAGCATGAGCGCGCGGGAAATCTTAACTGATTTGTCGTCAAAATCAATGCCGAATAAATATTTTTTGGCGTAATCACTCATTGCCTCCCTATCCAAATGCAAATAATTATCATACACATAACGCATGGCGTGAATTAAAAATCCGCCGGAACCGCAGGCTGGGTCAATGACATATTCATTTGGCTGAGGACTTAACATTTTTACCGCCATATTAATTACATGGCGAGGCGTAAAATACTGTCCCTTCTTGCCCTTAGCAACATCAGGCAATAAATATTCAAAAGCGGAATCAATAACTTCCAGATTAGCATCATATAATTTAATTCTTTCCAATTGCCCCACGCAGACGTCCAGATGATTGGGAGACAATTCTATCTTCTCATAATCATTAAAGATTCCCGGCCATTCTTTCCTGGCTGAATCAAATAATTTGCTGACTTGCGCCATGGTCAATTCAGGATCCTTATATTGTCTAAAATATAAAATCTTTTTTTCGCGCTTCTTAGCTTCTTTTTCATCAAAAAGTTTTGCGTATATCAGCTTAAAAATCTCATTAAAACTATCCATCCCGGAATTAGCCAAAACCAATTCTTCCAAAATTTTAATAATATCCACCAAATCAAAATCGCTTTCCAAGTCAGATAAGGTCACATCTTCTGCCAACACATCTTCAATTGATTGATCGGCTCTGGGGATATCCCTTAAAGTATTTTCAAATTCATGAGGGTGTGATCGGTATAAAATCACTCTTTCGTTGCCGTTTGACCAAACGCCGATTGGTGCTCCTTCGGAATTAACATAACTTTTTAACTGTTCCAACCCTTTTTTCTCATCAGGACTTTTTAATTCAATAATTACCCAAGGTGTTTCCTTGTCTTTTTGATAAATGACAATATCAGCGGCTTTGCCATGAATTTCTCTGCCAAAATGGATGTCTTTTTCAATCCCAATACGATCTATCGGGTAGCCATAATCTTTAATAATCTTATGAAGCCAAAGCTGACGGATAATTTCCTCCGGTTTGCTTAAATTTTTTTCCTCATTATAAACTAAAATATCCTTAGCGCGTACAGGATCCTTTATATAATACTTACCTTTTTCAATTTCAAAAATTTCCAAGACATCAGCAAGCTTAATGCCCTTAAATTCTTTTAGCCCATACTGCACTTCGGGATCTTTGAAGATTTTATTTATGATTTGGCTAGATAATTCTTTTTTAAGCATAATTTCTTGATAAATTTTTAATTAATTTACCTAAAATATAAGTTTCTTCAGTCACGGGTATTCTTTCATATTTAGGATTTTCAGGCTGAAAATATGTTTTTTTATCGCGATTTATTAATCGTTTAACGGTTGTACCATCCATAGTTCTGGCTAATACAATTTCATTATCCTTAAATTCTTTAGCTTTAGTAAAAAGCAACAAATCGCCATCAATAATACCAGCCCCAATCATGGAATCGCCAAATGCCCTAATAATAATTAACTCATGTGAAAACTGATGAACTTCCGGAGATAATTCCATCCAAACATCTTTCTGCTCAAATAATTCAACTAAAGGTCCGCATGAACCCAATCCAACAACATTTACTAAAGGCGCAACTTCAAGTGATTCATAACCCTTTTGTAAAATATTTATTGATCTTGCTAGTCCTTCGTTTCTTTTAATCATTTTCTTCTCCTCCAATTTCTCTAATAAATCCAAAACTGCTTGGTTTGAGTTTACGCCAAGTTCATTTTTCATTTCTTCAAATGAAGGAATATTACCTTCAGTTTTTAACCAGTCATGGATAATTTGAAGTAATTGCTTTTGCCTGGGGGTGATAATTGAGGTTTTCATATACTTATATTGTACTGACTGTTTAGTCAGTAGTCAATATAAGTTATCCACAAAAAATCCTCTTCCGCCAGAGGACTTTTTATCTTAATTTATAAATTAACTTTAACATCATATATGGCCATTTACCTAATGAGCAAGCTTGGATTTATTTTTGTTATATAATGTCCACTTTTCTTTTAACTCTTTATATTTAATGGGGTCATTCAACTTTATATCCTGCATTCTTTCTTTCTGTTGTCGCAATAACATCTCCCTGTTTTTTGAATAATATTTCTTATGATATTTCCTTTGTTTTGACTTTATTTTTTCTAAATTTTTAATTCGCCATTTTCTCATTGATTCTTTGTGTTTTATTTTATTTTCAGTATCACTAAATCTCAACTTACCATAACATCTTCTACACAATCCATTCCCAAAATGTCTTATTTTATTTTCTCCACAGATGACACATTTTGAAAGTTTATACTTTTCACACCAATATATATTTTTCTTATTTTTCCGCACCTCTATGCATGATTTGCAGATAAACTTATCTTTAATTAGCTTACCTTCTTTAAGATTATACTTTTTTTGGCATATATCACAAATATATTCTTTATACCCTTTATCTCTAATTTTATTAAATGCTGCTGAGCAAAACCGACAAAGAGTTACTAAATTATCTAAATTATTATTGGTATTGTCTCCATCAAGATGATGAATCACTAAATCAGATCTCAAAACTTTCTTATCCCTGCAAATATTGTGCCATTGACACTGCATATTATCGCTAGCAAAAACTATTTTCTTCAAATTATTATTTATTCTTTTGGGATAATATTTTTTATACAATTGATGAACCCTGGCCCGGGAAATATTCAGTATTTTTCCAATCTGTTCATACGAAAGCCCTTTATTTATATAATACTTTATCTTTTTAATTTTATACTCTCTTTCTAATGATTCGAAAAATTTATTGGGATCTAAATTTAAAAAATTTGCAATCAATTTTATTTTAATCATTGGGTCTTGGCTACCCTTACCATCACAGTATACATTATAATAACCCTGAGCCTGTTTTAACAAAGATAAGCAGGGTATTTGTATACCATCTGCCGTAGTCAAGGTTATAAAAATATACTCGCTATTCTCTAAAAATTCTTGATAATATTGTAAATCCGAACTCTCTTCAGTAATAACTTCAAATTCCACATCTCCTAACTTAAATGTTATCCCAATCCAATTATCTCCTTTCTCGTTAGAATACTTACCAATCTTAGTTTTTAAATTAGTCAAACCTTCTAACGTAGTTATTATATCTATATCCTTGGGATTGTGATTAATATTTTGTAAATATATAGTATAGCCACCAAAAACAAACCATTTCTCATTTTCTAGAAGTCTTACCACCTCTATAATTTCATTTTTAAATATTGGCCACATAGCTAATATAATTAACAAATCAAGTTTTTGTGAAACTTTTTTTCCGTCTAAAGCCGAGACAAGTGAAAAAGTTTTCGAATCAATCAATTTTCAACCTTACCTCGCCGATAAAACCGGCTCCCCCATTTTATAATTAATAAAAAAAGCATCGGAAACATCGTCTATCTTGTTTTTCCAGGTGGAGCCGTAAAGCGCTGTCGCAGTCTCAGCTGACACCATCCAGCGTAAAACACCGCCTTGTTCCACCGCATAAACATTGGTGTCAGATTGAATCTTGACCATCTTGCTGCCCGGACGATAAGTCACATTGCCGCCAAGCGGTAAAGCTGCCATCTGCTCGGCCGTGACAATAGTCACCCCGGTAAAACTGGTAAACCAGGAATAATAAACCTTGTCAGTGGGAAAAACATAACGCTTACAGTCAGCCCCGCAATAATAAACAGTGGTGGCGCCTTTGAGCTTGATTCTGGAACCGGAAACACAAGTTGCCGGCGTTGAACCAATGACTAAACTTTTGTCAGTATTAATGTCAGGACTGGCGTTGAGCGCGTCAGTCAGACTGTAACTGCCGGGATAACGCGCATCGATTAAACTTAAATAAGGATTAATAGCAGTGCCGTCAGGCAAACGAATCTCAAAATGCAGATGCGGCCCCACGTTCTCAGCATTGCCGCTGTCACCCATCCAGCCGATTAACTGACCTTTGGTCACAGCAGCGCGCCGGACAATACCCGGCGCATAAGCATTGGCTGTCCCGCCTAAACCATCATCTGTGCCGGGCGTGTCATTGTTAATATGTAAATAATGATAAGTGTAATTGTCACTGTCTTCCAAAACAACTGAGTAGCCATAATCTGCTTCAGGATCCACCGTGTAACGCACTCGTCCGTCTATGGCCGAGTATAACGGCATCATTTTTGTGCCCATCAGATCAATGCCTTCATGCAAATGCCCGCTTCGGGCATCACCAAAACTGTCAGTAAAAGTCACTGACTGCTCAGTCGGGAAAAAGATGTCCCGGGTTGCCTGCGCCAAGGCGCTGGCAGTGGTCAGGCCGATACCAGCGAAGACTAGGCACGAAATTGTAAGTAAATATTTTGGCATTGGTTATTGGTTGGTGAATAGTGATTGGGTTAGGATGTTGGTTTGGTGAATGGTGTGTGGTGTACATTGAAACTCGTTATCTCGTTAGCTAAATCCTTGGCCTTGATGGTTATTCTGGGCAGAAAATCAGCCAGAGGCCTTTTTTCTGATACGCCAAGCTTGCTTTTCATCTCTTGAGTATTATAGCCGCCAAATAAAGCCGTGTCGCCTTTGCTGCGAATTCTGGCAAATCCCACGCCATCGACTCCCCGTTCAAATAAAACTCCTGACAACTCCTTTTCAGATAATGATAGCTTTTCTCTGGCCTGCAATCTTTCCCAGGCTTCAATTCGCTGTTCCACAAGTTCCTGCTTCCTGGTCTGGACCGCAAAATATGTCATGGCAAAAGCTATTTCATCTTTTCTCGGGTCGCCATTTTGCGCAATAAGATAACAGGCGTAACGGGTCAACATAATATCAGATACCTCCTTTTTCGCGCCTGAACCAATATTAACCATCTTCGTAACGTCACGAAAATGGTCTAACAGGCTTTGTTTAGAATTTTTACAGGCAATTTTAGCTTTTTCTACAGCATTGGCAAAATTTTCCCAACGATCATAGCCTAAAAGAGACTGCAATTCCCGAGCATACCAAAATTCGACCCCATCGTTTTCATGAGCGCAATCTTCAAAATTTTTATGTAATTTTATGATTAATTGTTTTTCCATATATTTAAGAGTTTTCCCGCGTAGCGGGATTACTTGCCTTCGCCCATTTTCCGCTATTGCTACGGAGGGCAAGTAGAGGGCGGGGTTATTGGTTAGTGGGAAAGACGGAGCTAAGCTCCGACGCTTCGGAGCTTAGCTCCGTTTGCGGAATTTTTAGTTTGTCAAAAAGTTCATAACCAGCTTGACCAAGACATCTTTTTGTTTGGGGTCGCTGGCGGCGATCAGTAAAGCTAAAGCAACCAAGGCATTATCATTTATCTTACTCTCTCCCTTTTTATCCAGCAAATAATTATTTCTGCTCAAAAATACGATAAACAAAAACGAGCCGATGCGCTTGTTGCCATCGCTAAACGGATGATCCTTGATGATGAAATAAAGCAGATGAGCAGCCTTGGCTTCAATTGACGGATATAAGACCTTACCGCCAAAAGTCTGGTAAAGATTGCCGATAATCCCGGCTAATGCCTCCCCCCTTTCATTGCCAAATATATCAGTAGCCTGCTTTTGGGCCAGCAGATTGTTCTTTAAATCAGAAATTGCACTAATCGCCTGATTATAATCCAATTCATATTTGGGTTTGGCCTGCTTAACCGGCAAAACCAATTTATCTTCATCGTATTTTTGCAATAATAACCAGGATTGAGCGTATTTGGTGATAACTTCAAGCAAACCCTTAGCTTCTGCGCCTTTGAGCTTTTTAGTTTCCAAGGCATTTTTAACCAGAGCCACTGCCTGTTCCAAATCTGTTAATTGAGTCTCTCTAAGACGCTTTTGATTCAAAGTATAACCTTTGATTAAGTGAGTCCTAAGAACATTAGTAGCCCAAATGCGGAAGTCGGTACCTCGTTTAGATTTCACACGATAACCAACAGATATAATTACATCAAGATTATAATATTTAACCTCGTATACTTTGCCATCAGAACCAGTACGTCGGAAATACCGACATACTGACTTTTCATTTAATTCTTTCTCTCTGAATACATTATTAATATGTTCAGTAATTGTAGATCTTCCTTTATCAAACAAATGAGCCATTTGATCTTGGGTTAGCCATACTGATTCTTTTTCTAACTCAACCTCAAACCTGGGCCCGCCGGTTTTGGGCTGATAAATGATGATTTCGCCTTTATTGAATTTTTCGGTTTGTTTGGTCATATTTACTCTAATTTTACAGCCAAAGAGCAGACAAGTCAATTGAAATCTAGATATAAAAAAGCGCGCATCTTTACAGATGCGCGCTGATCATTTGCTCCACATTTTCATAGGGACAAATGACTTCGCCGATGTGATTGCGACCATCCTGATGATCGTCTGAACCACCGGTGATAATCAGGCCGTTTTGACGGCAAAATTCAATAATTGCCGGCTGATATTCGTCTTGCCGAGGATAATAAGCTTCCAGGCCCATCAGTCCGGCAATGATTAATTCCTGGCGGCAAAATTCAAAGAAGGCTGTTATCCCGCCCGGGAATTTCTTGAAAGAAACCATGGGATGAGCCAGGATGGCCACACCACCGGCCAGACGAATCAGACTCAAAGCGTCCTGAGTCGACAGCTTGAACCAGTCATCGCCATAACTGCCGTGACAGCTCCCCTGAAGGACCCTGGCCTTGGCATAAGCCTGTTCGTCAGAAATCTGCTCGCGTCGGGCCAGAATCTTGGCCAATTTCGCGACCTTGTCTTCATAGTGCCGGTCAAGGTACAACATGCCCTCTTCAATGCTTTCAATCAAGCCGTCTTCGAGCATTACTTCGAGGACGAAAAGATGCGAAGTCGTCAGGGGCAGATTGATAACATCGCCGTCTTTGGGCGATTCCTGGCTGACGAAATCAAGATCGTGCTGATTCTTGGCTTTGACTCGGGCAATCATGTTTTGGACATCATAGCCCGCAGGCAGAAGGTTGTTTTTCAGCAGATATTGAATGCGGATCTCGACATTCTTGGCCCAACGACCGTTGAGAATATCGGTTAAAGGTTGACGGAAAATCTTGTCCACCCGCACCAATTTTTCCCGGTCATAACGAATCAGCTTGGGGAAAAACCCCAAAACATGAGTCTGAATTACCTTACCCAGAAAAGTAAAACAAGATGAGATTTCAACTCCGGGCAAAATAATCGGTAATTGGCCGGGTGCGAATTTTTGCTGGGCCCGGTACATGGGTTCCCAGTGGTTAATCGTGTCATGATCAACCACCCCGGCAACCTTCAAACCAGGCCGCTTGACCTTGGCCTCAGCAATACTGGCCAAGCGCTCCGGTAAAAAATTATCCGCTTCCCGACTATAGGCCGTATGCAAATGCAAATCTATCCAGTTCATGGTCAATCCTCCTGTTTTTGTTGAAATATAAAGAACACTTAATAATAACGCATATTTTTATAAAAGTCAAGACAGGCTTTATTTGATTTTTGAGACAAAAAAAAGCGGCCTCTTTCGAAAGAGTGCCGCTTGTTTGAGATGGTGCGGATGTCAGGGGCTGGACTGCAAGTCGGCCCGGGATTGTCGCGTGGTTAAGCTAAAACCAATGGCCAGGGCCATGACCTGAGGCGCAGCCATGATGATCATCAGGTCGTACCAGACATAGGGCGTCTGGCCAAGGAATCGAAAAGTCATCACAGCACTGGCCACCACGACCAGAAACAAGGTGCTGACGTACGACAAATCCGAATTGTCCGTGAGGCTGAGACCGAGCACGAAGGCGGCGACCACGAACATGCCCAAGGCCGTGCCCACATCCAGCCAAAAGTTCTGCGCCGGCATGCTCTGACTGATCAAGGCAAAGACCTGGAACGAAAACAGCCACAACAGGACTCCCATTAACCGCGAAATTCTCAACATTTTCCTGCCTCCCTTCGGCCACTGACATGTCCTCCTAAGCGTAGAAGGAAGTTTCATGCCTAAGCGGCCTTTGTTAAATTGTTTATTCCTGGCCTGCACAAGGCAGACATTATTAACTTTGTTATTTAAAAAATATCATATTTTATAAAAAAATCATAGCCGAGGCGAAAATGGCTGAAAATATAATTATTTTTCAAACCAATGGCAGACATTGGGCGTAGATATTTGCCCGGTATCTTCCAAAGTCGCATCACAACAAACATAATGCCAGCCAGGAACATCAGTGACATAGAATATATTATAGCCATCAATTTTATCGCCAGTATAACCTTTAACTGTAATATGTTTATTCAATGCTGCCCGAAAACCGCTATAAGATGTAAAAGAATCGTTGGTAACCGGATTATACAAAACATTATTATCAATGGCTACGCTGTTTAATAATACCGACTGCCTAGAAACACCAGGACGGCTGACTAAACCTGATAATTCAGTGACCTTAGCGGCAACTGCAGGAAAATCCGGACTTAATCGGCAATTGACATATTTTGTGCCAATATAGGTCATGGACGATGGCACAGTGTCAGTACTCGGTTTTTTACAACCCGTCAAAAAACTTAGACTTAAAGTCAATAAAAGTAAAATGATTATGTTTTTCCCGCCAAAGGCGGATCTAATGTTATTAGACATAAAATTTATTTTAAAAATTAGTTATGATTGATTAGTCATATCATGCACTCTAATATATTTTTCATCCAAATCAAACGGTATAATAATTTCCGGGGCATTAAACTGATAAGTACCTCTTTGTTTATTATATTCAGTCAAAGTCTTAGCTTTTTGCCAGTATTCTTTCGCAGATTTAAGCGCTGAATCATCCCATTTTCTAAAAAGTTTATCGCCGACACTTAAAGCACATTCCCCGTCAGCAACCAAGACCTTATCAGGATCAATTTTTATTTCCAACAAAATAAAATCTCCACCTTCAAGAACAGGCTGGCTGCTCAATTCAGGATAAGCATAAATTGCGCCTACTCGGTGAAAACCAGCCGGAGCTACACTGTCAATCAGCCGGTCGTATTTTTGCCTATAAGGATTCTGGGCTTCTTTAATATCCTTAATCCCCTCCTGCCCGATCTGTTTAAGCATTTCTTCCGGCACTAAACGATAGACACTGACAAAATTTTTCGGAATCTCCTTGGAAAATTCAGGTTTGAATAACGGATTATCAGGATATTTCATTTCAAGGTAAGCATTCCTATTGAAATCTGAATATTTTTCTATTGTTTTACCATCCCCTGCTAACGACCAAGGCGGACCGATCGGAGTAAAATTTTTGACTAATTTTATTTTAACAGAATTATTAAAATAAGCATCAGGATCACCGTAAAAAATATTATCCAGATTAAATTTTTCCAATTCCTGAGGACTAACCTCTTGACCAGCTTCTTTGACGGCTTCAGTTATCTTTTGTCTTTCATATATATAACCAGGAACCTGCCGGCCATCGCGCTGATACCCTTTACCAGTAGTAAGGAAATATTTATCTTTATCACCTTTTAAAACTTCTTTGAGTCTCGCCAAGTCTTCCGGCTCCGCCGGTTGATAACCGTTTTTTAAAGCAAAAAGAATAACACCGATCTGACTGGCTTCCAGACTTAACTCCTGATTTTCATTTTTCAAATCAGCCATTTGCTGAACACCTGACTCTACTAATTCAAGCATCTTAGTACCTAAATTCTGATTACGATACTGGGGTTCAATCAACCGATGCCCCAGATCCCAGTTATTTTCATTTTCACTGTCTTGCTGAATAAAAAAACTAGCGACTCTATCTTTAGCCCCGGCTTTATTCAGATTAAACCTGATAGTTCTTAAACCGCTCTCACTCCCTCGATAAACATTAATACCCATTTCCAACTCACCTAACGGTGTAGTCTCAGCAATATTTTCCAGCGGTGCAATTTCTTTGAAAGCAAACCTAGCCGCCTGATGGGAAATCTGAAAAATTTGATCCATATTAGTTTTCAAATTTACAGTTTCTTGTTCCACCATTTCAGTTTCCGGCTGTTCATAACCATAAGCCTGATATAATTCCTGCATTTTCGGCAGTTTTTCAAGATTCAGTTTCTCTAATACTTCTTTTTGATCAAAAAACACATTTGAATCAAGACCTTTATTTTCATCTCTGATTTCAGGAGTAAATTGTTTTATTTCTGACATATTTTTAAGATTGGTAACGTGTATAACACTACTGACAAAGCTGATAAATTGCTAGATTATATAAATATAATCACTACGAAAAGCGCCCTTTAAGGCTTGTCCTTACGGGGTTCTTTTCTTTTTATAGATAATTTCTCTCATTAAATATGGAATAAATGCAAGAAATTGAGAAGGAAATCTTTTCAACAACGCAGAGTAACTTTCTTGATTTGGGATTAATAATTTTTTCCCGCCAAAGGCGGATCTAATGTTATTAGACATAAAATTTATTTTAATTCCTCCCATTGCTGATAATCATCCAACCAGACAACCTTAGTTATATCGGCTAAATATAAAAGATTAGTCTCAACTAACGGTTTCCAGGCGCATAAAAAAATCGAGACGCCTGCCCAGCCATCAAGCGGCTTAATATAGGCAGTGCCATTACTGATTCTGATAAAGTCCTGATCCAAATCAGTGACTGAAGTCAAATTAGCTTTTTGGGCCGCTAAAACCATAGTTTTATTTATTAATTCTGTGGCTGACAAATTTGTGACCTCAAGATTTTCAGTCACCTCCTTAGTAATCGTTTTTTTAAAACCCTGACTATCCATCTTTGCTCCGTCACAATATGTTAAGGCATCAGCAGTCGGGACTAAAAACGTGACTGTGCCTGTTTTAGGACTGGAAACCGGTGTTAACTCAACCTGAACAGCAGGAGTTTTAGACCCAGTCGTGGGCGCACCACAACCAGCACTTAATATAAGTAAAGCGAAAATTATTAATAATAAAAAATGTTTTTTCCCGCCAAAGGCGGATCTAATTTTATTAGACATAAAATTTTGGTTAAAAAATTATTTACTATTTAAAAATTTATCCGCCTGACATCGCCCCTGATCACAAATGGCCTTGGCCCCTTGGCACGAATTAATAACGCAGATTCTATCATCATCTTCCAATTTCGTCCTGGGATCGCTGGCGGACATGGCCTCGCAACCACAATTGCTAAAAAGAATTTTACAATCAGAATCATTAACACATTCTGCCGAAGAATTACAGGCTGTTAGGGTCGACGAGACCGAGATTAAGACTATAAGTAGAATAAGTTTTTTCATAAAATTCACTTTATTCCTGCCACTGTAAATTACTGCATTCTGTCAGTGGTTTGGCTGCAAATTTATCAAGCTCTCGACTGAGCTGATAATAATCGCCGTCATTAAAAGTATCAGAAAAATAATAACAGCCTGTCAAAACCCAGTGATTTTGCTCATTGAGAGTTAAAACCTTCATCAGGCCTTCGCCGCTGCCAGCGCCGTTTTGATCAACCACACTTAAATATATTTTACTATCTTTAACCCATAGATAATAGGGATTGTTTTTGTCAGTCTGATTTTCGTCCTCAAGCTTTAAGAGTTCAGTCCAGGTCTGTTGATCGGCTTTGGTGGCAATCAGACCGACATAACTGACACTAAAATTATTAGGCAGCCCGGATAAATTAATATTCATTGATGGTTGTTTCACCAAGGCCAGATAAATATCACCAAGTTTAAAAAATTTCCGGTCGATCTGGTAATAATTAATTTCAGCCGGCAAATTAACAGCCGGCAAATCAGTGTCATTAAGTTCAGCCCCGGCTGCCAATAAATCAGTTAAATCTTTAGCTGTAATCGGCGGATAAGTACCGACTTTTTTCACACAGATTAAAGTCGAGGCCGCACAATCACTCATTGTCGGCTCAGGACACGGCCCCCAGCCCATATCCAGGGTCTTAAACTCATAGTTTTCCGGGCACTGGCAACCAACATGTTTGACCGCTGTATTTTCATAACTTACCCCGAGTTCACAATTCTGGCTGACCGGCTGATTAGAATTAACCTGAACCGGCGCTTGCTTCGCGCAACTGGCCAGGAATAAAACGGTTCCAAAGAAAAATAGTATTTGTTTCATATATTTGAACCTATGATTTTGGCTATTAATTATGGGGTTGCGGACGGTAGAGGCGCATTGCAATGCGTCTCTACTAAACGGGCGGCCAAAATCTTTTATTATATAATTTATTATTTCATTATTTCCTCAACTGCCTCCAAAATCTCCGGCAATTCTTGAATGCCGTCACTTGAACCCATGTGTCCCTTTTTGTTTAAGACAAATGTCTGAGCCCCCAGTCGTTTTTTAAAATAATCAACGTTTTCCAATCCCACAAACTTATCTGTGTCAGAAAAAATGGCGATTATTTTATTAGTATTTTGCTTAACTTTGTCAGTGTCAATCGGAGTTTCCAGCCAGGGCTTGGCTTGTTTTTCTTCTCCAGGACCGTCTAAAGATCCTGGGATTAAAGTGAAAAACCCGGCCACGGCCACTACCCCGCCAACCGGCCGATCAAGTGTCTGTAAATAGCGTAAAATTGTCTGCACGCCAATGGAATGACCGACTAAATAAGTATTGGTGTCAGGCCAGCCGACTTGGGCGGCTAAATACGGCACCCATTTATCTATAGCCGGATGTTCAGTGTCAGGCATGGCCGGCACATAGACGCTGATGCCTTTGGCTTCCAGCTTTTTCTTGAGCCAGGGAAACCAGGCTTCTTCGGGTTTACCACCCCAGCCGTGAATGATAAAGACGCGGGGTTTGCCGTTAAGATTGGGCGACTCGCCAGTGGTAATTTTGGCTACATTGACCATATCAGTCATTAATAAATCCGTCAGATTATCCACGCCTTTAAGCCCGATTTTCTTTCGTAACCAAAAATGACGCTGGAATAAACCAATGATTGTTAGCAAGCTGACAAAAAAGAATAAAACCGCAACAATCTGCAGATTGTTCCAGATGGCGGCGCTGGTCGCCTGATTAAATCCAAAACTCATCAGCATAGAATCTTTGTCTTCACTGAAAGAATCTATTAAAAATATCAGACAGATAAAAGCCAGAAAAATCGTAATCACAAAATAAATCCAGCCGTCAACTATGGTCAGCTGTTTTTTCAAGTCAGCTATTTTTGCCTGATCCTGTTCCGGCAAAATTTGGTCTTTCATATTTTTATATTATCGAATTATGATTTTGGCTCTTCGGCCTCAATTTTTTCAACCTGTCGCAGCCTTGACAGCTGATACTTGCCGAATGATTTGGCGCCACCGGCTGAATCAACATAAATTTTGGGCGCACGAATGATCTGCGAGTATAAAACCGTGTCACTGGACCTGAAATTAAAAGCTTTAGCCAGCTGATTATCCTTGCCTTCAGTCATTTCTTCAACATCAACGGCGCTGACAAAAAGCGGGATACCCAGAGCTTCGGCTTTTTTCAGAGCCTGGCTGTAAATTGAACGGTAAACTCCGCTGTTCATAGAGGCTGAATAAATATGTTCCACATGCAGACAGGGATTGCCTTTCTCATCGCTTAGTATCCGGAAAATAGCCCGGGCCACCGGCTTGTCCTTTTCATTTTTAAGCATCAGAATCTTGACTTCCGGTCCGCTATAACCCAGCAGGCAATCATTATAACCGCCATCGGCATAATGCTGGCAGGAATTGACCGGTCTGGCACCGACCAGCAGAAAATCTTCGGCCGTGCCCGAATCAGTACAGATTAAATTTTGTTTAGACTGGTTCTGACTTCGAAATCCGGCTAATTTCCTTTCAATATTATCTAAAACAAAAGCGCCCTCCGCTGCTGTGCCGCGGCGAATCCCGGTAAGCACCTGTTTTAAAGTCTCACCTTTTTTCTTCTTGTCTTTACCCTCAAGCAGATAACCGCTGGCGACTTCCTCTGGGTTGAGATTGGCCAGACGGACTAGACTGCGGATAGTCAAAAGCATCTGACGATTGGCCTGCAGCTGGTCGCGGGAAACCAGGAGTTCTTTCATCTGGTCCGACTCAGCCTGACCGCTCTTTTTCAGTTCCGCAATCGCCTTATTGGTTTTGGCCAGTTCCTGGCCGATAACGACAGCTTCCTTGGCAATGTCGGGCAACAGATCTACAGCCAATTCCTGATCTTCCAAGCCTTCAATCTTAAAATGAAAGGCATTATTGACTATTTCCTGTCGGATAGCCACAGCCGCTTCATGAGTGCTCAAAGCCAGACTTTCAAACAAAGTCAGACTGTCATCCTGCTGCCAGGCCTGGTATTGCTCCGGCGTCAAATTATGCGGCAGATAATTATGGGCTTTTTGGACTTCCAGTTCACCGTATTTCCAGTCGCTAAAATTTCCGTCTAAAAGTGACAGGAAAATTTCCTTCAGAATCTGTGCATGTTCAGGTGAATCTTTGTATTGCAAAAAATAAATAGTAAAGGGCACCGGCGATTCCATGGCCCGGGAAAAACTTACAATCTGCTGGTCGGAAATTTTTTCCTTGAGTCCTGTCAGCGCTGCCAGTTCTTTAAAAATTATTTTCTGAGCCGCCTCCTGATTTTCAATTTTATCCAGCTGCGCACCCAGTTTGGGATTGTTTTCCTTCAGCATGGACAGGCACTCAAACGTTGACAGCAATTCAGCTTCACGCTTGACGCCCAGACTTTCCTGATTTAATAATTTCAAATAACTCTGGCTCAAATTATTTTTTTTAATCTGACTGATGGCCAGATGAATATGAGCTCCCTGCCCGATCAGATTAATTCTGGTTTCATCATCTGTTTCTTTGTCCAATTGCTGAAAAATTTCATCCAGACTTTTGGGCGCAAAAGCCATATTTTCACTTTGATAGGCAATTTCAATTATTTTTTTTCGGCTGATATCCGGCAATTTCGTGGCCAGCTGTTTTTCGTTATCAAGCGCCAGCAGCGGCTGATATTCAATCAATTTCAGATAAAAATCACGCCGCTCAGCTTCAGGCAGATAATTCCAAAATTTACCGATCTGATAAAACAAAAACTCCACTGAATACGGGCTGCTCTCTCTGAGAAAATCAGCCGTAAATTCCGGATTGACCAGCGGTACCCATTTATCAAAGCCAAAAATACCGCTGTGGATACCCTGAGGGGTCTTGGTCGCCCGTTTGATCAGAAATTCAAAATCAGCAGTCGAAAAAAGATACTGAATTTTTTCAATACCCGTAAAAAATCCCGAAGGATCCTTGTCTACCCCGTCCAGAATAATCTTTTTTAGCTCCTTATCCCCACCGACTACCTGGCGGACGCTTTCCAAATTTTCCAGCATATTGCCCAGCCCCAGCTCTAGCTGTTTAGCCACAATCTCTTCAATTTCCTGGGGGCTGAAACGTGAGACGATCTTACTGTTACTTAAATATTCAAAGCTCGGCTCTTCAAACAATTTTTTGGTAATCATGGTTTTCTGTTCAGTGGCATCGCTAATTTTTAAAGCCTCAAACAACTCATCTGCGTTCCGACAAAATGCATTTGGACTGATACTGCCAATAACCTGATTTAACAATTTTTGGCGCACATCCGGATCTTTGATATGCTCATTAATTAAATCCGAATTCTCGGCCACTACCGTCGGCCGGGACGAAACCGCTTCCATAATCGCCGTGGTCGCCTGTTCTGCAGTCATATATTTGCTGTAAGTGCGAAAATTTCTGATTATCTCATCGGGGTTTGCAGTAATGGCGCGAGCTAACAGCGGCTGGATTTCATCAGCAGCTAAAAATTTTAAAGCCGTATCCAGATTCCAGAGCGGAAATTTTTCATTTTTAATACACTGTCTGACAATATCAACCGCCTGCTCATGACTGGTCAGATTCATTCTGACAAAAGCAGGCAAATGATACAAACCGGCCGGATCACCGGAAAAATATTTGACTAAAAGTCCGCCGATTTTTTGCAGGTCTTCTGCTGCCAATTTATTATAAACCATTTCAGCCATATTCTGCTCGGATAATTTGCTTATAAAATCATTATTAATTTCAGTCTGACTCAGCTTAGTCATAATATAAGCGGTCTGATCCTCAAAAGTCAGATAGCCGTCAGCTATATATTTCTCAAAATCGTAAAAATAAACATAATCCTGTGTCAGTAAATCATTTTTCAAAAGGATCGTGACCTCATCTTTGGGCAAATATTTTTTATAATCTTTATAAGAAAACAATGAAAAAGGATCGAGCTTTTTATCTGTAATAGCTTCAGTGATGATTTGCCTGACTTCACCGGGTGAAAAAATTCCAACACAGGCATCCAATTCCCCCAAACCAACGTGTGACGAATCTTTGATCTCCTTAAGTACTAACTGCTTGGCCTGTTCTACCGGGATCAAATTAGGCAAATTAGTTAAAATTTTAAAAATCGTCTCTGGTCGCTTAGCCAGGACATCATCTATAGTCCGTTTAAAAGCCGCCTGATCTTTACTAGCTTCAAGAACCTGTTCATCAGTAAAAATTCTGGTCACTTGCCCCAGGCCATTATCTTGCTGCAGCCTTTCCAGTTGTTTCAGCCTCAGACTGCCAAAACTCAGCTTTTCCGCCAGAGCATCGATGGTCGGCTCTTTAAAACTTTTACCAGCCTGACGGTATTTTTTTCTTTCTTCCCGGCGCATGGCCCTGAGGTCCTCAAGATATTTTTTATAAAAAAGCCAATGTTCACCCGGCTGGGGTCCGCTTAAAGCCTGAATTATTTCCTTATAATTAAGTTCTTGATAACCAAAATTTCCGAGAGCTCCCTCTCTGCCCTTAAGTTTCTGATGCAATTCAACTGCTTTAGTCTGGGCTTTCATTTGTTCAAATGATTTTTTCATATAAATAAATCCAGCTTAAACCGTTTAGAATTTATTATTTACACTGTTATATTTGTCTATATTCTGATTTAATTTTACAATTTTTACCACGAAAAATCAAGCTAGAAAAAGGAGGGACAACGAAGCAAATCACCGCTTGACAATTCATTTCAATTCTGCTAAATTACTACATTATTGAAGGAAATTGAAGTTCTGGACTTTAAACCAACAGACACAAGGAGGCAAAGAATGAACGAAGCGTACCAAGGGACATTGATTGAGGAAATCGATGCCATCGTAACCAGTGGTAATTTTAGCCAGACGGAGTCAGCTCCTCCGCCTGAAGCAGACGATTTGCTTCTCGGCGAATGCACTGACCTGGAAAAGGCAGTTTTCACCCTTTTTCTCAACAAGGCCAAGGAAATCGCTACCATTCATCAGGCCCTGTCCGAGCTCTGCAAGGACGGCTCTCAGGCCGCGCACGAACGTAAAAACAAGCTCGAATCGCAGGTCAATGTCCTGAGACGGATGTTCTGGCAGCTCATTATGGACCGGCTGAATGAACCCAATGCAGAAATGAGCATTCGCGAGGGTTTCCGGATCGTGGAACTCAGCAAGCAGGCTGCTGAACGGCTGCACCACCGTGGTTCGAGAATCCAAATCATTGGTCTCGGCGGCAGCGGACTGGCCAAGCTTTTGGACCTGGAATAAACCAACAAAATCAAGACAAGGAGAAAAGAATGAACGAAACTTTCAAGGGAACTATTTTTCAGGAAATCGACGATCAGCTAACCGGCGCAAATTTCACTGATCCCGAAACCGCTGTCGACGAAGACAGTGAAGAAGTCATCGGCGAATGCACGGCTCTGGAAAAAGCTGTCTTTACTCTTTCCCATCAAAAAATTGCCGAGTGCCAAGCCACTTGCGATGCTTGTGACGACACGATCGAAGACAGAGCCAGTGACAAATGCGCCAGAGTGAAAATGATCGGCAAGCAAGCTGAAACCCTGCACGCGCTTTTTTGGCAGCTGCTCGAAGATCGGCTCAACAGGCACGAAAGCAGTCTGGGTGTCCGTGAAGGCTTTCAGATCGTGGTCATCAACGACGAGGCTGCGGAACGGATGCAGGATCAAAGATCCGGTATCCAAGTCATTCAAATAGGCTTCGGACGTTCTAACTAACACTGACTCTTATTAACAAAACCAACGGAGCTTTAACCGGCTCCGTTTTTTTATTTTAAACAAAACGCCCCGAGCCCCGCAATGCGGGATCAGGGGGCGCTGATAAAACATTTATTGCTGAAAAATTATTTATAATCCCAATTCAGCCGCAGCTTTGAGAATATTATTATAAGACATTTTCCCGGTATCTGTCAGGACAAATAAAGCATCGTGCATGGCTTTGAACTTACCCTGTTCTCTGGCGCATTCAGCCGCCAAGGCCGCAGTTTCAGCCAAGGCATGAAAAAATAAAGGGAAATGATGGAAATCAAGAGAAACATTACTATGTTTGGCTGCCAACTGATCAAAAACCGCTGCCTGACGACTGCAATAAGGACATTGAAAATCTGAGAAAGTCTGGATGACAATGGGCTGGCCGGGGTTGGTCTGCTCAGCTAATTTAACAATGCTTTCCCAGGTAGTCTGATCCATAGCACCCTGATACTTATTGTCATTTAAAAATGAGGTCGGCGTAGCTTCAACCCCCAGACTTTTAGCTAAAGCCACATCAGTGTTGACTTTATCCAGATATTTTTTCGAATCCAAACAGCTGGTAAACTGAGTTGAAGGCACCGGCACTACCGGTACCAAAGCCAAATTAAGATTGGTAATGCCCAGCCCTAGAAAACGCATAATTTCATAAGCTGCAGCGCCGTCTTTCAGATAAATTCGACGGCAGGTTTGCGGATATATATACCAGGCTTCACCGTGCTGCTGTACCTGCAGTAAAATCTTACCCTTGAGTTTATTAGCTAAAGCATTTGCGGCACAAACACTACTTGAATTCTTCATAGCTGCAGTATCGGCCACGGTCGGTATTTTGGCCAAATCAGTATCAGTAATACCCAGTCCAAAATTACGCATCATCTGATACGCCACCTGTCCATCTTTCATATAATAACGATTATTATCAGCCGGATAAACATACCAGGCTTCACCATTGGACTCCACCTGAAGCAAAATCATGCCCCGGACAGTATCGCTAATTGCTGCCTTGGCAGTTGTCGGAAAAACAAAAATAACCAGCAGAAAAAAAAGTAATAGTTTTTTCATAGCTTAAAAAATATTTAGTTTATTTAATATGAGCACATGCGATAACATACCTGAATACAGGCGCCTTTATTCTCAAAATGTCTGCAGGGCGAAGCACAGTTATTATAGGCGCCGCCATTTTTATCGCACCAGTCTTTCATATCCCAGGCTGAAGAGATACCGCCGTCATCGCATTCATGATAATCAGCCTGCCAGATAGCATTGTTACTTTCGCACTCATTTTGCAGCTGGACATAACCTTTGGCTCCGCAACCGCCTAAAACAAATAACAATAAAAATAAAATTAAGGCTGTTTTTTTCATACAATTATTTTTTATATTTATAGGCTATAATCAAATCAAAGGCTACGACGGCCACAAAAACAAAAGCAACCAGATTAAACGGTAAAAGTTTGTAGGCAGCAAATAAAATTATGGTACTAACCAGGGTCGCCGCGTACACTATTGGTGGATATTTGGGCTTTTTTATCCCCAGGTTAAGTTCCTGACCGTTATCATAGATAAAGGTCAGATTATTTTTTTCCCCGCAAAACGGACAGCCCTGCCCAGGCTGCTGCGGTTCCATGTCACGCTGACACTTATTACAGCGAATTCTGACGATTTTATGTTTTAGAATATTAATTGGAGTCTCCATTTATAAAAATTATTATTTATATTCTAATTTTAATCCTATTAGCCGTTAAAATCAAGAGAGTAAATATTAAAAAAATACTACCCTATAACGGCTAGCATTTTTTCAATAGTACCTATCATCCTGGTACCGTTCTCCCCTGTCTTTTTGACATAAAGGACAATAACCCGCCTGCTTAAGGGCATAAGAGCCCAGTGGTGAATCCACCCTGCCTCTGTCCTGCCAGTCTAATTTACTGCCGCACTGCGGACAATGATTGTTTTTCTTATACTCGTGATAAATTAGACCGCAAAATAACAGGCAGAGAAATAAGATTCCAATGATTTCAATCATTTGACACCTCCTTAAGAAATTTTCATTCCTTTTGTAGGATAAAGCAATTGGTTTAATTAAGCAAGTATTAAAAAACGTCCTTATATTTCTATAAGGACGTTATTTGCCTGAGCTTTTTTAATTGACCGGCTCGTACCAGACTATCATCCAGGCCAGATAGGCATCGCCGCCTTCCCAGATGTCATTGACGCCCGGATACTGCTGGCCCAGGAACTGGCACCAGCCCACTACCCAGCGGTGATTCGGTGGTGACGTAATGCTCGGACCGGAATTGTAAACTCTCCACCATTCATCGGGCTTGCCAGAATATAAATTCGGCGATTCTGACAATTTGAGCACTCTCCAGTCACCATTTTGACTGCGCAGACTGTCGCCAAAAACATCCAAATGAGTGGAACCTTTGAATGAGGTTGACTGGCAATTGTCACAGGTACGCCAGTCCGCGCCTAAACGGAACGACGGGCCACGTCCATTGGGCTGAGTGGCATAGCAGGCGATGACTTCAAGCCGATAACCTGCAGGCACTTCGATGTTTTTCGGCATCCCGAAATTGGAATCCTTACCAGTTACTGCCCGGATAAGCATAGCTTGTCCGCCCGGAGTGGTCACCTGAATCGGCTTAGCCGAACCAGGATAGGCGACGATATCGCTTCCGGTATTCCGACTGGTTTCATTATAAATGTTTCCGCCACCGGCACTCCAGCTGAAAATGACTTTTGCATTACTCGGCCTCCGGATACTGTTCATGTCCGGAATCACCCCTTGTGGCACAAAAGCCACTTTAATGGGCTCTGTGGAAACTGGCTGGTCATTCTTGATGCAGCTCGAGATGGCCAGCAGGACCAAAACCAAGCCCAAGACCAAAACCTTGCCGAAAATAACCCGTCTTTTCATAACTGACTCCTTTGCGGTTTGCGTACGACTGTTTTAACTTGACCCAATACCCACCCTTGCTCCTCTATATAAATTCCCCTTGAATGAATTATCAAATAACTGATATAGTAATTTACTATATGGACAATATGTTGTCAAGCATATTAAAAAGCCGCCCCTGTATTCAGGGACGGCTTAAATTCAGTATTCAAAAACCTTACGATGTTCTTCATCTGTCAGCGGCTGCCGGCATTCATGGTCATTGGCACAGGTAAAGATGGTAATTTTGCCCTGTTTGGTCAAAAGGCGTCGGCATTTTCTTTTTCGACGACAATCATCGCAATGAAAACGCTGACCGCCCGGGCAATTAATTTCAGCCAGAATGTCCTTGCATTTAGGACAAACCCAGTAACTGACAGTAATATCATGATAGCAGGCTTCAGGAATTTCTCCCCATTCAACCAAGGGCCAGTTATGGCAGTTCGGTAAACTTTTTTTAGCCATTGTTCCCTCCTTAATAAGGACGTCCCTTCTGCCGGCTGATAATACCCCCAATGACAATGGGATAACTGATAATAAAACCGATGATTGCCCCGGATAAAATGCGGATATTTTCCGGCCGAAACAGCAAATTCCCAGAAGAGTTCAGCCAATCAGCGGCAATATATTTTCCCTGCAAACCGCCGATTATGGCACCGGCAATACCAGGCAGTAAAAGTACTGAACCCGGTGATTCAAAAAGTGCGCCGATAAACTTTCCGATTTCCACTGCCAAGCCCAGAACAAATCCGCACAGGATGACGAAACAAATTTGCTGGCTGGTAATGATAATGGTTGCATTCTGCCCCATTGCAGTCCAGTCAAGACAGACTAAATAGGCATGGACAATCCCGCCACTGATTAGCCACAATATGCCGCCAACCACGGCTGAATTTACAAATGGACGAAAGCCTTCATCTTTCATTTCAATGTCCTCCTTAAATACTTGAATCAATATAATAAATTATCATAAGCCCTACTTTATGTCAATAAGCTACCGCCGGCAAAATAGCCGTGGGTATTTATCTTGCCCCGAATCGCGGAGCTAAACGTTTTGATTAATATAATTGCACTGACGTATTTCAACCCTCCCTGGGGGTTTGGGGGGCCGAATAAGCGTCGCTATTAATACTACAAACGAGCTATAAGAACTAGCGCATTGAGGACCCCCAAAACTTTTTTGCTTACTTTTTTAGTTATAAAAAAGTAAGTCGCCGAAGGCGTAATTTATTGAATTTTGGTTTAAATACTATTTTCTTTGTTAACCAATTTTTTTATATTTAATGTATTATAACGCGTTGTCCCGATAGCTTCGATCTAAACGCACACACCCTGTACCATAAATATTATAAAAAGCGCCCAGTATCATTATGGTACTGGGCGCTTGGTTATTCGTTCATGATCATCTTGGCTAATAAAGCCAGTTCCTGGGGGCTTTGCCTGTAAACAAGGAAAAAAATTTCCTTCTGATGTTGCCGGCAAAATTTGCAGTCTCCGCAATGAGCTTCAAAGACGGCTAATTCATGATCTTCCCGGTTTTTTGACTTAACATAAGTCAAGGCAGCATCACAAGTCAGCCAGTCCAAATTTTCCGGCCAGTCAGGGAACAAGGCTAAAAGTTCAGCCAGCTGTAAAACGATTTTTTTCAGCTGGGCTTGAGTTTTTTCACCTTCATGATAAGCCATTAAAAGATCAAATGCACTTTTATCTTCTTCTTCAGTAGCCATGGTTACCTCCTTTTCAAGAAAGAAAAACGCCCGACATTAATCAATGTTCCTCTGCAGGTGTTTAGGGATCCTGTCCCAAAAAATATTCCGGTTTTTCATCCATCAATAACGCCTGATGAAATTCGACCGGAAAAAGCTGATTAAACCTTTTTTCGCCCAAAATCTTGTACAGCCGAAACTTAGTGTCAGTGCCGATCTGAATAAAAGACATCAGATCTGTTACCGGAAAATTTATAATCGGCAACTTGCCGTTGGAGTAAGCTTCATATTCAGCCAGTCCGTCCTTAAGTTTGCGCAGAACCAGAGCGCACATTTGTCTGGCCATTTTGCGTTTTTCCAGCAAAGACAAATAGATGATGATAATTGCCCGGTTATACTCTGGTTCACGGCTCTGAAAAATAACCTTGCATTTGAAAGCAATGATGTTTTGCTGTAAAAAACTGTCAGACATAATCAGTTCCACCAGGCGACTGACAACCACGGGCACAAAGTCTTCTCTTGGCTGCAGATGAATTTTGAATTCCCGCGACATAGGGATCATCGCTGCCTGTAAAATCTGCCATGCTTCGGATTGAAACCTGATATTGGGCGGCAAAGCCCAGACTTCATCCAAAACATCAAGCTGATATCTGACCAAGGTGTCAATAGAGTTCTCATTCACGCTAAAAAGGTTGGAAGTGTGCAGGTCGTAACCGCCGGGAATAATTTCAGAATTTCTGATCATATTATCCGACTCGAATCTGACCAGACGTTTCAGATAAAAACGCCGTTCTTCCAGGGTTGTGAAACTGCCCCACTTATCAACGATTTCAAAATTACTTACACGGGTATATTCCGTCTCACTCATAATATTATCTCCTTTCGTCCACTAAAGCTGCTAAAAAGTGTAGCCTGATTTTGTAGAAGGTACTGGAAATTAATTTATACTATTTCATGGCCTTAGTCAACCGCTTTTATTATAAATTAAAATAAAAAGCATTCCGTACCTCGGAACGCTTTATTTGAGCACCTGCCAGAGCGAATAGCCCCTGACTTTTTTAAAATCACGATATTGACAGCCGAAAGATGTTTTGGGATCCGGCCTGACCCCGAAATTTTCGATGGCCAGAGTCATGCTGGGGTTATTCTCTTCCATTTCATTTTTGACCGACTGAATTTCAGCCAGCTCATCAGAAGTCAGCAGCAGCCTTTTGCCATCTACTGTTAAACTATATTTTACCAGATTGGCCATACCATGCCTTTTCCGCTGTTTGCCGTTGTTCACTTTGGCACCTCCTTTACCTGATATTTGATCTTAGCAAAAACAAAGTATTTGTCAAGGTGTCGTACAAAAAAAGCCCCGCGACGCGGGGCTATTAGGCTATAATTTAAAATTTAAATCTTTCAAAATATTGATCAAGATTATGCGTATAAATAATCTCCCCAGTCTCCAGATTGTATTGATACTCAAAGGGCGGGCTGTCAAATCCTGTTGCCGCATAATATATAAGCTTATCAGTACATTTATCATTAATAAACTCATAGACTGTTTCCGGCTCCGAAATTATAGGCTGTTCTAAACCAGTCTTCAGATTGCGAATTTTAATGGCATCACCGCCTGCTACTGTCTCTACATAGACCAGCTTATTTCGGTCGGAAGTTAAAAAGTAGTCAACAATAATGCTGTCAAAAGGCCAGGTTACTTCCCAGGTAGGTTTTTGCTTATCTTGGGAAGTAAAGAATGAATATTTATGTTCTAATTTGCTGATGATAGTTTTGCGCATAATCAGTTCAAAATTACTGCCATCCCAGTACCAGTCATCAAAAGTTTCGCTGTAATCAAAAGGCTGGCCACCCCAATAACCATATGTTGTAATATACAAATCATTAAATTCAATACTATTGAATGTCCAACCCGACATCACTGAATTATAGTCGTTAAATTTAACCGGCGTTATTGAATCGGCTTTCACCAGCCAAAAATAAAATCTGGAAAAATTATTCATTTCATACTGTTCAATCATAACAAAATGTTCATTCTGATACTTGCTGCTTTTAAGCTGATTCAGACTAGAATATATTTTTCTGCCGGTAAAATTAAAGTCCCCTATCTTAACAACCTTATCCTGATTAAACTGATTGATATCACCCTGATAAAAATAAAATGTTCCTGTCTGGGTTATGCCCGTAGGCGCCCCGAACCAGGCTTCAACTTTTTCGATCTTATAATTCTGCGCCAAAAGATAAATATTGCGCTCGCCGATTTTTTCAGTCTGTAAAATATAATAATCTCCAATCTTGTCAAACTGGCTAATATCTTCGGGTCCGTTAATTAATTCGGGAAAAACCTTAGCCTTGTCACCCGGCTTAAAAACGCTGGGAATTTCTACATTCTCGGCCGGCTGCTGATTAATAACCAATGACTGATCAAAATTCAGGGAATCTCCGACTGCTAAAGGCTGACCAACTTTATCATTCAGACAACCGGTTAAAACCAGGGTCAGGACAATTAATGAAAGTAAATATAATTTTTTCATAAACTTATTTTATAAATATTAATCTAAAGGTATAACAACGTCTTTCTCCCCCAAAAACACAGAGTTAACCTCCTCAGGTGTCGATTGGTAATTTAATTCTTTAGCATTATCAAATAATGTTTCTGTTAAAACAATTTGGGTATCAGTAATTGCCTTAATTCCCAAGGTCCCGAAATTCGCCTTGTATACATCTTTAATTTTATTGTCCTTAATGTTTATCATCAGTAGTTCATCATAATATCCGCCCCGGTCAACCTCATCGCCGTAGTAATAATGGACGTTAAACGGAGCATCATGAAACTGCAGAAAATAAAAGTTGTTACCGACCAAGGTCACTCCCCGGGAGTGTTCGATGGGTAAAAATTCTCGAGTCTCCACGTTAAAGCATCTTGGGTTGATATAAGACGGGACCCAGATGACAGCTATTTCCAAAATTTTACCTCCGAACAGATCGCCCAATTCAAAACGGTCGCCTTCGGAATTGCTAAAAGCATAGACTTCTTTGGGTGCGAAAGTATCAGGATCAAATACCATCAAAGAATAATTTTCCTTCTCGTCTTTGATCTCTTTGTCTAGGTAATAATTATATTTAAAATACTTTTTGTAATTATCGGGCAAGCTGACCGTGGAATCTTCTAAATAATATTCAGCCGTATTGTCATAATCAGCAGCATGATAAGTAAAAGAAGTCGCCCAATATTTTTCACCCTTGTAAACTACCATCGTCTGATACATCTTCCACCAGGAAACAGTCTCAAACGTCCTACTTTGAAAATTACTGGATACAATTGTGCCGGCAGGAACTTTAATCTTGTCATCGCCAGCCGCAACCGGTTCAAGTTCCTGGGCCTTAATTAATTTTATCTGCGGTCTGACAATATATTCTTCAGTATAGTTGTCAATTTTATTATTTTCATCAAAATCCAGACTGACTACCACATAAACGCTGGAATCAGTCAGTGTATCATATCCGACATCTCCCGAGGCTTTCTTTATCCAACTCGAAGACATATGCAAACCTAAACGTACGTTCTTACCATTTATTTCCATGGCCTTTAAAAAAGGTTCGTATTTGACGGGATCTTTGTCTTTAAAAAACTCCTTGGCGTCACTGACAATAGCCTCGGGCGTAGTGTTCTTTAAACTTATATACTGCTTGACCTGCGGGGCAAAAAAAACAGCCAATTTATCAAAGTCCTTATTATTATAAACATCGTAAAAATTTGAGATTATTTTACTTAACGACTCCTCTTTATCAGGACCAATATCTTTATTAGCGCTAACAACTGCTGGCGCATCTTTCTTTTCGACGGATTTTAAATTCTGACTCAACGGTTCTTCGGGAGATTGGCAACCAGCCAAAATAACCAGCAAAAACAAAATTAAAAGATAGCATTTTTTCATACTATTCAAGTTATTTGATTATGCTTAAATCATAGCTTTTTGCGGATTTCTTGCCTAAGGACAAAAAAGGACAAAAAAGCCAGCGGCTAAGGCGCTGACTTTTAGACCCGAAATTCGCAGATATTCTTAAAATCACAGAAATTACACTTATGCTGTTCTGGCTGGGCTTCAAACTTACTGGTTTTAATGGCCTTAATGGCCTGACTGAATTCAGCCTCAACCTTATCCAGTTCCTTGTCTGTGCCCAGAAATGACAACTGAGAATTATTATCAATATAATAAAAAGTCAATTTGGAAACCTTATGCCCGCCGGTAATTTCCGGTAAATTCAAACAAGCCAATTGATATAAGAGCAACTGAGTCTTTTCTTCCGCAGTTAATTTTTCCTTGGGATTTCCGGTTTTATAGTCAATTAATTCAACGGTCTGATCAGGCAGTAAATCCAAACGGTCAATAAACCCGCGAATGGTGTATTCCTTGGCCAACTTGATATTAAAGCCTTTTTCCAAGGCTAGGGTCATCAAGTCCTTATCTTTATTGGCGTCATAAAACAATTTGATAAATTCCCGACCCTTGAGCCAGTATTTTTCCTTGTCTTCTTTACTGTTGTACCATTCATCCAGCCAGGATTCCTCAAAAATCTTTTTAAATTCTTCCAAACTGACCAGGGCCCCGATTTTTTTGGATTTAACTTTATCTTTGGGGCTAAACAAATCAGCCTGATTTGTGGTAACTCTCTGATTGGCTAAAACAAAAAACTTCTGTAAAGCCGAGTGCATGCTTTTGCCATAGGAAAAAACTCCCTTGCCAAAAACCGGGATTTTATAAATAAATGACAATTTATACTGATAAGGACATTTTTGAAAAGCCGCGATCTGGGAAAAAGAAAACTGTTTGGGAATTTCAAAACCGGCTTTAATTTTTTTAGCCGCAACCGGTTCGGCCACTGCTTGAACTTCCTTTTCTTGCTTGGTAACTTTCTTGTCCAATTTGAAGCCTTTATTGGTTTCTTCCAGTTCCACCAGAAACCGCGATAATTTTTTGGTTCTGGCACCGCCGTAATCATCAGCCGAGGTAAAAAATAAACCTTTTTTGGCGCGAGTCATGGCCACATAAAATAAACGTCTTTCTTCCTGGATATGAAAATCGCCTTCAGGCAAAATATCCTTAATCAAAGGCTCAGGAATTTCAATCGGCTCTCCCCTTTTATTGGTCGGAAAACGCTGATCCACCATATTGGGAATAAACACATATTCAAATTCCAAACCCTTAGCCGCATGCACGGTCATAATTTTGATCACATCAGGACCGAGTTCAAGATCAAACTTCAATGAACCGGCTTCACCTGATTCCAATTCCAGTTCCATTTCCGCCATAAAATTTTGCAAAGATGGGTCATTAGTACTTTCTTCAAATTTTTTAATGCGGTTATAAAACTGGTTTAAATAATCCGCATTTTGTTTGGCAATTGCCTCATCAGCCTGAAGAATTTTTTCCAGATACTTGGAATCCTGCATAAAGGCCAGCATGACTTCCCCGACTGTTTTTTCCCGGGATAACGCGGTATGCTTTTCAATCAGAGATAAAAAGAAATTAATCTGAGAAATTGTTTCGGTTGAAACGCCAAAAACCGTAGAGGCAATTTTTAAAGCTTCATATAAAGAGAAATTTTTCTTATTAGCAAAATGACACAGTTTCGTTAATTCCTCGTCAGTAATATTTACTATCGGTGAACGCAGTAACCGAAAAACAGCGGCGCTTTCATGATAATTATCAAGCAGTTTAAAATAATTAATAATATCCAGAATAATCGCTTTAGCGTACAGACCGCGCATGGCCACAAACTGATAAGGCACATTAGTTTTGCGCAAAAAATTAATAAAACTGGTGGCGCTGTCATTGGCGCGCACTAAAATAGCAAAATCCTGCCAAGAAACATCCTTATCTTTCTTTTTAATATCTAATATCTTTTGAATCACTCCCCTGACTTCATCATCAAGCGCCGTAAAATGCAGATGTTCAATTTGCGCTGAACAATCTTTATTGGCCTTAAGTTTTTTCTTAATCTTAGAACCTTTTTGCGCTTCCAGCCGATTGGGATTATTCTGCTGGATAAAATTATAGGCTAAGTCCAGAATCTCCTGACAGGAACGGTAATTTTCGGTCAGCACAATATCGACAGCCTCCGGATAATCTTTTTTAAACTGTAAAATATTGGACACCGAAGCCCCGCGGAATTTATAGATGGACTGATCATCATCAGCCACCACTGTCAAATTCTTCTTGTCCCCTGCCAAAAGTTTAACCAGATTGTATTGAGCAAAATTTGTGTCCTGAAATTCATCAACCAAAATATATTCAAACTGCTCCTGATATTTTTTTAAAATATTTTTGCGCTGATTGAACAATTTCAAGGTATAATTTATCAGATCGCCAAAATCCAGAGCATTATTATCCAAAAGTAATTGTTGATACACATGATAAGCATTAGCAATTTCTTTCAGCCGCCTAACTTCGTCAACTAAACTTTCATCACCTTGTTTACTATCCAGATCCAATTCCTGTTTTTCCGCATACTCCAAATATTGAGCCGGATAAATTTCCTCGTCTTTACAGCGGGAAAAATGAGTCAAAAGCGCATGAATAAATTTAGTCGGATTGCCTAAGGGTTTATAATAATCCAAATTAAACTTGTCCAAATTTTGACGGACCAAAAGCCAGGCTGCAGTCTGATCCAGTAATTTAAAATCATTGGGTATGCCAATATCCAAAGCATGCTGTTCCAGCATTTTCTGACAAAAAGAATGAAAGGTGGAAATCCACAGATCAACATAGCCGATCGGCATAAGTTTATCCACGCGTTCCTGCATTTCTCCGGCTGCTTTTTCAGTAAAAGTCAAAGCCAAAATCGCGTCTGTATTTACTTTTTTATCCAAAATCAAATGAGAAATCCTTTGGGTAATAACCATAGTCTTGCCTGTGCCGGCTCCGGCCACAATCAAAAGCGGCCCGTTACCAAAGGTAATGGCCTTTTGCTGCTGCAAATTAAATTTGCTATTTTCTTTCATAACTTTGATTTCTTAACCAAGGAGTCCGCCGTAGCTCTGAAGCATGAAGAGCGAAGGCGGGCTGCATATTAAATTTTTCTTTATTTTCGATCATATTAAAATATAATGTTATTTTACACGAATTTTAACAGTTTGACCAATCAATCATAATTGACAAAATACAATTACTATGCTAAATTAAATAATCAGTATGAACCTTAAAATTTCAGGAGGTTATTATAATGAAATGGCCCAAAATATACCATCTGCCCAATTCCCCAGGCATTACTCGTGATGACAAAGTATTAAAATCCAAAGCATGTTTTAATGGTAAAAATGTTGTCATCATGGAAAAACTTGACGGCGAAAATATCTCTTTATATAGAGATAGGATCCATGCTCGTAGCCAGAACAACATGAACCATCAGTCTCAAAGCTTTATCAAGTCTTTGCATGCTCAAATTAGATATCACATTCCGGCTAATATCCAAATTTCCGGAGAATATCTTTATGCCAAACATTCAATTTTTTATGACCAATTAACTCAATGGTATTTCGTGTTTTCTGCCATTGATTTAAACAAAAAAATGGTCCTGTCAGTTGAAGAGACGATAACTCTCTGTTGTCAGCTCGGATTGGCCTATGTGCCGATTTTATATGAAGGAATTTTTCCTCAAAAGTTCGATTTGCCACCCAAGTCAAATTTTGGAAATCAGATTGAAGGATATGTTGTCAGACTGGTTGATTCATTCCCACTGTCTGAATTCAATGTATCAATTGCCAAATGGGTACGGCAAGGTCATGTACAAACAGATGACCATTGGAAACGTACCTGGACAAAAAACAAACTAAAAATAAATCAAAATTAATTAGATCGCGCTAAGTTGTGCGATCTTTTTTTATAGTTCATCTGACCTAAAAACATAACGCAACGAAGTTAATTTTTAAAAAAGAAAAAAGACAGAATTGGATTCTGTCTTTTGTGATTCAAAAATCGAAAGGTACATTTTCGAAATCTATCCCTTGCAGATAGGTAATCGAAAGTGCCAGGGATGTTGGCGAACCGTCGCCAAAACCGGCAAAATGAATACCAATGACTTCACCTTTGGCATTAAAAATTGGTCCGCCGCTGCTGCCGTAATAGGTGTCGGCTGTGTGCTCAATCAGTTTGGTGTCATTGGCGATCCAGTCAGCCAGGCCATCATTACGAAAAATATCGTATATTTTACCTTCAGACCCGACAAATTCCCTGCTGCCGGGATAACTGACAATAAATATCTTGTCGCCCGTCTGCAATGACCAAAAGTCAGCAGCAGTGATTTTAACCGGAACATTACCCAAGGTATTGACTTGAAGCAGAGCCATGTCCCGATTAATTAACCCATAAGAACCTGTGACATAATATCTGTCCGGTAAAAAGTAATTGTCCTCGCGAGTGTTAGTTGCAGGATAGCGAAGATAAAGCTGATAGAAAATCGTCTCTGAACTGGATTTCTCAGTCAGAGAATAATATTCTGCCAGATGGTAATTGGTAGCCACTACTCCCTGATCAACCACAAAGGCTGTGCCCTGGGAATACTCCTGGCAATAATGAGTGCTCAAAAAACATTGTTCAATGACTATTTGTGGGATTGATCTGATATTGTCTTCATAGATGCTTTGCCAGTCGGGTGAATCAGAATGTTTGTCTGGCAGAGTAACTTTGATTTTGTCCTTTTCTTCAGGCTCTTGAGCGCAGCTCATTACCATTGAAAAAGAAATAAAGACGATGACTGCAAACAACCAAAATTTCCTCATCTATGCCTCCTTAAACTATCTAATACCTTTTTTAATGTAAAGAACTAAGCTTCAATCTATTATAACAAAAATAACCCGTGCTGTCAAGATTAAACCTATTATAAAAGGGAGCATTGCTGCTCCCTTGTTTGGTTAACTTGTATACTCTTCTTTGAAACTGTGCCAGGCATTGACTGCTGTTGCCAGCAAATCTTCTTTCAGGCAAAGCTCATCGCAGAGCATCATGGATCGATAACCGATGTCATAAAGCCAGGCCAACTCCAGAAAGTCAGCGCAGGACGGCACTGGTTCATGCACGATGGATAAAAGCATCCGCGACCCCACATTGGCCTGCGGATCTTTGGCAATGATCAGCTTCAGGGCGGCCATGATCTGATGGGGACGATCAATCTCCACGTACATGTCACCCCGGGCTGCCACCAGTCTGTGGTTTTCCTTTTTCTTGAAGCCGTTGGCTACGAAAGCCAGGCCCTGCTTATTTTCTATCTTGAGCATAATCTCAACGTCAGAACCGACCAATTCCATGAATTCGTCGATATCACGCTGAGCCTGAACATAAGACAGAAAAAACTTGCGAAAACCGGCGTTGTAGACCTTGTCGATCTTGGCTTTTTCCGAATCCGTAAAGACCGAGCCAAAAACCTGCAGGCTTGAATCACGGATATGAATTGATTCTCCGGCAATGACCATGAAGTCAGGCCCGCCGTCGAAAATCAGTCTACGTCCGTCTTCTCTGACCTCTTTGAGTAAACACCTGTCTTCACCGGCTTTGAACAACACCATGGTCGGCGTCTTGACTTTGATCGGATGATTCAACGTCAGATCCAGATAGTTGTCATTAAGATGGACTTCTGTCACCCTCAGCTGCCGACCTTTGACATCAAAGTACAAAGGCACAGTTATTTCAGGCTTTAAAGCCAAATCCAGTTCCTGATCAAGCTGGGCGTTGGTGATCATGGCACTATTGAGCCTGATTGCCTCCAGTCTATCATCCTGCGCAAAGCGGCTAAAATGCGGAAAGCTCGGCCAGAGCGTAGCCATCAGGGTCAGAGGGATTGATTTTTGTTTAAGCTTTTTTCTTTGCCAAAACATTGTCAGTCGCCTCCTTACTCGTCATCACTGTCACTGACCAGGAGCTTTTTGCTTTTCTTGCCGCCGGTTGACTTGCGCATCACTGATTTGTGTTCAGGTAGCGCCGGTTGCTTTTTGCCCTTGTCATCCGTCTCCGTATGGATGGTGGTTAACGCCTTATAAGCCACCTTTATCTGGTCGGGTTTTTGCCGACCTTCGATTTCCTCGCGGAAGTATTCGACTCGGCCGGTTTCCTTGGCGAGGATGCCGAATATGATGTCCACGACGCGTTGAGGATCAGGCAAGACAGCGATATGATCACCATCTACCAATTCGAGCCAGGTTTTGTAAACCTGCTGATTCATGCTGTCATTATCGCCGCTATCAAGATTATATGGCTTGAGAATGACGTAAACTGCGAATTTGGCCTGCAGTTCCTGGAAGATTTCTTTAACTGAAAGACTTTTTTCGGTCTTGACCAATGAATAGGTTTGGGCATCGTCTTCCGTTACTGTGTCATAGGGCATCTCATCACCGATAAATATGATTATCGGACGAATGGCTTTGGGCATGCTGACATTGCGGGCATAATACAAGGCTGCCAGTTCATAGGTTTCATGATACTGCCCCCCGCCCTTGCCTTCGATGACTAATTTTTCAAGTTCGGTTTTCAGCGTCGTCCCCTTGGTAAAGGGACGGCCCTGAAGCGGATAATCCTCGTTATTGTGGGCATCGCCAATGGCGGCCCAGCTGATTTCCATGTCCTTACCCAGATATTCCTGGCCTTCCAGTTCCAGATAAGGCAATTTGGAAAACATGGTTGCCGGCCAGTCGCCCATGGAACCGGTCTGATCGCAGACGATTACCAAAGGCGATTGACTCTTGGTTTCCATTGACTTGGGAATCATGTCCTTTTGAGTCTTTTTTTCTACCTTAGCATCAGCATAACTGCGGCCGACATGATTATCATAACGCTTGCGAGCGCTATTAAAATCATGACCTTTCCATACACCGGGACTGTAATCACCGCTTTCAGACATTTTCTTGCTCCTTTCTTTTTCTACTTGTTCATTTGTCGTCAAACAAGTCTTTAAGATTGGACTCTTTACGTCCAAAACATTGTTCCCTGACCTTTTGAATTTCTTCAAAGAGGTCGAGCTTTTGCCAATTGGGACGGCCCAGCACATCGCGCACAATCAGTTTACTGATAAACTTGCACAGTGGCTCAGGCGTGTCTTCCGGCACTTCCTTTTTTACGACCAGATCAATATCCCCGCTTAAGGCGAAAATCATGGTCATACCCAGCGCATAGAAATCAGATTCCGGCAGCAGGGTCTCGCCTCTCTCCTGCTCCGGAGGAGCAAAGTAAGGCGTATACCCCAGACTTTCAGAATCAACTCGCGGCCGGATCATGGCCAGGCCATAATCAACCAAGGTAATCAGGTGCTCTTTGGGCTGAACAATCGTATTCGCCGGCTTGACATCGCCGTGAATCACCCCGTGAAAATGCATGTACTTCAGAGCATTCAAAATCCGCTGGGTAATCCAGCAGACATTTTCAGGATGCAGCGCGCCCTTCTTTTTGACAACCTGTTCCAATGTCGGTCCTTCAATATAGGACATAACCAGAGCCAGGCTGCCGTCGGCCATTTTGATTAGATCACGGACAATCGGAATCGCAAAATGACGCAGATTCCAGATAGCCTTGGCTTCCTGCAGAATAATCTCATTATCCGCAGCAGAAATGCGATGACAGTGTTTGATGCAGACATATTCTCCGGTTAAAAGATGTTCAGCCAGATATGTCGTCCCAAACCCGCCTTCGGCGATTTCTTTAAGCAAGCGATAGCCGACAATCGGCTGTTCAGCTGCTTTGAGGCGCTCGCGATCATATTCGGAACGCTTCTTGGGAGTCAAAAGCACCGTAGCAGCTTCATTGATCTGTTGTGACATTTTTTCGTCACCGGTTTTAATATTATCAGGATGATAAATTTTCTGCAGTGCTTTTTGAGCCGCCTGAATAACTTCCTCTCTGGCGCAGGCATGTACGCCCAACAAGGCGTAATAATCAGTAGTGGGTACCTGAATTTTCTTGGACATTTCTTCCTCCTTCATCTTTATTTTCCTCTAATTTTAAAGGTTCTATCCATCAATATATTTAAGCAAAACTACCCAATTTTGTCAAGCTGAAATTAGTTAAAATTTCAGGATTAATCTTACTTGACAAAATTCACAAAAAGTAGTAATTTCATAAATATCACAGGGTTCTTTACAAGGAGGAAGAGAATGGAGAATGAAATCATATTTAACAGCGGAACTTTTGAAGTTCACATCATCCCTGGCAAAGTTGTGACCCGGGAAGAATTTTTAAGTAATAAGTTCCCTAAAAATTCAATTGCCCTGGACGGTTTTTGTAACGGAGGTCCGTTTACAGAAACTCGTGCCGGCAAATACAACTTTGACCATCATGACGGCATTCTGCGTCTGGCTGCCCGAGCCACCTGCGGCCAAGTTCAGGTCGCGCTAAACCTGGGCTTACTGGATAATTTCCGGGACAAGGGCCAGATCAAAGGCCATATCTGGGTCAATGACATTGACCAGGATACTGCCCTGGCCATCTGGCTGCTTTTAAACCCCAGCCATTCTGCCGGCGCACCGCTTAACGCGCTGGTCAATGTCGAAGGCAACCTGGATGCCACAGCCGGATCATATCCATACTTCCCCAACCTGCATGTCATGGAATCGATTTTCTGGATCTTTCAGCCATATGACCAGTTGCGCACCGAAGGCAAGCTGGCCGTACTGTCTGCATCCGAAATGCTGATTCTGCTTCAGGCGCTGATGGACAACATCATGAAATATGCCATTGGTCAGGGCCAAACAATCGGTGCTGACATGCGCTATGAACTGATCAAATCAGGAACTGGCTGGGCCATGGTCAAAGAAATCGGACGCCAGGCTCGTTACGGTCTGTTCAAAGACGGCATCAATTGTTATGTCATTTATCTGGGTCAAAACTCCAAAGCTAAACATCGCTTTGTCATTGGCAAGCGTTCCAATCTGGTCGCTCCGGACTTTGATCCCAAAACACTTTTTAACTATCTCAACGAACTTGAAGGCATTGCCCCGGACAACACTGACCGTTGGGACGGCTCTGATTCCATTGGCGGTTCCCCTCGTAATGGAAGCAGCCAGTTCGATCAAGAACAACTTTTTGACCGCATTGAAACCTTTCTTAAGCAAAACTAAAACCCAAGGAGGTAATCATGGATACGAATGACCAGCCTGCGCCGTTAATAGTCGAATCGTTTATCTGCCGGTGCAAAACCGAAATCAGGTTCCATGTGCTTGAAGCAGATTTAAACGAAGATCAAAAACATGCACTGACCACAAACAACATTTTGGTTGTCAGCAAAGGGGCAACAATTACCTGCCCCAATTGCCAGACTGAAATCACCATCAAATGATGACAAAAAGCCTTCCGCTATGCGGAAGGCTTTATTTATTTAATTGACTCAACTAAAAAGTTTTGTTAGACTAGTAATATCGAATTTACTTCGGGCCGTTCCTGCTTAGTCCTAATGCTGAGACCAAATCCCTCGGATAAGCAGCGACCAATTATTCAGAACTTCCAAAGCAAAGCTTCTGATCAAATTGTTAAGCAGGAACGGCCCCTCTCTAAAATCTTTTAGTTCTTTAACCAACCCACGGGCGGCGCCTGCCCCTTTTTCCCTTCGAGTCAGTAACTCCTCCTTTATGCAGGCGCCGCCCACTCCTTACACCCCCAAGATCCTGCCACGCGGGATCTTTTTTTATTTAAAAAACTGCCGCAGAAGTATCTTGGCAGTTTTTTAATTTTTAATTTATCGGCTTATTTTAATTTCCTTGACTTCATAATTCAAATCATCGCTTTTCCATTTACAGCTCCAGCCGCTAACCATTAAACTGACTTGGCCGGAATAATCCATCCCCCTGACATTACCGGCCAAATTACAGCCGAAGACTGAGCTAACCTCTTTAATCTTTTTACCATTATCGAGGTTAAAAATAAATTTATCCGGAAATTTACTGATTGATAAAGTATGCCACTGATTGTCATTGGTCAGCTGACCCCAGTCATATTCACTGCCTATCCAGCCGCCGGCATAATCATTACAGGTATAATCACATTTAAAATAATTATTACAGGCCCGAACCAGATTAGACGGCACATCATTTGAATCGCTGTCAAAATCTACAAACTGACCGGCCTCGTTTTGTAAAGAAAAATCCAAAGCCCCATAAGCACTTCGTTTAAAAGTAATTTCCACGGTTTTATTTTCAAAATCCTGAAAATTATAAATAAACTTACGTATATTACACCCTTCCGCAGGCTTTGAATTAACTCCTTTGAAAAGATAATCACCGTTATAACCAAATGAATAGTTACCATCCCACGGGCTAACATACTCGCCGTCGGTAGTAATAAGATCGCCGCCTTTTTTAACGCTAAAATTATATGGGCTTAACTTGAAATAGTCAGCAGATTGCAAAGTCCCGGCTGAGGTTGAATTAATCTGAAAATCACGCCAATACGCCACAGCACCGCTGCCTGCATTATTGTATGATACAATTTTTATTTTTACAGCTTTAATCTGATCTTTGGCTACCCCATAAAGCTTATTGTTTAGGATATTCTGAAGATTTAACTGCACATTTTGCCAGCTGTCTTTGGCTCCGATTTCCTCATTGCAGTTATATTTACTGGGGCCTAAAGTTGATTCGGCATAGCGATTGTCACAGCTATATTTGTAGAAATCACCGGTATGGCGAAACAGATCATATGTACCAAGAACATAAGATGATTCTGTACTGCGGTTAGTAAATTTTTGGGCATTCATAAACTGAATATACACCCCGACATAACCGTAAGGAGAATCAATCGAATCTTGTTTCCAATCCCAACTGACAATATTATTCAGGTCACTACTGTTATCAACCGTTAAATAATATGACTTTTCCATATAATAATTACCACCTTTCATGGAATTTAATTTAATGACTTTTTTTCCTGTACCGTCATAATAAGTCTCTGCTAAGCCGCTGTCCAAACCTGGGCCGGATGATTCATCATGCCATTTGGTAAAATCCCAAATATTTTCTTTTGACTGAGTAAGAGTGCTAAGCGGTCTTGTTTTTTCGGTGATAGTAATAGTTTTCTTATACAAACTACCATCATTTTTTTGACAGACCATGGTAAAATCCTGAGAATAGGCTACCATAGAAAGCTTGTTTACCGATTGCCAATAGGTCGCTACGGGATTGATTGGTTCCCACTCATACGGCACACTAGCGCCATATCCAGTAATCAAATAAGCATTAGGAAAAGAGCTTTGTGGTGGTGGACAATAAAATGTTAAATCAAGTCCGCCATAGGCATAATATTTATTTTCAGCATATTTCTCATAGTCACCTGACAAAGTATAGCTTATATATCTACTTTCAATTGCCTTGGCGGTCAGCATTTTCATGGTCTCCACTGAGTTACTATATTTAATGGGATTTGTAACATTCCAAACAGTTAAATCAGACAAATCAGTGTGGGAAATACCCAAACCTTTTGCTCTCATTAAATTAAAGGCTCCAAACGGGCTACCCAAATAATATCTTTTTAAATCGCCAGGGTAGACATACCAGGCTTCCCCGTTTTTTTGCACCTGTAATAATATCCGCCCGGCTAATTTATTACGTAATTGCCAATCCCCTGTTTGACTAGTTCCAGCCAAAGGAATTTTTGCCAAATTTTCATCAGTAATCCCCAAGCCGAAAGTTCTCATTATTTCAAAAGCCTTGTCAGGACTTTGCATGTAATACGCTTTTAAAGTTACGGGATCAACATAATATGCTTCCCCGTGTTCTTCAACGCTGAGTACAATATAGCCTTTAACCCTGGAGGTTAAATTGCTTTGAGCGGCAAAGGAACTGTGACTACTAAAACCTAAAATCACCAGGATCCCCAGAAAAAATGTAACTCTAATTAATTTTTTCATAAAACTAGATTAATAATAATACTTTTATCATAATTTAATTACCCTGCAACTGACTAAGGACAAAAAAGGACAAAAAGCCGTTCCGACATGTCGGAACGGCTTAAACTTATAATTTACTCAGCTGACCCTTTAACCAGGCAAAAGTTTCGTTTAGCAATTCTTCTGTCTGATCAAACTGTTTAAGTTTCAAACTCGCCCTGATTTTTCTCAGACAGCCATAATCAGGATGAGCCAAAAGTTGCCAGTAAAAAACCGGTTCTTTGTATTTGCTTAAATTTTCAGCCATGGCTGCATAGCTAAAAACATAGGTCAGGTTCATCAGGCATTCTTCATAGTTCTTCTTGTCCCAGCGTTCAAAAGCCCAGCACAGGAGGGTAAAGGCAAAGCTGGTCAGATAAACCAGATTTTTCTTGTGAAATTCCTGCTGCCATATCTTTTGTCTGAAATCCACTTCTACTGAAGCAAAACTTCGCAAAAGTCGGCCTTTAAGCAACGGTTCTAGCACCAATGGTTCGAAGTTGCTGATAGCCCGCTGGAAGTAATCCTCATTTACAATGATTAAATCAACCTGATCGGTCTTTTCAACCTTGTAATAAAGATATCCTCTGGGATTATTAACAACAGCCAGTAAATCAATATCCTTGTCATCGGCTTCCAGATCGCTGTTGCTGCCGTAAATAAAAAGGTACTTCAATTCTTCAATCAACGAAAAAGTGGCCAGTTTCTCCAGCAGTTCTTTTTCAGTCATTTTAGCCTCCTTGAGATTGATGCTGAAATTTAACATAAATATATTAATAAGGCAAATTTTATAGAAAAGGGGCTGTTTTTTAAGCAACCCCTTTATGGATCCTGTGGATCCATGGTCTCGCGGAATTTTTTTGATTCAACGAGTTTTTTTGAAAACCCTGATTTTGGTTTTGCCTTACGGCAAGATGTCGAGGTCGATGTTGCCGAGACGGTCAATCTTGTGGACCAGATGGCAATCGACCTCCAGATCGCCATGATCGAAATGGTCGACCACATCCACGTAAGTTTCATGATGCTGGATCTGCGTGAGATGATCGTTTTCGAAAATATTGAACGTCTGGCCGGGGTTGATGGGTGCGATGCCGCTCATTTGAAGTCTCCTTTTTGTTTTTTGTTTGATGTTAAGTTGTTTGGTTAAGGACCGACGCGTCTTTAAGGCTTCTTCGCATCTTCCCATGCACGCAAGAGCGCAGTCGAAGGTTGATAACGAAAAAGACTTCCTGTACGTTGCAACCCTGTAGGATCGTTAATACGATTCATCAATCCTGAAAAATTGAGCGGGTCTCTCAGCCGATCCATTTCACGGTTGAAAAGATCCGCCCCACTCGATCCGCCGAGCATAGGACAATTGATACAAGGCATTTTGCCCCTCCCTGTTTTGAGTTTGATTATTCGGAGAAAAGCATTACCCGCCTAATTTACACTAACTTGTTTTTACCACCCCCTTTTTTTCAGTCAATAAGTTCTAACCGCACTTCTTGCACAAAAAACTGGCACACAAACCGCCACCGGGGCTATAACCGCCCAACCTGGATCTGCCGGCACAATTGGGGCAAAAATCTCGGCCGCACTCGTCACAGAAAGGATGATTTACACTCCCGGTACATTTGCTGCAACCCCCATAAACAATGATAGACCCGCAAAAATCGCAGGTAATCTTGTTAACCCTTCCGTCATGGGCATAAATTTTTGACCCATGTTTGGGACAGTGAGCATGGGGAGTTTCCCAGCTGTCATTGCCTTCAGTATGAACCGATAAAATAACAATTTCCGTTGCCATGACAAGACCTCCTTGTTACATTGTTTATCAGCAAAAAATCTGGAAACAGCCGGTTTATCTTAATTGTTATCAATCTATTTATATCCTTTGTTGATTTTATTTATGTATGTTCATATAGGTCGATATAATATTGACCTTTAAAATCAAAACAAAGAAAATGATAATAAGTAGACCGATAAAAAGTAATTTAAGGTTAAACTGGCTGATTGCAAACTTCTTAATATATTTGGTTGTAAAGATCTATTTTTGATTCTCTGCCTTGATCATAAATCATCAGGAGCCATACAGTCTAAGGACACAAAAAGAAAAAACCGGGACAAAACCCGGTTTTTTCAAAAACTTATTATATTTTACGTTTAAAAAATTCTTTTTACCAAAAGGATATCCACACCTGTGCTACCCAATTTAACGGTGAAATTAGTGATACCGCCGTTAATTTTAAATGACAGTTTACGGCCAGTATTCTTTTGGATAATTTTGCATAGGGGCGTAATAATCTTGCTTTGCAGTTCATTTCTGTCCTGAGTATAACTACTGATTGGTAAAGTAGCATTGGCCACGGCTTCACCCGGCTTATTAATTAGCTCCTTAAGAATACTTATAGTAGCCGTTGCGGAATGCAATTCTTTAGATGTCAGTTGTGTACCTTTAATATAAATTTTACCGTCGATTTCATCCATCAGTAAATCCGCGTCGGGTATCATTTTATGAAACTCCTCCTGAGTATACAAATCTTTATGAATAAATCCTTTATAATTTAAATGTTTGATCAAAACAGCCCCACGTGAAATAAACTCAGAATATATTTTGCCTTCCAGAAATTGCTCGAGTTTAGCCCCTTCCTCTTCAATACCGTCATACCATGAAGCATAATCCAGATACATATGTTCCTTGGTTTCTTCAATCATCTCGTTAATGACCCTATCAATCTGATCGCGGAGTCCATGATAAGGCAAAACAAATAACAAATCCCCCTTTTTACCGCACCCCAACGGCTTGGTAGCCGCGCCGTGAGGGTCTCCCAACCTTATCATATCATCATTAAGATATTTCTGAATATATTGGAATAACGGCGAAGATAATTCCAAAACCTGATAAATTGCAGACATTCTGTTCAAAGCGGCAAAAAGATTTTTAATTGATTTATCGGCCAAACCTTTTTCAAATAAATCACGAAAAGCATTTAAGACTTCCATACTGGAAACAATAGTCGGATCCACGTAAATATTCCACAGTCCGCGCCAGCCGTGTTTGGTCGCTAATTTATAAAAATAGGGAGTTACCGGCAAATTCGCCATATAAGGCGCGAAATCTTCCTTAACCAAATCAGTTGTTGTCTTCAGGATATCTCTGATTTCGCCGATCGTTCCATGTGTTGTCGCCGTCATTCTTTCATCCCCGGAATATATTGCCCCGAAATCAATCGGCCAATTGGGTAATGATTTATAATTAAATAATTCTTCAAACTTAATGGCCCCATAAAATATCTGCTCATACCCCCGCCAATCTCCGTCCAAATACTTGGGGAATCTAATATTAGAAAAATTCTCCTTATCGTTTATTTCTGCTCTTTTTTCGGAAAAATAGACCACCGGAAAAGGCGTATAAATAAATGGGGCAAATGAAGAACCGCCCGAAGAGACATTACCGTGAAAGATAGCGTTCATCTTCCATGACAAACGAAAGACCTGATCGAATTTAAGGTCGATTTTTCTGGTTAAAGTGGTCAAGTCAGTCTGTTTCCATTTTTCCATCTCCTTGATTTTTATTTTTTTGAAATACAATTCCAAAGCCAAAGCTAAACTGGCTGATAAGGCACCCGAGAGATTAAGTCCCCTGCCTGGAGATACTTCACTTAAAATATTTATTTTCAGATGAATATCCTTTTCCACATCTTCCAGGTAATGGTCGACAAATCTTACCAGGTTATTTTTTACCGGCAGTTCCAATTCGCAATTTTTAAACTGTCCCTTGGACTTTGAAAAATACTTAAAGTCTCCGATTTCAGTTTTGTCATTAGTATTAAGTTCCAAACCGATATAGACTCTCAGGGGAATTTTTTGCAGAATGGCAAATCCGCCCTCCATGACCGCATAATCACCAGCCCAGGTTATGGTCCCCGGAGCCGAGGTGATAATCATTGATCTGGAAAAAAAATCCTGGTAATCCTTAGCGAATTCCTTTTTAAGTGACTGGCTATTCAGTTTTATGCGGTTAATAGCCATATGAGTCGATAAATCTTTAATAACTTAACTTACCTATATATTTTAATTTTGTCAAGCACCTCAGCTTTCCAGCCCTTAAACCCGTTTTTTTCAAATTTATTCAAATATACCCGCATCAGGCTCTTTTTCATGGGGCTGCCGACCAGTTCCAAAAATCCCTGGCCGCTGATATTTTTTTCACCTATTTTACCTTCGATTTTCAGACCGCCTTCCCAATAATTTATAGTGCCGAAAACCATTTCCTGAGCTTTATTATAGGGTTTGGCTGTAACTTTGAGATTCCAGTCAGGCAAGAAAATTTCATAGCCCAGCTGATATTCGGCGCCGGTTTCTTTACTGGCATATTTAATCGGTAAATTTTTTAAAAAAACATTATTTGTTGTTTTGATCCTATTGCCCTTATCCATAAGGCTGGCATGGGCTAGTTTAGCCTGATCACCGTAAATTACCGCCATTATATCCCAGCCATTATTTAATTGCAGAGAAAACCAGGTCCATTTGTCATCCTTGGTCATTGGAGTCTGCGCCCACTGATGGTCCATCCAACTTAAGCCTTTAACTGACAACCACTCATCATTAATCCTAATCAAACCGCTGGTCTGCAAACGAGGCAACGAATAATAATAAGTTGTTTTTACACCCAGGTCAATAAATCCCTTGTTATTAATTAGTAAAGGCTTTTTTATAGCTTTTAAATTTAGATCCACAAAATCATTGGTAATATGGAAATTAAACAATTTGTATTCTTCAATCAAGCAGGAATTATCATATTCAGCCCATAAAAGCGGTTTGGTAAAACTATTGGCATCCAAAAAACATAGAGGGTTAACCTTTTCCCAGAATTTATGTTTATTATTATCACTTAATAAATAATGGGAGAAAAACAAAGTTTTTAAGGGAATATTTTTCAAAAACGGAATTTTTACCAGATTCGGCTTAGTCGCAAACAAAGTGTTCATATAGGAAAACAAACGGCCGTCTTCACTTTTTAAATTACCGTTAAAATACCACCATTCAATAATGTGGTCATGCTTTTGCTCGTCGCGGGGAAATTTAAGAGGTTTGTATTTTTCTTTATAGAGCATTAGTATAAATTATTTGCATTGAACTTAGGGCTGTGGACTTAGAACTCTAAGCCAATCATTAAACAAATTATATCATTATTCAACATTACCCACCAACTGCCCGCAGGCACCTTTAACTTCCCTGCCTAAACGCAGGCGAACCGTGGTTTTAATGCCGTTTTGTACTAGAACCTGCTGAAATTTTTTAATGGCCATGGTTGCTGATGGTCTGAAACCCTTAGTGGTATTATATTGGATGAGATTAACCATATACAGATGTTTGGGCAAATGCTTAAGCAGATCTGCTAATTCCGCGGCCTGAAGTTTTGAATCATTATAGTGTTCAAGCATAATATACTCAAACATCAGCTGTCTTTTAGTCTTTTTCAGGTAATCACCGGCTGCATCAATTAAATTTGTAATTTTATATCTATCGTTAATTGGGATTATTCTTGACCTGACTTGATCATCAGCTGCATGCAAAGAAATAGCCAGATTTATTTGCAGTTTTTCAGCCGCCAATTTTAGTATACCCGGAATAATACCGATGGTGGAAATGGAGATATGACGGGCACCGATATTAAATGTCTCCTCTGAATTTAATTGCTTAATTGCCCCCATAACATTATCATAATTTAAAAACGGTTCACCCATGCCCATAAAAACTAAATTATCAACCTTTTCACCTCTGAGCTTTAAATAACGGTTAAAAAATAAAACCTGCTCAATAATTTCCTCTATTTCTAAATTACGCTTAAACCCGGCCTGACCAGTGGCACAAAATAAACAACCTAAGGGACAGCCAACCTGTGAAGACAGGCAAACCGTATTTCTATAACCATGGCGCAATAAGACTGTTTCAATTTTCATTCCGTCAGTCAAAGTTATAGCGGCTTTGACTGATTTTTTATCGTTGGACTCCAGCACCTGTGCGTCAATGTCCAAAGAGCACTTCTTATTTAATTTATCCCGTAATTCTTTCGGAAAATTCAAAGCCTGCGACCAATCAGTAATTAGTTGCTTATATATTGCCTCTTTAGCCTGTTTCAGCCGAAAAGCAGGCTCCTGCTTTAAAATTGTTGGTAATTTTGTAATATTCATATTTAAATTTTATCTTAAATTCAATTAATTGTAAAATGAAAAGCGCTTCCCTGCGGATGCGCTTTTATTAAATAACTATGAAAATTTTGTCACAATGAACAAGCTAAATGATAACCGCCCCATGGGAGCATTCCAGCCCTACACATCAATGAAATAATCATCATAGCCAGCCGAGGTTTTTTCTTTGCCAATTTGCTGAGTTCCTTAGCAATTGCGGCATATGTTTCAGGATTAAGGGTACCATCCCCGACGATTTTGTCACATGCTTTAGCGTAGGTAACCAAAGCTTTGGCGATTGTATGTGGATTTACCTGCCATAAAAATTCGGGAAGGCTATACACTTTATAGCCGATGGAAAAACCGAGTTCAGAAAGTGTTTGGGTTGCATCTTTGAGATTTTGTTTGGAAGCCTTTTCCAGGCCTTCTTCGAAATCAGCAATTTGCTCCCACAAATTTAACTGCCTTTCCTTTTTTGCTCTGTACAACTTGTTAAGAAGTGTCGAGGAATAAACCAGGAGAATCGGCAATCCCAAGATGACTACAACCAACAAATTCCAATTCATTTTCAACCATTCCATTTCCATTGCCTCCTTTTCATTGTATTCGGAAATACACATTTGGCTGATCTCTGGCGGACCAGACGAGAAGCGGAACTTCTCAAATCAGCTGTTTCTAACAGAGCCCTACTACATTTCAGACTCTCATTAATTCTTAATAATAACATCTTTGCGTTATTTTGTCAAGGACCATACTGATTTAAATAAAAAGCGCCTCAGCGGAGGCGCTTGGATTTGTAAGGTAATATCCAGGCAGAAAAAGTCCAATTTTTCTTATGAGCCAACCTGTCAGCTTCATGGTAATCATGAACTTCCATTTTAGCGACTATCCGATCCTGACTGCACATACCAAACGCAATTCTTTTTTCGCTGCAATAGGCAATGACCACGTACTTCTTGCCGCTAATTTCATAGACGTGCTGTCCTTGCCTGAATTGATCGACCGGCTGACAAATCCAAAACTGAATTATTGTCTTACCAGTCATTACCTCAACCTCGGTATCTTTTGCAACTGAGACTACTGACATTTACTTACCTCCATATAAAATTTTAATGCTCATTTCACATTACACTAACAAATAATTACTGTCAAGACCAAGCAAAACGCGTCCCAGAATGTCTGAGACGCGTTATTTGATTTAAGAAAAGTTTTTCCTTTCTTTTAATTTCCTGCGGCAATTCTTTGCCAGATTTGCTGGGGTGACTCCATTTTGCTTTCATCAACCGAGATTGCCAGTTCACCCGCTTCAGGCAAATACTTGGCAATGGTCTGCTCGATTTGATTAGCCAGCTTTTCGATTTCCTTGTCACCCAAGACCCGCTCCATCTTGATGTCATCTTCGGTCTGGCGCTGTAAAAATTCCAGCTCATTAGCGCCATTATCCAGTTTGGGCAATATTTCTTCAAGCTTGCTAATGTAGGCTCCCTTACGCTGAATTAAGGCCACCTGAAAGCTCAACGCCTGTATATTTGCCGTTTAGTTTCACTGCTGCGCAAGCATGGCCCTGAAGTCTGGCATAATTAGCTTCCAAGCCAACTGCCCTGGCCATGGCAATGTAGAGAATAGCCATTTCAGCGCAAACACCTTCCTTATCTTCAAAAATCTCTTTAGCATGACGCATACTACGCTGATGTTTTTTCCAGCCGGTTGTGCCGTATGGAATATTTTTGACGCACCAGTCAAACAAAGCCCTGGCCTTATCTTCATCGAAAATTTGTTCGGCCACTATTTTATTAGCCACCTGAACAATCTCCTGATTGACTTGAAAAGGCTCATCAACATCCTCGGTGATAATAAAAGTGTAATTATCACTGGTTTGACCGTAAGCATCAGCACTCGCAGGACTGACCAAGGACAGCATTTTGAAAATATCAGGGTTTTTAACAAAAGCATCAGCTGAATCCACTGAATTCCGCAGCTGACCAATCAAGCCCCGAAGGCGACCGCCAAATGAATTTGGCAGCACCACGACGTCACTGAAAGCCTCTGCGACTAAAACTGCCTTGGACGTTTTGGCAACATATTCCTGTCCCTTTTTAAATGTTTTAGCATATTGATCCTGTCCCTTTTTACCCAGATCCTTAAACACCTGATCAGCGGGCTTATCCTTGGGTAATAATTGCCTTACCAGCAAAATTAAAGAAACCAGAAAACCAACAGCAGCGATACTTAATATGAATATGGTCATGACATATCCTCCTGTCTTATTAGCTTAATTGTCAATTTACGATTTTCGCCTAATCTTAACTTATATGTAATTTTACGTCAAGTCAAGGGACCAAAAAGTCGCCCTTCCAAGCGACTTTTTAACAGTTGCCCGAAGTAATCTGCTGCCAAATCTGTTCCGGGGTTTGCATTGATTTTGGATCTACCTCAACTGCCAACTCCCCTGCTTCAGGCAGATACTTGGCAATAACCTTGTTAATATCGCCAATAAGTTTTTCTACCTCGTATCTTTTTGCAAATTGGCATCTTCATCCCTCCTATCAGTTATTCCAATTACAATAAAATTATCAAATTATTTAACTGCTGTCAATTCTAAAAGTATAAAAGCCGTCCCACCTAGCGGGACGGCTTAACTTATTATTTACCCAGGTTAATCCTTTCCCAGATATTCTCCGGTGATTCCAGCGAATTTTCATCGACTTCAATTACCAATTTGCCTGATTCCGGCAAATACTTTTCAATCACCGTATTTATCTGGCTGGCCAGCTGATCAATTTGTTCCTGATCCATGACTTTGATCATTTTTAGATCATCCTCAGACTGACGCCTTAAAAATTCCAATTCCAGAGTGCCTGACTGCAAACGCTCAGTCACTTCATCAAGTTTGGTTATGTAAGCTTGTTTGCGCTGAATCAAGGAAAGATCATAGCTGATACGGGAATTTTGGCTTGCCTGAGCATACGTACTAACCTTATATTTCTTTTTATCCTGTCGGATCTCCTTTTCCAGCTCTTTAATGCTACGTCCGTAATCAGCTCTCAAATTAACGATTTCTTTCTGTTTTTGAGAAAGTGTGAAATAGAGATCGTTAAGTTCCTTAACCTTTTTTTCAATTTTGGCTTCCTGACCGAATTTCCATTTGACCACCTTTTTGCCCGTATCGCACTTGGAAAAACCGAGAAAAATCGGCAAGGCTGTGCCAATAATCAGGAAAAACAAAAAGGCAACGACTTTACCACTTCTGTCATATTCTCCGCCCTGGCCTTCTTGAAAAATTACCATAACGGAACATAACAGGCAAAAAGCTGCAATCAACATTAAGACGATAAAGACACCTATATCTAACATTTCTCCACCTCCTAAATTTAAAAAACAGGAACCGATTTAATTCTAAATTATCAAAATTATTAAATCTTCAATTAAAAAAGACCTCATTTTGAATCGGCGACTTTAAAACCTAAAACTCTAATCACTAACCGCCTCAAACTCCCACCCCTCACCTTTCACCGTAATCCTGAACATTTCCACATGAATATCCTTGAATTTTTCCATCAAAGCCATTTTAGCCTTTTTCATATCCCCTATTGTTTTGGCTAATTCCGCTTCATCACTGGCAAATGCGGTTTTACCGCCATAAGCGCCGCAGTCTTCGTGCTGGGTTAAAATAATATTCCTGACTCCGTGCTTTTCATAAGCCAACGTGATCATGGCCATGAGATTATTTGCTTCACAGGTACCGAGTGCATAATTAGCCAGTTCTTTACAGGCGCCAGCGACTGAAATGACATCAATATCGCCGGATACTCCTTTAGTTTTTTTCCACTCTTCAATAACTGTCTGGAGCCGATAGTCCATGCAATGAAGCATTAAATATTTACATCCGTGTGCCATAAAATATTAAATTAAAAGTTAGAAGTTAAATATTTTATCATTTAATTTTTTTAAAAAAGTCCTTCTTGTCAGCCAAGAAGGACTGGAATTGCCTAATGGTCAAGCTACCCGACGCCAATGCTGGTTCAGATGCTCGAATTCCTGCCGTTCCACATAAATCAAAGTTGTTTTCACTTTCGCCGACAGGTAGGCATCGATATTTTTCTGAGCCAGTCCCAGCATTCTAAGATGTTCTGACTTCTCAGAGTCCGGATTACCGAACTTGGCTGACCCGCCGATGGCCGCACAGTCTTCGTGGGTGACCAGAACTATTTCTTCAAAATGATGAGCATCTCTGAGCAATTTGATGTTCTTCAAATACACATCTTTCTCAGAAAATGTCATTTTCCAGGCCAAGGCCGGAACAACGCCGGGATTGATCATCCGATCAACTTCCATGGGCCGCCAATTTCTTTCCCGGATGTATTGATCCATCCAGACAACCAGCCGCGGATCAGAACAGCAAACAATCAAAACCTTACTCTGTGACATTTCTCCCTCCTGTTTTTCTGAATCAACCTTCTCGCTATATTAATACGAAAAACTTAAATTGTCAAGTAATAATAATTCCAATTATTTTACTAAAACATCATTCCGTTTCAACAGATAAGCCAAGACCGGCGGGGGTACTAAGGTGGTTAAAATAACCATTATCACGATAACTGAATAGATTGACGGGGTAATTACACCTAAAGTCATGCCCACGGCAGCAAAAATCAAACCGACTTCTCCACGCGGAATCATCCCGATTCCGATAAGTAATTTATTAACCCCCTTACCGGCGACAAAGCCAGCCACAAGTTTACCGATAAAAGCAGCTGCCGTAACCAACAAGGCTAAAAGTAAAATCTTGGGATCTAAAAATGTAGTCAGATCAACTTTCATGCCGGTATAGACGAAAAAGATCGGCACCAAAAAATGCGCAATATCTTCAATCAATTCTTCAACATGACGATGCTGAAAATGTTCAATTTCCTGATTTAATTTTTCTTTTATCACCGAATCTGTAACTTCTGATTCATTGATTAATTTGAGGCGGCGGACAAATTCAGAACTCTTAAACCATTTGAAATGGACCGGATCCAAAACTAAACCGGCGGCAAAAGCGCCCACAATCGGCGCCAAACCAACGACAGAAGCCAGATAAGCAAAGGTTAAGCCAAATGATAAGGCCAAACCGACTTTCATGCCAATCCCTGAATGAACTTTAGATAAATATTTACCCAAAATCGGAGCTATGACCATGCCAATAGCAATTGATAAGACCAAAAAGGCCAAAGCCTTGGCTGAAATAAGACCGATTTGGCCCAAACTAACCGTACCCACTGAAACAATGGCGGAAACCACGGCTAAAATTAAAAGGCCCAAAACATCATCAATAACAGCCGCACCTAAAACAATTTGAGCTTCTTTGGTTTGTAATTTATGCAAATCTTTAAACACGCGTGCGGTAATACCGACTGAAGTCGCAGTCAAAGTGGCACCTAAAAATAAATACGTATTAAAGCTTTGACCCGGGAAAAAATATGGCCCGACTAAATACGTGCCGATTACAAACGGACAAACGACTCCAACAATGGCCACTAAAAAGGCCTTCAAGCCGACTTCTTTCATCTTATATAAATTGCTTTCCAAGCCGATCTGAAATAAAAGTATTACCACGCCAAGTTCTGCCAAAAAAGCTATAAACTCATTGGTGCCGATTTGATTAAAAAAATGCCAACCGAGTAAACCAATATTACCTAAGACAATACCAGCCAGTAATTCGCCCAAGACCGGGGGCTGACCGATTTTTTCCACCAGACCACCGACCTTAGACGCAATAATAATAATGGCTAAAAATAAAAACACCACAGCAAATGCTCCGTGTTCATTGGTTTCGCCAGGTTCTGATTCTGCATTTTCAGCTTCTGTCGCCGCAATAGTGGATTCCCCTGCTGGTTGCTCGTATAAAGTCGGCACGGCTTCAACGTTTGTTTCAGCCGGATTGGCCAAGGCAGTAAAAGGAAAAACAATTGCCAGCAGCATCAAGGCAAATAAAAATTTTTTCATATTATATATTTTCAATACTATACGTTTAACGATTATCGTAACGGACACCGATACTGATAACCTATAAACGATTATTTATTAGGTAAATTACGATACTTTTTCTTTCTGACAACTTTTAAGCGGGCTAATTCCCTTTCAATTTGAGCTGTTAAAGCTGAAAACTCTTCAGCATCAAAACGTTTCTCATTTTTCAAGGCCAAAGCACGCTTGTGAGCCTCCACCACCGCCTGTTCATCAAGATCCTGAGCCAAATCAGCTGAATCAGCCAAAATTGTTACCTTGTCAGGTAAAACTTCAATGAATCCACCGGTCACTGCTATATCAATATCTTCTTTATCTTTTTTAGCCACCAAAACACCGGTAACTAAAATAGCTACCAACGGAATATGCTCCGGCAAAACCGTAATCTCCCCTTCTTTAGTCGGAATAGTCACCTGGTCAACAAGGTCGTTAAAGACTTCCCGTTCCGGGGTGGTGATTTTAAATTGTAATTTTTTGTCCGGCATGATTTGTTATTTAAAATTTGTAATTTGAAATTTATTTGTCATTTGGATTTTGTCATTTGTTATTTCACCTCTTCAATTCCGCCCTTCATATAAAATGACTGCTCCGGCTTATCATCATGCTTACCGTCTAAAATTTCCTTAAAACCTTTGATCGTATCATCTAATTTTACATATTTACCTGGCAGTACCGGTAAAAGTTTCAGCCACGAAAAACGGCTGAGATAAAAATTTCTGAATTTTACGAGCGCGGGTAACAGTGACTTTATCTTCATCAGATAATTCTTCCATGCCCAAAATAGCAATAATATCCTGCAAGATCTTTATAGCGCTGTAAAACTTTTTGCACTTCACGAGCAACCTCATAATGTTCTTCACCAACAATTTTTGGATCCAAAATTGTTGAGCTGGAATCAAACGGATCAACCGCCGGATAAATACCCAGTTCAGATAAAGAACGAGATAAAACCACAGTTGAATCCAAATGACCAAAAGTCGTGGCCGGAGCCGGATCAGTTAAATCATCAGCCGGCACATAAACCGCCTGAACTGAAGTAATTGAACCTTTGTTGGTAGAAGTAATTCTTTCCTGCAATTCACCCATTTCCGTCGCCAGAGTCGGCTGATAACCGACAGCTGATGGAATACGACCCAGCAAAGCGCGAAACTTCAGAACCGGCCTGGGTAAAACGAAAAATATTATCAATAAAAAATAAAACATCCTGATTCTTTTCATCACGGAAATATTCAGCAATGGATAAACCGGTTAAAGCCACGCGTAAACGAGATCCTGGTGGTTCATTCATTTGTCCGAAAACCAAGCGAAGTTTTGGCCAAAACACCTGATTCTTTCATTTCACTGTATAAATCATTACCTTCACGAGTTCGTTCACCGACACCGGCAAAAACAGAATAACCACCATGTTCTTTGGCAATATTACGAATTAATTCCAGAATAATCACAGTTTTACCCACACCGGCACCGCCAAACATACCGACTTTACCGCCTTTAACAATCGGACAAATCAAATCAATAACTTTAATGCCGGTTTCCAAAATTTCAGCTTTGGTTGACTGATCTTTAAATTCAGGCGCGGCGCGGTGAATCGGATAAACTTTTTTGGATTCAATCGGTTTACCCTCATCCAAATGGTTCGCCTAAAACATTGACCATACGACCCAAAGTACTTTCACCGACAGGCACAGAAATTTCAGCGCCGGTATCTATCACTTCCTGCTCACGTTTTAAACCATCAGTGGTACCCATAGCTACAGTACGAACTAAATTAGAGCCCAAATGCTGTTGAACCTCCAAAATTAATTTCTCTTTGGAAGGCAATTCAGTTTCCAACGCATAATAAAGCGCCGGTAATTTATCTTCAAAAGCTACGTCAACAACGGCTCCGATAATTTGTTTGATTTTTCCTTTGTTCATATTATTTAGTTATTGATTATAAATATTATTAAGGTTTTAAGATTTTAAGTATTTAATAATATTAATTTTTAATTATTAAATTTTGTAGCACTTTAACTTATTCCAAAGCGGCTTTGCCGCCAGCAATTTCAGCTATTTCCTTAGTAATGGCTGCTTGACGCGCCTGGTTAAAGATTAAAGTTAATTCAGAAATCATATCTCCGGCCGCGTCAGAAGCATTTCTCATCGCCAACATTCTGGCTGAATGTTCAGAGGCATTACTTTCCAAATAGGCCTGGTAAATCTGAACTGCTAACAGCCTGGGGAGCAATTCACCTAAAATTTCTTTAGCTGGCGGTTCGAATTTATAATCAAATTGTTTAACCGCCTGTTGTTCTTGTTCATTAACGGTGCCTAAAAACAAATCCGGAGTAGTTTCAATCGGTAAAATCTGTTTAGCTCTCGGAATTTGCTTCAAGGCAGAAACATAATCCGTATATATTAAATAAACCTTGTCATATTTTTTATTTAAAAAATCAGCCATAATCATCTTCGCCATCGGTCTGATATCCAGAATACTTTTAAGTACATCAGGCTTCTCAAACTCAGCCACCACGTTATAACCCTGTCTAAACATGGAGCGGGCACCTTTTTTACCGACGCCAATTATTTCCACGTTCAGCTCAGATTTAATAGCTTTTTCTTTTTTTATAATTTCCACTGCTGATTTCATGACCTGCTGATTAAATGAACCGCACAAACCGCGATTGGAGGTAATTAAAACTATACCCACGGAATTTATTTTTTTGCGTCTGGCTAAAAGACGATGATGTTTTGTCTTTACTTTACCGGCCACATTTAAAATCAGCTGCCACGCCAAATCAGAGTATGGCCTGGAGGCCAAAACTCCATTCACCGCTCTTCTCATTTTGGAAGAAGCGACCATTTCCATGGCCTTGGTGATTTTCTTGGTATTATGGATTGATTTTATACGACGTTTAATGTCGCGCGTATTAGGCATAGTAATTAACTAAGAACTTTAATGTAAAAACTAATAACTATAACTTAGAGCTTAAAACCAAATAGTTATCAATTTTTAGTTCCAGTTCTTACATTTTAGTTCTTAGTTCTAACTTTATTTAATAAGGTAATCAAGGGTCTTTTTAAAATCATCAATCAATTCCTTCAACTTCCCTGCCAATTCGTCACTGATATCTTTTTCCTTATCAATTTGCTGCAATAAATCTTTACCTGAGATATTAAGATATTTATCAAATTCAGTACAAAATTCTAAGACCTTTTCTACCGGCACATCATCCAGATAACCGTTAACTCCGGCATAAATAATTACCACTTCATTGGCAACCGGCATAGGCACATACTGATCCTGTTTTAAAATTTCCTGCATGCGCTGACCGCGGATAATCTGTTTTCTGGTCGCTTCATCCAAATCAGAACCAAACTGAGCAAAAGCCGCCATTTCACGATATTGCGCCATATCCAAGTTTAAGTGGCCGGCCACTTTTTTCATGGCTTTAATCTGCGCAGCTGAACCGACACGAGACACTGAAATACCGGTATTTAAAGCCGGACGAATACCCTGATAAAACAAATCACTTTCCAGATAAATCTGACCGTCAGTAATGGAAATGACATTAGTCGGAATATAAGCGGAAACATCACCGGCCTGAGTTTCAATAATCGGCAAAGCCGTTAATGAACCACCACCATAATTTTTATTTAATTTTGCAGCGCGTTCCAAAAGTCGAGAATGCAAATAAAAAACATCACCGGGATAAGCTTCACGTCCCGGCGGTCGTCTTAAAAGCAGAGAAATTTGACGATAAGCCACGGCATGTTTGGATAAATCATCATAAACAACCAAAACATCTTTACCCTGATCCATAAAATATTCACCGATAGCACAGCCGGCATAAGGCGCAATAAATGATAACGCAGCCGGGTCAGAAGCTCCGGCCAAAACCACAACAGTATAATCCATAGCGCCTCGTTTTTCCAATTCAGCTACAATTTTGGCAATCTTAGATTCTTTTTGACCAATAGCTACATAAATACAAATCACATCCTGGCCTTTTTGATTAATAATAGTATCAATAGCAATAGCGGTCTTACCAGTCTGACGATCACCAATAATCAATTCACGCTGGCCGCGTCCAATCGGAATCATAGCATCAATGGCCTTAATACCGGTTTGCAAAGGTTGTCTTACGCCTTCACGAGTAATAACGCGAGGAGCAATCTTTTCCACCGGATAAAACTTTTTAGTTTTAATATCACCCTTGCCATCTAGAGCTTCCCCCAAGGGATTAATAACACGACCAATCATAGATTCTCCCACAGGAACTTCTAAAATACGGCCGGTAGTTTTGACTGTATCGCCTTCTTTAATCTCCAAATAATCACCAAGAATAATGGCGCCGACAGAATCTTCTTCCAGATTCAAAGCCACGCCATAGACTGGCTCGCCTTTGGTCTGGAATTCCAACATTTCCGATGACATACAATCAGATAAGCCTGAAATCCTGGCAATACCGTCGCCGACTTCCACGACCGTACCGGTTTTTTCGACTTTCAAACCGGTTTTAAAATCTTTAATTTGCTGTTTTAATGATTCGATTACTAAATCTTTGTTACTCATATTATTAAAATTAAGTATTAAACATTATGATTTTTTCATTTCATGGCGTAAACATTCAAGCCTTGTTTTTAAACTGGCGTCAAAAATGGTATCGCCAATTTTCAAAACAAATCCGCCCAGTAAATTCTTATCCGTTGTTTCCTGCAAATTCACGACTTTAACATTTTGCTCTTTTTTAATTTGATGTTTTAATTCCTCTTTTTGATTCGGGGTTAAAACTTCAAAAGAAATCACCGAAACATCAATAATTGATTCCTGCATTTTGGCATATTCATCAAATGCTTTAAAAATTTTATCTAAATGTTTGGAATCTTTATTTTTGTGCACTAACTTTAAAAAATTATCAATTTCAATCTTAACCTGATCCTTCTCCAGGTCTTTAGTCACTTCATAAAGCAACTGAGCATATTTTTTGCTGGAAATTTTTCTCATACAAATATTTTCTTTTTGCTATTTTCTATTTAATTTTCTTGATCGCGTCTTCCACTACCTTCTTATCAACATCTTTAGTCAAGGCTTCACCCAAAACCTTTTTGGTGGCATCAATGACTAAATCAGCCACCTGAGCTTTCACCTCAGCTAACATTTTTTCACGATCAGACACCAGCTGATATTTACCTTTTTCCACTAATTTTTCAATCTCTTCTTTGGCTTTATTAACCGCATCGCGTTTACTTGCTTCTGCCTTTTTACTTGTTTCTTCCAAAATTCCGGCAGCTTCTTTTTTAGTAACCTCCAAAATCTGCCTTTTTTCCGCCTCAGTCTTAGCCAGTCTTTCTTCTATCTTTTTCGCATCAGACAAGCTCTTTTCAATAGTCTTGGTGCGTTCTGACATAACTTTAATCAAAGGCTTGAGGGCAAAAAACCATAAAACCAGAGCCACAATGGCAAAATTTACCAATTGGGCGATAATTAAGGTTAAATCTAAATGAAATGTTGAAATAAGTGAATCCATATAATGTTACAAATCTACAAATTGGCTACAAATGACTACAAATTTGTAAAAATTTGTATGTATTTGTATATTTGTAGCTTAAATAATTGTTAGCCCAAGGGGACGAATGTTCATCCCCTTCACGTCAAAAATTATTAAATTGAAAAAGCAATAACCAAAGCGTAAATAGCAATAGCTTCAGCAAAAGCAGCGGCCAAAAGCATAGGTACTAAAATCTTACTGGCTGCTTCAGGATTTCTGCCGATTGATTCCATGGCTTTAGCCCCGATTTTACCGATGGCGATTGCCGGAGCGATTGAACCGATACCAATAGCCAAAGCTTTGGCAAAGACTGAAAATTCCATAAATTTTTCCTTTATACTGTTTAAGCTCGACTGGATTTGATATTGTTTAAAGTCGGCCGCTACAGTTTTATTAATTAATTAATTCCAAATTTTTGATTTTTTACTTTTGACTTATTTTAGTGTTCCTCAGCGGTGGTGGCAATCGTCAGATAAACCAAAGTCAAGACTGAAAAGATAACCGCCTGAATCAACCCGACAATGATTTCCAAAAACATAAAAGGAATAGGTACAAAAAAGGCAAACAAAGCAGCCATGGAAGCCAAAAGCACTTCGCCGGCGAAAATATTGCCAAAAAGACGAAATGACAGTGAAGCGACTTTGGCTACTTCGCCAATAATTTCCACTATGCCGACAAAGGCCTTAATCGGATTAACTAAAATAACCGTAAAATCCTGTCTAATTTTTTTAGGAATTTCAATAAACGCCTTAAGATTAACAAATTTATTTATATGCTTCCACCAGCCAACCATAATCATGCCGGCCACATTGGCGCCAATTACCGAGAACAGAGCCAAGGCCAATGTAGTATTCAAATCAGCGGTACCACCACGAAAAAAAGGCACAAAGACCTTGTGGCCTTCTTCCATAGCATAAAAACCGATTGAACCCACGCCGGGTAAAATACCCAGCCAGTTATTTAAAAAAATAAAAATAAAAAGCGCAAAACAAATCGGAAAAAATTTAAGGGATTTTTCGCGGCTGCCGGTTACCGAATCAGCCAGATTCAAGCGCTCCGTCAACCACAGTCTCGGCATAATTCTGAATTCCGCTGGGAATCTTCTTTATTTTTGATCTGATGATAAGCGAAAAAACAATAACAATGGCCACCACAATCCAGGCGTTAAGCATGGAATTAGTTACCGTAAAATATTTACCCTGCCAAACGGTTTCAGCATATAATGTATGCTCATGGGCTGCTGTTTGCTCAGTCTCAACTAAATTTTCAGCATGACCTGATACGTTTTCCGAAGGTAAAGATTCTGATTTTAAATTGATTTCATTTCCCAATATCATTTTTGTTATTCTTAGATTCTTGTTCAATTTTTTTAATTGCCTGACCGGCTTCTTTTACAATGCCGACCGTTGAAATTATAAAAGCGAAACCCACTGTTGCCAAAAATAACCAAGGTTTAGTGCCATATTTATTATCCAGCCATTGCCCCAAAAAAACTCCTAAAATAACCGGAATACCTATCCAGCCGGATAGCTGCATAAACAGCGTGACTGAATCCTGCCACCACGGCTTTTTTATCTCTGGTTGTTTTTTATTTAAATCTTCCATAGTCTTATCCTAATTTGTAAAAAAAAAGGACTCAATTGAGTTTTGGGGAAAGCTACTTATCCACAGTTATTTATAGGTTTCACTGTTAATTTTATCCTAATAAATCAAATTAATCAAGCCTTTTCAAAATTTAACAGGCTTGGCTGGCTAATCGGGCGGTAAGATTTACGGTGAATCGGACAAATATCATGCAGTTTAAGCATTTTCTGGTGTAATTCTGTGCCATAACCTTTATGCTTTTCAAACCCGTATTTTGGGTATTTTTTAGCTAATTTTAGCATTAATTCATCTCTATAAACTTTAGCGATAATCGAAGCAGCGGCAATAGAAAAGATCTTGCTATCGCCTTTAATAATGGTTTCCCAGGGAATTCTGATTTTATACTTGATAACCCTGGCCTTATCAATCAATAAATAATGGGGCTTAGGCTCTAAAGCATTAATAACTTTATCAATGACTAGAGCATTTGCCTTGCCTACACCGATATCATCAATGACATCATGCTCAACAATCTGAATTGTCCAGGCCAAAGCTTTGGCTTTTATAATCTCAGCCAGTTCTTCCCTTTTAGACGCTGATAACTTTCTTAGAATCATTTAATCCTTTAATCTTTAATTCTTTTTCAAAAATAACCCCGGCTGCCACAATCGGTCCGGCCCAGGCACCGCGACCAACTTCATCAATACCGGCGACCAAATGGTAGCCCTTATTCCACAAGTTCTTTTTCTTTTTTAAAAGTCGGCTTAGTCATAAAACCTTTTAACTTTTAAATATTTCATCTCGTCTGGCCTTACGCACAGCTTCCATCGAATAACCGCCATAAATACCCAAGGCAACATCATCAAATCGCACTCCTTGCTCAATAAGTTCCGCTCTCATATCCCAGGCTCTTTCCGAATCCAGCCCGTCTAAACTCATAGCAACATTATTACCTTCCGATATTTTCATTATAACTTCCTCCCTCATTGCCCAGGCTTTTTCCGAGTCTGCTCCGCCTAACAATCCAACAATAAATTGTTTTTCTAATCCTTTTTCCAAAAGCTGTTGTCTCATGCTCCAAGCCTTGGCTGAATCCAAACCTATTAGACTTTTAGCCAAGTCATATAAGCTGTTAGTTTCATCCTTGTCTTCGAGAACCTCCTCTCTTATTTTCCAGGCTTTATCCGAATCCAACCCTACCAAACTAGAAACTAAAGCGTTTTTATGCGCTCCTCGTTCCATGAGTTTATCCCTCATTTCCCAAGCCTCGGCTGAATCTAATCCGGCTAAACTCTCCATGATAGACCAATTATCAGCGCCTTTTTCTAAAAGTTCTCTCCGCAGCTGCCAGGCTTTATCAGAATCCAGTCCTATTAAACTTATGTGAATATCTGCTCCTTTTTCCCGGATTTTAGTTCTCAAATCCCAGGCCGCTTGAGAATCTAATCCAGCCAAACTATATCCGACATGCGTTAAAAAATTAACATCCTTCCAGCTTGTTTCCAAAATTTTAGATCTTAATTCCCAAGCTTGGTCAGAATCTATTCCGGCCAATGCCATGGCAATATTTCGTCGATCTGAAAATTTATTAGAACCCTCATTAATAAATTCAACTGTCTTATTCTGAAACGATTCCAGACTTTCTGATGACTTTATTTTCTCTAAAGATTCTTTCAACTCCCTATAAATCTTTAAAGCTTTAGATTTTTGACCGGATTTTTCGGCCTCTTTGGCCTCGTCAATCATAGCCATTATCTTTTCCTTTTGCTCCGGCGTCAAATTCATTTCCTTAACCCGACCCAAAGCCTGCCTGGCCATAGCCAGCTCCTGAGATTGTTCATTTTGAGGTTGTTCAATTCTTTTTGTCATAAGCTACTAATTTACTAATTAGCTACTAATCTTCTAATTAAATAATTTACGTAAATTATTTAATTTTAATTCAGCTGATGTTTCTGTTATTTTATCTTCGAAATTTATTACTCTTAAAAATTTAACTCCTAGGGGCGTAAAATTAATTAGTAGTGCCAATTTTTTATTAGAGGCATGTAAATATCCCTTAACCTGATCAAAATCTTTCTTAGCAAATTTTTTACCGACTTTTAATTCAACGACTATCTTATCATCAATTAAAAAATCTAAATAATATATCCCTATATTTCTTTGTTTGAATATTATTCTGAAAGGTACTTGTTCGCGGTATTTGATACCCGATTCCTCAAGCGCTCTTTCGATTGCTTTCTGATAGTATTTCTCCTGATATCCATATCCCAGCTCATTATAAACGTTAAACATTATGCCTACTATTTGAAAACTCAACTCTTTATACAATAAATCATCCCTAAATTTTGCCATAATTTTAATGAATTATTAGTAGATTAGAAGCAAATTAGCAGTATTAGTTCATTATTTAAGATTGAATAACCTACAGGTATTTTTATAAGTCGCAGATTCTACTTCCTCAAAAGATAATCCTTTCAAATCCGCAATTTTCTGACAAACATATTTTACATAACTCGGTTCATTCCTTTGCCCGCGATACGGCTCTGGAGCTAAAAACGGCGCATCTGTTTCAATTAAAATTTTATCTAAAGGAACTTCTTTAACAATGGCCTGCAGTTCCTTGGCATTTTTGAAAGTCACAATACCGGTAATGCCTATGTAAAAACCTAAATCTAAAAACTTGTTTGCCTGTTCCAAATTACCGCCGAAACAATGAATGACACCACGGCTTTCAGATTTAGGATTTTGGGTTTTAGATTTTAGGAAATCAAGAATTTCGTCGTAGGCGCAATAGGGATCATCCTTCGCTCCCCGGCAATGCAAAACCAGGGGCAAATCAAGTTCCTGCGCCAAATCAATAAACTGCATAAAAATTTCTTTTTGATAAGCTTTTGTGTCTTTACCATTTTCTGCTAAGCGATAATAATCCAACCCCACTTCCCCAATGCCGACAACCTTTTTGCTTGACTGCGCCAACTGCCTATATTTTTCAATATCTCCGCCATGGGCGGATCCGCCTCTGGCGGACAAATTTTCCTCCAAATCATCCGGATGACAACCCACAACCGCCCACATATTGTCATATTTTTCAGCCAGTTCAACTGCCTGCCTGCTTGTCTCTAAACTATTACTGGCATTGATTATTTGTACGCCAACCTCAAAAGAACGTTTAATAACGTCCTGTAAATCCTTGGCATACTCTTTGAATGTAATATGGGCGTGAGAATCAATGATCATATTTAAAATAATATTTTCTTTTTACTAATTACAAATTACCAATTACTTATTAAACAAAATCTTCCAGATTTTTAAATTTAAAATTTTCAGGGTCAAAATTAGGATGGGCTTTAATGGCATCGATAGTCTTTTGGCTAAAAGCATTCTGATCTGCATACAAAGCTTGCAAATTTTTAGGTAACGGGGGTAAATCTGTCAAATGACTTTTATTGCAAAAAATAACTCTGATATTTTTGGGCAATGACGGCAACTCAAAAAATATATTTCCATCTACTATTAAAGCATCCAGAGTTTCAGGTAGGGTCGGCAACTCCGTAAGTCGATTGGATCGACAGTCTAATGTTTTCAAACCTTTGGGCAAATCAGGAAGTTTATCTAAATTACAATTCCAACAGTTAAAATCTATCAAACTTGCCGGTAAAGGTTCTTCTGGATCAAATTTTAATCCCAGATTTTGGCCACAATGTAAAAATTCTAAATTCGGGGGTAAAGATGGTAATTTGGTTATATCAGTATCTGTACAATCAAGTTTTTTCAATCCTTTTGGCAATTCAGGCAAAACATCGATTTGACACTGCAAAATATCAAGTTCAATCAAACTGTCAGGCAAAGGTGGTAAAGAAGTAAGATTACTATTCATGGAACAATTTAATTTTTCTAAATTAGGCGGTAACTCTGGCAAGGCTATTAAATTCTGGCCAGTGCAATCAATTGCCAAAATATTGCCATCATCATCAACCTCTTTAACAAACTTAACTACATCATCTCTAAACTGTTCATAAGCATTTGTATTAAAAAATCCAGCCTTTTGTCGAGCTAAATCTTCTAAAAATTTAGCTTGTGATTTTTTTATCCTCAAACCATTGTAATCAATAACCTCATCCGGCTTGGAAATTTCCTCTAAAAACTTTTTTAATTCATTGTAGGCAATTAAAGCCTTGGACTTATCCCCTGCCTGTTCATGCTGATTAGCAATGTCAATCATCTGCATCATTTTTTCCTTTTGCTCCGGCGTCAGATCCATCTCCTTGACTCGGCCCAATGTAGCTCTAGCCATTTCCAAAGATGATTTTTCCCTAGTTTGTTGTGATTTAATTTTTTCAGACATAATTATATAGTTACTTTTTTTGACCAAAAATTTTAATAGTTTTGTCTGCTCCGCCGACAATAATGTCACCATTGGCAGATTCCGCGATGCAAGTCGGAACAAAATCATCCAGTTCAAAAACTTTAAGGCATTCCTGAGTGGCAATATCCCAGACCCTGATTGTCTTGTCATTGGCAAGGGTGATTAAATGCTTGCCGTCCTTAGTCTGAAGCATTCCCTTAACATCTTTCTGGTGCCCCTTAAACTCAGCCTCAACATCCCAGGTATCCTGATTCCACATTCGAATTTTGTAAGGCTCGGCAGCATTATAAGAGGTCACATAAAAAATAAATTTATGGTCATTACTTTCCTTAGCTACAGAACTTCCTTTTGTATCTTCGCCAAAACCCAGATCCCAGTCATTCGATGTTAAGCTATAAATTCTGGTGATCAGATCACTTGTTATAAGTAATGACTCTTTGTTGGCAATTTTTTCAAGACTATAAAAAGTACCTGCCATACCTTCAGGATAAAGACTTTCTTTTTCTTCCCCTGTTTCCTTATCCCAGATTGTAATAACCGCATTACTAATAGAAGCCAAAGTCTGATCATCTATTTCAACCACATCCATAACAACCTTATCGCGGTCGCGTTCTTCTTTCCTGATAAACGTCTGAACACATTCCCAGGTTTCTTTATCCCACATTTTAATGGTTCCGTCATAACTGGTTGATAGTATATATTGGCCGTCTTCTGTTTCTTTAAGCGCGTGAATAAGTCCTTTATGTTCCTTTAAAATTTCAATCTGCTGGCCGCTATTCCTGTCCCGAACAATAATATTATTATCTGAACCGCCGGAAATAATATATTTAGCATCCCTTGTTTCCAAAACAGCATTTACCCTGTCTTCATGGCCTTCAAGCGTCTGTAAACATTCGAACTTATCGTACTTACTTTGTTTTTTTATATTATTTAAAAAATCCTTGGCTTGGATATATAATTTTAAAGCCGCTCCCAATTCATTATTTAGTTCTTTAGCTTTAGCCTGGCTAATTAATTCCATTAGTTTTTCTTTCTCTTGCTCAGATAAATCCATCTCCTTGACCCGACCCAAAGCAAATCGGGCCATCTCCAAGGCCTGCGCTGATTCATTTTTAGGTTGTATTTTTTCTTTTAGCATATTTCTTATCTGGGCGAAAACGCCCTTTGTCGGTTCACTGTCATCCTGAGCGTAGCGAAGGATCTGTGTCTCACAGATTCTTCGGTTCCTCAGAATGACAAAGGGCGTTTTCGCCCTTCAGCCTTAATCCTTAATTTCAAAAGTCTTAACCAACGGACATCCGACACCGGAACCAAGCATATTTTTAGGCCGGCCATCAAATACTAATCCTTTGGGTGAATGAGTGCCTGAAAGATCCCAATAAGCGCTGACTGCCATTTCATGCCCCTCGTCAGTTTTCATAAAATTACTTCCTAAAAGCATAACCTCATCTCCCATATACATATAATCTGCAGGAAAATCCAAAAAATGCTGATGTTGTAGCACTAAAAATTCAGCTTCAGAAAGTCCTTCCAACCCTAAAGTATCCATTAAGCCACCTGGGGCCATTAATTCTTCGGCAGATTTGCCCCTGGTTTGCAGATACAAGTCATCCAAACCTTTCTGATTGCGATATAAAACAATTCGCAAATTTTGCCTTTTTTCTAAAATTTTAGTACCTGCATATTTTGTATAATTGGGATTATATTTAGTCGGCGGGTATAGTCTGCCCATTAAACTATGAAGTATATTCATTTCATCAGCATCAACAGCCAAGCCAGCAGGTATGATCATAATTTTATTAAAACTAAACTCTCTGATACAACGTTTCATCTCGGCTTCTTGACTCTGGGTAATTATAATTTGCTCAGGGAATTCCACCCAATCAACCCCTTCATTCTCATAAAAAGCCTTAGATTTTTCCAATTCTTCATCAAAAAATAACAGCACCTCATGATTATCTTTTGTTCTATCAGCTACTCCGCTGAAAGTAAATTTGGGACCATTCTTAATTTCTTCTAAATAAGTTTTCAAAGCCAAATATACGTGCAAAGCCTTTTGTGTCTCCCCTGTGACTTCAAAACCTCGAGCTTTGTCTATCATTCCCATCATTTTTTTATGCTGGTCAGAATTCAATTTCATTTCCTTAGCCTGACCCAAAACCCGCCTGGCCATGGCCAGTGCCTGTTGCTGTTCACTTTTTGATTGTATTTTTTCTTGGCGCATAAATTTATCCAATATATTTATGTCTGAATTTTTGCATAATCACTGACATCTTTGACAATCCGAAAATATTTACCGTCGTCTTTTTGTCCCACATACATAATCTTTTGTCCATCAGGACTGAAGGTTAAATGTTTAACATTAATATATTCATCGTCATCAATATTAATACCGTTGACCGCAATTTTAATTTCGTTTGCTTCCTCGCTTGGATTTATTACCACAGCTGCAATGCTTTGTCCGTCATCACTATAAACAAAATCGCGTATTTCTTTAAACATGGAATGTTCCCATTTGATTTTATCATCCTCAGCTAAAGTAAAACTTGTTTTTCTCGGGTCCAGGCTAACAACATAAGCGATCTTTTCTCCATTGGGGCTAAAAACCGGCGGACTCAGGGCTTTTTTCCCGGAAAGAATTTCAATATATTTTTCATTAACCATAATCTGACCTTCACGGTCTACTACTGCCAGTTTTTCACCATCAGGGCTATAAACCGGCCATTTCAAAGTCGCTGCTTGTGGTTGCCACTTTTTATCGCCATCTACTACAATACTCTCTGAAACCTCATTTGCATCACTGAAGTCACTGCCAAGCCCATGAATGATAGCTGCTCGTTTCTGACTATCAGGACTATAGATTATATCTTTCAAGCGATAATCTTTGGGGTCTGAAGGATCGCCATAAATCCAGGGAAAAAGCAATTGGCCGTTTTCAACAATTTTATAATACTGGTCACTGGGGCTGGAAACCTCATCCTTCACAAAGACTGCTAATTTTTCTCCGTCAGGACTGAACATCAATTTTTTGCAAGCTTCAGAAGATTTATATATCCCTTTGCCTTTATCTGTGACGACCTCATAAAAGTCTTCATCGCCGTCTGCAGTATTCAAAACTAATGCGGCAAAATGCTGCCCATCATTACTGGCTACAAGTTGTTTACTTTTAAAGACTGTTTCAGCAGCTGTTTTACCATTCTTTGCCAGCCAATTGATGAATTGGTCGCTTACTTCACACAAAACAGTTTCTCCGTCCGTAGTAAATACCGCGGTATCAAATTGAGCAAAGCCTTTTGGGCCAATAAATCCTTCGTCATCCAACAATAATTTTTCTCCGACCTGCCAGTCCCACGATTCCTTGGGATTGGTTCTAACCTGATTTTCATTTCTGGCTTTAATTTTCCGCATCAGACCGGCTGCCTGATTATAAACCACAATGGCCTGATGCAACTTATTTTCTGTTTCCAATTGCTTTGCCTGATCAATCAATTCCATAAGCTTGGCCTTTTCAGCCTCAGACATCGGCAATTCCTTAACAGTACCCAAAACCCGCCTGGCCATGGCCAGTTCCTGAGCTTCAATTTTATCTGCTTGTATTTTTTCTTTGGGCATAAAAATTATTATAAATTCGGACTTTTCCACGCAGCGGAATGCCGCTCCGCGGCTCGTACTTTTTTCCAAACTACCAATATATTTCACATCCTGCCGGTAAAATTTCCTCAAATTCTTCCTCAGTTTCAGTCCTATTCACTATACAGCCTCCCAGCCAAACTTCTTTAAGATCTTCTAACCCGACTAAATCTCTGGGCAAGATGGATAATTTATTTCGAGAACAATTTAAAACTTCCAGTTGATCCAGCCTGGATAAATCAGGCAAACTAGTTATTTTATTATTTTCAATCTGTAGCTTAACAAGCGTTTCCAAGGAACTAACGTCGTCAAGATTTAATATCAGATTATTTGAACAATCCAAATCTTCAATATCTTCCAATTTACTAAGGCCAGGGATGAAAGACAAAAGATTGTGACTGCAGCTTAATATTCTTATTTTTTTTAAATCTTCAAAATCCGGCAAGCCTACCAATTCGCAGTTATTACATTCTAAATGTTCCAGTTTTTTTAAGGCTTTAAGATCGGGCAAATAAATTAATTCATTCCTTGAACAGTCCAAAAATTCCAGTTTAGTCAAGTGGCTCAAGTCAGGTAAACCACTAAAATAATTAATACTTAAATTTAATCGTTTAAGATTAATTAAAGCGCTTAGATCCTGCATTACAGTGAGATGATTTGAGTCACAAAACAAAGTATCAAGATTTTTTAAGGCGCTTAAATCCGGTAATTCAGATAACTGATTACAAGAACAATTTATTATTTTAATTTTTGATAACGTCTTTAACTCTGGCAATACAGATAACTTATTATACGAACAGTTTAAATCTTCCAGTTTTTCTAAGGATTTTAAGTCCGGCAAAGTTGCTATGTCAAGATGACTAACGTTTAATTTTATTACATTTCCGGCTTCAACTTTAAGCCCTTTATCGATAAGTATTTGCCTGATTACCAATTCTGAATAATGGACCAGCGGATCAACACTATTCTTAACTTTGGCAATCTCTTCCTCCAAGGCAAATAATACCTGCGCCTGCGAATACAAAATCTCAAAGTCACCATATTTAACTAACTTTTCTAAATTGCCGATATTTTCTTTGTTTTTCAATAACCGCAGAAGTTCGTTATATACATTCAGGGCTTTTGACAGCTCCTTGTTCTGTTCATGCTCCTTGGCCTTATCAATCATAGCCATCACTTTTTCTTTTTCCTCAGGAGTCAAATCCAGTTCCTTAACCTTATCCAAAGCCTGCCTGGCCATGGCCAGTTCCTGCACCTCATCTTTGGGTTGTTCAATATTTTTTTTCATATTATTTTTCTTTTATTCCCCAAATCTTTATTTTTCCGTCCCTGCCGGTAGTTATAATGTCTCCATTTTCAGCTTCAATAACACATCTGGGTTCATGATCTTCCATGTCAAAAGTTTTTATGCATTTTTCTTGTTCAATATCCCAGACTTTAACTGTTTTGTCATCGCTGCAGGTAATCAAATGTTTTCCATCTCGGGTTTGAACAATACTTCTGATAATATCTTCGTGACCGGGCAAAGAAGCAATTAGATCCCAGCCGTCTTTATCCCAAATCTGCAAATCAAAATTGCCCTCACCCTTGGGTTTAATTATAGGAGCGCCAACAAATAAATATTTTTTATCAGCACTTTCTAAGATAGCTGTTTCCTGCGAGGCAACATTATTTAAAATATTTGGAACTCCACGAGCTTCTAAGTCATAAATTACCACCCCCCTATCTGTTGATAATGCCAGTAAATCTTCTCCTATTTTAATACCTCCATAGACCTCGTTAACTCCAAACAATCCTCTAACCGAATTAGCTTCGCTTTTTTTAGACCATAATTTTATTTTAAGAGAAAGATGGGTTGAAATTAAAATATTATCATCCAATTCAATAACGTCCGTGCACACTGGCTGATTTTCTTCGTTTGGCTCAAAAGTTTTTTCACACTGCCAGTTTTTTTGATCCCACATTTTACAGGAACCATCATTACTGACAGAATAAAAATGTTCACCGTCTTTGCTTGGTCTTAATCTCCTGACAATACCCCAATGACCTTCCGGCATTTCTAAACTTTTATCGCATTGACCGGTTTTTCTATCCCAAACTCTGACAGCCTTATCACTGCCGCAGGAAATTAATTTCTTTTGGTCAGAACTTAACAAAACTGACCAGGCAACGCCCTTATGAGCTTCCCAGGACTGCAAGCACTCAAATTTATCGTAATTACTTTTCTCCTTAATATTTTTTATAAAGTCCCTAGCCTGCCCGTATAATTTTATGGCTGCGGCCAAATTATTAGCATTTTCTTTTTCCTTGGCCTGACTAATCAATTCCATTAGCTCTGTTTTCTCCTGTTCAGTCAAATCCAATTCCTTAGCCTGACCCAAAACCCGCCTGGCCATAGCCAAGTCCTGCGCTTCTGCATCTTGTTGTCCTTTTTCTTTGGGCATATATGAAATTGGAGCGAAAACGCCCTTTGTCTTTTGTCATTTCGGGTATAAGGGGTCCAACCTGGTTGGTGAATTAATGATTTTTGAAATGAATATACCAGCTAAAGTAATTGTTTCTGTTATCTTTGCTTAATCCTGAATGCTGGCGATACAATCTTTTTAAACGAGAAAAATATCCTTCAAGTTTATTCGTTGATTTGGCGATATTCGGATTATCTAAATAATGGAACATGTCGGGCAAGGCATGAATTACTAAGCTTCTAGTTCTTTGCAAATCACTAAAGACTTTGTGGTTACAGTCGAGTCTTGAAACCGCTTTGCCGAATTTTCTTTCCCACTTATGAAAATCTGAAATAAATTTATGTTTTTCCGGATAATTGTTAATGTTTGTTACCGCCAGTAATATCTTGCGTAATTGTATCGATGGCTCCAGTTTAGGACGCATTCTTAACCAAAATAATCCCTGCCTCTGGATATGAACGATACAGCGCTGTATTACGATATTCGGCCATGCGTCCTTTAAGGCTCTAATTACGCTAGTATTACCGTCAATTGTAATGGCTGTAGGCTTGATTCCTTTATCTGACAGCTCCTTGAACAGCTCAAGGGCGGCAAAGTAATTTTCACGCCTTAAATACCTATTTGTGATGATTTGGCCATTGGCATTATTCATTGCCAGCATTAAGCAATTCATGCGGTGGAAATATGTACCATCAAAAAGCAGATATTTTATTCCGGTTTGTACGTTTAAAGGGCTCGGTAATTTTGCGAGCCAATAACTGATTATTCCCTTAATTGTTTTCCTGCTGTGGTGGCTAATTCCCGAAATTTGCCTGACTGAATATCCTTCGGCTATCCATAATTTAAACCATTTAAGTTGGCGGTTCAATTTATTCTTTGCATTGCGGAAAATAAACAGTCGATTGCACTTCCCGCACTTGAATCTTTGCCGTCCGCAATCATTTTGGCCATAAAAAATTACATTATTAGAGGAGCAATCTGGACAAGTTTTTTTTCATAATATTGAACCAGTTTAATATTAAGTATCAATTTTAATCTAACCTTAACAGAAATTTTGTCTTTTCACCAACCAGTTTGGGTACCATTTACCCGGTATGACAAAGAGCGTTTTCAACAACTAAATTCTTAAATCACCGATTTCAACTGTCTCAGTAGTTCCGGCAGCATTAACTGTAAAATGGTCGAAATACCGATAAACCAGGTGGCCAAGGTCGATGCCTGTAAAACAGCGGTAAACCAGTCTGAGACCGGAAAACGCGAAATTATGAATAAACATAAACCAATAACCAGCAAGCCCTCAAAAAACCCTAGAACACCTCCTAGCAAGCGATTTATGGACTTTAAAAACGGAATGATGGTCAAAAAATTGAAAATCTTGTCCAGCACGTAAAATCCAAACCCAATCAAGCGGTTAGCAATAATAAAAATAAAGATGAAGGCAAAAATCTTCATCAAATTGGGATTGCCGAATATCTGGGCCAGCCAATTACCCATGGGGTTATAAACCAAACCGGCAAAAAAGGCGCCGGCAAAAGTACCAACGACCGAGCCTAGAGTATGAATAAAACCAAACCAGAGGCCAAACATGGTAAAACCGCCCAGGATGATTAATAAAATCACATCAAACACTGTCATAAAATTAATATTAATTATTAATAACGATTAATAATATTTTGCCATTTTTCGTCCCCTACTAATCTTGGGATCGCCCCTTGTTCATTAATAACATCAGTCAACTGATAGTAAAATACTTCGGTCTGCTGCGGTCCGGCAGCATAAGACGCAACCTGATAAGGATCAAACAGGAAAATCAGAGATTCCGGAGTCAGCGCAAACGTACTAAAATTAGCTTTGTCCGGCAACAAACCGTCTGCAAATATATCAACGCCCAATTTATCCTGTAAATCTAGATTGCAGTAATCAGCGATGTATTTCAAGTAATCACTGCCGGACTTGAACATTTCTGCAAGGAAAATTTCCTTATCACGGTCAACGTCATAGTTAAAAGTAACAGAATAATTCATGGGATGAGCTGCGCCTGAAGAATAAGTAACCATAGTAAAATGTAAACTGACAAAATTTTCATTGAGCATAAAAAACTCATAGCCGCTGTCCATAAAACTGGCTCCCATATCAGGCTCTTTTTTAATTAAATCCTTTTTAAAACCTAAAAGCTGATTATCTATCAAGGATTTAATTTTTTTATTTATAATTGTGGCCTTATTTTTATCAGCCATTGTTATAACCGGATATTCCAGATCCAGGCTATAATCTTCTTTTTCTTCTTTAATAAAATTACTTTGATACTTCACCTGAGAGTCCAAACAATCCTGCGGGCAAAGCGCGCTGGATTCAGCGCAAGGACAATCGGCCGTTAAGCAGACTATTTCCTGACAAATGGCATCCCCGCATTTATCAATACAGGAGTCATCAATTTCCGCATTAATATTATTTAAATCCGTAATTTCCTCAGTAAAACTTCGGCCGTCAGCTGTCTTGCATTGACGGGGATAAGATTCCAAAATAGCATTACCCGATATGACGCAGTCTGCAAAATTACTGAGGCTATTAACGATAATCGGCTGATGAGTAAATTTTATCAGCACAAACAAAATCAGCATAATCAGAATGCAGATAATTAAAATGATGGTTAGTTTTTTTTGCATAATTTTATTAAATTTCCGTTTGATAATTATCTAAAAAGTCAACCACTTCAGTTTCAGGCTCAAAACCCAAATCCACCGCCTGCTTGAGATATTTATAGGCATTGGCATTATCTTCAAGACCGTAATATGATAAGCCAAGCATATAACAATTAAATGATTTATTTGCTAATGACGTCTTTAAAAACAGATCAACCGCAGGCTGATATTCTCCCAAAACGAAATAATTATTAGCCAGATTCTCCTTGGTCATTTCGGAATCAGGGTTGGCCTCATAGGCCTTCTTATTGTAAATCAAAGCTTTGGGAAAATCAGCATACTCCTGGGCTATATCATCAATACCAAGATAAAAGATACCCAGGCTAGAATTTACTTGAAAATCATTAGGGTTTTTACTGACGGCCTGCAGATAATTTTCTTCTGCTGCCTTGGCTTCACCGTCTAATAAGGCAATTTCTCCTGAGACCAGATAATAATCGGACGAATTCGGCTTGGCCAAAGCCAAAGCTTGTTTAAAAGATTCAGCTGCCTTCGCCGGTTCATTATTAATCCAGTAAGCATAGGCCATATTTTTTAAAACAGTCAGCCGGTCATCATCATCTTTCAAATTCTTTAATGACTCCTCAAAATTGGCAATTGCCTGATTATAATTGCTGCCTGAATCAAGCAATTTGATGCCTTCATCATTTTTTTGAGCGCCTTTATCAGACAATCCGCCGTAAATACCGATAGCTATAAAAATAGCCACCATAATCAAGGATGTCCAGATGTTTTTCTTGGGTTTAGCCTGGGTAACAGCCGATATTTTAACCTCTTGACCGCAATAATTACAACGGGTTAAATTTTCAACTATTTCATTTTGGCAATTGCTACATTTCATAAATATTAAAAATTAGGCAATTAATTTACTTAAATTTTATCATTTTACGCTAAATAAAGCAAAAATCGCCCGGTTAAGGCGATTTTTTGGCCAATAAAGTCAAAACCATTGAGATTAGTTTCTCAATCGGCTCGTCTTTTCTCCAAAAATGCTCATAATATTGACGGCCTTCTTCAATCATGGCCATACCAATTATGAGGGCTTGGGGATCAATTGCCTTAATTTGGGTAGCCAACGTCGGACCATCCATAATTGGCATTTTGGTGTCAATTATGACCAAATCCGGCTTGTAGCGCTTAAATTGAGTGATGGCGGTTTTACCGTTTTGGGCCCTTAATATCTTCTGGTGGTAAGTGCCTAAGACATAACTAAGCTGACGTCTACGTGTCACTCGATCATCTACGATAAGTATTTTCAATTTTTTCCCTCCTTTTACCCTCCAAAATTATTTGTTCTTTTTATTACGACCCAGCATATAGCCCAGTTTTTTATCATAATGTGACGGAAAAATTTCCAGGCTAAAGCCGTTTTGCCTGATTAATTCAGCCAGGCTCTGATGTTGCTGTTCGGCTGAATCATGATATTCCAACAAGATATTTTCAAATTTGTGCCAATCATCTTTGGCTAAATTTTCGAGAACTTGATATTCAGCTCCCTCAATATCCAATTTTAATAAGCTAATGCGAATTAATTTATTTTGTTTCAAGAAATCTGAAAGACTGGTACTAGCAACTGATATTTTAGCCTTAAATTGTTCCGGTTTGATCAGCGAATGATTATGCGTATCCTCAGAAACGTAAAAATCTATTTTCCCGCTTTTACCGGCCAAAGCCTGTTGAATAATCTTTACCTTGGCTATCCGATTGATCTTTAAATGTCTTGATAACGCCTTGACATTTTCCGGCTCAGGCTCAATAGCATAAATAGCAACTGACTGATTTAAAGCCCGGCAATATAAAGAAAAAAAACCTGCCTGAGCTCCGGCGTCAATAATAGGAAAATTAGCGGATTTAATGATATTTTCCGCGCTGCGATATTCCCTTAAATCGAAAATCTCCGCCAGCACGCTTTGATCAGCCTGATCGCGGAGATTGACTTTATATTTTTTGCTCTGAAATTTAAATTCTTTTAATTGCATAATATAAAATCACAAAATTCAAATAAGAAATGGCAAATAAATATCAGATCTCAAATTCTTAAACAACAAACTTTGAGCTTTGAATCTTTGGTTATTGGAGTTTATTTGGAACTTGAAATTTGTAATTTGGTGCTTTTAGTTTAACCTCTGAAACAGATTTTCCCCTTTACTAACCTTTTGCCCCAATTTCAAGCCGCCCCATTTTCTTAGTTCTTCAATCCCCTTTTCAGTTTCTTTAGAAAAATCAAAACCTAACTGAGTCAAAATCTTTTCACTGGCCGACGGCATGAACGGTAAAATCATCCAGGCAATCTGTCTAATAGTTTCCAATAAATTAAAAATCACATCAGGTAAAGTTTCATCGTCGCTATTAGCTGCCAGTTCCCAGGGCCTATTTTTATCAATATAGGCGTTACAGCGCCTGATATCGTCCCAGGCAACATTAAGAGCTTCTTCAAGTTTAAAATTCTTCATAAAAAAATCATATTGTGCCCAGTCTGTCTTAAGATCAAATATAAAAAATTTATCAGAATCTACATTGTACTTCGGCACTTCAAAATTATAGTATTTTCCGGTCATAGCTAAGACGCGTGACACCAGGTTACCAAACTCATTGGCCAAAGCAGAATTATATTTTTCCTCAAATCGTTCAAAGGTAAAATCACTATCTTCATAAGCAGCCAGTCCGGCCACCAAAAAGTAACGGGTGGCATCTGTGCCGTATTTTTGTACCAATTCCAAAGGGTTAATAACATTACCCAGGCTTTTACTCATTTTCTGGCCGCCGGAATTAATAAAGCCGAAAATTAAAACATTTTGCGAGTTAGGCAAACCAGCAGACATCAGCATGGCCTGCCACATAGCAGTCTGCTGGCGCAAATTGTCTTTGCCGGCCACCTGAACTCCGGGCCAAAACTTTTTAAACTGTTTTTTATCCTTTGGCCAGCCCAGACAGGAGATATAATTAACTAGGGCATCAAACCAGACATACATAACCTGATCATCGTCACCGGGTACGGGCACGCCCCAAGGCATTTTACTTTTTAAACGAGAAATAGAAAAGTCCTGAAGTCCGGAAGCGACAAAATTCTTAATCTCATTCAGCCGATGCTGGGGTACAATAAAACCGGAATTCTGCTCATACATATCTAAAAGCTTTTGCTGATATTTTGACCAGGCAAAGAAATAATTTTCTTCGTCAATAATTTCCAGCTCCTGTTTGGGATGCAGAGGACAATGACCGTCAACCAGTTCCGAGTCACTTTTTTCCAGTTCACAACCCACACAGTATTTAATTTTGTAATTCTTTTTATAAATATCACCATTTTTATCGCATATTTTCCAAAATTCCTGAGCTGCTTTGACATGGTCGGGATTAGTGGTGCGGATAAAACTGTTATAGCTCAAGTCCAGCATGTCATCCAGCAATTCAAATTTGGCTGCCCATTCATCCACATAAGCTTGTGGCTCCTGACCTGCTTCTGTGGCTTTATTATAAATTTTCTGGCCATGTTCATCAGTCCCGGTATTAAAAAAGACTTCTTTTCCCAGAGTCCGCTGATAGCGGGCAATAATATCCGCGCGCACAATCTCCGCCGCAAAACCGATATGCGGATCAGAATTTACATAAGGCAAGGTTGTGGTAATGTAAAATGTTTTGGGTTCAGGCTTCTTAGTTGTATTAGGTTTTACTGTTTTTGCTTTGGGCATATTTATTAGTTATTGATTTAATTGATTTTAAATGAATTATTCTGGCCAGACTGTAAATTACCAATAAAAACAGATAGACAATGATAAAATCCAAAACAATATTAACGGGGTAATAATCTGCAACCAAAGAACCAGTTTGACCGCTGATATTAGTTGTTCTCATTATCCAGGGCCAACCATAATCCTTATAACCAGACGGACAATCATAACAATTATCAAAATCAAAAGGTGCCCCATTAATTTCAGCTAAATTTTGAACTGGCTTATCTTTAAACGAAAATACCCCCCGAAGATCAACAAATAACATTAAAATCATAACAACCGTCGTCAGATATAATAATATCAAATATTTGTTTTTCAAAATTTGAACAATTTTATTATTTGGCATAAATTATATAATTTTATTTTTTATCAATTGATCTCTAATTATTTCAAACATTTGGCGATGTCCCTCAGTAGTCGGGTGTAAGCCGTCTTCAAGTAATTCCTGATATTTAATTTTGCTAAAATGATTGTAAATATCAATGAATAATAAGCCATTCTTGGCGCAAAATTCTTTAATCATTTTATTATTACGTTCAAGATTTTCATTTTTATAAAATCTTTCTTTATCCCAGGCTACTGGGCAAGTCTTAGCTTCATCAACCGGAAATAAACCCGCAAAAATAATTTTGGAGCTATATTTTTGAGCTAAAGTATAAAGAGCCTGTAAATTCTTGCCAAATTGAGCCGGTTCAGTCATAAATTTACCCTTAAAAAGTTGGGAATCATTTGTTCCAATTGCAAAGATTATAACAGTATCCCCTTCCTCCTTAATTCTCTGCTGAACTTCAAATTCAAAACGTTTTAAAAGATCAGCTGTATTATTGGCGGAAATACCCAGATTATAAACCAAATTATAATAATCAGGATCAGTCAGCCCCTTTTGATCAACATATTTGCGTAAACGGCTAACCCAGCCACCCTCCAAATCACTAGCGCCGTAGGTTATGCTGTCACCGAAAATTAAAATTTGTGACATATATTTTTTTATTTAATACCACCTTCTTTTTTAAAAAAATACATACTAAGGCCAAGAATGATCAAACCAACCAAGGCATCGGCAATGGCCACGGAATTAATTATGGTTTTTGCCTGTGCATCAAGGGGGCTACTCGGATCTAACAAATTCATAAAAAAATCCGAAAAATAATACATATTAACTGCAGTGGCAAAAAACAAAATACTTATAACTAAAATGATAATCCCATTTCTCTTATTTTGGCTCATATAATTGATAATATTTATTATCGGGCGAAAACGCCCATTGTCTATTGTCATTTCAAGCGTAGTCGAGAAATCCCTTAATAACTTAGGGATGCCTCCGCTTCGGTCGGCATGACAAAGGGCGTTTTCGCCCATTCAAGTGCAACCTTATATAACCTCATACAACCTAATACAACTTCATAAAACCTCAACCAATAACCACCACAAACTCCCCCTTGGTCACATCCTTTTCCAAAACCGCCAAAACATCTGCAATCGTTCCTCTATACGTTGTTTCAAACTTCTTAGTCACTTCCCGGCAAACTACAATCTGCTTGTCCCCTAACCCCAAATCTTTCAATTTGCCTAAAGTCTTTAATATCCGATGCGTGGATTCGTAAAAAACAGAAGTGAACTTATTGCTGATAATTTCTTTCAAAATAGTTTCCTTGCCTTTTTTGTGCGGTAAAAATCCGTAAAACACAAATTTATCAGTTGGCAAGCCGGAAATTGATAAGGCAGCTATAGCGGCGCAGGCACCGGGGATCGGTTCAATTCTGACGTCAGGCAATTCCTTTAAAACCAATTCGATCAGTTTATTGCCCGGATCAGAAATACCGGGTGTACCGGCATCGGAAACCAGAGCCAAATTTTTGCCTTGTTTAAGTAAATCAATTATCTGATTAACCTTGGTCAAACCCGAATGCTGAAAATAAGAGATGGTCGGAGTCTTGATTTCATATTTATCCAAAAGCACACGCGTTACCCGCGTATCCTCGCACAACACAAAATCAACCTCTTTCAAAATTCTTAAGGCTCTTAAACTAATGTCTTCTAAATTCCCTATCGGCGTACCGACAATATATAAGGTCATAATGTCTAATAATACCATAATTTTAGCAAAAACCTTGATAAAAATCAAACGATTATTGTGAATCGTAAATCGGTTAGGGTAACGAAGCCCGTATAGTTAGGCGTCAATCGGTTACGTAGTTTAGCCGTTAGACCTAACCCAAAAACGATACGGGCATCGTAGCCGTATTACGCCTAACGTCTGCCTTCCAGCTGGCATAAAACAAAAAACCCTGCTCAATCAAGCAGGGTCCTTATATTATTCGTCATCGTCACGATCGCCTGTGGTGGGCACATGATAAATGTAATCGGATTCACAGGTGCATGGGTCATTTTCACAGACAGGACATGGTTCAGTGTTCATACGCAAAGGAGCTTATTTTTATTATTATTTTTTAATCATTGAGAACATAATAAAACAAATAAAAAAATTATGCAAGAGGCTTGTGCATAACTCTTATAAATTAAATAGAAAATAGTTAAAAGAAAAAATTATTGAGTAGTTTTCATGGCATAATCCAGGATCATCCAGTCAGTCAGATGCTCAATTGGCGCCTTATCATCAGTCAAAACCTGAAAGTCTGGATCAAAAAACACTTCCTGATAATTAACCCTGGCGTTTTCAGCCAGCAGCTGTAATTCCTGTCTAATTTGAATTTCATTTAAAGCCGCAAAATCAAGCGGCTGGTCAGCGGCCAAAACTAAATAATTCCAGTCCTGTAAGGGTAAAATATAAACATGGACAAAGGCTTTGTTCATGGTATTGGTAATTGTTTTCAAAAGCGGTGAATTTATAGCCGTGGCATTAACATTCATCGCCACTAAACCCTTAGATGTCAAATGCTCTCTAACCGACTTAAAAAATTCCTCAGACGCCAAATGAAACGGAATATAGAGCTGGTTGGCATACGCATCTATGACAATGGCATCGTATTTTTGATCAGTATAATTTAAAAATATCCTGCCGTCCAAATTATGGACAGTTAAGGACTTATTGTCCAAGTTAAAATATTTCCTGGCCGTGGCAATTAATTTTTGGTCTATTTCCACTCCGTCAATTTTCAAATCATAATCCTGACTAAAAAAATGGTTCAATTGGGTACTGATTGTTCCCCCGGCCAGCCCAATGACTAAAATATCCTGTTTTTTATGATTACCGTCCAGATACGGCAATAAATTATAATAATCAAAATATGAATCAGTCAGCACATTATTGGGATCATTATTGATGACGGAAAAGACTCCCAGACCTTCATTAATTTTTAAATAACGAAAATTATCTTCATCCGTAACCTGAAAATACTGATAAACAGATTCAGCCTCAAAAATTGCGCCTGCGGCTTGCTTATAGGGGGGCAATTGAATAAAGACTAAGAGTAAAATAACCAGACTGACCAGTGACCATTTCTTATTAAATAACCCGATCAAGGTTATAAAAATCAATATGCAGGTAAAGATGATGATCGTCTTACGCGTGCCGACTAAGGGTATAAAAACCAAGACCGGCAAAAAAGTCCCCAAAATACTGCCCAGAGTTGAAACTGAAAAAACTAAACCGGCATCCTGCCCGATACGATCATCAGCAAGAGATAATAATTTAATTATAAACGGGCTGACAATGCCCAAAAGCAAAACCGGCACAAAAAGCAAAGCGCAGACTAGAATCAGCGACCCGAAAAAAATTACCACTGAGGCTGAATTAATTACCAGTAAAGCCTTAGCGACTAAAGAAGCCAAAAAACTGGCGACAAAAGGTGTGATTAATAAGAAGATGCAGGCGATTAAAACCAATCGTAACAGCAATTTCAAATCAGGTTTTTTATCAGCCAATTTACCGCCGAGATAATAGCCTAAGGCCAGCGCCACCATGATAACTCCAATAATATTTACCCAAATAAAAGTGGAAGTGCCAAAATAAGGAGCGATCAGTCGCGAGGCTGATATTTCCACGGCCATAATAGTCAAACCTGACCCAAAGGCCAGGCTTAACAAATATAATCTCTTTGATTTTATTTCTGTGATCTTATTCATTATTTCACGATAGTAATTTTCACGCTGTTTAAAAGGGCTGCTTTGGGTAAACTGGTCAAAAGCCCGTTTTTGGCCCCCATCCTTTGAATAACCCCGTTGGCATTCAAAATACCCAGCCGTAACGCATAATCCCAGTCATTTTTTAAGGCCATACCAGTCGCAAAACCGGAACCAAAAGCATCACCGGCGCCAGTGGTATTTATAAGTTTTGACGGCAAAGCCGAGGCATAATAAATCAGAATGCCATCGCTTAAATAGGCTCCCTTAGCGCCTTCAGTCACAATATTATAACCGGGACTTAAACGGTTTAACTCTTTAAATATATCCTTAATTTCTTTTTTGCCAGTTAATTTCTGGGCTTCTTCTCGGTTAAGATTAAAAATGTAAGCGTCTTTCATATAGCGAGACAATTTCGCTTTGCCCAATTTTAATTCTGCATTGCCCGGATTCCAGGCGATTTTCACTTTATTAGCTCGGACAAAAGCAAATAAACGTTCCAGCAAACTGGTACTGCCGGCCACTGATGATAAATAAATCCATTTAGTCTTGAGTTTTGACCAGTTAATATCTTTAGCGGAAAAATTAGCGCTGGCTCCGCGATAAACCAAAATTGTTCTGTCGCCTTCAGGCTTGACTAAGATAGTGGAATAAGCCGTTTTATACTTTCGATCAGTAACAATCATAGACGCAATCCCCTTATCCGCCAAAAGATGCAGGATTTCCAAGCCAAAGATATCCTTGCCTACCCGGCTACAGACACCAGCCTTTAAACCCAAATTTGCAAAAGTAAAGGCCGAATTGGTAGCCCCGCCTCCAATATCAAAAAAAACATCACCCAAATCCAGTTTACTGCCATAATTAAAACATTCACCGAAACCGGTGGAAAATTTCCCGGATTTAATTAATTTAAAATCTTTACTGATTAAATAAACGTCTTTTGTGGCGGACCCGATTGAGATGATATCGAAGTTCATAGGGTTATATTGGTTAATTTGGTAATAAGTAATAAGTAATATGATGCGAGCAAAAATGCTCTTTGTCATTCAGAGCGAAGCGTGGAATCTATGTAGTCCTGGATTCTTTGTACTGTTCTGAATGACAACGACAGACAAAGGGCATTTTTGCCTATTTCGCCTTATTAACCGACCCAAAAACCCGTATCCTCTGCATCACCACCTTTTTCATTAAATCTCTAGCAGGTCCTAAAATCTTACGCGGGTCAAACTCGGCCGGATTATCCTTTAAAGTTTTTCTCAAAGCAGCAGTAAAAGCAATACGCAAGTCAGTATCAGTATTAATTTTATTAATGCCATATTTAATCGCCTGCTTAATTTGGCTGTCTGGTACACCTTTAGTATCAGCTAATTTAGCCCCATATTTATTGGCCATTTTTACCAATTCACTCGGCACCCCCGAAGCACCATGCAAAACTAAAGGCATTTTCACTTTGGCTTTGATCCTTTTCAAACGTGCAAAATCCAAATGACAAGCTTTTTTAAATTTAAAAGCTCCGTGAGCAGTCCCGATGGCAATAGCTAAACTATCACATTTGGTTGCCTTAACAAATTTTAAAGCCTGTTCCGGACTGGTAAGAGCCGCGTCTTTAGCCGATACAGAAACAAAATCTTCAATCCCGGCCAAAGCCCCTATTTCAGCTTCCACGCTAACGCCCTTTTTATGCGCCCAAGTAACAACTTTTTTAGTATTGGCGATATTTTCTTTTTCCGGCAAAGATGAGCCATCATACATAACTGAAGTGTAACCGCTATCAATACATTTTTTTATTAATTTCAAATCCTTGCCATGATCCAGGTGAATAGCAACAGGAACTTTAGCCTGACTGGCCACTTTATTTATGGCCAATAAATAATCGATACCCGCATAACTAATCGCACCTTCAGACGTCTGAATTATTACCGGAGCTTTAAGCTCTTCGGCAGCTTCAATAATCGCCTGGGTAATTTCCAAATTATTGGTATTAAAGGCGCCGACAGCGTAATGACCTTTATTGGCTTTGGCTAAAATTTGTTTGGTAGTAACTAACATAAATATATAATTTATTTTTTAACAAATTTATTTTTAACCGACAAATAAACAAGCAACAACGCGCTAATTAAAATGCCAATAACAGCAATTAAATTTAATATCAAGTAGGTTCTCAAAAATTTCGGCACCCCTGCCAAACCGCCGCATTCACAGCCTTTGCAGAATCCATCGCTACCGCACTTCACCCAAGGATTACAATAGTTCTGAAGAAAATCAATTTCTGGCACGCCAGGTTCACAAAAATTATTCATACTCTCCTCGCCACAATCCTCATTTGATTTACAAGATATTCTATCTTTAGTGATTACTCGGCTGCCGTTATTTTCATTAAAGCATAAGACATTAACTAAAGGTTTTTCACATTTGGCTTCGGATATAAAAGAAGACGGAAAGATACCCACATAGATCCTGATACCAATATAAATAGCGATAAAGAATAATAATAGTAATAATACGACAATGTTTTTTTTCTTCATAGCCTTAATTATTATTCAAAAATTTTCTTTTTTAATTCATCAATTTGATCCGGATTTAACCGAAAATCCTGGCCAACCTTTATAAGAAGCTGTTCTGCCCATCTGTCATGAGGAATTTTTTTACCTTGTCGCACATGTTCAACTACTTGCGGATCATAATCCCAACGAGGATCAGTGGCTAAATCCTCAAATTCAGAAATAAATTGATCAATTACCTTTTTAGTAATATCCTTTGTCTCAAATTTTTGATTTTCCATAAAAGTTATTAACTATTTTAATTACATTTTTATAAGTTAATCCATATTTATCCAAAAGTTGTTTCGCTGTCCCCGACTCCCCGAATTTATCCGGCATACCAATTATCTTCATAGGCACCGGGTAATTTTGAGCTAAAACTTCAGCCACAGCACTGCCTAATCCCCCATTAACCTGGTGTTCTTCAACCGTAATTACCTTTTTAGTCTTTTTTGCTGATTTAATGATTGTTGCCTTATCAATCGGTTTAATTGTATGACAATTAATCACTTCAGCTGAAATTTTTTGTTTAGCCAATTCTTCGGCAGCCTTCAAGGCCTCAGCCACCATTGGTCCACAGGCTATAATGGTCACATCTTTGCCTGATCGCATTACATTGGCCTTACCAATGACAAATGGTGTTTTAGTCTCAGTAATCACCTGGCATTTTTCCCGACCGAAACGGATATAAACCGGCCCTTTGATTTTAGCGGCTGCCATAACTGCCTTTTTTGTTTCTAAATAGTCGCAAGGCGCAATAACGGTCATATTTGGTAACACGCGCATTAAAGCCAAATCCTCAAGCGCCTGATGAGTCGCGCCGTCCTCGCCGACATTTAAGCCGGCATGAGAGCTGACTATCTTTACATTAACATTATTATAACAGATTGAAACCCTAATTTGTTCCCAGTTTCGTCCCGGGCTAAAAGCCGCATAGGAACAGGTAAATGGCATTAAACCTTCTAGGGCCAAACCAGCAGCCACCCCAGCCATATTTTGTTCAGCCACGCCGACTTCATAAAAACGATTGGGATATTTTTTGCCAAATTCCAAACATTTAGTCGATTCAGCCAAATCAGCCGAAACCACGACAACTTTTTTATTCTTCTGCCCCAATGCCAAAAACGCCTCGCCAAACCCGTCGCGACAGGATTTCAATATCTCTTTTTTTTGAAAACCAGAAGACATTATAAAAATTTTAATGATAAAATCATTTTATCAAATTCAGCCTGGGCTTCCGGAGTCAATGATTCATTGGAAATAATCTTGAAAGCTTTATTATAACGGGTAAAATAAATTTCAATTCTCGGACAAGCCTGAAAACACTCTCCCGGCTGATCCCAATTACTGGTTCCGCCTGTCCAAATACGCAAAGCTGGCTGCATATCAATTGTGCTGGTATCAATATAATAATTAATGTCTCGGGGTGCATCCTGAGGCAATGGATCTGACGGCAGAGATGTCATCCAGTCAAAAAGTTCTAAAGATTGTGGATTATCCCAGATTTGGATAAGCATATTATGGTCTTGAACTTGATCTTTAATAACATAAACTGGGCTAGCGGCCGTAGCAATCGGTGTCATGGTAAATTCATCGCCCTGGGGATACTGCAAAGAAAATTTATATTCTGAATTTGTATATGTTTGCCAGACCTGATCAGATACATTCTCAACATCTTTTATTGAATTTAAAAATTCTAGAAACTGAGTATGATCGGCAACTGGATTTTCGCTTTCTGAAACTACTTTCCAGCCGCGTTTATCATTGGCATTATAAAATAATGCCTCATCATAACCGTTTACTGTATATAAAGCAAACTCAAAATTGCCGATTATTTCTTTGGGTAATTGTTTTTGATCCGGCACGGCCATTTGATTTTTGGATAACCTATCCTCAATCATCTTATCCAAATCAAAATTGCCCTGATATATGATCTCCTCCAGAAAAAAGGCATTGCCCTTAATAACTGCCAATAACGGCTGGCCGACTAATTCAGAACTGAAATTGGGGGAGGCAATTTTTAATAAAGGCGTCTTTGAATCAGGATTTCCGGAGATAAAATAATTTCTGGGGTATTTAAAAGAAATACCGAAATCATTTTCAACCATTGTTACCCAGTCCTCAATAGAAAGAACCGGCTGATTATTAGTATTATCTGCTTGAGTATTAGTATTAGCCTGTAAATCAGCCAATTGCTGCTGCAAACCCTGAATCTGCTTATTAAGCTGGTCAGTAACAATCTGATTTTGATTCAGCAAATTGTTAATCTCGGTTAACTGCCAGTAATAAACAGCACCGCCGACCACGGCTGAGGTTAAAATTGTGATCACAATAAATAGAGAAATAATTGTCCTCATGAATTTATATTTATTTATTTAATTCACTTAAGGCTCTCCTGGCCTCGTCTTGATTTGGCGCTTTGCCGTGCCACTCCCATTTATTTTCCATAAAGCTTACCCCTTTACCCGGCACAGTATGACAAATCATAACCTTCGGTTTACCTTTAAGTTTCTTGGCCTTGGCAAAACCGGTTAAAAGTTCTTTCATATTATTACCGTCAATATGTAAAACATGCCAGTTGAATTTTTCATATTTCTGACACAAAGGCTTTAGCGGCATAATTTTATCCGCCGTCCCGTCAATCTGAATATTATTTCTGTCCAAAATAAAAATTAAATTATCCAGCTTATACTTGGCAGCGCACAAAACCGCTTCCCAGGTCTGACCCTCATCCTGTTCCCCGTCACTGGTGACGCAATAAATAAAATGTTTTTGTTTGTTCATTTTAGCGGCCAAAGCCATGCCTACGGCCACTGAAACGCCCTGACCCAAAGGACCTGACGAACATTCTAAAGCGGGCATATCTTGATAAGAAGGATGTCCCTGCAATTTGGAACCAAGTTTTCGTAATGTCTTTAACCAGGCCAAGGGGAAATAACCTGCTCGCGCCATGGCAGCGTAGCGTATGGGTACCACATGGCCGCAGGATAAACATAAACGGTCTCGCTGTGCCCACTTGGGGTTTTTCAAATTATGTTTTAAAATATTAAAATACAAGGCAGCAAAAACATCAGCCAAACCCAAAGCGCTGGCCGGATGTCCTGAACCTGCCTCGGCCAACATGTGAATTACATCCTGACGCAAAGTATTGGCTATTTCTTTAAGTTGTAATAAATTATACTTTTTCATTTTCAAAAAAATATTGTCTGTTTCTTATTAAATAAATTGAACATAAACCTAATACAACATCTCCAATTCCAATATTAGAAATATCCAATGTAATCAAAAAATAAAATATACCCATCAATAAATAATAGACGCCCAAGCCGCAAACAAAATAAAATGCCCATTTTTTTAATTTATACAAACCAATTCCTCCGACTAAGCCATATATAGCCCCGGGGATTCCAAAGATTAAAAGATCAATTATTTCTTCCTTATTAGATCCAGCGGCAACTAAACTTTCCGGTAAAAATATATAAAAAATCACCAGTAAAACCGATAAAATCGCTAAAATACTCCCCCAAATTATTAAAATTATAGAAAAAATTTTAGTAAATTTTAAAACTCGATTCTTCTTATCTTTTTTATCCTCACTATTTCGTTCCATATTTCATTTCAATTATTTTATTAATTTGGGCGAAAACGCCCGCTCTTGTTGTCATGGTGAGCCTAGTCGAACCATACTCCGACGGCGTCACCCATTCGACTATGCTCAGGGTGACAAGATCGGGCGTTTTCGCCCTATTTTTTCTTCAAATATAAACTACAATGGCACCTACCCTGCAATTCAATTTCCCCCATGTAAAAATAACACGGGCAAATGATTTTGCGGTCAGCCAGTTCATTGCCGGTTAAAATGCGGCACGGGCAGTAGGCCTGTTTACCGTCAAGTAAAAATTTCCCTTCAGCTTCAGCCAGCATTTTCAAAACACTTTCGTCAGGATTAAGCATAATCTCATCCTGATATTTAGTGGCATTCATCCATTTAACCTGGCGAGTCCAACAATCTTTAAAAAATTCATAATTAACTGCTTCTGGTTTAACTTCATCAAAAGTCCCTTTATTTTGGCAAATCGGACATTCTAGCGGAGCTTCGCCATCTTTGTAAATATAACCGCAGACTGAGCAACGATGAATTTTCCCGCCAGCAACGGATTTTTCTTGATGAGATAAATTATTTTTTGACATATTATTCATTAATTAAAGGAATATTTTGCGAGACTGGCAGAATCTCATTATTATTTTGATGATTTTTATTTTTGTAATTATCCTCTATAATCCTGGCGTAAACTTTTTCATAGCCGGCCACCATTTTTTCAATACTGAAAAAATCCTCGGCTCGTTTTCTAGTTTCCTGCCTGCTGATTTTATCAATCATCTTGATTGCTTTAACCATATCATCAACACTTTTGACAATATATCCGTTTTTTCGATGTTTAATTACTTCTGGCACTGAGCCGTTTCGCCAGGCAATCACAGGGGTACCGCAAGCCATAGCTTCAATCATGACCAGACCAAAAACTTCGTTATACTGCGTCGGGAAAAGAACAGCCTTGGCATTTCTTAAATATTTTATTTTTTGTTCCAGGTTGGCTTCGCCAACATACATAATATTAGTGCCATCAATATTTTTTTCGATTTCCTCGTGCCAATAACTTTCGCTGGAATAACTACCACCAGCAATAATCAATGGGACTTCAGCGGCTTTGGCAGCCGCAATAGCCAAATGCACGCCTTTTTCCTCGGTTATTCTGCCTAAATACAAAAAATAATCTTTGGGTTTAGGATTAAAACTAAATTTTTTAGTGTCCACACCATGATAAATGTTGGCAAACCAGTTCAAATCCGGCATTTGTTTGCGTTGGGCCAAGGAAAAAGACACATAATAATTATTTCTGAACGCCTTTAAAAAAGGCTTAATCTCTTTGATAATCGGGCTGTGGATCGAAATCAAAGTCGGGATATCCACCAAACCGCTATAATACGAGCTAAGCAAAGTAAAATGAGTATGGATGAGATCAAAATTTCTGGCTTGATTATAACATTTAGAAATTAATAAATGATTATAATGCCGCCTTTCCCGTTCCGACAGCTTATTGGCTAAATTAAAAGAAGTGCGATAAACAGATTCAAGTTTGGCCCTAGTTTCTGAATTACCGGACGCAAACAGAGTCACCTCATGTCCGCTATCAGCCAAACGATCGCATAAATATCCTACATGGCCGTAAATAGCGTTATTAGACGCTGAAAAGACGCGGTGAAGATTATAAACTAATTGAGCAATTCTCATAAAGCAAAAATCAATTAATAATTAACTACAAGGTTTTAAAGAGCTTTAAGTATTCAGCAAATATTTTGTTTTTATCATGTTTTTTCCTTATATTTACAAACATATTTTTTATCTTCTTTCTTAATTGCGGATTGCTTAACCTTTTTATCTCCTTAATGACTGCTTCCGGCTTGGCAAAATCAACAATCAAGCTTGAACAGCCACTACGACGATACTCATTGACCCAGCCGACGTAAGGTGAAATTAAAGTGGCCAGGCCTTCATTGGCGGCTTCCATGACTACATTAGGGGAAACATCGAAATGAGAAGGTAAAATCATCAGATCCATCATCCGATTAAATTTCGGAATCTCCTGATACGGCATGGGCGGAATAACCTTGATGTAACTACGATACTGTTTTTTAAAATCTAGGAATTTCTTAGTTTCTGGAATTACTGTAACAGAATATATCTGCCAGTTCAAATTTTGTTTTTTTATTTCTTTGGCCAGGGCCAAAACCGCTTCTTGATTTTTTATCCTATCCCAACGGGCAACAATGCCGATTTTTAAAGCCTGCTGAGGATTTACCGGTTTAAATTTTACTTGCCTAGACTGCTGGCCTAAAAAGGGCAAGGGAATAACCAGACTTTTTGATTTGGATACTTTTTTAACTATCTTACTATAGACATCCCGGCTGTATTCATTTAAAAATATCTGATGATCAACACAAGCAACAACATCCTTTTCCATTTGTAAAACCAGCCTCCGGCCCCAGGCAGAAAAAAAATGCCGATACATATTAACTTCCTTAGTCCAAATACCTGCGTGTTGAATAACAATCTTCTTATTAACACTAAATGCAGCCTGCATAATTATCCAGTTAGCCACGGAAAAACCATTTAAAAACACAATATCCGCAGAAGTCTTCTTCAACAAAGCTGAGATTTTATCAATTAAGGGCTGAGTTTTTTGTAAAACATCAATTTTAGACTTGGCTTTTGTGATCTGTTTGTATATTCTGCCCTTCATGACAAACTGCCAATAAGTCTTGCGCCCAAATTGCTTCTTGGATAAACGATTTTGCGCTCCACTTTTTGCTATTATACACAAGCCATTCCAGTTATGTCGCTGCTTTACGGCAAAATCAGAAAATTCCTTGGCAAACCTGGCCGGCCCGCCCGTGGCCAGTTTTTTATTGGAAAAATTAGCCAGATAATCATTGGAGAATATATTCATGCACCTGTTTTTATTATTTAATTAATGACCGAAGCTGATTAATTTCGAGTTCACTGTTTAAAGCCTTGCCCATGGCTAAAATATTCGCGCCGGCTTTAATAATCTGTTTTATATTTTTCAAACTAACTCCGCCGTCAACTTCAATATCCAATTTTGGATACAATTTTCTGACTTTATAAACTTTCGACTTTACAACTTTAAGACTTATGGCTTGTCCGCCCCAACCAGGCTTTACTCCCATAATTAGCAAGACATCAAGTTTAGGTAAAAATTTTAATATTTTATCTATTTTGGTTTCAGGATTAATTGCCAAACCAGCTCCAATTCCCCGCTTATGTAAATAACTGATTATTTCTAAAATTTTAAGCTCGTCTCTGACTGCTTCATAATGAAATATTACTCTTTTTAACCTTCTATAACTAACCCATTTTTTAATCTCTTTCAGCGGATCATGAATCATCAGATGTAGTTCAAATTTTCCCTTATACTTTTCCCGCATAGCAGGATACCGTTTCGCGGTAAGACTTTTAATTTTGCGAACGTGGTAAAATGTTTTGTTGTTCACGAATTTTCCATCCGCGCAGTCAATCTGTACTAAGGCAAAAAAGGGTTCGACCCTTTTCAAACGTTCCTTAAATTCAGTAAAATTATTCACCAAAATAGTTGGTACGATTTTAACTTTCATACTTTTTGATCTTGTCCAAGCGCCTTTTATGCCTGGATGCATTACTAAATTTTGTATTCAACCAGACTTTAATTATCTTTTTCGCTAAATCCGGCTGCAAATCCCAACCGGAAAAACACATAATATTGGCATCATTATGCATTCTGGCAGACTTAGCTTCGGCGACATTCCTGATGGTAACTGCCCTAACACCCTTTACTTTATTTGCGGCAATACAAACGCCAAAGCCTGTCCCGCAGATTAAAATGCCAGCTGACTTTTTATCTCGAACAACGGCCTGGCCGACTTTAAAGCTATATTGAGGAAAATCATCATCAGCATCCAAATTGAAACTGCCCAAATCAATAAATTTAATTTTTTGGGCTAACAAATATTTTTTAATCTGTTCTTTTAATTTAAAACCGCCATGATCGGCACCTAGATAAAGCATAATTGAATGACAAAACTTTAATAAAAAAAGACAAAATAAATCACAAATCTCAAAAAACCAAGCTCCAAATAAATTACAATGGTTCAAATCCTAAATCACAAATGTTTATTATTTGAAACTTGTCATTTGCGTTATATTTGCTATTTGAAATTTGTTATTTGTTTTTTACAACTCTATTTCCTCCCCTGCCTTAATTTCTTTGGAATCTGAATCATTGCTAAATTGAGACAATAAATCTACCGAAGCTGTCTGCGAATTAGGCTTTGCCTGTTGTGGTTTTATAGCTGGAGTCTGCGCCGGAGCCTTTTCACTATCAATCTTTCCTTTTAATTCTTCCTGTTTTTTTTCCACAAAATCAATTAATTTATCAAAATCAACTGTTTTAGAAGCAGCGGCTGAAACTGGAGCCTTAATTTCAGATTCTTTCTTCTCAGCTTGAACAGTAAGCCTGGGTTCAATTTTTTTAGTTTCAGGTTGCTTAATGACTGGGGGGTCGATTCTTGGCCTTTCTGTCTTTGGCGCCTCCCTTCTTAACCCGTCTTTAGCTTCTCCCACTTCTTTGCCACTTCTAAGCTGAGGCGGTTCTATTCTTGGTCTTTCTGCCTTTGGCTCCTCCTTTCTTAACCCCGCTTGCCCTTTTTCCTCTTTTTTCACTTCTCTAACAGGACGACCCTTAAAATCAAACGTCTGTTTATTTAATTGGGCTAAGGATATTGTCGGTGTTTCTTCTCTTGATTCAGCGACTTGAACGCTGGCTTGCGGCTGCATTTTAATTTCACCGCGGCGAGATTTTTTCAGACAGTCTTTGCAAAAGACCGGGCGTGATTTATCTGGTAAAAAAGGAATTTCAATCGCTACCCCGCAGTTATCACATTTCGCCGGATGCATTGGCTTGGCTGCGGTATTCGCCGGCTTAGCACTAACTGCCTGGGATTGTACCTGGGGTCGGCTGGAAAACTGCGCTCTGGGTGCCTGAGGCCGATTATCTTGTCTACCACTATCTCTACCACTATCTCTAGCGCCATCTCTGCTAAAGTCTCTACCTCCGTCTCTAGGTTGATCACGACGATCTTCCTGCTTTTTGGCAAAAACATCCACAGTGATACCTGCTTTTTTAGCAGCATCAGCTTCTCTGCGCTCAATTTCTTTATCACCCAAACTCCAGCGGTAAATCTTATCTTCCACGACTTCCCTGGGTCTGGTATATCTTTCCCGGGAAGCACGGATAACCTTTTCTTCATTACCCATGGATTTGGTATATACAGGGGGCAAACCGCGGGCTGAAAATGGTTCACTGGTAACGCCGTCAATCATTAACTTTAAATAAACGTGATACTTGGGTAAATTAACTAAATCTTCAGGGATGATATTGGGGGCAAATTCAGTTTCCAAAAATTCAGCATCAGCCGCGCCGATACGAAAAACAATAATAGTTCCGACGTTACCAAAAACAGCCGGCTGAACCACTTCACCCAACTGTTCAATATACTGATGAGCAATAGTTAAATTTAAATGATATTTTCTGGCCTCAGATAAAATATTGGCAAATGAATCAGTAATGAAATTCTGAAATTCGTCGACATAGAGATAAAAGTCGTTTCTTTGAGTTTCCGGGATATCCACACGACTCATAGCTGCCAGCTGTATTTTTGTAACCATCATCGCGCCCATTAAAGCTGAAGCATCTTCGCCGATTCTGCCTTTAGACAAATTTAAAATTAAAATTTTCTGGGTATCCATCAATTCGCGCAAATTTACACTCGATTTTACCTGGCCGACAACATTTCTAATCAGGGCAGTTGATAAAAACTGACCGACTTTATTTTGAATCGGAGACACAACTTCCTGTAAAACGCGCTCATTCCATTTGGGGAATTCATCCACCCAAAAGGAACGGACAACCGGATCCTGAATTTTTTCCACGACTTTTTTGCGATATTCCTTATCAACCAAAAGACGATTAATACCCAACAAAGTGCTATCAGGATATTCCAAAAGCGCTAAAATCGCATTTCTCAAAATATACTCTAAGCGTGGGCCCCAAGACTCGGCCCATAGTTTTTTGAAGACGCCGACAAGGCCTGAAGAGACTAAATGGCGATATTTGGGATCAACCTTTTCCAGGACATTGAAGGAAATAGGAAATTCCAAGTCAGCGGGATTAAAATAAACCACGTCATTTATACGCCAGGACGGAATCCATTCCAGCATTTTTTCAGCGGTATCACCATGAGGATCAATATAACAGACGCCATGGCCGGACATGATATCTGCATAAACCATGTTTTCAATCAGGGTCGTTTTGCCCATACCGGTTTTACCGATGAGATAAACATGACGGCGACGATCATCTGTTTTAATGCCAAAAATTTTTTCTTTATTATGATAAGTAGTGACTGCAAATGGTGCAATCCCGCTGTCCTGTATTTTTTTTACTAATTCTTCAGACATAATATAACTAAAATTTAATAACTAAAAACTAAGCTGACTAATTTAATCAAGAAACGGCAAGTTGCCTGGAGTTTTGTCAGAATCATTTGTTTCCTTGGCTGATTCTGGTGTCTGTGGGATCTGAGCTGACGATTGAGTTTCATTATCAGCTGAAAAATCCGTATCCAGCAAATTGGCTGAGGCCTGGGGCTTCTTGGGTTTAACAACTGCCCGTTGAACCTCCTCTTCAGCTGCCAAAGCTGCTTTTTGAGCTGATTCTGCCTTAGCAGTTTCTGCTTGCGCAATTTCTTTCAGCCTCTTTTCCCGAGCCGGCCGGCTTTTGGCAAAGCCCTCACGATCCAAGGCAAATTGCTTTTCGAATTCATCATTGTCATAGTCAAAAGTCGGTAAATTAATATTTTTTTCCGTCATAACTGTTTCTACGCTTTTAATCTCTGAAGGTAAAGGTATTTTTGCTTCCATAGGTAACCCAACCGGAGCGGCCGCTTTTTTAAAGGCAGTAGCCTTTAAAAAAGGTGCTTTAACACTCATTCCAGGGAAATGCCATAAAGATGCCAATTCTTCGGTATTCAACGGTTTAGCCACAGAGCCCATAACGCTATTTCGACCGCGATAGGCTCCCATTATATAATTTTTTCTGGTATTACGACGTCTATTTATAAAAACATAATAGGCTGAACCGGTACCTGTCGGTTTCATGTCCGGTTTTAAGCCATTAGCATTCATATCAGTCCATTGCTTATACGCGCCGATTATTCCTTGCCAACTTAAAGCTTTATTATCAATCCCTTTTTCATAAATATATAAAAATCTAATTTTAACATTAAAGGCTAATCGAGCAATTTTTCGTTCCATCGATTCCAATTGTTCTTTTTGTCCCGGAGTCAAATTCATCATGCGAAACTGCTCTTCTTTTTTTTCTGGTACTGCACTAGTCTCGCCGCCAGGCCCGATTAATTGTTCTGCAAAACCGCTTAAAACACTAAAAAACATATCAAAAACAAGAGTAATAATGCTTGTCTTGGGCTTTTCTACCTTGCCGATGATTTTATTTATTTCTTTTTCTCCGCCTTCCCTGCCCCAATCAACAGGCAGCGGCTTCAATAAATATTGGATCCAAACTTGTTCACCCGGGCCGATTTGCGCCAGATTTTCCAATAAACCCGCCAATGGATCGGCAAAGACCTCCGCAAATCGATGTTCAAATTTTTCATAAGTCCTGATTGGCAAATAAACGTTTTTATTGCTCAACGTCATTTCCACTCCAGCAAGATCATGGGTGGCATTCGGATAATAACGCGGCGCATTAGTGACATAATCCTGGACCTCGGTAATTTCCGCGTCCGGAAACTGACCATATAAAGCTGCTTCCACTAAATTGCGAAATTGTTTAGGCGTTCTGATTAAAAACTGGATGTTGCCTTCAATACTGATTAATTCACAGGAAAAACTAAGCTGAAAAGCCCCATCAATATATTTATCCCACCATAAAAATGAACTATGAGCTCCCAAGAGATGGCCAAAAAAATTCTCCATGGCCTGAACACTTTGTTCATTCATTTTCGGCACATCAATGGCTAAAAGCACCATTTGTACATTTTTAGCAAACCAACGGTTTTGGATAAAAAACATGTATTCTGGAAAAACCAGATAGCGAATAAAAATATAAATATACAAGAGCCAGCCCTGATATTTAAACATAAAAATACCCATAGCAACCCAGGGGTCATCACCGCTGAAATCAACAATAACCATATTCATAAAATTGTTCAGCCAGGGTATAATTGTACTTAAATCGATTTCAATCATAAAATGAATGTAATATTAACCATGAAAATATAATCACGAAAAACACGAAAATAATAAGTGTTTTATCGTGATTTTCAATATTAAATTACTTTTAGTGTTTTTTCGTGCCACCTTTTGTGGTTCTATATATATTATACATAATTTTGACCATTTTTGCCATGGGAAAACAAAAAGAAACCTCACAATGCTTGGAGGTTTCTTTTTTTGGTATATAATTGTTTATTTAACTAAGGTATAACGACCGTCTTCCTGTCTGTCAAACTTATTTTTATCCATTAAGGCCAAAACAATTGTGGTTTTTTGCACCAACCTTTGTTTTAAAACCTTATCCATCAGATCCTGCTTGTTTTGGGGACCGTTTTCCTGCAGAATTTGGGAAATAATATCTGCAACTGTACCTGCCTGAAAACCCCATTCTTTCAAGGCATAAATACCGCGACCGACTAAAACATATTTATCATCTAAAATCAATTCATTATGGACAGTGGCCGGACACGCCTTTTTGCGGTCAAAATTAGCCTGATTGATTAAATCAGCAACCTCCGCAAAGTGTAAAGGCTTTTTCTCCCTTAAAAGAATTAAATAGGCTTTATCAGTCATTCTCTTTGGTTTGATGGTATTCCAGATGGCTAAACCCCATTGTTTTAAAATGTTGGATTTAACATGTTTATTGAGCCTTAAGAGTGCCTCAATTATCGCTTGATTTTCAGCTTCCAGCTGTTCTACTCTCTGATACAAATTGTGATATTTGAACTTATCAATTAATTCTTCCATGTGTATAGGCTGGCCATGATTTTCAATCAAATCTTTCAAGGCCTTAGCAACAGTTAACGCCTCATCTAAATTTACTGAATCCATTTTCCAAAGAATCTGGTAATCGGCTTGAGCCTCTACTCGGTCAAAATTACTATTTAAAAAATTGGCCAAAATGAAATCCAAAGCTCGTTCTTCTTCTTCGTTTTCTTCCGATAAGAGCTTAGCCTTCAGATGATCTTCCGCCATTAAGCCGCCATGGTATTTCAGGTTGTCAGCAACCTGAGTTTCCAAAACATCAATAGGCAATTTTAATTTTTGATAATCCAAACTTTTCAGCTTTTTCAAGCCTTCTCTTTCAATTTGCCTTATTCTTTCTCTGGTAATATTAAAATCATTGCCAATCTGCTCAAGAGTATGGGCTCCGTTAATTTCGCCCAAAGAATTTCTTCTTTGCAGAACTTCGCGTTCGCGATTTGGCAAATTGGCCAATAATGAATCGACCAAATCTGAATAACTAATGATCTTTATTTTTGCTGACATATTAGTAGGTGTTAGTAATTTATAAATAAATTAAATGCAAATATTAGCGCATTTAAACCCTATTTTAATTATTCTATAGTATAACATATCTCAAAATATATGTCAAGAGTTTATAGGCAGATGTATTATATCCCAATGTTTACATTTATGCAAGTATCTTACCTGCCACAAAATTAAACCTAAAAATAAAAGCTTCTTCGTTAAGCGGAGAAGCTTTTATTTTATCTAATTTTAGCAATATCTATAAACAATTTCCACGAATTATGCCCAGACTTCCAAGCCCCAATTTCTAGCTCTCTTTCTTCATTGCCCAATCCAATTTTTGCCAAACAACCACAATCGGCGAAGCTATAAAGATTGAAGAATAGGCACCAAAGAAAATACCAATTAAAAGAGGTAAAACAAAATCATTAATGACACCACCGCCAAAGATCAATAAAGCTAATAAAGCCAATTCAACGGTCACTATGGTGTTAATAGAACGAGCCATGGTCTCCCAAATACTCTTTTCTACAATCTCTTCAAATTCACCCTCATATTTATGAAGATTTTCTCTAACCCGGTCAAAAACCACGATTGTATCATTAACTGAATAACCCAAAATTGTCAGCAAAGCCGCCACAAAAGGAGTATTAATTTCAAAGCCGAAGTATCTACCTAAAATCACGAAAATACCGACAGTTACGAAAATATCATGGACTAAAGCCAGCACCGCAGCCACGCCATATTTCCAGGAGTTTACTGGATATGAGACCTTACGAAAAGCAATGGCAATATATATAATAATAGCTAAGACCACTAAAATAATAGCATAAAAAGCCTTAGTTTTAAGTTCCGCGCCAATAGCCGGACCAATGGAATTATAACGTTTTTCTATTATATTAGCTGTTTGCGCAGAATCAGAATTACTGCCGCTAACTTCGATATTGGCATCGCCCGCAACACTTTCAACTTTAAGGCCAGAATCATTATTGACGTCTGCAGCTAAAACTGCCCGATCATGCAATGTGTCTAAAATTGATTGATGAACGTCTTCGCCAGTTTGCTGGAATCTTAAAATATAACCATTGGTGCCGATTTCTTGGATCTTTAAGCCTTTAAGCTCTAAAGGCGCCAACTTCCCCTGCAAATCAGTGACCAGTGGTTTATCGTTCAGATATTCAATTTCCAATAAGCTGCCGCCGGTAAAATCAATGCCCAGATTCAAACCCCACATTATCAATAACAAGATACTGATAACCGTCAAAGTCCCGGAAAAGGGCAAGAAAAATTTTCGTAGTTTAATGATATTCATAATATATATGTTAGCTGAACCACGAATTTATACTCACTAATCGCGCGGATTTTTATGGCTATTAGTGACATTCGTGATAATTATTTATTAGTTTATTTTAAAATGTCATTATCCTTTTTTTTGCCCAAAAATAACCAGCTAGTATTATTTACAAATTTCCAGCCGATTACCAGCTCCATAAAAGTTCTGGTTATAATAATTGCCGATAACATGGAAATTACCACGCCGATAAATAAGGTCACGGCAAAGCCCTTAATCATGCTGGTGCCAAACCAATAGAGGAAAAAACAGGCTAACAATGTAGTTAAGTTACCATCGCGAATAGAAGTCCAAGCTCTTCTGAAGGCTTCTGTAGTCGCAGAAGCTAAAGGCTTACCTGCCCGTAATTCCTCTTTTAGACGTTCAAAAATCAAGACATTAGCATCCACAGCCATACCGGCTGACAGGACAAAACCGGCAATGCCTGACAAAGTTAAAGTCACTGGTATTGATTTAAAAATTACCACGTTAATAATAGTATAAATAATCAAAGCAAAAATCGACAACAAACCCGGCAAGCGATAATAGACTACCATAAAGATGGTAATCAAGAGAAAAGCTAACAGGGCGGCATTTAAACTCTTTTGAATAAATTCCTGACCCAGACTGGCGCCCACTGTTTGTTGGGAAACTAATTCAATAGGTACGGGTAAGGCACCGGCATTTAAACGTCTGGCCAGTGTCTTTGATTCCTCCAATGAGAATTTGCCTGTAATAACAGCACTGCCTTCACTGATTTTCTCATTCACCCGCGGTAAACTGATGGCTTCACCGTCCAAGAAGATACCCACTATTTTACCGACGTTTCTGCCGGTAATATCCGCAAATAAAGCTTTACCGTCATCGTTAAATTCCAAGGAAACCTGAGGTTCATTGGTATTCGGGCTGAAAGTTACTTGGGCTTTCTTTAAATGTTTGCCGGAAAGTCCGGTATATTTATATTGATCCTGGGAAATATAATCAGCATCGGTTTTCTTTTTTGTCAAAATACGGTAAGCCTGATAAGTCGGATCAGCCTTGGCGTCTGCTTTATATATTAAATGATAACCGAACTGAGTTTCGATTACATCGGATATATCCCCTACGTTCATAGCGTAAACAGCGTCCTCAAACTGCTTAACCATTTGCCCTTTACCAAAATAACCAAGATCGCCGCCGCTTTGATCAGCACCCGGTTCCGTGGAATTGGCCTTAACTAAGTCGGTAAAATTATCAGCCGTGGCCTGAGCTTTTAATTCCTGAATCTTTTTCAGGGCATCTTCCTTGGAAGTCTCCTGTTCACAGCGATCCGCGCCTTTGAAACAGATCAAAAGATGACTGGCTTTGACTTTAGTCTCTTCTTTATATTCACCGCGTTTGAGGATATTATAACCCTCAGCATTTTCGACCAGATCCTTAGCCACCTGTCCGTTATCAAGATTATTTAAAGTTTTGAAAAATTCACTATGGACACTGCTTTCGGAAATAAAGCCCACATCGCCGCCATTATCTTTAGTGGCTGCGTCTTCTGACTTTTCTTTGGCCAAATCAGCAAAACTACCGGGATTATCAAGCACTTGAGCCAGAATTTCCTTAGCCTGGCTTTTGGCTTCTTTATTATACTCATCCATGGTTTTTTTCTGCTCAGCCGTTAATTCCTGAGGTTGAGTTGACTGTTCTTTAAATTCCAAAAGCGGAGTTTCTCCAATCATTTTGATAGCCTGATCAACATCTTTAATCCCGGCTAATTCAACGAGGACTCGGAAGTTACTGCCTTCCTTGGAGGTCTGAACCAATGGCTCAGCCACGCCAAAAGCGTTAACGCGTCGTTCAATAACATCGCGGACACCTTCAGCTGCATCATTCTGATCGCTGCCAGGAATTTTGTCCATATTAGCCTGATAAACCAACTGAGTGCCGCCCTGTAAATCCAGACCTAAACGAAAAGGCAAATTATAGTAATGTCCAATTTGCAGGCCTAATTTGGAATTTAAAAAATCCACACCGCTATCATACAATTTTGGGTAATCCAAAAACCCGCCCAAAACCGCAATAATTAAAATAAGAACTAAATAAACTCTAAGCTTGGTTTTGGGATTAAATGAACCGCGATTTTTTTGCGCCATAATAATATTTGGTTAAATTTAAATAAAAATAAAATCGCCTGTAAACAGGCTAATTCTTATAGCTATTGTATGACAAAAAGCTTTTTTTATCAAGGGCATAATATTAAACCTTGACAAATTTGATAAAATATGATATATTCGAATATACTAGATATTAGATTTTGTCCTTTAAATTAGGCAATTTTAGGCTTATACACCCAAACTGTTTCCAATGAAAGGGAGGATAATCTTATGAAAAAGATGATCGTTATGGCCAGTATTATTCTGGCCTGCGGAATCATTGGCCTGGGCTGTGACAGCGTCAACATCAACGGCCAGAAAGCCGACACCGGCATGAACGTCTACGGCGAACCCGACCTGGTCTACATCGACGACTTTTGCGGTGTGGACATGGAATTCGGCGCCACCTATGTCCAGGGCGACGGCGAGTGGTACTGGAACAAAATTTATGTCAGAAACGCCAATGTCCACGGCGCCAGGATCATCATGTTCGAAGGCAATGTTCAGGTGGTTGACATCGGAGTTGGCTGGAATGCCAATGACTGCGTCAATATCAAAGGTGAAGACGGCTACATGCATACTGGCTGTCCCTACAACACCTGGCTGGAAATCAATTCCCACGTCGAGGTCTACGTGACTTACTGGGATGCCAATTACCAGCCAGTGGATTGTCCCAAAAACGGAACAGTCTACGACTTGGATCCCTGAGGAGACGAAAATGAAGCAACTTATTATCAGCATCTGCCTCGGGTTCTTCTGTCTGAACTGCGCACCCTATAAAGAGGAAGCGCCCGGGACTCCCCCGACTTACCACTACGCCTACGCCAGTCTGGCCGGAGTCGACTTTGACTTCACCCTGGAAAACGGTCTGATTTCGTTCACCAACAACAATGACGTGGTAGTCAAGGTGGATCTGTTCAACAAAACCACCAACACCTACCTTGTCCGTGAGCTGATCACCCTGCCTTATAACACCAACAGTGTCTATTCGCGCGACCTGGAAGAAGGCGATATGCTGGAATTCAAAATCTGGCGGGGCATTGTTTCAGTCTACTATGCCAATGTCCACGGCACCGAACCGGATTTCCAAGGACAGGGCATGGTCGTCGAGGGTGAGTTTGAAATCATCAACACCAGCACCAGAAACACTTATCAGATTCCGGTGGGCATCATCAATGGCGCGGCTTGTCAGTTTGACGGCCGTTATGCGGAAAACAATCCGCTGGACCAGAGCAACAACTCGTTTTACTGCGAAAACCTGTCTTCGGATCCGATCCGAGTTGAGGTTTACGCTCTGAAACTCAGGAATGGCGGCGGCTATGAAGCCAGCTTCCAGCTCTGTACTTTCTGGATCGCCCTGCAAAACTACGAGGACATCGCCTTCCTGGACTACGATTTTCCGGACAACCAACCACTGGCCATCCGGGTAACAGCGTTTGATCCGCTCAACCTGAACCACTGGAAAACCAGTGATACCAAGGGACTAACTCTTAGCGTGACCAATCAAAACTACACGCCGATCTACAGCCCAATCTATTTGCCTTAAAACCAAGGGAGCTCCCCACACGGAGCTCCCTTTTCTTTTTGGCTAACATATTGACAAATAATTAAACATCTAATATTATAAAGATAGTTTTTTAAAAAAATTCTGCCAAGTTATTTCATAAAGGGCTTAGTTCATTGGTACAACATAACCTAATGGAGGAATTGACATGTCCATAGCCTTAGAGAATAATATTGAATTGATGCGAGGATTAACCAGAAAAGAAGCTAAACACTGGATTGACGATTGCGGCTACGATCTGCCATATATTTTTTTCTTACTAATGGGAGAAGTCCAAACATCAAGAGAAAAAATGATTGAAATTCTGGGTATGACCCAAAATTTCGCAGATAAATTATTAAAAGAAGAAGTTGATCTTCAGGCTGATGATTTTCTGGACGAAACAGCCAATTTCATTCGAATTATGGAAATTCTGGATATAAATTTTAAAACTTTAACCAGAATCTTAGCAATCACTTTTCTGTCAGTTGAAATCGGGTTGATAGACGAGAAAGACGAAGTAGATAATGTTGAGCTGGACGATTCAGACATTGATCCTTTCAAAAAAGAAGCACTTGAGCGTTTAATGAAAAAGCTCAGGCAGGTTATGCAAATAAAGCTAATGACCCAGCCACTTGATTAATGGTCTCCAAGTCTGAGCCTAATATCAAGGGACTGACGCTCAGCGTGGCCAATCAAAACTACACGCCGATCTACAGCCCTATCTATTTGCCTTAACACCAAGGGAGCTCCCATAACGGAGCTCCCTTTTCTTTTTGGCGAACGTGTTGACAAAACCACTAAAATGTGCTAAAATTAAAAGTTCCTTAAAATTGAATTTATTTTTATTTTGAAAAGGAGAAAGACATGCCAAAAGTTGACCATACCAAGCGAAACGATTTAACCCTAGCCGAATGGCTAAATGGTGCCGACCTGCCTGAGGGATTTCGTGACTGGGACGGTGCTTACAGGCACTGGGATCAGTGGAGCTCCATTGGCTGGGCCATTTCCTGTTTCCTGAATGAAGCCAAAAAAAAACGCGAATACTGCGTTAGCAACAACCAACCCAAAAAGAAAAGGATCATTCCTCTCTTGGAGGAGCTGGTGGCGCTGGCTGAATTGGCGGGATTGACAATCTGCTCCGAAGACCCGGCTGCTGTCTGGGGAGGCATTCCCAGTATTATCGTCAAACTGCCGAATTCCGACACTGCCCGCATCATCTTGAACGAGTACGGAGAATTCTGGTCAACTGCCATGATCCCCGGACTTCCCTGCCAGATGATCAGATCCTGGCCCAATGTGGCAGTAAGGATCTATCTGGGCAAAGATGACCAGGTCAAGCCATCCAATGCTGAAGAACTGCGGACCTTGGCCAGTACATTCAATCTGGACATCGTCTTTATTACCAGCGATCCCAAAGAGTTTCCAGATGAGCACTACATGCTGGTGCACGTGCCCGAACATGACGGCGCCAAGGCTTCGATTTTCCATGGGGTTGACGGTTGCTTTTACTCCAACCGCGAAATTCCCGGTATCCCCATGATCAAGATGCCCTGGCAAAGCAAAACCAAGAAATTCCAGATCCAGATCTAAAAGGAGAAAATCATGGGCTACAATAGCTACCAAATCGGTGAAGTCGGATACGTGGAAATCCAGAGCCACACCAAGCGCATTGCGGGCAAATGCCCCATGTGCGGCAAGGAATTTGACATCGAGTTTGACCTGAAAGACGGTCCGACCGAATACACCTGCATCTGCGGCTACTTCCGTTTCGACGCGGAAAACGATTCCTTCACCGAGGACAACCACAACATTCCCCAGGAAGACTGGATCCAACGCCGACAGGAAGCCGAGTCCAAACTCTCCTCCGAGAAAGTCAACGAAGTCAAAGAGATCTATGTCCCTTTCGAAATTGACATGGAGGATCTGCTGGAAATGATCAAACGCCAGTTCCCCGGTGTTCCCCCGGATCAGATCGGGATCTTCCCTGACTACGATCGCGAACAAGGCTGCGATGAGGTCAGAGCCAAGCTCACGATATTCAGAAAAAAACCCTGATTACAAACTTAAAGCCCCCCGCTACGCGGTGGGGCTTATTTATTTGCAAAAATTCATAAATTTATTTATACTCATCTTCAGGAGGGAAAAATAATGGAAGACTGTGTACATACCCGTGGAAAAAGTTGTGTCCAAAAGATGAAACATCTATATGACTTTGCAATGATTCACAACTTAACGATCATTGATCAATCACAACCATCGTGCCGTATTGAGCCGTGGATCCTGGTTCAAACACATACAGATCAAGCTGTTCGAATCACCTATACCTGGGAGGATAAAAAAATTGCCACTGAAGAAATCCAAGGTATTTTGATGACAGCTCTGCCTCAAGAACCAGGCCAAAAAATCAGTTATGAAATCATTATTTAACGGGCACAAATATAAAGCCCTCCCACGTAGCGGGAGGACTTATTTTTTTAACTAACTTCGGCAATTAATTTTTCTAACAGCGCAATCGGTAAACCGTCAATGCTGTCATCTGTCCCTTCAAGGTGATCAACATAGGGACTGATCAAAGGATCTTCATGAATAAATCCACCGGCTGCCTTGAAAACATCACCTTTGGCGATTAAAGCATCAACGACTTCAATCGGTATCGGTTTGTAAAATATCTTGGCCAGATCAACACCTTCAGCCATCTTACCGGACCCGGTATTGATGACCACGATACTGCTGATGGTTTCGGCCGGATAGCGACTATAACTTTCCAGAAATTGCCTGGCCTGTTTCTCGTCAACCGGCTTTTCCCTGATTTCGTCGTTACAGCGTACCACCTGATCAGCCGTGATCAGAATTGAAGGTTCAGAAATTTTGGGTAAAATCGCTGCAGCCTTAGCTTTAGCAATCAAAACCACCATTTCTTCGGGAATATCATGACGGATTGCCTTTTCATCAATATCAGCAGTCATGACAGTAAAAGGAACACCCAACTGACGCATAATCCCCTGCCGCCACTGGGATGAAGAACCCAAAATAATGGGCAAGATTGTTTTCATATATTTTCTCCTTTTAACGAGTTAAAGAACTCTCTCAAAACGATCTTGTCGTCTTCAATCAGTAATTTTTCAGTTTCAATTTGTTGCTGATTAAACCACTGTCCGTATTGAGCTTCATTGTACTTTATCTTAGATTCAAAACTTTTGTCAACCTCTAAGATATAAAGATGTTTAATGCTTTTTAAAACCCCGAATTCAAAATCTTTAAAATGTTGATAACCGACCGGTTTAAAATCCAATTCTTCTTTTATTTCACGCAATAAAGCCTGTTCCGAGGATTCTCCTGCTTCAATTCCCCCGCCCCAAAAACCAAACCAATCAGGAATCCGCTCGGCTGTTTTGGAACGGCGTTCCAGGAAAACCAAAACCTCACCATTTTCTTTTTTATAAGGAATTAAAATTGAGACGTCGCGTTTCATATTTATAATTCTGTTCATAATTAACAAACTAAACCCTTATTTTTTAAATAATATTTCTGATGATATTCCTCAGCCGGCCAAAACTCTGAAGCCGGTGCAATCTCAGTAACAATTTTTTTATAAACACCTCTTTTTAATAAATCTTCCCTGGCTCTTTCCGCCAGTTCTTTTTGTTTTTGATTGTGATAAAAAATAGCCGAACGGTAATTAGAACCGACATTGAGTCCCTGACGGTCTTTGGTTGTCGGATTATGTATTTTCCAAAAGGTATCCAGCAAGGTTGTATATGAAATGATATTCGGATCATACTTAATGCGGATTGTCTCAGCATGACCAGTTTGGTGATCACTGACCTGTTCATAGGTCGGATTAGCCACTTGTCCGCCTTCATAACCGACTGTTGTTTCTTTGACTCCGGCTAATTTATCAAAAGTTGACTGCACGCCCCAAAAACAACCGGCGGCAAAATCAGCAGTTTCCAAATTTGATTCCTGAGTTTTATTTCTCATAGATTTAATTATTTTTATAAATAATTGTGGTACCCAGGCTGTCTCGGCTGGTCTGAACCTTTTTAGCTGCAAAAAATTCCCTTACTTTAAAACCCTTAATTGGCAGCCATTGCCACTCGCCTTTTATTTCCCTAGCCAATGGTGTATCCTCACTGTCGCCGATTAAAATTATTTTCTTGGCGCTGGTATTATGCTTAATTTCCTGCCAGAAAAAAGCGTCAGGCCAGGAACAAATTAAAATATCCGGTTTAAACTTCTGTAAAGCCTGTTTCATGGACATTTTTATAAGTGGAATACCAGCTACTTTGTTTTTCAAACTAATATCAATTGCGATAATTTGGTTATTGGGTAATTTTTTTCTTAAAAAGTAACTTAGCCGCCCAGAGCCTGCTCCAACCTCCATGACTATCTTATGATTGCCGATTTGTTTGGCCAAAGCATTAATGTATTCCCTATTCCAAATTTCATAATCAAAAAATTCTTCCTGAAATGATTCGCGTTGTTTATAAGGGATTCTACTGGTTTCATTAAAACTCGGCAGATATTTACAGTTCCGCATTTTAAAACGCAATTTATCTGGTAAACCTGCTGCCCATTCGGATAGCTTTCTTTTCTGCCGATAATTTCTTAAAGCAATCTTCCAAAAAATAATTTCATTTTGAATTTCTTTTTTCTTGTCAGGAAAATTTTTAATTTGAGACTTCAATAAACTGATCTTTGTCGGTAAAATCACGGCCATAAAAAGAGGATCATTTTTATTCAAACCTTTGAGCTCAACGGGACGATAAAGATAAACTTTATAGATTTTCCCTTTCACCAGCTCCAACTTAACATCCGTATAACCTTTTCCCAAATAATTCTGCAAATAGGTATCTCTAACATCAGCCAAGGTCAAAAAATCACCCAAGTCAACATCGGCAATGTAGTGCCAGCCGTGATTGTTTTTTTCTCTTATATTATTCGCCATATAAAACGCGATAAAACCCCTTTTCCGTAGTTTAACACAGCCTTGCTGATGCTAATTTTCATCGTAACGTGGCTTTACACAGCCTTGTTGTGTCATTCAATACCGATGGGTATTCAAAGGATGATTATTTATGCAGTCATTCAGCCATTCCACCCCAAATTCATCAAGGTATTCTTTATACGATGAAAAAGCATATTCAGCAGGCTCTTGGCAGTACCTATGATGAACCGGGTTAAAGTGGATATAATTAATTTTGGTATAAAAATCATTCTCATCCCTTATTATCCTATCCCAATATTGATAAAAATTCTTTACCCCGGGCGTATTGTTCATTTTGTTTAGCATCACTGAGCTTCTGGAACTGATAAATTTTATAAATCGAGGAATAGCTTCGGGACTTATAGCGGAAATTAACACATGAAAATGATTTTCCAGAATAACCCAAGCATTTAAAACAATACCGTATTTTTCGATTGCGTTCATTAAACTTTCCCGAACTACATGTTTCTTTTCGTCCGTATTTAATGATTTTTTCTTTTGATATATGGAAAGCGTAATAAAATACTGGGCACCAGGTTCAAATATGTGGATTGGACGATGGATATTTCTTATTTTAGTTTTCATTTTTATAACATTTTAATGACTTACGAAGCAAGGCTTCGTCAAGCCACGTCAAGAAATAAATTCAAACCTCGGCACCTCTACCCCATCAACAATAACCTTTTCTTCAAACATCTTTACCGGCCTCACCCACATTTGTCCTTCACCGTATAACGCCTTGTAAACAACCAAATCCTCCAAAGTCTCGCTGTGCTTGGCTAAACCAATTACTTCATATTCTTTGCCTTTGTAATGGCGATATTTGCCGGGTTGAATCATATTTTTATTTCCTTACCGTTACCTACCAAGTTAACTCCGCCATCTTTAACTAAAAACGCTTGGTCATCAGTTAGGGCTCGAAGCTTATAATCAACTTCAGACTGCATTTTTTTAAGTAAGTCCAATTCTTCAGGTTTAAAATGCGGTGAAATCGCAAAATCAACCAGCTTCATACCTGTCATATCCGTTAACCCGACTTCATTCTTATCCCAAATCTCGCCGCCATAACCGGCCACAGTAATATCAATGCCGGCGATGATAGTACCGGCGCTAACACCTATATAAATCTTGCCCTGATTGATTAATTCATTAACAACCTTATCAAACCCGCTTTCCCTGACAGCTTTCATTAAATAAAAAGTATTACCGCCTTGGACATAAACAATGTCTTTTTCAGCCAGTAATTCTCTGAGTTCAGATTCAGTTTGGCCTTCAATATCAATTTCCTCAACCTGAAATCCGGCATATTTCATGGCTTCAGAATCTCTGTGGACATAAGAAGTATCTGATTCTGATTTAGAAGCAGTGATAATATGGGCTAATTTTATTTGCTCGGCCGGCTTAGGCAGAATTTTCATAATTTCAGTCTTAACCTTCATGCCGGCGGAGGTGAGGAGTAGGGTCATAATATTATTTGAGGGCGAAAACGCCCTTTGTCGGATCACTGTCATCCTGAGCGGAGCGAAGGATCTGTGACATCATAGATTCTTCGGTTCCTCAGAATGACAAAGGGCGTTTTCGCCTAATTTTAATTTTTGGATCTTAAAAATTCCTTCAATTTATTCAAAGCCATTCTTCTCATACTGATTTTATTTTTTTCTTCAATTCCCATTTCCGCAAAAGTTTTGTCATGGCCGTCAGGTATAAAAATCGGATCCCAGCCAAATTTAGTTTCACCGCGGGGGTTAACTATTTTTCCTTTAACTCTGCCTTCAAAAAACTGCATCTCGTTTTGGCTTTTAGCATAACCGATCATGGTTACGGCTTCAGCCTTATCATTACCTAATTTATCCGCCAGTTGCGCCAAGCCCTGATTGCCGATGGTCTGTAAAAACCATTTAATCAGCGGTCCGGGCAAACCATTGAGACAATCCAAGTGCAAAGAAGTATCTTCCACAATAAATTCATCCTCTTTATGCTTTAAGGCTTCAGTTAATTTAGCCTCAATTATTTTTTGGGCATCAAGTTCCTGAATTTCCGGCAAATCAATTTCTAACTTTTCCACTTCTGGCAAAACAGTCTGGACTTCAGCGAGTTTATTTTTATTACCGGTGATAAAATAAATCATAAATCCGCTTCTAGAATCATTGAGAAATCCTTAAAACTATTTTTCCTGTAAAAATTTAAACCCAACTCATTCTGAGCGCTGACCTCAACTACAATTTTATGCACATTTTTAGTTTTACACCACCCTAAAAACTCAGCATAAAGTCGTGAGCCAATACCCTTAGAACGATAATCGTCGAGAATAAAAGTATTTTCTAATTCAGCACAAATCGGCAGATTGCGATACGTTTCTCTTTGAGTTAAACCACCTGCTAAATAGCCAACTGTTTTATTATCGACTTTAGCGACAAAAACACAGCCGTCTGGCTTAGAAATTCTATCAGTAAAATATTGGGTTCCTTCCGAGCCAAATGGCCAATCCAACTTTAATAACTGGTCATAATCCTTATATTCTTTGGCAAAAAGTTTCGAATTTAAACCCTGGATATCCTTTAGATTTTCAATTTTCGCTGCTTCAATTTTTATATCCATAATTTTATTGATTTAAAATAATTTTATTATAAGCTTCTTCAGCTTTTTCTTTAGGGACGCCGAATTTCACCAATTGTTTAATAACCTTTTCCGGTTTGTTATAATTACCAACAAAATTTGAAATGTCCTCAGACAGACCGACAAATAAATATATTTTCCGCCAGACTGTTCTGCGCGCCATGAATTTATCGGCCGAATGTATGGTTATGGGCCAAATTTCGCCGTTAAGGCCAAAACGCCAATAAAGCCACAATTGGACAAAATGCAACACATCTTCAAATTCTTCATATATACCCTTTTTATTCAGTTTAAATATGTCCTCAAGCAATTCTTTAAATTCTGACAGGATATGCTTGAATTTAATGCGGTCACCTGAAGTATAATTTTGGACATATTCGGCTATTTTCATAAATCCAATCTAGCTAAGTTTAAATCGTACGATTTTAACAGTCGTTTCCAAACCAACCTTATCACCATAATATTTTTTAAACACCTGCAGCATTGCTTCCTGGCTGTCAAATTTTTCATGACCAATTAAGTCCTTGGCCTCAACGCCTCCTATTTTCTTCTCAATTACCTGAACGACTTGGGCTTGGGCAAAAATTTCACCAGTATCTGAATTAATCAAATCCAAATTATCCCCGGTTTGGATATTTTTGTCATCAAAAAGCCGCATGGACGAAGTTTTCTCTCCAGCTAATATCATTTCTGCCTTAAAATCTTTAAATTTAAGGGATTTCATAATTACGGTATTATCAATTTTACGTCCCACAACACTTCTTAAACTTTTTTCCGCTACCGCAAGGACAAGGATCATTTCTGCCCACATCCCCTCTTTTTTGCACTACCTGCTGGGTCCTATTTGCCTCAGCGCCGAAAACCGAACCTTTGTCCATGGTCTTTTTGGGGCCAAAGAATTCTTTGCCCTGCTCAATCAGATCAGGCGCGGTTTCCTGGACTACACCAACTTTAAAGATGCTGTAAACCACCTGCTTCTGAATATTATTTAAGAGTTCGTTGAATAAACGGAAAGCTTCCCTTTTATATTCCATCAAAGGATCAACCTGGGCATAACTGCGCAAACCAATACCTGTGCGCAGATGATTAATGGCCTCCAAATGAAAAATCCAAAAATAATCAATAGAATGGAGTAACACCTGTTTTTCAATAGCCTTAAACAAATCGGGATTATTTACTTTTTCTATTAGCAAATCATAAGACTGATTGGCCAAATTTATTAAATAATCAATAATCTGTGTCCTGGCATGAGCATCTTCCGTGGCATTGCCGGCAACCTTACGCATCTCCTGCATTTCGATTCTATCCTTATCGGAAATCGGGAAAATTGTCGCCGCAACTTCATATATTTCCTTGATATTCCAGTCTTTTTCATTATCTCCGGCGCAATGAAAAATCACCACCTGTTCCAATTCCGCGTCTATCATTTCAAAAATACGCGCCCGCAATTTCACGTCGGTTTTTAAATTCTCAGAAATCTCCAAAACTTCTTTCCTTTTGGCATAAATCACTTCCCGGTGCTTATTAATCACGTCATCATATTCAACCAAATGTTTGCGGATATCAAAATTATTACCTTCAACTTTGCGTTGGGCCTGTTCCAGTGATTTGGAAATAAATCCGTTTTCAATCGGCATATTGTCCGGCATCTGGAAAGTCTCCATAACGCTTTTAATCTTATCAGAACCAAAAATACGCATCAGATCATCTTCCAAAGAAACAAAAAACTGGGAAGAACCAGGATCGCCCTGACGTCCGGCGCGTCCGCGCAACTGATTATCAATACGACGGGCTTCATGGCGTTCCGTACCGATAACATGTAGACCGCCCAATTCCTTAACTTTTTTAGCCTCAGCCGCATCAGGAGGATTGCCGCCTAAAATAATATCTACACCGCGACCGGCCATATTAGTCGCCAAAGTAACAGCGCCGGATCTGCCGGCCTGAGCAATATATTCAGCTTCTTTTTCATGCTGTTTGGCGTTAAGCATATTGTATTTAATGCCGTTTCGTTCCATAAGACTGGCCAAATATTCATTTTTATCAATCGAAATTGTACCGATCAAAACCGGCTGGCCCAATTCCTGACGCCTTTTAACTTCTTCAACCACAGCTTCAAATTTTGCCTTTTCATTTTTATAAATCAGATCATTAAGATCCTGACGGATCATCAGCACGATTTGTCGGGATTTCCACCACCTCAAGTTTATATATTTTATAAAATTCTTCTGCTTCAGTTAAGGCCGTACCAGTCATCCCAGCCAGTTTTTTATACATACGAAACAAATTCTGAAAAGTAATCGTAGCCAGGGTCTTACTTTCTTTTTGAATAGTTAAGCCTTCCTTAGCTTCCAGGGCCTGATGCAAACCTTCAGAATAGCGGCGGCCCGGCATTAAACGTCCGGTAAATTCATCAACAATAATAACTTCACCGTCTTTGACCACATATTCTTTGTCGTATTTATACAAAGTCATGGCTTTCAGCGCCGCTTCCAGATGAAAAGTTGTTTCATAATCCATTTTCACCCAGGGATCAAAACCCAGATATTTGAGCAAGATGTTCCTGCCCTTCTTCAGAAAAAGTGACAGAGTGCATTTTTTCATCAATATTATAATCCTCATTTTCTTTCAAGTTTTTGACCACGCTGGCAAATTTGTAATATTTATCAGTGGATTCTGCATCCGGCGCAGAAATAATCAACGGTGTTCTGGCTTCATCAATTAAAATACTGTCAACTTCATCAACAATGGCATAATGCAAATCCCGCTGGGTCATATCTTTTAAACTGTGTCACCATATTGTCACGAAGATAATCAAACCCAAATTCATTATTAGTGCCGTAAGTAATATCGCAATCATAAGCTTGCCTGCGATTTTCAACCGGCCGTAAATTATCCATATCAACTTTAAAAATTTTGGTAATATCCTGCTCATTATCCGCTTTATCAGCCTTAACCGTAGAATCATAAATATAAGTAACCCGCTGATTCTGGATACAACTGACGGTTAAACCCAAGAAATTATAAATCTGGCCCATCCAGGCGCAGTCGCGTCGGGCTAAATAATCATTGACTGTAACCACATGAACGCCTTGACCTTCCAAAGCATTTAAATAAATCGGCAAAGTAGAGGTCAAGGTTTTACCTTCACCGGTTCTCATTTCCGCAATCTGACCGCGATGCAAAACAACACCGCCGATTAATTGAACATCATAATGACGCTGACCCAAAACCCGTTTGGCAGCTTCACGGACCACAGCAAAGGCCTCAGGCAGAATATCGTCCAAAGTTTTGCCTTGGGCCAGCAGATCTTTAAATTCTTTAGTTTTATTTTTCAGCTTCTCGTCAGACAATTTTTCAATTTCGTTTTCCAAAGCATTAATTTGTGTAACGATAGGCTGAATTTTATCGATTACCCGTTTATTCGGGTCACCGAAGATTTTGGTTAGAATTGACATATTTGGATTGTCTAATGTGAATAGGTTAAGAGGTTGGTTTAGTGCATAGTATTTAGTAAAAACCGATAGGACTTAACACTAACCACTATTTACCTAACTAACCTCCTTACCTTTACCCTGTTTACGAATACACAAACTATATCAAAATTACCCTAAAATTTCAAGCCTAAAACTAAAAGATCCCCCGGGATATCGGGAGACCTTTATATCATTTATCTAACTGAAGTAAAAAATTGTGACTTTGCAACAGATTATCGCCTTGAGCTTTGGTATAGTGGGAAAGAAAAGTCAAACCGTAAATCAAGAAAAGTACTAATATAACCTGCATTACAATCAGTCCAAGCGTACGTAAAAATGTTTTCCTGGAAATAAGGTGTAGCTGGCGATATTTCTCAAACGGCAGCTGATAAGTTCCGTTTCGATCCTGATTCGACAGCTGAGAAAAAATTTCGGCCGGTTCTCGCTTTAAAAACGCAAATACTATCCTTATTTTATTTTTTAACGTGTCGGGATTGCCCAGATATTTCAAAGCGCCGTGCAGACTTATAGCCAGCAAAATTACAAAAATAATCAGAACAATATTCAAAAAAACAGAAAATTCACGCGCTAAACGGAATATAGGCAAATTTTCCGCATCATTACTGGTTTGCGCTAAGACTTGAGGTGTCGTAAGCAATGAAACTAAACCCACGTTCAATAAAGTCAATGACCTTTTATACCAGAATTTAATTTTGAGTGGATTGATCATTGTTTTGGAGTTCATTATTTGTTAATTGATTATTATTTATTGGCTGATCATTCTTTATCGATTGATCGCTGTTTACGGGTTGATCAGTGTTTGCTGTGATTATGCCACTTTGTGAGTGTTTAGCCAAGGCAATATCCAAATTAACAATCTGATCATTAGCAGAAAGGTCAACCGGTTTAATTTCCTTGGTCTGATAGCCATCTTTTTCCGCCATGACCTGAAAAACATTTTGACCCACCAGGAAAGCATAACGCCCCTGACTATCGGTCAGCTGAGTCTCCAGCAATTTATTAAATTTCAGATCAAATAAACGAACCACGACATTATGCAAAGCCTGCTTAGTTTGTTCATCATATATAATCCCCCAGCCCTTGGGTTTAGTTGGGATCAATAATTTTCTGAAAATAATATAGAAAACGACATGGAAGACTAAGGCCAAAATTGTAATCACTGACGGATAAATGATTAACACTAATATCGCCAAAATTAACCCAACATAAGAAATAACAGTTTTAAGATGCTGAAGCGCGAAACTGCGGATAACTGCACGAATCGGCCTGACTTTTTTCTCACGCACATCCAGGGGAATATTAACCGAAACTGCCGCCTCCTTATCTTTAATCGCAACTTCTTCCCCATGATATAGATCAATATATTTTGTATCCATTTTTTCTGTGCTTAATATCTTGGTCGGAAAATCATAATTTGGTTTGGTTACTTCCAGATAATAGTTGCCGGGGTCTTTAACCATAATTAAATAACGTCCCTCGCGGTCAGTGACCTTGGTCTGAATTAAGCGGCGATCTTCTTTGCGATAAAGCCTGACCATGGCCAGACTGATAGGCATTTTAGTCAGAGAATCATAAACCACGCCCCAATTCTTCCTTTTTTTCCTGAATAAAATTAATAATGGCTCTATAAAAATAAAATGTAAATATGCCCAGAAATTCATCCCGGCCGAAACAATCGCCGGCGCCGTATTAATAACTGAGACCGTAACTAAAGTTGGGGTGACTAAATTTTGACTGGCCTGTTCTACCGCGGGATTATTTAAAACTTTATCCTGAGCAAATTGAACAGGTGCGCTTTCAATTATTTTTTTCACCGTTTCATTCTCCATTATACTGGCAAAGGCCTGCTCTCCCATATTTGTTTTACTGACATCTGCTGTTACTGCTCTAAAAATAGAACCAAGAATTGATATTTTGACTTCTTGACCGGCAACTTCCACGGCCTTAACAGTTACGGACACGGGAGCTTGCGCGCACTGATTGCCCTGATCACAGATTTGATATCTGAAACTATCTTCACCGACAAAACCAGGATTAGAATGATAAATAATCGTACCTTGCTCAGAATCAATACTGGCCATGCCATTTTGCGGTGGGATTATAACGGCCAAAGAAGCAATATCAAGCTGATTCTCCGGATCACTGTCATTATTCAAAACTGCAATCTCCACATCCTGGTCAGTAAAAGTTTCAGCGTTATCAGCCACAGCCTGTGGCGGTAAATTACCGCTACCGCCGCCACTGACAACAGCAGGTACTTCTGCTAATGTATCCTTTTGGTCAGTTTCAGTATCTAATAATTCCAGCGGAGTTTCTTCAATCATCATAACCTCAGGAGCTACTGAATTACTAACAGTGTTCGTTGTTCTCGTTCCGAAATTTTCACCGGAAACGACGGCTACATTAGAAATATTAACAGTATCGCCGCCTGAGATTACGCTGTTAACCACTGCATCAAAGGTAATATTACCGTTTTGTTTTGCACCCAAATTTTCGAGGTTAAATTTCAAAAGGCTGCCATCAATGGTAAATTTCGGGATAATTTCCACACCATTAATTATTGCCCTATAACTATCAGCTACAAAAGATAAATTTGCATCCAAATTATCGAGAACAACAATATTCCTGGCCTCCACATCACCGGTATTATAAAATCTGATAATATAGCTTACTTTATCTCCGACATTGACCTCTGACTGATCCTGATTATAATCAATTACCTGCGCAATACTCTGATACTGCAAGCCGGCCAAACCGAAAGTCAGCGCCACTAAAATTACCACCTTGAGAATGACTATACCGGCAGCTCCACGTAGTGCTTTCTGGGAACTTAAATGCGCAATTCGCTGCCGATAATATGAAAGCTGATAAGTCCCGTTTTTATCCTTAGTGGCCCAGCGGCTGAATATAACTGCCGGTTCTTTATTGAAAATCAGCAGTAAATACCTAAATTTCTCCATTAATCTCCTGGTTAAATTCAAATGCTTAAAGGTACTATAGAGATTAATGGCCAAGACAATTATCAATATAATTAAGATCAGATTTAGGAAAAATGAAAATTCTTGTATCAAGCGTAAAGCTAATGATTGAGATGGCAAACCATTGCCGGCCAGGGCGATTTTACCGGGCAGAGTATTAGCGCTTAAAACCGCATTGACGGCCACGCCTTTACTGACGGAGACACTTGTTACCTCCGGTTCTGACGTCACGATACCGTCGCCATTTTTGACTTTAGCTACAAAATCATACTGACTCAGATCAACACCATCCAGACTTATGTGAAATTGGCCTGTCACTTCTGAACCTGAGACAACATTGACTAAAAATCCTTCTTCCCCGCCCCATTCAGCATAAGTCTGCCAAACAGGCTCGGAACCAAGGCTATGATCAACCTGGACATATAAACCGCTTTTAACATCATAAATGGCATACAAAGTTTCCGGCGGATTACCGTCCCGACTATCCAAAGTAATTTGAACAGAAGCATCCGAGACGACTACAATTTTAAGCGGTAACGGTTCATTGGCCAAAGTATAACAATTATCAGTATTTGAAGCTTCAGATTCGGTTTTAACATCCTCGCTATCCTTAAAAGTCTTGAAAAAGGCAGAATAAGCCGTGTTTGGAGTCAACTCTTTATCCTGATAAGTTACATCAGTACTTTGATTCACTATTTCATCTGCCAAGAAAGAGGCTTCATCTGGTTGAACTCTGTAAAAATCAAATCCATCCTTATCCCAGCTGGAAGGAGTTTTTAATTGCCAATCAATTTCAGTTGAGCTTATGGCCTTACAGCTTAAAGACAAACCATGAGGCCTAAATCCTGAAATTATTCCATCAACATTTCTGGCTAAAGGATAAAAATCATAAACGGCTAAGGTTTCATTGACCTTAATGCCCGATGAGCCTCCCCAGCCTGAATAAACACGCCACTGAGGCTCATCTTTATATAACTTACCATCGGCATGTAGATAACTATCTGAATAATACTCATAAATTGCATAATCAGTGCCCTCAGGGTTCCCGTCGCTACTATCGATTATTATTCTAAATTCAGCCGGTGTTATATTGATAATCAGCGGCAAAGGTTCATTAACCAGGGTATAGCAACTGGCATCATTAGATGCGGGAGATTCTCCATTGTTATTAAATATCCTGACAAATCTATCCTCATATAAAGTATTTGGCTCCAAGTCTGATTCATCAATATAATTTAAATCCGTAATATCTTCACCCTCAGTACTGTAAATTAATCCATCAGTGGCATATAAATTAAAGCCGATAGCATCGGCTGAGATGTTATCAAATGACCAACGTATTGTTTGGCCGGATAAAGCCTGACAATCAAATTCAACCGGCTTGCTGGGAGTTCCAATCACCCCAACCCCGGGATGATAAATTTGCGGTGCGGTAATAACATCGCCTAAAAATACTGAGATATTAGAAAGGTCAGTATTTGTAGATGCCAGATCGGGTCGCTGATCATTATTAAAATCATCAGTAATTACCTGATACGGTCCGCTACCCACATTATAATCAACGGGCGGCTGGAAAGTTAAATTATCGTTACCCAATAAAATTGATAAGTAATTAGGACTGTTCAAGACAACCAGATCTTCCCTGCCATCGCCATTAAAATCTTCATTAATTAACGACTGAACACTATAATATAAATTTGCTGGTACTGCATTACTAAAATAACCAGTTCCGTTACCCATAAACATAGAAATTTGAGCGGCATATTGACTAGCCACCGCTAAATCCAGATGACCATCATTATTAAAATCAGCCGAAATAATGTCCCAAGGTAAAGAAGAAACAGAATAATATGTCGGGCTACCGAAATTTCCATTGCCATCGTTAAAAGAAACCGCCATTCTGTCCATACCTGGCCAATCAAGTCCGGCTAAATCAATATCTCCATCTTCATCAAAATCACCACTGGTATTAGAATAAAAAGACATTCCTTCTACCGAATCAACAGCCGATGAAAATTGCCCTGTTCCATCTCCAAATTCAACTCTAGGCCCCACCAATAAATCCAAGTTACCATCATTATTAAAATCATCATGCAAAACATGAGAAATCGGACCATCAGCGCCGCCAAAAATCCTTGGGGTATCAAAAGTTCCATCACCATTACTAACCAAAGTAGAAACTAATTGTTTTGAATTACTTAAAGAAATAATATCAACAATGTCATCATTGTTATTATCAAAAAATTCCATACTCATCGTATCCGCTGCACCAGAATAATTAACAGGGTTGCTAAATGTACCATCACCATTATTCAAATATACAGGAACCTCATTTGTTGCATTTTGGGTTGATATTACAATATCTTCAAATCCATCATTATTAAAATCAATAATTCTTAAATTAGAAGGTGAAATATCAATAGATTTTACTTCATTAGTTGTTAATGATCCCGAACCATCATTCATCATTATATACAATTTGTTTTCTAAAGCTGTAGCGACAGCAAGATCATTATCACCATCATTATCAAGGTCACCACTTGCAGCTATAGCGGGGTAAGGATTAGTAAAATCATAAGTTACTATATCTTCAGAATCAAAACCCCCAGTTGTATTATTAAATAAAACAACTAGTTGATTATCATCCACCTTGCTAGTGATTAAATCATAGTAATTATCGTTATTAATTTTAGCGGCGATAACAAAATGAGAATTTATTAAATCGCCATAGCCCTGATAATTCTGAAAAGTACCGTCACCATCTCCCAATAAAATAAAAATTCCATCTCCACTCAATACGGGGCAAGTTAAAGTTGCACATATAGGATATGGATGTGCAGTGTAACAATTATAAGACAGACAACGATTATAATTTGGATCACCACCTCCGTGCCAGAATCTGGATACTATTATATCTAAATTATTATCATTATTGATATCAATACTGATAACTGCGTTATCACCGGTTGCAGGGTCAGCACCTAAATCAAAATCTTGAGGAGCTTGAAATGTTCCGTCACCATTTCCCAACAACACGGAAATATTTCCAATATAACTATTAAAGACAGCTACATCTAATATATTATCATTATTAAAATCACCCGATGTTACCCCACTCGGCCACCTACCTACAGTATAAGTATCACCAGCAGTAAAACTTGTATCACCATTTCCTAAAAAAACACCTATTTGACCAATTTCCGCTGTCGGTTGTAGAGAAACGGCGACATCATAAATACTGTCACCATTGAAATCACCAGCCGTGAAACCATTTGGATAAGTCGGCAGGTTATAATTTTTTACATTTGGCAACGTTCCGTCTGGTTTACCTAAAAAAACAGAATAATTAGCACTGTTACCAGTTGTTACCACCATATCTTCACGGCCATCTGCGTTTAAATCAGCAGAATCTACACCAATAGGTCTATCAGCTACGTCAAATTCTGATAGGGCTGTGAACGTTCCATCTCTATCATTATGTAAAAGACTAACAGTATTTGGTCCTTCATTGACCACCATTAAATCTTTATAACCATCGCCATCAATATCGCCACTTACAAGCCCCTTAGGCCATAAATTGACATTATAACGATTTTCAGGCTTTAAAATATTAATATCAATTATTTTTCTTTTTAAAATGATGGATATATTATTACTACCATTATTAGCGACCGCAAAATCTATTCTGCTATCATTATTAAAATCACCATTTATTATACCTAGTGGTTGAGTCCCCAAATCATAATTAATCGCTGAATAAAAAGTACCGTCACCATTGCCTAAAACCATGATCATATTATTTGCGCCATAGTTTACTACCGCGTAATCATCAATATCATCACCGTTAAAATCCTGTGTACTGACAACCCGCGGTTGAATATCAGTATTTAATTCAGCTGATTCTGCAAAATGACCTTCGCCATCACCAAGAAAAATCTTGACTGTATTTTCACCGTAATTAGCCACAATTAGGTCAGGAAAATTATCGCCGTTAAAATCAGCGTCAGCCACTGAAATAGGTTGTAAGCCAGTCGTAATTGTCGCTGGATCTGCTGCCATGAAGGTACCGTTACCATTACCTAATAAAATTGAAATGGATGTACTACCATAATTAGCGACCGCCAAATCTTTAAATCCGTCTTTATTAAAATCAGCAGAAGCTAAGGATCGCGGTTGAGTACCGACAGCATCAGCTTCAGACTGCGCAAACCCGCCCAGGCCATTACCTAAAAATACTTTTATATTATTACTGCCGGAACAAGCAACAGCCAGATCAAGATTATCGTCATTATTAAAATCAGTCACAATGACTTTTTCCGGCTGACTGCCGGCTGTGATAGCCGTCGCCGCAGTAAATCCACCCAAGCCGTTACCCATCAATACGCTTAAATTATCAGAACCTTTATTGGCTACAACCAAATCAATATAAGTATCCCCGTTAAAATCTCCGCCAGCGATTGAATTCGGCTGGTTATTTACAGCAATGGTCTCTGGATTAGCCGGTATAAACATGCCGTCACCGCGGCCCAGTTTTATGGAAATATTATTACTGCCCGAATTAGCCACGGCCAAATCTGGAAAACTATCCCCGTTTAAATTTGCTGTGTAAAGGGAGGTTGGCTGAGTGCCGGTACTAAAATTTTGAGCGTCAAAAAATCCAGGTATAACATAAAAAAACCTCATGACGGATTCTACTCCGCTGGAGCTATCATAGACCGTAACATCATTAGTACTAGTTTCACTGACATCACCGGCGGCTATCGTTGCCTCTATTTGATTCGGGTTTATATAAACAGTTGTTTTATTATTGCCGTTAAATCTGACAATCGAATTGCTATTAAAACCACTGCCATTAACAGTCAAAGTAAAGGCAGATTCGCCGACAAAGACGCCAGGCGGGGATAAATAAGTTATATATAAAACACTCTGGTTATAATAAAGATACAATTTATTACTAAAAATAACACCGACGTCATTTTCTCCATCGTTGTTATAATCACCTGTAAATAGTGATGTGCCCGTAATGTATACAGAAGAACTCCCATCATAAATTTCACCCAGGATAAAAGAAGCATTCCCTTTATTGATTAATGTCACCACCTTACTGCCGACAAAAACTAAATCTACAAAGTTATCATTGGTAATATCGGCGGCAATAATTTTTGAACCTGATTGGATATAATTGGCTCCTTCAATAAATCCGCCATTATCGTCATTTATAAATATTTGGACTGAATTACCGATAATCGCGACGTCCGCATAACTATCATTATTAAAATCTGCACTGGTTATAGATTTCTGGTTGCTAACCCCTGTATATTCTGTTGCGGCCTGGAAAGCGCCGGCGCCATTGCCGAGCCTAGAATAAAACTTCGCAGTATTATCTGCTAAATACAGCAAATCAACATTATTATCATTATTTATATCGGCCAAAGTAATACTTTTTGTTACCAGCCCGATATTAACGCCGCTACCAGCAGTAAAAGTTCCGTCACCGGCGCCAAGAAAAATTGCCATGGTAGTATTGCCTTGGGCTGCAACAATTAAATCAAAATTACCGTCATTATTTATATCCGCAGTTTTCAAATCATTAAGATTGCTTATACCGACATTCAAACTCAAAGGAGCGGAAAACGCACTGGCCCCTGTCCCCAAATAAACTTTTAAAGCCCCGGAACTGATAGTCGCCAAATCACCTTTATTATCATTATTAAAATCACCGCTGGCAAATACTTCACCAGTAATATTCTCATAAATAATCGGGTTATTTAACGGCAGCCCCTTTACCGGCCTAATTATGTACTGTTGAAAACGAAAAAAAATAAATATAAAAATAGAGACCAACACTATAATAGCACTCAGAGCAATAACCGAAGTGTTTTTTAGATATCTCATATAATTTGGCAAATTTTCGTTCATTAAATCAATTATCCTTCTTTATATATTATAACATAAAATACAGGCATTTTATATAAAAAAGCCCCGCAGCGCGGGGCTCTTGTGGAAAACTTTAATTTTTACTTAACCCCAAATCCAGATTGACAATCTCCTCATTTTTAACCAGGTCAACAGGCTTAACTTCTTTGGGTTTGTAACCTTCTTTTTCAGTCAACAGCTGGTATTCATTTTTACCCACCAAAAAGGCATAGCGGCCATTACGGTCAGTCACCTGCGTTTCCAGCAATTTATTAAATCTGGTATCAAATATTCTGACAATAGCCTGATGTAATGGCGCCTTGTTTTCGGCATCATAAACAATGCCCCAACGTTTAGGTTTGGCCGGCACTATCATCCTGCGGAAAATCAAGAACAAAATAACATGCAAAATCAAAGCTCCAATGGTTATTACTGTGGGATAAATAATCACTATCAGCAAAGCCAGGACCATCCCGATATAGGAAATAATTAATCTTAAGTTCTTGAGCAGATAACTTCTGACAACCTCTTTTATCGGTAAAACCATCTTTTCCGCTGGATCCAACGGGATATTGGCGGTGATGACCGCATCTTTTTCTGTCACTTCAATCACTTCACCGTGATACAGATCCAGATATTTTGTATCTTGCTTTTCATCTTTCAAATATCTGGTCGGGCTGATAAATCCCGGTTTGGTTACGCTCAGATAATATTTACCGGGTTCTTTGGCAATGATGATATATCTGCCTTCCTTATCCGTGACCCTCGTCTGCACCAGCATATTATCATTTTTACGGTACAATCTGACCAAAGCTAAATCTATTGGTATTTTGGTTAAAGCATTGTAAACTACGCCCCACTTTTTCCTCTTCTTGCCGAACAAAATTAATAACGGCTCCAGGAAAAGCAGATGCAGATACGGCAACAGGTAAATACTCAAAGCCAAGATTAAAGGCACTGTATTTAATAGCGCCAAAGCTATAAGTATCGGCGTTACAATATTCTGGCTCGTTTGTTCAACTTGCGGATTATCCAAAATTGCCTTTAACTGTTCCGGCAATATTTGGTCTATAGCGCCTGAAATTGAACTGATTATCGGCGTAATTAACGGTATGCCCGGAGGTGTCGATGGTGGTAAAGTGCCCGGCGGGGTGCCTGGTGGTAAAGTTCCTGGCGGTAGAGTTCCTGGTGGTGTGACTGGCGGCGGGATTACTGGCGGGATTGGCGGGATAACGGATTGGCAAGCGCAATTACTGCATATCTGATCTGCTCCGCAGGCACTATTATCGCACTGTTCCCCTGTTTCTACTATGCTGTTACCGCAGACTGGTGCGGGCGGGATTGGCTGGCAACGGCAGGAAACACAGCGTTCATCGCTGGCGCAACCTGTCGGATCACATTGTTCACCCGGATCCAATTTATTATTCCCGCAAACTAATGCTGGCGCAGCATTTATACTATTAATGGTTATATTCGTTGTCACTGTGGCAAAGTCTGGACCCAAGGCCAAAGCCTGATTTGTAATAGTATTGCCTTCTGTGCCTGTTTTTACTTTCGCTGTATAGGTAATGACACAGGTTGATGCCTCGGCCACATCAACTCCGTCTACGTTTAAAACTGTTGCTGTTGACTTGTCAGTATATGTACCACAATTAATTATTCCGGTAACTGTAAAATTTTCCAGATTGCTGTCTATCGTATCCATAACTACTGCGTCATTGGCCGCGGCTGTACCTGAATTGCTTATTTCAATTATATAGCTCAGCTTATCACCAACATTCACTGCTGTGCCGCTCTGGTCATACGGCGCTGTTTGCGCTTTGCCCAAATGATTGACTCCGGCCAAGCCGGTTAAAAGCGTGACCAAAACTACGGCTTTAATAGCAATTAAACCCAAAGCTCGTTTGACGTGTTTTTGCGCATTGAGCTGGCTTTGCTTGTGTTTTTCAAATGATATCTGGTAAATCCCGTTTTTATCAGGCTGCGCCTGCTCGCTGAACATTACTGCCGGCTCTTTCACAAACATCTGTCCCAGTAGTTTCAGTCTTTTTTGCCAGTTTAAATCTTTGCCCAGATGGCTGAAGGAGCTGATGATACTGCCTGACAAAAAGCCCAGCAATATCAGGATCAGCAGGTTTAAAATCAATGAAAATTCCCGCAGCAGACTTTCTGTCTTACTGGTATTGGCATTAAAGCCAAAGCCGCTTTCAGCCAGGGCAGCGGCAAAAATATTGACATTATAATTACTGTTTCTGACTAAATTAATAGCCACGCCTTTAGCGGCTGTTATTATCGGTGCTAATACGGGAGCAGGTCCGGTTGGGCCTGAAGTACTGCCTGTGGCTGAAGAAAATCCTGTCGGAATGCCGTCGCCGTTTTTGGCCTGCACTGCAAAACTATAATTCTGGCCGGCGGTTAAACTAATATGAAAAGCGGCATTCAAATCCGGCTGTTGAGATGGTTCCTCATAGAGCGGTTGTTCTGCTGCTGGCAATTCACCAATCACTGCTAATCCGCTGTCGCCGCCCCAAGCAGCATATGTCTGCCAGGTTTCTCCGGAGCCAAAGGTTCCGTCTGCTTGAACAAATTGATTAGTCAATAGTTCCTTGATTTCATATTCTGTACCCACGGGATTACCGTCATTAGGATCTATTTGCAATATTATTTCATTTTCGTTGGCGCTTAAAATGATCGGCTTATTCGGCACTTTAGCCAGGGTAAAACAGCTTAATGCTGTATTTGAACCTGATTCACCGGCCGCGTTATATGCTGTGACATAGCGGCTGTATTGGATATTGGTGGCTAAGCCCGTTTCTTCGATTGTGCTCAGGTTCGGCTGTTCTACATATTTCATTCTGATATCTGTAGCAGCGTCATAAAGACGATAACCGGCTTCACAAACGGCATTGTCTGTAAAATTCCAGCTGATGGCGCTTGGGCTTGTGGCTGTACACGGTAATACCGGCAAAACAACATCGCTCGGATCTTCAGGAATACTATCCCAACAGATTGTATCAGATGTACCAGCGGGTGTAACAAGAATAATCGGCGGAGGCGGACAAATTCCACAATCAGCTGAACAGCTTGTACATATTTCTCCATTATTACAAATACCATCACCGCAATAAAGACCGACTGGCGGTGCTAAAGTAGAATAATTGATTGTTAAATCATTAATGGTGGGGACAATTGTTTCATTTGTGGTTTTCAAATAAGCCCGCCATTTCAAAGTTGGAGCGCTGTTAAAAACTATCTCCGTGCCCAGCGGCGCCGGTAGCCAGGTATTGCCATAATCATTACTGACTGCGTAATTAATGGTCACATTGCCGCCGGCATTATCAGTTACAGTTGTTAAAGTAGCTGATTTAACAATGTCGGTTAATGGCCCGGGGTAAACATCGGAGGACTGAACAATACGATAATAATCAGTAGGCACGCTTAACTTGGAATAATATAAATTTACATTATATTCGAATTTATTGTTGATCAAATGCAAATTATCATTACCGTCTTTAACCACATCAAAATCTAACATGGGCGCCACATAATGATGGGTTATATTGGTATAACCTGGATTATTATAAACATCAACCCAGTCGCTTCCATTCCACTGAGTGTAAAAAACATCCCTAGCATTAATAGCATAACCTTCAGTTTCATCCATCCAAAAAACACGCGGCCGATCAAAGGTATCCAATTCCCAAATAGGCGCTGAATAAGGCTCGGTATTTTCAATAATAGTTTCTATCCCGGGACTGCCGGCCATGGTTGACCATTGACCGCCAAACCAACGAGTAAATTTCACCAATCTGTTAATTTCATCAACCATGACAATGTGGGGGTTATAACTGCTATCAAATTTTAATTGCCCATCGTAAAAATTAGTAAATTGATCGTAACTGCCAGTGCCAGCCATATCTACCCAGGAAGAACCATCCCATCTTAAAAAAAATACTTTATAATTACCAAATGCATCATAATAATTATAAAGTATATTCGGCCTATTGCTGCCATCGAACTGCACAGAATCTTCATTTATAGTTGATCTGCCTCCGGCTAAAACATCGATTTTCTCAATAGAGCTGGATAAATCCATGCTTTTCCAGGAATTTGTGCCACTATCCCAATGAGTCAGCCAAACTTCTGGATCTAACAAATATGTTCCAATGGGAGATTCTTGCCAGATAATATAGGGATTAGCCAAGTTATCAAAAACAATAATTGGCTTATAGGAGACTTTAGCTGAATTACTAATATTTTCTTTGCCCAAAGTCACGCCATCCATATTAACCCAGGCAAAACCGTTCCATTTGGTAAAAAAAATGTCATCTGGATTGCCCGGACTTGTTTCTTCAGGCCAGACTAAATATAAATTATCAGCCGAATCAATAACAGCTGCTTGATGGGAATAATAATCGCCAGTAATCAAATAATTTCCTTCCGGATCATTAGAAATATTTTCAACACCGGTGCAATAACCATCATTTAATTTATCCATGCACTCAAGGTCTCTAGAGCATACATAACCATCCGAAACACCACCGTCGCACAAGTCAGAAATACAGCGGCCGTCGCCAGTCAATGAGCGAGGCACTGCTAAATCCAAATCATCAAAACAGTCGCGATCAAGCAAACAGACATTGCCGGCATTAACTCCATACACACAACGCCGCTGGTTATCCATATTGACCCAAGAAGACCCATTCCATTTGGTCAAATTAAGATCCTTATTATTACTACCGCTCAGTTGATCAACCCAGATTAAATAAGGATTGCCCAAACTGTCAAATAATAAATTATTAGAGCCTCTAAATGGACTATAGTATTTGCTAAAAAATCTTCTTTCTATAAAATTATCAGTTACCTCCTCATTGCCTAAATTACCGTTCATATCAACCCAATTATTACCATCCCAACGCATAAAACAAACATCGTCCTGATTTTCATCACTTATAGTGGGATAAGGACTAACCGAGCAATCGTCTTCCCACATCATATAAGGAGAATAAGGAGCCAAAGGACTAGTGGCAATTTTTAAACTCGTAGCATAAGAATGTTTTTCGCCCAAAAGCGTGGTTGTAGATTCTGCGCCGGGCCTTAGTACGGACCAGCTTTTAGAAACACTGTCCAAATAAGTAAAGTTTATTTCCGGCTTAAAAGTATAACTAAGATCACCAGCTGACCAAACAACATACAAATTACCATTTTCAGCCATAGCGATATTCGGGTTATTATTATTCCAGGCTGTATTGGATAAATTATCAAAACCTATTTTTTGGCAATAACCGCTGCCGCTGCAATCAAAATCACTGGTACAAAGCGCTCCGCCGACAGTACAATTGCCACTGCCTGAATATCTGGTCCAAACATTGTTATTGCTTTTGGTAAAATAAACATTAAAATAATTGAGCCCATCATCAACAGAATCATCTAACCATAATAAATTAACCTGATTATTATTATCAACCACTATTTTGGGCTCTCTGGCGGGAAAATTTCTAACCACCTCCACGCCAGGCACATTATTAATGCCGGTCCAAGCGCTGCCATTCCAGTGAATAAATAATAAAGCAGACCTAGTGCTACCAGCGGAAAAGACCAGCTGGGGATAGTCATCTTGATTGATGGCCAATTTATAATCATTATTATATATTGGTGTCGGATCAGGTATTTCCCTACCCGGAAGACCAGCCATGCCAGACCACAGACTGCCGTCCCAATGAATAAAATTCAATCTAGTATTACTTGAAAGTCCTGTGTGCCAAATAAGCTGAGGAAACCCATTGGAATCCAACTTAAAATTATCGCTTGATGTATAAGTACAATTAAAAGTGGCGCACTGGCTAATATTTTCAAAACCTTTAACAGTGCCAGCCATATTGGTCCAACAAGCATACTGAGAATTACCGCAAAAAGCAGTATTGCTAAAATAGGTCCATTTGCTATAGACGATTTGATTATAGGTACCGTTATTTTCTATCCAAATAAGTTGAGGATAAGGCAAAGAGCCTGTCCCAATGGCTAAACGGGGGTTGGCAGAATTCTTATCAGTTTTACTGATATTTTCATAGCCCACACAAATCCCTCCGCCTGTACAAACGCTGTTGTCAGTACAAACTGTTCCGTCATTGCTGCCGTGCAGACAATAATTTTTGCCAGTTATTGAAGACCATTTACTATTTGCCGGATTTAACTTATCCCACATAGTAACCATAATCTCATTGCTAGTAGCAGTATTACCTTGCCAAGCCACAAAAACGCGGTCCCATTGATCAATGCTAATCTGGGGCAAACTGGCAGTATAGCCTAAAACAGCGCTTTGGCTTAAATTATCAAAACTGGCAGCAGGATTCTGTAAGCCGCGCCAAGCACTGCCTGTCCAATAACTAAAAAAAATGTCATTTGCTTCCTGCCAGACAAAATAAGGCTTATCAGATAAATCAATTGCCATCTTGCCATTAACAGGACCTCCGGCGGGATTACTGGAAATATTTTCCCAACCGCTAATCCCGTCCATTTTCTGCCAATCAGCCGGCTCAGCAATTAAATTCCCCCGGGTAAAATAATAATCATAACTACCACTGCCGGTCGTATCATTTTCCCAAAATATATATGGCTGATTACTGTTATTAACAACAACAGCCGGATTTCTGGAAGTGTATAATTCCCGGCTGATATTTTCATAATAAGTTTTTGTGCCATCTGATTTAACCCATTCTTTGGCAACACTTACTTGGCCAATTGAGGTGGACCAATCGGCAGTAGTATTTTCCTGATCATAAAAAATTGTAGTGGTAAAATCTTCGCTATATATGTCAGGAGCGGCCTTGATAATATTTTTTATTATCAAACCAACTGTAGCTATGGACAAAATGAAAATTAATCCTAAAAATATTAATTTTACTTTTTCATTTACAAAGCGCCAAAAAATTAATGGCTTTATTTTTAGTCTATTCATAATTTGCTTTAATTTTAGATATTTTTACTTGTATTTATTATACCACAATTTATATATATTCAGTAGAGTTATCAACAACAAAAACTTATCTAAACTTAGATAAAAAACCCCTTAAATAAGGGGCTTTTATAATGACTATTATCCAAAATTAAATTCTATTTAAGCCAACATCCAGATTGACAATCTCCTCATTTTTAACCAGGTCAACAGGCTTAACTTCTTTGGGTTTGTAACCTTCTTTTTCAGTCAACAGCTGGTATTCATTTTTACCCACCAAAAAGGCATAGCGGCCATTGCGGTCAGTCACCTGGGTTTCCAGCAATTTATTAAATCTGGTATCAAAGATTCTGACAATAGCCTGATGTAATGGCGCCTTGTTTTCGGCATCATAAACAATGCCCCAGCGTTTGGGCTTGGCCGGCACTATCATTCTGCGGAAAATCAAGAACAAAATAACATGCAAAATCAAAGCTCCAATGGTTATTACTGTGGGATAAATAATCACTATCAGCAAAGCCAGGACCATCCCGATATAGGAAATAATTAATCTTAAGTTCTTGAGCAGATAACTTCTGACAACCTCTTTTATCGGTAAAACCATCTTTTCCGCTGGATCCAACGGGATATTGGCGGTGATGACCGCATCTTTTTCTGTCACTTCAATCACTTCACCGTGATACAGATCCAGATATTTTGTATCTTGATTTTCATCTCTCAGATACCTGGTCGGGCTGATAAATCCCGGTTTGGTTACGCTCAGATAATATTTACCGGGTTCTTTGGCAATGATGATATATCTGCCTTCCTTATCCGTGACCCTCGTCTGCACCAGCATATTATCATTTTTACGGTACAATCTGACCAAAGCTAAATCTATTGGTATTTTGGTTAAAGCATTGTAAACTACGCCCCACTTTTTCCTCTTCTTGCCGAACAAAATTAATAACGGCTCCAGGAAAAGCAGATGCAGATACGGCAACAGGTAAATACTCAAAGCCAATATTAATGGCACTGTATTTAATAGCGCCAAGGCTAAAAGTATCGGCGTCACAATATTCTGGCTCGTTTGTTCAACTTGCGGATTATCCAAAATTGCCTTTAACTGTTCCGGCAATATTTGGTCTATAGCGCCTGAAATTGAACTGATTATCGGCGTAATTAACGGTATGCCCGGAGGTGTCGATGGTGGTAAAGTGCCCGGCGGGGTGCCTGGTGGTAAAGTTCCTGGCGGTAGAGTTCCTGGTGGTGTGACTGGCGGCGGGATTACTGGCGGGATTGGCGGGATAACGGATTGGCAAGCGCAATTACTGCATATCTGATCTGCTCCGCAGGCAGTATTATCGCACTGTTCCCCTGTTTCCACTATGTTGTTACCGCAAACCGGTGTGGGCGGGATTGGCTGGCAACGGCAAGAAACACAACGTTCATCACTGGCACAACCTGTCGGATCACATTGTTCACCCGGATCAATTTTATTATTCCCGCAAACTAATGCTGGCGCAGCATTTATACTATTAATGGTTATATTCGTTGTCACTGTGGCAAAGTCTGGACCCAAGGCCAAAGCCTGATTGGTAATGGTATTTCCTTCTGTGCCTGTTTTTACTTTCGCTGTATAGGTAATGACACAGGTTGATGCCTCGGCCACATCAACTCCGTCTACGTTTAAAACTGTTGCTGTTGACTTGTCAGTATATGTACCACAATTAATTATTCCGGTAACTGTAAAATTTTCCAGATTGCTGTCTATCGTATCCATAACTACTGCGTCATTGGCCGCGGCTGTACCTGAATTGCTGATTTCAATTATATAGCTCAGCTTATCGCCCACATTCACTGCTGTGCCGCTCTGGTCATACGGCGCTGTTTGCGCTTTGCCCAAATGATTGACTCCGGCCAAGCCGGTTAAAAGCGTGACCAAAACTACGGCTTTAATGGCAATTAAACCCAAAGCTCGTTTGACGTGTTTTTGCGCATTGAGCTGGCTTTGCTTGTGTTTTTCAAATGATATCTGGTAAATCCCGTTTTTATCAGGCTGCGCCTGCTCGCTGAACATTACTGCCGGCTCTTTCACAAACATCTGTCCCAGTAGTTTCAGTCTTTTTTGCCAGTTTAAATCTTTGCCCAGATGGCTGAAGGAGCTGATGATACTGCCTGACAAAAAGCCCAGCAATATCAGGATCAGCAGGTTTAAAATCAATGAAAATTCCCGCAGCAGACTTTCTGTCTTACTGGTATTGGCATTAAAGCCAAAGCCGCTTTCAGCCAGGGCAGCGGCAAAAATATTTACGTTATAATTACTGTTTCTGACTAAATTAATAGCCACGCCTTTAGCGGCTGTTATTATCGGTGCTAATACGGGAGCAGGTCCGGTTGGGCCTGAAGTACTGCCCGTGGCCGGAGAAAATCCAGTCAGGATCCCGTCGCCGTTTTTCGCCTGCACAACAAAACTATAATTCTGGCCGGCGGTTAAACTAATATGAAAAGCGGCATTCAAATCCGGCTGTTGAGATGGTTCCTCATAGAGCGGTTGTTCTGCTGCTGGCAATTCACCAATCACTGCTAATCCGCTGTCGCCTCCCCAAGCAGCATAAGTCTGCCAGGTTTCTACGGTTCCAAAGGTCCCATCGGCCTGAACAAATTGGTTAGTCAATAATTCCTTGATTTCATATTCTGTGCCTGGAGGATTCCCGTCATTGGGATCAATTTGCAATATTATTTCATTTTCATTGGCGCTCAATATTATCGGCTTATTTGGCACTTTGGCCAGGGTATAGCAGCTGGCTGGGCTAGTCGCTCCTGATTCACCGGCTGCATTATATGCTGTGACATAGCGGCTGTATTGGATATTGGTGGCTAATCCTGTTTCTTCGATTGTGCTCAGATTCGGCTGTTCTACATATTTCATTCTGATATCTGTAGTAGCGTCATAAAGCCTGTATCCCATTTCACAGGCCGCATTATCCACAAAATTCCAGTCAATCTCTGCCGAGCTAGTAGCGACACAGGGTAAAGTCGGGGCCACAACATCTCCTGGATCTTCAGGTTTAGTATCTGTACAATTTGAACCGGTTGAACCGGGCGGCGTACTGACTGTGAAATTCATACTGCTATAATCATATGTACTGGCCCAGACATCATTCATAGCTGAGGTTGATGAATCGCCACCTGTTAACCACATTCGATTATTAAAAATAGTACTACTAAAAAAATCACGACCGCGCCATGGAGCATCAGTGGTAACAGGAGTCCAATCACTGCCATTGCCGGTAACCGATGTCCAAACCTCATCCGTCCATAAAGCTGGTAGCAAATTCCTATTCGGAGCCGAGGTTCTAAAGGTGTTGCCCCCAAGTAAAAATATTTTATCATCATAATTATATATTTGATGAGTATAACGTCTAAGCCAGCCTGGTTCATCAAGTAAAGCAATTTGTGACCAATTTTTGCCATCCGAAGTTGACCAGACATCATTTAAACTGCTGGCAGGGCTTGAATCCCAACCACCCATAACATACAATTTTTCACCTGAACCGTCGTTATAAGCAACCGAACTATGACCATTCCTCGCTGACCACGCAGCCTTATTAGCTGTACATACCAAGCTGGCACAATCACTGTTTTTATTACAAGCAGCGCCAGCATTAGCACCGCCAGTACAAAAACCAGAATACCAGACACTACCATCGGATGTAAACCAAACATCTTTTAAAAATCTATAAGCGTCTACACTCGGTTGCCCGCCGGCGCAAACCGAGGCCGGACAATTTGCATCTGTAGTACAACTTAAACCTTTTCTATCGCCTCCATAGCAAATGCGAGAACAAACATTACTGTCGCAACTTGCATTTTTATCACAAACAGCGCCATCTTCTACTCCGCCGATACAACGACGCCACCCTTGGCCGCCCAGCATCCAAATTTTTTCGCCTGTGCCATCATCAAAAACTGATACCGTAGGATAATATCTACCTTCCCAGGCAGGAGTATCAGTCACCAAATTCCAGCTGACACCATCTGGTGACGACCAAACATCATTAAAATTACCCGGCAGACATATACCTTCAGTTACAGAATCACAATTAACTGCTGCGATTGCGGGTATTAAAATGTCATTCGTACAGCGTTTTTTGGTAATCGAACAATAACCGTAACAAAAAGAACCGCCCTGACTACAACCCCCGACCAGATATAAATTATTATTATATGTTACTACCTGATGTGCATTACGCGGCAGCCAACGCGTGGGAGTAGGAATATCATAAGGGTCTGAATACAATTCTAAGGTCCAATCAGTGCCATTTACAGATGACCAAACATCATTAGTACTGCCGACTGCGCCTGTAGTCCCTCCTAAAATAAATAATTTATCAGGAATAGGTCCTAAAGGGCCATCAGGATCTAGATGAGTAAGCTGAGTACCCCAACGCTTCTGAAAAATACCCCCATAATTTTCTCCTACAAGATTCCAGTCATTTCCGTTATCAGAGTACCAAACATCATTCCAGGTTGAACGGGTAGTAATTCCATAGCCACCCAAAACCCACATTTTTCCATCATGAATAGTAGCCGCAAAATTGCGTCGTCCGCTCCAACTCGTCCATTGTTGCGGTAAAGTTGGCGGATCTGTATATGGATAATAATCATCCGGATCAACTACCAAATTCCAATCAGCGCCAGGCTTGGCATCTGCAGTCGTAGTAACCCAAACATCATTAAAATTATATTCGCCTGAAAATACTGTCTGCCCACCCATTAAATACATATTTGGGGTATCTAAAGCGTCGTTGGGATCATTATAAATAAGCACTTGGTGAAAAAGTCTGCCATCACCAACGACTGGAGGCGCTCCCCAAGCAGGAATTGAAGCGGCCGGACAACCATAAGCGACTGGACCGGCAACACAATTCCAGCCAGAAATAGTATCATAAGAATGAACATCTTCTTCCCTCACACCGCCTGTACTACGGCCGGCAATAACCCATAATTTTTCAGGTTCTAGTCCGCTTCCATCTTCATCCCAAGCAGCCAATTGCAGCCCATAACGTCCGGTCGGAAGAGTGGTTTCATTTACCCAGGTTGTACCATCAAAAGACCAAACATCATTCATATAAGTAGCGGACAAATAATCATAACCTCCCGCTATCCAAATTTTGCCATCATAAACCGTAGACCCAAAACCTAAACGTCCGATCCATGGCGCATTTGCAGGAGTGCTTGGAGTCCAATTAAGGCCATTACTAGAAACCCAAATATCATTATAAGTAGTAGTACTCGGGACATCATTAGCAGTGTCTTCCATATATGACCCACCCAATAGCCACAATTGACCTTGAAAATTAACCAAACCAAAATAGCTTCTGGGACTCCAGGCGGCTGTGGCCGGACCGGTCCAATTGACTCCATTGTCAGCTGAATACCAGATATCATTCTGATTACGATCAGTTATCCCACCCATAACAAACAAACGATTATTAAACGAAACAGCACTATGAGTATACCGCCTATCCCAGGGAATATCTTCCTTGGTCATCATCTGCCAATCAGCGCCTGTTGAAGGATTGCAGACAAAGGTATCAGTTCCATCTGTAGTAAACACGGCCACATCATTTTGCCCAAAATTCTGGCTACCAGTCGGAAACTGATAACTCCAATTATTAGGCCCACCGACAAGATCTACGGTACTTAAAACTGAACCGTCTTTTTCCACAGTTGCCCAGACCTTCGGAGCCGCAAAACCAGTGCTTGCGGAAATAGTCACCGACTGTCCCTGTAAAACTGAGTTTGGGGTCAGACTACAAGTGATTTTTCTGGTCTGATAACTAAGAGATAAATCATTAATTATCGGCGTAACCGAAGAAGTTCCTTGCAAATCTGCCTTCCAGCGTAAATCATTGCCAGCAGTACTAAAATCTAACAGAGTGCCCGTACCTGGCACAATTGTCCAAGTCGCACCGCCATCATTTGAAATTGAATAAATAATATTTTGGCCGTTAAGTGTTTGGTTCGCGGTTAAAGCTGCGCTCTTGATAAAATCCGTACCGGCGGTACTAACATTTACTGACTGAATAGTTGAAGTAGTATTATATGTCGGTAGATATTTACTAAAATATGCTGATTCGACAACGTTATTATCACCGATAAACTGAGGATTGCTGTTAATTATATCCAAAGATCTTACAGCTACAGAAGGAGGGGTTAATAATTCATATCCGGCACTACCATCCATCTTCCCCCAGATTGAACCGCTCCATTTTTTTAGCTGTCTTCCGCTTGATTCATAATACAAAACATAGGGCGTATTAAAAGAATCTAAAACAATAAATTCAGGCGCTGTAATAGTATCTGCTGAATTCGTTATATTTTCTGGAGCCGGAGTACCATCCATTTTTACCCAAGAAGAACCATTCCAACGAGCAAAATAGACATCGTTATTTGTACCACCCCATCCGCCAGGTCTTTCCCCCCAGATAACATTAGGATTATTAGCTGAATCCAGTGAAAAACCCTTTAAATTTGAATTGTCAAGGGCACTATTAGAAACATTTGTATAGCCGGGAGAATTATCAATCTGACTCCAACCAACACCTGCTATGCCTTTTCTGATATAAACGTCTAGTGGCTGGCCGGGTACAGCCGCAGGAGTCTCATAAGACCAGCTAATATAAACATTATTGTCGGTAGCGATTTTAAAATTATTTTTTGGTGCGGAAAAATAAGTGCCTGGGTAACCTACGACATTTGGCTGATCAACCTTTTCCGGCCCTAAAATTGTTTCCTGCATATTTGTCCAGCAACCCACGGGATCAGCGCACAAACCTAACCCGGGAGTCCATTTGCTAAAAAGTACATCTGTATTTGAAAAGCCATACCAAGCGACATAAGGATTATCATTAACTAAATTTAAACCAGCCAATTGATCATCAGCAGCAGGAGTGTTAGTAATATTATCACTTTCATAAGTCGCAGGATCACTGTCAGCGTCAATACCATTAGCTTTGGTCCAGCTTGCGCCATTCCATCTGGAAAAAAACAAATCATGAATATTTGATCCTGTCATATCAAGACTATAAAGCACTTGGGGATAATTGCTGGAATCAATTTTAATATCATTCACAATATTATAACGATAGCCGTTATGCGCAATTTCTTCCGGACCAGCGGTTGTTCCCGCCATATTTGTCCAACAACCTGCTCCGCCGCAGGCAGAGGGCGACCATTTAGTAAAAAAGATGTCCGCTTCAGATCCAGACGGTGGAATAAGCTGACCCCAGATAAGATAGGGATTATCATTACTATCTAAAGCAAGTTCTGGGGAAGACGCAGAAAATCCCGTATCATATAAAATTTCCTGGCCTGCAATTGTTTCTGCCATATTGGTCCAGCCCATACTGGGCGTCCATTTGACAAAAAACGGCAAATTTCTGCCCCTACTTTTATCTATACCCACTATATAAGGATTGCCCGCTGAATCATATTCAACGTCGTAAATGTAATTGATACCACTGGAACTAATGGTTTCTAAGCCATCTTTTGTTTCCGCCATATTAACCCAGTCTTTACCCAGCAATCTCGCTAGCCCCAAAACCGTATCCCATTTGCCGGTTGTGATATTAACATCTTTATTAGCAAGTGTGGAGAATGTTTCAGTAAACGACACATTTTCCGCGTTAACAGATTGAAAATAATTATAACCCAAAGTAACTACAATAATTAAAACAAAAACCAAACTCAAAATGAGCTTAGTTTTAAAACTAAAAAATTTCAAGAAAAACATATTTTGTCTGATTTTCCTTGGGTTCAGCATGTGTCTTTGATTACAATTTTATTATATCATCTGGCTAAAACTAGCCAAAATAAAAATCGCCAATATAAAAACTCCTCCAACCACAATAATGGGAGCTTTTAATATTGGATAAATGAATTATAAAGTTATAACGAAATACACTAAATCCAGTTTTCGTTCCAGTATTCGTTTTCGTGTATTTTCGTGAATCAATTTCCGCCTGCCTGCCGAAGCCTTGGCGTAGGCAGGTGATTCCGATATCAATTTTTACTCAATCCGACATCCAAATTGACAATCTCCTCATTTTTAACCAGATCAACCGGCTTAACTTCCCTGGGTTTGTAACCTTCTTTTTCCGTCAACAGCTGGTATTCATTTTTTCCCACAAGAAAGCATAACGTCCTTTGCGGTCTGTCACCTGCGTTTCCAGCAGCTTGTTAAATTTCGTGTCAAAAATTCTTACCACGGCCTGATGCAATGGCGCCTTGTTTTCGGCATCATAAACAATGCCCCAGCGTTTGGGCTTGGCCGGCACTATCAGCCTGCGGAAAATCAAGAATAAAATAACATGCAAAATCAAAGCTCCAATGGTAATTACGGTCGGATAAATGATCACTATCAGTAAGGCCAGAATAATGCCCACATACGAGATGATTAACCTTAAATTTTTCAATAAATAGCTCCTAAGCACTTCCTTGAGCGGCAAGGCCATCTTTTCTGCCGGATCCAATGGTATATTGGCAGTTATGACCGCATCCTTTTCAGTGATCTCAAGCATTTCTCCATGATACAAATCTAGGTATTTCAGATCTTGTTTTTCATCTTTCAGATATTTTGTTGGGCTGGTAAATCCAGGCTTAGTGACGCTCAGGTAATATTTACCAGGTTCTTTGGCGATTATGATATATCTGCCTTCCTTATCCGTTACCCTAGTCTGCACCAGCATATTATCATTTTTACGGTACAATCTTACCAAAGCCAAATCAACAGGCACTTTACTCAGTGAATTGTAAACTACGCCCCACTTTTTCCTTTTCTTGCCGAACAAAATTAATAACGGCTCCAGGAAAAGCAGATGCAGATACGGCAACAGGTAAATACTCAAAGCCAAGATTAATGGCACTGTATTTAATAGCGCTAAGCCCAACAATATCGGCGTCACGACATTCTGGCTCGTTTGTTCAACTTGCGAATTATCCATGAATTCCTTTAACTGTTCCGACACTATTTGGTCGATGACGCCTGAAATGGAACTGATTATCGGCGTGATTAGCGGGATCCCCGGCGGTGTTGATGGTGGTAAAGTGCCCGGAGGAGTGCCTGGCGGTAGAGTGCCAGGTGGTGTGACTGGCGGCGGGATGACAGGCGGAATTGGCGGGATAACCGGCGGGATGGCGACTGGCAGACAGGCGCAATTACTGCATATCTGATCTGCTCCGCAGGCAGTATTATCGCACTGTTCTCCTGTTTCAACTATGCTGTTTCCGCAAACCGGGGCTGGCGGAATTGGCTGGCAACGGCAAGAAACACAACGTTCATCACTGGCACAGCCTGTCGGATCACACTGTTCACCAGGATCAATTTTATTATTCCCGCAAAGAGATAAAACTGCGGGTTCGACTTCATTGCGGACTATATTAGTGGAAACCGTCATAAAATTATCGCCTGAAACTTGAGCCTGATTAATAATGACCTTCCCTTCGCTGCCTTTCTTAACAACCACATTAATAATAAAATTAGCCAACCCATTAACTTGCATACTTGGAAGGGTAAAAGTTACTGTGTTAGTATTTACGTCAAAATTCAAACCGCTAGTGCCATTACGAAAAGTTAAATAATTACTCAGAGTATCTTTGATGACGATATTTTGAGCCGGAGCCGTACCTTTATTAGAAACCTCCAAATCATAAGTCAAAACATCACCAACTTTTAAAGTCTCCCCGCCCAAATTATATGGCTGCAGAAGCGCTAAGCTACTGTGATTTACAGTGATCAGCCCCGTAAATAATGTTCCCAATATTATCAATTTTATACCCATAGCCGCTAAAGTACCTTTAAAAGTCTGTTGACTTAAATTCTGCAGTTTTTTATGTTGCCCAAAAGCACTTATATAATAAACACCGTCTGCTGTCCTTAAAGCATCACTTTTATAACTATGCTGCGCTTCCCTGCTTAAAATTGACCAGATTAATCGGAACGTATCAGGGTACTTAATTTCATGTTTAAGATATTTTAAGGTCTGGTACAGACTCAAACCTAACATAACTAATAAAATCAACAACGTTAGATTCAACAACCAGGACAAAACTGCCAACACGTGACTAATTGGTCCGCTCGCATTAATTAACAATTTATTGCTGGCCAGAGCAACATTAAAAAGACCAAAGGAAGAATGCCAGGTTATTTTTTTGAATACGCCTTTCTCTGCGCCTACATTCGGTGCTAAAACTGTTCCAGGCCCTGTCGTAACTGTAGTAGCAGAAGTAGTTGCCGAAAATCCCGTTGGTATCCCGTCGCCGTTTTTCGCCTGCACGGTAAAATTATAATTCTGGCCGCTGGTTAAACTAATATGAAAGGCGGCATTAATATTTTCATTATTATTTAAATCAGGCTGTTGATATGGTTCCTCATATAGCGGCTGTTCTGCTGCTGGCAATTCACCGATAACTGCTAATCCGCTGTCGCCTCCCCAATTATCATAAGTTTGCCAGGTTTCTCCGGCTCCAAAGGTTCCGTCGGCCTGAACAAATTGGTTAGTCAATAGTTCCTTGATTTCATATTCTGTACCCACGGGATTACCGTCATTAGGATCTATTTGCAATATTATTTCATTTTCGTTGGCGCTTAAAATGATCGGCTTATTCGGCACTTTGGCCAGGGTAAAACAGCTGGCAGCTGTGGTTGCGGCTGATTCGCCGGCCGCATTATATGCTGTGACATAGCGGCTATATTGATTATTTACATCCAAACCGGTTTCCGAAATTAAACTCAAATTCGGCTGTTCTACATATTTTATTCTGACATCCGTAGCAGCGTCATAAAGTCTGTATCCCATTTCACAGGCCGCATTATCCACAAAATCCCAGTCAATGGCTGCTGAGCTAGTAGCTACACAGGGCAAAGACGGAGCCACAACATCTCCGGGATCTTCCGGCACTGTATCTGTACAACTCGAACCGGTTGAACCGGGTGCCGAACTCACGGTAAAATTCATACTGCTATAATCATAACTTGAGGCCCAGACATCATTCATAGTGCCCCAGTTTGAATCACCACCAGTCAAAAATAAACGATTATCAAAAACTGCAGAAGTAAAATAATCACGGCCAGGAAACTCAGCCGTATTATTTGCTTGAGTCCAAAAAGAACCGTTATTTGACCACCAAACATCATTTGTCCAAAGAGCTGGTAATAACTGGGTTCCCGGCCCAGGAATATCTCCCAAAGTCTGACCAGAATAAACCCATAATTTATCATTATATTTTTGGAGGGCAAATGTCATTCTACCCGGCCATTCAGCTGTCTTAGCAGCACAAATTCCAGTACCGCAATCACCAGCGATAATACAAGCCTTGCCTTCATAGATCCCCCCTTGGCAAAAAGTATTGCGCCAGGTAGCGCCATCAGTTGTCCACCAAACATCGTTGTAATATATAGGACCTACATAATAACCACCAAAAAAATATAATTTCTCTGCATAACCGTCATTAAAACTAATAGCGCTGGAATTATATCTTAGAGGCCAGGGAGCACTAGCAATTTCTTGTGTCCAAGTATAGCCGTTTGAGGAAGATAAAACATCCCGATTAAAAACGTTAGCATAATTAGAACATTTATTTCCCCCACAAGCAGCATCATTAAGACAAGGATTTCCAGCATTTGTACCTGACAAACACACGCCCGCACATTGAGTTCCGCCACCGGCAACGCATTGAGCATTGCCAGTACAAGCCGAACCTAACACAGGAGCACCTAAACAGGCTCCGCGGGTAATGCCACCTATTAAATATATTTTGCCATTATAAGTTGCCACTGTCTGGCCATAGCGTCCAGCCCAGGCCACAGGATTAGGACAGCCGCTACCAACAACACAAGTCCAATTTTCTCCGTCATTTGAATTCCAAATATCATTTAATCCCTGCCATTTGCATTTAAAGGAATTACAATCAGTTGCTACATTACAATAAGCACCATTATTAGTGCCACCGTCACATTTGCCCAAGCAATATGCTCCGGGTTGAGGCTGAGTATTTGGATCTGCTCTTTCTTTATCATTGGCGCAACCGCCTAAAATCCATAATTTATTATCAAAAGTAAACACGTTGTGGCCAAAACGTGCAGACCAGGGCGTTATACCATTATCAACCTTTAATGACCAAGTCCGTCCGTCAGCAGTACTCCAAATATCATTAGCTAATCCCCCACTCCTGGTCTTACCCCCTAATAACCAAAGTTGATCAGTGCCTAAAGCAGGTTTAAAATCAATTATTTTTGTATTAAATCTTGGCGAAAACGGAGCATTATATGAAGTATTTAATATATCCCAATTTGAACCGTCACTGGAAATCCAAACATCATTTTGAGATGCAGCTCGATATTCATAACCTCCTAATAAATATAACTTATCCCCTGCACCGTTATTATGCTTAACTACCTGAAGTCCATTTCTGGCTGACCACATTTCCCAGGTTGCGGGTGCGGAATTTAACGGATAAGATGCCGTCCAAAGCGGATTGCTTCTTAAAATCCAGGTTGATCCGTCTACGGAGGACCAAACATCGTTATAATTTGTTCTGCCTTCAGCTAGGAAATCAGCACCGCCCATGACCCACATTTTTTCCGGCTGAGGCCCGCTACCATCTTCATCAAAAACCAAGGCTTGAAAATCTACTCTGGCAGGCCAGGCTGCTGTTTCTGACAAACAAGAACTTGAATCGCAATCCCCGCCAATAACACAGGCTTGGCCGTCATCAACTCCTCCCTGGCAAAAAGTATCATACCAATTAACACCGTCTGTTGAATGCCAGATATCGTTTAAAGGACCATTGCCACCCATTACCCACATTTTATTATCAAAAGTAACCATTTGATGAAGAGTCCTAACTGACCAGCTGGCAGCTGGTGTCGCCTGAACCCAGGCATTAGTTATGGGATCATCATTATACCAGACATCATTGGTAGGCCCGCCTGAATTGCCGCCGGAAATCCATAATTTATTATTAAAAACTGTCGAGGCATAAGTCCTGCGGGTAACTGCAGGTGATGACGGCAGATCATTAGTTGATTGTGTCCATGATTGGCCGTCTGAGCTATACCAGACATCACCGTAGTTCACTGGAGAGCTTAAGTAAACATAACTTCGACCGCCCATGACCCAAATTTTGTCGTTAAAAACAATAGGATCAAACATCCCTCTTGCGGCCCAGGGGGCATCAGGCATCTGCTGCCAATTATAACCATCTTGAGAACGCCAAACATCACTTAAAAATCTGTCCGATAAACCTCCAAAGAGATAAATATAATTTCCCAAACTGACAGAGCCGTGAAAAGTCCGTGGGTCCCAAGGGATATCATTGGTTGACATCCGCTGCCAGTCAACACCGGTAGAAGGATTACAGACATAAGTATCTGTGGCATTGGAGGCAAATACTGCCACGTCATTTCTACCTAAATTGGTTCCCGCGGTACTGTAATTAACGCTAAAGTTATTGCCACCGACATTATTCATTGTTACCGTGCTTAAAACCTCACCGTTTTTTTCCACCGTAGCCCAAACTGCACCAGGCACAAAACTGGTAGTCGCTGCAATAGTCACCGGCTGTCCCTGAAGTACAGAAGTCGGAGAAAGACTGCAGAATATTTTTTTTGTTCTATAAGTAATGTCCAGATCATCAACTACAGGTGTAACCGAATTCAAAATTGTCACCAGTTCCGCTTTCCAGCGCAAATCAAAACCATGAGAGGTAATAAAATCATGCGCCACATTATTACTGACAACCTCCCAAGTAGCGCCACCGTCATTGGATAAAAAATAATTTACTGTTTGGCCATTAAGAGTTTCCGCCGCGGAAATCTTGGCCGATACTACGAAATCAGAACCTGTATTCATATTCAAAGAAACAATATCAGAAGTAGACGCATAAATATCTTTACCTTTGATCAGCTGTGGCTGTCCAGTTGACGGTGGATCTGCAAATAAAACATAGGGGGTATCATCGGGTCCAACTGAAAAACTATTAATCGCGGCACCGGACAATACCGCATCTTGGCCTAAAGTACCGTCAATTTTTTCCCAACCACTACCAACCACCCAGCGGGTGAAATAATAATTTAACAAAGATGAAGGACCGTCTCCCCAGAAAAGATTTGGCTCACCCGTACTATCTACAGCTAAATTATAAGTATATGACCTGGCGGCAGGAGTATTTGAGATATTATCATAGGTAGCAATACCATCCATGGCCGTCCAGGCAACACCTGTCCATTTGCGTAAGTAGACTTCTAATTGGGTAACTGCGCCACCTCCGGGTGGAGTAGTATCGCGCCAAATAACAATGGGGTTATTCCCGGCATCAAGTTTCATCTGAGGTACCTGCGATGAACTGGTGTTTATAGAAACATTATCACGTAAAACTATTCCATCCATACCGTACCAGCCTGAACCGGTCCAATGGGCAAATAATATTTCTAAATTTGAACTAGGGCCACCGCCAACGGGAGCTTCCACATAAGTAATATAAGGAAAATCATCAGTACCCATCTCCAAATTAGGCTGGGAACCTACCTTGGTAAGATCGCTGATTGGTTCAAAACCTAATGTAGTTCCGTCCATATGCGTCCAACCAACTGCGGGTGTCCATTTTGTAAATAAGACTCTGGTCGGACTAACAATTATTTGCCACCAAGCAATATAGGGTTCGTTCAAACTGTTAAATCTCAACTTAATATTTTCATTGCCATAACTGGTAGAGGAATCAGATATCTTATCGTTTTCATAGATTAAAGGATTAAAATCAGTATCAACCCCGTCCGCACCGGTCCATGTTGTGCCATTCCAAGTCGTAAAATACAAATCATTTATAGTTGGGCCCACATTTCTAGTAAAAACAATGGCCGGTTTACCAGTACCATCTACTTCCAGGGTAAAAAAAGTGTTATTAACTGAATCTTGGCTGATGTTTTCGGGAGCACTCGCATTACCCGCCATATTGGCCCAGCGGTTATTACCGCTATCCCAATGAGCTAAATAGATATCAGTCGAAGTCGAACTTTCAGACCAAATTATAATCGGATCGTCGGCGCCGTCTAATTTTATTTTAGGCTGCGAAGAAAGTGCTGTGGAGCTGGAAATATTGTCATACGCTGAGATACAGTCCATACCTGTCCAGCCTGTCCCGGGCGTCCATTTGGTAAAATAAACATCGCCAACCCCGCCCACTCCATTTGACACCCAAACAATATAAGGATTTGCACTTGTATCATAAGTAATATTATAATTCAACACAGAATCGGTTAAAGTTGTAAACGGTCCGTAAGTATCTTTAGTTTCCTCCATATTAATCCAATCTTTACCTAACAACCGAGCTTGATTCAAAGTAGTGTCCCAAATACCAGTAGTGGCATTCGCATCTTTCAAAGTATCAGTGGTAAAATTTTCAGTCACTAAGAAATTGTCCGCGCTGACCGGGACAAAGTAATTAACTGAGAAGATGATAGCGATAATTAAAACAAAAACCAAACTTAAAATAAGCTTAGTTTTAAAACTAAAAAACTTCAAGAAAACCACTTTTTGTCTGATTTTCCTTGGATTTATCATGTATATTTATTACTTTTTAATTATAGCATCCTTAGCTAAAATTGGCCATATCATATACAAAAAGCCCTCCTGTAATTCAGAAGGGCTTTTTTATATTGATTTCAGCTTAATATTTATCATTCCCCCGCATTTTTTCCTTATATTTTTTAATCTGACGTTCCAAATCAGCCTTAGCGTCATTAATGGCTAAATACAAATCTTCTTTAACTGACTCAGCCCGCAATACATGCTTTTGGGGCACATCCATATTTATTTCCGCGCGGAACACATCGCCCTTTTGGTGATGGTTGGAAGTACGACCTACATCTACCCTGGCTATAATAGCCTGGTCAAAAAACTTTTCCAAACTGCCGACTTTTTCATTGACATAATCTTTAATTGCCGGGGTCAGATCCATATTGGTACCTTTGATGTTGATTTGCATAGTTTTATTAGGTTATTATGAACCACGAAATAATAATCACGAAAAAACACGAAATACGCAGTTCAAATTTAATTAATTAACAAAACGCTTATATCTAATCCCATCTTTAGTAATAATTATAAGAATTCCTAATTTTAATTTTTTTGCCTTCAAATAACTTAAAAGTTGCTTAACATCTTTTGTGTAAAAATCTTTTGCTATCTTAATCTCTAAGGCAATCTTATCTTCAATAACGAAATCTATAAAATATCTACCAATAATTCTCCCATTATATTCTAGTTTCACGCAACATTCCTTAATATATCCCAGATTTTCTATTTTTAATTCTTCCTCAATGGCTCTCTGATAATATTTTTCTCTATAACCAAAGCCCAACTTCTTAAATACCCTAAAAACTGATCCCATAACTTGATAACTCAAATCTTTATATATTATTTCCCCCATATTTTTTCACCTTTTGTTTTAACTTTTTATTACGCCATCAATTTTTCGTGTTTTTTCGTGTCCAACTTTCGTAATTACGATATCAACTTCAAAAAATCCTTTTCACTGATAATTTCTACACCCAATTTCTTGGCTTTATCAAATTTGGATCCTGGCTCTGAACCTGCCACGACATAATCGGTATTTTTACTGACCGAAGAGCTGACATCACCTCCCAGGGCGCGAACTTTTTCTTTGGCCTCATCTCTGGTCAGGGACTCCATCCCGCCGGTCAAAACAATTGTCTTGCCTGCTAAGGTCTGTTTGGCCTTTTCGATTTTATCAATTTTTATATATTCTAACAACTCAGTCACAACCTTCAAATTAGTCCTATCTTTAAAATACTCTGCCAAACTTTCAGCCACAATTTCGCCGATGTCCGCGACTTTCATCAAATCATCCTTTGACGCGTCCTTTATTTTGTCCAGGCTGGCAAAATGATTGGCTAAAGCAAAGGCGGTTTCTTCTCCCACATGACGGATACCCAGCCCGTATAAAAATTTAGCCAAAGGGATGTGCTGGCTATTTTCAATCGCTTCAATAATATTTTTCGCTGATTTCTCACCGAATCGTTCCAATGGTTCCAAGTCGCCCAATTTTAATTTATAAAGATCAGCCGCATTACTGACTAAGCCTTCATTCATTAACTGCTCCAAGATTTTAGGGCCCAACCCGTCAATATTCATGCCGCCTTTGGAAACAAAATGAAATAATTTTTCCTGCTCAATCGCAAAACAATTCGGATTAGAACAATAAATACCAACTTCCCCGGACTTGCGCTTCACAGCTGATCCGCAGATTGGACATTTTTCCGGGATTTTAATGGCCTTTTCATGGCCGGTTCTTAATTTGGGTAAAACCTGAAGTACTTTAGGAATAACATCACCGGCGCGTTCAATAATCACGGTATCACCGATTTTAACTCCGAGTCTTTCGATTTCATCGATATTATGTAAAGTTGCGTGGGAAACTATGGTTCCGCCTACCGGTACTGGCTTTAAATCAGCTACCGGGGTCAAAACACCGGTACGGCCGACATTAAAACGCACATTCTCAATAATTGTTGTGGCTTCTTCTGCCGGAAATTTGTAAGCAATATAACCGCGTGGAGTTTTACCGACCACGCCTAGTTTCTTAAATAATTTCAAGTCATTGACCACGCCGACTATGCCGTCAGTCCAATAATTTAATTTTTCTCTTTCTTTACGCACATATTCATGGAAATTTTCAATCTCTTCAAGACTTTTACAATGTCTATTCAAGGGATTTTCTTTTACGCCCAATAAACGCAAGACCTGATGAGCTTGCTCGTGTGTAACCAGTCCAAAATCAGCCAAAAGATCATAACCGAAAAAATCCAACTTTCTGGCCGCTGTAATTTGGGGATCAAGCTGTCTGATAGAACCGGCCGCGGCATTGCGCGGATTGGCAAAAATCTTCTCGCCATTTTTCTCCTGTGTCTGATTTAATTTATCAAAAACTTTTTTGGACATAAAAGCCTCACCGCGAATTTCAATGCGGCCTGACAAATTTCTGATTTCCCTGCCGAATTTTTCTTTATCAATCCCCTGTCCGTATTTGTTTAAAAATTCATGAATTTGTTTATCAGTCGGTTCGTGTAATTTCAAAGGAATCGCCTCAATCGTTTTCAAATTATGGGTAATATCTTCACCAACTACCCCGTCACCACGAGTTGAACCTTCAACTAAAATGCCGTCATTATAAACCAAAGAAACAGCCAAGCCATCCATTTTTATTTCCGCATAATAATCCCAATAAGTCTGGACCAATTTTTTAATCCGTGCCTCCCAGGCCTGTAATTCTTCGAAGCTAAAAACATCCTCAATGGAAAGCATGGGGACTTCATGTTTAACTTTTTTGAACTTATCCAGCGCCTTACCGCCGACTCTTTGCGTCGGTGACTCCGGCGTAATTAAGTCTGGATATTGCTGTTCCAGCTGATAAAGTTCGTGCTTGAGAGAATCCAAAGCCGCATCAGAAATCTCCTGTTTATCCAACACATGGTAAAGATAGCGGTGATGATTAATCTCCTCTCGCAGTTTGGCAATACGTTTTTTAGTTTCCTGTTTATCCATAGCTTTATTATATCATAAAACAACCAATAATTTTATGGCTATAATTGACAAATCCCCAAATTTGTGATAGGCTGTAATATCCGGAAAATCACACAAAAGGAGATAAATTTGGACAAACAAATCATAATCATGAGGGGTCTTTCTGGCTCAGGCAAAACAACGTATCACAAAAATAATTACCCTGAAGCCATTGTCTGCAGCGCTGACGATTTTTTCGCCGCACATGTAGACGGACTATACAAACATAATCATGACCTGATTGGCCAAGCTCATCAGGAATGCTTTGCCAAATTTCTGAACGCTGTCGCTGAAGGCCACCCAGTGATTGTGGAGGACAACACCAATATCCAACGCTGGGAAGTCTCGCCTTATTACCTGACCGGAATGGTTTTCGGTTATCAGGTGCTGATCGTCACGATTACCTGCTCACCCCTGATTGCCACCAGCCGAGGAATCCATGAAATCCCACTAGAGCGGAATCAACAATATTGCCAGCAGTTTGAGACCTCGCTTCCTTTCTGGCGGGAATTAAAAATCACCACCGAACCCAAAAGCACCACCTAGTGGTGCTTTTATTATTTAATCAACTAATTAATAAATGATAGCTAATATCAAATTTCCCCAAAGCAAAACAAAAATGGCAGCACCGGCCAAAAAACTGCCCATGGGCAGGATATCACCGATTTTTTTTCTCTTAGTCAATAATAATATCGTAGCAATTACTCCTCCGATTATATAAGCTAAGGCTAACGTCAGTAAAGTAAATTGCCAGCCCAACATTACCCCCAAAAGTAAACCCAAGTTTATATCGCCCTGGCCAATCCATTTACCGCCAGATACAAGGTGTTGTAAAAAGAAAAAACCGGCGCCAATCAAACCGGCCAAGATTAATTCCTGCCATGGCCGCCCCAGGCAAACATTAAATATAAAACTAAAAACCAAAGCAGGCCAAATCACCTTATCCAAAATTAAATAATGACGCCAGTCGAAAATCAGAATAAACAGCAAAATTGAAATAAAAAACAAATCTCGGACTAAAAACCAACTGACCGCTCCATATTTTATAAAAAACAAGACAAAGAGCAAGCCGGTGACCAATTCTATGCCGAAATACTGCCAACCAATCGGTTTTTTACAGAATCGGCATTTGCCTTTAAGCCACAGGTAACTAAGCAAGGGCACTAAATCCAGATTTAATATTTGCTTACGGCACTGGGGGCAAAAAGACCGGCCCCAAAGCGGAACTTTTCTGACAACGCGATACAGACAGCAATTCAAGAAACTGCCGCCAATAATACCTAACAAAAACAAAAATAAACTGCTAGTAATCATGCTTAAATTATAGCAGTTTTTAGCTTAAATATAAATCATGTTTTAAAACTAAAAAATCCCTAAAATTTTAGGGATTTTTTATATGTACAAGCTAATTTTGTTTTATTTTACTTTATATTAATACCTTCAGCCGTGGCAATATACTGACCAGCTTCACCCAAACCACTTGGCTTTTCCGTGGTAAAAATTATTTCATAATCCTTAATATTACCCTTATATATATATTGTCTGTCCGGCAAAGGATCTTTGGGAATAATTGCCATATACGTTGTATCCTGACTGCAGGGAGTTTCAAGTGAAACGATTGCTCCAGCTGACTTGGCACATAATTTTTCGCCACCCTTTTGACCCAAAACTATAGGATTATCAAATACAGGATATTGATCTTCGTCACTATGATAAAACTCCAACGCAGTCCGGATTTGTCTGACATCACTAGTTCTTTTCGCATCTCTTGCCTTGGCCCGCTGGTCATTTAAAGCAATGACCGATATAGTCGCCAAAAGTATAATAATGGCAACCACAATTAATAATTCTACTAATGAAAATCCTCCTTGTTTTTTATCTCGAATCATATAGTTAAAAACACGGTTGACTAATTATTTGTATATTATTTGAACAATTTTTCCCCTTGGTTAAGCCCAAATTTTTAAAGTTGGTAATTAAATTGAATTCCAGCTGATAATTTTGGCCGTCTTCGCTTCGTTTATACTGATAAATATTACCTTCAGCCAGATATTGATTCGGAATCGGTTTTAGGATATTTCGATCACAAGGGTCGGTTTGTTTTTTAAAGCCTTCCCCGCATAATTTTTCTGTACCGCTATAGGCATCACTTAAATTTATCACGCCATTTGACTCAGGATAAAAATCATTGGTCAGTAAATAAACTTCCAGTCCGCTTTTAATTTGATCAATTTCAGACAATACTTGGATGTCCTTGTTTTTTAAAGATAAATACCAAATTACAGCGACATCCATTGCCACTACCATAACAATAAGTAAAATAAAAATCAATACTTCTATTTTTGTAAAGCCATTTTTCATTTATTATATAATCTAGATTTATTTCTTGTTTTCCTTTAAAATCTTTTTAATTTTATCCACTACCTCCGAAGGCATAAAATGAGCCTTGATCAAATAACCCACAGCGCCTTTTTCAAACCCTTTTTTGACATCATCTTTTTGCCCCAAATTTGTCAGCAAAACAACAGGGATACTCGCTAAATCCTTATTTTGTTTCAAGGCATCCAGAACTGCGAATCCGTCCATTTTGGGCATTAAAATATCCAGCAGGATTATATCCGGTTTTTCTTTATCAGCCATTTCCAGGCCCTTTTTACCGTCTTCCGCAGCCATAACTGAAAAGCCTTCAAGCTCAAATTTAGTTGTATACATTTCTACTAAAAAAGTGTCGTCTTCGACTAATAAAATTTTGATTTTTGCGTCTGCCATATGTTTTTATTGGTTACTAAACCACTGAGTTAATTTCACTGATTACACGGATTCCTTAGTTTATCCGTATTATCAACCTGCCGACAGGCAATGAATGAAAATTCCGTGGTTTAACTATCCGATTAATAATTATTGAAAAGGAATTAGTTCTGCAGAACTTAATATTCGGGGATCCCAGTCAACTTTACCTAAAACTGGCTGGCCCATTCGTACCGTTTTATATTGATCAGCGATTAAATAAATTTCATCTATTTTTATATCCCTGATGGTTTGATTGTTTTTAAAGCTTGCTGTTAAGGGATCGACTAATCGCAATTCACCGTTATAATCAATCAAATAAATATTATTATCTGAACTAAATTTGATAAGAGCACCGCGTAAAGGCGCTAATTCAGTATCCGGCAAAATTACTATTTGGCATTGGCAATCAAGGCAAGTTTGCTCAGGAGTACAACCAGTCAAATCGCATTGCTCACCTGTTTCAACCTGACCATTACCGCAAACAGGTGCCGGCGGAGGCGGTGGTGGCGGAGGTGGTGGGGCAATAACTCCTTGGCACTGACAATTTACACAAGTCTGATTTGTTGAGCAGCCAATCTGGTCACATTGTTCCCCTGTTTCAATTTGTCCATTACCACAAACAGGTGCCGGCGGCGGTGGTGGCGATATAATGATATTTTGACACTGACAATCTACACAGACCTGATCAGTAATACAGCCGCTCGAATCGCATTGTTCTCCCGCTTCAATCTTCTCATTACCGCAAACGGGAATAGGCGGCGGTGGTGGCGAAATCGGTTTTGGTCTGGTTAGCAACCAATAGACGAAAACAGCTAGGACTGCAATAATTATAACAAAAATTAGAATAAAAGTTAACCTGCGCTTTAAAATATATTGCTTGAAAGAAAAGATTAAATTGACCTGCTCGAACTTCTCCCGACTCTGAATCTTAGGCGTTTCTTTTTTCGGTTTAACTTTAGGTTTTTCTTTTTGCTTAGAAGTTGCCACAACCTGTTTTTCAGGGTTATGCATCTTTATGGCAATTGCCTCCTTTTTGGCCAGTTTTTCCCCTTCTTTACCTAAAAAATCGATCGCCATATATTATATTTAAATTATATCTCTCATTGCCAAACCCAGGGCAACGCTAAAACGCGGGCCGATTTCCAAAAGCACTGGCTTTAATTCTTCCGGATACATTATTCTGGCCCAGGGGTCACCAATGTAAGTTCGGACATTTAATTGTTCCGTTAAATATCTGTCCAAAAAATTACCGAGCATTGCGCCTCCGCCTGTTAAAATTATTTTATCTAAAATCTTCTCCTGGCCAAATTGTTCATAATATGTCTGCAGCAAATATTTTATTTCCGTAACTAATGGAGCCAGGCCTTCTTCAATTGGTTTCGGAAAATTTGGCATATTTGACTGCTGCATCATGATAGACAAATCCAGTTTATAATTTTCAGCTTCAGCAATGGCAATATTCAAACTATCAGCCACTGCTTTGGTAATCACTGATCCGCCATAATTTATACTGCGGTTAATAATCGGGATGGCCAGATTAACTATTTCCACTGAAGTTAAATTTTCACCGATATCAATCAGCATAATCAGAGACTTATCAATACCGACCAAAGAACGAACTAAAGAAAAAGACTCGATATCCAAATTAGTCAATTGAAAATTGGCTTGCTTAAAAATATCAACATAATTCTTGACTACATCCTTAGTCGAGGCTGTAATTAAAAATCTGGCCATTGATATTTTAGCGTTTGCAGCCGCTTTCTCTACCTCCTGATCAGGAATTAGATTAAAATCAAAAACCATGTCCGCCAAAGGTACAGAGGAAATTTTTTTCAATTCCTCGGACAAAAGGCCTTTAATTTTGCTTTTATTATCAACGTCTTTTTTGATCAAATTAGGCAATTTAATTACCGAGGTAAAAACCGAAGCCACCGGCAAGGCAGCCGAAGCCAGATTGGTTGTCACTCCGGCCCGATCCGCCAGCTCTTTAAGCAAGGTAGATGTTAAATTTTTATTATTGACAAAATCGCCCTTTAAAATATCACTTTTTGATTCGGTATAGCCATAAGTAACTAATTTTGGCCTACCGTTTTCTGAAATTAATTCCACCAGTTTGATGGAATCAGGCGATAAATCAATACCTAAATAACTGACTGGTTTAGCCATTTTAATTTAGATTTTAGTGTTTTAGATTATAGATTTTGGATTATTAACTAGAACCTAAGATCTAAAATCCAAAATCTATTTATATTATACCATAAAAATCGCCAAAACACACCTAGTCTTGCCTATCCAACTCCAGATTGAGCAGTTTATCAGCTTCTTTATTTAATATTCGCGGAATATGATGATACTTGACCTTGCCTAAATTAAGGGCCAGATTCCAAACTTTCACAAATAAAGGCTGTAATTTCATATCTTTAACCCGATATTCCTGTTTCATCTGTTTAACCAAAAGCTCGCTATCCAAAAAACAATCAAGCTCGGAGGGCTTAAATTCTGACACCAACTCCAAACCTTTAATTAGGGCTCTATATTCCGCCTGATTATTGGTTGCCTCGCCGATACATTCAGCATATTCTTTGATAATTTTATCTTTATCATCTTTAATCACAATGCCGATTGCCGCCGGACCGGGATTTCCGCGGGCACCTCCATCAGTAAACATTTTAATTTTTTTATTCATATATATAATCTCTAATTCCTAAAAATTAATTTAATAATAACATTTTTTTAACAATAAAAAAAGCCCGCGCTAGGCGCGGGCTTGTGCTAAAGTTGGTAGGCTGGCTACAAATTGCTTGTAGCTTACGTCGTCTGAATTGTGAATGATGTTTAAGCCGGTCAAATGGCCCAAGCCCTTAGCGGCTTTCCATGGTTTATGCCAAATCACCTGACAGATCAACGTAATGCCTTTCTCTTCGTTGGGTAGTCCTAAAAAAATCTGAAAAAAAATTCCGACGGTTTCGCCCTCATTCAAGTTGACGCTGTGGCAAATGCGCAGACCAATTTCTGAAATATCCACTATGGTGCAATTGGCATTTTGGGCCGCAAGTAATCTTGCATTCAGAGCTTCAGTCGGTATTTTCCTGCTGACTTCTCTAGGCGGTTTAAAAGTACCATCTGGTTGTCCCAAAACAACGGAAAACCGTTCGCTTGCTGGAACAACCTTTCTGGGAGCTTGCCGTTTTTCAACCGGCAAATTACTGTCAGGACGATCCTTTTCACTACTAACCATCTTTCCCTCCTTATAACTAAAAAAATATCCCCTTGGAATATTTCCTCACCCCCCTGACAAAGCGACAATCTCAACTAAAGTAAATATTATTTATTATTTAAATTATAGCATAATATTTTAAAAACATAAACTATAAAACTGTTGATAACATAGACAAATTTCATTTCACGTAACAAAAAACATTACCCGAAACACCAATTACAAAACCGACATCTTAACCACAACACTATTGACCAAATAAAAAAGGGGCCTGCGGTTTTCACCACAAGCCCCTCGTTAACTGTTGCCAGCTAACGGTTAGAGTTGATGTTTAAGGAACAAGCGACCAGTCACCGGTCGGCTGCGGATTGATCGGATTGATTTTCCACATGATGTAGTCCGCGCCGTCCATGGAATTTGGAACAGCAGGAACACCCTGAGTGCCGAGTCCGATTTCCTTGGCCGTGAGATACTGCCAGCAGTCCGCTTCTTTGGAATTTTTGGACGGCACAGCCAGAGCATCCATCACCTTCGGGTCTTCCAATTTGAGGCCACAAGATCTCAGGCGCATCACGAAGTACAGTGCCATGGCCCGTTTTTCATCGCTCCAGGACTTGATTTCCTTGACAGTCAAGTTGCGTTCAAGCTCGATGAAAGTGGCTTCGGCGTTCTGAGAAGGATAACCAGGCAGCTGGATGTTGATCATGATGGCGATCAGCCGGTCAACCAGATCAAGTGATTCCAAGTTGAAACGCTCATATCCAAAGTCGTCCAAAATTTCCTGTCCGCCACCGGACACATCGTCCTCGTCTTCGCATCCGCAGCACTCGCAAACTTCCTCGATGCATTCTGCGTCTCCGTAGACTGGCGAATCCTCGAAGCAGCACTCGAAAGAGTCAACATGACCGCTGCCAAAGTCATCATCAACAAGCCCAAAGCTGCTGCGAGACGGAGGTGCAAAGGCATGAAGCGCCATCGGAGCGCCGATTCTGGAACTGTTCAATCCCAGACCCTTAACGTGAGAACTGGCTCCGCCAAAGATCTTGTCATAGACCCAGCCCATGGGCAGGTTCACCGGGATCTCCACCCGCACCGGTTTCTCACCCGGCACTTCCTTTTCGGAAATGGCCACGAAAGAAGTTCCGCTGCAGATGACGCCGTGTTTCAAACTGATTTGCACCTGTTTGGTTTTGTCCGGCGTTTCACGGATAGCCTCGCGCGCCCAGATCTGAGCAGCGAAGTCGCAATCTTTGCCACTGGCCGGTTTGAAATTCCAAGTCTGCTCCTGACCCGAAGGATCCTGACCGCTGATTTTTATTTCAGCAGGCAGACCCTGGTCAAAACGCAGAGCAATGGAAGCCGGCCGTCCGGTAAAGACATCGGTCAGCCCGGCCACTTCAGCCTGACTGTCCACTTTGACTTCACGCAGAACCGGTCCGGAAAGCATGCCGATCAGGCTGTTGGCTGCGCGGTCAAAGTCTTCGCCCGGGAAGTAATTCACATAGGTACCGTTGGTCTTCTGCGCCAGCTGTTTGAGCGTGGAATCATTGACTGCGCTGTCGATGCCAGCCGCAATGATCCGAACTCCGTGTCCCTGGTAATTCAGGCTTTCGGTCTGGCCGTCACTGATCAGGAAAATAATACGTGGACGACCACTGTCACCCAATTGCTGATGAGCCGCTGTCAGCGCCGGTCCGAGTTCGGTTCCACCCGTGTCGCTAAGCCGATCAATACCCTGCAAATGCACATCAGAGATGTCACTCAGCGGCACGATCAGATGCGGCCTGCTTTCAAAAGCAATGATGGAAACCCGATGTCCCAGCTTCTGGTCCCTGATTTTGGTCAGGACTTTTTTGGCCAGGACTTTCAGGCCCTCGAGTTTGGGACCGTCCATGCTGCCGGAAATGTCGAGCAGGAAAACCACATCGCTGGGAACAGTCGCCACATCACCCGGAGGCAGAATGTTGACCAGGCAAAAACTTTCGTCCTTGCCCGCATTCTGGAAAACCGCGACTTCAGGCCGTTTGGACAAGGATTTGTAAACCAGAGTGAAGTCCCTGTCAGTCCGGATGTCGCCGGTTTTCAGTTCGATCTTGGCGTCTTTGGCCACAGTCTGGTCCTTGACGATCATGTCGTGTGACGGTGAAGTCATTTGGCAGCGGAAACCTGGTGCGAACGAGACATTGATGCTGGCGTTATAAAGCACGCCTTCAGGCGCCACATTCGGAGTGATGCGCGAAGCATCCGGCACTTCGTCAGTATCCGGAGCCCAGCCACCAGCCTGCTTGCCGGTCGGAACACCGGGGATAAACCTGGGCGCTACGACCAGAGGCACGCGAAAGCGACCGCCGCCGTCCTGCCAATGAATACGCTGCACATAGGTGATTTCCACTTTGATGGTTTCTTTCGGTTCGATGCCGCCCACGTTCATGGTGAAAATGTTTGGCCGTTCCTGTTCCATCAAAGCGCCGTGATGACCGGAGCTGATCGCCTGGTCATATTCCCTGCGCGCCAGTTCTCGTTCCTTGAGTTCAGCCTTGATGGTCTTGCGACCGATCTTCATCGAACATGCCGTGACACTGGCTTCATCAGGCAGTGGAAAAACGTAAATCGCTTCCACCGGATGATCAGCGTCATTGGTGAATTCCTGGATGGAACGCACCCGGGCATGTGCGCCGTTCAAAGCAACATTATACGTAATGTGCTTGAGCGGAATGCTCGGCTGGACGTTAGTTTCCTGCTTCTCGACCTTGACCGCTGTTCCTTTTTTTCTGTTCATATCCTTTTCTCCTTGTTTGCTCTGGTCCGTGCTTACATTTTTCAGTAAGCGTGGACTGGTAGAGTCTGCCGTCGACACGGAATTGGCAGCCACAAACTTGCCAAATTCTGCACGACCATAATCTCTTCTGATTACAGTCAGCTGATGAACAGCGCTTTGCAGAACTTTGACTTGTTTTAAGGCTTCAACCCGATCGCCGGCAGCGAGATAAGCCAGCTCATAACACAATTCCTCAGTGGCTTTTTTGGCAGCCTCATTTGGAGTTGAGCTATGTCTGGCTATCCCAACCAGCTCTGGGAAGTTCAAAGCTGGTCTGGCCCTTGTTTTGAGCAATTTGAGGCGCTTATTGGCACCTCCTTTTTTGTTGCTCATTTTGGCCTCCTTGCCGTGAATTTTCTGGTTCGAGTTAACATCCAACACTTTCCTTTGCCGCGACTAATTCACCTCCTTTGCCCTCCGAAGCTTTAGTGTAGGAGGGCCTTCATTATTTTAAATGTCCAATCAAGATGCAATTCCGTCGTAACCTATCCTCCTCTACTTCTATGATAAAACAATTTCCAATCTTAAACAAATAAAACAAAGTTGTCAAATTTTACAGTCTAATAATGCTTTCATGACCTATGCTTGTGCCCCAAATTAGCAACTAACTATATAATTGACTAAAATTAGCCAATTTAATCCAAAGAAATGCACTAAACCTTGACAAAATTGAATAAATATGATATGATAATAAATCCAGAATCAATAGATTTAACCATAAATATTGGCCTTTGTCAACCAAACAGCCTACCGAACCAAGGAGAAAAATCATGCCGATTAGCCAGAGGATTTTGCGCGTCAGTAATCTGGGAGTCTGGCTGATGTTTACCATCTTGAACCAGACAACCAACCCGCTGTACAAACCCAAAGACGTCCGCTATGACATTACTCCCAGAAGCATCTGCGGAGACGGAATCTTCTTGGAAGTAGTGGACAACCAACCAGTCATCATCGGCAAAAGCATGGAGGAAATTGAAAAATTTTTTCTCCAAAACGGCTTTGACAAACTGCCTGGCCAGCTTCCCTGCCAGCCATACTGCGTGCAGTGCGCCGGCAAATGCCTGGCCCAAGCCGCCTAAAAGGAGGACAATTATGGAATTTTGGGAAATTGCGCGTTGCTCCTCCGAGGTTGAAAAACTGGAGGTAGTCGACAGTCAAACTCAGATCAGCTGTTATCCGCATCGGAGCTTAATTGATCCGCAGCGGATAAAATCAGCATTCTGCAACGGTCTGCTCCGTCTGGGCATGGCTCCTCGCTATCTGAACCACGGCAATGACCTGCTCCTCTTTCAAGATGAAGGCCATCGCCGGCGCTGGTTGCAGAGCCAGGGCTTTTCCGAGAGCTGGATTGACAACAACCTACTGCCAATCGAATTTGCAGAGATTGTCCCTTTCCCGGCTATGGAAAAAAACAAAGATAGCAAGGCAGCCTAGAAATAACAAAAGACCCCGCCATGGATCAAATCCACGCGGGGCTTTTTTAATTCTGTTACAAATATACAAATCAGCTACAAATTATTACAAATTTGTAGTCATTTGTATTTATTTGTATATTTGTAGCTTACAATTGACTTTTTTAAATTTACATGCTAAATTTCTCTATTCAGGGGACTTGGATCCTTGAAAATTAAAAACCCTTTATAGGAGGACGATATGGCACTAGGTCTTATGATGTGTTGCCGGCCGGAATTACGGCAAGAGGCAAGGTTAGAACAGCGCTTAGAACAACGTCTTGTGCTGGCTCAAAATTTGGGAATACAGCTGGGGTTGCTGAATGACGGCAACAAAGAAGCTCTTTATGAAATCTTTCAGCTGGAAAGATACCAGAAACTGCTGAATAAAGGTTTTTCTGCCTTTGAGGACTGGAAACAGTTTCTGGCCAAAGAAAGTACGGCCAAAGCAGTCAAACCGAAATTTTCTTCGCGCGGTAATCTAAGCCCCAAAATGCGCAGCCAAGTCCGCCTTCCAGAATTGGCCCAGGCATTACTTAACCTGACAGATCACTGCCCGCAAAATTCATGTCTGGAAGATACATATCTAAACTGGAGAAGCTGGCAGCTTTTGGTCATCAAATTAAGTTTGGCCATGGCTCATGCCAATGCTCTGCCTTCCTCAATTTGGCAATCGTACCAAAATAAATTATCCGAGCATACAGCGGATGATTGTCTAAACGAAAGAGACTATCAGAACGCATTCTGGAGCCTCTTAACCCTGCATCAAGATGGCGCCGGCAATGATATTGCGGCCATCATCGAGCTGGTCCCGTTTTTTCTGCAAAGATTATCCCTGACTGAGGTCACTTCCCTGCTTGCGTACCTGGCCAAAGAAACCAAGAATTCAGCCAAGGATTTTGATCAGCTCAAAATGCAACTTGAAGATATCCAAGCCTGTCTAAACACAGCTGATAAATTCTGTTTTGCCATTACCGTCATCCTGCAAAACATCCACTACAAAGCCGGCAGCCTGATAGACTATCCACTAAGCAGTCTCGATTGGCAACAATGTTTCGAGCAGCCAGAACGGCTGGAACTGCTGCAAGCGCTGAAAAATCTGCCCCTGAGTCTGGGCTTTCTCATTCTGACCAAATATCAGTTTGAAATGCCTCAGGCCCGAGAGATCATTGCCAAGCTGGAAGAGCTGACCACGGACAAGCATTTCCAGAAGTCACGCGATGACAAGAGATTGCTGTGGCGCTGTCTGAATATCTTCCGCTATGCCGGGCAGGCTGAAAAATCACTGTGTCATTTCATCAGTCTGGCCAATTCCTGCGAGGAATTATTGCGGGGCTTACAAGCCATTGAGATGCTTAGCCTTCGTTCCAGATCGGATCTAAACTATCCGGCTGATTGCGCTTCCATGGAAGATCTGGTTTACCAAGTTGAAAACGGAACCAAAGCCATGTACAAAAAGATTCTTAATCTTAGTGATGAAGAATTAAACCTGCTGACCCAGGATAACATCTGGCAGCTTGTGGCTAGAAACGGTCTGCTGGAAATGTGCTTTACCTATGCCTCATTATGCAAAGCCAATGGCTATGAGCGCGGGGCCGAGCTGGCCTCAGAAACACTCAAACAAGCCATGGCCAAGCATTTTGACCATTGGCGCTACAGTAACAAAACAAGTGGCAAACAAATCAACTTCTTGTCAAATCCGAAAGCGTGGAAAGATGATCATCGGCATGCCATGATTGTCGGACTGACAGACGCGCTCCAGCAGCGCCTCAACGCTATCCAACGTTTAGCCGGACAACTAGCTGTACTCTGGGAAAAACACACGGGCAAGCCAGTCACCTCAGATATTGACGCTGAAAACGAAGATCTTGTTAAGAAACTCAGAGGCACTGATTTGTCTCCCGAAGAGCGTAAGCAAATTGGCGCCAGACTCGGTCAGATCAAAAAAGAATATGGCCTGATCAAAATCATCTGCGAGTTGTTGAAAATCAATGCGATCACGGTTACAATGCTCAAAGACATCCAGCGTCATTTATCCCAAATTGCTCAGAAGCTGGGCACGTCCGAAGCCAAAGAATTGACGCAGCAAATTATTGAGCTGCTCAATAGCACTGACACTTCAGCTATCTCGCATCTGACCTTTGAAGACAGTGATAAGCCTTATGAGCTGATGAAAGTCGGTACTTTACCTGTTCAAAGCTGTCAACGCTGGCACGAATGGACTGGTCATAATCAATGCCTGGCGGCTTATGTGGTTGATGCCAACAAACGAGTACTGTGGATCAGAAATAATCATTTTGACATCATTGGCCGCAGCATTATGCGCCTCTTGCCGTTTGAATACGGCCACACGGATAAGGAAACCATTCCCCTGCTTTTGATGGAAAGGCCGTACTGCAAAGCCTGGTCCAGGGAGATCGGCATCGGCATGCTGCAATGGCTGATAGCCAAAGCCGGCAAAATCAGCAGGGATAATGATTTACCGGTAATGATTGCAGTCAAGGACCAGGAACTGGTAGACCTGCTCAAAGAGGTCCTACCCAAGTCCAAGATCAAAACCAGAACCCTGCGTCTGGAATTACCGCCGTCACTCAACGAATTCGAATATTCGGATTCAATGGGCGGTGACCTCAAATCAGGAGCAAAAATTGTTGATCGAGAATTTCACACCTTCTTTGTCGGCAGCGATCCTGACGAGGATTAAAAACCAAAGCCCCGCGGACTTGTTCCTCGGGGTTTTATAATTGCAAGGATAACTGAACCACTAAATCTTTATCACGAAAAAACACGAAAGCTATTTTCGTGTTTTTAGTGAATTTTTTTTGTGATTCCGAACTACTTTATTATTTTTTTGTCTAAGGTCGAAACAAAATCTTCCTCTTTGACCTTTTTTATATCTACCAGCCTCAACTCTAACTTTCTAGTTCCATTAAATTCATTCAAATTTACCTCGCAAACAACATCCACTAAATCCTCATATTTAACCTCATTAATTAAATTCCCCATCCCAAAACCAATGGCTTCAAAACTTTTGACCATATTGTCATGTTTGAGAAACAATTTCAGATGTTTATTGTCGCTACCGACGGTGCGGATATTTTCCACCCGTAAATTTTTAACTAAAAATACCGGCTTGGGGTTACCCGTACCAAACGGCTCAAATTTTTCAATCTGTTCAAAAAGTTCCCAGGTCAGATCCTTTAAATCCAGCTCGCCTTCAATTTCCAGTTTCGGTGATAAATCCTGACCCTTTAATTCACTTTCAGCTATTTCAGTAATTCGTTTTTTAAAATCAGCAATAAATTTCCGGCTTTTCATGGTAAAACCGGCCGCGCCCGGATGTCCACCATAAACCTTAAAACAATCAGCGACTTTATCCAAAGCCGCAATCATATTAAATTCTGGAATTGAGCGGCCGGAACCCGCAATTTTAGTCAAAGTTTTTGTGATGATCAATATCGGCCGATTATATTCGTCTTTTATTTTACCGGCAGCTAAACCGATTATCCCCAGTGGCCAATTATTGCCCTCAGACAAAATTATCAGCTGTTTATCAATATCTATAACTTCTTTTTTAATATCTGTCATTATTTTTTCAGTCACCCCCTGACGTTTTTTATTATTTTTTTCCAGAGCATCAGCTAATTTTTCCGCTTCTAGCTGATCATCGGTTTTTAAAAGTTCATAAGCGCCATTGGCATGATCCATGCGACCGGCAGCATTCAGACGCGGGCCCAAAACATAGCCAATATTCTCCGAATTCATTAATTCTGATTCAGTTACCGGCCAAATTCCGGATTTTTGCGCCAAAAGCTTTAAACCGATTCTTTTCGTTTTATTTAAAACTATCAAGCCGTATTTAACCAAGGTGCGATTTTCTCCCAATAACGGCATGACATCAGTCACTGTGCCGATGGCCACCAAATCAAGCAACCATTTTTCATAGCCCGCAGGAAAAATTCCCTTTTTGTCTCTAGATATGATGGCTTGAGCAAGTTTATAAGCCACGCCCACACCGGCCAGATCATAAAATGGATAATTACATGATTTAACTTTGGGATTAATAATCGCATACGCCGGCGGTAATTTCATTGGCTCAGCATGATGGTCAGTTACAATCACATCAATCCCCTTTTGATTGGCAAATTCGATTTCAGCAAAATTACTGATCGCACAATCAACAGTTATAATCAGCTTAATTTTTTGTTTGACAAAATATTTTATAGTTTTCTCAAAAAGACCATAACCTTCTTTTTCCCGATGCGGAATATAAACCTCAAAATCAGCGCCTAGCTTACCCAAAACATCAGCGACCAAAGCACTGCTGGTAACACCATCTGCGTCATAATCACCATGGATGGCAATTTTCTCTTTATTGGCCACAGCCTGATAAATTCTGGCCACTGCCTTATCCATGTCCGGAAATAAAAAAGGGTCAAGCACATCCTGACCATAATCCGGGGTTAAAAAACCATCAATCTGCTTTTGAGTCGTTAACCCTCGGTTAACCAGCAATTGCAAAATTACACCCGGCATTTCCGGAAACTGTTTTTTCAATTCCAAACTTACCGGCTCTTTCAAAACCCACTTTTTAAGCATGAGATTATAAATAATTAATTAAATCTAAAATAAGCCTGGTCCGATTGTCCAGATCAGCATGGATAAAACCACAATAATACTGAGGAAGATCCAGACGATTTTGATTATGTTATTCTTTTTCATGTAGTTATTATAGCAAAAAATAAATATTTGACTAAATTTTTAATTATTAATTACTAATTTTTAATAAATTTCTAATGCCGAAATGTTTTCATTAAATTTTAAATAATTTTTTGTTAACTAAAAATTATAAATTAAAAATTAATCATTAACCAATTACCAACCACTATCGCTTCAATATTTTCAAAAATGTCTCGGTCGGAATATCCACTGACCCGGCGCCGAGTTCGGCCATTTTCTTTTTGCCTTTTTTCTGTTTATCCAAAAGTTTATTTTTACGGGTAACATCACCACCATAAAGCTTGGCAATCACATCTTTACGATAAGCGCCCAAACGTTCACTGGCCATAATCTTACCGCCAACTGCTGCTTGCAATTTAACCACAAACCATTGTTTGGGCAGACTTTCTTTCAGAGTATTCAACTATTTTTTTGCCGACCTTATAAGCATCATCTTTATAAACAATAATTGCCAATGATTCTACTATTTCTTCTGCCACAAAAATATCCAAACGTTCAACTTCAGCCTGTTGATAACCGCATAAATTCATAATTCAAAGAAGCATAACCAGAACTAAGACTTTTTAATTTATCGTAAAAATCAGTCAAAATTGAAGCCAAGGGCATTTTATAATGCAAAATCACCCGCTGATCAATTTCAGCTACTGACATACAGATATTCAGTATTAATATATTCACCTCGTTTTTCCGCCACTAACTGCATAATACCGCCCATAAAATCCTTGGGCGAAACAATATCAACTTTAATCATTGGTTCTTCAATTTTTTCAATATAATTTGGATCTGGTAAATCAATCGGACTTTTAATAACAATCTGATTAGCTTCCAAATTTTCTGCCAAAAAGTCCCGGCTTTTTAATTTGGCTTCCAGTTCCTTTTTCAAACCTGCTGATTTTAAAGTTACTTTATAAGCCAACACTAGGCACTGTCACAATTAAATCCAAATTAAATTCCCGCTTTAATCGTTCCTGAAAAATTTCCAAATGCAGCAAGCCCAAAAAACCGCAGCGAAAACCAAAACCCAAGGCTGAAGAATGTTCCGGTTCAAAAAACAAAGCCGCATCATTTAATTTTAATTTATTGACTGCTTCACGTAAACTGATTAAATTCACTGCCTTCTTTACAAAAAATACCGGCAAAAACCATTGGCCGAACTTCTTTATAACCAGGCAAAGGTTCAACTTCTAGCACCTTTTAAAGTAATAGTATCGCCGACACGAGATTTTTCCACTTCTTTCAAACCAGTCACAATATAACCGATCTGACCGGCTGCATAAATTTCATCGGGAACTAATTTGATGTCTCATACTGCCCACTTCCAACGTTTCGGTTGATAGTCTGACTGGCAATAAAAGTATATCGGTTGACCCTTTTTTAATTCTCCGTCAAAAACCCGAACATAAACAATCACGCCTTTATATTCATCATAAAAAGAATCAAAAATTAAAGCGCGAAAAGGCTCTTACTGTGTTAGTCAATGGTGCGGGAACTTTTTTAATAACCTCATCCAAAATTTCCTTGACACCCTCCCCTGTTTTGGCTGAACACATTAAAATCTCATCTTCCTTACAACCCAGCAAATTAATAATTTCCATTTTAGTTTTAGTCTACCTCGGCATTGGGCAAATCAATTTTATTAATAACCGGAATAATGGTTAAATTCTGTTCCAGAGCCAAATACAAATTGGCAATTGTCTGAGCCTGAATACCCTGTGTCGCGTCAACCAAAAGAATCGCCCCTTCAACACAAGCTAAAGAACGCGAAACTTCATAAGTAAAATCAACATGGCCGGGAGTATCAATTAAATTCAAAACATACTCCTGATATTTCATCTGTACAGGCGTTAAGTTTGATGGTAATTCCCCTTTCCCGTTCCAAATCCATAGCATCCAAAATCTGAGCTTTCATATTCCTTTTTTCCACAGTCCCGGTCAATTCCAAAAAACGGTCAGCCAAAGTGGACTTACCGTGATCAATATGCGCGATAATACAGAAATTGCGAATATTACTCGAATTCATATAAAGTTATCTTAGCAAAAAAAAGAGAGAGAATCAACTATTTCTCCCTCAATATTAAGCCTGAAAAACAATGACAAATTCTTTGTCATTTGAATTTATCCTCTCTTCCACCCAAACCATTTTCCAACCCTTTGCCACATATCCTTCGCAAAGTGTAAGCTGATTCAACGGTTTTCTTTCTAGATCTATCCAGGCCTTTGCGATTTCAAACGGCAAAAGAATCTCAATGCACTCACTAGGCAAAAGCGTTCCTCTGCCAGTCTTTACATATAAGTCATCATAGAATTCATTTAGTTGCTTTTCTACATATTCCTTTACTGCAGCCACAATGCTTACAATTTTTTCTAACACAGGATTAGGTGGTCTTGCCTTCACTTCTTCAAACCATTTTTCAATCATTTCTTCTGGCCAACCTAAACTTGCTAAAAATTCCCTTAAATCATTTTCATTATAATCTATCATGCTTAACCTCCCTTTTAAAAAGTACTGATTTTGAATTAAAATTTATCATAACAAAGAAAGAAAGTCAAACGTTAAGCTACAAATGTACAAATTATCTACGAATTACAAATTTCATTCATTTATAAACCCATTCGCATGCCTCAAATTACTTTCGTTCCAATAGTTTATCTAGCCATTCGCATTAATTAAAAAGCCGAGCTATTGGCTCGGCTTGAGGGTCAGACAATGTTCGCAAACCACAAATTCCCCTTTGGGATGTGCATCATCGACCCAGCGAGAACACAAATGGCAGTTGGCTCCGGATTTAGGAGACTCAGACTGCACCTTTTTTTTGTTTTTTTCTTCCGTTGCAGCTGCCGACGGATTTCCAAGGAACAAATCTAAAATAAAAACCAAAACCTTCGCAACCCAATTTAAAAAAATATCCATGTTCCCTCCCTGATCTTTTAAATTCTGCCCCAAAAGGCCTTGATTAAATAAGCTTATAGCTGTTACTTAACTTCCACGTTTTCATCAATATTTTCTTTAGGATAAAAACTTTTTTCCTTAAAAATACGTTTTTTCATAGAGTCAACAAAAGTAATCATTTCCTGAGACTTCAAGGCTAAACCGGCAACAATAAATACGGCAATACCGACCAGCCCGGCGATTAAACCCTGCAAAAATATACCTAGAAATGTCGTAGTGCCAAAATATGGCTCAATGCCGAATTTCATAAACTGGGTCACCATGGCCATAGCCAAAGTTGCCAGTGAAATTTTAAAAACTGACCAGATAACGTGTTTCTCATCCAAGCTTCCGGCCCGAATTCTCAAGCCAATCCACAATAAGGCGAAATTAAAAATAGTGGAGATAGAAAAAGCCAGGGCTAAGCCGCTGATGCCCAAATCAAAATTGTAACCTAAAAACGTAAACGGCTTAATTAAAATCAAGCTTAGAATTATATTTAAAACCGAAGCTGCCATACCCAAAATGAATGGCGTTAAAGAATTTTGAAAAGCATAAAACCCGCGAATCAGTAGAGGAATCAAAGCCTGAGCAAACAAACTGATCGTAAACATCGCTAAAGTATCTATGGTTAAAACTGTGTCCTCCCAGGTAAACTGACCTGAACCTAATATCACACGCACGATCTGGGCGCGTAAAACTAAAAGCAAAACTGACGCCGGTATTATAAAAAATAATATCTGACGAGTTGTATTGGAAAAACTATGAATAAATTCCTTTTTATCATCTTTAATCGCCAAAGCCGCCAGCGTCGGGAAAGCAGCAATCGCAAAAGAAATCCCGAAAATGCCGACCGGAAAAACCTGTAAATTATTAGCCAGATTAAATATGGCCAAAGATCCGCCCGCCAGGGTTGAGGCAATAATTGTAATAACAACAAGATTTAGCTGATTAATACCCAAAGTCAGAGTTCTGGGCACCATTATTTTACCGATTTTTTTAATCGCCTCGTCTTTAAAATTTAGAACTAATTGATAACGGTAACCTAACCAGGTACAGGTGGGGATTTGAACGAGTAAGTGTAAAAAAGCTCCCAAAACCACCCCCCAGGCCAAGCCTTTAATCCCCCACCAGGGCACAAAAACTAGTGCACCAAAAACGATTCCCAGATTATAAAAGATGGGGGCAAGAGAATAAACAAAAAATCTTTTGAAAGACTGTAAAATTCCGCCCATAACGCTACTGATTCCCAAAAGTATCGGACTTAAAAACATAATCCGAGTTAAGGTAACGGCGGTAGCTATTTTGTCACTGCTAAAACCAGGCGTGATGACTTTCATCAATTGCGGAGCAAAAATAAAAAGCAAACAGCATAAGACCAACAGACCGACAATTAACATATTCAAAATCTCATTGGTCAAACGCCAGGCTTTGTCATTTTCCTGTCGCTGTAAATATAAAGTGAAAATTGGGATAAAACCGGCTGACAAAGCTCCCAAGACTAAAAGATTAAAAATCAAATCAGGGATTCTGAAGGCGGCATAATATGCGTCCAAGGTATCGCCGGCACCAAATTCACCAGCTAAAATCCTATCTCTGACTACACCTAAAAAACGGCTTGCCAATGAAGCCGCGCCCACTATAATCGCTGCTGAGGTAATTGTCTTTGATTCACCGTTAATTAGACTCTTGATCATAAATTCGTGTAAAGCTTCAAAAACCAAATCCCAAATCCCAAATAATCTCCGAATCCCAAATCTTAAATTACAAATTAATCTTTAATTTTAGTACTTAGAATTTGTGATTTATTTGGAGGTTGATGCTTGTAGTTTGGTTATTCTAATAAATGACTTATTACAATAATAATAAACCTATGCCAATTAAAACCTGCGCTATCCCCATACTCAATTTCATCCATTTATTAAACTTTTCCTGGACATCTTTAGCTTCAAATATATGATGGGTTTTTACTAAAATTGCGTAAACAATAAACAAAGGCGTAATAAACATCAAATTATAAACCAAAAGATATAATATGGTTTTTACGTAGTGAAAAGTTTGCGTCATAATTGCGATCGAACCGACGTACAATGGCAGAGAACAAGGCAGTTCAAAAATAGTAACCGCAATACCTAATAAAATCGTCGTATGCCAGTCAACCTTTTTAATCAACTTTAGTAACAACGGAACCTCGCCCTTGGAAACGCCCAAAGAAAACCATTTGCCGTAGGCAAAAAAATCTTTGATATTAATAATTGCGGCCATCCAGATCGCCGCTATAATAATATATTTAATAATATGAGAAATTTCCTGATACCATGACTGAGCTAATAATTGATAAACAAACTGAGAAAAAGCTATACCAATTAAAAAGTAAGTGGCAAAAACTGTCACGATATAAATTAAACCTAGCCTGACCATGCGATGTGTATCATGAACAAAAACCAGCAAATACCCCAGTAATAAAATCAGCATGCCAATGGCACAGGGATTAACTCCATCCAAAAGACCTGCTGTGGCGATCAAGGCGAAACTTATACCCCTGTTTTCCAGCATAGTCGCCAATTGCAAACCCTGCTGGGTACAACCGTTATTGCCGGCCTCACAAAGCACACTATTTTCAGCCGGCTGCGCCAAAACCTGATCTACCCCAAACATTAAGAATGGCGCTATTATCAGCACCAGTAGTAATAAAATAATTTTATAATTATTTTTCATATTTTTATATAAATAAAAACTTTTCGCTCAAAGACCAGATTACCTCACCCCTAATCCCTTACTAACTGTTTAGACTGCTCAGCAATTAATTTTTCCTCATTAGCCGGAATAACTAAACTGAGATATTTCGGTAAATCTTTCAGAATTAAACTGCGGATAATTTCGCTTCGTTCTCCAATCCCGCCCGTAAAAACCACAGCATCTATCTTGCCGAGAATTGCCGCATAGGCGCCTATATACTTCTTTATATTATAGACAAAAATGTCCAATGTCAACTTGGCAATTTCCTTGTCTTTAGCCTTAATTTTCCCGGTTAATTTAAAACCGTTAACGCTAAAACCGGCCTTGCTTAAAAGTTCGCGCATATCCATACTGCCTGATAAGCCAAAAATGCCTGAACGCTTATTTAAAAGGTCATTAATCTCATCTTCAGTCATTTTTTCCTTGCGCATTAAATACAAAGGAATCGCAGGATCAATACTACCGCTGCGGGTGGACATGACCAGACCCTCAAGCGGTGTAAAGCCCATGGAAGTATCGACTGCCTGGCCGTTTTTAATCGCCGTAATACTGCAGCCGGAACCCAAATGGCAGGTTATCAGATTTAATTTAGATAACGGCTTTTTCAGTTTCAAAGCCGCCTGACCGGCAATGTACTGATGAGAAATACCATGAAAACCATAACGCCTGATTTTATCGCGGTTATAATATTTCAAAGGTATGGCATAAATAAAAGCATGCTTGGGCAAAGTCTGATAAAACCCGGTATCAAAAACAGCCACATCAGCGGCCTGGGGCATATATTTTTGACTGGCTTTAATACAGCTAATACCCACGGGATTATGCAAAGGCGCCAGTTTATTATACTTTTCCAGTTTTTTCAGGAGCTTTTTGGTAATCAGGGTCGGCTTAGTAAATTCTTCGCCGCCATGAACTACACGGTGTCCGATCAGAACAATGTTATCTTTAAGATCTTCTATTTTAGAAATCAAAAGACGGAAAGCCTGCTCATGAGTTTCCACTTCGTAAACTTCTTTTTTGTCTCCAATTCTGATAAAAGAATTCATCAGTCCGATGCGCTCAATAATCCCCTCTTTAACCAATTTTAAATCAGAGAAATTAAAAATTTTAAACTTTAGTGTCGCACTGCCCGCATTGAGAACTAAAATATATTTAACTTTCATAAATTGATAGTATTAACTAATCAAATTTTTATAATCTTATAATTGGTGCTTAGTATTAGGGTTAAGATGTAAGTTAGGTGTTTAGTGAATAGTACAACACAATACACCGTTAACTTAACTAGATTCCTAACCTATACACCTCGTACTATTTACTAATTTTAAACATTCCCGCATGTCCGGGAATTACATAATCAGCTAATTTCACAACCTTAGCCTGACTTTTAGCCAAAGCCTTCTTATCCTTGACCATAATATTTCTTTCTCTTTGCTTAGACCAAAAGACATCACCGACAATAGCAATGATTCCCTTTTCAGTTTTCGCCATAACCGTACATTCATCCAGTTCATGGCCGGGTGTGCTGATTATATAGACATTTGGCGTAATTATATTTTTACCTTTATATAATATGTCCAAATCAACCTTAAACCGATCACCCTTATAGCTGGTCAGAACATCAGTAATAATAGCTTTTTTAAATAAATGATTATTCGCCACATGATCAGGATGATGATGAGAGACAATCACATAATGAATATCATTGGGCTTTAAGCCTTCCTTTTTTAAAGCTGCCACTAACTTTTTTTCAACCTCATGATGACCGGTATCAACCAAAATATTAACACGGCCATCACGAATCAAAGTCACGGTTGAGCTGGCTTTAAATTTATTTTTAAAGACACTCAGCCATTTAAAATAGCCAGTAAGTAATATTTTTACTCGAGCTAATTGTTTATTCATAAGGTTGTTCGGGCGAAAACGCCCAAAATATGTTTTTGTAGGCGACACAAGCTTGTGTCGCCTACGGTTTATAAAACCGTAGGCGTTTTCGCCTTACACAATTAAATCCGCGGTCATCCCCGGCACCCAACCGCAGGCATTGCCTTCATCAGTATCAATCTGAAATGACTTTTTATGACCAGGTCCTGAACGCACAATTACATTATTAAAGATTAAACCCCTGGGACCTTTTATTTTCATAGAAACAATTTGACCGGTTTTAACTTTCAGGACTTTGGCTTCAGCTGGAGCAATATGCAAATGTCTTTGGGCCGCAATAACACCTTCCTTGATGCTCACCTGTCCTTTTGGTCCGATCAAAACTGCGCCTGAAGTCCCTTTAATGTCACCGGAAACCCTGATAATCGGCTTCACACCCAAACGGAAACAATCAGTCACCGCCAGTTCCACCTGAGTATCGTTACGAATCGGCCCGACTATTCTTAATTTAAATTCTCCTTTAGGTCCTTTAACCGTAACCTCCTCAACCGTGGCAAACTGGCCAGGCTGGGACACCATTTTCATGACTTTAAACTGATAATTTTTACCGAACAAAGTATCAGCATCTTTTTGGCTCAAATGACAATGACGGGCTGAAACTTCAACTTGAATTTTTGACATAAATTTTAGATTCTATTTTTTCGCTTTAAATATAAAAGTGAAATAATTATGGCGGCAAAGACGGTTATAAAGACGCCCCAAATCACATGAGGATATTCAGCATACGGCAGCTCAATATTCATACCATAAATGCTGGAGAACAAAGTCAAAGGCAGTAAAGCCACAGAAATCACCGTCAAAGTTGTAATTATCTGATTGGTCCGGAAAGAAATTAAAGATTCATTAGCTTCGTTAAACCCGTCGATCAACTCCTTGTAATTGGCGGAAGTCGACCATAATTTCTCCAAATAGTCATTAATATCATCAAAATAATCTTTAAAATCAGCCAATAATTTACTCGTGGTCAAACTTTTAACCACAGCCTTTTGCGGCTCCAAGACACTTCTAAAATTTAAAATATTGCGTCGGATCAAAGCGAGTTTTTTAACCGAGGTTTGACGTTTACCTTCCTCAAAAATCTCTGTTTCAATATCTCTTATTCTTTGCTTCAAATAATTACTAATGGGTCTGGTTCCCTTTTCAAAAAGACTTTTAACAACCATATACGCCAGATAATTAACGCCCGAAGACAGATACTCCTGCCTCAGTTTGGAATTATGCTGGATTAAAAAAAATAATTTACTAATTTTTTTAAATTTCCCCGTGGTTACGGTAATGAAAAAATCTGGGCCGACAAACATTGCCAGTTCATTGATACCAATACGAAATTCAACTTTATTCAAGTGAGGAAAATGCAGAATTAAAAAAAGATAATTTTCATAAAAATCCACCTTGGCATTTTGGCTGATATCGTAACAATCTTTCACGGTTAAAGGATGAAATTTATAATTTTCCCGGAGGTATTTCTCCTCCTCCTGATCAAATTTTTCAATATTTACCCAGGTAATGCCCCCAAATTTTACTATTTTTCTGGCCATAGACTCAAAAAAAACATATTACATAATTACAATTTAATTATAGCAAAAAAAGGCTTATCTGGCGAGATTAACAAAAACTCCCCCGTACGTGAGGGAGCTTTGTTATTTTTAGAGTAAAGTTATCTCAAGGCAATCACCACTTCCATGCCGGAAGCCGGCAAATCAAGACCGTTTTCATAAGCCATCAAAGTGGATGCGTTATTTATAACAAATTTGCTCTGATAATTATTGTTCTGGAAAACATTAGCGGCAACAAGTCTTATTTGCCCCTGATCAACGTAATACACTTTGTCGCTGCCCTGGTATGAAATCAATTGGCCGGTCGGATAACTGGCTATCTTTATTTCAGAACCGATCTGATAATTAACGAAAAAGGTAGGTTCAATATCGACAATTTTAGTCTCCCAGCCGCTGCCATACAAGTTTAAAGCAATTTGTTCGCTGGAAATCCAGCGCAATACTCCGGATGGCTCCACAGCATAAACGCTGGGTTCAGACTGAATTTTTACCAGCCAGGTGCCCGGATTCATAGTTACATTGCTGCCCATAGGTATGGCTGCCAAAGTTTCAGCGGAAACAGTCAACACCTCTGAAAAATCAGAATAATAACTGAAAAAGGTAGGTTCATTCGGAAAAGCGTGCCTGCGATCGTCAGCGCCTATAAAATATACACTGCTAATATCCGCTCTTTTTATTAATGTTCCGGCTGCCACAATTTTTTCGCCCAAAACTTCGCCTTCTTCAATAATGGCGCCTTCTGTTTCATCAACTGGCACGACTTCCGGTACTAAGGTAATTTCGTCCGAAATTGTAGCCGAAACATTACCTGCGGAATCTCTAAATTTTGCATAAACGACTTTACGGCCAGAACCTTCTGTCAACTGCCAATCTTTACTGGTGCTAAAAGGCTCCCATTGAGCAACGTCAAATTCAGAATCATTACTTATAACCATTTGACTGGCATCCGTAGCTCCAATGGTCAAAATTACATTTATATTATTTGAAATATTAGCGTCGTCATTAATGACCAAGCTTAAATTTGTCGGTGGAGTCACATCTCCGCTGCCAGAGCCTGTTGAAATAACATTCACGGTTCTGGTTACCTGAGTTGCCGGATTGCCGTTGGCATCAGTAACATCATAGGTCACAGTATATGTTCCGGCCACGCTGATATTAACAGCAGACGCATCTATAAGAATTGAAGCGGTAATATCACCGTCATAATTATCATTAGCTGTGGCTCCTAATTCAACATAAGCACGTCCTCTGGCAATAGCCTGAGGATTTACCCCTAATAATGTAATGACTGGAATGGTTGTATCAACAACATTTACTTGTCGTAGTCGTTCCATAGCGTTATTGCCGTTGGAATCAGTCACATTATAGGTAACAACATATGTCCCCACAACAGCAGTATTTACAGCAGAAGAATCAATTAAAATAGAAGCGGTCAAATCACCATCTTGAGTATCATTCGCGGTAGCTCCCAATTCAGTATAGACGGTACCAACTTGTAAAGTAATTTGGTTAGAGCCAATCAAGGTAATAATTGGTTTTTCCAAATGAGCATATGAAAGGCCTAGGCTAATTCCTTGAGAAACTGAATAATCAACAGGTGAGATAATACCGTTACTATTAGAATCACCGCATAAACTAGCAGGCAATTTCATCACAATCATATACTGAATAATGGACACATCCTGATAATCAGCTTTTAAATCACCGTTTACATCGCCAAATACTGTCTGACAAGCCGGGATTCTGTAAGGATTATAAAAACTATTGGTCCAAAGTTCAGCTGTCGGAGCTATTACTCGGCCGGCGTCAATATCCCAGGATAAAGTCCTGAGTTGCGACATTTCTCCGGGACCAATAATGCCATCACTATCAAAATCGCCACAAGGGGTATATGGTTCGGTACCAACAAATATATGACTAATTACGGCGACATCCAAATCATTTATTTTCGTATCATGATTCAAATCTCCCATAACTCCGCCAGAAGCGGTACAAGCTGCTGAAGTCGGAAAAACTGTAAAAGCTTTTGAGGCCTGAGGCATAAACATCAGCGCTAAAAAGAAAAAAACTGCGCCTAAAGATATTAATTTCCCTTTGTTTGACATAATTTTTAAATTAAAATTAAATATTAAAATATTATTAAAATTATTAATAACCCGATTAAAGCCAGGGACGAAGTAATTATATGAGCGCACTGTTTTCGTATCTCAATAAAAATATTCAGGCATAAAACAATAATGCCGATTAGTAATAAAAGTGAAAAATAGATTCTACTGGCTCCGACTAAAGTTCTAACCCCCCAAGAGGAGCTGTTTTTAATAAACAAGTACTGTTTGACCAAAGATGGTTTGATCGTTTCAATATTTGCCCAGTCAATGTCACTGGTGGTGGTATTGCCGGTCGCGTCCATGGCGGTCAGGCTGGCTAATACAATCGGATCAAAAATTCCCTCTGCATCTTCAGCCGGGATGAATAGATTACCAAACCAGTTATTTCCCTGATCATCCTTTTGTAATTCTAAATGATAACTGCCAAAATTGGCGCCGGCAGAAACTGTATCTGCGCTTAAAAATGCCATGACCTGAATTACTTTATCTTCTTGACCGATAGGTTGGTTTAAATATATTTTGGTTTTGGTTAGATCAATAACCGGTAAAGTATTACTTCCTAAAGATTTATCATCAAAAATCTTAACGCCTAGTACTTGAGAATCAGGAGTTGTATTATAGTCCGACTGAGTTAACTGCGTTGCTGGTTTTAAACCCAGACTGACTTTTTGTGTGCCGAAATATTGAGCTACCATTGTGGTATCATGCTTTTTATATATATTGCTGACCATAGCCACTCCGATTTCCTTAAAATCAGGATCGAGCAGATTGGCATTATGAGTTTTACTTTTTTGCCAGGCAGCCACCACCTGTTTAGCTGATGAAAAACCCATGGCCAAATTTTCACCGGCCACGGCATAAGGATAGTCAGCTAATTTTAACCAGTCTGCCAAACCGAGATTGGCGGGGCTCAGATGTGAAAAATATTGTCCGATCATCATATCCTGAACCTTATTGTAGGCGGCTTGATTTAATTGGGCATTTTCAACTAAAGGCTCGAGTCCGGACTCTTGACGCAACTGGTTGGTAAGATTAATAATCTCGTGGCTTTGTTCAGTCATGACATCCGGAGTCAACCAACCTGAAGCCGGCAACACTAAAAGAGAGACCAGCACAAAAACTTTAATCAATATTGCAGCCGTACCGTGAAAAAGCAGACGCTTAGGATGCAAAATATGCGGCTGGTAGTTATTTAGGCTATGTGGAATGAAATAATCTTTAATCATATGGTTCTTTTTATTATTATAGCAGAATATCATAAAACCATAAAAAAATCAAGGGTACTTTAACACCATCGCCCCCATTGACATAATGACCATAATTTGATATTATATAATGTCCTTTAAAATTAAATTCAAATAAGGAGGAATACTTAAAAAATGAGATACAGGCAGAGCAACTGGGATTGGGAAACTATCAAGGCTGTGGTCATTTTGGGTCTTTTTGCCTTGGCAGTTATCGGAGGCATTATCGGCTCAATTTGGTATGCCTATGAGGCCGGTGGCAAACTTTCAATTGTCATTACCCACAACATCGGCTTTTGGATTATGGTCTTTGTGGCCGGTGTTTTCGGCTTTTTTAGAAAACTTACCAACCCCAAAGAATTCATGTGGATTGAACTGCCGATCCAAATCCTTGTATCCTTTGTGGTTATTACCGGTCTTTTTGCCCTGTTTTTCCGGACTTCAACCGAACTGATTGATACAGAAGTCTGGAATGGCTACACTTCCCGGGCTGAATATTATGAAGCCTGGACTGAAAGAAAATCAAGAAGTGTTTGCGATGCACGGGATAAAGATGGACACTGCACCAGTTCGCACACTGAATATTACAATGTCCGTCATGACCCCGAATGGAAAGTTCAGACCACGGCCGGTAATTTTGACACTGATAGAAATATCTACCGGTCCTATGTCCAGCACTTTGGTAATGAGAAAAAAGTAGACCTACATCATTCAAACCAAGTCAGTGTCGGTGACGGCGATATGTTTTATGCCGCTTATGACAATAAGCCTGAGAAACTAATCCCGGCCAGCCGCGAACACGACTATGTCAATTACTTACGCGCCTCTGATTCGATCAGGAAAAGACGCGGCCAAACCGGGTTCCAAACCCTGATTAAACCTTATCCTAGAGTTTATGGCTCCAAATTTGGTCCGATTGAAATCAATCGGGTCATTGATGCCGGAGTTAAGCTCCCCAAGGATTGGGTAAATCAACTGGACAAACAGCTTGATATTGCCTTAACCAGACTGGGACATCACAAACAGGTTAACATCATAGTCTATCTGGTTAACACCTCTGATCCCAAATTCGGTTATGCTCTGGAACAAGCCTGGGTCAACAGCAAGAAAAATGACGTGGTGGTTATTCTGGGGATTACCAATTTCCCGGAAAAAAACTTTGTCCATATCCTGGCCTGGACCGAAGTGGAGGCCTTCAAGATTGAATTGCGCGATCGGCTGATGAAATTGCCGCTCCTGACCAATCCTCAGGAAGTCGGCGATATCATTGTGGATCAGATCGCCAAACCGCCGAACGCAGGTGGTTTTGAACGACTGCCCATGGCTAACTTGGAATACCTGGTCTCGGAAATTTCCCTGCCCTGGTGGTGCCAGGTTCTGATCGTGCTTTTGGGTGGAGCAACCTCTTGGCTGACTTCCTTTATCCTTGTCAACAACAAATGGCGCAATTAACCCCTATTAGGAGGAAGAAAATGAAAACGGTTGGAGTGTTCGTATTGGTCATCGTCTGTGGTCTGGTCGCCGTTGTCGGTGGCTGCGGTATCTACGTACTCGGCTCATACAATAACCTGATCAGACAGGAACAGGGCATCCTGGCTAGCCATGAAGACATGAAAAACGTGCATGCCAGCATCTACAACAACATCAAGTCCCAGGGCCTGTCCGTGGAAAAATACGGTGACATGGTTATCAAGGCTATTGACGCCTCCATGACCGGCCGTTACGGCGACGGTGGCTCCAAAGCTGCCATCAGCCTGATCACGGAACAAAATCCTACGATCGACTCAGCTGTCTTTCTCAAGTTGCAAGCCGTGATCGAAGCCGGCTACAACAGTTTCGAGGCCAAACAGCGGGACAAAATCGACAGAATACGAGTGTACAGGGAAAGCCTGCTGACTTTCCCCAACAGCCTGGTCGCCGGTATTTTCGGCTTCCCCAGAATCAACCTGGATGAACTGAGCAAAACCATCACCACGGAAGCAACCGAAGAAACCTTCCGCACCAAAAAGATGGATACCATCGACCCCTTTGCCAGATAATGGCAAAAAATTAAAATCGAAAGAGCCCCGCAACCGCGGAGCTCTTTTTTCATATACGTCTACTTAAAACCTAAACATTTAAATAAACCCGCCAGCCTGTAATTCCCACAGTTTTTTATAGATACCAGCTTTCTTGGTAATTAACTCCTTATGTGTTCCCTCTTCCATAATTTTACCCTGATCAATGACAACAATCCGATCCATTTTCCTGATCGTTGATAAACGATGGGCAATGACAATCACGGTTTTATCCTTCATCAATTTATCCAAGGCGTCCTGAATCAAGCCTTCAGATTCTGAATCCAAACTTGAAGTCGCTTCGTCCAGGATTAAAATCGGTGCATTGTGCAAAATCGCTCGGGCAATAGCCACGCGCTGGCGTTCACCACCTGACAATTTAATGCCTCGTTCACCGACATATGTTTCATAACCCTGCGGTAAATTTTCAATAAATTCATGGCAATTGGCTGCCGTAGCCGCGGCAATTATGTCTTTTTTACTGGCTTTTGGCTGACCATATCTGATATTTTCCAGCAAAGGCCGGTGGAATAAAATCGGATCCTGGGGCACCAAACTGATATTTCCCCATAAACTCTCCTGGGTTACCTGGGCTATATTTTGACCGTCAATTAAAATCTTGCCCCCTGACAAATCATGCATACGTAAAAGTATTTTGGCAATTGTAGTTTTTCCAGCGCCTGAAGGTCCGATTAAAGCCACCCGTTCCCCTGGTTTAATTGTCAGATTGAAGTTTTTCAGCACTTCCCTGGTCTGGTGATAATTAAAACCAACTTCCTTAAATTGAATCTCGCCCTTATTAACTGATAAATTCTTAGCTTTAAGTACATCCTGAATTTCCGGCTTTGTGTTTAGAATAACGGTCATTTCTTCAGCATCAGATAAGCCTTCGTATATTCTCATAATAGTACGGCCAAAATTCCAGATACGCTGAAAAATATTGATCAGATAAGACTGAATCAGGACAAAATCCCCTAAAGTAATTAAGCTCTGCTGCCACAACCTGATCGCCAGATAAAAAATACCCAATTCCAAACTTATCATGAATGCGCCCTGAATAGCATTAAAGACCTCACTTAAATTCCAGGAAAACGACATTAACTTTCGGACTTTTTCCTGCTTGGCGGCAAACCCCTGTTTTTCGCGTTCATAGGCATTAAACAATTTCAGATTGGCATTATTAGTCACTGTATCAGCCAGATAACCGGTTGACTCTGATTGGGCTTCATTTCTGGCCAGATCATATTTATATTTATACTTACTGAAAAAATAATTAACAATCATAAAAATTATCAGCCAGATCAGAATAATTAAGCCCAAGTAAAAATTTCTCAGAAAAAGTACGGTCACAATAAAAACAATATTGATAGCCAAAGTGGTCAAATCAAAAAGGATCCGGTCTGTAACATTTTCATAGGCTTTAACAAACCACTGAACCCTTTTCACCAAAGTACCGACAAAATTATTATTAAAATACGAAAAAGAATGCAAATGCAGTTTAGCAAAGCATAAATTGGATAAATCAGCCATGGTTCTGGACGTTAAATAAACAATAGAAAATCCCATGGTGCGCCAACTCAGCCAGGATGCGGCTGACAGACAGCCAATAATTACTAAAATGCCTATTAACTGACTAGTTATATCAGAACCATTGCCCTGGACCAATAAATCAAAGAATTTTTTAAAATATAACGGTTCAATCAGCTGTAAAATTGAAGCGCAAAAAATACCGCCCACCGTTAAGATGGTCGTAATTTTGTAATGCCAACTGTAATGCCAGTAGGTTAGCAGTGTTTTTTTTGTGAAATCTTTCATGAATATAATTAACCGCCTCCCCGATTAGCAGGAAGGCAGATACTATAAAAGACGGCTAATTAGCCAAAATGTTACAGAAATTACTGTTTTTTGAAATTTAAACTGACTGAATTAATACAAAATCTTTTACCGGTCGGCTGGGGGCCGTCATCAAAAACATGCCCCAGGTGACCACCGCAGCGGGCACAGACAGCTTCAGTGCGATTCATGCCATGACTGTGATCCGGCTGTAAAATAATTTTCTTGTTATCAACCGCCTGCCAAAAACTGGGCCAGCCGCAACCAGCGTCAAATTTGGTCTCAGAGGAAAATAATTCATTACCGCAGGCGGCACAAACATACATCCCCTTCTCATTGGTATTAACATACTCGCCGGTAAAAGCCGGCTCAGTCCCCTTTTCTCTTAAAACCCGATACTGCTCAGGTGTTAATTTTTTTCTCCACTCTTGTTCACTTTTATTTAGCATGAACCTCAATTCTTAATCCTTAGTTCTTAACATATTATACCAAAAAATCTAGAATTTAACGATTTATATTTAATTTAAACTTTCCATAAATCTTTATTTATGTTATACAGCAGGTACCTGAAGACCAGCAAAAAAACCTTGACTAATAACACTAAAAATGTTATTTTGTATTATTAGCTCTTTAACAAAAAAACAGAGGAGGATAACTCTATGACAGATCAGATAAAAGTTATTATCCAGAGACCATTTGGCGTCCTGGCAACAATCGAAGGCCACAATTTAACTGGCTTAAGCGCGATTTTCGGTCCCAAAGGGACTGATGCCTTCATTCTCGGTAATACCCTTTATATCAACAGCAGGGAAAAAATCCCGCAACTGGATGAATTGAGTAAATTGCCGACCCTACAATTAGTTGGGGAAGCAAATGATAAGGCAGAATCAGCTGATATTCTGACCATTGACGGCATTCCCTACTTTGCTCACTCCCATATTGAACGCAGGTGCCAAACAGCTGATCAGACTACCATTACGCCGAATAGCGTAGTTCAACAACTTCAAACGCAAATCGACGAGATGGAACAAGCTCATAAGCAGGAGATCAGAACCTTACAAGCTGAACAAAAGATAATCTTGCAGCAGATGACTACCCAGTGCGAAATTGTCCGTGAACAATTAAGGCAAACGGAAAAAGAGCTGATGGCCACTGACCGAAACCGGGAAGCACTCTTGCTTCAAACCCATAGGCAACTGGAAGAATACAAAAAAATGGCGAAACAAAATGCCGATCTTCCGGAAATTATCCTTTCCGAGTTGGAAGAACTGCCTCAAATTCCGGTTGAAAAAATGGTTAAGGATATTGCTGGGCTGCAGCAACAAAATGAGAAACTCCGTAGAGAGGCAATATCTGCGGCTAAAAAATCTCAGCAGCAGATTGAACCTTTGCAGGCACAACTGACCGAACTGAGAGCCAAGCTGGATATAGTCCGGGAGGAGAACCAGAGGCTCCAAGACCGGTTGAAACTTTCTCAAACTTCGAAACAGCCTGATCCTGACCTGCCTGAATTCCCGAAGGAACAACTCCTGGATTATGAAGTCGTACCTATAGAGCCGGAGGTACCTGACGACAATCAGCTTTTAACCCAAGCTTTTCACCATGTCTTAATTGTCTTTACCTTGCATTTCAAAAAAGAAATGACAAGTGAAAAAGAGACAATACCCGCGATCATTAACCTGATTACCCAGGAAATCAGCAGTATACTTAACGGCTCTCACTCCTTGATGCTGGATTATCCCTTCAGCCAGGAAGCCGAAGTGGTTGTTAGCTTTTTCACTTCGCAAATGAACATTCAGGAAAATAATGATTTCGGCAAACAGGCTGCGACCTTCATTGACAAAATCAAGGATTTTTTGACCGATTTTCTCAAAGATTTACTGATCAGGCAAACCGGGCCGCAAAGAGTCAATACTCTGAGCGAACTAAAAGCCGCCTACGACCAATATCTTGGTGATAAAAAATAGCCAAGACTAAGCTCTGTTCCATTAAGTGGAACGGGGCTTTTTTTATTGTATGTTTTTAAAAACTAAAAAGTCGCCCCCAAAGTGAGGACGACTTTTGGTAATACTTGAATTTAATTTCCTGCCGGAGGGGGTAAATTTGGTGGGGTGACCGAATTGCCATCAGGAGTAGCCGGTCTAATCTGAACAGATGTAGCACTCACACTGCCGTCACTATTAGTTGTGCCGTTAACCATCACATTTTCTCCAACAGTCAAATCAGCAGCAGTGCCATCAACAAATTTTCCCACACTGGTACTGTCAGACAAAAAAATAATTTTTGAACCGGCATTCCTTATTTGCACGGTTATGCTCTGTTCATCTTTGGATAAAATTTGTCCGCTGACAACTGAGGCACCATTTTGGCCATTTGGACGCTGACCGTTAAAATTAGCTACACCTTGACCGAAACGCCCATTAGCAAAACTCGGTCTTTGGCTTTGGCTATAAAGCATGCCACCGTAAAATGCACCGGCTACCACAACAATTACGATCACAATGACTAAAGGTAAAAATTTTTTCATAATATTATTGATTATTTATTAATATTGTTTATTCGTACCTTAAAGCTTCAATTGGATTTAAATTGGCAGCCCGACGTGCCGGATAATACCCAAAAATGATACCGATGGCCGCGGAGACACCAAAAGCCAATAAAATTGAAGACAAGGATACACTCGTAGCAATACCGCCAAAAATATGCATGCCCATAGATATCAGCCAACCCAAAATAATCCCGATGATCCCGCCGAAAAAAGTCAAAGTTACCGCTTCAATTAAAAACTGACGGCTGATTTCTTCTTTTTTGGCGCCAATTGCCTTGCGTAAACCTATTTCCCTGGTTCGTTCAGTCACATTAGTCAGCATCATATTCATAATACCGATGCCGCCGACAATCAAAGAAATAGCGGCCACTGAAGCTAAGAGCATAGTAAAAGTATTAGCGACCGAAGAAGCCGTTGCCACAATATCTGCTTGATTCATAATGCTAAAATCAGCGGCAGCCGGATCAGTAACATTATGGCGAGTTAATAATAAATCAGTAATCTCCTGCTGCAAATCAGCCATGGATTTGGAATCAAAAGCCTGCACATTAATTGAGCTGACTCTCTGACTGCCGGCTAAAAATTGCTGCGCAGTAGTTAAGGGTACAAAAATGATATCATCCTGATTACTGAACCCGGTTCCGCCCTTAGTTTTGGTCACCCCGACTATTTTAAATTCAATCTGCTTGATGCGAATCGATTGTCCGACCGGATCTGAATTTTCGCCGAAAAGATCATCTCTAACAGTCGGGCCAATAACCGCAACCCTAGACATACTGGTTAAATTTTGGGGAGTAATAAAAGTTCCCAAATCAATTTCGATATTTCTGACTGCAGGATAGGCGTCAGTAACTCCGGTTACAGAAGTATTAGTATTTGTCCCTTTGGCTGTAACCTGATACCGCCCTGAAAGTTCCGGAGCAACAGCTTTGGCAGTGCTAACTTCATTGGCAATGGCAGTTGCATCTTCTCTGGTCAAAGTCTGCGCTGAACCGCGGCCTTGGCTGACTTGAGAGCCGACTCCCCTCTGAGAACCAGGCTGAACCATAACTAAATTAGAACCTAAATTTTGAATATTAGACTGAATAGTCAATTGGGAACCCTGGCCAATGGCAATCATGGCAATGACCGAACCAATGCCAATAACAATGCCCAAAATGGTAAGAATTGAGCGGGCTTTATTTGATATTAAAGCCGAATAAGTTTCCGCAAATAAATCACTAGTTTTCATAAATTATTGTTTTACTTTATGTTTTGTATTTTTTCTATCATCAATCAGCAACCCGTCCCGAATAAGAATAATTCGATCTGCATGATTAGCCACATTCTGTTCATGAGTAATTAAAACTATAGTATGATTCTGCTTTTGATTAAGTTCCTGAAAAGTATTTAAAACAATTTCACCGGTTTTAGTATCCAGATTTCCCGTAGGTTCATCGGCCAAAATTAATGAGGGATTATTAACCAAGGCTCGGGCAATGGCCACGCGTTGCATTTGTCCCCCGGAAAGCTGGTTGGAAAGATGATAATAACGTTCCTCGTCAAGCCCGACATGGGTTAAGGCTGTTTTGGCCCGTTGCTCCCGTTCATTTTTGGCTACTTCAGTATACATTAGCGGCAAGATCACATTGCGCATAACAGTAGCCCGGGGCAATAGATTAAATGACTGAAAAACAAAACCGATTTTACCTTTCCTAATTTCAGCCAATTCATCTTCTGTAAGCTTGGCCACATTTTTTCCGTCTAAATAATACTCCCCGCTGGTAGGCGTATCTAAAGCTCCCAAAATATGCATTAAAGTCGACTTTCCCGAACCTGAAGGCCCAATAATAGCCACAAATTCACCGTCCTCAATACTAAAAGAAATGCCCTTAAGCACATCAGTCTCAACATCGCCGTTGATATAAGTTTTAGTTATATTTTTACATTCGATCATAATAATATCTTCCCTGTTAATTATGGCGCACGGAAAGCACGAGTCCCTCCGCCACCCATATTAAACAAGCTCTGTCCCTGGGAAGTCGTTGTTGATGAAGTTGTAGAACTAATTGTTCTGCTCACAACTTGATCGCCTGCCTGCAAACCGTCAACCACCTCGGTCAAAGAATCATTGGCTATACCAGTAGTAATAGATTGCTGTTTCAGGGCAGAAGTCAAGGTAATACCTGAATTATTATTGAGCAAATTAGCCGCTACATTTTCAGCCGGCATTTCAACATAGCTGATATTGCCGCTTGTTTTAACAGCGGCATTTGGCACAGTCAAAACATCTTGTTTTATATCGGTTATTATAGCTGCAGAAACACTCATACCTGGCCTAACTCTTTCATCCTGGGTATCAAAAAGTATTTTTACGTTATAAGTTACTACACCCTGACTGACTGTGCCGATAATATCAACATCAGCGACTTCACCTGATATTGTCAAATCACTGACCGCATCAAAAGTTAAGGTTACCTTTTGCCCGACCTTGACCTTAGCCACATCAACTTCATTTAAGGAAATCTCCGCCATTTTTTGTTCTGTTATTAATGTTGCCGCAGCAGATCCGGATGACAATGTATCCCAAGGTTTTATATCAATAGCTGCAATCACACCATCAAATGGCGCCCTGACAGTATAATTGGCCAGATTTTCTTGAGCATCCGCCAATGAATTTATCCGCTGTTGTAAAGATAATTCCTGGGTTTTAATTTCCAGAGGATCAGCCCCGGCCAAAAGATCGTCTAAAGAAGTCTGTCGCTCTGCAACCGTAGCCTGAGCAGCTGCTAAATCAAGTGGATTATTAATTTCCATGGATTTAAGATCGGTTACGGCATTATCCCTGGCTTCGATATAATCTTTAATGGACCGTTGTGCTGATAATAATGAGCTAATAATGCTATTCACTTGCGTAGTATCTGCGCCCAAGGAATTCTGATACTGTGTAATCGTATTATAAATCGGTAATTTATGAGTTGTACGATAATCAACCCAATATTTAAGGACATTAATTTCACTTTGGACTGTATCTGATATCTTTTTAGAAGTATCAATTGTTAAGGTTAATAATTTGTCGATATCAGCATTTGATGAATTACGACTGGAAGCTTTATAAGAGACAAAATTGTTGTCATAAGCTAATTTTGCAGCTTGATATTTACTGTTAATATCATCAATATAATTAGAGATTAAGCCTCGCTCTTTCCAGTCATCGGCTAAAATCGTATTTATTAAAACTATATCATTAGACATATTGCTACCGAGTCCCCGTTCATTCTCTATTAAATCAGTACTAAAAAAAACCGTATACAGTTCTGTTATTACAGACGGTAAATCCAAAAATGCACTTGAAATCGAATTATAAGCATCTTCATAGGCTTTTTCTATGTTATCCTCAGATTTCTGCTGGGTATTCAAGGCGTTTTGGTAATTTGTTTCCTGAGATAATTTTAATTTATCCAAAGAAGTCTGAGCATTGGTTAAGGAATTTTTAGCCTGCTGAATAGCAGATTCCGTAGCTCCCAGCTTTAATTTATCCATACTCAGCTGGGCAGTTTCCAAACTTAATCTGGAATCACGCAAGGTTCTGTAAGCATCGGTTGAATCCAGTTTCACGATTATATCACCAGCGTTTACTTTTTGCCCCTTTTTAACATCAACAGAAATAACGTCGCCTGAAACTTTTGGTTTTATATCAATTTGGCTGGAAGCCGAAACCTGACCGCTACCGGAAATAGAACTGATAATAGTCCCCTTTTCAACGGAAGTTAAAACATATTTTGTCTCGGCTTTATTGCCAGACATTGCCTTTATGCCAAAATATCCTGCGGCTATAATTATAACCACGCTTACACCAAAAATAATTTTATGTTTGGCTATAAATTTAAAAAACTTACTGATCATAATAATATAATATTATTAACTAATTATTTTTGTATTTGCGGAGTAATATCTTGGGGTTTAATTTGATTATCAGGTTGCCCTGGCGGTAACGGCGGTAATCCCTGGGCACCAGCCGCCCCGGCTTGTGGTTTAGGCATAACTCTAATCAATTTTGCCACTATCTGGCCTTGCTGATTTGGCTCACCAATTACCACGATATTATCATCAATCTTTAAATCAGTTAGTTTTATAGTGTCAGAAAAAAGTTTAATCACAGTATTGTTATCAACAATAACTACTTTTTCAATATCTTTGCTACCCTTGATAACTAAATTTGACCCCTCGATTTTTATCACCTGCCCGAAAGTTCCATTGGCTTCGAGAAAATCACGATCACCCAAGCCAGGCATAAAACCTCCTCTGGGTCCGCCAAAATTTCGATGATAATTATCACTCCAACGGCAGGAAAAATCCGCCTTTTTAGTACCGACAATCATACCAGTTTTAAAAACCAATAATAAAATAATAACCGCGCCAATACCCAAAATCGCACCTTTAACTGTATTTGATTGAAAAAATTTATTTAAGTCCATAGATTTAATTTCAGATTAATATTTAAATTTTTATACATAGCCTTGATATCTCCCGATAAAAGCTTTAAAAACTCCAGGGCAAAAAGTATGACAGCCAAAAATACAATCAGACTCATTACCGGCAGAGACTCCAATAATGTAGAAAAATAGTTCTGCCAATTAGCCAATACAATCCCGGCGTCAGAAAAAATCAACGAGGAAAACTGTAAAAATCCCGATTCTATAAACCCAGTTTTAAGCATTTTAACGGCTGGGAAAATAGAAATTATTGTACCAATTAATCCAGCGGATAATAAAAAAATGCGCAGTTTAACCGGAATCAAACGGCGTTCTTCGGAGATGCTTTTCATAACTTTACCCAAGAGCTCAGCTGGCGGTTCAATTAAATCAAATTGTCGGGATTTTTTTAACATATTATTCATTCTAACTATATATACGAAAAAAAGATGCCTTTTGGTGCATCCGTCTGAGTAAGCTCTTGTAAGTAATGGCAAATTAGAGCCTGGCAGCTAATATTTTACGTAAAACCAATAAGGCGCGGCGATAACGGCTTTTTATTGTATTCAGCGACTCCCCAGATGAGACTGCAATTTCCTTAAAGGTAAATTGATTATAAACATGCTGCTGCAAGACCTGGCCATATTTGTCTGAAAGTTTATCGATAACCGTTTTGAGTCTGTAAGAGAAGGCTGTTTGCTCAGATTGTTCAGATGGCAGTAAGGCAGGATCTTTTATTGTGTCTAAAATTGTATTAGCACCATCTTCTTTCTCAAAAGTCGAAAAAGGCAGCTCTTTTTTCTTTTTCAAAAAATCCAGGCAGGCGTTTTTGGCTATACTCAATATCCAAGTTTTAAAACTTTTTTCTTGATTAAACTTTTTTAAATTCTTCCAAACCCTTACCCACACAATCTGAGTAATGTCTTCCGCGTCAGCGCTATTACCCACATAATGATAAATAAAACTGTAAACCAGCTTAAGATTATTACTAATTAAAATCTCCAACGATTTTTGGTCGCCCTCTAAATATCGCCTGATTAAATTAAGGTCATTATTTTTAATCATTTCTTTAATTATATAGGATTTTTCCCAAAGCATCAATCCCATAATATAGACTAAAAGGGCGAGGCTACTCGACCCCGCCCTTAAGTCTTCCATGCACTTTCTATTTGCCGCTGCTTAAATGGGGTTTTTAAGTATTAGGTGGGATTGACGGCTAGCGCATATTTTAGAACCCCGTCCCACGAAGTAAAAGGAACGGGTGCCTAAAATTACCACATACTCAATATATTAATTATTAATTGGCAACCGGATTCAAATTACTGTTTTTATCAAACATAGACCTAAAACCTCTTCGGTTAGCTTTCTTATCTTTCATCGAGGCGGCTTTAGTTTGCATCGTTTGCAATCTGGAGTCAGCCTGAGCCTGGGTTAGTTTACCCTGATCAACCAGATTCTGAAGCCACTGTTTTTGCTCGGTCGCTCGCTGGGCCTGCATTTTGGCTTTTAGCTGATCCTGAGTAATCCCTTTTTCATTGGCAATATCTTTTATACTTTTGCCCTGAGACCAAAAAGTTTTCATCTCTTCCACAGTAATCCCTAGCAAATCAGCCTCTTGGCTTAATTTATTTTCAAAATTCTGAGCAGCGGTGGCGGAATCAATATTTTTATGGCCGAAACCAAAACCGCTATAGGCTTGGACTATACCGGCCGTCAAAACAGCCGCAATGGCTATGGCCGGGACAATTAAAAGAATTTTTTTGTTCATAAATGGATTAATTAATGAATTAAGTTTTTAAAAGGCCTAAACCGATTAAGGATACATTTGATGGCAATCGCTAAATGGTTTAGTTGCTATTTATACATCCCGACTCTGAAAATTATTTCATTACAAAAGCCGCCCACTAAACCGTGAACGGCTTTTTTATTTAAACTTATTTAATTTCCGAATTCTTCCAGAGGTACTGGCTGGGGCGGCAAAGGACCAAAGAGCCTATGTACCCCACGTCTAATCAGGGGGATTTCGTCATCATTTGTTATATGAATATCAGTAGCCATAAAATTATCTCCCCTTTTATGGCCAATGGCCAGAATAAACATACCTTGCCTTAACGGCTGTAGCGGTACAACTTCTAAATTGCTTACATCAACAATTACTATTTTTACCGGGGTTTGCAGATCAATCAGCTGATTTTCTATTTCAATAATACGCCCGGCAAGCCCCTGGTTTCTTTCAATCCGCACCCGTTTTAAAAAAGGACGGAAAACAAAACCCACAGGATGCTGTTCATATGTTTTTTGCTCGATTTGTTCGGCAATATCTGTATAGGTTAGAAAAAAACCGAAGATCAAAACAAACCCGACCATGGCCAAGGCTAATAAGCCGAAAGAATGATGATAAAAAACTTCACTTTTTTTAATAATAAATCCGGCGGCAAAAATCAACACAATCAAAGTGATTATCAAAAAATAAGGGAAAGATTCCAAAAAGGCAAAAATCCCTTTACTGCCGAAACTCAAATAGCCAAGATCGTCTGAAGATTTCAAATAAAATAAAACCAAATTAAAAAATAGTACTGCCAAAAGAGCACTTAATATAAAAGCGCTGCCTAAACCCAATTTTTCAGCCAGAAAAATGTACTTGGAGCGCGGCTTGAGCTGCCCCTTGGCAATCTGGGACATGATTTCAGCTTCAATTTTATTTTGGGAATTTGTCATACAATTCTTTTTGCAAATATTGTTTAAGCTTTATTTTACCGCGCGAGATCAGAGTTCCCACCGTATTGACCGGCAAACGCATAATATCGCTGATCTCTTCATAAGTCTTTTGTTCAAAAAAATATAATATTAAAGGCTCCCGATATTTATCTTTAAGCGCTACCAAGCCCTGTTCAATCTTGGGTCTAAGTAATTTATTTTCCACCTCCTCTTTGATGTCTATTTTTTTATCTACGATTTCCCATTCTTTATCATCAAGTGAGATGCCATCCTTGCTATGTTTTTTTAAATAATTTACAGCTTCGTTATGAGCAATACGATAAATCCAGGGAGAAAATTTCTTAGTAGCATCAAAGTCGAAGATATTACGGTAAACCTTAATAAAAACCTCCTGAAGGACATCTTCAAGTTCATCGTGGCTTTTAATGAATTTACGCAAATAATGGATGAGTTTGGTCTGATAACGTTGCATTAACTCGCTGTAAACCTCCTGATCTTTTTCCCTGATTATTATTACCAATTGCTCATCCTTTAATTCAGGATGTAACATATCAAATATATACAGTTAGCTCGCCTGTTTTATTTCAGAATCAATTATAGCCTACTAAAGTAACTAATAGCAAAAAACAGTTTTTCAAACTCTCTTTATTGGACCGAAAAACGCTTGACAAAATGGGAAAATACTGCTAAGCTTCGAAAATCCAGAATGTACCTTGAAAGGAGCATAAATATGGACAAAAATCTTGATTTATATGAAGTTTTGGGTGTACGCAAGACTGCTTCCCTGCCTGAGATCAAAAAAGCTTATCGGCAGTTGGTTTCGCAATTCCATCCTGATAAAAACCCTGATCCGCAGGCCAGAAATAAATTCGAGGCCATTCAAAAGGCATATGACACGCTTTCTGACCCCAAGACTCGCTATGAATATGATCAGGGCAAAAAAAGCGCCGTGACTGACAAGCCACTGGCGTTTTTGCAAGATCTCTGGGAAACATTGGTTAAACAAGGGTTGAAAACAAGGAGGGGCTGAAAAAAAATGGAAATTCGTATTCCGGTCGATTTGGAGGACATATTTCAGGAAGCAGTCGAAGTATTCGACAGCTATAACGATCCCGACGACCCAAGTAGTCTTCGGAAAACGTGCCAAAGTTTTCTCCAAAATTTAACCGGAAAAGTCGGTGAAATTATGGAGGAAACGAATTACTATTTGGCCCTGGCCCTCTTTGGCATGGTCAAATTTGCAGATGAAAAAAGCTGCCTACTTTGTCTCTGCGACGGCGAACTGCCGGGCTGGGACGATATTAAAATCAAAAAGCCGGCACTCGGCTTTGTTCAGGAAATCAGAGACTTTAACGATGACCTGGCCCAAAAAGCTGTGGTCGTCGCCTTCTTACTCGGTCAGGCTGACAAAGTAGTCAGAGCTGATGGCTCCGCTTTTGAACGCCTGGCAGTTTCCAAAAACACAGACGAAACCGTCACCTCGGTTGACGAATTAATGAAGGGAGAAGAAAACGAAGATGAATATGCTGAAGAATGACGAACTGGTAAAAATGCCGCTGCCGGAAAGAACGCTGGCTGTCAAAGAGCTGGCCGGTACTTCCGGTCAAAAGGCTGACTCAGCGCTGGCAGCCATTGCCCATGTCGAAGGCGATCAGTCGGCGATTCAAGTCCTTGAAGGTCTGAATCCGATTGAACTCGGTCAGATCCTCAGAGGTCATGACGTCACGGTGCCTGCGATTTCCGCCTGGCTGGCCGATCCCAAAAGACTGGCAGCCATGTTGGTCATGGATCCGATGGACTGGGAAAACTTGCTGAACGATAACATCGTGCAGATTCAGTCCAATGCCCTCAATCTCCTGGCCTTGATGATCCTGACCACGGATAATCAGGAACGGCAGAAAGAAATCTTGGAAACTCTGGCGGAAAACGACAACACGTTTTTCTACCTCTGTTTCCCCTTCATCGGCCTGGAAGTCATTGATGACGATGATGACCAGGGTCCGGAAATGCTTGCGGACGACGACGATGACGATTTGGGCGACGACGAAGATACTCAGGCAGAAATGCCCGAAGAGTATTTCGCAAGGATGGCCAAACGAGTCATCAGCAAAGATCTCAGCTATCATGAAATGCTTGAGTCCCTCATGCACGTGATTGAAGAAGTCACTCCGGAGCTGGCTCAACGCATTACTAATTTCATCAGCCTGCAGGAACAACGCAATGAAACCTGGGATACGCTGATGGATCACATTCTTGATCTGCGTGCCGCTGCCCAGGAGGCAATGGGCGAGACCAAGGATGACAGCGAAGAATACGTCAGTATGTTCGAGGTCAAGAAAAAATAACCGAAAGGAGAAAACCATGGCGGGTACCGCAATTGTCCGCAAAGATACCCGCTTACTCCTTTTTCAAGCCCTTGAACGTGGATCGTTTGAGGGCTCTTTTTTACAAAAGATGAAAAAGGACGGGGCGGGTATGACCTATGAATTTGCCAAGAAGTACTACAAAGTAACCTTTGAAGTTTACCTGATTCAGGCGTCATACTGTGTGCTGGGCATTATCAATTTTGGTTTACACCTGCTCTCTGATAATGACCTGGACAAAGCAGTCATGATTCTTCAGACCAGAAGCCTGATGGAAATTTTCCAGGCCGGCTGGACAAAAATTTCAGATGTGGCCGCCAGCAATATCCGAAAGGATAATGAATGGTCGACCAAATCCGGGAAAAATGCCAATAAAGTCCGCTTGCCAGGAGAAAGTAAGGAAATCATCTGGCATCGGGAAATTTCCGAACGTCTGCTGGCCAACCCTGCGAGTAACTGGGACGGTCTTGAGGAATTCCGGAAGCTACACAAAGAAATTGCTTGGTTTGAAGGCCAGCATCAGCTGTTCAAGTTTTTCCGGCAGAAATTTGATCCCAGTAATCCCCAAGCCAGAAAACGGGGAATCTATAAAATGGACACTGATAAGCCGGTAATCCTGCTGGATACTTATTATCTGTCGCTGCTGGTATCTGACACCCCCAAAGCTCCGTTGGAAGCTGAAGATCTGGTTAAAATCACAGAACAGCTTGGCGACAAACAACTCAAGAAAAAACTACTGGCCAAATGGAGCAACTTCCAGGGAATTCCTGATGAACTTAAGCCTTGGCACCAAGCGCAAATCAGGACAACGCTGAAAACAATCAATTACTTGCAAAGCATTTTGGCAGCCAAGGGTGAAGGCAGACTTTACGAACAATACTATACCCAGCTTTATATCCTGGCTGACCTAAACAAAACTTCAGAGTTACGCTATACTTCCGCCAAGGAACTACTTAGGGGAAATAGCGACGGAAACATTAATGCCCTGGTCACTTCATTGTATGAGGCAACTGACGCTTCAGACAGACTGGCCTGCCTGCATCTCATTTTTGAAAAACCGAAAAAACTCAGCGCTGAGAATATCCTGGACGTGATCAAGGCTGAAGATGTTCCCTGGCAGCAAAAACTGCGTTGGTATGAGCTGAAGCGGGATACATTGCAGGATGTTTTAGAAAGCGAATTTCAAAGCGAAATAATCGCTGATATTCTTGCCCAGCACCATGAGTCCCTGCTACTCTATGCCTTTGAGAAATTACCGGGCAATCTGCTCTTGGAAATCATGAGCAAAAACAAAATACTTCGCGACTATCTCCTGGAAAATATTTTCACTCCAGAGAGTGTCCTGAACCAAAGAGATGTAAGCGTTGACGCACACATCCTATTCGTACCTTTATCAAGCTGGCCAAAGATGTGGAATCTGATGGAAACGATTCACGGCCCCGTCATCTTTGAACGGATGAGAAAGTTTTATCGGGAAATCGGCTTCAGCGCCAAAGAAACCGAACAGCTGCTTTGGGAACGCATTCTCAAGACAGCCGAGTATTACCGAGATAAAGAAGTCACAGACTTTGAAAAATGTGCCAAGCCTTTTTACAGCGATCTTTTCAAAGAAGCTGTACAAAATGCTTACACCAAATCAGGTTTTCTCAATCTCAAGAAGAAATTGCTGAAAGCCCTCAAGTAAAAACCAAAGAGTCCCGCGTAGCGGGACTCTTTTTCTTTTATAGACAAAGCTCGGGGACAGGGATTCGAACCCCGATAAACAGGTCCAGAACCTGTTGTCCTACCATTAGACGATCCCCGAACATTGCCTACAAATTTTTAATAACTCCCTCTTTAATTAAAAGATCCCTTATTTGTTGCTTTAAAAACCTTTTCCCTTCCGTAGTTTTCAAATACTTCTCTCGCCTTACTGCATCTTCCTTCAATAAATAAGCCTCATAATGTATTAACTTAACTGGTAATCTTTGGCTGGTAAAATCAACCTTGCCCAATTGATGCTCCTTTATTCTCCGTTTTAAATCATTGGTATAGCCAGTATATAACTGCTTGTTATTTAATAAAAGGATATATAAATAATACATAATTTAAAGTGAGAGGATTCGCCCTGTCATTCGACAGGGCGCCACGTCGGATGACGTGGCGAACCCCGATAAACAGGTCCAGAACCTGTTGTCCTACCATTAGACGATCCCCGAACATTGCCTACAAATTTTTAATAACTCCCTCTTTAATTAAAAGATCCCTTATTTGTTGCTTTAAAAACCTTTTCCCTTCCGTAGTTTTCAAATACTTCTCTCGCCTTACTGCATCTTCCTTCAATAAATAAGCCTCATAATGTATTAACTTAACTGGTAATCTTTGGCTGGTAAAATCAACCTTGCCCAATTGATGCTCCTTTATTCTCCGTTTTAAATCATTGGTATAGCCAGTATATAACTGCTTGTTATTTAATAAAAGGATATATAAATAATACATAATTTAAAGTGAGAGGATTCGCCCTGTCATTCGACAGGGCGCCACGTCGGATGACGTGGCGAACCCCGATAAACAGGTCCAGAACCTGTTGTCCTACCATTAGACGATCCCCGAACATTGCCTACAAATCTTCAATAACTCCCTCTTTAATTAAAAGATCCCTTATTTGTTGCTTTAAAAACCTTTTTCCTTCCGTAGTTTTCAAATACTTCTCTCGCCTTACTGCATCTTCCTTCAATAAATAAGCCTCATAATGTATTAACTTAACTGGTAATCTTTGGCTGGTAAAATCAACCTTGCCCAATTGATGCTCCTTTATTCTCCGTTTTAAATCATTGGTATAGCCAGTATATAACTGCTTGTTATTTAATAAAAGGATATATAAATAATACATAATTTAAAGTGAGAGGATTCGCCCTGTCATTCGACAGGGCGCCACGTCGGATGACGTGGCGAACCCCGATAAACAGGTCCAGAACCTGTTGTCCTACCATTAGACGATCCCCGAGTTTTGCCTACAAATTATTCAACAACCTTACCGTTAAAAGTTTTAACCAAGGTATCAATAAGTGTCTGCTGGTCAAGAGCTTGGTTTGGCGGTAATTCCTCTAGCATTTCCACTTCGTCATTTTTAGTTTCCTGTTTGATTATTTCACTTTCATGATCTTTAGACAACAAACATGTTTCAATATAAATTTCTTCTCCAAAAAAATTCAGCAAAAAACTTTCAATCGCGTCTGAAATCTTTTTCTGCTTAACTCTTTGCTGATGAAAAGCATACTTAAACCCGATTTTTAATACATTATCATTCAACTCCAAAGGCTCTGCCACTTTTAATATAAAAACCAAGGATGCATTGGAATCCTGAAGCTTTACTAAAAAATTATGCCATTTGGATTTAATTTCGTCAAGAGTTGTTTCAATTTTCTTAATATTTTTAAGGCTGGCTATAGAATTTTCATTTTTTAAAGTGGCATTACTTATGCCACTTTCTTGACTTTTATTCACTTTATCCTCCGCCGCTTCGCCGGGAGCGAAGGAGGGCACCTTCTTTGTCTCAAATGATTTACCGCCCCCGCCATCTCCTCCGGAGGAACCTGCCCCACCGTCCTTTCCGTCTTTCCCGCCTGGCCCTGCTTGTTCCTCTTTCTGGCAATATTCAATTATGGCAATTTCCAGCGGCAATTGCGGAATAACCGCTGATTTTATCTCTGATTTTTTATTTATAAACAGATTTATCAAGCGCAAAAGGTCATTAATCTCAAATTTCTTACTTAATTCTAAAATGGCCTTTTCCATGACATCGTCCAAATCAAAAGAGAAAGACTTTAAGCCCCCTGATATTTTGCTTAACATTATTTTCCGCAAAAATTCCACCAAATCTTCAGAAAATTTAACCAAATCAATGCCTTCATCCGCCAATTTATTAACCAAGGTAAGGCTGGTTTCAATATTTTTAGCCACTAATTCATTAACCAGCTCTAAAACCAAATTATAATTGGAATGAGGCAAAACCAAACTGGCTTCTTCTGCGGTAATTTCCTTTTCACCCAAAGCTAAAAGCTGACCCAATAAACTTTCAGCGTCACGCAAAGAACCCTCGCTATGGCGACTAACTTCAATTAATACATCTTTGCTTACTTTTATCCCTTCCTGCTGGCACATCCAAGACAAGCGTTTTAAAAGATCATCAGCATTAACTTTTTTAAAATCAAAACGCTGGCAGCGGGAAATTATCGTAGCCGGGACTTTATGAATTTCAGTCGTAGCCAAAATAAAAATAGCATGAGCCGGCGGTTCTTCCAAAATCTTCAGCAAAGCGTTAAAGGCCGAAATTGACAGCATGTGGACTTCATCAATGATAAAAACCTTAAATTTTCTTTTGACCGGCGTAAAGCGCGCATTGGCGATAATATTTTCACGTACATTATCTACCTGAGTATGAGTGGCTGCATCAATCTCCAATATATCCAAGTCATTACCGGCGGTTAACTCTAAACAAGCATCACATTTATTGCAGGGTTCGCTTATTCCCTCTTGACGATTTTCACAATTTACAGACTTGGCTAATAAACGTGCCGTTGTAGTCTTACCGATACCCCGAGGACCAGTAAAAAGATAAGCATGACTAACCTTCCCTGCTTCAATTTCATGCTGCAAAGTTATTTTAATATGATTCTGACCGGTCAGCTCCTCCCACCTCTGCGGCCTATATTTTCGATATAATGCTAAACTCATATAGGTACATTTTAAGCTAATCTGTCCAGAAAATCAAGTATCAAAAAAGCCGCTAATTTTAGTAACTAACGGCTTTCCTTTTATATTAATCTTCTACTTCATTCACATTATCATTCTCGTTCTGATTGTTTAATCTTCCCCTCAGCTGCTGATTTCGCTGATCTCGCTTTTGGATCCGATCCTGAATTCTGGCTTCCAGACTTTGCAATTGGGTTTTTGAATTATCCAAGGCTCTTTGTAACCCTTTCTGTGCAGACTCTGGCGCTTTATCCATAACTCGCTGTAAAACCTCGTTGCGATGTTCAAATCTGTTTTGAATCCGCTCCTGAGTGGCATTTAATTTCTCATCCAATTTTTCTCCCTTCTTCTGAATCAAAGCCTCAATTTTTTGCAGTCGTTCACTATACTTAGTCATTACTTTTTCAGCGACATCAGTTTTGCCTTTGGCAATTAATTTTTCAGCCTCGGCAGTTCTCTTCTCTCCAAGTTTTTCCATGTACTGCAATTTAGCTTCGCTTCTTAAGGTAAATGTTTCCCTGACTTTTTCCCATAATGCCTTGAGAAAATAAAAGGGTGAATCAGGCAAAAGACCGGCCTCAACGCCATTACCATTGACTGAATTTATATTTGTAACAGCGCTATTGGCATCACCATTTTGGGCTCCGGCGCTCACAACATTAACGCACAAAACAATGGCGATACAGATGACAATAAAAAATAATTTTTTCATAAATAATTATATTAATTATTAATTATCTGTGTAATCCGTGAATAAAATCCGTGTTTTTTACTTTTTAACTACATTTTCAACAGCTGCCCATTTACTGGTAGCGTCTTGGGGTACCAAGATCACAACTTCATCACCAGGCTGTCCCTTGAAATAGGTTACGCTGGCGGAAATAACTTTCCATTTTTTCTTATCAGCGGCCACAAAAAAATCACCGTTTTTGTCCAGACCCAAAGTGCCGATAATCTTTTTGCGTTCAACCGGCCCGATTTGTTTGTATAAAAAGTCACCGCGTTTATTTATGGATAGTTTCAAAATATCGCCTTCAACTAATTTTGACTTCGAAGCATAATTAGCCGGAATACTATATTCCTGTCCGTCACTGGCAATCATTTTTTCTCCATCAAAGACCCCTTCAATAACTCGTCCATCCCCCGCCACGTCTAAATCTCTGCTGATTTCTCCTAATGACTGGGAAATTCCACTCAAAGAATCCTCAAAACCATCAAAATTTTCCGGTTCTGATTCTAAAATCTGAATAACCTTGCCCAAATTCTCATGAACGTTCTGCAATATTTTGCGTAATAATAAAAATTTGCTTTTGGTAATAAAAATTGATTCCGTATCTTGGTTTTTGTTTTTCATAGGTTGTAATTTATTTACTATTTGAAATTTACTTAATAACTTGACCCTCTGGCCTCCGAAGCTTTTTTATCCGCCTTAGCTCTTAAGGAGCTAAGGCGGAAGCGTAGGAGGCCGGACATATTATGGATTAAATGTTAGTTGGATTATAACTCTAACTTCTACAGATTACAGATACATACAGATATACAGATGGCGAGGGTACCTTTAAGTACTTCGTATATCTGTAAAAATCTGTAATCTGTAGTTATGCGAAGAAGTCCTCTTCTGCATCTTCAGCCGGTGTCTGGGCACCAGCTGTTCGAGTTCTTTCAATAATTTCCGCCTCAACAATATTCCTGTCTCGTCCGTATTTCAAACGTGATAATTCTTTAATGGCAGCGGCCAGTTGTTTATTGGCCTGAGGACGTTTTTCAAATGCGGTTATGTGAAAACTAAAGGGATCAACTGTTTTACCGTTAATCAATGGTTTCATATAGCCCAAGAAATTAGGCACATTCATGACGTCAAACTGATTAATTACAGGTGTAAATTGCTTGGCAAAAAGTTCGGCATCTTCGACACCAATACGAAAAGCAATCATGGTACCGACGTTGCCGAAAATCGCATCCTTAAATTTGGTATCATTATTTTTCACCAATTGACCGATGAACTGATGGGCAATGGTCAAGCACAAACGGTATTTCCTGGCTTCAGATAAAATTACCTGAATACCTTCAGTTAAGAAGTTCTGAAATTCATCAATATACAAATAAAAATCCTGTCTATCTTTTTCCGGCTGATCAACCCGGCATAAGGCGGCCAGCAAAATTTTACCGACAATAACCATACCGAGCAAATTGGCATTGATTTCGCCGATTAAACCTTTAGACAGTTTAACCATAATAATTTTTCGCTGATCCATGGCTTCCCTGAAACTAAAGGCGCTTTTTTGCTGAGAAACAATCGGACGCATTATATCATTGGCAATAAAAGAAGTCAGCTTGGAAGTAATATAAGGAACCATATTAGCCAAAGATGCCTCACCGCCTGCTTTTTCAGCTTCTTTTTCCCAGAAATCTTTAACCACCTGAGTTTTAGCTTTAGTTAATTTGTATTTCCTAAAATCAGAATCCGACAAAACTTTGGATACTTCCAGCAAGGTAGAACCTGATTCTGGATCTTCCATCATCAAAAGCATGGTATTTCTCATGTACTGTTCAAAAATAGGACCGCCGGTTGATTTCAAATCATACAATTTATCAAAAATATTCATCATTTCATTGATAACCAAGCCTTTCTGTTCCGGCCGCTCAAATTCCATCATATTCAAGGCAACCGGACGCTCTATATCTGAGGGATCAAAAATAATCACATCTTCTGCCCTTTCCTTGGGCACAAATTCCAAAATGCTGTCAATCGTATCACCATGAGGATCAATAAAACATAACCCCTTACCATTAACCATATCCTGTATAACCATATTAATCTGCAATTGAGATTTACCGGTACCGGTTTGCCCAATGATGTAAACATGACGACGTCTATCCTCGTCCGTTAAATAAATATCACGGTACATATTACGAAAATCATTGTAACCGACCAAACAACCTTCAGTCGGCAATTCAGCTGGCGGAGAAATCTTTTTGGCTGCCAACCAAACAATATTGGGAGTTTCAACATGGCCCGATGGAAAGTGAAATAAAGAAGTTATTTCTTCCGTATTCATAATCATCTTGGCATACTCATCAAATTCACGAAAAATAAAATCAGAAATTAATTTATCTTTGTTGCGTTTATACCGTTTAAAAGCATTACCGTATTCATAAATATTAAATTGACCAAAACTGTTCAAAATATTGTCCAAATATTCATTAGCCTTTTCCTTATTCGGGGCTGAAACAATCACGCGGATATTTACTTCGACACCGCCTTTGGCTGCCTTTTCTTCAATACCCTTAATTGTTTCTTTCTCAAAATCAGAAAGTTGATAATTCTTTGGTGGCTCCTGACCTTCAGGTTTTTTGCTGCTGATCAAGCCTGCGTCCTTTAAAACATCATTAAACTTTTCCAAAGAAAACCCTTTACGTGCCTTATTAATGGCATCGCCTAATTTCTTGCCCTGATAGGCTTCGAAGGCTGTTTTTTGCCCCCATTTATGCCATTCAGGATTAGCTGAACGGACAATATACTGGATGGCAGCGCCAGCATCGACATCCAATTTGCTCAAGGCATTTGTTAAGGCATTGAGCGAATCTGTTTCCAGTTTTTTATAAGTCTTGATGGGAAATATATATTCTTTTTTAAATTTCAGCATTGAACCGACAACAACACCGGTTGGCCGAAAAATATTATAATCCTCGACCTCTTCAACCATGGCTTCAGAAAATTGGGCCGTCACCTGCTGTTCAATATAATCCCGCCAGATTCTGGGCGCGACCACATAAAAATATATCAATTTTTCCTTCATCACTATTTCAAAGGAAAAATGGTCATTGCGCGGCATGAATTGATATTTAAAGCCTTTTTGGAGGTCAAACCGGCTATATTGGCAAAAAAAGCTTCCATCTTAGATATTTTTTCCGCCAATTCCTGCTGTGACTTGGGCTGCTGTCCGGTCTGTCCTTGTTCCACCTGCTTATATCTTGGCACAGTAACCAGCAAAACCATTTGTTTAAAAGTCGCGGCTTTTTTGAAAAACAGCCGGGTAATCCTGGTGATAATAAAAAATAAAAACATCACGGCGAAAACAATGAGTACTAAAATAATACCCCAAACCACCCAAAGTTCCGGGCCTGTTAAACTAAATAAATCCAATTGTTGTGGGTATTCTGGCATTTTGTTTTTTCTGACTGTTGAGCGGAGCCGCCTCAGTCAGTGATTTTATTTTTATTAATCCTCTAGATTTTATTCTGATCCCCGCCTGAATTTGATTGTTTTTGATCCTGCTTAAGTTTTAATATCTCATCGGTTTTAATTTTCGCTTCCTGTTCCAAGAAATATCTATTCAATCCGGGAATTATTTTGAGCCAATTAATGATCAGCTCTAATATTTTCTTGACATGAATCTTGACGCCACTCATCATTTTTGCAATCCTGGTCGCTGTTTCTTCGCCGACCTCACGAAATTCAGCCTGCTTTTTGGGCGGCAGCTGAAAATAAATATCCTGCAAATCTTCCTGCAATATATTTTCAATTTTTTCCAGGGTCGGACTTTTAACCGGAGGCTGAGGAGCTGCGGGTGCAATAACTTGCGCCGGCATAACCGCTTCTTGTTGCTCAGCACCAATTGCGCCTTCAGTAGGAAAAGTCGGGGCTTTTTCCACTTCAATCTTTTTTTCAACTTCAACCTCTTCCGGCATCTCTGGCTGAACCGGTATTTCCTGATTAGGTAAATCCTGGGGTGTTTCTGGTTTGGCTGTAATATCCTGAATTTTTTTAGGCATAAACTATAAAAATTAGTTAAATTCGCTTCCAAACTAACTACCTAAAATATACCATAGAAACGAAAACTAGCCAAATTACTATACACAGCATATAGGCGGTAAAATCCTAATGCCAGTTACTGTTGCTATATTTATTCAAAATCCTACAGGTGAGATGCTCTAAACCTAGATCCAGGTTCCTGAATCCTCAATTTTATGCTATAATAAATTCAAACAAAAATTAACCCAATACACATGTCCCAATCACAAATTGTAAAAACCTCCGAACTTTCCTGGCTGGATATTACCAATGCCTCAGAAAAAGAAATTGATTATTTGCGAAAAAAATTTAAATTTGAAGAATCAGATTTGAATGATTCTCTGGCTCATAAACATGCCCAGCGGCCAAAAGTTATCATCAGACCAAATTATATTTTTATGGTCATAATTTTCCCGTTATACAACCGAAAAACACGAGAGATCACACCGGCTGAAATTGATATTCTGGTGACCAAAGACCATCTGATTACAATTCATTATAACCAACTCAAACCCCTGATTGATTTTTTTAATATCTGCGCTGAAAATAAAAATGAACGAGAAACTTATTTAAACGACGGTTCAACAATGCTGCTTCATGAAATGTTAGATCGCCTTTATTTATCTCTTTTTCCGATGCTAGACCATTTCAGCCTTGATATCAACACCATTGAAAAAAATATTTTTGCCAAAAGAGAAAGGGAAACTGTTGAAGAAATATTAGTTATAAAGCGAAACATTGTCTATTTCCGGAAAATCATGCAGAGCCATCTTTGGATAATAAATAAAGTGATAGAACAAAAATTAAATAATCTGACTAACGGGCAAGAAACAAAAATATTTTACCGGAATTTAACTGATTATACCCAAGAAATCTGGAACACATTGAGCAACTATCAGGCGACCATTGATGCGCTTGAAGACACCAACAATGCCCTGGTTACTTTCAAACTTAACGATATAATGAGAACTCTGACAATATTTTCAGTTATTGTTTTTCCCTTGACTTTAATGGCGGCGATTTTTGGCATGAATGTAGCCCATATGCCGATTGTCGGATCAAATTTTGATTTCTGGCAAATTATATCAATAATGCTTATCGCGACTTTGGCCATGGCCAGTTATTTCAAATACAAAAAATGGATTTAAAAAAAAACACCATTTGTTCACGTACCTCCGCTTCGGTCGCGTATGACAAATGGTGTTTTTATTTACTCAGAATTCCCTTAATATCTTTTAAAGTCTCCACCTGCACCAACTTTTTCCTCAAATCAGACGCGCCCGCGAAAACCTTTAAAATACCAGCCCAGATGTTTGCGCATTTCCAGGATGCCAACCTTGCCTTTTAATTTATAATTTAAAGCCGCATGAGCCAACGCGACTTTTTTTATTTGCTTAAAATTCAATTCCTTATATTTGCCTGATTTTAAATAATCCTTAACCTGCTTAAACAGCCAGGGTTTACCCAAAACTCCCTGGGCCAAACCAATCCCGTCAACTCCTGTTTGCACCAGCATATCTTTGGCCTTTTCCGGGGTATAAATTCCCCCATTGCCTAAAACAACACCTCCAAAGGCCTTTTTTATGCGTTTAATGGCCTCTAAATCAGCCTCGCCCCTAAATGCCTGCTCAAAACTGCGGCCATGCACCATAATTGCGCTAATAGGCAAATCCTTAATTTTATTAACCAAATCCAAACCGGTCACTTTACCTATGCCGATTCTGATTTTAATAGAAACCGGAATTTTTACAGCTGCACAAGTCGCTTTGACAATTTCATAACATAAATTAAAATCGCGCATCAATCTAACCCCGCCCATAATTTTATAAATCTTCGGTGCCGGGCAGCCAAAATTAATATCCACGCCATCAGCTCCGATTTTTTCCACTTCTTTAGCTGCCTTAGCAAAAAGTTCCGGCTTATTGCCAAAAAGCTGAATCACAATGGTTTTTCCTTTTTATTAAATTTCATTAATTCAAAAGTCTTGTCTGATTTATAAAACAACCCATCCACTGAAACCATTTCCGAATAAACCACATCAGCGCCATATTTTTTACAAAGCTGCCGAAAAGCCATGTCATTAATCCCCGCCATCGGCGCCAAGGCAATAATCGGTTTCTTCAATTTTATCCAAAAATTTTGTTTCATAGACCAAATGTCACCCTGAGCATAGTCGAAGGGCGGCATTTTTTAAAAAATAAAAATTATTCAATCACTTTAATATTCTTCGGCAAATCTTCTGCCGTAACCTCAATCACCTTAACAGGAACAACATTTTTATCACTGCGCCATTCATAGCCTTCGCCTCCAAAAAGTTGAAAATCATTTTTATCTAAGACGTAAACCTTGCCTGTTGTTTTTTGGGCAGCGGCCAGCAGATTTGGCGTGGTTTCAAAATTAGAACCATCAAGGTCATATCTGCAGTTTGATTCATCTTTAATATTGTGGGCATTAGCTTTAATCAAGGCTGAAAAAATGGCCACGTCCGCAAAAGGTGTAGCACAGATAGCCGGTTCGCCATGTTGTTCCCTTTTTCTTGTTAGCTCATTATCATTAATCGCCTGCCGCGGTTCTAATGATTCAAAAGAGCCCATTGACCCGTGAAACAAATACTGCCCTGTTTTTTCCAAGGCTAAAAGCTGATCGCGACTGCTTTCCATCGTGGGTATTTTTTCTTGATTCATATTTTAAATTAGCTAGCAACAGCTGGCTGAGCCTCCATTGATCCCGGGATCTTTTCAACATCCTGATACATTGCCCAGGCCTTTGGTCGATGATATTGCGCCCATTCTTCAGCATACGCAAAAACCCAAGCTTTGGTAATTCTCAATTTCCCCAGATTTTCTGCATATTTATAATGCTGCAGAGTATCATCTTTTGCCTTACTAAATTTTTCTTCAAAAGAATTAATTTTATTATCAATATAATCTACCAAATTATCTTCATCGGCAATATCTTTAGATATGGCCTCCAGCGTTGACAATATATCTACGTAACGTCTCATAACCCACTCTTCGTTATTATTTAAATCAGAGTGCATCATTTTAGTCCGTTCAATCAGCCGTTGCAATGATGGTTTGCATGATTCTTTCTCTAATTTAACCGCATTTTTTCCTAAAATACGATCCAGTTGAGACTTTTTAACTTGCAATTCCTGCAGCCGATGATTCATATTCACAATTTTTGGAAAATCACCGCCACCCCGCTCAAGCCAGTAAGAATTAATCCTCCGATCATTTTTAACTGATTCAATTTCTTTCGAAACTTCTAAATATTCCTGTTGATATTCAGGAATGTCCTTCTTCCTTTTTTTTAATAATAGTTCGGCCTTAACCGAAGCCGCTGCTTTGTCTGCAGCCTGTTTGGCTTTTAAATCAGCGTCCGACATCTCAGTATATGACACCGGATCCGAACTTTTAGGTTTTATTTTATCAGGAAAAATTTTATCAAAAATGCCCATAAGATAAAAGTTATTATTTAAAATTATTTTTTTTAACAATTGAGCCGTTTGCAGTATCTTCAACTGAAAAACCCAAGCCCTCGATTTTATTTCTCAGTTCATCCGATTTACCCCAAGCCTTATTCTGTCTGGCCTCTTCCCTGGCTTTAACTAAAGCCTCAACCTCCTTGGGGATTTTTATTTTTTCTTTTTTTAATTTCGCTAAATCCAAGCCCAAGACTTTATCCCAATCAAACAAAGTCGCCTTCTTATCTTCATCACTAACATTTTTATCCTTAATCATTTGCCAAACTAAGGCTATAGCCCCGGGCATGTCCAAATCTTCATTAATCTTTTCCAGGAACATTTCCTTATAACGTTTGTTTATTTTACCCTTTTTCTTTATACCCAAAATAAAATTATTCAAACGTTCGCGGGCGGTTTTAGCCGCATCCAGACTTTGCCAGGTAAAATTCAGCTGGGAACGGTAATGGGCGGTTAAAAATAAATATCGCAAATCAAGAGCTGAAAAACCTTTTGCTTCCAGATCAGCAAAAGTATAAAAATTATTTAACGACTTGGACATTTTCTGGCCATCGACCATTAAAAAACGTGTATGCAACCAATAGCGCACAAAAGGTTTGCCTGTTACTCCTTCAGACTGGGCAATTTCGCATTCATGATGAGGAAAGATGTTATCTTCTCCTCCGGTATGTAATTCAAATGATTCACCCAGATATTTCATGCTCATGGCTGAACATTCAATGTGCCAGCCAGGAAAACCCATCTGGCCAAAAGCCTGCCATTCCATCTGTCGTTTTTCACCTGCTGCTGAAAATTTCCATAAGACAAAATCGGTCGGGTTTTTCTTTTCAGGATTAATTTCTATTCTGGCGCCTTCCTTTAGACTTTCTAAAGTATTACCTGACAATTGCCCGTATTTCGAAAATTTTGAAGTATCAAAATAAATACCATCACTAATCTCATAAGCATAGCCTTTGTCCAATAAAATTTGAACCATTTTTATCATTTCCTTGATATGATCAGTGGCTTTACAAATCACCCGAGGTTCTTCCAAATTTAGTTTTTTACGATTAGCCAAAAAAATATCCAGAAAGAATTCAGCAATTTCCCAAGCTGTCTTCCCTTTTTCTCGGGCACTTTTTTCCATCTTATCTTCACCGGATTCAGCATCATGAACCAAATGCCCGACGTCAGTAACATTCATTACATGCTTTACCTTATAACCATTATATTCCAAAGTACGGCGCAAAAAATCAGCCATAGCATAATTCCAGGCATGGCCAATATGATCATAATCATAAACAGTCGGCCCACAAGTGTAGAGCCCGATATTCTTACCCTTGATTGGCTTAAATTCTTCAATTTTACGGGTTAAAGTATTGTATAATTTCATATCCTAAGTTTAGCTTAAATTTCCATAAAAATCAAAAAACCCCGCATGCGGGGGTAAATATTTAAATCAATGCCAATATAATTAGGCTTTTTGAGCTTGCAAAATTCTCATCTGTTCTTCGACAGAACTGATTCTCTTTTTCAATTTCTCAATTTCCCCATAAGCAGCAGTTGTATCTTCATCAGTTCTTTTATCAATTTTTGCTAAAGTCGCTTTCATATCTGCTAATTCCATTGCCAAAGAATTCAGACTAGCCTTAACAGGATCTAGTTTCTCATCAAAAATTTGGCCAATTCGTTGTAAATCCTTATTTTCTAACATAATATTTTTATTTTATATACTGAGAATAATATTAGTAAATATATTATATATCGGAAACATTTACTTGTAAAGTCCGTTGGATATAAAAGCATCTTAACCACTTACGCCTCCAGATGCTACCTGCCAAATAATTGATAAATTAGATGGATCAATGAACTTCTGGTTACCAAAGTAATAATCACCCCCAAAAGCATCCAGGGCGCAAAGGAAAAAGTTTTATGCAGAATAATGGTATCTACAGGTGCCAAGCCCTGACTTACAACCTCCTGATTGCGCTTGGCAATTATGATTTTTAAATCATTCGCCTGTTCAACGGTTAATTTGCCTTTAAGGGATTTTAAAAACACTTGGTTCTCATCAAGCTTATTTAATAAATTGTGGAGTTTAACCTTTTGTTCCTGATCCAGCTTGGCGTTAATCTTTTCCAATAAACTTGCCACTATTTTTTTCTCCTGTTTTAATTGCCACAGCTGTTGGATTAAAGTCGGCACTGAAGATAAGCTAAAACGGCTCAAAGATGAGAGTAACCGAGAATATTTATCGGCTGCATTTTGTCGGGACTTTAAAATATTCTCCAATTGCGCTACCTCCTCGGGATTTAAGTTTGCAGAAATTTCCTTTTTTGATGCTTCAAAATTATAGCGGGAACCTAAAATTTGGCGAATATAATCCTTATTGATATACATTCCGGCTACGATTTCTGCCGCAGGAACCATTTTAACCTCGGCTGAATTATACAAAAATCTTCCCAATGTCTGGCCGTATTTAAAAATATAATAATATGACAATATTAAAATAAACTGCAGCGCAAATATTTTATGGAAATCAACAAAAACAGTCTCCCTGAAAAAAATTGCGCCGGCAATAAAATATACTGCGATCAAAACAGAAACCAATAACTCTTTTTTTTGCAATAATTTTCGCAGGGGCTGAAAAACCACAAAACCGATCAAAAAATAAAAGCCTACGAGCAGCTGGCCAAGATATGGAGTCAGCAAATCACCCAACCGCGACCTCAAAATCTGAAAAAATATTAAAATCACGATAAAGCTTAAGGCAACATTAATATAAGTCTTTATTTTAGTTTTATCAAATTCAGTTCCTTGTTTAAATTTGCCGCAATACTCGGCCAGCAAGCGCGGATTTTTCAAATAATTAATGCCCAGTTTAATCGGATAAAGTAAAAATTTAATCAACAGATAAACAAAAATCGGCAGGATAATATTTATTAATAAAGTCAAAGCCGGCCAATATTTAAAATACCAGTTACCGTAAAATTCCAATGGGATTAAAAATGCATAAAGAGTAAATAATTTAGCATCCCCACCGGCCCAGAGTTTAAAGTACCAGAGGATAAATCCCAAAATAAATGCAATTAGAGTATTATAAAAAACTAACAGATAATAATCTGCCAAGTAAAAACTAAAATTAACAATATTTAAATTATATAAAATAGTTATTATCCCGCAGACAAAATAAAACAAAAAGCCCAAAAGAGCCCCAAGCTTAATCCACTTGTTACGAATTTTGCCAAATTTAAAATCTTCAAAACAAACAATGGATCCGATGGCCAAAACAATAACGACAATAAATTTACTGACTAAATTTAACATTAAACCCAATGATTAAATCTCGATAATATTTCTTATATTTATTTCTCGTATCCTTATTATATTTTTTATAATTATAAATCCTACGCAATAAATCAATTGTCAAGAGAAGATTCACGGCAGTTTTTTTCTCTTGGGCTAAATTGGTTTTCGTGAAAACTATTCTCACAAGCTCATCAATATTTAAAATTTGATTTTCTTGAGTTAATACTTTTAATATATATCTCGCCAGGACGTAAGAAGAAGGAAAAAAATTTTCGATCAAGTGTTCTGATTCCAAAAAATATAGCCCCTTTTCGTTCAAAACTAATTCCAGAAAGTGCAATGGTATAATTACATCAGAACTCCTTATATTATTTAAAATATTCTCAGAATCGCCCAGCAGGCCCACTAAGTATTTATTATCCGAGTGATTAAATTTTTTAGTTAATTTTAAAGCATTAGCAATTTTCTTGTCTAGTTTAAATAAAACTGCTTCTCGATTATAAAACTTATTGAATTTATCTTTGCTTTGTACGCAAAAAATAAAATAATTCAAAATCTTATCCAGATAATTAAAATAATGAACATTGTTTGAACCCTGAACATACTCGTACAAACGGATATAACTTTGTTTGTATTTTAGATAAAAATCACCTTTAACAGTTTTTAACATCGCCGGGAAAAGTAAACCTTTTTTCAGAAAAATACTCAGCACATTTTGTTCCGCATTTATCTTTTCTGGCGTCTTTGTTTTTGATAATTTTGCTATCACTATTTTAGCTTGAAACACAAACAAATGAGCATTATTAATGCTGCGTTTGACATATTTATAGACAGCAACTATCTCCCCAAGATTATAAGCCTGTCCAACTACCTGAATTAATTTCTTGTCATAATTTTCCAGTTTTTCAAAATGAGGCGGTAATTTTATTACCGGCTTAAATTCATCCCAGCCAAAAATTTCAGGGTACTCTTTCCAGGGCCCCTCGCAAATATTATAATAACCGCAAATCTTACAGGTAGCGGACTTCAATTTCCCAACGTTTTTCCGAAAATAATTAAAATCATCAATTGTATTTTCAGCCACGACTTTTGTTTCCGGAATATTTTTTTCGGCAATATAATCTTCATAACCAGACATAAAACAATAAGGTATCGCCTCGGTCATTACTTTTTTACCGGCGAAGATACCGATATCTAAACCCTTCCTAACATAAGGCATCACTTCGCTTTTTCGGGGAATCAGCCATTCCTTATTTTTAAAGGCGGTGCCAATTATATGAACATAAGCAAACTGAAACTGATCAACATTCAATCTGACAAATAATTTAGCCAATTCCGGAAAATCCTTATAATTCAAAGAGGTAATAACGGTATTAGTAAGGACATATTGATTTAAACTTTTCAAATTTCTAATCCCCTTTACTACCTGCTGCCAGGCCCCCGGACTATTTGTTAATTTATCGTGAATTTCTGGCACAGAACTATGCAATGCTGGCGAAAATTCACTCGCTCCTGCTGAAATTATTTTTTTACAAAAATCTAAATACGAGAACATACGTCCATTAGTTTGCAACTGGATACTTTTAAATCCAGCTTTCTGGGCATACTCCACTACCTTTAAAATATCGGGATGGACAGTAGGTTCGCCACCTGTAAAAACAACACCTTCGATATTTTCCTGCCTCGCCTCCCTTAGCGCTTTTTTAATTTCTTCAAGACTTTTATTAGCAAGACGCTCCCTCTTATCTCCCTGCACACAAAATTCACAAAGATTATTGCATTGAAAGCAAATTTTCAAATCAATCCTATCCATAGTTATATAATTTTATAATAAATTAAATCGATATTCAAAAAACGTCTAGCATACTGCAATAAAGTATTCCCCATAGATTTTGCCATTTCGAATTGATCATCAATTTTAATAACATCATTGGGCATATTTCTAGCTAAAGACATAAAATTTAAATAAAAAGAAAGGCAGCTAAAAACTTCTCTTTGGGTGTTTTAAATTTAAAAATTACCCTTTCATTATCCAGAACTAACAAATTATTATTTTGGAAATATTCAAGCTCCCCTTTGAAAGACAGGGATATGTCTTGACCAAAATTTTTTTCAAATTCAGTTTTATTTATTACTGAATCATAACGGTCAAGAGAGTTCAAAATATAACTTTTCATTTCATCAGTTTGAGATACAAACGAACCTCTTATATTTTTTAGCCGAGGTTTAAAAAAGAAATTTTTAGACAACTCTTCCCCCTGAAATATTGAATAAATTTTTGAAATAGCAAACTGTCCTACCCCAAATACATAATTAAAAGGCCTATCACCATATAAAACATAAGGGGTGCTAATTTTTATACGGGGACCGGTTTTCAAACGTAATCTAAAGAAATTATCATTCTCCGTAACAAAATAAACTGAATTGACTTTTTTATCAGACTTCAATACCACGGAAAATCTTTGGCAAAAATTATTTAACCTTTTAAAATATTTATCCTGCGACTGCTTAATATAATTGCCATAATGACCTTCTTGCGGCTTATACTTATAAATAAACATATTATCGGGTCTAAATTTTATAATCTGCAAGCAGGTTTTAACCAGAGATTCCAATGTTTGGTTTGCAAGCCCGAGCATCAAATCTACATTTATTACTGGGAAATTACACGTTTGCGCATTAACAATTGCGTTTTGAACATCGTTATATGATTGGTTGTTCCTTTTAGCCGACGACAACACCTTTTCATCTAAAGATTGCACGCCGATGCTTATTCTATTAAAGCCGAAGTTCTTGACAATCATTAATTTTTCCAAATTAATTGTATTGGGATTGCATTCAAAAGTTTTTTCCCCAGAAGGATCGAAATCATAATCATTGAAAATTTCATTTAAAATTATCTGTAATTGTTTGTTTGTTAGAATACTAGGTGTCCCGCCCCCTATATACAAATTATTGAAAACAAAATTTTTAAAAATATCCTTATAATATTTCAAAGAATTGATTAAATAAATTATATATAAATCAATAACAGAACTGCTGGCAATCAAAGACTGATGACGGCAATAGGCGCACTTATTATCTAAACAAAAAGGCATACTGATATACATATTCAAGTTCTTATCAGGCTGTTTGCTTAATGTTTTGAGCCCCCTACCCCACATTTTTCTTACATCCTGTGCGCTGAACCTTACTTCTGCCCTAATCAGATAATTTTTAAGAAGATCCAAATCCCAACACTGATTGTTCTGAAAGAGCCTATTGAATTCTTCGATTTTTCTCTTAATAGTTAACATCCGCGTATATATAAAAAAATTAATTGTTTTTTTCCTTCGGCTGGAATTCGTCCCAACCATAAATTGTTATATAATCTCGCCAGATACCATCGCAGATACTATTCCAATGGCACAATTGGCAGTTATCATTTTTAATTTTAAACTCATTAGCTTTGCGGCTTTGCCAGTTAAAGCTTTCCCTCAGCTGTTTCGGATTATTATAGGCAACTACCTGAGTAGCTTGATCTTTTAGCTCGCCTAAATAATTAAGTGCCTCATCACTATTTATAATACAGGCCGGAATACCCTCAAAAGAAAAATTATATTTATGTTCCTTTGCGGCTGAAATAATATCCTTAATATATGGCACAAAATCACTAAATTTAAGGTAAAGTTCCGAGTATCTCTGGGCACGTCCGTGCAGCCAAATAAAATTCAACCTAAAATCTTCAATGCCCAGACCGTGAAAATAGTTTAAAGTCTTAACTATTTCTTTGTAATTCAAATTATTAATAACTATATTTATTGACAGAGAATTTCTGATTTTTCCGGTTTTTCTAAATTTTATTAGATTCTTAATTCCCTGAAGTTTTTGTTTGAATCCTCCGCGACTTTGAGTCAAATAATCATCAACTTTCTGATCATGGCTATGAACTGAAACAGAAAATCTATTTACACCATTTTTTATCAGGTCACTCAACAATTCAGAGTCAGCAAATCTTCTGCCGTTACTAATTATATGTATAGTTTTATATCCTAAAATTTTACATAATTTAACTATTTTCAGCAAATCCGGATGTAAAGTAAATTCACCGCCTAAAAACCCAATCGAATCATACGCCTGACGCCTGGCCTTAATTACCTCTTTTTTTATCAAATTAAAAGCAATGAAGCATCTTTTATCTTCATATTCTATCATACAAAATCTGCATTTATTATTACAGGCATTACCGATGTTAATTTCAATATTATGCATATATAATTAACTAATTGGCATTAATTCTGAATCGCCGAATATTTTATAATAACTAAGATCCAACCCTTCGCAAATACCTTCATACATACAGCCGGAACATTTTTCTGTTTTTGTTTTTTGCCTACAATGTTCGATCAGCTTACCATCCACATCATATTTCTGTCGTTTGTCATAATATAAACTATTATCTAGATGGGGGTATTGTCCCAAAAAACATAAAGGAATATCAGCGAACCTGATTCTCAAGTCATTATTGCTGCAATATTCCATTACTTTTTCCAAATATGGCTGCAGTCTACCCAAACTTACCAAGAATTCTTTATTATGATCATCAATCGACATATAGGTTAAACTAATTTCTGAGATTCCCGCCCTCTGAATAAATTTTACAATATCTAAGAGATATTTATAATTTAAATTATTAATTACAGTATTGGTTTTAAGAATTCGACCTCTAAAATATTTTTTAATATTTAAAAAAGCTGCCTGTAAATTGACATATAAATTTTTATTCTGACTCTGTCTCGAGATTATTTCTTCATTATGACCATGAATAGATAAGATTAGATCATCTATTAAGGGTAAATTTTTAACGGCAATATTTTCATCTGACAATAAACTTCCATTAGTTGTAACTGCGGTAATGAAGCCTAAGCCCTTAGCTTTTGATAATACTTTATAAAAACTTGGCTCCAAGAAAGGTTCTCCACCCAATATATTTAAATGGCTATATCCTTCTTCACGATATTTATTTAGCTGTTCATTGATTTCAGTATTAGTTTGTAATACTTTCAAGTCATTAAACTTCTGTCGTCTAAAGTATTCAACGCAAAAAATACAATTATTATTGCATTTAAAACCTACATATATTTCAATCCTTTTAGCCATTTAATATCCTTTTAATAATTATATTCTTATTAATTGCTTGGGGCTCCAATTCTTTACTACTAAAATGTGTATCCATAGCGTATAATCCGGCACATATTTCATTCAGGCTGCATTTTTTACATTGTTTTGCTTTTTCATAAAAGAAATAATCTTGTTTACTATAATTATCAGGTCGATCATCCAAAAATAAGATCCTACGTTCCTCATTCTTAATAATCTTCCTGGTTTCAGTTGAATACTCTGCGAATTCCGTCATATAACATAAAGGGACGCGTTCAACGCGGAAAGTCTTTCCATTCTTGCTTAATAATGTCAGAGCTTTCAACAATGAATCTTTAAAATCCCCTAATCGAGGGATTAAAGTGGTATTTTTCTCAACCCGATTCATCTTAGGATCTAAATTATTAAAAACAAAGTGCTTAATTTCAGGGAATTTAACGATAAAAAAACGCATATTTTCATGCAAATTTTTGGCATTAAATCTGTTTATAACAGTATTAATATTAACCTCCACACCGAGCTTTCTGGCGTTTTGCAAAGTTCCTATTATATTCCTAAAAGAATTAGAATTTTGGCTCAAATAATTTTGTATTGGGGGTTTTACTGAATGGATGGAAACATGAATCAAATTCAATCCAGACAACTTCAATTCTCGCATAAAATCGTAATCAGCAGTAAGTTGTCCATTTGTTATTATCCTGGATTCTAAGTTTTTTTGTTTACAATACCTTATAAGCCTTATTAAATTTTTGTTTAAGGTTGGTTCACCCCCGGTAAAAATAATTCCGTCAACTCGGTTTTTCATAAAATCATCAATATAAAACCTAGCTTTTGAATATGATAAAACGTTCCCATTCTCCGGATTGGAGCAAAACAGGCACTGCTGATTACAGGTTCTATTCAATTGGATGTAACCCAAATTCGCCATAATTATGTTTGATAGTTAGTTTTAAGATAAGAAAAATTAAAAAATAATTTTATATTAATTGCAAAATCCAAAATATCATTAAATTTAATCTCTACGTATTTATCGGTAATTATTACTTTATTTTGAATTCTCAAATAGTCTAGCTCCCCCTTAAAGTAGCTGTAAAAATCTAGCCCGAATAACCTCTTGAATTCTGAAAAATCCATTGCCCGATTACGCCAGAGTTCCATAATTGTATAATTGCGAATTTGGTCATCTTTATTAAATATGTGACCTGAATATTTAACATTGCTTGATACTAGGTTATTTACTGATACGTTAAAATCTTCATTGGCAAAGACTTTATTTTGTATAAGACTGGTAGAGCCTTTCCCGATACCTAAAACAGAATTATTTAATTGTGAGTTCCATTGCAAAAAATAATCCTGTTTTTTGCTATGGTTTTTCTTTACGAAACGAAATAGATTATTAATTCCAGCCCCGGACGTTTCTTCAATATAATGATACTTTTTCAATATAGCTCCTATATTTTTAATAATATCTTTATACTTGATTAAATATTGCTCTTCGTAATACTTTGGCGTATTTTTTTCGGACTCAAAATATTTATGTACATATTTATAAACAGTAATTGATGGAATATTTAACTTTAATAATTGCGTCAGGTTATTTAAAAAACTTTTATTATTTTCGCCAGGCAAGCCAATTATTAAATCCAAATTAAAATCTTCAAATTTCTTCCTATTAACATACCGACAAAGATCCTGTAACTCATTATAGGCTAAAGTATTGAATCTATTAACTGATTCTAGAATCTTGCAGTTCAAAGATTGAATCCCCATACTTATGCGATTAATACCTTGCCTTTTACAAATATCTATTTTTTCATAACTTGCAGTAGCAGGTGACATCTCGATAGTTTTCATGCCAGAACTTTCAAATTTAAAATTAATCTTAATGGTTTTTAAAAAATCATCCAACTGTTTTGGCGATAATATCGAGGGGGTACCTCCGCCTATATATAATGTATTGAATTTTGTAGTCGGAAATATTTTCCTATAGTTTAACATCGTTTTTTTCAGATAATCCAAATATTGCTCGAGCTGGGAGCCGGACTCCAATACCGAAGATAAATTTATACAATAAGAGCACCTTCTTTCGAGACAAAAAGGGATATGTAAATAAAGCGAAACATATGGGTTATTAACATTTCTCAAATTAAATCGCCATAAATTCATCATCTGCTCTAATCCCCATTCCTTTTTAGGTGAAAGATATAAATAATCGGTCGGGAATATTAAATTATACCGATAAGTAATATCTCTAAAAAATTTTAACCGCTGATTAAAATCAATTTTACTCATATGACTGGGTTAAAAATTTTAAACCCGTAATAGCGCACATAATTAATATGCCAGCCAGAACATTTTTTATTAAATCTACAATGATCGCATTTTAAAGCTTTTATATAATATAAATCCCTTATATAATTCATGGTAAATTGCTTTAAATCTAAATCAGCGGCATTTCTTGACAAATTCAAAAATTGCGCTACTTTTGCCTGTTTATTAACCAAACATAATGGAAAGTCTAAAAATTTAATATCTTTATCCATCGCAAAATATTCTTTGAATAAACTTAGAGGCAAAGCCTTCTGGTCAAGTTCTTTTACAGTGCTAAAATTTCTTAATTTAAAATAAACATTATATTTTTTATATTCTTCAATATTTTCTAAGATGTCCTTGTAATTCTTCCTGTCAACCTCAACAAAATACTTGCGTTCACTAACATTTCTAACATCATTAATGGATTTTATGGGGAAAAACTCAAAATTATTTAGTTGTTTAGTGTCCCTGAGCTTTTTACAGAAATCATCCAAATAACACCAAGAGCAGTTTAGATCATCCTGACAACTCATTTTAGTCCCTAAGGTCAAAAAACTGTTTAATGATTGATAACGGCCCGAAACCTCATCCATTAATTTATGAGGGTCTTGGATTAAATACTCATACCCTTCTAAATATTTAGGAGGCAACCTATTAGTCCATATAAAAAACCGACTATCCCTTTTCGTCAGATTAAAAACAGGCTTTAAATACTTCAAAGCTAGTTTCAAATTAATAAATAATATCTTTTTATTAATTAAAGCGCGGCCGGCAGGTGTTAAATTAAGTAAATCATATTCAAAAATACCACAATTTTTACTATAAAATTTAATAATCTCATAAATATATTTATAATTTAATTTATTGATCACTATATCAATATTTATTATCAACCCGGGAAATTGTTTTAAATTATTTAATGCCGCTAACAATTGTTTAAATGATCCGGGTATATTAGTCAATTTTTCGTACAACTTCTGATTATGCCCATGAATTGATATCGTTATCTCATTCAAACCATTCGCTATTGCCTGCTTAGCAAATTTACCGTACGCAAACATCCGGCCATTGGAAATAACCTGTATTTTATGATAACCGTTCGTTTTGGCAAATTTAACATATTCAAGGAAGTAGGGATCAATTGTAGCTTCGCCGCCGCTTAGTATTAATTTATTAGCCCCCCCGGCCCTTCCATCTTTGATTTGTTTAAATATGAAAGTTTTTTTGATCCGCTGAGCCTTTTCCTGATTGGCAGAATCAAGGCAAAAAATACAATTATTATTACAGTAATTGTTTATCTTAATATATTGTTTTTTTTCATTCGAGATCTGCTCGCGACCTAATAACTTTCTCAGCTTATTCATATTTAAAATTATTCAATTTTTTAATTTCACCTATATCTGGCTGGATATAATTGACATAATTGATATTTAATCCGACACAAGACTTATTCTTGAATTTGCAGACAGCGCAATCATTATGCCAAAATATAATTTCCCTGCCAAGATCTTTTTCTATTATAAAATTTTTAGAGAATGGTTTTAAAAAACAATAAGGATATTTCTCAATATAAAACTTTCTATCTTTAACTATATTTTTGATTACTTTATACACAACCGGCTGGGTGGCTGATAAAGACAGGCCAATCTTTCTATAAACATCATTATTATGATTATAAATCAAATTGGAAAACTTAATAGCCGCCTTCTTACCAGGATCAAGTTTACATATATGTAGAACAATGTCTGGTAGATATTTATAATTTAATTTGGTAATGACTATATTTATAATTATCTCCCCGTTAAAATAGTTAATCAAAGAATTAATTCCTCGAGAGGTCTTTTCAAAGCTACCTTTCCTTTGAGTCACCATGTCATGCAATACCTTATTATGGCCGTGCATACTTGTTCTACAATTAACCACCCCTAATTCATTGAAAATTTTAACAATTTTATCATCTAAAAAAGTGGCATTTGTAGCGATTCCGGATTTCAACCCTTTATTGCATGTGCATACTTTAGAATTTCCAACAAATCATCTTTATATAATAGCGGTTCCCCGCCATAAAAATCGAGAATATCAAACTGATTTTTAGACGCCCAATCAATTTCTTTTTTTACCTGCTTAATATCAAACGACTTGTTTTTATCATATTTATTAAAACAGAAAAGGCAATCATTATTGCAATTGTAATTTAAATCTAATGAATAATGCATAAATTATTTATAAATATGGATATAATTGCTATCATCCCTAGTATGGCCGCCAGGAATTTTATAATCAAATATATCGGCTTCTTTCTTTATATTAGTGAATAAATCAGTTACTCCTCTGGAAAATAATTCGGCTGGGTAGATACTGGCACTAGGCCCCTGGACAATGACCGTTTAGCACATCTTCGAGCATTTTTAAGCAAATCTTCCATCGTATTAATAGCTAGGGCAGAACCGCTAATTAAGGTAAGATTGGCCTTCTTTAGAATCGCTTCATTCTGTAAACCATTTGATAATTTAATCTTTCCCATAAAATTATACAATTTCTTGAGTCTAGCCAATTCTCGAATTGACTGCATTAAAAACACCCTATTTTTAAACATAAAATCAGAAATATACAAATTTAAAATCTTTGACTTTAATAATGTATGTAAGCCCCCGCCATAACCTATTAAAACAGCTTCGTTTTTATCTTTAAGTAACGGGACAAGTCTATGTTGCCATGAACTGCTCTTTTTAACTCTAAAAAAATTCAAGACCAAGTCTCCTTAATTCACTTTTATTCAATAAAGGCTGAGACAACGCTGAAACTATGGCTAATTTTAATGACCGTTTAAAACTGCAGTCAAGATTCTGCAAATATTTTAATAATAAAGGATCTTTGTTTATTAATTTCCTAATATGATCACTCTCCCTTATAGCAGAAAACTTTAAATGTTTATCGGTATCGATTTGAACATCGAAATTCGCAGCTGTCCCCAAACTATTGTCTGAAAGCTTAACCAACGTCATTTCTGCTCCGATAAAAAAATCCTTAAGCTGTAAATTTCTTAATATCAATAAATTCCAATAGACGCTTTAAAGTGAACATTTAAAATATCATCCATATATTTTCACCAACTAATTTTAGCCTTATTCAAATAAGAAACAATATGCTCAAAATACTTATAATTTCTTCGCTCAATATCCTCCCATTTTAAAGCCGTCAATTTCATCGTAACAAAAAAAGTAATTATATTTATTTACTGAACGGTCACGTAACCTAATCTTATACTTATCTGGATTCTTCAGAACAGTGCACTCTCAGGAGTCAGATGAAAAATCGTAATGGGTACCCGGTAACAATAATCCTTCAAATATAAAATTAATTTTAAGGTTTTTAAGAAACTAAATTTATCTTCATAGGGAATACTGACAATAATATTTAAGATTTATTTTTAAATTATTAACCTGTTCTTAAGTTTCTTCACAATATCAATTGCTGCATCATTAGTAAATCGTGGTTTATTCAAAAAATCACGCATTTTTTTATCACCGCTTTCTAGACCGAACTTTAAGTTTATTTTTTTATCCGTGGTATAATCATTAATTGCCTGGATTAAACTATCCGGAAAATTGAAAAAATCAACCCAAAATATTGCCTCAAAATCTCCCGTTCGCCCGTGTAAATATTCCAAAATTTTAATAAATAACTGGGCGTTGTTATTGGCACTGCAATCAATAAAATAAATCCTGCTCGGATTATATTTAGAAATTAAAGAGATCCAGTTCGCTACAAATTGTAGTATAATTTTTAAACTGCAACTTATCTTTCGACGTGCAAAACATGCACTGGCCGCCGCAACCCCTGGAAAAATTATAATAGATCTCTTCATCTGCCTTTACGATCTCGTAATCCGGCAATTTAATGTCATTAAAATTAATATATTTAACGGGATTAATTATCAATTTTCCATCTTTATAAAAAACCAAATTATCAGTAGCGATCAATTTATCCTTATCCCCATTGTTAATTAATATTTCAGTCAGAGCATATTCACCATCACCAACAACTAAAAAATCAATCAAATTTGGGTTGTCTATAATTAGCTCTTTATTTAAATATTTCAGGTAAGCACCGCCGATGATAACTACCGCTGTCTTATCTAAAGTTTTTAATGCCAAAACAGCATAAAGAGTTGGCAAAACATCATCGAGACAGCTGATACTGAAGCCCCAAAATTTTGCACTGTCATTTACTGGTGATAACTGGTCGATTACCAATTTTCAAGATGTTTTTATCGATATGTTTATTCTGCCAATTTTCCAAATTGCGGACATTATTCTCAACAAAAAAATTATAAATAACATCTTTGCTGTGAGCATCTGCCAATAGATCTTTGCTTAAAATCTTGACAGAGGATCAATTCCCATTGTCTTCAAATAGGACATTAACTGAAAAATACCCATTGGCAGAAATTGGCCGTCTTTTTCCAAAAGATAACCATATCCCCCGTTATAAATTAAATTAACTTTATCAGACATTTATTTAATACCAAATTTTAATTTAAATTATACAACTCCGAAATCTTTTCTTCTTACTTAACACCTTAAATACAGCCCGACATTGATCGACGTAAACATCGATGTAAACTGGCATACATCTTATACATCTTACGAAATCAATTTTCTTTATTTGACAATATACTAATAAATCGACGGGACAAAACAATTTTTCTTTAAGATTAACGTCAAAATTAATCAGCTGACGTAATTTATTCTTTAATAATGACATTTTGGCCTTAGAAAGATCTGCTGACTGATTCAAGGGCTGCTGCCGCATAAATTTTTTATCGAAAACATGACTTAAACATAAAAAAAGCGAACCATCGCAATCTAAGCGAATTTGGTCACAATCAAAATAGTAATGAAATTCATTATGTATCAAGCGTTCAAGATTATTAATCTTTAAAAATATTTTCCCTTTTGTTTTTCTAATAAATCAAAATAAATCGTAAAAAGTTCCTCTATCTTTTCACAAAATAATCTAATACTTGAGTCAGACCATTGTCGATAACTTTCAATCCCTAAACTCAATTCAGTAATACCCAATTCCTGAAAATACAGCAAATCACTTTTTAGATACCTCAAATTATTCGGTGAAACAACCTTTGAAATCTTGAATTTTGGAGAAAACCGATTTTTTTATTTAATTTTTCCAGCCTGCTAATTATTTCACCTGAAACCGACTTATTCGAATGTAAAAACTTCCTATTTATATCTGAGGATGCCGTAATACCGTCCAGACTAAGTATTATTTTAATGTCATGGCTTAATAGATAAGAGACTTTTTCTTCGTCTAATAATGTTCCATTGGTTATAATACTTAATTCACATCCAAATCCATACGCTCTCTGCTCCCTTTCTATATAGGTTACAAGTTTCTTTAACTGTCGTAAAGGACATTAATGGTTCCCCACCGCAAAAATTAATAAACAAAAAGTTATTTTTATTAAAAAAATAACTTATTCTTTGTTTAATCTTTCTAATATTTAATTGTTCCTTAAGGTTTTTTTTTATATAGCAATATCGGCAAGCTAAATTGCATTTAGAATTTAAAGAAATATATAAAGTAATTTCTTTCATCATACTTCCATATTCTATTTATTAGAACCCCCATAGTGATTGATAATTAACAGACTAATAAAAATTTATTTTATTTCCGCATAATCAACACCCTTATTGTAATTGGACATATAAAACGGCTCCGACATCCTCCCCGCCTTGCTGAGGATCATTTTCATAACAACAGTTATTTAATGAATATTTATCCTCAAATTTTTTCAAATTACCTGTCTCTAAAATTTGACACTTTTCGTCTATTAAACCAAAGGCGCTGTCACAGGCGTCTTTGCTATAAACACTCAAACATATTAATTTGGTAATATCATCCTTTATACTCAAACAATCTTGAGCAGAAGTGGCAGCTCTTATTTGTATCTCATTGCGGCAATCATTATCTAGAATATTATCAACTGGGGTGCTCAAATTAACAATTTTTGCACATGATGTTTTTTCAGAATCGGTAACCAAGTAGGCGCAGGAACGATCCACCTGATCACAAAATTCTAAATTAGCATCATTGGCCTTATTCCAAATTTCATCACAACTTATATTTTTTTTATTTTGAGATAACGAAGTGTAATCTTGGCATGTTTTTACAAATTCAATCTTTTGTCCCAGCTTCAGATAATAAAGCATAACTAAATAAGGGAATTTATCCGTACAATAATTACTTCTTCTCTCCCCGAAATAATTCTTACATTTATCTATAATATTTTGTTTATCATTATTATATTTACAAAAAGTATAAAAATTTAAAACCGAATAAAACTCCCTGCGAGAAATAGAAAAAGCGTCCTCTTCATTGGCCTTTATTTTTGCTAAACAATAGTCAGTATTTACATTTATATTTTGATTAACAGTTTTATTTGAATTAGGCTGTAAAGGAGTTCGTTCTTGATACAAAAACCAAAAAACACCTACCCCAATGAATAGGAGGACAATGACTGCAATTAAAATTAAAAAAATTCTATTATTCATACTCTATCAATTAACATGAGTTGCCACTACTATGATGACCATGTGACCCATGACTGCCATGTGACCCGTGACTGCCATGCGACCCGTGTGAACCATGAGAACCATGTGAACAATGCGATCCCTGGGTTCCTTCATTGTGAATAAAATTATTATGCCCAAAATGACTAGCCCCTCCAGCAATAAGTTGATTCTGACGATTATGACCGACTGCCGTCGGTCCTGCCGCAGTATATCCGCTTCCGCATGCCGGAGTAGCAGCAGTTGCCTCTTCCGCCAAAATACCCAAAGCAGTTACGCCGATTCCCAGCATAATAATGTCCTTTTTGGTGATCTTACCTTCTTCATCATTAAGGAATTCCTGGAATTTTTTCTTTAATTGTGGCAGTCTATTCTTCATTGTTTTATTGATTATTTGGTAAGGTGTATTTAAAAACGTTTGGCTTGCCCGGCAGCTGGTTCCCACAAAAAACACAAATCTTAGTACAAATCTCACAAATATCTTCATCCAATTTGTATGATTTGTGAATTAATTTGTAAATTTGCGGGTATATTTCAATTTGTACTATTTGTGAAATGATTTGTAAATTTACGGGTTTATTTGTAATCGGAATTAAATACCCTTAAAAACTTCACCCCGGTAGATGTAAAATTAGCCAATATTGCCAATTTTTTACCGCTGATTTTTAAATATTCTTTTACCTGCTCAATATTTCTCTTATTAAAATAATCGCCCTTTTTGATTTCCAGCACAATCTTATCATCAATTATAAAATCAACGAATAATTTGCCTATAACTTCTTCTTTATAAACCAATTTAAAGGGAACTTGTTTTTTATATCCGAGCCTTGCCAGTCTCAACTCACGCTCAATCGCATTCTCATAATATTTCTCCTTATACCCATAGCCAAGATCGTTATAAACATCAAATAAAATACCGACAATTTTATAGCTTAACTCTTTATAAATAACCTTGTCTTCCATACTTTATATACGCCCACAAACACACAAAGCTTAGTACAAATCTCACAAATATCTTCATCCAATTTGTATAATTTGTGAATGGATTTGTATATTTGCGGGTTTATTCCAATTTGTACTATTTGTGAACGTATTTGTATATTTGCGGGTTGCCTTAATTATACCTTAAACGTTATTTTTTGTAAATTTACTCTCAACCGGGGGCTTGGCCCTTTTGGCCCATTCCATAAAAATATCCCTGTTTTTCTTATCCTGTAATTTAACGAAAATATAATCCAATATTTTCTCGTCAATCTGCCATTTGAAATTATTTTTCATCTGCGGGAAAATATTGCCGTAAAGCGAATAATTATACACCGGACAAGTGCCCCAATATGGCTGATAAACCTGATCACTGTGGCCGGGTAACCCGGTTGTGCAGGAAGCCAAACAGATTGATTTGCAGAGATTATTATTGATCAGCTGCTCAAAAGAATTTTCATTGATATTCCCCAATTTAAACATCTCATCGCCCATGCGCGAAATCATTCTGCCCTCATCACAGGTATAAACATCACCGTTGTAATTATAAGCCATTTGGCCAATACCGGCTCCGCAGGGCGAACGCATGTCCAAGTTATGAGGTTCTTCCTGCAGTAAAATTTTTCTTAAGTAGGTAACAGCGGTAGCTTCAAGAAACAGTTTTCCCTCTTTATTTTTGGCTAAAATGTAATCTAATGTCTTTTGATAAAAATCCAGAAATTCTTCAGGCGTGTACCAGATATTTTCCTGGGCTGACATGGCAAAACCATAAGGATTCAAATACCTTAAATAAATAGAACGGATCCCCAAATCCAGATATGCGTCAATCACCTTTTTATAATTACCTAGGGTTTTTCTGGTAATGGTGATGAGCGCACCAACATTATAATAATCCTTTTTCTTGCCTTTAAATTTGCCTACATATGCTGCCTTAATCCTTTTTATCCACTTTGAGGCTTCAGCAAAACTGTTGCCACAGCTATACTTACGGTTAAAATTATGGGTTTCCTCGTCCCCGTCCAAAGACGTGCAGAAATGAACTTTGTTATCAATAAAAAACTTCATTTTAGCTTCATCCAACAGGCTAAAATTTGAGACTAAACGGATGAGCAAATCCTTTTGTTCCAGCTTATTTTTCTCATTGGCGTATTGAACAATAAATTTAACCACCGGCCAATTTAATAACGGCTCTCCGCCCTGGAACTCAATAGCAATCGCATTATTGGTTGATTTGAAAATAACATCAACTATTTTTTTAGCCATAGCTAAATCCATATCTAGGCTCTTATCAGTTTGGTTGCCGGCGCTGGCATGGCAGTAAATACAGCTGTGATTACAGCGCAAAGTTACCACTATAATATGCAAAGACGGACCAAATTTCAAAAAACTGTTTCTGGCCCGGTATTTTTCAATTAGAGTCGGGGTATACGCTTCATCCTTAATAAACAAATTAGCCCTTAACTCTTTATAAACATTAGCCTTGGGACTCAGCTGGCCGGTAATAAAATCTTTAAAGTCTTTTTCTTTAAGAAAAATATACTGGCCCACTTCATTGGTCAGCAAATAATTATCAGCGTCAAATTTCTTAAAGCGAAAATAACCTACGCTTTTATCGTCAAATTTATTGATTGTTTGTAGATCCAACATGCTATCTTAATTTTTATTGATTATGTTTTGATAAAAATCCCAAGACTCAAATTACAAGCTTCAAAAAAATTATAAATTACAATATATTTAAAACTTAAACTATTTTGCTTTGCTCAGGATAGTAGCGAATATTTTAATTAATTCCTTGGTTTCCATTATTAAAAATTCAATCTTTTCTTGTAATTCAGAATTGGCCTCTTGCAGCAGTTCCAGCCAATATTTAGTTTCCCTAGCTTCCCGCAGACAAATCCTGATCTTAAACCTAAAATCCTTCTTAGTCTCGGTTTCGTTCGCTTCACGATAATTCACTCCGGATGAAGTGCCTGAACGAATAAGCTGATCAATCAAACGGAAATTTATTGTATTTTCTGGCAAAGCCTTGCATAAATGAATAATATCTTTGCCGAACTTTAAGGTGCGATCTTCTAAATCATAAATTTTCTCCATATTTTTATTTTTGTTTCTGCTTTGTTATTTGTTTATTGTTATTTACTTGGAACTTGATTTTTGATATTTGGTGCTTATACTTTTAGCTCATTAATCCCAGATACATAATTAGCAAACTCATTTTTAATTACCCCCTGAAATTCCTGATCAATTTTATCAAGACTGACCTCAAAATAATCATCTACCTCTTTTACGGTAAAATTAGCCATTTTTTTATATTCTTCAATGGCTTTTTCAATGGCTTTTAAATTGTAAATATCCTTATTAAACTTAATAATTTCCATATTACTTGGATCCTCCCTTCTTTCTCGCCTTACCCTTCTTCCCCTTTTTTCCCTCCTCATTCTTTTCCTCCCAGGGCTTGCTTATCCCCAAAGGATCTTCCTGCCAATCTTCCTCTTCTACCTCTTTTAATAATTCATCCACCTCGTTAGGTACGGCATTATAAAGCGCCTGAGAAACAATATACTCCCTGATTTTAGCATTGCTTGAGCTGACTTTTTCCCGCAAGAGCTGATTTAAAAGTTCATTATAAAATTCCCCTGCAATTTTGACCAACCCTTCTTCCCCACTTTTCACTTTCATCATAACCTTAATTTCCTTTTTCGGATCACCATCCAAAAAGACATAAACTTTATCTAAAAAAAAGTAAGCTGCCTGATAAATAGCGGCTAAAGAATAAATCCTGGTATTAATGGTGAATTTTATCTCACCTTCTTTCTCGTTTATTTCCTTTTTAAAACCCTGGGGATTTTCCATTCATTTAAAAAATTATTAATTTAACTTGACGAAATTAAGTCGGAATACATGAGCCATCGGCGCATTTAAGACCGGAGGCACAGTCGGTATTCACTGAGCAAGGAGCTGCATTATTATAACGGCAACAAACCATGGTTTGGTTACTATTTGCACTGGCATTAAAATCAAAAACATAATAACCAGAAGCGCAGCATGCTCTGCGGGCACAAGTAGTTTTATCTGAGGTCATTTTACAGTCCCCAATGGTAGTGACGCCGACGCCACAAGTGTCAGCAGGATCGTCTCGAGTTTTATCAGTCTTATTAGCAGTTGTAGCCGTAAAATTAACAAAATTCAGGGCGTTTGAGCCAGTTCCTGTCGTGTCTAGACTTTCAACATAGCAAAAATTCTTAGAAAGTGTACCGACTGAATAAGTTATGGACTGAGCAGTGGTAACTAAACTGCTTTGAAGAGCTTCATTGTTGCAATCTTGCAAACAAGTTTCAGTACTACCCCAAGTTATAATCGGTTCCGGTGTCAAACATTTTCTGACCAAAACTTTACCCGGGAAAGCTAAGGTGGTAAAACCACAATTTGCAGCCAGCTTATCAATCTGTGCCTCATTTAAGGCAGTATTGTAGACCCTGAATTCATCAAAAGTACCCCAGGAAAAACCGCCGGTTTCATAATTGCCCATGTGGATAACATTATTTCTTGATTGAAAAGCCGCAACGCAAGTTTTGCCGCCGATAGCTGGTGTTCCGTCAATATAAAAAGTTGTGGTGCCGTCTTTACCGACTGCAAGCAAATGATGCCAAGTATTAGCAGTAAAATATTGTGTATTCTTAAGGTTCAAGCCCTGATCACCAGCCAAACTTAAATTAGTATCACATGGGGTCCAGCCAAGATTAAAATTATTACCCGGATTTTGAATCGTACCCAAGAAATATCCGCCAGCATAACTTTTAGCGGCAATGACAATATCAGTGGATCCCCTGGCTAATATTTGATAACCGTGAAGCGGAGTATTTAGCGGGGTCATAAACCAGGTCTCAATAGTCCACTCACTCTGTAACGGTATTGCCCAGGGGGAAAGACTTACCACTTGAGTCCCGGTAGTTTTAATACCGTTGATAACGCGACCGCTGACACGCATAGGCGCGGAAGCAGTATTATCTTTCAGCGCGGCTGAGGGACCAAACAGTGAACTTTCAAAAGTAGTATTTCCGGCAATAGTGGCGTCTTCATCAAAATTATAACTGACGGCTAAAGCGGCGTTATTATCCGCCCCTAAAATTGTACCAAAAACCCCGGGAGGGTTGCTTGGATTAGTGGTTACCTTCCCGCCGTAAGTGACATAGATATCCCCGGGTTGACCAGCAGGTATGGAAATAGTAGTCGGAAGCTTGACCCATATTTTAGGCATAATATCTATAAAAAATTCAAGCGGGACGGTTAGGTTAGAATCGGCAAAAAACCTCAAATCCCAGCCATCAGCCCTCATTTTATCAGCAACCAGGATATCAGCAGGTAAATTAATAGCCACCGAAACATCTGTTAATACCTGACCGGTATTATTTTGAATCGTAATAGTGCGTTTATAGCGCGGCCTGATACTGGAAATCAAGCTCAAAGTAGTTCCGCTGCTGATATTAATATATTGATTGGCACCGGGGAAAAGTCTAAGCTCATTGGCTGAAACTCTGGGTGCATAAATAGAATTAATCAGCGGCTTGGCATTATTTGATAAATTCAAACTGCCATAATTTCGTCCCTGATTCAAATATAAATCTGATTGTGTTTCAATTGTCTGAGCTTCCAAAAATAAAGTGGCTGAACCGGGCTTGGGATAAAGGCCAAAGTCATTACTGCTATTTACGGACACCGATTTGGTCTTGAAAATATATTCGCCGTCGGTTTTCTGAATCTGGCGAGAACCAGTACAAGTATTGTCGGTAGAATTTGAAATAGTACAAAATTTGGCCTCCGGATTGAGAAAAATCAAATTATTAGTCACACCGAAAAAAGCGGAAACTTTAGTAGCACCAGCCGGATACAAACTATTATCCAGAGAATTACCAACCATGATATAATTACCACCGCTTTTAAAAACCGAATCAATCACAAAAGAATTACTTAAAGATTCATAATTAAAACCGGCCCAGGCAATACTGCTTAAGGCAAAAAAAGCCGCAATAATCAGACAAATTTTTGATACTAAATGCATAATTGATTGATTAAAAGGTAACTTTTAGATGACAGCACAATTTCGAACCCTGGAGGGTGTTATTATCTTTTACGTGAGTATAAGTCGTACCGAGAGATGAAACTGCAAACGTCCATCTATCGCTCGCATAAGCGCCGCCAAAAGCTGTTTTACAACTATTCGTCAACCCTGCTTTCCAGCAAATCCACTGATTATTTATATTCTTTTCAGGACCAAGATCTATTCCGGTGAAGTGCAAGGTTTGGGCGCTGATAGATAAGCCGGTTTTGGCTGAAAGCGCGGATAAAGTTTTTAAATAGATATTACCTGACTTTACTTCAGAATTTTCACAAGTATTACTGCCGTCATTAGAAAAACAGCCGGTTAACTTGACCGGGTATTTGGTCTGCACATTTTTCCCGCTAGCAGCGCTAGCAGCGCTAGCAGGCTGAAAATTTATAGTCCCGTTTGGCGCTGACAATTTATTGGCCACTAGCTGATAACGGTCGCTTTTAATTTCCAAACTGTCAGGTGTCCAGATTAGAATTTTAGAATTGCAATCTTTATTCAAAGGCGTATTTACTTTGGGGACCCTGATGTCTTCACAAAAATATAAATTATTACTTTCATCCAATAATAAATATTCACCAATTAGCACATCTCCCAGCTTGCCGGTAGCTGTACTCAAGGTATTTTCCACGGCCAGATAGCCGTTGATATGCAGATTATCAAGAATATATAAATTATTATTTTTTTCTAAAAAATAACCGCTGTTTGAGGCAAAAACAAAACGTCCAACCATTAATATCACGGCCAGGCTGCTCAATAAAATAATCGCTTTATAGACCTTAGACATAAGATTAAGGGGCGTTTACATTTATTAGATTAATATTAATTAATCTTTTGGGATAAAACATAATTGGATGGGCATTGCCTAATTCATTATTTTCAGGTATTTCATCAAATTTTATTGTCGGCAAAGTCAAGCCGCTTCTTTGGCCAGAATCAGGATCAATTGCGCCGGTGTCACTCAACTCGCTAACTGCTAAATCATTAACAAAGACACTATTAGAATCAATAGGTAAGGGATCCTGATTAGTCACTATCAGATTGTTATTATTTTTAATCATTAATTTACCGGACATATTGATTTTGCCGTCTAAAAGACCGTTCAAACTAATATTGCTGTTTTGAGAAATAATATTTAAATCAGCAACTGAGCTGATCTGATCCATGGTCAAAAAAGACACACCCAGATTGCCGATAGCCGCCTGACAATTAACATTGTTGGGATAATCAGCGCATTCAAAGCCGATCAAACCTCTGACAAAAAGATCCTTGCCAATAATTTTCAAAATACCGCCACCGACAATTTCTGCGTCAGCCGTACCGTCTGGCGACATTTTTAAACCCTGCCCAACCATTCTGACATTATCCCAAAAGTACAATTTTGGATTCGTCGCGCCATCTTCATAGCTGACAAATCCGGCTGCTTGCACAACCAAAACTCCGGCTGTCATCATCGCAGCCGCTAGCAAACAAAAAATTGTAATTTTACTCAACTTCATAAGTCTTATTCCTCTAAACCTTTTTTCTTATTTTTTCTAATTAAGACCATCATGACAATGGGCGTAACCAGCCAAAAGAATTTAGCCGGATCAGAAATAAACAAATTGCGCATATTTTCCGAAACATTGCCCAGAACTTCTTTGGGTAAATAGGTCATTAAAATACTGAGCATTAAGCCTACATGGAAAAAACTAAAAACAATGGACTGCCACCAGCGCCCCGGGCTGTCTGAAGCGGCAATAGTATTTAATAAAGCGCTGCGTGAAAGCAGAAAAAATAGAACGATAAAAATGCCCAGAAAGATGGTAACCTTGAAAATTGAAGCATTATTAAAGCTGATTTCCGCGGAAAAATTATTTAAATAAGGCGCGGTATTGACAATGGCCAAGGCTACATAAATACTTACCAGAATTACAATGATCCGATCACGCCCCAAAGATAAGCCGTATAAAAATGCAGCCACCACAAAAAATAAGATTATAAACAAATCCCAACTCGGCACGGCCCAGTTAATATTAGGTAAAAAATTCATGGGTGTGGATAGATTTTTAACTTAACTTTATTATACCATAAATAATCATGTCAAACAAAAATCCCTGCAGCATTTTGGCTAAAACAAACAAAAAACCCCGCAACGCGGGGTTTTTGACTTATCTTACTGCTAATATAATTAACGTTTGGACCACTGTGGAGCTTTTCTGGCTCTTTTCAAGCCTGGTTTCTTTCTTTCCTTGATTCTGGCATCACGCTTTAAAAATCCGGCAACTTTTAAAGTTTTACGCAACTCTTTATCATTTTCCTGAAGTACTCGGGCAATTCCTAGCCTGATGGCCTCAGCTTGTCCGGTCTTACCGCCGCCCCTGACAATTATTGTAATATCAAATTTACCCAGCAAATCCGTGATTTTTAAGGGCGCATTGACAATATCCTGATTTAAAATAGTAGGAAAATATTCAATTAGCTTCTTGTTATTAATAGTTATCTGACCGCTACCTTTAACATAAAGCCTAACCGTGGCAATGGCTGTTTTGCGTCTGCCGACTGCTTGTATATATTTTGCCGTTGCCTGAGGCTCTTCTTTAGTTTTAGGAGTATTTTTTTCAGCCATAGTTATTTCTTGGATTTCCAAATGTAATTAATTAATATCGAGTTTAAACCTCGCCTCCAATCCTCCGACCTGCGTCGGCCGTAGCCGACTACGGTCGGCAAAGGCCGGAATCACGCTTTACGTGATGTAGGAGGATTAAAAGTCAATCTTTTATAAAAATTTGCACGCAATTTATTTTTCGGCAACATGCGATAAACCGTTCTCTTGATTACATAGCCCGGATCAACACTGAATCTCTGACCCATTTTTTGGGTTTTTAAGCCTCCCGGATATTCAGAATGGTCATAGTATTTTTTCTGTTCCAGCTTTTTACCTGTTATTTTGATCTTGTCCGCATTACTAATTTCAACAAAGTCGCCATTATCCACATTTGGGGTATAATTTGCTTTATGTTTGCCCATTAACAAAGTCGCTATCTTCGTAGCCAAGCGACCCAAAACCTGATCAGTGGCATCCACCAAGTGCTTTTTCCTGTCAATTTTATAATTAAAAATAGTTTTTGTCATAACTTTAAACAAATTCAATTAAAACCATATTAGCTCCGTCACCCTGCCTCTGATTTAACTTAGTAATCCGCAAATAACCGCCTTTTCGGTCCAAGTAACGTGGGCTCAGAACTTCCAGCACTTTTTTAACCGCATTTTTACTGTAAAGCGTTTTTATCAGATGACGTCTGGCAACTAAATTATTCGGCTTGCCTTTGGTGATCAGTTTTTCAACTTGTCCCTTCAGGGCCCTGGCTTTGCCGTCAGTTGTTTTGATTTTTTCATACAATATCAAACTCGTAGCCAAAGCACGCAACAAAGCTTTGCGTGGGCCTTTTTTCCGATCTAAAATTTTATTAACATTGCGATGCCTCATAGTTTAATTATTTTTTAACTTTCTTGGCTATTTTTTTAACTTTGGCTTCCTTTTTAGCTGGAGCTTCTTCCTCATCATCTGATTTTACAACTTCAGCCTGCAATTCGCCTTTATATAATAAATTAAAATGATCTAATAAAATTTTTACCGCATAATTGATCGCATATTCAGGCGCCGTTGTACCGTCTGTCTTAACGGTTAAGGTCAGCTTATCAAAGTTAGTAATCTGTCCTACGCGGGTATTTTCCACATTAAAACCGACGTCAACAATCGGAGTAAAAATAGAATCTATAGCGATTGAACCGACCGGCAAATCAGCTTTATTACGGTTTTCAGTAGGTTCAAAACCCATACCTTTCTGGACCACGATTTCCATATTTAATTCAATATTTTTATCGGTTAAAGTCAAAATTTTCAAATTAGAATTTATAATTTCAACATTAGCATCCTTAGTAATATCCTTGGCCAGAACTTCACCTTCGCCTTTTTTCACTAATTTCAAGGTCACGGGCTCTTCAGAATACACCTTTAAACGTAATTGCTTTAAATTCAAAACGATTTCTAAAACATCCTCATAAATCCCTTTAATAGTGGAAAACTCATGCTGGGCACCTTTAATTTTAAAAGAAGTGATCGCAGCGCCAGGCAAAGAAGACAAAATTACACGTCGCAAAGCATTGCCAATGGTAGTACCATAGCCATGGAATAAAGGTTCAATTACTAAAATCCCTTCATTTTTTGTTTCACCTTCCTTTAATTCAATTTTTGATGGTAAAAAAATGTTTTCCATAATGGATTTGTTAGTTGAAGGTTCCCCCTCAATAATATTATTTAATTTTTATTTCGAGTAAAACTCAATAATCAACTTCATGTCAAACTCACCCTTGTTTTCAGCCAGAGTAGGCTTCCCTGTTACTTTTATTTCTAACTTGTCCTCATCTAAAAATAACCATGATAATGATTCCCTGCCTTTAAGCTGTTCCTTCAAAGTTGCCAGCAATTTAATTTTTTTACTGCCTTCATTTATGCCGATCACTTCGCCGATTTTCAGCTGATATGACGGGATATTTACTTTTTTATGATTGATTGTAAAATGGTTATGAGAAATCATTTGGCGCGCTAAATTTCTCGATTTGGCAAAACCCAAACGATAAATAACATTATCAAAGCGCATTTCCAAAAGCTGCAAAAATGTTTCTTCGGTATTGCCCTTGGACTTACTGGCCTTAACAAAATAATTATGCATTTGTTTTTCCAGGATTCTATAAATTCTTTTTGCCTTTTGTTTTTCTCTAAGCTGCTGACCATAACCAGTCGGTCGGCCATAGCCTTTACTGCCATGAACACCGGGCGGAAAATTTCTCTTGACCATCGCGCATTTGGGTGAATTACAACGATCGGCCTTTAAAAAAAGTTTAACGCCTTCTCGTCTGCATTGTCTGCATTTTGCCATTAAAAGTCTTGCCATATATTATTTATAGTAAATTTTTAATTAAACGCGTCTTGGTCTTCTGTGTCGGCAGCCATTATGAGGAATAGGCGTAACATCTTTAACTGAAACAACATTCAAACCATAAGTATTCAAAGCTCTGACAGCCGCTTCTCGCCCGGAGCCAACGCCTTTCACAAACACGTTGACATTCTTCAAACCATAAGGCTTGGACTTATCAACCGCATCCTTAACAATCACGCTGGCTGCGTAAGGAGTCGCTTTCTTAGGGCCTTTAAAATTATTTTGTCCGGCACTGGACCAGCTCAAAACATTACCGTTTAAATCGGTTAAGGTGATGATGGTATTATTATAAGTAGCCTGAACATAAGCTCGTCCATGAGAAATCTGGCGAATCTGCTTTTTCTTTTTGCCAGTCACTTTTTTGCCTTCTGCTGTCTCTTCTTGGCCTGTTTCAGCTGCAACTTCTTCAATTTTTTGGTCTTTTTCTTCTGTCATATTTAAAATAATCAAATTATTTCCTATTATAATGCCGCTACGCGGCACTTATTACTAAAATTAAGTTTTCTGAGCCGATATTTTCCTGCCGCTCATTAAAGTCTTCCTGACATTACCGCGGACTGTGCGGGAATTTGTCTTGGTTCGTTGACCTCGGCAGGGTAAATTCTTGGAATGGCGTATGCCGCGGTAACATTTTATTTCTTTTAAACGTTTAATATTACCCAAAACATCTCTTTTTAAATCACCTTCTATTTTATAATTTGTCTTAATAAATTCTCTGATTTTTGCTTCGTCAGCTTCTGTCAAATCTTTAACTCTGGTATCGGGATTAATTTTTACTGACGACAAAATCTTCTTGGCTGTAGTATTGCCAATTCCATATATATAAGTTAAGGAAATTACTATTCTTTTGTCTTGGGGTAAAGTTACACCCCCGATTCTAATCGGCATATCAAAATGATAAATTATCTACGCTTTTGGCGTGATGCCGCTTGGCGGCATAAATAAAAAGGCAACAGTTAGCCCTGGCGCTGTTTATGTTTGGCATTTTTCTTGCAAATCACCCAGACTCTTTTTTTGCGCCTAATGACTTTGCAATCTCGGCACATTGGTCGGACAGAAGATCTTACCTTCATACTAAACAAAAAAATTAAATAAACTTATTTAATACTTTAACCTCTAAAACTCTTATTGAGCCAAAGAGGGCTAAAATCTATAGGTTACTCGGCCTTTGGTCAAATCATAAGGTGTTAATTCCACCTTAACTTCATCACCCGGCAAAATTCTGATTTTATGCATTCTCATTTTGCCTGACAAAAAACCCAGGATCTCCTGGCCATTTTCCAGCCTAATTTTAAAACTGCCGGCTGGAAGCAATTCAGCAACCACACCTTTCATCTCAATGAAATCTTTTGATTTAACCTGACTGTTGGTTTTCGCTACCATAATTTAATGGTCGTTGTAATGTTAACTAAAAAATCGATTCTTTGCAAGAACCTAAATGCAAAAAACCAGTTTTGGTTAATAATCTGATAAATTATAAAGTTAATTTATAGATAATTATATTATATAGTATCCCTGGAAAATGTCAAGAAACTACTCCAAAATTGCCTTGATCCGCCTAACCCCGGCGCTGGAACTCTCTTCTTTTTGGATCTTGAAATGTCCCAAAGTACCAACATTGTCAACATGCGGTCCGCCACAAATTTCTTTAGAAAAATCACCAACAGAATAAACCTTTACTTTATCTCCATATTTATGACCAAAAACACCCATGGCTCCTTGATTTATGGCCTCATCAGTCACCATTTCTTCGCTAGTTACAGCTATTTTTTTAGATATTTGTTCATTTACTATATCTTCAACTTGTTTAATCTGCTCAGGGGTCATTTTCTGGCCATAACTGAAGTCAAAACGCAATCTTTCAGCCGTGATATTACTGCCCTTTTGAAAGACATCCGGACCCAAAACCTGCCTCAAAGCAGCCAACATTAAATGCGCGGCTGTGTGCAGTTTAGTGGTCTGTTCAGAAGTGTCTGCCAACCCGCCTTTAAACATACCGGCCGAAGCTGTGCGGGATAACTCCTGATGCTTAACAAATTCAGTTTTAAATTCTTCTTCATCTATTTCATAGCCTTTTTCTTTAGCAATTTCCTGGGTCATTTCCAAAGGAAAACCATAAGTGGAAAAAAGGATAAAAGCTTCCTGCCCTGAAATTTTTTTCTTGGCTGACATTTTTTCCATTTCTTTTAGTCCCTGCTCAATTGTTTTTAAAAACTTTTCTTCTTCCAAAGTCAACTGATTAATAACGAATTCCTTATTTTTTTTAATCTCAGGATAAGCATCCTTGTACATATCAATTGCCAACTCAGCAATTTTAAAAGTAAAAACATCTTTAATTTCTAATTGCTTACCATAACGCACTGCTCGGCGAATCAGTCGTCTTAAAACATAACCGGCGCCTACATTTGAAGGCGTAATCCCCTTTTCATCGCCCAAAATCATGGTAGCGGCTTTAATATGGTCAGCAATGATTCTAAAAGCCAGTTCATTATCAGCGTATTTTTTTTGACTTAAATGTTCAATTTTTTTAAACAAAGGAGTAAATAATTCAGTCTGAAATACATTAGAAAAACCGTTTAAAACTGTGATGGTGCGCTCCAACCCCATACCAGTATCGACATTTTGCTGAGATAATTTGGTAACTTTGCCGTCAGCAGACTTATTAAACTCCATAAAGACATCGTTCCAGATTTCCATCAAACGGCCGCTATTAACTAAATTTTCAAAACTATCATTTAAAGCCCCAGCCTGCGGATTGGTGTCATAAAACATTTCTGTGTCTGCTCCGCAAGGACCGCTGGCACCGGCAATCCAGAAGTTATCATCTTTGCCCAAAGGAATTATTCTGGTCGTATCATCAACCTGTCCATTTTTAGCAATCTCATGGGTAATCCCCTCTTTCTTTAAAACTTCCTGCCAGATTTTCAGTGACTGTTCATCCGCAGGAATTTCATCTTCACCTTTAAAAACCGTAACAAAAATCCTTTGCGAATCTAAGCCTAACCATTGCGGATCAGTCAAAAACTCCCAGGACCACTCTATAGCTTCTTTTTTAAAATAATCACCCAGAGACCAGTTGCCCAGCATTTCAAAAAAAGTATTATGACGGTTATCGCCAACGTCTTCGATATCACCTGTGCGAATACATTTTTGCACATCAACAATTCTATTACCGGCCGGATGTTTTTCGCCCATTAAAAATGGCACCAAGGGCTGCATACCGGCCGTGGTAAAAAGAGAACTGGGATCATTTTCCGGAATTAAAGAAGCGCTGGGTATGATCACATGCCCTTTGGATTTAAAAAAGGCTAGATATTTTTGACGTAATTCATTAGCTGTTAGCATATAAATATCATATAAAAAATAACTAATCTTGGCAAGTTACATTATTGACAAATTATGTAATTCATGATATACTTTAAAATCGTACTTTAACAAGGAGGTGAGACCATTGTTAGAAACAGCAATTGTTTTTGTCAGTGGCATTTTCATTTTTATTTTTACCGGCCTTGATGATCTGATGGTGGTCTTCACCCTGATCCACGGCCAAAGCAAGAAGCAACGCCAACTTGTTTATCTGGGGACTTTATTTGGCGTTATGCTCATGTTTTGCCTGGTTTTCGTCACTGATTACCTGATTAAAAACTGGCTGCTGCAAAACATTGAAAACTTCCGTCATTATCTGCAGTTTCTGCTGATCATACCGATTGGCTATGCCTTGCGCATAATTTACCGCAATTTCACTTCTAGCCAACCGGAAAAAGTTAAAGAGACTTCAATGTCCGGCACCCAATACTTTTGGCTGGCCTGCGTCATTTATTTGAGCAATATGGCTGATGATGTCACCATCAATCTGACCTTCTTGCTCAATATTGAACATCGCTTTTACTACTTCTTCCTGATGCTGGGCAATCTCGCCGGCTGTCTAATCATGTTTTTTATTGCTGATCATCTGGCGCAAAAACTCAGCACCAGCCGTTATAAAAAACTAATTCTCACAGCCATGGCAATTGGCATAATCCTGCTGTGCCTGAGAACTATTTTCTTTTAGCCCTGATTTATCTAATCTTAAATGATAAATTTCAGGGCTTTTTTATTTTGACGACCAGCTTGACAAAATTTAAATTTTATGATAAAGTAAGGTGATTATTTGTTCTTTGTCAATTGGTAACAATTATTCCAAATGGGAGGAAAATCATGGACAATGTGATGACTACTGAAGCCATCAAGCTGCACTACAAACTCATGTATGCCGTTTTAAGCAGCCTGAATGAAAGCTTCCATAACCTGATGCAGGTGCTTCTGGGGCAGATTTCCATGCACTTCAAGGCTGACCGGATCGGCATTTTCCAGGTTTTGAAAAGCGGAGAAAATCCCAAGTATGTTCTCTGCGGTATTTACGGCGCCAAAGAAGGCGATGTCCTTGACGAAGCCTATGAGCTGAACTTCGATTTCAGCCATAGCTTTATCTGCTACACCCCGACTGAATCAGTCGGCTGGGATGCCTACATTGCCATTCGTGATCAGAATAACGAAGTGATGGCGATTTTGGCCATTGACGACACCTCAGCTGCCAGAGAATTCGATCCTGAACAGCGCCAAATCCTCTTCCACATCAAAATGATCATGGAAGAGATTTTCAAACAACGTAACTTTGTGGAGCAGTTCCGCTTTGTTGACCCCACCCTGAATATTCTCAACGCGCGGGGCATTTACTGGAAAGCCAAAGAAATCGAGCTGAGACGCAAAGTTTCACCCGGACCGCTATCCATTGCCGTGCTGGACATTGACCATTTCAAAGACATCAATACCCAACACGGTCATTCCTTTGGCACTGCCTGCCTCAAAGCCATTGCCAAAGCATTTCTGCAGAACATGAGACCTTCGGACATCATTGGCCGCTGGCATGAAGGCGATGAATTCATCATCCTCTGGGAACAAGACAAGGACATCATGGTCAAAAGGCTGCGGCGGATTCAGGACCTGATGACTGAACTCAAAGTCGATGTTGAAGGCCACCACGAATCCGGGTTCAGCTTTTCTGCCGGAGTTACCAGAGTCAGAGATGGTGAATCGCTGGAACAGGCGATTAACCGGGCAGACAAACGACTTCACCAGGCAAAAAAAACCAGGTTTACCATCATCAGCGATGACGTGGATAATGCCAACGAATAATTGACCAAACAAAGGCTTAGCGCTAAGATGAAAAATCTAGTGCTAAGCCTTTTTTTTTATTCTCCATAGCTTTAGCGTAGGAAAATTAATTTTATGATATAATAAATTATATGAATTTTTGGCAAAAACTACCTTCAACTGAGTGGATAAAACGCGGGACTCTAGCCTTTGTTGGTTTTATTTTATCTCCTCTGTCCTGGTGGAATGATATTATTATAAATGTCCCTCTGGCTTATGGTTTTGCCTGGCTGACCGGAAAATTCATTGACTTATTTATAGGTGTACCGAGATGGCTTTTCGTCAGCCTTTTTATCATCGGTTATTTTATAACTAATTTAGTCGGCTTTTTGATGATTCATTATAGTTTAACCGGCACCAGTGGCAAAAAAGATTCTATAACCAAACAAGTAATAATTTCCATCTTTTATACTCTCATTATTGTATTGCTAAGTTATTTTGATATTCTGAACCTCAATTTTCAATTAAACATTCTGCCCCATTGGGTGATTAAATAAAATCTTAAAAAACAGCCCGTTCCTCGGGCTATTTTTTATTACCCTATTGACAAATAACCATTTTCCGCTTAAACTTTAAAATCTCAAACAAAGTACCTTAATAACTGTAATTTAAGAAGCTCAAGGAGGGGTAAGCAATGACCGAAAAAAAGGTTGGCAGTCTGGCGCAGAAGTACGCCGAAATTTTTATGGGTTTTTTAACCCAGGCAATCATTCAGTTCCAGGCCATCAGACAGCAACAGCAAAAAGATGGCGAGCCAAACAGCCTGATTATCCAGCCTGAAAGTCTTCAATGTTTTGTCGGAAAAATCAAACTGGCCTTTGGCGACTTGAAACTTGATGATGAACTGCAAATCAACAGTCCCTATCCGGTTATTTCCTGGCTGGACATTTACACCAAATTCAGGAATTATCTGCTAAGCGTGGAATTACCGTTGGAGCGGGACATCTTGTCCGCAGTCATCAGGGATTTTCTGAAGCTGAAAATCCTGGTCCCAAAACCAGGAATAAAACAAGACCCTAAAAATCCGCAATATGAAATCAATCTGCTATTTTTCAACCAGCAACAGATTGAACAAAGCTGTCTGACCCTGCGGGAAACACTGGAACAAAAACTACTCAACTACATCAGCAATGATGTGGCACGGGAAATATTATTGCACATGTCTCTGATCCGGACGATGTCTGATGAAGAGATTGTCTATTTCACAAAAAATTTCCCCGGTGCCCGCAGTGTTGTCTATGTAACTTCCCGCTTTGGCCGCGGTTATTTGCTGACCATCCTGCACCGCCAAGGCATTAAGTATCGACCCTTCATGCAGGCAGTAAAACTTCTGGTTGACAACGGCCTACTGATTGAAGGCTGCGATGACTTTAATCAGGAATATCTGATGCTTAATCCCCTACTCAAGCCTTTTTCCGTCATTGCCGAACTGATAAAAGCTCTGAAACACCAAGAGACAAAGCCCCAAATACTTGAGCTGGAATCTTCACAAGAAAACATCACCCCATTTGGCAGTATGATCAGCATCCCCAGTTTCGATGCCGATGTCAAAGACTTCTATCTTTTTGACGGCTTTGAATTCGGCTTAAAAGGCCTGTAATTAAAACAAGCCGTTCCGCGTCGCGGAACGGCTTTTTAATTTGACAAGACCATAATTATAGACTAAATTTATAAATCGGAGTAATGTTCTTACACAAATTACCTTTCAAGGAGGATGACATGGACAGGGACAAACGGATTGTTATGAAGTTTGGCGGCAAATGCCTGGCCAATCTAAATCTGATCAAGGCGGTCGCTGATTACCTCAAAGAGTATCTAGCCAAATATCCTGACTGCAAAATCATTGTCGTGGTTTCAGCCATGGGCAGTTTTACTGATGACTCGCTGCGACAAATCAGAGAACTGGCGCCCAGCACTCAAAAAAAACAGGGCCGGGAAGTTGATTTTGTAACTCAGGCCGGCGAAGGTATTTCTGCTGGATTAATGGCGCTGCGACTTAATGAAATCGGAGTAGCAGCCAAATCACTCAACGCCCTGCAGCTTAATATCTGCACGGCCGGTGATTTTCAAAACGCCCGCATTACCAAAATTGACCGGACGGTAGTCGAAAAAGAATTTGCCGTCAATGATGTTCTAGTGGTCACCGGCTTTCAGGGTGTTCATGAATCAGAAGCCGATGTCATTGTGACGCTGGGACGCGGTGGCAGTGATACTACGGCCGTAGCTCTGGCTGCAGTCCTTAACTGTAAATGCGAATTTTACAAAAAAGCCAAGGGCATTACCGCTTTTGACCCTGAGATCAGTGACAACGTCAAGGTGCTCGATTTCATGACTTATCAGGATGCATTTAACCTCAGCACTTACGGCTATATGTTTTTGCATCCGCGCTGTCTGGAAATTGCCCAACGCTTTGGCGTACCGCTGGAATTCAAAGCCTCGCCCGGACTCGGCAATGATCCCTGGGATGCCAGCACCACTATCGGACACTGCCTGGACAAAATCGAAGACACTGATTACCTGTTCCAGGCCATTGCCCTCAAAAAGAAAATTGCCCTGTGCACCATCGAAAACATTCCCAACGAAATCGGCTGGGCAGCCAAACTTTTCGGACAATTTAACCGGGTCAACCTGGTGGATTTCCAACAAATCATCTTTGGGGCCAACCGTGATCAGGCTTTGGCCAATGCGCTCATTATCGAAGACTCTCTGGACGAATCGGAATTGCTGATGGACAATATCAGAAAACTTGATCCGCGGCTTCAGATCAAACTACAACCCGATTTGCACAACTTGACTTTCATTGATTCATCCATGGGCACCAAGCCCGGTTTTGCTCATCTCATCGCCAAGATTTTAGCCGAAGCCGGTATCAACATCGAGGGCCAGTATTCATCCGGCAATAAAATCCACACCCAGGTAGCCGCGAATGACGGCCCCCGGGCCGTCCTGGCACTGGCTAGGTATTTTCACTTGCTAGCCTAAAAACCCAAAGCCCCTCGTAACGCGAGGGGCTTTTTATATAAAATTTTCCAATTATCATTTACTTATTTCGTATCCTTTAGTGTCAAAGTAAAATATAAACCGGTCAGCATAATCGCAGCCAAAAAAAGAAAAACATAGTGAATTGAAAAAAACAATAAAACGCCGGCAAAAATCGCAGGAGCAAAAATATAAGACAAGGGCTGAGTTGAACGATAAGCATTGATAAAGGTGATGTCGTCCCTATCCACCTTTTTGAAAAAATAAGTATCACACATTATTTCCACCAAACTGGCGCCAACTCTGGTTAGAAATAAAAGCAAAGCCCACAGCAAGACACTTGAAGTATTTACATAAAAAATCAAGATTAATGACAAAGCAATTATGATGATACCACCGGTTAACATTTCTTTTTCTCCCCAGTATTTATCAGCCAAATAACCGGCCGGGTATTCAATGAAAATAAAAGGCAAAAGCATAATGGTAAAAATAATACCGATTTTATCCCAAGGCAGGCCGACAGTCTGATTGAGGTAAATCGGCGTATAAATAATCATAACTGCATAAAAAAACTGCAATAAAAATGAAACGTAAAATATTTTTTTTATATTCGGATGCTTCATCAATTCTTTAATTGTGGCAAAAAAATGAAAATGCTGCCCCTGATAATGATTTTTAAATTTATTATATTTAAGCAAAATAATGTAGATGATCGGCAGTATTAAAAATATAATAAACCCAAAAAGCCAGTTAAACCCATAATTTTCAATGATCAACCCCGAAAGAAACGGGGATAAAACCCAGCCCAAATTCATTATGGTCATATAAATTCCCCTGATTTCCCCGGTGTCTTCGTCCTTACTCTGCGCCTTTAAAAATATGTCGAAATTTATATAAATCAGATTGCGTGAGACAACAAAAACTATAAAGCCCACAAACACCCAGAATTTCACGGGTAAAAAAATAAAAATCAGCAAACTAATAATTTCCAAAAACAGAACAAACAAAGCGCAGTTAGTATTATTAAATTTAGCGATTAGATTGGGATAGAAATTAATTACAATAAAATCGATCAAAAAGGCCAAGAAAAAAATCAAACTGACTGTTTCAATATTAAAAAAACCGTTTAAAAAAGTAGATTGGACATAGGCAAACTGAGCCACGCTGACTGCCAGGATAAAACCGGCAACTAAAAGCCCCCAAATTTTATAACGTAAGACAAGAAATCTTTTCATAGTAATCAATATATTTAAATTTTAGTTATAATTCCCCCGCCCAGAACCTCACCTTGGTCATAGAAGACTGCGCTTTGACCGGGACTAATTGCTCTTTGTTTATTATCAAATTTAACTTCCAGCATATCTTTCCCCGATTCCTTTATAATTGCCAGAGAACCTTTATGCTTATAACGTATCCGCACCTCCAGTTTGGCCGGCAAGTTAACTTTCCTCAGCCAATTAACATCATTAACATACATTATATCATTAAATAAGGCCGGGTGTTCATTATTATCAGCGACAATTACCAGATTATGCTTATAATCCAGATTAACCACGTACCAGGGCCCGCCTGACAATTCCAAGCCCTTGCGCTGACCGATCGTATACAGGGCAATACCCTCATGCTGACCAATAATTTCACCTTCAGTCGTCACAATCGGACCTGGCTTAAGTTTTAAATACCTTTTTAAAAATTCTTCAGGCGTTTTTTCAGGGACAAAACAGATCTCCTGAGAATCGCGCTTCGCAAATACCGGCAAATCCAATTTCTCAGCCATTTTCCTGACTTCATCCTTTTTATATTCGCCAATGGGAAATAAACAATGTTTTAAAATTTCCGGGGTTAAGCGATGCAAAAAATAAGTTTGATCCTTATCTGTGTCTTTGGCTTCCAGCAAATGACCGTCTTTTAACCTGACATAATGACCTGTGGCAATAAAATCACAACCTAAAGCTTGAGCTTTCTGCCAGAATAAACCGAATTTTATAAATTGGTTGCAACGCACGCAAGGATTGGGAGTCAACCCCTGTTTATACTGATCCAAAAAATTGTTCACAATGTATTCCTTGAAATTTTGATCCATATTAATTGTATACAAAGGAATATCCAATTTTTCCGCCACGAGACGGGCATCGACTTTAGCGTCAACTGAACAGCATTTATTGGCAATAGTCTGAGTCTGAGCATAATGAGGGTCAGTCCAAAAATGCATAAAAATACCAATGACTTCATAGCCCTGGTCTTTTAATAAGGCAGCGGCAACCGAAGAATCCACCCCGCCGGACATACCGATGGCAACTTTTATTTTTTTATTTGACATATATATTATTTTATCTTTTTTTTCCAATTTAAGCAAAAAAAAAACAGCCTAGCACATTCGTACTAGGCTTTTATTTAGGAATCTTATTCATCTTGAACCTCCTTGTTTTGAGTTTTTAAATTAACGCCACCAGACAAGTATCGGGGTCTGTGGATCCAAAATCGCGAGATAGGCAAAAATTGCCTTTATCTCTTGGCATATTCTTTCAGGAAGCTTCACTTTTTTGAATTCTCCAGCAAAGCTTACCTTTAAAGGGCAATCAAACCGATCCAATAGGTAATCTTTGCCCTCTACTTCAACTTCCATGGTGACCGGGAGTTTCCGAACTTTTACAACAGGAGCTGGATAGTTCTGGAAATAGCCTTCACAGCCACCAACCTGATGCAAGACGTCATAGTCTTGCGGGACGAACAGCTTTGTTCGTGGCACAGTATAAATTTTACTGCGTCGCAAATCTGCAGGCTGCAAGACGAAGAGTTCTAGATTAACGGACATTCCTCCTTACCTCCTTTCGCATTATTTCGGTTTAAACGTTAATGAACATCGCTACTCTTACCTTTTTAAACCTCCTTTCATTAGATATATTATAATAACATATTTTAATTAAAATGTCAATAGATAAACCTAAAATATCACTAATTTTAAGGATTTTTCCTGAAATTTAATACAAAAAAAAGACGCCCTTGCGGACGTCTGTTAGCTTCACTTGCAACGGTCACAGTTACACTTTGATGGTCCTTTTGCCCTTGATTTAAAAAAGGAATCCTCTTGCGCCTGACCACCGTTCTTTTCATATTCCTCGGGAAAAAATTCAGCGCCGGTAAAGACAATGACCTCTTCACCAGTTTCAGGATCCCAGGCTAGAATCTGCAATTGTTCGCCACAGCCATTCAAGCTGAACGGGCGTTGCCTGGCATTACCAGTAAAACGAAGGATTATTTCTCTGTCCTTTGCCATTTTTTTGTCTCCTTTTCTGAGGTTGATTTCATCGGCCATACAAACTATTGATCCATGCCTGACGCTTGTCCTTTTCCGCCTTAATTTTCTTATCCCGAGCATGATCGTCAAAAACAAAACCCAGAATAAAGAAACTGAATCCACCAAGTAAAATCAAGACACCCAGATCAGGATTTACTTTTCCTGGCCAATAATTTTCAGAAAGAACTACTAGGATGACAGTCAGTCCAAAAACAATCTTACCTATGAGGCTATAAATTTTCTGCATCTCCCCTCCTTAAAGACAAAGTTTATATTAATTTAACAAAACAACCTCATAGAGTCAAATTTTTTCAAAAAGAAAAACCGCGTCGGCTTGCGCCTCGGCGGTTATTAGAATGTTACATTTGTTCGTTAGAACCGGACGGGGTTGATCGGTGTGATGCTCACCCTGACTCCGGGAACGACCCGAAATCGATAGTTGAGCCAGCTTTTAACACCACCGATGCGGTGAACCGAAACGCCCGTCTCTTGGGCGATTTTTTGACAAGTCCAGCCCAGTTGCAAAAGGACCCTGATTACTTTGTTGGAAACTTGACGTTTCATGCTTTGCTCCTTGTTCAAACCGTCGCGGTCTGGGCCAAATGCTCCCTGACTCGCGTCATGAACATGTCGGCCTGATCCGTGGGTACACGGTTGTTCTTGGCATCCACGTCCCAAGCCTCGAACAAGCCTTCGCCGAGCTTGGGTTTGCCGAAAGTGCCGCGAAAGAAAAACACTGTCTCGGTCACTTTCAAATTCAGTTTTTCAGCCATCTCTGTCATGCTCATGGATGGAATCTCCCTGACAACATCGATGATCGCCACAGCTGAACCGCGGACACCGGCTTCTTTCAAAACCGATTTTTCATCCGCTGCTCCGACGAGCTCCTGATGACCTCCGACCCACTCGATCCTGAAAATCTTCATACCATGCTCCTTTCGTTAAATTCTGACTTATTTTTCCAACAAATTTGTCATAAAACTGAATCACTACATTGTAACATATTTATTGGGTAATGTCAATAACCACCAAAATTAAAAAACCGCTGACTTAGAGTGCCGGACTAATCAGCGGGAAGTAAAGTTTAATTTTATAAAATTAAATCTCAATAATTTTATAATCCATTTCACTCTTAACACCCAAACCCACTTGCCCTGCCCTCTTAATTTGCCCTAAAGCCCAAGGGTCAGTGCCTAATTTATTATTGGCTTTGTAACTCTGTAAAATTTTAATGCCCTCCACATCAACAGCCACCATGTCATTCCCGGCCATTAATATATTTGGCTCTTCCACTTTGCCTTTATCAGGCCCGCCTTCGGTAAAACACTTGCGTCCGTCCATGATAATCAAATCTGGTTTAAAAACCGAAGCGACTTCAGCCACTCGCTCCTGCAAATGATTCAAATGCAAGCGTCCCCGTAACGAGGGCTTGAGCATTCCAATATTAATTTTTAGAGCGCCGGTATAGGCAGCCAAAAAATGAGTTTTCAAGCAAGGCAATAAAATCAGTTTATCAACCTCCTGAATTAGTTTAGGAATTTTAATGCTTTTAAAATATTTACCACCCGGAATATTTACTTTCACCCACTCCCCGCTTTCAAAATTGTGCCAGGTAACTTTAAATTTTTCCATGATGGCCGGGACGCCTTTGGCCTGACAAACTTTTTCAGTATTTAAAAAATAGGTGCATGATTCACCTACAATAAGTTCCTTGGGCTTGGCCTCGCTAAAAACTTCAATTACTGCCTGTAAAAAATCAATAGCTGTTGAGCCGGGAAAAGGATCAGCCGTATTAAAATTCGGTTTGAGTAAAACCCGGTCAGTGGGTTTGATAAAGCTGGCAAGATCGCCGATGATTGGTTGGATTAATTTCTTGATGTCAGACTTCAAGTCCGAAGTTGCTTTTATTTTAGTAATAATTGACATAATTTACATAAAAGCACCAAATCACAAATTACAAGCTCCAAATAAATTTCAATAATCAAACCCCAAAACTTCAAACTGTTTAAAATTTAAAATTTGAGATTTGATGCTTATTTGTGATTTGTTATTTAATATTTGTTATTTAAAAAATCGTTCTTTCCCGTGACTTCTTAATTATCTTCATGGCATCTTCGGCCTTATCAACAATATTAAACAATTTCAAATCCTCAGGGTTAATGGTCTGGTATTTATCTAACATGGTTTTTTTAAACCAATCAACCAAAGGAGTCCAAAATTCCTTGCCGACTAAAATCATGGAAATCTTTTGCATCTTTTTGGTCTGTATCAAAACCAGAATTTCCATAAATTCATCGGCTGTACCATAACCACCGGGAAAAAATATGTATGATTGCGCTGACGCCGCCAACATGACTTTTCTGGTGAAAAAATAATAGAACCCTTTACTTTTAGAGACAAAAGGATTGGTCCGTTGTTCTGTGGGTAATTGGATGTTAATACCGATTGATTTACTGGGATTAACTTTAAAAGCGCCCTTATTCCCCGATTCCATAATACCTGGTCCACCACCGGTAATGACTGAGTAACCGCTTTTAGCCAATAAGCCTCCAAGCTTTTCAGCTTCTTTGGACCATTTTGATTTGGAATCCAACCGTGCTGAACCGAAAATAGTGACTTCTTTATGAAACTGCGATAAAAACTGAAAGCCCTCCACAAATTCAGCCATAATGCGAAAAATGCGCCAGGTAATATCTGACATTTTATTTAAAGGAATGGCTTTTTCCATTGGATGAACTGGGATTATATTTTTTTTCTTAGGCATAAGATTGGATTTTAGTGTTTTAGATTTTAGATTTTGGATCCAAACTAAAACCTAAAATCTATAATCCAAAATCTTATTATATTATACCATTTTTTACGCAAAAATAAAAGACAAGCAGTCATCCAGAGCGGAGCAAAGGATCCAGGACTTAATGGATTCCACGTTGCACTCTGAATGACACCTAGACTGCTTGTCTTTTATTTCCTCTTAAAATTTTTAGCCAACTGATCCATGGTCAGCTCCATAATAAAAGGTCTACCATGCGGGCAGGTATTTATTTTATCCTTCATATCTCGAACATCTTCTAGCAATTTAATTTGTTCTTCTGATTCCAGTTTGTCCTGAAATTTAATGGCACCGCGGCAAGCGGCATATTTGATAATCAAATCTTTTTTGTCTTCCACTGACTTGGCTTTATCAAAATCATTGACTTCCAAATCATTAATTAAGCCTAAAATTGTCGCCTTAACATCCAGTTTATCCAGTTCCTGCGGCACAGCATTGACCTTGAAAGTATTAGCCCCGAAAATTTCTATATCAAAACCCAGATGTTTCAAAAATTCCAAACTCTGATTTAAAACCTCCACTTCTCGATGTGACAATTCCAGATTCAAAGGCAAGAGTAATTTTTGGGACTTGATGCCGTGATTGTCATATTCAGCTTTAAATCGCTCATATAGCAAACGTTCCGCAGCCGCATGCTGGTCAATGATCAAAATCGCGCTAGGAGAATCAACTAAAAGATAAGCATTATGAATCTGACCCAGTAATTTCCAGTCCCCGATATTTTGCTGGTCTTTTTGTTCAGCAAAATCATCCTTCAAGATCTGTTTGGAGAATTCCAAAGCCTGAGATGAAGTCCCAGGCTGGGATTTAATATTTTGAAAATGCGACTGGTAACTGACCGCGGGTTTATATTCACGTGCTTCAGGTTGTGATTTTAAAGTATAAAGCTTGCCGTTAGCTGGCGCTTCAACCTGATATTGAGCGACGGTCATATTCTGGGCTAAAAATCTCTGAACTGCCTGCAACACAGCAGAATAAACTTCATTAGAATTGGCAAATTTCACTTCGGCTTTTTGCGGATGCACATTGACATCAACCATCTTTGACGGCAAGTTCAAGCTTAATACAAAAACAGGATTTAATTCCCGCGGGATCAAACTGCCATAAGCTTCTTTGACCGCCTTGGCAATCAGATAATCGCTGACATAACGATTATTCACAAATACAAACTGGGACTTACGGTTTTGGCGAGCGATTTGCGGTTTGCCCACAAACCCAGAAATTTCAATTGTACCCGGCTGTTTGATTTCAATTAAATCCTTGGCCAGATCCTGACCCAAAACCTGTTTAACCCGATCAAGCCAATTATCTGTTTTGGATAAATTTAAAACCATAACCTTATTATGAGTCAGTTTAAAACTAATTTGAGGTTGGATTAAACCAAACGCCGTAATAATTTCTAAAATATGATTGTACTCGGTCAGCGGAGTTTTTAAAAACTTCTTGCGCGCCGGCACATTGTAAAACAAATCTTTAATTGCTATTTTTGTACCTTTGGGACATCCGCATGAAGCTATTTGCCATTTGCCATTAGCCATAAGCAACTTAGTGCCTTCAATGCTCTCTTTAATTTTGGTTTCCAAAGTAAATTGGGCGACAGCAGATATGCTGGCCAAAGCTTCCCCGCGAAAACCCATGGTTTGAATATCAAAAAGATCATCAAGTTTGGTAATCTTTGAAGTCGCATGTCTCTCAACTGCAAGTTCGGCGTCTTCCCTGCTCATGCCGCTGCCATTATCAGTAATTACTATCAAATCAATACCACCTTTCTCCAAGTCGATAGCAATCTGGTCAGCACCGGCGTCAATGGAATTCTCGACCAACTCTTTAACAACTGAAGCCGGCCGCTCGACAACCTCGCCGGCAGCAATTTTATTGATTAAATCTTGATCTAAACGTTGAATCTTAGTCATATTGTTACTAATTTACGCCGCGGAGCGGCATTCCGCTACGCGGAACGGATAAGATACAGATCTACGAATTTTTTAAAAAAATTACTATATTTGTAAATTCGTAGCTGATTTGTATATATGTAACAATATCAATTATTGACTTTTTTTTCAACTTACGATATACTAAAAAATCATTACAATGGAGGTAGCAAATGAAAGAAAAATTAATTATGGGCTATTATTTAACTCATAAAGTAGTTAAAACCGATACTCCTTGTGAACATTGTCATGGCACTCTTTACCGCTATTTCTATACCGGAGAAATCAGCTGTGTCAAATGCCTGAATAAGTATCAAGGTCAAAAGAAGCAAGGCCAAACACCCAAAGACTTAGTCTGAGGGTGTTTTTTTATTTTAAATAAATTTAAAAACCCCGCGATTAAGCAGGGCTAAAAAGTAGAGTTCGGAAGGTCACCCATGAAGATTATTAAAATAACCATCAGGGTTATTACCAACGAAGAAAAAATGATAAATGCCAAGCTGCTGGTTCGGTGGCTCAAAAGCATTTCCACGTGATCAAGCTGTCCGGCATTAAAATTTTTCGAATAATGCCTTTTATCTTCACGTAATTGCATCACTTCCCGAATCCTGGGGACGCTGATGCGCACCATGACGGCCAAATATGCCAGCAGCCCTAAAAGAAGTAGCAAATTCATTTTCCCTCCCTAAAAATTTATACCGAATAATCCGGCTAAAACAGGATTTCCAGACACTCAATCGGCCAGTTTTTAACCACTTTCCAGGCAGATGGCAAATGCTTATAAATACTAGCCAAGTCAAAAGGATACTGCCTGCCGGACCAAACATGGGACCGATAGGACTGCAAAGTTGCTTCAGCTATCAGCAATAATACGGTTGAAATGATATAAAGACAAACGAGAAACAAAACAATTTTAACTACCGATATCATCAAAGTCATTGATTCTCCCCTTTCAGCCCAAATCAACGGGCAAAGCTCTGTCCCGAAGCATTTCCTTGCAGGTCCGCTGTCGCAATTTGCCAAGTTTTGAATCGCGAGGCAAAAGCCTGGTCGGAGTAATATTCCGCAAACAATAGACATCTGCGCAGCGGCTGCAATAGACTGGCCCATTGGGCGGAAACTTATGAAAGAACCGTTGATGCTCTATCCAGTTTCTTCTCAAAATCAACCTTTTTCTTTTCGACATTTTTGTCCCTCCTGTGGTAACTAAATTTACCAGATTTAAAGAGATTTGTCAAATATAAAACCGCCAAATTTATTAGCGGTTTTGCTCAGGCACAAAGTCCTTTTCTGACCATGCCCCTATCCACAACCCTTTCCTCACAAGTATAATGTTTGATCGCCCCATGGCTTGCTTCAGTAGGCAAGGCCCAAGTCGGTGTAATATTGCGCATGCAACAAATGTCAGCACAGCGACTACAAACAACTTTTGCTTTGGTTGGATTTTGTTTTTTAAAGACATGATGTCCTTTTATATTTCTATCCGTTCTTTTTATAGTCATGATTTGTACCTCCTGTCAGGACTTGATTTAAAATATCAGTATTTTTCATTTTTGTCAATAAAAGAAAAACGCCAAGGTATCCTGGCGTTTTTTAATGACTAAAAGGTTAAATCAGCATCAGCTGGTTGGACAACGGATGGATGACAGAATTTACATAGGCAAAAAATATATGCGCCAATGGTATCATTACTGCTAGCAGGATCATGTTGAAAGCATAAATGCTGGAAAAATGAGTTTTATGAAAATCCTGTTTGTGCATGGCCTGAGCAGTGTTTCTCAAAAAATATAGGGAGAAAGCCCATAACGCATAGGGTGCGTATGTACAGAATAAGATGATCGATCCGTGCGTCTGAAACAATCCAAGTTGGTTAAAAAATCTCTGAATGACCAAAAGATTGACCAAACAGACAGAGGCGATCACCAGACTATACAATGTCCAACTGTATTTCTGTCTTACATTGCTGGTGTAATATATGCTCTTGATTGCTACCGCAACTGTCACAAAAATCAACCCGACTGTAACATAAACCCAAAACATTGAATCCATTAGCAAGTCCTCCTTTGTCTTTTGATTTATCATGTTAGCAGACAAGATAATTGCTGTCAAATATAAAACCGCCGGTTGCCCAGCGGTTTATTTTTTCGTTATTTTAATTTCACTTTCTAGCTCCGCCAAAATTTCATACGCCCTATCCGTCAAAGCCTTGGGCAGGCCGGCCAACTTAGCGACTTCAATGCCATAGGAACGGTCAATCCCGCCTGGCATAACTTTACGTAAAAAGATAACACCAGTATCTGTTTCTTTAACACTGACACAGTAATTCTTGGCTTTATCAAGCTTGGCCACTAAATCAATCAATTCATGATAATGCGTGGCAAATAAAGTCTTGGCTTTGATATTTTTATAAATAAATTCCACAATGGCCCAGGCAATGGACACACCGTCGTAAGTTGAGGTTCCCCTGCCTAGTTCGTCCAGGACAATAAAACTTTTACTGGTGGCATTATTTAAAATATTGGCTGCTTCCTGCATTTCCACCATAAAAGTTGACTGGCCGCGGATTAAATTATCAGACGCGCCGACACGGGTAAAAATTCTGTCAACTATTCCAATCTTAGCTGCCTCAGCCGGAACAAAGCAACCGATCTGCGCCAATAAAATAATCAAGGCAGTCTGGCGCAGATAACTGGACTTACCGCTCATATTAGGGCCGGTCAGTAAAATCAACTGATGGTCTTCATGATTAAATAGACCGTCATTGGGCACATAAGATTCTTCGGTCAGTAACTTTTCAATCACCGGATGACGTCCATTTTTAATTATTACCACTCCCCCGTCATTTATTTCAGGTTTAACATAATTATTCAATAAAGCGATATTGGCAAAATTCAGAAGCACATCCAGCTGAGCCAAAACCTGCGCAGTGGCCTGAATGGCTTCAAAATGTTTGGCCACCTGCATCTCGTATTTCCCAGAATAGACGTTGTTCTATTTCGATAATCTGTTCCTGAGCGCCCAAAACCTTTTGTTCGTATTCTTTCAGTTCCGGCGTCACAAATCGCTCCGCATTAACTAAAGTTTGCTTGCGGGTATAATCAGTCGGTACCTGGGCCAAATTGGAATTGGTAACTTCAATGTAATAACCGAATATTTTATTAAATTTAACTTTTAAGGAAGAAATTCCGGTTCTTTGCGCCTCCCGGGTTTGTAAATCACTGAGCCAATCTTTACCGGAAGTTGAAATTTTCCTTAATTCATCCAAGTTCTGAATTATAACCGTCAGCAATCATGCCGCCGTCAGTAATTAATTAAAGGCGGATCTTCCGCAATTGATTTTTGGATTAATTCAACGACTTCTTTGTGGTCATCCAAATATTTATAACTATCCTTTAATAATTTTGAATCACAATTTTTAAGCCAGACTCTTAATCTGCGGAATTTGCTGTAAAGAGTTTTTCAGATTAACCAAATCACGCGCATTTGCTCGCTTACAGCCCAACCGACCGATCAGACGTTCAATATCAGCCATATTCTTCAATTCGCCTTTCAGATTTTCCCGCAAATCTAAATTATTATAAAATTCCGCAACTGCTTCCAAACGCGCCTGAACCTTTTCAGCCTTAATTAACGGATGTAAAAGCCAGTTGCGCAATAAGCCGACCGCCCATACCGGTTTGCGTCTGATCAAGAATGGAAATTAAAGATCCTTTTTGTTCAAAAAGCTGATAAGTATATAAAAGTTCCAAATTTCGAATCGTGGCCTCATCCAGAATCATGTAATCGGAAATATTGTAGAGAGCCAAGTTTATTAATATGTTCCAGGGAAGTTTTCTGGGTATCTTTCAAGTAATTAACCAAATTACCGGCCGCCTCAAGCCCGATTAAAGATTTCTCAATACCAAAACTCTGCAGGGATTTTACTTTAAAATGTTCCAGTAAGGTTTCAGGCGCTGACTTGAAAATCGCGGGATAAAATATATTTACGCTGCTTAAATTTTTTAGTTTGGTAACTAGCTGCAAATTTTCATGCAAATCAGGAGTGACTATAATTTCCGTGGGCATGATTCTGCCAAGTTCATTAATCAAATCATCCAGCTTGCGGATTTCCGCCAGCTTAAATTCGCCGGTAGTTAAGTCCACAAAAGCTAAACCCCAAAGATTATCCTTGTTCACCAAAGAAACAAGATAATTATTTCTTTTATTATCCAAAATATTATTATCCAAAGTTGTCCCCGGGGTAATTATCCTGATCACATCCCGTTCCACAATACCAGGCAAACTCGGGTCAGTCATTTGTTCGCAAATCGCGACCTTCTTCCCGGCTCTGGTTAATTTGGCAATATAGCCTTCGGCAGCATGATAGGGCACCCCGCACATGGGCACTTCATTAACAGTCCCCTTGCCTCGGGCGGTCAGAGTAATATTTAAAATTTTAGAAGCTTCCATGGCATCGGGGCCAAACATTTCATAAAAATCTCCCAAGCGAAAAAACAGGATACAGTCTTTATGCTGATCCTTGATCGCCCGGTATTGTTTGAGCATCGGTGTTACTTCAGCCATATTATTTTAATACGCTATTACGCTCTAAATTATAATCAATGATCTTGATGACAAAATCTATGACCCAACTGACCAATAAATAATAAAGACTTGTACCAAGAGTACAAATAGCGAAAAAGACTATTAACCCATAATAACCAAGGTAAATGCTGTCATGGGAGAAAAAATAGGCCAAAGATATAAAAACGAACATTAAGCCGGTCATACAGCCGATTAGACCGACAAATAAAACAATCTTTTGCTTGAGATTCAAGGTGAATTTAAGGTTAAATATTAATTTAAACAAAGCCACAATCGCATAAACAACCATTGATAGAATCCCATAGGCCCACAAAATTTCTTCCTTGCCCCAGACAGTGTCAACATGTAAATCCCGGATATTAAAAAGTCTGATCAGATAATTCAAAGCATTAGTAAGTAATTCTGGCCGTGACGATATAACCACAAAAATCATGGTCAGGAAAAACACAAACAAAAACATGGCCCAGAAAACTATCATCCAGACCATCTGGGAGTACCTGAGGTAATTAAGCACTACCTTTATGATTGTGCCTAAAAAAATTGAGGTAGACTTGTCATTTTGTTTGAGCATACATATAATTTAGCAACTTTTACTTGTTTTGACAACTAAAAACCCGCCACCTTACGGCAGCGGATTTCAGACCAGAAACTAAATCATATCCATTAATTTTCTGACGATTTGCTGATGGTGATGTTCGTCATTTTTTATTTTTTCAATTGCGTTCGTAAAACCGTTTTTCTTGAGATGCACTAAAATTTCCTCACAATTATCTTCAGCTTGTTTTTCTCGTTTAAGCGCGTCTTTTAAGATGTCTAAAACTATTTCACGGTCGGCCATATAGAATTAAGTTAATCTTTATAAAGTTTTCAAGATATCCTCAAGCACTTGTTTATGCCAGGTGCTTTCTTTAATTAACGTTTGAAGCATTTCCTCAGCTTTGCCCTGATTGGTGTCGAAATACTGGGCAAACCCCTCGTCCTTGATCACAGCCATATAAGTCTTGATAAAGTCATCTTCCATTTCAATGCCGTTACTGATCACATTTTTTAAATCTTTCATAAAAATACAATTAATCTTAATAATTTAAACTGCCAACCGGAATTTCATTCAAATTATCATTGGTAATACCCAGACTTAAAAATCTCATGATCTGATAAGCGGATTCACCGTCACCCAAATAATATCTTCTACTGTCTACCGGACTCACATACCAAGCCTCACCCTTAGATTGTACCTGCAATAAAATTTTCCCTTTTAATTTAGTGGCTAAGTTATAATCCAAATTTAAATTACCAGCGCCTAAGGGATTATGACCGCTTTTAACCTCTTCACCATCAGAAAAACCGTCATCATCAGAATCTGAATCCCCAGGATTAGTTCCAATCGCTCTTTCCAAATTATCAGCCAACCCGTCGCCGTCACCGTCATTCAATTGAAATCTTGATTCTACGCCAATAGGGATTTTGGCCAAGTCATTATTCGTGACCCCCAAACCAAAAGCGTTTAGGGCTATATAGGCGGAATTACCGTCTTTCAAATAATATCTTTTTGCAGTTACAGGATCCAAATACCAGGCCTGCCCGTTAGTTTCAACCTGTAAAAGAATTCTGCCGGCAGTACGACCAATCAAATTTTGATTTCTATAGGTAAAAGTTTTTTGGGCCAAAGCAGTAACCTGATTTTCCAGTTCAGAAATGCGGTATTCCAATTCTTTAATCCTTTGAATATAAATATTTTCCTGTCCAGAGGTAATAGGAACTGACGCCGGAGGGGCAATAATATTAAAAGCGTTATCGCTAATATCCAGATTGCCGGGATAATTTAATAAATAATTTCCGTCCTTATCTTTGGATACGCCTACTATTTTATAACTTCCGGCAGCCAGATCCCAGCAGGTAGTACCTATTAAATCGCAAATGTTTTTGCCATCCCAATAAGTGCTGCTATTAGGTGTTAAATTAGTATTAATCCAGCCCAATAAATTGCCGGTTGCGTCAGCTGTCACGGACGCACCTTTTAATACGCCAATTTGAACCTTTTCCGTTCCACCTGACCAGCTGATGCGATTAAGATTACCCTGAACAAAATTTTCTGCTCCGTTAGGAGTCAAAATAGTAATTTGAGTAATGGTATCGCCCTCTGAAGTAAAATTACTGGAGGTAAAAGTACTCTCATAAGTATCAGTTTCAGCCGTTTGAGTGCTCTTAGCGCTGATCACATATTTATATGTTTTATTGGGATTTAATTTTTTTGGCCAATTCCCTGGGCTGACATAAACAGAAGAAGCAGTTCCTGGTACATTTAAAGTAAAATAAGAGGTCGTACTTGGCAATTCATAGAGCGTAATTTGCAAATTAGTAAATTGCTGATTAGCAGTGATACTAAAACTGCGCACGTCTTCAGCGGGATTACCCACTGCATCTAATTTATCAACCCTGACGCTTGTAATTTCAAAAGCATTCGCGCTAACGCTAGTAAAGGTGATATTGCCAAAATATTTGCCTGATGAAGAGCCGGCTGAATTAACTTTAAATTGCATTTTATAGCTGCCGACAGCATAACTCAATGCTGACCAAGCTGTCCTGGTAAAATCGCTCGTACCTATTTTAATTAAACTGCTGTCATAAACATCAAATTTTACATTTAAAAAATCTCCCGAAGTATAAAAAATAGGTTCAATAGTTGCTCCATTATTTAATTTTACCCTGTCACCGGCATTAATATCATATGTCCCGTCACCATTAAAGACTTTACTCGTAATTATTGGGCTCAGAATTTTAATAGTACTTATATCACTTTGTCCGCTGGCAGTACACATTATTTTGTAATAATAAACTGAAACACCGTCCAAACCTGTTAAATTAAATGCATAGTAATATTTCTGGTCATTGCCCACTGCAGGAGTCTGAACAACACCGCCTAAAACTGTAGTGCCATTACTGGTATCTGAATTCTTGCCGTAAGCCAAAGAACAAGTGGCCTGGCCATAAGAAGTTGCATATATTGTTTTACTATATCCGGAATAACTTATGCCGTCGTTAATATCAATAATTATCTGGGTTGATCCTTGAACAGTTAAGGTTCTAATGGTGCTAACATCAGTTTGACCATTAGCCGTGCACATTACTTTGTAATAATAAATAGAAACCCCATCCAATCCTGTTAAATTGAAGGCATAATAATATTTACCGTCATTGGTCGCAGTCGGAGTCTGGACCACACCGCCCAAAACCGTAGTACCATTACTGGTATCTGAATTTTTACTATAGGCTAAAGAGCAAGTGGCTTCAATATAAGTAGTTGCATATAATGTTTTGGAATTTCCGGAATAATTTGTGCCGTCGTTAATATCAATGATTGAGGGAACGGTTTGCGCTGAAACCATTGAACTCAAACCGCCGATAGCGACAGATGAAACCAGAATGATAAGACTCAAGATGATTTTTGTTTTTTTCATAAAGATTAAATTAATAAATTAATTTATATCAATAATTATTGTATCCCTTTAAATAAAGGCAAATCATAGGGCACATAAATCGTACCGGGTCGATTTTGCAAATTTTGAATATATAAATACTGTAAATACTGATTGCTCAAGCTTTCATTAATGATTTTCTGGGAATCACGCTGGCCGGCTGCTTCAATCCTTTTTCTTTCCGCTTCTTTGGTTTCTTTCTGCAGAATGAAATCATACTTCTGCGCTTCCTGATCCGCTGTTAGTTTAGCTTCAATAGCCTGAGTTAATAATGGCGGCAAAGCGACATTGCGCAAAATCACCTGTTCCAATTCTATTCCTCGGATATTCAAAGAATTTTTCAACCTTTCTTCAATCTTATCAGTTGCTTCCTGCCTTTTCTCTGAATAAATATCTTTGGCATCGTAAAGCGCGATAACATCGCGGATAGCGCCGCGAACTTCGGGCCTGACAATCTTTTCATCATAATTCAAGCCAATAGTTTTAAAAACCTCAGGTGCTTTATTTTCCTGCAAATGATAAAAGGCGGTTATGTCTAAATTCACCTTCAACCCTTCTTTAGTCAACGCATCAATGGAATCATCACCATATTTTTGACCTTCGCTTGAAACAACAGACATGGTATATTGTTCAGTCCTGATGCTCATCATTTCCACCTTTGCCAACGGTATGACCAAATGAAGGCCAGAACTAATTGGCTGATCAGTTACCCGTCCAAATAAGTGATAAACCCCAGTATAGCCGGCTGGAATAACTATAATAGACCTGACTAAAATAATTATTAAAATAACGGCAATAATAACACCAATAACCACTTTGGAACCTAGTTTAACCTTATCGCCAACAACCTTGGCATAATCAAAAGTTTGTCCCATAGGCATAAATTTATTGATTAATTGTAAAATCGGTTTATAAAAAATTATTAAAATGATCAGTATTGGTATAAAAAATCTCGGGTTGATAGAAATAATCACAATCGCCCCGATAATAACGGCCAAAACGTATTTAAAATTGTTCATAAATATTGATATTAACGATTATTAATTGCATTATATCACTTTTTTACCGCAGGCAGATATTTATAGACATTCCTGGCATTCCAGAGCAAATAGCCGTAACTGCCGGCTTCTTGGCCTGCCCGAATCTGATCTTCAATCATAGCCGAGGTATATACGGCTCCCATATCAAAAGACTGCAGCCACGGCCTAATTTTGGCGCGGACATCTGGCACTAAGGCTAAACTTTCCTCGCCTTTGGTTAAAGCGAATTTTACTACTTTGTAAGGTTCGGCCGCTGGATTTTTCAGATTCAGATAACCGCTGGGATAATGTGACGGATAAACCATGGGACAGACATAATCAAAATATAAAGCCGCGTCTTCAATCTGCTGACCGATATTCATATCATCGGTACGTTCAGTCGTAAAGCCGAATAAATCCCCGGATATATAGGCCGGTTCTGATTTTAAATTTTCATATAAATATTTAAAAAAGTCCGTCATGACTTCAGCTTTAGTTCGTCCATTCATATTACTAAACTGCATCAGTTTCATCGGACCGTCGGAAGGAAAACGGATATAATCAAAATTAATTTCATCAAAACCCAGCCTGATTGCTTCTCTGGCAATATCAATATTATATTGCCAGACTTCCTGTTTTGAAGCATCTAACCAGCCCAGTCCCTTATTATCTTTCCAAACTCCGCCGGTCGCGGAATTTTTAACCGCCCATTCGGGCTTTTTACCTGAAAGTTCCGGATCCTGAAAGACTGTCTGCCTGGCAATGACATAAATATCATTATCGTGAAATTTTTTAATAACCCCTGATAAATCCTTAATCAGATTGCGGTCGGTCTGCAATTCTTCAACCAACGGAACCTTGCTGTCATAAGCAATCTGTCCGGAATAATCTTTGATATCTATAACCACGGCATTAATTTGGCTTTTCTTGATCAGTCCAATGTAATTATCAACTCTGTCCGGAACACTGGCTGAGTAAGAGGTTAAATATATGGCCTTAACTTCCCTCTCCACCGGCTTGGCTCTTTTTATTTCCTTAATTTGACCTGGTATATTAACATTTAAAATTTTGTTGCCGAACGACAAACTGCTCTGGGCAAAAAGCTCAGTGCGCCTGGAAAACAAATAAAAAACCGTAATTACTATAACGCAAATTAAGGCAATATTAACTAAGACTAAAAATATTTTTTTTCCGCCAACGGCGGATCCCGCTTTGCGGGACATATCTGATTGAACCATAATTACTCCAACCCCTTATCCTGATTAATATTTATCTCAGAAGATATCGCCGGGACGTCTTTGAGGGTACTAATCGGTTCTCCCAGCTGATACTGGCTGAAATAATATTCCGGCAATTCATAGACCTTTTTACTCCAATCACTGCCGTAAATTTCAGCTACAAGCTGCTGGCTGGCAAAAGGCCTGATCAATCCGTTTTTTATAACCAAATAAATTGAAGGTATGGATGGTGTTTTCATTAAACTGCCGGGACGGAAAGTCACATTCCCGCCCAAGGGAGTTTGGTAGAGGGTCTGCAAATCGGCAATTTTCAAATTTTCGATCATAAAATTTCCATACCAGGAACGATAAACATCAATGGTCGGAAAAACATATCTTTTGCCGTCAGCCGCGTAATAATAAAGATCATTGGTCTCGCTGCGTTTTACTTTGAAGTACTCATTATTAGCAGGGCTAATCTTCTCTTCCGCCACAACCTGATCTCTTATTTCGGACAAGACTTGGTCATGACTGGACTTTTGCCAGGTTAATACCCCCATAATAATTACTACCGTTAATATAACGGTTCCCAATAAAACACTGCCGATAAGATAATATTTTTTCATAATTTTAGTAAATTTTACTAAGTAATTCAACTTATCTATATTAGCCAGTTTAGCAAATATATGGCGATTTGGAAACCCCACAGGATTTAGTTTAAAAAAACAAAAAAGGGCGTACTTAGCGCCCTTTTTATATTTATTCGTTATCTTCTTCTTCTTCGTCAGATTCATCAACTTCATCATCATCAGCTTCTTCATCATCATCAGCAGCATCATCATCTTCTTCAACTTCTTCCGCTTCTTCTGCTTCTTCATCATCTTCATCTGCCAATAACATGGCTGAATTCAAAATTAATTCATCTGCCATAGAAATTACCTCAGACATAATTTCTTTTTTATTTAATAATTAGATTATCCCATATAGGATATAATATATAGTAAAAAATTTTCAAGCCCGTGTCAAGCCTCATATTTTGCCCATAATATATGAATAAATTGCGATATCCACAGGTCCTGGCTTTGAAACCGTCTCAGGCTCCCAGCCGCTGATAGCAAAAGCATATGATATCACTCTGGTGCCTGGCTTTAATTCATTTTCCAGTTTCTTCTTCAGTTTTTTGCTTATTTTATCAGGCATACCGAAAAAATAAACCACATCGGCATCGCTTAAATTTTGCTTAAATAAATTTTTGTATTTAAAAGTCACGTTTTTATCACGCTTTAATATCTGGCGGAATTTACAGATCAAAAACATAGGTAAAGAGATCTCCAATCCAATAGCCTTTGCCTGACATACTTTACTGGCATAAAAAATCAGTCGGCCGTCCCCGCAACCCAGTTCATAAAAAACCTGACCGGGCTTTATATCGGCTAATTTAAAAATCCTGGGTAAATCTTTCTTCCAGGCAGGAACCCAGGGCGCAAAAGATATTCCGGCAAGAGCCGCAGTAGCGATAAGAATAAACAACACAAATAAAATTATTGTACCCATAAATTATTCTCTTGAGAGCATTTAAATATCGAATTTCTTATAAACATATTTTTTTACAAATTCCACCATGACAAAATAAAATATGGCTATACCGACAATTACAGCTGCCTGCCAAAGCCTCAAAACTCCGAAACCGAAATATTGGCCCAGGCTGCTAAACAGGATAACAATAACGATAAGCGTAGTGATCAGGCTACCAATGCTTAAAGCTTTGCTGGGCGAACTTTGCCAAAACCATTTCTTCGTTCTGATGACAAAAATCAACAAGACCTCAGTCAAATATGACTGCCAAAACCAACCGGCCTGAAACACTGCCATCGGCGCATGGAGAATAAGGATCAAAAAGCCGAAAGTTACATAATCCATCAGCGAAGATAACAAGCCAAAATAATTCATCGACTTCCTTATTTTTTTAATATCCCACTGTTTAGGTTTTTTAATATATTCCTCGTCAACTTCATCAGTAGCAATTGCCAACATCGGCACATCACTTAAAAAATTCAACAAAATGACCTGAACAGGCAGCATAGGAATAAATGGTAAAAATAACGCCGCTCCCACTACCGTAAACATATTACCGTAATTCGAACTGATAGTGCAAAGGATATATTTCAAGGTATTACCAAAAGTTTTCCTGCCTTCTTTAATACCGTCAATTAAAACATTAAGATCCCTTTTAAGCAAAATAACATCTGCCGCTTCCTTGGCCACGTCCACAGCGCTGTCAACGGAAATACCGACATCAGCCGCACGTAAAGCAGGCGCATCATTGACGCCATCGCCCAAAAAAGCCACATTATGCCTGATTTCCTTTAAGGCTTTAACGATACGCAATTTATGTTCAGGTGTTACCTTGACAAAGACATCAACAGCAAAAACTATTTTCTGTAATTTCTGATCAGACATTTTATCGATTTCTGAACCTGTAAGCAGTTTACTATAAGTATGTCCGATTTCCTGGCATAAACGCTTAGTCGCTAATTCACTATCTCCGGTTAATATTTTAACATTGACACCAAGATCATAAAAAGTGCGGATTGAAGCGGCGGCCGTCTTTTTCGGAGGATCAATAAAAGTTAAAACACCCTCCAAAATCAAAGCCGACTCATCGGCTATCATATATTTCTCCTTGCGGTCAATTTGCTTTTTGGCAATCAGAATCAGGCGATAGCCTTGATCTTCCAAATTCTTAATTTTATCCCTAACCGCTGTTAAATGATCAACAATGTTCTCAATCTTCTTACCGACGAGAATAAAACCGCAAGTATCCAAGACTTCTTCAACCGCGCCTTTGCAAACTAATTCTCTTTGTCCTTGTCTTTCCAGAATCACACTCATGCGGCGGCGATAAAAATCAAAAGGTATATTATCCGCAATAACATAACCCGTTTTTTTATTATTATATTTTTGGGCATAATTAATAATAGCCAAATCTAAAGGATTAGCAGAGGACTGACTATCAATAGCATAAGTGTTACAAAGCTGACTTAAAATCAAAACGTTTTCATTTTTATGGCCAGCAAAGTCAAAATAATCCTTAAGTTCAACCTTACCCTCGGTCAATGTCCCGGTTTTGTCAGTGCAAAGCACGTCAGCATTACCTAAGTTTTCAATGGCCATTAAACGCTTTACCACCACATTTTTTTTGGCCATTAACCGGGCGCCGCGAGATAGGTTTATCGTAATGATAATCGGCAATAATTCAGGAGAAATACCCACAGCAATAGCCAGAGAAAAAAGCAGGGCCTCCAGCCAATTGCCTTTAGCTACGGCTAATATTAAAAAAACAGCAAAAGAGAAGAAAATAATAATTTTAAACAAAAAATACCCGAATTGAGAAATACCTTTTTGAAATTCTGACGCTGGTTCGATTGAAGAAAGCAATTGTGCTGTTTGGCCCAAAAATGTAGCCGAGCCAATAGCCGCTACAATGCCTTTACCAGACCCCTGGACCACATGGCTGCCACAAAAAACCAAATTGGCGGCGTCAATCACCTGCTGACAATTTTCCAAGGCTGCCGCATCTTTTTCCACCGGGAAAGCCTCCCCGCTTAATACTGCCTGATTAACGGCTAAATTATGGGTTTCAACTAAACGCAAATCAGCCGGGATAATGGAACTGGCCTGCAACAGCACAATATCGCCAACAACTAATTGAGCGGTATTTATATTTTTTATTTTACCGCCCCGGAGTACACTGGCCTGCAAAGCCACCTTATTTTTCAAAGCCTCAATGATTTTTTCTGAATTATATTCCTGAATAAAAGCTAAAATCGCCGACACGAAAACCATCACGAAAATTATAACGGCAGAAACATACTCACCCAAAAAACCTGAGATTAGAGTGGCTAATAACAAAATAAGGATCAAGGGATTTTTAAATTGAGAAATAAAAATTCCCAACGCGGTAATTTGTTTTTTACCCTTGATTTCATTTTTACCGTATAACTTTTGCCGTTTTTTTATTTCCAAAGACGCTAAACCAGCCGGATTTGTTTTCAAAACACGATAAACCTCTTCCGGCTTAAAATCAATATATTTTATAATACTATTATTGGACATATTTACTTATATTATAGCAGTTTTAGGCGGCAAAAAAAACAGCTCCGAAAACCCGGAGCTGTTTGATATATACTTAAAATCCAAAATTCATTTTCAAGACCTCACCGAAGATGTCGCCGCGGCTAATAATGCCGACTATTTTCCCTTTAGCATCTACTACCGGCATGCGATGAATACCTTTGGCAATCAGGATGGCACCGGCCTTCATAATAGGAGTATCAGGCGTGACTGTATTTATTTCCCTGGAAAAAAACTGTTCTATTTTATTATCCCTGATTTCACTGGCTTTACTTTCCCTGTCAAAAGCATCAGAATACAATTCAGGATTTTCATAATAGCTTTTATAGAAAGGATAAAGGACCTTGAATAAATCTTTTTCCGTTATCATGCCTATTAATGTATTGTCATCGTCAACAATCGGTGCCCCGGTAATATTATGTTCATGCAAAATTTTGGCAGCCTGATAATAAGTGGCAGTATGCGGAATGGTAAAAACATCTCTTTTCATTATGTTCTTAACGATCATAAGCGTAATAAGTTAAGAATTAAGATTATATCTTTACTTTATCAAACCTACTGATTATGACAACTATTTGTCAAGCATCTTGGCTTAACTAGCCGAATATCTCAACCAGAAAGCTCTCTACTTAGATTTTTTTCTTTGCCCCAGTGAACTTTATTCCAAGCCCGCTCATGAAAAAAATACAAAAGAGTGCTTGATAAATTGGAAAAGAAAATCACGCCGACGGTTATATCATACCGCCTGGTAATAGCAAAAATGATAATTGCGTCAGATAAAATAATCAAAAGCCTGAAGGTAACTGACTTAATAATTGATCTGCTGATTTTCTCTTTAAAAGCCATATGTTTATATTGTACCACAAAAAACATTTATCTTTAATCTTAACCAAAAGATTAAAATTTATTATAATGATTACATGATAGCAGACCTTATCGCCATTTTGGCACAAATCGTAATTTTTATCATCAGCCATATTGGTTATGGCGGTTTTTTTTATTGATGCTGGTGGAATCCTGCGGTATTCCCCTGCCTTCAGAAGTAATCATGCCTTTTTCCGGCTTTTTAGTAGCCAGCGGACAATTAAACTTTTGGCTGGTGGCTATAATCGGCGCTTTGGGCAATTTAGTCGGTTCCTGGTTGGCTTACTGGATAGGCGCCAAAGGCGGCCGCCCCTTAATTGAAAAATACGGTAAATATATTTTAATTTACCGCCATGATCTGAATCTGGCTGATAAATGGTTTTTAAAATACGGCGACTGGACAGTCTTTTTCGGCAGATTACTGCCGGTAATCAGAACTTATATATCCTTCCCTGCCGGTATCGCCAAAATGGATTTGAAAAAATTCTCATTTTATACTTTTATCGGCGCCCTGCCCTGGTGCATTTTATTTACCTGGCTGGGCGTGAAAATGGGCAATAACTGGGAACAGATTCAAAAGACTTTGCACAATTTTGATCTGCTGATGCTGATTCTGGTCATTGCTGCAATTGTCTGGTATGTTTGGAGACATTTGAAAAATCGTCATAAATAAAAAAGACAAACCGCAAGTTGTCATTCAGAGAGAAGCGTGGAATCCATGAAGTTAGGATTATCGGCTCCTCCCTAAATAGGTTTGTCTTTTTTATTTGTACTTATTAAATTAATAACCGCAAAGGGATATTTTTTATTTAGAAGTATTAATTTCCAGCCATTCCTTCCCCTTTTGAGCCCAATCAGCCTTGCCCAAGTCTTCCATTTCAATTATATAATCTGTAATTACCAAATTTTTCTCATCAGCGGACTCCAACGAGTCAATGTATTTTTGCATAATTTCAAAATGCTTGGTTTCCCGCTGCGTCTCATCTTCAATCTGCAGCCAGACATAGTTACTATATGCCCAGTCAACAAATTCAGGATCTTCCAGCCCGTGATTAATATCATCCAGTACTTTCTGCTGGCTTTCTTCAAAAGTTTCGCCTGTATACGCGCCTTCAGGAATAGCTTTGGCAATCGGCTTAAGCAAAGAATTAATATGATCATTTATCGTCGTCGGGTCATAACTGATGTCTTGGACATCATACGCCGGCCGCATTAAGAGCTGAATACGTTCAGAATGTGCGGCAGGATCAATTGTCACTACAGCATTGGCTAATTTTAAAGTCTGATTCAAAGTTAAATCAGTTTTAACCAATTTAAAGAGCACATAGCCTAGGGCCAAATTTGTCTTTGACTCCAGTTGCGGCGCGTATTTAACTATCATCTGTTTAATAAAAGTGGAATGATTTTTGGCCCTTTGCGGTTCACCAATGGCATAGCCCTGACGCATCCTCAGCCACTGCATAGTTTCTTCAGCCGGCAAATCAAGCTGTCTAAAAATACCCATGGCCTGGGAAAATCCGACAAAAACCAAATAATCTGCTTTTTGGCCCAATATTTTTTCCATCTGTTTAACCCCATAATCTAAGCCTCCCACTTCACATGACTTGGAGACATAATAATCAGTCGGCAAATGACCAGTGCCCGGCAAAGGAGAATAGGTTCCGCGCGGCACTGCCGTAACAGTAATCTTTTGTTTTATTTTATTTATTTCAATTAATTGAATAGCATCACAATGACCATTAGTTTCACCGATGCGATTATCCAGACCAACAAATAATATTTTAACAATGCCGTCAGCGCCAAAGGGATCAGTATCATCAGAATTCAAACTTTGCTTTCTGCGTTCAGCAATCATCTTCTCAATCTGATCTTCCTGCTGACCGGCCAAAGAATCACCGGCCTGGGGCAAAACAAAATAACTGGCCACTTTTTGCCAAACAAAAAAACAGCCCACTCCGGCCAAGATTAAAATAATAACTAGAATTAAAATGATTTTTTTCATAATTAATGAAAGCTTATAGATTCAAGGATTGAGAAGCTATTTTATAGTTTAGGACAAATCGCTTCATAATACAACCTACCCTGTCCACATAATTGACTTAACGCTTAATTTCTGGTAGAATATCTGTATTCTTTATTATAATCTTCTAACTATGAATCCAGGTAATGTCATTATCCGCTTTAACGAAGTAATTTTTCACTACGATAAAAACAAGCCCATTTTAACCGAGGCTAGTTTTTCTGTGCGCGAAAATACCAAAATCACCATCATGGGCCAAAACGGCGCGGGTAAAAGTACTATTTTCAAATTAATTACCGGGGATTTGAAACCTAACGAAGGTCAGGTCTCAGTTACCCCCGGCACGACCATTGCCATTGCCTTGCAGGTCATGAATCGGGAAAACATGGACAAAACCATTGAAGAATATTTTAGCGATGCTTTTGCTAAAAAAATCTATGATCTGCCCAAAAAAATTAAAAAGGTCTTAGACATTGTTCACTTGAGTGCTCCGCTTGATCGCAAGATAATTCAATTTTCCGGCGGTCAGCAGGCGCGACTGCTTTTGGCCTATGCCTTAATTCAAGAACCTGATATTTTATTACTGGACGAACCCACCAATAATTTAGACAGTGCTGGCATTAAACATCTGACCGACTTCCTGGTGGAATATCCCAAAACCTGCCTGGTAATTTCTCATGATGCTGATTTTCTCAATACTTTTACCGACGGCGTGCTTTATCTGGATTCTTATACCCAAAAAGTCGAGCAATATGTTGGCAACTATTATGACGTACTGATTGAAATTGAAGCCCAGATTGAACGAGAACGGGCTAAGAATGCCCAATTAAAAAGAAGTATCCAGGATCGCAAAGAAAAAATTAATTTTTTTGCCAACAAAGGCGGTAAAATGCGCCGCTTAGCCAGCAAATTGCGGGATCAAGTGGAAGATGCCGAAGAAACAATAGTAGACGAAAGACAGGAAGACAGAACTATCAATAATTTTACCATCCCTGTTCAGCCGGATTTGGTCGGAGTAATTGCTCAAATCAAGTCTGTTGGTGTAATGATTAATCATAAAGCAGTAAAAAAAACGCTGACTAATCCCATCGAAATTCATACCAAATCAAAACTTTTAATCAAAGGACCCAACGGCATCGGCAAAAGTACTTTATTAAAAGCTCTGGCCGAAGGTAGTGAACCAGGCGCCCAAATATCCAAAGATATTACCATCGGTTATTATCAGCAAGATTTTTCCGGACTTGATTTCAATAAAACTGCTTATCAGGCGCTGGAAGAAATGATGGATATCCCCTTCAATCAAACTATTTATGCGACCGCGGCACAATTTTTATTATCCTCTGAAATTTTAAGAAATAAAGTCGGATCCCTGTCCGAAGGTCAAAAAGGTTTGCTCTGTTATGCCAGATTTGTTTTACAAAAACCAGGACTCTTGATCATGGATGAACCGACCAACCATATTAATTTCAGGCATCTGCCCGTAATTGCCAAAGCCTTAAATGACTATGCCGGCGCCCTGATTTTGGTCAGCCATGCCTATGAATTTGTTGATCAAATCAAGATTACGCAAACGCTTGATCTGGGCACACTCTAAGCCACCTGGATTATAAAATTTCGTAAATATTATAAGATTCTGCTGTTATTGACTGCCCTTTTATTTTATGATATTATTTCCTTAGAAACTGAAAACCAATCGGTTTTTTTATTTATCATTCATGTTATGATTGGTTATTAAATCTTCCGGGGTAGCGCAGCGGTAGCGCAGTTGACTGTTAATCAATTGGTCGTGGGTTCGAATCCCACCCCCGGAGCAACAATACAAAACCATGTTACTTATTAGTAGGCAAGAACACGATCAATAAGGAGGATAAGATCATGGACAAAGTCAAAAAATCTAGGGAGAAACGTAAAAAGGAAAAGCTTTCTCAAACAGCACGAAAACCCAAAACCAGAGTGTTTTGTCTCGACGGCATCAGTCCGTGCAACCCGGCTGCGCACACGTCTGATTATTGTGCCGGTTGCGGCGGCTAATAATTATCGGAATGCAAACCTTACTTTGCTCAGGCTTAGTAAGGTTTTTTAGTATCTCGACAAATTGAGGAAACAATTGACTTTTTATGTACTTTTTGGTAAGTTTTTGAAAACATAATGTTCATTTAAAAACGCAGAAACGGAAGGAGGAATCACAATGAAGCAAGGACTTTTTGAAGTCTTCGGCACCGGCAAGCTTGGACTAAAAGCTGATGATTTAAATCAGCATGCAAAACTCCTGACGAAAATAGGGCTGTCAATTCCCGAAGGAATCGTAATTGCCACTGGAATTTTCGACCAGTTGACCGAGCAATTAAACTTTGAAGAACCGACGGAACAAATCGAAAAGAATAATTGCCCTGATTTTCTTTTGTCCCTTAATGAAAAAATTCTGGATAAGTTGGAGATCGGCACACCTTATGCGGTTCGTTCTTCAGCCCTGTCCGAATGCGGCGGCATTGGCATATACAAAACGGAATTTTTCCTGCCGACCGGAAACAGGCATCAGGACCTGCAAAACCTATGGAGTTGCGAGCTTTCAGTCTACGCCAGCGAATTCACCAATGACGCCAAACTTTGGCGAGTCAAAAATAATTCACCGATCGGCATGGCCATCCTGATTCAACCGGTCATTGGTTTCAATTTTGAAAACCATTACCTGCCGGCATTGTCCGGAGTTGCTTACACATCATACAACGGTCTGGCAACAGTTCGGGCGGTAATCGGCCTCGGGACCCAAGCGGTCACTGGCAGCGGCATCATCTACAATTTCCCTACAGAAAATTTTCAGCATTTTCAAAGGGAAATGTGGGATCAGGAGTTTGCAGATGCGATTTCCTTAGAGGGCAAGATTAAGCAAATACATACTCAATATTCAGAAATCCACGTTGAGCTTGCCCGCGGGTTTACAGCCTTCAACAGTCTTTTCGACAAATTGGCCAAACTCCAAAAACAAGGTGGTTTTTATCTGGAGTGGTCGATTAACGGAGATAAAATATTCATTGTCCAATGCGCAGACTATGAAGATCAACTTCCCGGCAACGTATCTTTTGATAGCAGCGGCTATTTCCTGCTCCTAAAATCAAATGATGTGCTCCATTCAGGGCAAGCAACCTGTAAAGGTATTGTCTATGTTCATGAATGGTCACCAGAAATCTCCCTAGCCTTAGGACATCTGAACGAATCACTAAAGGACCACCTTTTGATTGTACCCCAGGATGCTTTATCGCAACTTGCGGATATCAATCACCGGGGCCATCGACTTGCTTTTCGGCATTTCAGCCAGGCTGCAGCTGTTATTGAAAAGCAGATAACCTACACTCCAGAACAGCACTTAATGCTTGCCCAAGCAGGCATGAGTCAAGCTGATCATTCTATTGGCACAGGTGCTACCCATTTTGCCCAGCTTTGTAAAAGAAGTAAAATTCTTTTCCTGGGCGGAGAATTTGATCCTACCCCCTTATTCTCCCTACCAGGAGCCATGGCCGGTTACACCAATAATGTCATAACCATCTGGGAGACTGCGGTCGAAGTTATGATTGATGCGGTCAAAAATGAAGGTTATGTCTATGTGTCCAAGGAAGCCAAGCCAAACGACTATTCACTCTTTCAGATACGTGAATGGTCAAATATCCTGAGGTCAAGTGCGCTAGAGCTTGAAAATTTCGAGGCTGAAAAAGCCTCACATTTCTACAACGTTCATTATGCTCTGGCGCCAGATGATAATCCTCTCGGGTTTGATCCTCTCCGATTGGATGAGACAATCGTCGCTGAATGCGGCCTTACTGGATTCATAACCAGTTTAAAAGTCGTGATTGCCAACGGCGATTGGGCCATTGATGATAATATTTGGAACAGCGGTTTGCATGCCTACCTTGAAAAACTGCTGCTACATCTCTCAAAATAACTTAAGCGGGCAATCCCATCAGGGAAAGCCCGCTTTTTTATTTATCAGCTTAAATCCTATTCATAATTTAATATGTATTAGGAACGTCCGAAACAAAAAGGAGGAGACAATGTATCGAGTGATCATTGCGATGGACAGAGTGGCTGACGCCAAAACGTTGGCCGAGGCTTGCCAGATCTTCATCAAAAAAATCAAGGAAGAGATTGAAAAGGGAGGCCTGTCTCAGCAGATCCTCTATGAAGCCTGTATGATTGAGGCTGAATTCAAATGCTGCAGAGGCATGATGAACTTCTTTGCCGTCAAAGAATTTGCCCATGCAGTCGGCATTTTGCAGGAGGATGGGCACCTCAGCCCCAAACCCCTGCCCTATATCCACCCCAAAATCGCTGAAGAAGTCTTCATTGCCAACAACAATGCTTCTATGGAAGCGTGGCTGCTGGAACATGCTGATATTCTGGAACGAATTCGTGAGGCTGAATCACAGGTGCAAATTCCGGAGACTCCTCCAAGCGGCACTATTATCACGCCGTAATTATCAAACAACAAAACACCCAGCCTTTCGCGAAAGGCTGGGTATTTATTTTAAAAATCCCTTAATTTTTCAATGCCGGCGTGCTGTTTAATCCTTTCCAAGGCTTTGGCTTCAATCTGTCTGATACGTTCGCGGGTAACGTCAAATTCCTGACCGACTTCTTCCAAGGTATGAGCCACACCGTCTGTTAGACCAAAGCGCATTTCCAAGATCTTTTGTTCACGGGGAGACAATTCACTGATAATTCCCCTGACATAATCACGTAAAAGTTCCAGGGCCGCAGCGCGGTCAGGTGTCATATTTTTCACGTCTTCAATAAAATCTTCCAAAGTAGAATCTTCTTCGTCTTCACCGACTGAAGTTTCCAAAGATATGGTTTCCTGGGAAATATTAATAATGTGACGAACTTTATCAATATCCTCGCCCATTTCCGCGGCAATTTCCTCAGGCAAAGGCTCGCGACCCAAATCCTGAATCAAGCGGCGCTGAACCTGCTGGAATTTATTAATTGTTTCCACCATATGAACCGGAATACGAATAGTTCTTGACTGGTCAGCCAATGAACGCGTAATCGCCTGCCTGATCCACCAGGTGGCATAAGTGGAAAACTTATAACCTTTTTTGGGATCAAACTTTTCCACGGCTTTAAATAAGCCGATATTACCTTCCTGAATTAAATCCAAAAGAGACATGCTTTTACCTACAAATTTTTTGGCAATCGAAACCACCAGACGCAAATTGGCCTGAATTATTTTTTTAAAGGCTTCTTTATCGCCTTTATCCTTGCGCCGCGCCAAAGTCATTTCTTCTTCTGATGATAAAAGCGGGACCTTGCCGATTTCCCTTAAATACATCTGGATGGAATCCTCGGATATTTCAGATATGTCAAATTTCTTTTTATCCTTGGCCATCCCGGCTTTCTCCATCATTTCTTCCTTTTCTTTTGACGTGCTCAGCATGCCGCCTTTTAAAGCCACGATCTGAACCGCCTGATCTTCCAGCTGTTGTAAAAAATTTTCAAAGATATCAAGGTATTCTTCTACTTCCGGAAAAACATGAAGGATTTCCTGCTCAGTTAAAAAGCCACGGCCGCGCCCTTTATCCAAAAGATGCTGCAGTTGTTCCTCCGTCGGTCTGACTACCTCACTTTTTTTAGACCGGAGGGCTGAACTTGATTTTTTCGGCTTATGCGCCAGCCTCTTTTTCTTAGGGTTAAACTTTTTTGGCTTTTTGAAAACTTTAGCTTTTGTTTTTCCTTTTTTCACGGATATTTTCTTAGACATATTATTTGAGTGGCTTGAAGATATAAGTTTTAAGATAGAAGCTGAGCTTAAATCCCAAACTATATATCGTATATCTTTTAATTATAATATTTGTAATTGTTCGGATAAAGCGGAAAAATCTCTGGCCAATTCCTCCAGTTGCTTCTGATCTTTATTTTTTTCCGCCTCGCTTAGGAGTTTCTGGACTTGTTTTAGCTTATGGCTGAGCAGACTCTTTTTTAATTCTTTTACTATATTCATTATTTCACTCTTAATCTTGTCCTCAGTAAAATCAAAAAAATCCTTGTCCGCTAAAAGCATTAAGGTCGCCGGTAGATTACTGAGTTCTTTGTCTTGTTCTGATAATATTTTTTCAAATTCAGAATAAACAAACTTATTGCTTTTATTATAGTATAAAACAAGCTCGGTGTAAACCCTCGCCATCTTAGGCTCGGTTATAATTTCTTTTTCAGTATGATCGATAATATAAGGCAGGTTTTCCGGATATTTCAGGGCTAAAGCCAAAAGCTGATCGGCCAGAAGTTCCTCCCTATTTTTACGGATTGAAGGCTCAATTTTTATTTGCTGCTGAGGGACGGTGGCTTTATCCAAATAATTATTAAAAGTTTCCCGCAAAATTGTCAGCGGCACATCCAGCCTTTCCGCTAAATTACCCAGCCAGTGATTTTGTTCCACTTTGTCGGTTAATTTAGCCAGCTGTTTTAACAGCTTGGCGGCTATTTCCTTTTTGGCCTGCGGATTATTATTATCAAATTGCACAAAAACTTTATCAAAATAAAATTGCATTATAGTTTTGGCCTGGCTAATAGACTGCTGCCAGTATTCCACCCCTTCTTTAAGACAATCGTCAGGATCTTTGATCACCTTGCCTTTAATCTCCTTGGGCAAAGTAATAACTTTAATATTCATGCCCAAAGATAAAGCTGTATCAATACCACGTTCAGCCGCCACCTGTCCGGCCAGATCAGCGTCAAAAGATAAAGCGATATTATTGGTATATCTCTGTAAAATTTTCAATTGTTCCAGTGTCAAAGCCGTACCGGAAGAGGCAATCACGTTTTTAACACCAGCCTGATGCGAAGCCACCACATCCATATTGCCTTCGACGACTACGACTAAATCCTGTTTTTTGATTTCTGATTTGGCTTTATCCAAGCCATAAGCCAGCAGGCTTTTATTATAAATCAAAGTCTGCGGAGTATTCACGTATTTACCGCCCTGATTGGCCTTGCTTTCATCCAAAATTCGGCCGGTAAACCCGACGATATTGCTGTTGTGATCAAAAATCGGAAACATCAGCCGTTGCCTGAAACGGTCATAAAGCTGGCCACGGTCATTTTTCACCACCATGCCGGCTAATAAAATATCATTATCTTTATAGCCTTTTTTACGTAATAAATTTAAAAGCAAATCCCAGGAATCAGGCGCATAACCAATTTTGAATTCCTCAACAATTTCAGGCTTTAACTGTCGCTTAGTAATATAATTACGGGCAAGCTGGCCTTCTTTGGAATTTAAAAGAGCCTTATGAAAAAATTCCGCGGATAAACGGCAAATATCCATCAACTTGGTCTTTTGGGAAACTGTGGCCGGATCAACCTTGGTCAATTTCACCCCGGCTTTTTGCGCCAGCATATTGAGCGCTTCCGGGAAATCAACATTTTCAATTTTTTGGACAAAGGTAAAGATATCACCGCCTTCCCCACAGCCGAAACAATGAAAAATCTGCTTATCTCGGGAAACCATAAAAGAAGGAGTTTTTTCATTATGAAAAGGACACGGAGCCTTCCAGTTGGCTCCGGCCTGCTTGAGCTGGACGTATTCGGATATTATATCTACAATATCCACCTTTGATTTTATTTCATCGGTTTGACTATTTAACATAGGTTACAAATATACAAATAAATACAAATGAATACAAATTTGTAATAATTTGTATATTTGTAGCTTAATTAACAGCTTAAACTTACCATAGAGTGGCTCAAAGATCAACCTTAAAAATGGCCGCGCACAGCATAATATAGCTGATGCCCAATGGGTGATTTAAATACGGACTAAAAGCATGAGTTACCATTAGAACTATTAAACCTATTAAAAATCCGGCAACGATAAAATTTTTTCTTATTTTCCAGCCTGAATACATTATTTGTCCTATCAATATCAAATAAACCAAGGCGCCAATTATACCGACTTCGGTCACTGTATCCAAATAACCCCATTCAAAAGTATAAGTCGTATAATTGCCGTCGGGATTATCTGCGTTCCTGATGCGCGGATCTTCAGTTTTGTAAGTCACTGTCGTCCCAAAACCACTGCCTAGCAAAGGTGCTTCTTTGACTTTATTAATCAAAACCGGCAGTAAATTCCAACGGCTGGACACTCCGGCTTCCCCGGAAATCATGGCCAAACGATCTTTAAACATATCAGCGGAAAATAAACCTGAAGGTTTCGGTATGGGGAAATTAACAATCACCAGGACTATAATTACGCTTAAAATACCCGAAGCCCCTAATATTCCGGCTGACTGGATCAATTTTTTCAGGCCAAGCTTGGCAATAAAAATTAAATATACGGCCAGGACCAAAAGTCCGACCAGACCTCCAAGCCAAAATGATCGGGAAAAAGAGATTAGAATGGAAGCTTCCACCGTAACCAACAGGCAAAAAAGTGACGGCCATTTGGATTTCCAGACTGCAGCCGGCCACTCACTGCTTCGGAATTTTATCATTAAAATCAGCATGGCCAAAACAAAAACAGCGATCAAACTCCAACTCTGGGATTGAAAGAATATTCGAAAAAAATTACCGCCGGCATAAGTAATCTCCCCTACCCGCGTATCTCTAATCCAGGTATAGACGAAGTCGGTGACATAAGGGAGGCCGTGAGAAAATATATATAAAAGCGCAAATATTTCCAGGGAAATATAAGTCAAAGCAGCCCAAAAAACTTTAAGGCAATTATCAACCTGACGCTTGGATTTAAAAACTTCCAGAAAAACAAAGAACAAGCCGAAATACAAATAACCGTTAAAATCAAAGAACACATTTTTTATTCCATGTTGATGCCAGATACCGTTTATAAAACCAAAGGCAATAAAAAGTAATAATAATCCGAAAGTTTGCACCAGTCTGTTATTCTTATGTAAATTAAGCCCCCACCATAAGGGGCACACTTTTTTGCCGGCGCAAGGGACAAGGACATATTTTACCAGCCAGACAAAAAAGACGATCAAAAATATTACCAAACGAATGGAAACTCTGAAACCCGGCAAATCCAGGTAAAACAAGTACCCCTGTGACCCGATCATCAGTTCAGCCAAAGCTATCAATAGACCATATTCCAGCTTATATAAAGTGAATAAAAGCACGCCAATTGCCACCAAGACCAGGAATATGCCTGATAACCAGGCTAGCTTAAAGCTGATTAAAGAAAGCATTTCAATAACAAAAATGGCTAAAATAAGCCTGAATATGTCCTTTTTTAGTAATTTAACTGCGATATTAAACATAATTTGTATTGACAAATTTATTAATTTATGATACATTTTCATCAACATTCCAAATTGGCTGAGAAGAGGGAGCGCTGATCCTCGTCAAGGAGGTAAGCGATTATTGAGGAAGGTGTCTGGGCTTATTGCCTTGGCATGTCCACTCAGATGGGAAATGGAAAAGCTTTGGGAAGGTGCACACTCCCAAAGGGCAGCCGCCTCGATTGGATATTCTTCGCCCGCGAGCAGGAGCACGCGGGAATGGAAGATACCAGTTGACCCATCATCTCAGCCCGGCCGAATTTTCCCTGGAAAATCCAGGTTGAAAATAAATGGAACCACCCCAGGGATAGAGCATCCCAGGGTACACTTACCCGAGTGATCATAGGGTAAGTTTTTTGCCCCACCAGCAGTATCGGTGGGGCCTTTTTTATTTTAACTTTTTACTGCTCTTGACAATATTGCTTATTTTTGTTAACATCAAATCAGGTTTGGAGAATAAGAGCGCTTTCGGAAACAATGCCCGCAAATTGTGGCCACAAAGTTTTCCAAGGGAAAGATACAAATCGTATCGGGCTCTTCTCGGACAGGGAGTGGTTGGAATGTCATTTTCCACCGATGGGTGGTTTATTAATTGATTGACCCAAAAAATGACCTCCCCAGGAAACATAGTCCTGTGCCGAGTATCCGCTCCAAGCCTTCCTTTTTCTCGCCCTGCAGTCGCGGGGCTTTTTTTATTATGCGAATTATCATGCGAATCCACGAATTGATAAAGCCATCTGTATATCTGTATTTATCTGTAATCTGTAGATTTATATTTTCGACTGCGGTTTGGGCTTTACTTTAAATACCTGACTAACCCAGGCCAACCCCAAACTAATTAAACTTAACAACTTTACAACTATATAACTTATTAAACCATTGTGCTTCAAGAAATAGAAAGCCATGCCCCTGTTAAATCTTTTTTGCTTTATCAAACTTAATTCCTGTTCAAAACTCTTGGCTTCATAATGAATCACTTTGGTTTGGGGTGTGTACCAAATCTGATAGCCCTTAGCCTGCGCTCGCGTGCACAAATCCAAATCCTCCCACCATAAAAAATAATCCTCATCCCAGCCGCCCAAGTCACGGATAACTTCATTTTTCACCAAAGTAAATGCGCCCATAATTTGTTTTACTTCTTGTTCCTTAGTATAATCAAAATCTTTGGCCAGATATTTTTTCAAACACTTGGGTTGAATTAAATGATGCAGTTTCAATAAAATTAAAAGCTGATCACACAGTCTCGGGTTATTTTTGATATTATTTTGCCTGGTACCGTCAGGATAAGTGAGCTGGCAAGTACCTAAATCAATTTTCAAGTTTAATTCCATCCAGTCAATTAAAACTTTAAAACTATTTTCCGTTAACTCCATATCCGGATTCATAAATAAAACATACTTCCCCGTTACCTGCTCCAAGGCCAGATTATTGCCTTTAGCAAAACCTAAATTTTCATTGGAGGCAATCAAATTTACCCGGGGAAATTCTGACATAACCATAGCGACTGACCCGTCTTTAGAGGCGTTATCAACCACAATAACTTCAAACTCCAAACCCTGAGTCAACTTAAAAATCGACTGTAAGTTTTTGCGCAGCAGATCTTTGACGTTCCAATTAACGATTATTATTGATAGTTGCATACATTCGTTCCCCCTGTAGGCGACCCCGCGACGCGGGGTCGCCTACAGGGACGCAGTTTATAATTTTTCGCAAATCAAATCCAGCATTTCTCCCACCCTTACCTGCCAGGTATTCTTCTCCAGCATTTTATATCTTTCGTCCTTTCAAAATATCACGTTCACCCGATAAGGACTGCTCAACCGCGTCACTAAACTGCTCCGGAGAATTAGCCACCAGGACCATTTCCCCAAAACGGTCAGCTCCGGGCACAGCTGTAGATACAACCGGCAAATTAGCTGCCAGATATTCATAAAACTTCATGGGATCGGTTGATTTTACGAATTTATTGGTTTTATAAGGTATAATCCCGACATCAAAACCGTTATAAAGTTGGGGAATCTCCCAATGTTTAATTGGCCCCAAGAAATGAATATTGCTGTATTTATTTAATTCTTTAGTGGAAAAATTTTTCCACACAGGCCCGGCCAAAACAACCGACATCTCTGGATTATTGGCCGCTAAATATTCAATAATTTTGGTATCAACCCTATCCTGCAAAATCCCCAAAAACCCGACCACAGGATGCGGAAATTTTTCCAGCAGCGGATGAGCTTTAGTTTCATTCTGAAAAAACTCCAAATCAACCGCATTAGGCAGCCAGTGAACATGGTTTTGCTTATCAAATAAATTGTCACGTAAATATTCAGAGACCGTAAAGATCAAATCAGACTTGGCCTTAATGGTTTCATAATTGCCCCGTAAAATTTTCTCATATTTTTTATAGCTGGAATGACTGAGCCAGTCATCAACCGCATCAAAGACATAAAGCGCGTTCGTAAATTTTTTAAAATAATCAGTATACATAGGATTATAGCTCCAGATCAGTAAATTTTCCTCCATATCCTGTTCCGTTACAATCCGTTTCAGTTCATTGATTATGCGTTTAGGCTTTAAAACAGAATCAATAGTCGAATAAACCAAGATTTTACTGCTTACCTGCCAACAGCGAGAAGTCAGGTCGCCATAAATTATTTCACCGCGCGCGTCATTAAATATCTGGTCATTAATGTATGTTTTAACCGCCATTTTCCAGTTAAACGGCAAAAAATCAACGGCAATGATTTTATTGACCTGATCATTTTTTACCAAATTATGCAAAACATGATAATTGCGGTTGGCAATCCCCTTTTGCCAGTCGCTGTAACGGGACATGTTAAACATGATGATATTCAATTTAGGCTTTTCATTCATAATATATTTTTTAATTTCTCAACTTGTAAAAGCCACTGAAATTCATTCATAACTCGAGCCTTGCCATTTTCACCCAATTTCATGGCATACTCCTGATTAGTCATTAACTGGGTAATCGCCTTAGCAATATCACTCACATTGGCCGGATCAACCAAAAGTCCTGTTTGGCCGTCTATAACCGCTTCGCTGGCTCCCCCGCTTTTACCGGCAATGACCGGTTTGCCGAATGAATTGGCTTCCAGATAGACAATGCCAAAGCCTTCCACGTCACAAACATCAATCTGCCGTGCCGGCATGATAAAAACATCTGCCAGATCATAATAGGACGGCAAGTTGGTATCGGGAATATCTTCGCAAATAGTCAAATGGTCCAAAACTTTTAAATTTAAAGCCAGTTTTTCTAGGTCATCTTTATATTGTCCATTGCCAACAATTAAATATTGTAAATTCGGCACTTTCTTAATAACTTCGGACAATGACTCAATCACCTTATCAAATCCTTTGCGTGGAACTAAGCGGCCGACTGATAAAAGTACTTTTTTGCCGTGCAGTTCCAATTCAGTTTTTAAGGTCTGACGCTCCTGGGAATTCAAATCTTCCGGCTTTATATTGGGACACGGATAAACCAAAGTAATTTTTTGTTCAGACAAACCCAATTTTAAAACTTCCTTTTTCAGTAAAATTACTGTTAACAATAATTGCCTTGGCTTTGGTTAAAATTTTCAGCAGCCAATATTTTTTCCAGTCGGTTTTTTGCGCGGCCAAAACATCATAACCGTGCAAACTGACAACAAAGGGCAGTTTTAATAGTAAAGCAATATAGCCCATGGGTAAAACATGTGAAATTAAAATTTGTTCAATCTTTTCCTTACGGATTACTTTTTTAGCCTGACGCAAAGTTCGTAACCACGCCGGCCAGAAAAATTTACAAAATAGCCGAGCCCTGATTATTTTATAGCGCTGCTTATTATCAAAATGTTCAGCCCCTTCCTGTTTATTGGCCAAAACCACAATTTTACCGGAATCAAAATTACGACACAAATTGCTTAAATATGTGGCCACCCCGCCCTTTTGCGGCGGAAAATCAATGGTAATAAGTAAAGTTTTTTTCATAAAATTTAATTGTCGGGCGAAAACGGCTGCCGTTTATTAACCCGCGATGTAGAGACACGGTTAACCGTGTCTCTACCGTCCGTAAACAACAGCCGTTTGAGCCCTATGTTTTTAGAGTCTCCTCCTCACTCGGCACAGCTTTTTTAAATATGGCCTGCCATAAAAATAAGACGTCTGCTTTGGTAAAACCTTTAATCACATACATAATGCCCAGATAAACAGCTGCCCCCATTATTATTAAAATTATAAAATGTAATTGCGTTTTAAAAAATAAAATCAAAGCGGCCATAACCGCAGGCAGCAAAAATCGACTTGGCTGACTTAATAGCCAAATACCTGGCGTCATAACTTATAATCTTCGGCGCCTGACCCAAGTTTAAAATAAATAAAACAGTCAGGCTGGTCAACGCCGCCAGAGCCGCGCCCACATGCTGATAATAAGGGATCAAAATCAGATTTAAAATAATATTCAGAACCATAGTCAGCCCCATATTAAAAGTATTTCTGGCCTGCCGGTCGCAGGCGTTTAAAAGTGAACCTACCGGATAATTTAAAAATATCGGGATGACCGCCAGGATAAAAATCTGCAGGGCTAAAATTGACGGGCTGAATTCCGCAGTATATAAAGACAGGATTATTTTATCAGCCAGGCAGGCGATACCGACCGCGGTCGGCACTGACAAAATAATCAGCAGATACATGGACTTATCAAAAATAATTTTCAGTTTTTCCTTATTGCTGACAAAACAGTCGCTCATGGCCGGGTAAATCGCGGCTGCAAAAGCTGCGGGCACAAACTGAAAGGCGTATGTAATTTTATATGGCACGGAATACCAGCCCAAAGCCTGATCCCCGATTAAAACCGACAATAAAATCTGATCAATATAACTGTAGACACGGACGAAGATACCGGCTAAAGCAAAAGGTAAGGCAATTTTAAATAAAGTCTTTAATATCGGTTTATCCCAGAGCAATTTAAAATTGAACTTCAGTTTTACTTTGAGCAGAATTAAGGAATATAAAAAATTAAAGGTACTGCCGGCTAAAAGCGCCAAGACCAGAACATATAAAGGAAATTTCAGGTAAATACCGGCCAAGCCGACGACTAAAATTACGATCTGATTAATGGCAATACCAATGGCTTCATATTTCAAATTCTGGTAAGCGCGGAAAACCGCAAAAAAGGCCAAAGTAAAAGAATCCAAAATCATGACCAACCCGGCCAAATAAACCATAGTCTGACTGATTGCCGGCTTGCCTGACAGATTAATTACCGCGGCAACAGCCAGATACGACAAAACCGCCAGAATAATTTTAACGGAGATAATATTATTAAGATACTCGTTGGCCTTGTCTTTAAACTTGGCAGCCTCACGGACCAAAACACTGGACAGACCAAAATCAATAAACACAGAAAAAATCGTGGTTAAAGATATGGCAAAAGTATAGACACCGATATCAGTAGCGCCGATAAAGCGGGCCACCAGGGTAAAATAAACAAAAGCAAATACTTTCTGAAAAATATAAGCTACAGTTAAAAAAGTTGTATTTTTGGCTATACTTTGCGGTTCTGGACTCATAATTACAAAATTAACAGGATTACCCTGCCTGTGCTTATTTTAGCATAAAATATCTATTTTTACCAAACACAAAAGCGCTCGGGTTGGCATGTTTAAAAACATGTAGGGAACGGTCGAAACCGTTCCCTACAGAATATATATGTTGACAACCCGAGCGCTTTAAATCCCCTCCTTTCCCAATTCTTCCAAGAGTTCCTTTTGTCTTTTATTTAATTTATCAGGAGTTTTGACAATCACCTCAACTAATTGATCGCCGCGGCCATAATGCTGAAAACGGGTCACGCCCCTGCCTTTTAAAATAAAGACTTTGCCCGACTGGGTCCCGGACGGAATTTTCAGATCAACATCACCGTCAATGGTTTTGACCGGAACCTTGGCGCCCAAAGCCGCCTGGGAAAAGCTTATATCAAGTTGAGTTAAAATATCATCGCCTTCACGTCTAAAATCAGGATCAGGCTTCACGTGAATATGTATGTACAAATCGCCTGTCTTACCGCCTTTAATACCGGCCTCACCCTGTCCGGTCATTTTCAGGCTCATACCATTATTCATGCCGGCCGGAACTTTAATCTCAATTTTAACGTTTTCTTTTTTACGGCCCTGGCCGTCGCATTGAATACAATTTTTTTCATTTGTTTTACCTTCGCCGTGGCACTCAGAACAAGCAGCCATGGTCTGGATATTGCCTAAAATCGTCCTCTGCATTTTACGAACTGCTCCCTGGCCGTCGCAGATTTTACAAGCATTTATCTTAGTGCCTGGTTCAGCACCATTGCCGTGACAATGTTCACAGGTAACTAATTTATTCATTTCCAACTGTTTATCTGAGCCAAAGACTGCGTCTTTAAAATCCAAGGTCAGGTCAATTTCAATATCACGGCCTCGAGTCGTAGATTTACGTCTGCCGCCGCCGCCAAACCCGAACCCACCGCCGAACATTTCACCCAAGATATCGCCTAAGTCACCCATATCAAAATCAACATTGCTGTAAGAGCCTCCGCCCTGTCTGGCCTGACGCATAAAGTCCTCCCAGCCCATACCACCGCCAAAACCGCCCTGCTGAGCAAAATCAGAGCCAAACTGGTCATACTGCTGGCGCTTTTCATCATTACCCAGAACCTGATAAGCTTCATTAATTTCCTTAAATTTTTTCTCGTCACCACCCGGTTTATCAGGATGATAAAGATGGGCCTTTTCCCGAAAGGCCTTTTTGATTTCTTCTTTGGACGCGGTTTTACCCACGCCGAGTATATTGTAGTAGTCTTTGGACATAATTGATAATAGTAAAACGTTAAACGGTTAGGGTAACGAAGCCCGGATGGTTAGGCGTCAAACGGTAAGGTGATTTTTTAGGACGAAAGACACAACCTCTAAACGATACGAGCATCGTAGCCATTAAACTTTAAACCGATTCCTTATTTATCCGATTCCTTCATCCCCTTAGCCTTAAAACTCTGTTTGATTTCATCTAAGAATTCTGGATTCTTATCAAAATCTAGCTTGGTGCCTTTAAAAATATCCCGCAAATACTTTTCCACCGTACGTTCAATCGATAAAAAGTTTTCCGGTCCGCCGGCCGCCATACCCTGCTTATTCCAAATTTTTAAGGTTGAAGCCACATCTTCAAATTCCTCACCGGGATTAATCAGAATCAAATCGTCCACCGGCGGTTTTTCTCCGCGCGCTTTGGCCTGCTGAAAATTGGCCTGTTGTTTTCTGACCTGGTCCTGCTTATGTTTGAATTCAGTTGTCCCGGAAGTAATCAACGTAACCTGATAACCTTTTTTCAGATCAGCGGCAGTCGGCTCTTTTTCCACGCCCACACCGCGTCGTTTATTGACAAATTCCAGAATCACATCGATTTTATTGATAATATCATCATCAGCCGTCGCCTGTCTGACATCAAAATCCCATTTAACCCCCAAATCATAAGCCACTTTGGTCAGCAAACAATTGATCATTCTTTCAAAAGCAAAACCCGAAGCCAGTTCAGTATCAGTTTCCCCTTTGGTTCTTTTAGCTTGTCTTTTCTTCAAGGCTTCATAGGCTTTAAGATAAGCCTTGCCGACGTTGGAATCATGATTCCCGACCTTATCAATTTCCAATCTTTCAATTAACAACTGTTCTTCCTCAATTTCATCCAGCTTGGCGTCAAAAATCTTGGCTTTGTAAATTTTAATGAATTCCGCCATTTCCGGCTGGGCCTTCAATTTATCAACATTATAATAAAGTCCCCAATTAATATCACTGATCAGATCACCGGCAGTGCGTTTGACCTTATAACCGCCTTTGGCTTCAAAAATAAAAAGCTGCTGGGCCGGATCATAATCAATCTCACGGGTGCTGATAATTTCTGGCTGTTCGCCATTGGTCTGGGCGCTTAAAAGGCGCTGTCGTTCCACTTCCAATTCAAAAATTTTCCTGGTCGGCGTAGTTTTCTCCGGCTTAAGCGTATCAATACTGCCGAAATTTTCCTTAATCTTATTTTTCAGCTGTGATTTCAATTTCTTGTCCGTGCTGTTTTCAAATTCAATTTTCTGCCGCACCAAATCAGCGGCCAGGACATAATCAAAGCCGTTTTGAGGTTGTTCATTTGATTCAAATGAAGACATAATATATTATTTAAAATTAATTTGTTTATACCAATCTGCGCTTAAATCTTTCCATGAAGGATTCAAAGTCTTGATTAAATTTTGTTTCTTTTCCCGGCGCCATCGTTTTAATTGTTTTTCACGGGCAATGGCATCTTCTATATAATCGTATTGTTCAAAATAAATCAGTTTATGACAGGAATAACGCTTTGTAAAGCCGGGCAGAATACCGTTTTTATGTTCCCAGACACGCCGTTCCAGGCTATTAGTCACGCCGACATACAATGTTCCGCTATCACTGGCCATGATGTAAACATAGAAATTGTATTCACGCATAGAATTATCCTAAAAAAGTTTGTTTTTGTCATTTCGGGTATAAGGGGTCCAAACTGGTTGGTGAATTAATGATTTTTGAAATGAATATACCAGCTAATGTAATTGTTTTGTTATCTTTGCTTAATCCTGAATGTGGATACAATCTTTTTAAACGGAAAAATATCCTTCAAGTTTATTCGTTTTTGGCGATATTCCTAAATCATGTCGGGAGAAATTACTCTTTTAGTTTGTAATTTAATGTCAGTCGAGCTTAAACCGCCATTTTCTTCCCACTTATGAAAATCTGAAATATTTATGTTCCATTTGTTAATTGTTACCCAGTAATTCTTGCGTAATTGTAGCTCCGTTTAGACGCATTCTTAACCAAGATAATCCCTGTGGATTCTTTTCACCAACCAGTTTGTACCATTTACCCATTTCGAGCGTAGCCGAGAAATCCCTCAATGACCTAAGGGATACCTCCACTTCGGTCGGTATGACAAACTTTTTTTTAAACGTTCGGAAAAGGAATCCCCTTCGGCGCTTCGGCTTCATCAATGGCTCCGAACGACTTTTCATACCTCTCCAGATTCTCCTGCAAGGCCTTAATAATCCGTTTCATATGCCCCGGGCTGGTAATCACCCTGGCCGTCATTATCCCCTGCGGCGGCACAATGTTGGCAAAATCCAAAATAAACTCCTCCTTGGTATGCGACACTCGCATCATATTGGCATATCGTCCTTCCATAACTTCGTCGGTGATTTTGATGTTGATTTGGTTTGGTTGATTTTCCATAAAACAATTTATTAATAATTCATATTTGTCTCTATTTAACTAAACGATAAAATATTTCATCCAGATTTTCACCTTTTTGAATTTCTTCAACTTGGCCAGACCAAATACTTTTTAAGTAACTTAAAGAATTATCTTTAATTATTTTTACTCTTTCCTTAAAAGGTAAATTGTCGGGTAAATTCAAATCTGTAAAAGCTGCAGCATTTAAATAACCTTTGCCGATGCGCCATTCACCTTTTTTACTTAATACTCTATATCCCTCTTTAATTACAGCCGCTATTTCTTCTTTTGTTGGGCTAGTCATGGGAGGGCTACCATGAGAAATTAGCAAGTCAAATACTTCGTCCTTAAACGGCGTTTTTTCCGCCTTTGCCTGGACATAATTAGCGCCTTCTGCTGAAAAATCCTGGTATTCTTTTTTTACAGACTCCAAATTAATTTCCAAAGAAAAAACTTTAGCCCCCTTATTATTTAAAACCTTAGCAATTTCCGCATTGCCGGCACCAATATCTAAAATCTTCCTACCCTTCAAATCCTCTATTTTCAAATCTAAATCAGCTAAAATTTCTTTCGCTCTCTGCTCATTTTTAGCTTCAATTGTTCCCAAACTAAGTTGTTCCAAATTAGGCATAAAATCTAATTATTTCTCTTCCTCAAACTCCTATCCTTCGCTCTTACGAGCTACGGATATCAAGCACTTATTTCTTTTCAGTAAATTCCCCCTCCTCCGGCTTTTTGTCTGAATCTGGTTTAGCTTCATCTTTTTTCGGTTCCTCAGCACCTGGTTCTTTAGCACCTGGTTGCGCACCTGCCTTAGCCTGCTTGTCCGCCGAAGCTTCAGCGGAGGCGGAGGCTTCCTGCTGAGCTTTATACATTTCCGCGCCGATCTTTTGGGCAGCTTGCATGACAGCGTCATTGGCTTTTTTAATGGCTTCAGCGTCTTCACCGTCTTTGACTTTCTTTCAATTCCTCAATCTTGTCCTGCACTTCCTTTTTCATGTCAGCATTAACCTTGTCGCCTAATTCAGTCTAGGGTCTTTTCAGTTGAGTAAATCAAAGTGTCAGCGGAATTTTTGGCTTCAATCAGTTCCTTTTTCTTTTTATCTTCTTCAGCATGCAGTTCCGCATCTTTTTGCATTTTTTCAATTTCTTCTTTGGATAAACCGGAAGAAGCAGTAATAGTAATTTTCTGTTCTTTATTTGTCGCTTTATCAACTGCCTTAACATTTAAAATACCATTGGCATCAATATCAAAAGAAACTTCCACCTGCGGGACACCGCGCGGTGCGGGTGGAATGCCGGACAAGCATAAATCTGCCCAAAGATTTATTATCAGCCGCCATTTCACGTTCACCCTGCAGGACATTAATTTCCACTGAAGTCTGAGAATCAGCGGCCGTAGAAAATATCTGAGACTTGGAAGTCGGGATAGTGGTATTTCTGGTAATCAATTTGGTGCAAACACCGCCTAAAGTTTCAATACCCAAAGATAAAGGAGTGACATCCAGCAATAAGACATCTTTAACTTCACCCTGCAAGCACACCGGCTTGTACAGCAGCGCCAATAGCCACCACTTCATCAGGATTAACGCCTAAGTGCGGTTTTTTGCCGAAAAATTCTTCCACTTTTTTCTGAACCAAAGGCATGCGGGTCATACCGCCGACCATAACCACTTCTTCAATGTCACCGGGCTTTCAAACCGGCATCAGCTAAAGCTTTTTTAACCGGTTCCATGGTTTTTTCTACTAAATCACCGACTAATTCTTCCAGTTTGGCGCGGGTTATTTTCATAACTAAATGCATCGGACTGCCGTCAGCACCCTGAGCAATAAACGGCTGATTGATTTCAGTTTCCACTGAGGATGACAGTTCAATCTTGGCTTTTTCACCGACATCTTTAATTCGTTGTAAAGCCATGGGATCTTTGGATAAATCCAAGCCGTTTTGTTTTTTAAATTCAGCAATTATCCAGTCAATAATTTTTTTATCAAAATCATCACCGCCTAAATGAGTATCGCCATTGGTAGATTTTACTTCCACGGTATTAGCGGAAACATCCAAAATGGAAATATCAAAAGTACCGCCGCCCAAATCATAAACCGCGATTTGCTGATCTTTTTTCTTATCAAAACCATAAGCCAAAGCAGCGGCTGTCGGTTCATTAATAATTCGTTTAACTTCCAAACCGGCAATTTTACCGGCATCTTTGGTCGCCTGTCTTTGCGAATCATCAAAATAAGCCGGCACAGTAATAATCGCTTCGGTAATTTTTTCACCGAATCTTTTCTTCAGCATCAGCTTTTAATTTCTGCAAAATCATGGCTGAAATTTCCTGAGGTGTATATTCTTTACCTGACATTTCAACTTTAACACCGTCGCCTGCCTGCACAATTTTATAAGGCAAAGTTTCTTTATCGCGCTGAACTTCATCATCTGTCCAACGGCGGCCAATTAAACGTTTAATGGAAAAAATAGTATTTTCCGGATTAGTTACAGCCTGGCGTTTGGCCAGCTGGCCGACAACTCGTTCCCCTGTTTTGGAAATCGCCACAATAGAAGGGGTGGTTCTGGTGCCTTCTTTATTTTCCAACACTTTTGGTTCACCGCCTTCAATAATGGCCATGCAGGAATTAGTTGTTCCCAAATCAATTCCTAAAATTTTTGACATATTTTTTATAAGTTAATAATAATTAAATCCAAGTTTAAGCCTAAATGGCAAATAAATTTATCTCAATTTCTAATCCAAGCTTGTAGTCAGATAGCCTATTATTGGCTTATTTGGTTTACCCACAAGTGTCTACTTGAGCTAATTAGCTATTCGCCATTTTCAACCAATTTTCCACTGTTCCCCTTGACAAAAACAACCATTCTCAGTTATATTAAATTAGTAATGCTTGCTTTTCAATGATTCAAATATAATTTTCAAATGAAGGGGGTAAGCAGATGACCTAAGTTCTTTTTTAAAGCGGAAAACTTTTTTAGGCAGGGACAAGAAAACACGGTTGCGAAGGAGGGTACTTTATGTGCGAGATGGTGAAAAGGAATAATGGCGGTAGGCTTGGCGGACAACTTTGGGGCGTGGACGACAATTTGATCGAAACCACCCGGCAGTTAGCGCCGGACCATTGGGACAAAAAAACCCAGAGAAAAATCGCCAAAATCATCGTCAACGGCGTACCTCTCTATGAACTGGGACTGATCAAAGATGGACGACGCGCCACGACCAAAGCAATGTTCACATTGCCTGGTGACAAGCGAGTCACCATTCCCATCGTCATCGAGACCGAAGCCGGAAGCCCTAAATTATTCCTGGATACGACTGCTAAAATCAAAGAAGCTTAAAAAGTTTCTGCACCAAGCCCGAGCTCGCAAGAGTTCGGGCAAATTATTTAAATTAATATGGCTTATGCACCTCAAATGCGGAATCACGTAGTCTCGGATTCCACTTTCCTTGAGAAAGTTCCCAATTACGTAATCGTAACTCGAAGCAATTGGATTCCTAACTTCTACTTATTCACTCACTACCACTTTCGCCGGGACTAGCACCTTACCTTTAATCAGATAACCAGGTCCGGCCTCGCTGATAATCATATCCGCCTCAACACCTTCTTTTTTTTCTTTACTGACAGCATCATGAAATTCCGGATTGAACTTTTCGCCGACTGTTTTTATCTCTTCAATTTCGTAAGCTTTCAGAAAACTCTCAAACTGATTTTTTATAGCCTTGATACCCTCGGCCCAGGCGTCATTATTTTCTGTCGGCAAAGTTGCCAGCGCTTTTTTCAGATTATCATAAATCGGCAGGATCTGGGTCAATAAAGCCGCATTAGCCATATTAAAAAAAGATTTCTGTTTCTCTTCTGTTTCCTTTTTTAAATTCTGGTAATCAGCCGTGGCCCGTTTCCAACCGTTGAGATACTCTTCACATTGGGTTTGGAGCTTTTCTATCTCTTCTGAATTATTTGGTTGTGTTTGTTCGTCTGACATAAATTTGTTACTACAGATTACAGATTTGTACAGATATACAGATTGCGAGAGGAACTTATCCCGATTCGTATATCTGTAAAGATCTGTAATCTGTAGAATCTATACCTTAGTTAAAGACTTACTTATAAATTCCACCAAGGCCAAATTTTTATTATAATCCATACGCTTGGGACCCAAAATAATGAATAACCCGGCTGACTTGTCCTTTAAAAAATATCGGCCAAAAATCGAGGAGCAATCATCACCGAAAGGATTTTTGGAACCAATCAAAACTTCAACCTTGTTAACCTTATCAAAAATCTTGCTAATCTTATCATCGAGATGATCGATAACTTCAGAAATATTGCAGATAACATTCTGGTCGGCAAATTCCGGTTTTTTAAATAAATTTGACAAACCGGTATAGTAAATATGTTCCTTATCAAAAGCGACTATGACCGTGGCGTCAGCCAATTCCACTGCAGTCTTAGCCAGATTTTTCAGCAATTCATCATCATCGATTTTTTGCTTCAAGACCAGTTCAAATGACTTGCGCCAGGTGGCTTTTATTTCCCGCTTTTCTACAAAATTATCTACATAAAACTGATAACCTTTTTCAGTCGGCACCCGTCCGGCCGAAGTATGAGGCTGATAAATAAAGCCTTCTTTTTCCAAATCCGCCATTTCATTCCTGATCGTAGCCGAAGACACATCCATGCCGCCTTTGGCCACCAAAAAACCAGAGCCCACGGGTTCGGCAGTCTGGATATGCTCATTTATTATTAAATTAAGTAACTTCTTTTGACGATCATTCATATTTATTCAAATCACAAGTTCCAAATCACAAGCTCCAAATAAATTACAAATTACAAGCACCAATATACAAACATTTTAAATTTTGTAATTTGGGATTTGATATTTATTTGATATTTGAAATTTGATTATTGGTTATTATAGCTGCATTTATTCCCCTTAAATCCTGATTCTAACTTTACTTACAGTATAATGCAACTGTTAGCAGTCGTCAAGTACGAGTGCTAACGGCTCAATAAATTACGGGAATCCCCTGTCCAAGGTTCGACCTCCAATTTGGAGGTCGAACCTTGGAGCGACCCCGATTCAGACACATACTCTTAAATAAAAAATCCCCGCCAGATATAAACCTGAACGGGGAAATCCGCGGAATACGCGATGGCTAGGCATTTAGAACCCTTCTGGCTCTGCGAAAACAGAGTCTCGAGATTCCTCAGAAAAATAGGCCAATACGCCTTCATCACTCGGAAGTTCTTCCAAACAACTTACCAATCCGCCAGTCAACAACAAGTGATCATTACCGTCCCACTTACTCCCCCTTTGGAATTTAGACTCATCTTTAATTAAGTGCAGAAAGCGCGTCGTACCTTGTTTAGATGAAACAGCTGAAAACGCCAAAGAACGATCCATCTTGACTTCTTTTTCATATTGCAGAAGCAAAACCGCAGCTTCTTCCGCACTTTCAGCTCTAACCACTGCGACGCCACAAGATGTTCGTAGTCTGAAAATCTTTTCCTCTTTTTCTTTCATCCGTTCCTCCTTAGCAAATTGAAAATTATTATCAAAGATAGACGATGCTGTCTTGAGAGTCGGGATTATTTTCCTTCCCCACTCTTTCTCAAACATCTTAAAACAAAAATTTTAAAAGGTCAAGCTTTCGCCTGACCAGATTATGTCAATTAAAAATTTTATGCTTACAAAAAATCAACCCTTATTAAAATAATTATCCACTATCATAGGCAACCGACTCAAAGGCAATAAATCATTTTTCAAATTATCCTCTAATTTAAAGAAGCTTATCTTGCCTATTTTCATTTCAAGATCATACTCCCCTAAGGTTGTATCTAGAATAATATAAATTGCCTGCTTATAGGCGTCATTTTTCTCATCGTAATCTTTCGCATACATGAGTAAATTCAATTTTTCACCGGCCAATTCATAATTAAAATAAATATCTGAGAAATTCAGTTTTATATTACCAATCGCTATCTGCATATCGTCCGGAAGTTTAGTTCTTTGCCTAAACGGAAAAATCTCCCATTTCTCCAGATCCGGAGCAAGCGCGACAAAATCAACTAATTTCGGGAACGATGTTTTTATCCCATCGGCGGATATCACAAGTTCCCGCTTGCCATTTTTCATTACACTGCTCATTTCAAAACAAAAATTTGTATCAATTTGTTTTAATTTATCAGACAGCTCCTTTAACAAATTTTCATCCGAACGACTTGAAGAATAATACTTCTCTGAATTATCACAAAACCAGTCCCAAAACTTTTGCTCAGGAGATTTAAATACATTTTTAATTTTTGCCAAAAAATTCATAAATCAAATTATTTTTTCAATGGATTATAAAATTTGTAATCATTTGTTACAATATTTGTAGATTTGTAACCTATTCTTTCCTCAGCGCCACCATCGGATCCAAATTCGCGGCTGCGCGCGCCGGGTACAGGCCGGAAACCAATCCCACAAAAATAGAAATGCCGGAAGCTAAAAGTAAATATGAGATTGAAAAATAAAACTGCCAGTCAAAATTTAAAAAGTTAGTGGCCACATAGCTGATTAGCCAGGTTATAAACACCCCCAAAATAATACCAAAGATACCGCCCAAAAAAGTGATAAACACGGCTTCAGTTAAAAACTGGCTTTGAATATCAGCATTTTTTGCGCCCAAGGCCTTGCGCAAACCGATTTCAAAAGTACGTTCAGCCACTGAAACGTACATGACATTCATAATCCCCACCCCACCGACAACCAAGGAAATTCGAGGCCAGAGCATAAAAGTAAAATTTTAATCGCCCCGGTAATAATATCCAATCATATCCATGGCCTGATCAGCTGTCGTGACGGCAAAATCATCCAGACTAGGATCAGTAATATCATGTAGATCGCGCAATAAATAAAGTCAAATCATCAACCGTCTCCTCCCCAAAGACTTATCCTTCATATTGCCAATAATAAACGAGACATAATCAATACCCTGAATCAATTTTTGCAAAGACTCGCAAAGGCATAATAATCAAATCATCCATGGAAAAAACACCGGCACTACCCCGCTCGGCCATCACCCCGATTACTTTAAAATTATATTTTTTAATTTTAATAGTTTTACCGATAGCGTCTTCGTCGCCAAACAAAGTTTCTTTGAGCTTACTGCCTAAAACTACCACCCGGGCCAAGCCCTTATCTTCTGCTTCAGTAAAAAATCGTCCTTCATTTATTTCACCGGTATCCACTCGACTAAAACCTTCAGTCACGCCAAAAATCATGGCTATCTTATTTTTATTTTCATACAGTCACAACTTCCTGGCCGACTGATACCGGCATAGACATCAGTAATATTGGAAACTTTTTAATTTCCTCTGCATCTTTTTCTTTTATGGTCGTAATGGTAATGCCCTGAGCCATACCACCGGCATTTTCCAGCGAAGCATGGCCGGTTGCCGGAACTTTAACTTCAACCTCAACCCAATCAGTGCCAAACTGAGTTACCTGGCTAGTAATAAATAACTTCAATTGCTTTACCAGCAGATAAAACCACAATCACCGCAGTAATACCGACTGTGATGCCCAAAATCGTCAAAACAGCCCGCAATTTATGGCGTATAATCGCAGCCTGGCTATTTCTATTGATTTTTGTATTCTCTAAACATTCTAATAACCAATTATACTAATAAACTAATTAACCAATATTATTCATATTGCAAAGCCTGTCAATCGGATTTAATTCTCGAGGCTTTGAAGGCCGGGTAAAGGCCGAAAAATAAACCGACTAAAATGGAAATTGTACAGGAAAAAATATTGAGGAAAATAGAAATGACAAATCCCAATCATAACCCAACTGTCTGGCAATCAAAGCCACTAAAAAAGAAACCGCTAATCCAAAAATAATACCGATAATTCCGCCGGCCAAAGTTACGGCAATTGATTCAATTAAAAATTGACTGCAAAATATTTGTATCTTTTGGCGCCCAAAGCTTTTCTTAAGCCGATTTCCCTGGTTCTTTCAGTCACACTAATCAGCATAATATTCATAATACCGATACCGCCGACCAAAAGTGAAATCGCGGCAATAGCTGCCAAAAAATAAGTTAAAGAATCAGTAATTGAAGAAAAAATTTCAATAGCCTGAGCCTGGGCTCGAACAGTAAAATCATCCAGTTCATTGCGATCCAAATTATGTCTGTCCCGCAAAACAGCCTTAATATCCTCAACTGCCTGATCAACATTATCCTGCGAATTGACTTTGACCCTGGCCAAGGAAACATAATCAATACCTAACATTATTTTTTGGCCGGTTGAAATCGGAATAAAAACATAATTATCCTGATTTTCAAAACCAGAAGTCCCCTTTTTAGCCATAACGCCAATAACCCGAAACTGATGTTTTTTTATTTTAATCATCTGACCCAAAGGATCTGCTATCACCAAAAAGTTCTTGCTTTAACGTTGGCGCCCAAAACAACCACTTTGGCCAGATCTTTTTCCTCATCTGAATCAATAAAACGACCTTCAGCCACGCTAATATCATGAACAACCGGATAACTGGCTGTAGTGGCCACAAAAGTACCGTTATATTCATTGTCCTGCCAAATCATGGTAGCCAGTACCACGGACATAATAAGTAACAGCCACGACATTGGGCACATTTTGACGTTTATCAAGAGCCTCCATATCATCAATTTTCAAACTGGTATTGGCTGAACCAAAAACACTGGGTGGCGGACCTGATTCTTCTGAAGCACCAGGAAAAATTGAAATTTGATTTGAACCCAAAGCTTTAATCTGATTTAAAATCAAACTTTGAGCACCGGCGCCTACGGAAATAATCATAATAACCGAAGAAATGCCAATAATAATCCCGAGCATTGTTAAAAATGTTCGGGTCTTTTTTGACTTCAAACCGGTAAAAGCAATTCTTAAGCTAGAAGCCAATTCCATAAATTATTTGGTTAAATCTTTTTCTAATCTGGCAATCAAGCGCTCTTTAACCTGATAATCATCGATAATTTCGCCGTCAACGATTTTAATAATCCTGCGGGCATGTTCTGCCGTATATTTTTCATGAGTAACTAAAATAATAGTTTTACCTTCTTCATTTAAATCCTGCAAAATCTCCATGATTTGTTTGCCGGATTTGGAATCCAAATTACCGGTCGGTTCATCTGCAAAAATAATTGACGGATCATTGACCAAAGCGCGGGCAATCGCCACTCTTTGTTTTTCACCGCCGGAAAGCTGATTGGATAAATTATTCAAACGATGATACAAACCAACTGATTTAATGGCAGTAATGACTTTATCTTTATCAAATTTTTTTATTGCTATAAGTCAAAGGCAAACGCACATTATCATAAACACTGGTACGCTGTAAGCAGATTAAAAGCCTGAAAAATAAAACCGACTTCTTCATTTCTGATTTCAGCCAATTCATCATCAGACAGATTACTAACATCCTTACCTTTGAATAAATATTTGCCAGTAGTCAGCTTATCCAAAAAACCCATGATATGCATCAGCGTTGATTTACCTGAACCGGACGGACCCATAATAGCCACAAATTCACCCTGTATTAATTTCCAAATTAATGCCTTTCAAAACATGGGTAACCACTTCATCATTAACATAATCTTTTTTAAGATTGTCTAATTTTATTAGTACTTTTTTCTCCATACAGTATTATTATTTTTTAGAAACAATCACCTCCTGGCCGTCTTTTAAACCGCTTATAATTTCTGTACCGGTATCAGCCCTGATGCCGATTTCAATATTAATTATTTCCTCTCCACCGCCAAATTTTTTAACTTCCACATATTTTTGGCCGTCAGTATCTTGTTTTAATCGTACGGTTCGATAAATACAGAACATTTTCGACGGTAGCCGTGATAATATCGACATTGGCAGTCATGCCGGATTTAATTTCCTTGTCAGTCGGCTCCAGTTCCACAGTAATTTTGTAATAAACCACATCCTGAATCACAGTCTCAGCCAGATCAATAGATATTATTTTACCCTTAAAGATAATGTCACTGCCATAAGCATCCAACGTGATATTGGTTTCATTACCGACTTTAATTTTAATAATATCTGATTCCGGCACATCAACTTTAATCTGGAAATCACTATTGCCAATAATGGCAATTGCCGGTTTTGCAGTCGTAGCCATACCGATTTGCTCGCCTAATTTGTAATTTACAAAAGTAATCACTCCGTCTGTAGGCGCATAAATAACATAATCCTTCAAATTGTTCAAAGCTAAATCTCTGGCAGCCACAGCCTGATTTACCTGAGCCTGATAATAAGAGATATCCACCTGTCGGGGTTTAGCCTCTTTGAAGGCCAATTGAGCCTGGGCCAGATTATAGGCGCCTAAAGCAGAATCCAAAGTCGCTTTGGCGGAAACCAAAGAAACATCTTTATTGGCCAAGACGGAATTAAGGTTATTTTGGGCTGTGGTCAGATTAGAAGTCGCATTATCAACCGCGCTGGTATAACTCAATTTGGCTGTCTTATAGGCCTGATCAGCTGATTGTAAAGCCAACAAATTGGCGCTGTCTGCAGCCTGCTGGCTCTTAACTAAAGCCTTGGCATTATCAACCAAAGTTTGCGAAAAACGGGCATCAATGACAGAGGAGCTGATAGCATTAAAAAGATTGTTTAAACTGTCATTAATTTGCTCAAAAAGAGTAATGGCAGTCGCACTCGCCTGACTGATTTCATCTTCACTCATGGACTGGTCTGATTTATTCAAATAATTAACCAATTTAGTTTTATTATCCATGGCTAAATTATATGACCAGAGGGTATTGGACTTGGCCTGTTGGTCACTGACATTGTTCAAATTATTATATTGGTAATAAATAAAATCCAAGCTGGTGTTGGCCACATTGGCTTTGTTGCGCAAAGTGGTGAGTAAATTCTGTCTGGCATCAGCCACGGTTTTATCATAAGAATTTTTAGTATTATCCAAGCTTGTTTGCGCTGCTGTCACTGCCTGCTCATAAGTCGTAGTCTCAGCGTCAATTTTCAACAAAGAATTATCATAATTATTCTTGGCATTGGCATAAGCAATTCTGGCATTATTAACCGTCTCTTCGGTAACTTTAAGATCTTCCGTGCTGGCGCCGGCCAATAATTTATTTAAATTAGCCTGAGCAATATCAACATTAGCTTGTGACTGTCGCACGGCAATTTCCAAAGCTCCGGCATCCAAACGCGCCAGTAGATCACCGGCTTCAACCTGATCACCTTCTTTAATATTCAAGTCAACCAACTTGCCGCTGCCTTTAAAATTCAGATCAATGGCCGAAGCTGATTCCACCGTACCTGTTTCTGATACTGTCTGAACTAGATTGCCCAGTTTAACCGTTTCCATCGTATAAACAGTTTTCTTGCCTTTAGTCGCGTTAAAAATAAGAATTACTGCAATAATGGCAATAACCAAAATAATCCAAAAACTTTTCTTTTTAGCTAATTTCTTTAAAGTATTTAAAATCCAAGACATAATTTTTACTTACTTTTTAGACGTTTTAAGTTAATTATATGTGTTTCTATAATTGTATCAGGTTTTTCCGGTTTTATAAAGCCGATAAATGCATTATCTTATATGGCAACTTGACACCCTGCTAAGATAAGAATATCGTAATAATTAAGATGGCAGTTATCTGTATTTTCAATTAGACTGCAAAAAAGGAGGGCAAAAACATGGGAGCTTTTCTGGCAATGCTTACGAGCGGATTTATGTTATTTGCGTGCTGGCTAGGAATCGGGGAAAAACTTTTTTTCTTCAATAGGGATATACCTCTGTGGTATAACCTAAGCGGAGGCATACTCTTCCTGGCGATTCCCTTGATTCTGGCCATCTACATGGAAGCCACAAGACCAGAGACGCATTCGAATCCAGGCATTGGCGCCGGCTGGCCGGGTCATTATGACGACTGGTGATCTCAAAGATCATTCAGCGCCCATCCCGCTTCTTCGGAAGCGGGATTTTTTATTACTGAACTGATTTGTTATTTTTTTCCTGGCGATAAACTATATATGAATACCCAATGGTGCCAAATACCAATAATATCATAGTCAGAATAAAGCTGGGTAATCGCCAATTTAGAGGGGCAAAGCCAGTCAAAATTATCAAAGCTCCGCCGAGAATAAATATCTTGCCGCCCATGCGATGTGTCTTATTCCAAACTTCTTCGGATGATAAGGTCCAGGGTGTTCTGATCCCCATGAACCAATTCATTTTTATCTTGGCCATGTAATTGCCAATCAAAATAAATAAAATGCCTACGCCAACCGGAATAATTATGCCGACCGGCACATCATAACCTAGCCCGGCCAGCCCAGTAACCAAATAAACCAAAACCATGAAGCCTATGAGGTAGTTTTTAAAAATATGATAGACTTTAACAAATTGTTCATAGCGATCTTTTTTCGGATCAAGATAAGGAATCAATAGAAACATCAGGTACATTGCTAAAATTACAATCGGTAAAACAAAGGCACCGGTAATTTTACTGCCCCAGCCGTCCACCTGGCCGCTAAAATTCCAATGCAGAGGAACCTGTTCCGGGAAATTGGCATAAAAATAAAATGCAGTCACAACAGAAATAATAATTAAAAGAAGCGGAATGATTTCTGTTTTTAAACTTGGCTTGATGGGATTAGACATATAAACAAATTATTAATTTTTAATTATCAATTTTTAATTTCTTATTGAAAAAATTTAATAAGCGCCTGAGCCACTTCTTCAAACACGCTTAAATTCAGGGAATAAATAATTTCCTGCCCCTGCCGTTGGCTGGTTACCAAATCAGCCTGGCGCAAAATATTCAAATGATGGGTCAAAGACGGCGCCGTAATCTGAAAATGCTTATTAATCTGGCCGGCAGGCATATCCTCTTTTTTTAAAAGCTCCAGAATTTTTCGTCTGGTCGGGTCAGCCAAGGCAGAGATTGTATTATGTAAATTCATAGCCAATTATTAGATATTTAGATAACTGTCTAAATTATAGCACGCCCCTGAAATCTGTCAAATAACCTGGGGACAAAAATTTCTCCCCAAAATAAAAAGCTCCGCATAGCGGAGCTTAGTCGATCCATATTTTCCCTTCTTCAGTCGCATTGACTGAAATGATTTTGATCGGCTTATACAAAGCCGTCGGATTCTGCAGATAAGTCAGAAATCCCCTAGCCTGGCGCGGCAGATCAGCCAGCTTTTTCACCCGGGAAATATCCTGCTGCCAGCCTGGAAATTCCAGCCACTTACCCAGCTTACACCTGAGGAGCAGTTCAGCCAATTGACCAGTGCCAATCAAAAGCGGATCAGCTTTTTTGATGGCATAGATTATGGCCTGATTTTCTCCGGTTTTCTTCCAGATAAAGAACTTATCCAGCTGACTTAAATCGCCCTGGTAGCTATAGGCCACGCAGACCTTGATCCTGGCCAAACCGCTCAGCTGATCCAGATTGGTTAAAGCCAGATAATCAACTCCCCCGTTGATGAACAGACCGTAATTGAGAGTAATCATATCCAGCCAGCCGACCCGGAATTTTCCCTGCCAGGAATTGGTCAGATTGAATTTATCCTGAAAGTATTTTCTCAGCCTGGGACTTTCACTGACAAACGGCCCAGCACCGTGCCGATGGCCATAAGCCCTGATCACCCCGACCCGACTGATCTCAAAATACTTTTCAAGCTCAATGCTGTCGACTGCTGACTGCAATAAAGCCAAAGCATTCTGACCGGTCGAACGGGTTTTGGTCACATAGGGATAAAAGCCATATTCATGATCAAGCAGGACACCCTGGGCACCTTCGAAAATCAGGTTTGCGCCGTTTAATTGTCCGGGGCTCAGGTATTTTGCCGAGGGCGCCAAGCGCAGACGGCTAACTATCCCGTGGTAAATCTCAGCCAGCTCAACAGGGTTCAAGCGCTCTTGGAAATAGTGATAAAGCTTGCCTGCCTTGGCTGAACGATTGCCTTTCATCAGGGGCTGTACCTGACGGAACTTTGTTTCAAATTGCCTGGCCAGTTTTATTTTCAAACCGGCTTTATCAAGACAGTCAGCGACAGTAATCGCAGACTTATCAGCCCGATCCTTGGCAGCCTCGCCGACGCCCATACCGCAGGAACCAAGGCGCTTTGAGCCGCGCTTGATTTCTTTGAGCTGACCGAGCATTTTATGAGCCGGCGTAACCAGACAGGCAGACGGATCAACCGTTAAACGTTCAAAGCCGTCCTTAATGCCTGCCCCAATCAGGTATTCATTTTCAACCATCAGATTTTCCAGTTCCACCAGCATCTGGCCAGACAAGAAAGTTTCCACCCCGCCGGAAAAAGAACCGGAACCAAACTGAGCAAAGACATGGTGACGGCCGTCAGCAGTGACCACACAGTGGGCTGCCTGCGGACCGCCATTGAATCTGATTACTGATTTAACCGGATGATGCCGGGCCAGATAATCTACGATAGTACCTTTACCGGCGTCACCGAGGCCCAAATCCGTAACAATGAAAACTTTACTCTTGGGCATTAGAACCTCCCGCCCGGAAAAAATTCACTGAGCACGGCCATGGTTTTGGTAAAAGACGCGTGGTGAAAGCACAGCATGTCGCTCAGCAAAAACCTCCGGTAGCCGGACAGCAGCATCAGCTGCAAATCAGACAGATCCTGCAAGGCGACTTCATCCTTTTCTTCCAACGAAGTCAGCAGCCGAGAGGCACAATATGCCCGCGGATCATTTTTAATAATCGCGGCTAGTGCGCGCAGCATATCTGTTTTCTGCTCACCCATGTTGATGTAAAGATCATCACGGGCAACCATCAGGCGCATATTAGTGTGAAAAACCTGACGGTAATTCGACAAAAAATCCAAGCCGCGCAGTGATTCGATCTTAAGTATTGGTTTGGCTTCATTATCAAGCTGCCAAAGTTCCCGCAAATCATTACCGCTTTCTACGAATGAGAGCATGTAATCATGCAATCCGAGTTTTTTAGCCGCCGCTACGTATTCCCGATCATTGTCAGTTAAAAAACCTTCAATCTGCAATGACGGATCCAGAATATTGACGGGTTCGCCTTCGCCGACAACCCGCATGGGCCGTTCAGCCAAAATCAACTTATTGCCGTTGAAAATTTCCACGATTTTGGCAGTACCATCTTTGAAGTAGATCGTGGCCGGCAGATCAACCTTGATTCTGTGGCTGAGTTCCACATAGGCATACGGCAGATAGGCGAATTTGGTGATGCGCAGCTGCCTGGTTTTCAGATCCAGCCACAGCTTCTTTTTTCCGCATTCATGTTTGAGCCGAGTCAGAAGTTCCAGTTTGGGCTCGGCAATGGGCATGACCGTATTCAGGCGCAATTCCTTAACCAAAGGATGACCGATGATTTCGGCCCGATGGTCAACATAAGGCGCTAAAGTCGCCATGATTCTAACCGTGGCACTCTTAGACATCTCTGTTCCCTCCTTAATTTTTTTGAGTTTCAATGTTCATTACCATAAATTCCAGAGTAGAATCAGTTTGGGTTGCCCCAAACTGATTGAGTCTCTAAAATTTAGAGCTTAGAACCGGCCGGGCTTTTTCCCGCCGGGTTTTTTCTTTTTATCAGTCGGCTTTGGTTTGTCCGACTTGGTCGGCTTGTTATCGTCGTCATCATCAGCCGCGGAATTTTTTTCCTCGTCTGCGTCAGCCGGCTTTGACTTGGCCAGACTGGCCACGACTTCCAGAGCCTTGCCGACTTTCTTGATACGGTCTTCGGTCTGTTCCCTCTCCTTCATTTCCTTGAGGTAATCTTTCAGGGTACGACCGCCGACGGTGACTGCGAAAAGCCCCAGAGTAAGATCGGCAATGGCCAGATCCTCGGGCAGATCAATCACCCGTTCTTTGCCCAGAGCTTCCTGCCACTGTCTGACGATGCTGGCATTTTCCGAACGCTCATATTTCCGATGGATCAGATAGACATTGCCGAAGAACTTCTTCTTGAGCTCCTCGAAAATGGTAAAGGCGCTGACTTTCTGATGTTCTCCACCAAAATGGGCTTTCAGGTCATTGACCAGCAATTCCTCCCGAAAACCTTCGTCTCCGGTAAAGAGGAAAAATGGCGTGACTGCCTTGGGCATCTTGAACATTCTGGCGTAGAAATAGGCCGTAAATTCATAAGATTCTTTGGCCTGTCCGCCGCCATTGCCTTCCAGCCAGATCTTCTGCAGCCAGGTATCCAGGGCGCGGATCAAAGAAAAATCCGCGATCTGAATAGGTGCCAGATCCGACTCGATGTCGCCGACAGCGGCAATACTGATCATGGGATCATCAAGATAACCCTGTTCCACCAGCTGTCCGGCAATCATGGGCATCTTGTCATAAATGATCTTGGGCAAATTACCCATTGAACCGGTTACGTCAAAAGCATAGACCAAAGGACTTTTGGCATTGCAGACCAATTCCCGTCCCTTGGGCAAAAGCGAGGCATCAACTCTTGAGCGGGACATGGCTTCTTCAGAAACCTGAGAAGTACCGCTTGATGTCCGGCTACTTCTATCACTCACATCCCTGTCATAAAACTTACCTGAAGGACCACCCATTTTCTACCTCCTTTGTTTACCGATTAATGCTGAGAAAACCCCGCACCATCCCGCGACGCGGGAGGTGCGGGGCTTTCGTCCTTTACAACTCCACGATCTTGCGTGATTTGATCAGCGCGACGATTTCGTCCTGTTCAGGCACCAGCCGACGCTGCATGATCTTGATCAGGATTTCCTTGGCATTGGGAGGCAAAAGCCGGCGCGAAGAACATTCAGACAAGCCGTACAAAGTCATCCGGTCAATCGCTTCCTGACTGGCGCTGGGAATAAAATCCCTGATCGCCTCCTGCAGGCATTCTTCGTCAATGACCTTTTTACCCTTTTCAGCTGCAAAGCTGTAAGCGCGAAGGACCACGTTTTCCAGATCAGCTCCGGACAGGTCAGAGGTGCTTTGGGCAAAGCCCGAAAACTCCTTCAAACTGGTCGGAATCTGATGCCGCTTGATCATCACCTGAAAAATTGCTTCCCGCTCAGCCTGTGAAGGCATGGGCAAAAGCAATCTTTCATCACTGCGTCCACTGCGCTTGAGCGCCGCGTCAATCCGGTCAGGCCGGTTGGTGCAGTTGATGACAATGATCTGGCCACGGATTTTCGGATCTGACAGCAGTTCCATCCACATCTTCATCAGGCGTTCGGAAACTCCGGAATCGCCTTTGGGCGCGTCGCGGTTGGCTTCGTTCAAATCAGCCTCGTCATTCATGACCACGACCGGCGCCAGAGCGCGCAAACCCCAAATCAGTTTTTCCTGACGGGCTTCGGATTCGCCGACCCACATGGAACGAATGCTTTTGGTTTTAACAAAAGTGAACTTGGCCTCAAAAGCCAGAGCTTCAACCAAGGCTGTTTTGCCAGTACCCGGCGGACCCATCAGCGTGATACCCATAGGTACCAGCCGGGATTCACCCTGGCGAATGGCTGACAGCACGCGAGAAAAATAAACCTTGATGTGTTCCATGCCGCCGATGTCTTCCAATCCGCGTTTAGGTTCCACGACTTCCATGACATCCCCGTATTCGCTATTGAGAATATCCTGCTTTCTACGGCGGACATAATCCAGGTCAATGGCTTTGCCGCTTTTGGAGCTTTCCAGGAAAATATCCCGGATCTGACGCAGATTCATGCCTTGCGTGGCCACTGCCATGGATTTGGAATCAAAGTCCTTGGGCAGATCGATGGCGATCGGGAGCTCATCGAGCGCTTCCTGAATCTCATTAACTTCAGATTCAAGAGTAGCTCGTTTGGATGAGGCCGGCCCCAGCCCTTTCAGTTTGCTTTCGTGCTCTCTCAGCCTCTTAAATAAAGCTTCCGCCTGCTCGGCGTTGACTGCGATTGACTGGATAAAGTCCAGCCGTTCCTGAAAATTGGGTTTGGGAATAAAAACCGTGATCAGTTCCGAACCGCTTTGCCGCAGTTCCGAGCTCACTTTGGCCGACTGGTCAGTCAGCAGCAAAACCACATTTTTACTTTTCCTGATATTGGCAGACTGAATCCAGTTGCGCAGCGTTTCAATATTAACCCGTTCGTTAGGCGGTAAGGCCACACCACTTGAAGTCGGCGCAATAAAATGAGCCGATTGGATAATGACTGCCACATTGTTCATGGTTTTCAAAACCTTATCAATCAGGGGCAGGCAGCTTTCCACATCACGCGGCAGAGCCTGTTTGGCCTTAAGCTGGGCTTTGGCCGCGGCAATTGCGTCAGCAGAACCTGTCGGTGCGCTGTCCAGTCCGACTTTTTGCCGGAAAATATTTTTCATTTCCGGCGTCAAAAAGCGCAGACCGTTGGCGATGTCATAGAAGATGACCATTTCCCTTTCGGAAAAAATCCTCTGGAAAAATTCGGGCAGCGTAATGTATTTGTCTTCATCCGGATCGTCTTCCCTGTCCGGATTAGCCACCAGGCCTCCGATATCGCCATGAAGCAGAAAAACTGAGGCAATGCCCGACTGAAACGGACAGATAATTTGTTCGCTCAGCCAGATGGGCACGAGCGGCAATGCATTCTCCGGTTCAAACCTTTCTTTTTTCTTCGCTGTCATTGTCTTCTCCTCTTAAGTCCGATTGCGACCGGGTAGAAAATCCTTATGGACTGTATTGCCGGCAATCGGCTGTCCGCCTTTTCTGGCTTTGCTGACTTTGATTTCCAGACCCAGCGCCTGAGCCAAGGCAACAAACCTGTCCTGTTCCTGGTCAGCAGCTTCCTGACTTTCAAAATGTTCAAATTCCAGGCCGTCTTTCCCGTCAGGACTTTTGCTGATCTTCAGATACTTATGAACGTTGCTCATTTTTTTCTCCTTCGATTACCCAGCCGCCGTTTTTATCTTCGGTCACGGCTGTCTCATAGTCCAAAAGCTCAGCAATCATTTTCATGACTTCCAGTTGAAACTGGGAAGCGACCTGGCCGGACAATTTTTCCAGCTTGGCTTTTTGCGCCTCGCCAATAAAACTGGCCTGTGCCTCCAGATAGCCAGCATCAGAAATCTGAACTTTCAGAGTCTTGGTAATTTTTACTTTAGTCAAAGCCCGTTCCAGGGCCTGCTGCAGCAAAGGTTTAATATCCAAGGCTTTGAGCCACTCACAGAATACGGGATCTGATTCCCCTAATCTGTCCAGAAGCTCAGCGTCAATTTTCGGCGCCTCAGTCCTGCTTTTGAATTCCTGGGGCACTGGGGCCGGAATCTTGATCGGAGCATACACCCGATAACCAATGTTACACGGCATTTTCTTGTCCTCCCTTTTACCCACCATAGCTCCAAAGGAGCGTAGGTGGGTTGTCTTTGAAATCCTTATTTTTTTATCAAAAAACAAAATTCTTCCCTTCTTCAGGGAATCAACTAAACTTAACAAAAAAAACCACATTTGTCAAGCTACAAATAAACAAAAAAAGACCCTTGAGTCTGAGAGTAAATATTGCTAATACCGCCAAGGGGAATCGAACCCCTATTACCAGGATGCCCGCCAGAGGCGGGTCCGCCTATGGCGGAAGAACTTTTTATAATAGCCCCTAGGGGAATCGAACCCCTGTTACATGGATGAGAACCATGCGTCCTAGCCACTAGACGAAGAGGCCCTAGCTTTAATAACCAATAACCAAATCTCAAGCTCCAAACAAATCTAAATACCAAATAACAAAATTTAAAAAAACATTTTCTTATTCGGTATTAATTATTGTTTGATTATTGAGTTATTGGTTATTGAATATTGTTATATCTTACACTAAAATAAAAAAATTTCAAGCCTTAAAATAATTTTCCAAACTTCAGACTTTAGACTTTAAACTTTAGACTTATTTATTAAGCCATTCCCCTGTCTGCCTGACCAACAACTCCCCTGCCTTTAAAGGCTCTGCCATAATTTCCAGAACAATTTTTTCCATTCTTATACCTTGAGAACCTTTGACCAAAATCAAATCGCCTTTCTCAATCAAATTCTGGACATAAATACCGGCCTTATCTCGGTCCTCAAAATATTCAACATTTTCCGCCGGCATGCCGGCTTCTTTGGCTGCCTCGGCTATTAATTTCGCTTCTTTGCCAACTGCCACCAGATTATCAAGTCCATACTCAACTACTTTAAATCCTATCTCCCTATGAGCTGATTCTGAGCGGTCACCTAATTCCAGCATATCTCCCAAAACAGCGATTTTTCTTTTACCAGCCGGTAAATTTATTGACTGTAACATTTCCAACGCTGCCTTAGCCGCCACCGGAGATGAATTATAGGTATCATCTACAATCAGGGTATATTTAATCCCGGCAATCAAATTCATTCTGCCTTTAGGCGGCTGAAATTCCTTTAAAGCATCGGCAATATCAACCAGATTCATTTTATAAACCAAGCCAGCCGCAATTCCGGCCAAAGCCGCATAAGCCTGCTGTTTGCCGAAACAATGCGGTAAAAATACCGGCACGGATGAGCCATTATAAGTTACTTTAAAATTTGTACCCCAGGTTTTACATTCCCAGTCATACTGAGTCTCGCAAAAATCCTGTTCCAAGCCGGTAAATAAAATCTCGCCGGCTTTGATATTAGACTCGTCGCCAAAACCATAAGTCAAAACGCGGGCTTTAATTTTATTTTTCACACTCATAACATATTCATCATCGGCGTTGAGCAAGGCAGCAGCTTCCTTTGGTAAGGTTGTAACAATCTTTTCCTTTTCCTTTAAAACTCCCTTTAGGTCCTTAAACATATGCAAATGGGATTCGGTTATAGCAGTTAAAACCCCGATTTTAGGCGGGGCTAATTTAACCAGATATTCAATATCACCGACTTTATCAGCACCCATTTCCAGGACCAAAATCCGTGGATAATTATTAGCCTTAATTATCAATAATTTAAAAACAGTATAAAAAACCTTAAGCCATTTGAAAATTGACCGGCCGCCTGTTTCTTCTCCAATTATAGTCAACGGCGTGCCGATTTCATTATTATAGCTTTTAATATTCTGACGCACATTAAATTGAGACGACAAAACAGCATAAATCGCCTCTTTAGCTGAAGTTTTGCCGACACTGCCGGTAATGCCCACAATTTCCGGTTTATATTTTTGCAAAATTTTCCGCGCAAAATAACTCAAGATTTTTCCGGCTAGATCGCGCAAGATGTTTTGAAGTATTTTTTTTCCGCCAGAGGCGGATCCGCCTTTGGCGGACATATTTCGTTGATTCATATTTAAATAATGGCTTAAAGCTTAGGGCTATGGGCTTAGGGCAAAAGCTCTAAACACAAAGCTCAATGCTCAAAGCTGGTTAGATATCATCCGGTACCACATGATAATAATCCAACAAAAATTTGGAGATACGTGAAAAAACAGGCATAGTGGTACTTTCAGCAAAGCTTCCTTTTTTAGGATTTTCAAATTTGATAATCATGACAAAAGCCGGATCACGAATCGGGGCAAAGCCGATAAATGAATGATTGGTTTTATTGGCATAATAACCGCCGGCTTCATAATTGGCTATTTGAGCCGTACCGGATTTGCCGGCCATATAATACCCGGGCACTGCCGCCTTTTTACCCTGACCATTTTTGATAACAGAAACCAGCATACCGGTTAGGAGCGTCGCAGTCCTTGAAGATATTATCTGAATCGGCTCGGGTCTTTCTGTTTTAATGACAATACCTTCGGTTTTCCTGATCTCTTCAACAATATAAGGTTTCACCAGTTTACCACCATTAGCAATGGCTGAAAAGGCCTGAACCATCTGCAGGGGCGTAGCCGTTATCCCCTGGCCAAATGAAGCGGTAGCAAAAAAGATCTCACTCTTTTTTTGCATGGCGGCAATATTTCCTTCACTTTCAAGCAGTTCGATACCGGTTTCTTTGCCAAACCCGAATTTTTCTACGTATCTGCGAAAATCTTTATGATCCATCTGGCGCATAGCGAAAATAGTACCCAAGTTTAAAGAATTTTCCAAAACTTGAGTCATGGTCATTTTACCGTGAGCCCGTTTATCAGAATTGCGGATAGTAAATTCATCAATTTTTACTTCACCTTCATCAATAAAGGTTGTTTCGGGTGTTATCTTGCCCAAATCCAGTGCAGCTGCCATGGTTATAGGTTTAAAAATCGAACCGGGCTCATAGGCATCATAAACCGCCAAATTCTTAAAATCAGCAGGGTTAGTGACTTTACCATAATCATTGGGGTCAAAATCAGGCCAGGAACACATGGCAATAATTTCACCAGTTTGCGGATTCATGACTATAGCTGCCGCACTGTCAGCTTCCACCACTTTAGCGTGCTGATTCAACTGACTGCAGACTTCAAATTGCACAGTTTTATCAATAGTCAAAACAATATCATCTCCGTCTTTGGCCTGAACAAATTTTCTTTCACCCACTGATATCAAGGTCCCAGTAATATCTTTTTCTGACTGAATTTCACCCTGTCTGCCGGCCAATTCTTTATTAAAATAGCCTTCAATTCCATAATAACCTTTTCTGGTACCGTCATCAGCAAAGCCGACATAGCCTAAAATATTGGCGCCAATATTATTTTCCGGATAATATCTGAATGTTTCCTTGGAAGTTTTAATCCCCTTAAGTTTGAGATTATTAATCAATTCAGCCTGGCTATCCTCGACTTTATGAACTAACGGTTCATAAGGATCATCTGTTTTAGATAATTTAGCCACTAATTCCTTGATTAATTCCTCGCGTTTTATCTGGTCAGGCTCTAAAATAGGCGCCAATAAAGTTGCCACATCCTCAGGGCTTTGTTCTAAAAATTTAGGCTGGCCATAAACCAAATTATAATCTTTATTAATACTTAAAGGATACAAATTTTCTTCAGCTGCCAAGATCGAGCTACCCTTATCTTTGACATAGATTGAACCTCGGGCCGGAAAAAGCTTCTTATACACTTCATGTTGGTCAGAGGCCAAAGCTGCGTAAAATTCAAACTTTAAAACCTGAAAATCAAACAACTTACCAATGATTAATAAGCCAAAAAGAACCAAACAAATGGCTAATACCTTAATTCTGGGTTCCAAGCTTTTACTGCCCGGGACTTTCTTCTTATTTTTCCAGCGCGTTAAGTCTAACATACATATATTTTAGCAAATTTTAGGCACAAATAAAAGGAAAATATATCCCCAAAACTAAAGAAGCTCCGAAAGAGGAGCTTCTTTGTAATATACTTGCAACTTCTATTTTTTACTCATTCCTTCAATTGCCCTTAAAACTTCCAAAGGAACGGCAAAAACAATAGTATTAGATTGATCTGAAGAAATATCATTAATTGAATTTAAAGTCCTCAAATGTAAAGCGCCAGGTGCAGCTGCAAGCGTTTGAGCTGCTTTGGAAATATTTTCAGCGGCCAAAACCTCACCTTCAGAATTGATAATAACAGCTCTTTTTTCTCTTTCAGCTTCAGCCTGTTTGGCCATGGTTCTTTTCATGCTTTCAGGTAAAACAATATCTTTTAATTCAACAGATTGGACATCAATTCCCCAGGGATCGCTGGCCTTATCAACTAATTCCTTAATTCTTTCAGAGACCTGATCTCTTTGAGATAATAATTCATCCAAAGAAACCGCGCCGACAACATTACGCATTGTAGTCTGAGCTAATTGAGAAACAGCGTAATAAAAATTCTCCACTTCAATTATTGCTTTGGCAGAATCCGAAACTCTGTAATAAATTACTGCATTAATTTGGCACGATACATTGTCTTTGGTAATCGCCTCCTGATCAGGCACATCAACCGCTTTTAAACGCATATCCACTTTACGCAGGCTCTGAAAAATCGGGATTACTATACGCCAGCCAGGATTTTTAGTACCTGAATAACGACCCATAGTAAACATAACCCCACGCTCATACTGGTTGATCTGGCGTAAAAAGCTTAAGATCAAAATTCCGAAGACGACTACCAAGAAAATAAAAAGCTCCATGATTTTTTTATTAATATTTAGAAATAAAATAAATTATTGGAATTAAAACCGCAAATCCGACTATAAAGGTAATAAAGGTTACCAGCAAAGTTGCCATCGCCTCTTTGATTTTTTTCTGATAAACCAGATAAGCCGGATAACCAAAGACTAAAATGCCGGACATAGCCACGCTAAAGACCAGAAGCAACAGAAAAAAGGCAATGCTTAAAATTGGAGAAGCCTGGGTCATAACATTATTCAGGCCTTGGATTAATAACGCGATCATCAGGACATAAGCAATTTCGGCTAAAGCGCCGCCTAAGCCCCAATTGATAATTTCTTTTTTATTAACTTCTTTGGACCAAAACATAAAAATAGCTAAAAACTAATAATTAAAAACTAAAAACTTATGTAAAAACTATTGATCAAATGAGGCGGCGTTTATTTCTTCCCAAATTTCACCGGCTGGATTCCATTTGTAAGCGAAAAGCGTATTAGTCTTCTCGGTATCCGAAGTTACGTAATCTACCTTGGCCGTATCCCCCATCCTTTTGGAGTAATGAACATTTTTTGACAACACCAACGGCTTACTGACAAATTCCAGTTTTATTTTACCCAATGGCCCGTTAAAAATTAACTCCTCGGTAATTACGTCCTCATTTTCACTTTTACCTATTTCCAAAACCTCAAAATTCTTCTTGGCCATGTCTTTTATTTCTTCCCATTTGTCAGGACTCATAGTGAACTTAAACACTGATTTATCCTCGCAGATAAACACAGATTATGAATTAATTATACGTTTAATCTTAACTCCATCTTTATTAAAAATAATCAACAAGCCCAGCTTTAAATTCTTTGCCTTTAAATAACTAAATAATTGTTTAATATCCCTCACGTAAAAATCATTGGCAATTTGTATCTCTACGGCTATTTTATCCTCAACAACAAAATCAATATAATATTTACCTATAATTTTACCATTATAAATTAATTTGACGGGGCATTCATGTTTAAACTTTAATAATTCCAATTTTAATTCTTCGGCAAAGCCCCTGTGGTAAAACTTTTCCCTGTATCCATAGCTCAATTTATTATAACATCGGAAAGCTGCTCCATTAATTTTATAAGTAATATCTTGATATAAATAGTCCCATATATATCTGTGAAAATCAGTGTAATCAGTGATTAAAAATCCGTGTTTAAGATTTCTTTGAGAAGACACAACCGCAATAATCCTGCCGATACAACCCCAACCGACTCGCCAACCAATCAGCGATCTGAGTCCCGTATTTCTTTTTAAAATCCTGGTCCCAGAATTTAACCCGGTACTTACCTTCTACTTTACGCCCTGCGTTCAAAACTTGCAAGGAGTTTTTCTGCCGACCCATGGTCAGGGTCGTGCTGAACCAATCAAAGCCGTTTGTCTGGGCAAATTCGGCAGTTTTGCTCAAACGCAATAAAAAGCACAAATCGCAGCGAAACCCCTTTTCCGGCTCCTGTTCATAACCGCGAACAAAGCCCAACCAGTCTTTAGGCTGATAGTGTTCCTCTATATAATCAATCCGTTTGCGGCGGCAAAATTCTTTAACTTCGGCCAAACGCTGCAAATATTCATCTTCAGGGAAAATATTAGGATTAAAAAAATATACAGTCAGGTCAAATCTATCCAATAACTGGTTAATCACGTATATGCTGCACGGCGCGCAGCAGGTGTGGAGTAGCAGCTTTTCTTTTAACTCGAAGTCAGACATAGTATTCTTAAAATTACAAAACTCAAATAACAAACATCAAATAAATTTTAAATTATAAAAATTAAACCTCAAACAAGTTTGTAATTTAAAAATTTGTTATTTGTCGATTATTTGGAGCTTGCGATTTGCTATTTGGTGCTTATTTTTTAATCAACCAACTTGTCACCCAAGAAACCAGACACATAATCAAAGCGCCCCAGAAAGCCGGCCAAAATCCAGCCACGGTAAAGCCTTTGACAATCGTACTGGTAAACCAGAATAAAAAGGCGTTGATCAAAAGTGTAAATAAACCTAAGGTTAGTAAATTGATGGGTAAGGTCAGCAAGACCAGCAATGGTCTGATTAAAGCGTTAATTATACCCAAAACCAAAGCTGCGATTAAAGCCGCATAAAAGCTGGACACGCCAATGCCCGGCAAATAAAGAGCCATGAGCATAATGGCGATCGTGTTAATTAGCCAACGAAGGAGAATTTTCATAATTTTAAAGTTAGTGTTTTAGAGTTACAGAATTTAAGAATTTTAGTGCTTAAATGCTTAAACGCTTTAACACTTAAATTCTACCTTTATTTTACCAAATAACAGCCATAAAAAAAAGCCCCGAGGTAATATACCTCAGAGCGATTTAAATTAATGTTTTCGCTCAAATTAAAGCTTGATATCTTTTTCCGGCTCAACTTTAAACTCAATAGGACCCACTGGCACATCGCGTATGCGTCCGCCTGTGCCAGTAAATAGTATCCTGGGTCTTGTCTCTGGATGATTATGCACTTCGGTTTTCAGGCGTGAAAGACGATAGTGCAACTTCCTTGCCTGATAGTATCGCTTCAATCCTACGAGAAGCCCATTGATCAAGTTCCGAATTTTCATTGTCTTGCCCTCCCTTTATTGATTTCAAATCGTAGCAATAAAAATCACTCCTGTCAATCCCCTAAATATTTTCTATTTTCAATTTTTCTACTATAAAAAAAAGCACACCCGCTGGTGCGCTTTAAATGAAAAAAGTTAAATTCAAGGACTCTCAATCACTTCTCGGCCCTTGTCAGCTGACCGTTCCCCAGGATCATAAATCTTATGGGGAATCGGCTGTAAAGGCGGAATAAGCACAAAGCCCCTTTTGACATCAACCAAGAGCGTGTCAGCCTTGTCAAGATGTTCCGCCCAAATTGGCCTGCCGTCAAAATGGAACTTTTTACCTTCTTTGGTTACGACTTCCCAACCATGGTCATCAATCGACAGGCTGGTGATTTCATGGTACTCCGAAGCATTCGGCCTAACCGCTATTCCCGCCATTTTAAACCCTCCTTGTTAGCTGTTTGTTGGTATCTTATTATTTGAATAAATTTTAGTCAAGATACTTTTTCCCTTTTAACTTTTCCGGCAGATAATCCTGCTTGGCTTCCTCGGCATCTTTAAAATTAGGTGTATATTTATACCCCTTGCCATAATCTAAATCCTGCATCAATTTGGTTGGCGCGTTGCGCAAATGCAAAGGCACTGGCTCATTGGGTAAATTCTTAATATCCTGTTTAACCTGGCCAATGGCAGTATAAAGTTTATTACTTTTCGGTGCTTTGGCTAAATAAGCAACGGCCTGGGCTAAAATCACATCACATTCAGGATAACCCAAGTAATGGCAGGCAGTATAGGCTGAAACAGCCTGAACCAAAGCCTGGGGGTCAGCTAAACCAATATCTTCGGAGGCAAACCGGACTAAACGCCGCGCAATGTATAAAGGATCCTCGCCTGACTCAACCATGCGCCCCAACCAGTACAATGAAGCATTGGCATCAGAACCACGCATGGATTTATGCAAAGCAGAAATTATATTGTAATGTTGTTCCCCGGCCTTATCGTAAAGATAACTTTTTTGCAAAGCCTGCTCAATGATTTTTTTATCTAAAATAATTTTTCCGTCTTCATCAGGCTGGCTGGAATTAGCTGCAAACTCCAAAGCATTCAAAACCGTCCGGGCATCGCCGTTGGCCATTTGGGTTAAAAAATCAGAAACTTCTGCCGGCATGTCAATTTTTAAATTACCCAAACCCCTGTCTTTATCGCTAAGTGCATTCTTTATTATTTGTTTTAATTGTTCCTGGTCCAGCAAGTTTAAAACAAACACCCGGCAACGGGATAATAAAGCGGAATTAACTTCAAAAGACGGATTTTCCGTGGTCGCTCCAATCAGAGTTACAATCCCCTTTTCCACGAACGGTAAAAGCGCATCCTGCTGTGATTTATTCCAGCGGTGGATTTCATCAATGAATAAAATCGTCTTTTGGTTTTTAAATTTCTTGCGCTCAATGGCCGCTTTTATAACCTCCCGCAATTCTTTCACGCCTGAAGCCACAGCTGAAAAAGGCTCAAAAAACGCCGAGGTCTTTTGGGCTATTATTTTGGCCAAGGTCGTTTTGCCGGTTCCGGGCGGTCCCCAAAAAATAATTGAAGGTAGATTATCAGCCTCAATGGCTTGGCGCAATAGGGTTTTTTCGCCTACAATTTGTTCCTGGCCAACAAAGTCCTTAAAATCAAGCGGTCGCATCCGGTCAGCCAAAGGCGCGCTTTCTTTTAAATTTTGATCAAATAAATCCATAGGTGATTAATAACCAATAATCAAATCTCAATCATCAAATAATACCCAATAACTAAATAACAAAACTCAAAATTATTTGATATTTGAATTTAAAATTTGTTTGGTTATTGATTATTGATGATTGGTGATTTATACCTGAAATTACCCAATGCTGCTATTTTAACAGGAATCAACGAAAAGAAAAAGCCCTGCCAGAATTACCCGACAAGGCCTCTATTGTTCAAACTTGAATCAAATCTTCCAGCAACAACTGGGACATCAGCGCTTTGAGAAGCTTGGCTTTTTTCTGTTCATCTATGCCTGCCAGATAAGAACTAACCCGTTCAGGTTGTTCTTCCACCAAAACAAAAATTTCATCTAACTCGTCAAGTGCGGCCTCTATTTCCACCACACTTGAGTAATCGACACTGTACGCCTCCGCAGAAACAAAACCGCAAAAACGTGTTTGCCAATTTTGGTCTTCGGCCTCAGACAGAATACTCAGGACTTCCCTCGGATTAATTATGCCAATCCACTGACTAGCATTGGGGATCTGAAAAAATTCGCACAAATCTGTATTTGAGAACAGGATCATCATTTCTGCAAAAGTTCTCTGCATGTAAGCCTCCTTTTTTAGAGAACAATGATTTACCCTTTGCATATCTGTTTTGATTATAACAAACCCACTCAAAAAGAAAAGGGACATTGCTGTCCCTTTAAGCTGAAACCTTAAGCCGCTTGCTGAGCCAAGGCAATAAGGCCTACTTTTTCCACCAAGCGTCGCTCCTTGCCGTTAGAAACATGCGTTTCCGTCTCCCAGCCGATTAGAATCATCTTTTTCAACGGATCATATAACGGCATACAATATTCACTGCTGGCCTGAGACACTGTCAAATCAGATAAAGGCACTTCATACTTACCCCGATCTGTTCTAATCAGAACTCTGCGTTCATTTCCATTCCCAACGACTAAAAGCACCATAATCAAGTCCCCTTCCCAGCCGTCTTCACGCTCCATCTGCCACCTCCTTTTTTTGACTGTTAACAGAAAAAGGCCCTACTATAGCGGCCCTTTTCCTGACTATCTACTTAGTTTCTTTATGCAAACTATGTTTTTTGCAATGACGGCAATACTTTTTTAGCTGTAATCTTTCCTTAATGATTTTTTTATTCTTTTGAGAATAATAATTGGTCTTTTTACAGACAGTACATTCCAGTTTGATTAGATTGTCTTGAGACATACTATTTTATCGTTATTAGTTATTAATTATCTGAGCCGGAAGAGGGGCTCGAACCCACGACCTGCTGTTTACAAAACAGCTGCTCTACCAACTGAGCTATTCCGGCATTTACAAATATCGAAAGAACAAAAAGCCTTTTAAAGACTACTTCAAGGCCTGCCCTGAGCGAGCAAGGCGAGTCGAAGGGTGGGCCGGGGAGGGATCGAACCTCCGAAGGCGTAAGCCAGCAGATTTACAGTCTGCCCCATTTGACCGCTTTGGTACCGACCCATTTTTAAAATAAAAAATCAAAAATTAAAAAGCAAAATTATTGTCCATATTTAATTCAGAATTTCTAATTACATATCCGTGAGCCGTTGCGCGGATTTGAACCGCGGACCTACTCCTTACCATGGAGTTGCTCTACCAACTGAGCTACAACGGCGTATATTACGGACTGACCGTAACTTCTGAGAGCGAAGTTGGTAGACCGTCCATAATCTCTTTAATATCGTAAGAGCCGAAGTCCTGAGCGAGCGAAGCGAGTCGAAGGATACAACGGCCAGTATTCAAGGACCATCCGTGTAACTTCTGGAAGCGAAGTTGGTAGACCGTCCGTGAACTTCATTTAATGGCTTAAAGCCAAAGCCCTAGGCCATTTTTCTCCTTAAATAAAAAAATCGTCTTAATCGATTTAACTTCAAATATTTAATATCCCTAGATTTCACGAATCTTTGCCTCAAATTCCTCAATTTTGGCATTTTCGGGGTTTATTGCCTTTAACCTGGTTAAGCCCTCTTTGGCCATTTCCTTGTTTTTTATAATTATACTAATTGTGAGCAAAAGGTCAAGGTATTTCGGGTTTACAGGCTCAATTTCCAAGGCTTTATTCAAATTATTTAAAGCATTATCATAATCTTCCAGCCTCATGAAAACTTCAGCCAATTCAAAATATGCCAGGCTGTCGTTTTTGTCCAGTTTAATAATATGCTTAAATGTTTGAATTGCGTTCTGAAATTGTTTTTGTAAAAGATAGAGGTCGCCTAAACCGCGATAAGCGTCGATATTTTTTGCCTCCAAACCTAAAATTTCAATGTACTTATTTTCAGCAGAAGTATAATCCTCTGCTTTAGCCAAATTCTCAGCATCCTGAAGCAATCTAGCTATCTTCTTCTCATTAGTTTCAAACTCTTTCTTGGTTATCAATGATTCCGGCTTAGCTTTAGCCTGATATTTTTCTTCCAATTTGGATATTCTTTCTTTTGAGGCTTTTAATTTACGCTGGAAAAAATTAGTAAAAAGCCGCCAAAAAGGCTTAATTTTTTCGCCTAACAACTTCAATCTTCTATTCAGCCTTTCTTCCATAATTTTATTTTTTGTTTCCGCTTCTTTTTCTTCAGGCAAAGCATTAACATCAAAAACAGCCAAAAGAGGCAGTTTCTTAAAAACAATGGCCAAAATGACAGCCAGGCAAATCAAAATTATGATCAAAGGTAATATATTATACATAATTAAGTAATATGGATTATATCATTAAAGCTGGAAACTTTCAAGCTGGCTCCGCCTACCAAGGCACCTTCAACTTCTTTGAGGCTGAAAATTGCCTGGCTATTTTCAGGTTTAACAGTCCCCCCATAAATAATCCTGATTTGACGGGATTTTCCCGGTAATAAACTCCTAATATAATTATGAACCGCAATAATATCAAAAATTCCGGCGCTTTTTATAACTTTTCCTTTTTGAAAGGTGGAAATAGCCCAAATCGGCTCATAAGCAATTATCAAGGACGTATTTTTAATCCCGGCTAACGCCGCTAAAAGTTGTTTTTTAATGACCTGCTTAGTCAGGCCTTTTTGCTTTTGCTCGGCATTTTCACCGATACAAATTATGGGGGTAATTTTATACTGTAGCAAATTTTTTATTTTCTGATTAACTTGGGCATCGGTTTCTTGAAAATAGATACGACGTTCTGAATGGCCGACCAGACAATATGAACAGCCGGCTTCCTTGAGCATCTTAGCTGAAACTTCCCCCGTATAAGCGCCGACTTCAAATTGGGAAACATCCTGCGCAGCTAATTTTATTTTTTTATTACCGATATTCTTTTTCAAATCAGCCAAAAAAGTAAAAGGGGCCGCGATAACCACTTCGGCTTTACTTTTTTTCAAGGCTTTTACATACCTGATACTTTCATTAACAGAAAGATTCATTTTCCAATTGGCAATAAGGATTTTCATATCTTTAAAATCTTTAAATATTTATTTTTATCCTTAAACGGACTGACCATGGCAAAATTCAGTTTCTGCTTATTCAATATTTCCTTAGCCACCTGATTAACTTCCTGTCTGGTAACTTTTAAAATCTTATTGATTTTCTGTTCCGGAGTTAGCAACTGATCAGCGAGTAAAAATTCCCGGCCGTAAAATTCCGCCAAGTCATTGAGCTCTTCTAATTGTAAAGTCAGCCTACCTTTTAAAAACTTCTTGGCCTTTAATAACTCTTCATTGGTAATCCCCTTTGCTTTTATGTCTTTTAAATCTTTAGCAATAATTCTCAGGCCTTTTTCCACTTTGTTAACGTCTAGCCCGGCCCGAATCAATAAATCTCCGGTATCCTCATAGACATCGGCCTGAGCGCGGATATAATAACATAAACCTTGTTTTTCCCTGACATCTATAAATAAACGAGAGCTCATATTACCGCCCAAGATAGTGGCCAAAAGATAAAAAGCATAAACTTTGGGATCAAAATATGAATAAGCTGGAAAACCCAAGGCAATATGAGCCTGATTTGTTTTTTTATAATTCAATATTACCTTGGCCGTTTTCTGCTTAACCACCAACTTCTTAAATTCAGCCTTGGCTTTAAAATTCTTACCGAAACCTGGTCGAACAAAATATTTATCCAGAGTCTTGTTAATATTTTTATCAATCTTACCGGCCACAACCAAAATCGCATTTTGCGGAGAATAAAAGTTCTCCAGATATTCAATTATATCGTGTCTGCTGATACCTTGGACAGAAGCTCTGGTGCCGGCGATATTATGCTCCAGATCCGTGCCGCTAAAAATTTGTTCCTCAAATAACATTTCCGCGTATTGAATCGGCTGATCTTCATACATTTTAATTTCCTCAAGAATCACCCCTTTTTCGTGTTCCAGCTTAGCCTTATCAAAGACTGAATCATACAGCATATCAGACAAAATATCACAGGCTAAACCAAAATTTTCCGCATTTACCTTTATATGATAGGCCGTATGATCTTTGGCAGTATAGGCATTATAATCAGCGCCAATGCTATCAAGTTCTTTGGAAATCTCCAGGGTAGACGGCCTCTTTTTTGTGCCCTTAAACATCAAATGTTCCACGAAATGGGAAATACCAAAAATTTTATCAGATTTTTCATAACGGGACCCGACCCTATAAATTAAAAAAACAGCCACTGATTTACTCTCTTTTTTTGGCGCCAGAATAACCGGCAATCCGTTTTTTAAAACAATTTTTTGAAACATAAAGAAACTTTACGCCATTGGCTATTGGCCATTAGCTCTTATTAATTATTCCACCTTGAAGGCGACTTTCATATTAACATGGTACTCAACAATTTTATTATCCTCGACTCTAGCTGTCTGTCCAATAACATCGACTCCGGTTATGCCCCGGATAGTCTTGCCGGCGCGTTTTACACCGTCGCTAATAGCATCTTCAAAGCTTTTACTTGAACAGCCAATTAATTCTACAATTTTTACGCACATAGTACTATAAGTTAATAAAAATTAGTGATCCAACTACTCATATTTTATCATAGTTTACCCAACTATTACAAATAGTTGACAACTTCTATATTTTCTGTTAAATTAGGTAAATAGTTCATTCATAAACAAGGAGGAACCATAATGTCTTCATATCAAAAAGCTCGCAAATTTGACGGTGTACTTTATGACATCCGCGGACCTTTGCACGACGAGGCCAAACGCCTCGAAGATCAGGGCGTAAAAGTCATCAAGCTCAATATCGGCAATACCAAGCCCTTTGGCTTTGACGCGCCTGATGAAATTATCGCTGATGTGATCCAAAACCTCAGGCAGGCTGAAGGCTACAGCGAATCCAAGGGTATTTTCAGCGCCCGTAAAGCCATCATGCAGGAATGCCAGCTAAAAGGTTTTCTCAACCTGAATCTCGAGAACATTTTCACTGGCGACGGCGTCTCCGGCCTAATCCGCATTGCCTGTGACGCCCTCCTCAATAAGGGCGATGAGATGCTGATACCTGCACCTGACTATCCGTTATGGACTGCAGCGGTAAAATTCGCCGGCGGCAAACCTGTTCATTATCTTTGTGATGAACAGGCGGGCTGGCTACCGGACATTGAGGATATGAAAAAGAAAATTACGAGCAAGACCAAAGGTATTGTCGTGATTCCTTTTAACAATCCTACCGGGGCGGTTTATCCCCGGGAAATTTTAGAGCAGATCGTCAAACTCGCCCAGGAACATCATCTGATCATCTACTCGGACGAGATCTATGACAAAATCTGCTATGACAATGTCCAAAGCGTTGCCATTGCCTCACTGGCTGATGATGTGCTTTTTGTGACTTTCAATGGTCTGTCCAAAGCTTACCGCCTGCCCGGCTTCCGTGCCGGCTGGATGGTGCTTTCAGGCAATACTGCCGCCGCCAAGGATTACATCGAAGGCATCAACCTGCTTTGCAATATGCGCCTGTGCAGCAATGTCCCAGGTCAGATGGCGATTCAGACATCATTGGGAGGTTATCAATCAATCAACGACCTGACCAAAGAAGGCGGCCGCCTGCGAGTACAACGTGACTTGGCTTACGACATGATCACTCAAATTGACGGTCTCAGCTGTGTTAAGCCTCAAAGCGCCTTGTATCTTTTTCCCAAAATCGACATTCAGAAATTCAACATCACCAGTGATGAAAAATTCCTACTCGATTTCTTAAGGGAAAAACATGTACTGCTTGTTACCGGCAAAGGCTTTAATTGGGCCCAACCTGACCACTTTCGGCTGGTTTTTCTGCCTCATGCCGATGAGCTCAAAGAAGCTATCACACGTTTGGGTGACTTCTTATCAAACTATCGGCAAAAATAAACAACTTAAAACCCCTCCGCAGCGCGGAGGGGTTTTCTTATCTTATTCTAAACTAATTTTTCCCTAAAATATTCACCCAGAGCTTCAATTTTTATTCTTTCCTGTTTCATAGTGTCTCTGTCTCTGACAGTGACGCTATCATCCTTTTCCAGAGTCTCAAAATCAACCGTAACACAATACGGAGTGCCGATTTCATCCTGACGGCGGTAACGCTTACCAATATTGCCGTTATCATCAAATTCACAGAAATAATTCTGGCGCAAATTAATATAAATCTCCCTGGCTTTAGCCACTAAGTTAGGCTTATTTTTCAAAAGCGGGAAAATAGCAATTTTCACCGGAGCCAAGCGCTTATCAATTTTCAAAACCACTCTCTGTTCACCCCTGCCCTCCGACTTGTCCTCCGAAGCATTAGCGGAGGAGGAAGCTTCAGCGGAGGAGGGTTCAACTTCTTCTTCATGATAGGCATTATCCAAAAACATTAGTAATAAACGATTTAAACCGACAGAAGTCTCCATAATATGAGGAATTATTTTTTCCTTAGTTTCATCGTCAAAATAAGTCAAATCCGCGCCTGAAGATTTAGCATGCTGAGATAAATCCCAGTCACCGCGGGCATGAATACCTTCGACTTCCTTAAAACCGCCCAAAGACTGAAAATCAAATTCAATATCATAAGCCTGACTGGCATAATGCGCCAGTTTTTCATGTTTATACCAGCGGATCTTATCTTTGGAAATACCATATTCCAGATACCAATCCCAGCGCAGATTTTTCCACATTTCATATTTTTCTTCCATCATTTCCGACTTTAAAAAATACTGCAGTTCCATCTGCTCAAATTCTCTAGTACGGAAAATAAACTGACGCGTTATTATCTCATTTCTAAAGGCTTTACCGACCTGAGCAATGCCAAAAGGCAATTTGGGATGCAAAGTATCCACCACATTTTTATATTCCAGATAAATGCCGCCGCAGGTTTCCGGTCTTAAATAGACGACATTATCTTCAGTCAAAGCTTCAGTTGGAGAACCCAAATTGGATTTGACCATCAGCGAAAAAACTTTTGCCTCGGTTAAATCTTTAGAACCGCAAACCGGACATTTTAATTTACCGCTGGCTCTGACTTCATCCAGCGCCTTATTAATATCTTCAATGGACGCTTTATCCATATTGATACCATATTCTTCCAATAAATGATCAGCGCGAAAACGATTTTTACATTGTTTACAGTCAATCTGCGGGTCGTTAAAACCAGCCACATGGCCTGAAGCCACCCAGGTTTGCGGATGCATAAAAATAGCGCTGTCTAAACCCAACACATCTTCGCGCAGCTGCACCATATGGCGCCACCAGGCATCACGGATATTATTTTTTAATAAAACTCCATAATGTCCGTAATCATAAATAGCGCCCAAGCCCCCATAAATTTCAGATGACGGATAAATAAATCCCCTACGTTTGCAAAAAGATACGATCTTTTCCAAGGAATTTGACTTATCCACCGTAGCTTTAGCGGAGGAGGATTCTTGTTTTTTCATAAACTTATTAGTTATTTATTATTTTTTAAACAAAAAGAGTCCCGAAACGGCAAATACAACAATACCTTGCCATCTTGGGACCCCTTTTTATTTAGGGCGGTTCCACCCAAGTTTCCTCCGAAGCTTTAGCGAAGGAGGACACCTCATATATTCACAGCTCCCAGGGAGCCAAACCCCTGATCAAGGCTGTATATTATCTGTTATGAATATTACCCCAAAAAATTATTTACTGCAAATAGCTGCCTCAAAATCTGTGTGCTCTGTGTTAAAAATCAGTGGTTCTTACACGGTCATAATTTCCTCTTCCTTTTCCTGGGCAATAGCTTCAACCTTTTTATTCAATTCCGTCACATAATTGTCCAGGTCCGCCAGATACTGATAACGGTCATCCTGAGTAATATCCTTATCCTTTTCGGCTTTTAAAATTTCTTCTTTGACTTTGTCTCTGCTTTGTCGAATATTTATCTTACAGGTTTCCATCATTTTACCTAAAATTTTCAGCAATTCCTTACGAGTATCTTCCGTCATCATCGATACTTTGGCCAGAATCTTTCCTCCGAGATTTATAACAGACAAACCCAAATTTGAAGCGCTTATGGCTTTTTCAATATCCTTCATAATGCTCTTATCCCAAGGTTCGATACTGATAGTCTTTGAATCCTGGATACTGATTCCTGCTAATTGTTTTAAACCCTGCTTGGTGCCATAAGCCTCAACCAATAAATTATCAACTAAGGCTGACTGAGCCCGTCCGGTACGCAAACTGCCAATTTCTTTTTTAAAATGTTCAATAACAGCGTCAAACTCAGGTTTATGTTTACTGATAAATTGATTTGTGTCTGCCATAAAGTCAAGTGTTAAATGTTAAGTGTTAAATGTTATTTTTTGGGTAGAGCCTTGCCCCCCAAATAAATAATCTTTGAATCCTGCGGATCAATTAATAAAGCATTGACCCAGCCGATTGTAGGCGGCTTTTGTGGTGCCCAGCTGACCCCGCTATTTACTGATTTATATAGCGTGGTATCAGTACCATAATAAATTACTTTATTGTCCTTAGGATCAATGGCCAGGGAGTAAATATTGGCGCCACGATCAGGCGTCACCAATTCCAAGCTTTCCCATTTCATCCCGCCGTCAATAGTCCTTAATAAGCCGAACTTACTGGCCAAAAGCAAGGTGTTCGGTTCGGTCATATCCTGGACTAAATAACGAAATTGTTTAGAATCGCCGAATTGATCCAAGCCCCTATTTATATCTGTTTCTGGTTTTTCATCACTCCAGGTATTGGCAGCGTCCGTAGTTTTATAAATACCGATATCTTGAGTGGCAAAGTAAATTATCCTGGAATCGCCTTTATTAATAAGAATCTTTTTAATCGGATTGTTATTTAAATTGCGCTTCAACTGCCAGGTTTTACCGTAATCTTCACTTTTTAGCACGTCGCCTTTATTATTGGCGGCATAAACAATATTTTTATTAGCAGCATAATGATCAGTTTCAACATCAGTTATCTGCAAGCCCTGACGAGTAGTGTCAAAATAAACCTTTTCAAAGGCCCGCAAACAATCATATGATTTATAAATCGATGATCCCGTAGCCACATATATTATGCATTTATTATTATAATCAACCGCTACATCATTGATAATCGTCTCACTGCCAGGCAATTTAGATTGCTGCCAGCTTTCACCGCCGTCATAAGAATAATATAAGCCCCTATCGGTTGCCAGATACAAAGCCAGATTATCGTTGGGATCCATTATAATTTTACTGATATTGACGTCAGCGATATAAAGCGGCTTGCCTTGAGCATTGGCTAAATTGTTTATCATCCGCCAGCTGGCCGCAGCGTCGTTTGACTTAAACATGCCGACAAAACCGCCTCCGGCTGTCCCGGTTTGACCACCGGTTTTAATGGAAATACAACCGGTTGAGACTAGCAGCAACAGGCCCAAGACTAAAGATAATAATAATTTTTTGTTTTGCATAGGATTTTACAAATTTATAAGTAAATTTTCCACGGCTAAGCGCGGATTAATATTATAATTTAAATAAATTTTTATCTTTTTTACTGTTTGTAACAGTCCCAGTAACTTTTTGGTCGAGTAATTTTCTGCAACCTTTTTAATTTGGTCGCGGAAATACAGATTAAATAAAACATTATCCGCGCTATTTTTAGTAACAAGCATATCGCGTAAAATTAATTGCCAATAATTTAATTCCTCAGCCAAGACCTCTACGGATTCCATATTGTTTTTTGAGCCTGAAAAAATGCTTTCTATATTCTTAAATTTCGTGGCCAAGTTTTGGTCAAACATCCCCAAAATCCGACCCATTTTTTCCAAATAGCCGTTAAACAGCTCAGGATTTCGCAGATAATCAATAGCCAACCCAATTTGGCCGCAAGCCAAGGCGGTTAAAATTTTTGTCTGTTCCCTACTAGAACCTAAACCTACGAGATGATGAAAAATTTCTTCTTCGGATAGCAAACTAAATTTTATCAACTGGCAACGGGAAACAATTGTTTTCAGCAGTAAATTATAGTCACTAACTACTAAAATCAAAATCGTTTTGGGTGCAGGCTCTTCCAAAACCTTGAGTAAAGCATTCTGGGCGCTCTCGCTTAAATCCTGCGCATTAACTACTAGCGCAATTTTATAAGAATTAAGGAATGAAGTCAGACTTAAAAACTTCTGCATTTCCCTGACCTGCTCCACACTGATATTTTTCTTAGCCTCTTCTTTTTTTAAAAAATAAACGTCGGGGTGAATACCTTTATTAAACTGCTGGCAAAACACACATTCCCCGCAAGGTAATTTCTGGCCTTCTTTTTTATTCTGCTGATGGTAATCAGCGCACAAAATTGAAGCCATGAAATTTTCCGCGATCAGACTCTTACCCAGATGGACCGGACCGGAAAATAAATAAGCGTGCCCCAGCTTATTATTGGCCAAGCTTTTTTGCAAAAACTGCTGAATTTTCTGATGGCCGACCACCGGCCAAGTGAAATTATTCATAGCCTAATTATAGCCTAAAGATATTGCTAAGTAAAGGCATATTTGGCCACATTTTCAATAAAATAAAAAACACCACGCGACGCGTGACGTTTTTGCTACAATATCAACATTTTAGAGCAAATCAGAAATTATGCCTGTAGATGCAAATGATCTAAGACCTTTTTCATTGAGGTTTCTAAACGATCGTACTTGGAACGCAGGGCTGTTAGTTCTATATCCAATTTCTGATGCAAACCAATAAAAATATCAATGTGGTTCATTAATTCATTCTTAGTTTCATCTAGTTGTTCCTTGGTAGCAAAACGATCCAAATTTTCCTTCATAGCAGCATTATCCTTGATAAATCCGACGATTTCTAAAATTTCCTGCAATTGTTTTTCCTGATCCATGGCCATAAAATTTAATCTCTTATACCAATAGTATACTATCTAATTATTTATCCGTCAAAATTGCCAATAACTCAATAAATAATTATATATCTAAGTTTAATTTGAACTTAAAATTGACCTCTTATAGGCTTCCAAATTCTCCAGGGCAATGCCGGTACCCTTGGCTACGCAATACAAGGCGTCATCAGCAACGTAAGCCGGCACGCCGGTAGCTTTAGAAATCAACTGGTCAATGTTGCGCAAAAGCGAAGTACCGCCGCTCATGATAATGCCTTTGTCAATCACGTCAGCGGATAATTCCGGGGGCGTATTATGTAAAACTTCTTTAATCGCTTCAATCATGCCCTCCAGCGCAGATTTGACCGCTTCCACTACGTCATTGGTGGTCATGGTAATTGTACGCGGTAAACCCGTGATCATATCGCGGCCTCTGACTTCCATGGTTAAAGGCTCTTTCATAGGCAAGGCTGAACCAATATTAATTTTAATATCCTCAGCGGTTCTTTCCCCAATAGCTAAATTGTAATTTCTCCTGGTGTATTCCAAAATCGCCTGATCCAATTTGTTACCGCCGATTCTGACTGAAGCGCTGGCCACAATACCGCCTAAAGAGATAACCGCCACTTCAGTGGTACCACCGCCACTATCAATAATCATATTGCCTGAAGGGCTGCCAATCGGAATACCGGCGCCAATCGCAGCTACAATCGGTTCTTTGATAATATATGCGGCTTTGGCTCCGGCAGCCATAGTCGCATCAACCACGGCGCGTCTTTCAGTAGATGTAATACCCGCCGGAACAGCGACCATGACTTCAGGACGCAAAATTCGCAAACCGCCTAAGGCTTTATTGATAAAATATCTAAGCATGGCTTCTGTGGTGTGATAATCGGCAATCACGCCATCCTTTAAGGGACGCTTAGCAATAATGGTATCAGGCGTTTTACCCAACATTTCCTTAGCTTCAATGCCGACAGCCAGAATTTTTTTATCAGTCGTGGAAATCGCAACCACGGATGGTTCGTTTATAACCACCCCCTTTTTAGGTAAATAGACTAATATATTAGTTGTACCCAAATCAATACCGATCTTTTTTCTTAACATATCGAAATTTAATTCTCAATATTCAATTTTCAATGTTTGAAAATTTTATTATTGAAAATTTATTAAAAGCTTACTTAAAACCGACCACTATATTTTTGTCCTTATCCAGAGACATTGCATTATTATACGAGTTATTAAACCACTCATTTTCCGGTTCAGCCGGAGTCGCTGATTTAATATTTTTACCAAACTTTAGATCCAAAGTCAAATCAGGCAACACGCCGGCTTGCTTCTGTACAACTTAAATTATATGCAGTTATAAATTCTAATTGAATCCTTGATACGCTGCAGGCAATTTATATTCAAAGCTTAAAACACCTCGTTTCATGCGGTTCAATGGAAATAAAAGCGCCAAAAAAAGTTTTACCAAATTCAGTGGCTGCCTCTACCTGACCGGCCTGTAATTGAGGATCTTTAATTTTATCATTTTCCATGGCGCCGGCTGAACTGATTAATTCACTTCCCAAAGGTACATAAACCCGAGTATAAGTTCTTAAGCGGGTTGACTTCCAGGTAAAATCAGCATTATTTTGATAAGTAATTTCAGTCTTGCCAATTAAATCATCGCCTTGTCCAATAAACTGAATAATTAATAGTTCTCTTGACATACTGATCTGTTTTTAAACTGGCCAGATTGCTATCTACGACCATCAGATAATCAGCGTCAGTTTCTTTGATTTCTCCACCCCAACCGCGCTCCAATATTAATTTTTCCAAATCAACGTCTTGGACATAAATTTGAACTTGTTTCTGATCCATCGCTTTAAAACCCATATCAATTAAGGCTGGCAACTGGCTCAAAGGCAATGTCGTTAATTTAAATTTAATCTGATCAGCCAATTTTCTGATAATTTCTTTTCTTTGGTTAACTGGAATATTTAATTCCTGATACATTTTACCCACCATTAATTCCAGCTGATCCTGATAATTCTCAGCGGTAAACAGCATATTATCAGTAACGATCGGACCAGTTAATCCCAAAAGTTCACCCAAAATCTCCGGCGTAACCGCAATGACACCTGATAAATTTTCCTGGTAGGGCAAAACATCGGTAATTTCTATGCCTTTTTCACCCAAGATTTTCTGACCTGATTTTTTCAAATCCAGCCAGACCTTATTTTCCTTGTCATACATATCTAAGGCCTTTTGCGCTGTGGTTGGGAAATCAGGCGCCCAATTAATATCGCGTAAAGACCAATCTTTCTGTTCCAAATATTTAACAATCGGCCAGGGTGAAGGTTCGGCCACAATTTTTTGAGTCGAACGGTCCAGATTATAGATATTATCTGTGGCAAATTCTTTAATATCGCCATCCTGCAATTTTAATATTCCATAAGTCCCGATAAAACCTCCTGTAGGCCGTAATTCTGAATTATTTTGCAACAAGAATAAATATGATTTTGGTTCATCAAAGGCGGCAATTTTGGGAACTAATCTCAATAATGGCAACGCATTATCAATAAGCAATTTCATTCTAGGCAAATATTGCTGAATCGGGGCAATTCCGTCTCTCAGCGGTTTAACTAATTTCTCTGAAGGTATGGTAGAAATCGCCAGGTCAGCTTCATCAATTTGGATCTGAACTTCCAGCAACATGCTTTCAGAAGCGACTACTTTTTCCAAAATCTGCCTTTTTTGTTCAGGACTCAAACTGGCATAGGAAATAGATTCATTTTTCAAAGGCGCTGTTATATCGTCAATCAATAACACAACCTGCTGACCGCTGTCTGTTAATTTTATAGCTGCGACCAAAACATTATCAACCGCCCGTAATCTGCAGGCCAATATAGGGAATCTGGCGCACAATTACCACCTGATTGAGATAATTCTGAGCCTGTAAAAATTTAGAGTTAGCGCTCTTGATTGATTCAACCGCAGTTTTAAAATCACGGTTAATTATCTGATGAGCCGTATTTTCCAAATCAGCCTTAGCCGAAAAGGACAAACTATAGGCTTGTTTAATATTATCGTAATAAATCAAACCGATCGCTCCCCCAAAAATCAAAATCAATACCAAAATTAAGGCTAAAATTTTAACAGCACCCCAGATAATAATCTTAGCTAAAGATTTTCTCGGTTTTTCTCTGATTTGAGTATAGTCGGGTGAAGGCAGGTTGATATTATTTGGTTGTGGCGGGGTTTGATACTGTTCCATGATTTTTTTGTCCTAAATATTTAAGAAAATATTTAATGCCGGAAACCATATGCCAGCGCGCCATTTTGTCCAATTTCCAAAAATTCCAGATGCCGTGATCAGAGGCTTTTTCGTATAAATGGATCACGACCGCATCAGCTATATAATTGACTTTATAACCGCTGGCCCAAAAGCGACGACACCAATCCATGTCCTCGACATAGAAAAAGAATCTTTCATCAAATAACCCGACCTGGTCTAAAGCTGATTTCCTGACAATCATACAGGCGCCCATAACCCAGTCAACTTCCCTGCTTGTCTGACGGTCAAAATTTGACAATAAATGTTTGTCTAATTCTTTTTTGGCAAATGAAAAATAACCCAAGGGTGTCCGTCGATATAAAATAATTTCAGGTGTCTGAAAAGTGCGGCAGGTAATCTGATAACTCCCATCCGGATTAATAATTTTCGGACCGGCCAAACCAGTCGTCGGATTTTTTTCCATAAACTCCACCATTTTTTCAATTGAGCCGTCTAAAACCGTGACATCAGCCGTTAAAATAAGAATATATTTACCTTGTGCTTGTCTGATACCGACATTATAGCCGGTGGCAAAGCCCTTATTTTTTCCGGTTTGAAAAAATCTGACCTGCGAAAAATCATCAGCCAGCATCTTCTCAATCCCGTCATTAGAGCCGTTATCAACAACAATAATTTCGTAATTTAAATTCTTAACCGTATTAATGGCATTTTTCAGGCAATACTTAACCAGCCCCCGAGTTTTGTAATTTAAAATTATAATTGATAAATCCATAATGTTAGAAATAAACAATAACCAAGATCCAACAACCAAACAATAACAAATATCTAAATGTAAAATTCCAAACTAATTTTAGCTTTTATTATTGTAATTTTGAATTTATTTGGAATTTGATTATTGATTATTGGTTATTATCACGAATACCATTTTCTCATCTCATCGTCTTTAATCAACCGACGCGACATTATAAAACGGCGTTTAATTTTCATTTTCTTACGCTTAGCCCTAAATTCACCGATAGCTTTCAAGGTAGAAAATTCTACAAATAACAAATAAATAAATTTTTTAAATTCGAACCAGCAAATCGGGAAAAAATAGCGCCAAAAGTTGCGGCCACTCAAATTCTTTAATAAAATGAAACGATGGTTTTTATAAGAGTGATAATTAACAAATTTTGATTTATCTTTACGATGACGAATTAAAGCCAAATGAGAAATTTTTTCCTGCCCCTTAGCGGCTCTTTCATGATAAGCAATAACCTCCGGTAAAAAATAACTTTTCCAACCGCGCCAAGCAAGGCGATAAGCCAGATCAACATCCTCTTTATAGCTAAAAAAATCTATATCGAAAAATTCATCTTCGTAGCGGATATCCTGCAAGGCCTGACGACGGTAAATCGGGCAAGTTGCTGAAACACCAAAAATTTCCGTAATATTTTCATATTGCCTGCCGGCCGACTTGTCCATCGAAGCTTTTGCCTCAGTTAAAGCGGAGGTAGGCGCCGAATCCTTTTCCCCGGAACCACGATCAACCACTCTCTGGCTTTTAAAAATTTTAAGTCCCAGTGAGTCAATAATATCAGTTTTTTCGCATTTTTTCAAGTCTTCCATTTGCCGATATTCCCAACGTAATATCTTACCGCTGATTGAGCCGACGTCATGATGACCATCCATGAATTCTGTTGCTTTAGCCAAAAAATCCGGCTCTAAAATTACGTCCTGATTGAGGACTAAAACATAATCCGAATCAGTCCATAAGATCGCCTGATTATGCGCAAAGGCAAAGCCCAGATTACTTTTATTTTTAACAAATTTTATTTTATCCTTAAAGGCGGGCAAATACTCAGTTTCAATTATATCGACAGTCTTGTCAACAGAGCCATTATCAATAATCAACAGCAAAAAGTCCTGAAATTTTTGTTCCAGGATAGAATTCAGACAGTATTCAATCTGTTTTTCTCCGTTCCAGGTGACCAAATTGATAGCGACTTTAGGCATAATACATAACTCAAAACTTAGATGTTAGAACTAAGAACTCGATCTTAGAACTAAAAACTAATCAGTTATAAATTTTTTAGTTAAAGCTCTTACATTTTAGTTTTTAAATCTTAGTTTATTTGCGGGCTTTCGGCGTGACAAAAAATCCTAAATATTTTCCCAACATCAGACGAGTCTGAGCTTCAGCTGCGGGGATAGCCCCGAAAATAATAATATTGATGGGCAAAAGTGCCCACTGGGCAAACATAATTAACCATTTATACTTTGGATATTGAGACGGTCGCGGCGGCAAAAGACGCACACTTAAAATAGCTGAAACAAAAATACCAACCATACCGATGCTCATAATCCATTCCAGCACAAAAGGAGCATTCTGCGCTAAGACTGTTTCTTTAACTGCGGGGCCTGCTACATATAGGGGCAAACGACCCAGAATAAAAAGAATCAACGGCGCGGTTGCCCAAGAATACATACCTTCGGTTAAATTCCAAATATACTTAACTCTGGTTTTGAAAGGAATTAAATCTTTCTTCTTTTTGAAATGATAAAGCATGTACGGCAGATGTTCCACGCCCCAGCCCCAACGACGCTGCTGCTTATACAAACTGACAAACCCGTTCCAGATCGATGTTTCGGAAATAACAGTATCCATAGAAACGGGAATATACATCGGCGTCACTTCATAATCCCCGTTATAATGGATAAAACACTGCAAAAAAATGCGCGAATCATCCGTGACAATATCTTTTTCCCAAAAACCCACATCAACCAAAGCTTTAAAACTCATGGCATGGGAAGAAAAAGTATATAAACGGTCAGGACGCATTAATTCCGCCAAAAGCCAAAACACCGTTGAAAATGCGGTGATGCGCATTGGCGCCGGCGCGTCCCAAATATTATTATTATATAAAACAGCAGGCTGAAAAGATGAACGGGTCGGATTGGGATGAGTTGCATATAAATAAGTCAGGTAATCCAAATATTTTTCATGAGCAAAGGTATCACAATCAAAATATGAAACAATAACCTTTTCATAAGGAACAGCCAATTGGTCAATTAATTCCTTGCACTTCCAGCCCACCCAATTGGCATTGGCTCCTTTGGCTTTCATTTCACCCTCCAAGCCGTCAGGATGTAACGTCGTTAACATTTTATAAAATTTTCCTTCAAAATTCTGTTTAATCCTGGGCTCAACCGCGTCATAAACATCTTTTTTTCTTTCCTCCCAGCTAATCGCCACGATTATTTTTTCAGTCGGATATTTGCAGGCCAAAATACCGTTTAAAGTTGTTTCCAAAACTTCATAAGGCTCGGTTGCAGTCGGTAAAATAAATAAATGATAATAATCATGCCAATTTGACAGGCTTTCTCTTTTTGCCTTCCAATCAATCTTGATCGCCTTATTAAAAATATAGGCCGAATAGATAGAGTAAAAAATAAAATAAAAAATTCGCAAGACCCAATATAAGGAGAAGAGAATTATAAAATAAATCACCCACATTGGTTTTATAAATGATAAGACAACAGAAAATACAAAAGTCGACCAGATCATCAGGCCCGGAATATATTCTCGTTTGCGATATTTTTTACGTTCTTCCGGTGAAAGCTTGTCTAAATGCATAGATTGTTACAAATATACGAATCAAATACAAATTACTACAAATTTGTAATCATTTGTAAAAATTTGTATATTTGTGGCCTTTTTAAACGGAAAAAAACGCCCTGCACCCGGCCGTTAATATGTAATGAAACTCCTGATTTTCCATTCATAAATTAAGGCTAATTTACAATAAAAAGATATCATTTTTAACAAAAAAAATCAAGAAAAACTTCTAATTTTTGCGAAAATTAAGGTATTTTGATAAAATTAAGCAGTAACTACCCCAAAATCTAACAACATGAATAAAAACAACAAAATCTCGGTTATTATCCCCTGCCATCCGCCTGACCTTAAAGATTTACCTCAAGCCTTGTCCAGCCTTAATCAATCTACGCTTTTACCAAATGAAGTAATTGTGGCTCTAAGTGAAACAGACAAAAAAGAAGGCCTAAAACTTACCCGTAAATTTCAGGCCAGCTGTAAATTTCCTATTACCTTTGCCACCACATTAAAAAAACAATATGCAGGCCAAAACCGGAATCGCGGCGCCAGAATTGCGCGTTATGACATTTTAGTTTTTTTTGATGCAGATGACCTCTGTCACCCGCAAAAGCTGGAAATTACCAAATATATATTTGATAAATATCAGCCCAAACTTTTTTTACATCAATATTCTTCAGGTGTCTGCCCTTGGCAGAAATATAATCCTAAAAAATTAAGGCTGGTGTTTTCTAAACAAATTTATAACTTAACCTTTGGCCGGCCACCGAAACGTCAACAGGCCATTTATATTTATACCGACCGCAAACCTACTCAAAAGAAGCCCTATGTTCTCTTGCCGGCTCATGGTCATGCCACTGTGGCCAAAAGTGTCTTTAAAAAAATAAAATACTCAAATTTACCCAGAGCCCAGGATGTGGTCTTTTGCCTTGATGTCTTATGGCAATTTAAAAGCTGTATCTATGCTGATGCCAATTTAATTTGTTATCTCAGATAGCTTTAATAGGCTGGATAAATATTTCAAAAAATAAAAAAATTCTAAAAGGAAAAAACGGCCAAGCGGCCGTTTTTAAAGACTATTTTGCTATTTTGTCTCCGTCTGAGTATTTTTCTTCACTTTGACCATGCAAAGCCAGAGCGCCAGATAGAGAAAAAAACCATACCCGACAAAAAAGAAGAAAATCATAAAGAAAATGCGGATCCACCAAACCGGCATATCTGAAGCTTCAGATAAACCGGCGCAAACACCGGCTATTTTTTTACCTTGTTGGCTCAGACCGATTTTGGAAATCCGGATAATCAAAATGAACATGCTCAGGCTGATAGAAAAGACCCCGATCGAGCAATAAATTTCCACGTCTTTACACCCCTTCCTCTGGTAAATCCTCGGGTAAGACGATCCACAATATAATATAGAGACCCAGGCCATAACCGACACATACGGTTGAAAGAACAAAGCCCAGACGCATCCACAAAGGCTGAATGCCACAGGTTTTGGCTAAACCGGCGCAAACTCCGGCAATCATCTCATTCTCACAGTCGCGTTTGAACTTGAACTTTCTCAACAAAATGCCGGTCACGACACACGCACCCAAAATCGAAAGCATTATGGCAAAACCTATCATTTCCAGTCCCTCCTTTGGCTTAGAAACATAAATCAAATGTAGCGAAATAAATACTTATTGTCAATATCTATTAGTTTATTAATGAATTAGGTTATTTGTATATTTGTACTCGATTTGTATATTCGCTATCCTGAAATTTGTAATAAATTAAAAAAGGGCGAGGATTTCTCCTCGCCCCTATTATTTATCTAGGCATACTGGTAAGCCAAGGTGATAAGTATCCCGACGATTGAGATCACTATCATCAATTCAATCAAAGTAAAACTTTGTTTGGAATTATGCAAATACAGGATGGCGGCACCAACAAACATCAGAGCTGCCAAGGCTGTAAAAAGGGCATAGGCCTTATTATGTGGAAATATAGCCACGCCACTGGGAACAGTAACCTTAGTGATTTGTCCTTCATCCAACAAAGTTTCCCTCAATTTCATCAACACATTGCTGCTTTCCAGCTGCGTTGCCTCCGAAGAAATATTAACCAGCTCTTCCGCAGATGCCTTGAGATTCTGATACCAGAAGCCCACATCCTCATCCGGTGTCTGAATTATCACTGAAGTATAACCGCTGGTCATCTCATTCTTTTCCAGATAGCGGATTGCTGTGTCCATTTCCTGACTCGCCAGACGGATGACATTGGCGTCAGCCGCCCGCTTCAGATGGCCAGTGCATTCAATTTTGAACATGTACTGCTGGTAAAAACGGGCGGCAGTAAGGACAACAAGCGGCAACGCCATAAAAATGGCCAACACCAGCAACCAATTTGAATTTTTCTTTTCCGAATATCTGTACATTTCTTCCCATCCTCCTTTTGTTTCCTGATTAAAAAGAACGAACCTTAACTCCTTAATTTAACACAATATTATTTAAATGTCAAGTAACAACCCATTTAAAAAAGGGCGAAGATTTCTCCTCGCCCTTATATTAATTACCGTTAAAAAATCAAGTCATGACATGGCCATCGTCTTTGAGCTTCGATGGCGGTGGCCAAATCTGAAATGCAACACAGTCGACTGGGGCGAACTGATATTTCCTACCGCAACTTGAACAACATTGAGACTTATCATCCGCAGAAACAACATAAGCTGTTCGCGGTTCATCGTTGCGGTATAAATGAACACTGATTTCTTGTCCGCAACAGCAAGTTAATGTTACTTTACCACTAATCTTTGGGGCAGTCATGATCAGCCTCGCTTAGAATTTGTAGATCAAAGTTGCTTTGTACACATTCGAATCCATGGCCGGTTCGCCATAGGGTTCAAACGCGTAATAGTAATTCAACTTCAAGCTCAGCTTGTCATTGAAAGTGATCTTCAGGCTCGGACCGACCTGGTAAGATCTGGAGCCTTCATCCACCAGTTGCAGATAGTGGTAATTACGCACATCAACTCCCACACGGGTAAACCCGAGCGGATAAGTCAACGAGTGGTAAGAAAACCACATATCATAACCAGCGTAGTAGTAAAGGCTGTTGACCATGATCCAGTCATCGGACTTGAAGGTCGTATCAGCGCCTACAAACCAGCCGGCATCCATAGTATCTGCTTCCTCGAAGCCGTAGCCCATAGAACCGGCCAGAGTAAACTGGTCAGTCACCTGATAGCTCAAGCCCAAGGAAGTGTAAGGCGCGTGAGTGGACATCAGATTGATGAACACCATGCTGGCGGTCAGATTGACATTGGCGCCAAGTTCCCTGCCGGTATTGAGCGACACTCCCATCTGGGGCTTGTCCTCAACAGCCAGAGCTGAAAACGCCAGCAGGCCAATGACCAAAGACACGATTACCGAAAACATCTTGTTCCGCATTTCGTTCTCCCTAAAACCGGAAGAACTTCTTCCGGGTTGCTTTAGTTGGTTTGTTGTTTAGAAACAACGCGCCGCGATAAGCAACCGGAAAATGGGAACATGGACAATATCAGCAACAATTTCTTTGGGTTTGAGCAAAATTAAATCCATGATCTTTTCGCTTCTGCTCAGAGGAATGCTCATCTCTGCAACTGTCAAAATCAGACATTCATTGCCTGATTCGTCAGGTTGCTGTTTTGGGGTTTCAGTCCCAGCCCTTATTTGTTGACCGGTATCACTTGGTTGTTCAGCCAAAATGGTCTGATCTTGCCCATAGCAATGAGCTTCAATCTTCTTGGAATAATCCGCGGCCAAGACTATTACCGGCTGCAATAAAAATCCCAAGACCAGAGACAGGTAGCCAAGATAGACTGAACGTCTGATAAAAACCGGATAGGAAAACAAAGTGCGAATAGTTTTGCCAAAATCCTTTACCGGTTTTCCGGCCTGAGCCAGTAAAATCGCTTCTTCCCTGGGAGTCAGCTGATAGCCCAATGGCTGGTAGCGCAAAAACTCGGCTTTAAGCCGATTAAAACGCCACAGCTGAGCCGGACTTTCATAAAGCGGATAATGCAGAAAGTACTTAGGCCAAAGCAGGACACGCCCGATAAAACGCCACGGGTTGATCAGGATTTCATCGTAGAATGAAAGTCTACCCGGAAAAGGCTCTTCATCATTAATAAATCTACCAAGTTCATGATGATGCCTCTGGAAACGCCTGATAGACTTTTTGTGCTCCTCAAACCTGATAATATAAATCAAGGTGCAGAAGAACATAAATTTCAGATAAGCATCTATCAGCCAGGACAATATGGGTCTTAAGCTTGACCAGCTGATGTCAGTATTTGATGTATAATCCAACTCCCCGTTGCGTTGACGTATCTTTTCTCCGATTTTTTGGATGTAAGCCACCTGCTTGTCATCGGGTGTGGGCCTTGACCAGGCAGACAATTTATCCCGCAGAAGGACAAATTGATCCAGCGGCGAAAATGGCGTACTGGAAGTTAAGCGTATGTTGTATTTATCTTCCAGTTCCATCAGGCTGTCAAAGTCATGAAAATAATCCGCCACCGAATATGCGTTGCCCTTGACCAAAGCCAGCTGATAAAGCGAGTCAATTTCTTTTTGCGCAGCCTCTTTACGTTCCCGCCAGGAATCAAATTCCGGACCGGTGTACGCCGGCGGTTGAAACCAGGGATCCAGTTTGGCATTGTGGCTGAATTTTTGCTGATAAGAATAAGAATTTACCTGAGCAAACCCCAAAAAAATATTCAGACCGCCAATACACACAAAAAGCAGACAGACCAGAAAAATCTTTGGCACAAGGCCATATTTTTCCAGCCAATTTGAACGCTTAAACATGACCATGTACCTCCTTTTTAGGTTAAATTTGTCAAAGTTCTGACCTATTTACTCGATTATATATTTTAACAGAAAAAGTAAAACTTGTCAATCAATTTCAACGCATTAAAAAAGACCAGAGAATCCCTGGCCTAAATGGCTAGTAAAGTACTAAATTTTATCGCAGACTATACATCCAATAGGTTGTGGCGACAAAAGCAGGCCCAGTCTGGGCTCCAAAACCGACAATCCAATTCCCCGGAACTGCAGTTTTGGACAGACCTAAGGATGCCATAGGGATAATACCAACCAAATTAGGAAGTCCGTCTACTGTAGCCACGACAACATATGGCGGCGCCAACAAAAAAGGATTACAAGGATTGGTATTCGGATCCGGAGTACAAATGGCCACAACAGTGGCAATTCTTCCCCAAAAGACTACCCCGGCGCTTGAGGCCATAACAGTTCTGGCCACTGCCCCTAAAATTACTAAAGTAAATAAAATAAATAATACCGGCATTACGAATTTATGATGCTTACCTCTGACCTTATGAGTTTTTGGTTTAATTGTCATGTGCCTATTATAACATTTTCTACCAAATAATAACAATCTAGACCTATAAATCAGCTAATAAAAAAACCGGAGTACGTGGACTCCGGCAATAAGAAATGGGATGGCAGCTTTTCAGACCGAAAAAATAATCTCTTTTTTTTCTCGACTTGTGCGTGTGCGTCCTCTCGCTTATGAAGGGCGACTTCCGCCCAGGCAAGTGGCCACGATGCGCTCGGAAAAGCCTGGCTCAAAACCCTGTAAAAGCTGCCGAAAACCAGTTTTTCAAGTCATTCTGATCCGAAGCGGAATCAGGCCGAGATCTGCCTCGGCGGCATTTGAGCATCTTTAATCTATCATATTATTATAACCTTGTCAAGACTAAAAGAATACCCGCTAACGGGTATTCAAATTCTTAATGCCTAAGTCCTAATCTTCTATTTCTTCTTCTTAGACTTTTCTTCCTTCCTATCCTTTAGAAATTCCACAATATTCCCTGCGCTTTCCACTAAAAGCTTCATATAGCTGGAAGTGTGTTCAATTTTTTCTTTAAACGTAGTTAAAACAGCCTCAACCAACTCTATTTTCTTGCGCATATCCATGACAATTTTTTTAAATTCCCGTAAAATCATCGCCACATAATAAATCGCCCAGCAAATAAAAATAGTCAACAAAAGGACGACAAAGGAAATTACTATATATAAAATGTCTTTAGTAGTCTCGATAAGCATATGGGAATTATTAACCACTGATTTATAATCACTGATTACACAGATAAAGTAATCAGTGTTATCTGTGAATTAAATCCGTGTTTCAGCTATCCTTATTATACCACTATTTCCGTTTCTTGGCCAAACGCCTGATGGCAAAAATGAAAATAATTGCCAGGATGGCCAGGCCGACAGCGATCAAATTAAAGGGGCTAATGAAGGTTTTTTCCTTGGGTAGGAATGTTTCTGGCGCTAGGTACTGGACTAATTTGGTAATTTTAGGCAAGGTACCATACTCGCTGATAGCTTTAACCTCGATTAAATTTGTCCCTGATAAAAGCTTTAAGGTAAAATTAAATTCACCTTTAAGTGGATCCACTAAAACACCCAAATCATCCAGATCCTTGCCGTTTAGGGAAATTACAATCTTAGCTTTAGGATCTGAAATCCGTCCGTTAAAAGTCGCCTCATTTTTCGAGCCCTGTATTTTCTGATTATCCGTAATAAACACCTGCAAATGAGGGACCAACTGATACACACCGCCTTCATTAAGTGTCAAAGAAACCTGTGGTTTATTATCAAAAATAACATAATGATAATTGGTAATATTTTCTTTGGCTATTACTTCCGTTTCATTTTTTAAAATATCCGGATCCCAAATAAATGGCAAATCGTAATAAGTAATATCCAACGGTACCTTAAACTGATCCATCAAGTCCTGTTTGACCTCGAATTTCAATTTATCAAAAGTCATGTAATCACCAAGATTTTCAAAAAATTTAACTGCCTCTGGTGTGGATAAATCCAAAGTGCCTTTGAAGGTAATTTTTTCCTTGCCTAAAAGATCTAAGGTCAAATTTTCTACCTTACTAGCGTCTTTAATCGTGTCTAATTTAGTGGTTTTGGCGCCCGGCTGAAAAAATAACTCATTTAGTTTGACGCCGGCAAGGCCGGAAGCCGGCTCTGTATTTTCGGTAGTAGTTGTCGCCGGAATTAAATTTTCATCATCAGGGCTGGTCAAAGCCTCGCCCAAATTCACCAGCTTCTCCCCGCTGGAATAAACCAAGGTCATTTGCGGATATTTGGAGGAAAAGATATTGATAAAGCCTAAACCGGTTGTTCCGACTTTATCTGGATTTTTAACTTTATTTAAAGTAAAGGTAATTTTAGTATTTTTCTTGACGCTAATAGGATCGCTATAGTAATAGCGGATGTCATCACAATTAAAGACGCAATTGGGATTGCTTTTTCCGACCTGAGGCGTTCCCTTGGGCAAGCCGGAAACAAAAAGTTCAGCCGAACCCAACTCAGGCTGATAACCGCCTAAAGATATTAAAATATGGCCTAATTTTATATCTTCCGGAACAGTAAAACTTATTGTCCAGGTCGCCAAACTGCTGGCATTTTGCGGATTGATGCTTAAACTGACTCCTGACAAATCAGCAGCCCTGGCTCCAATGAATGGAAACCCTAAAAATAACAAAATTATTAATATGAGGTTAAATTTTTTCATACTTTCTAATTAACTATAAGCCCTAAGCAATTAGCCAATTATTGTCTTATTTGAGCTTCAAATTTTGAGTTCAATATATTTAAAACTTTCTGATGAATAATCTGAACTTCATCCATGGTCAAGGTCTTGTCATCAGAACGATATTCTATTCTGAAGGCAATTGATTTTTTGCCTTCGGGAATACCCTGGCCTTCATAAACATCAAAAAACGATATTTTACGGATTAAATCCTTGTCAACGTCTTTAACCGCCTGATAAATTTCTTCCCAGAGAATCTTTTTGGCTATAATCATGGAAATATCCAGTTCAATACTAGGGAATTTTGGAATCGGCTTATATTTCAAAGCCTCTTTATATAAAAGAGTCAATTTAGTCAAATTAAACTCAAAAATACCTATTTTATTCAAAATATTAAATTTATCATAGATATCATCTGCCAATTCCGTAACATAGCCAATTTCTTTGCCTTCAACCAAAATTTTAACTGTGCGGTTTTTATTAATAAAGGGCCAGGGCTCGGCTGATTTCTCAAAGCTATAATTAAAATGCAGTTTAGCTAAAAGCCCGGCCATTATATTTTTCGCGTTAAAAAATGGTCGGTCATTTTTCTTTTCGCAAATAATCCCGGCCATCATTTTCACCTGCAAAGGCAAGGTTTTATCTGACTTGTCGGATATTTTTTCGCCTTTGGCTCCAGGCCAGAATATGGAACCGACCTCAAATAGCCCGAAGTCATCATAATTACGGCAATTAGTTGCGGCATTATTCACGAGATTGGGGACTAAAGAGCGCCTGAGTAAATTCCACTCTTTAGCCAGGGGATTCGCCAGCCGGACATGATCTTCTATCTTTAAACCTAGTTTTTTCACCTGTTCCTCACCGACAAACGAATAATTGTAGACTTCGCTTAAGCCAAAACCATAGGCCAAGAGCTGTTTGATCTTTCGTTCCAAATCACGCTCAGTATTGGCTTCGGGCTTAGAAATTTCAATCATGGGCAGGCTTGATTTCAAATTGTTGTAACCGTAAATTCTAATCACTTCTTCCACTAAATCCTCTGGGATGGAAATATCCTTCGTGGCGCGCCAGGTTGGGATGGTCACGCCTAAATCCTTAACACCTTTTTTAATCACAAAGCCCAAACTTGATAAAATCTTCATGACTTTATCTTTAGGAATTTCCTGTCCGATTTTTTTAGTTATAAAATCAAAACTTAATTTTATAGGACCCTGGTTCAATTTAAACTTTTTTACGTCTTCAATTTTAGAAACAAGTTTAGCTTGTGGGCAAACCTGTAGAATCAATTCAATGGCGCGCTTAATCCCCCATTCAGACAAATTCGGATCCAAAGACTTTTCAAAGCGGATGGAAGCTTCTGTTCTTAAATTTAATTTTGTTTCGGTTTGGCGCACAGAGACATGGTCAAAATTAGCAGATTCAATAATGACTTTTTTAGTATTATTATCAATTTCCGTATTTGCTCCACCCATTATCCCGGCAATAGCTACGGGCTTACTGGCATCGGCAATCACTAACATACTCTCATCAAGTTCTCTGGTTTGTTCATCCAAAGTCTTTATTTTTTCGCCTTTTTTAGCTTTACGAACAATAATCCTATGTTCCGCTAATTTATCGTAATCAAACGCATGAAGAGGCTGACCGATTTCCATCATTACATAATTGGTAATATCAACAATATTATTGATTGAACGCATGCCCACGCTAGCTACTCGTTTTTTTAGCCAATCAGGTGATTCCGCAATTTTAATGCCTTCCAAGACAACGCCGCAATATCGCGGGCATAATTTATAATCATCAATTTTAATATCAAGCTTTTCTGCGGGTTTTCCCGGTTCCTTAACATTCACTTTAAATTCCTTTAACTTTTCGCCCAATAAAACCGCAACTTCCCTAGCAATACCGTAATGTGACCATAAATCAGGACGATTGCTTAAAGATTTATTATCAAATTCAAAAATAGTATCATCTAAACCTAAAGCCTTAGTCAAAGATTCTCCGACCATGACTTTACTGTCTAAAATTAAAATCCCGGCATGATCTTTACCCAGACCCAGTTCATCTTCAGCGCAAAGCATGCCACTAGATTCTTCACCGCGAACTTTGGCTTTCTGGATTTCCATACCATTCGGCAATTTGGTTCCAATAGTGGCGACCGGAACTTTTTGTCCGACTGCAATATTAGGCGCACCGCAGACTATATTTAATTTCTCTTTGTCTGCATTCGCCGAAGCTTTATGCGAAGGCGAGCCAATATCAACTACGGTCAACTGTAATTTATCGGCATTAGGATGCTTTTTGACTTCCAAAATTTCTCCCACAACAACACCTCTCAAACTTTCAGCCTGATCAGTCATCCCCTCCACTTCAGCCGTGGACATGGTTAATTTCGAACCCAGCTCTTTAGCTGATAAAGAGTCTGGTATTTTTACAAAATCTTGGAGCCAATTTTTTGAGATATCCATATAAAAATATTATTAATTTTCGCGATAATCGTTTGAAAATTACGAAAGTCGTTAACGGTCAAAATTTACCCCCCCCTCTTTGTCTCCCCCTTGTCTAAGGGGGAGAATCCTTAGTGGTCACGGCATTCCCCGCAATCTCCCCTCCTTACAAAGGAGGGGTTCGGGGGAGGTTCTCGGGGTATTCGGGGAATTCGGGTTACCCGATCAACTCCCTCTGTATCTCCCTCTAATCTTAGAGGGAGACTCCGGATGAGACGGCTGTACCTTAGAATTACAATCGGTTTTTTGTTGACAAAGATTAACTATCACCTCCAAAACTGAATTTATATCCTCAAATATCTCGTGATTCCAAAATCTTTTCATGGTAATCCCGCATTCTTCCAAAAATTTATCCCTAATCAGATCTTTTTTATGAACACTATCAATGGCATGAACATCGCCATCCAATTCAATGGCGAATTTAAGTTGAGGACAATAAAAATCAATTATATAGTGACCGACTCCATATTGTCGTCGAAATTTATATCCTAATTTTTCATTTTTCAATTCTACCCAAAGCGCAACTTCAGCGGGTGTCATTGTGTTTCTTAAAATCCTTCTTTTCTCTTTATGCACTTTTATATTATACAACTGCATTATAATCTAAAATTGGTTTAAGAAACGTAAATCCCCACTCTGCAATAACCTGGCATCGTCAATATTGTATTTCAGCATCACCAACCGGTTAAGCCAAAACCAAAAGCAAAACCCTGATATTTATTGGGGTCAACATTGCCGGCTTTCAAAACATTGGGATGAACCATGCCCGCGCCGACGATTTCCAGCCAGCCGGTCTGTTTGCATAATTTACAACCTTTGCCATGGCACAAAAAACAAGTCACTTCTCCGTTAACACCCGGCTCCACAAAAGGATAATATTTTGGTCGCAATCTTAATTTAGTGTCATCTCCGTATAATTCTTTAGCCACTGTTTCCAAAAACACCGCACATATCATTAAAAGAAATATTTTTATCAATCATCAAGCCTTCCATCTGATAAAAAGTATGTTCATGACGCACATCAGTGGCTTCATTACGAAAACAACGGCCGGGCATCACACAACGCAAAGGCGCGCCATATTTTTGCATTGCCCGCACTTGTACCGGTGAAGTTTGAGTGCGCATAAGCAAATTTTCCGTGCCGTTCACAGTCTTGGGATCAATATAAAAAGTATCCTGCATATCACGAGCCGGATGCCAAGACGGAAGATTTAAAGCTTCAAAATTATAATAATCCGATTCCAGCTCCGGACCGTCCAAAATCATAAAACCCATGGATTTAAAAATATCTTCCAGTTCCATTTGCACCTGAGTCAAAGGATGCAAATGACCAAGCTTATATTTTTCAATTTCTAAAGTTACATCAATAAAATCATGTTCCAAATCCTCATCAATATCCAAATTCAAATCTGACTTTTTTTTGTTCCAAAGCCTTACTGATTTCATTTTTTATTTCATTGGCAACCGCGCCAATTTTCGGACGCAAATCCTCGGAAACATCCTTGAGATCTTTCAAAAGCTTGGCCAATTCCCCGCTTTTTCTGGAAAAATACTTATTCTCAATCTGCTGCCACTCTTCCGAATTGCGAATCGCCTGAATCTCCTTCAAGGCCTGCTCTTTGAGTTCTTTGAATTTTAATTCCATATTTTTTTGCTATAAGCTATAAACTTTGGGCATAAAGCTCTAAGCTCAAAGCCCTATAGCACTAAGCCGTTTAAATCAAATTACTGAAAAAATTACTAAAAAAATGACTATACCTTAAAATATCCTGAAAAGTAATAACAATAATCAATAGCATTAACAAAGAAAACCCAATAGTATGAATTATACCCTCAATTTTCTTATCAACAGGCTTGCGGCGAATTTTTTCAATTATAATAAAGACTAAATGACCGCCGTCAAAAGCCGGAAACGGTATCGCATTGATAATCGCCAAATTTAATGAGAGTAAAGCCGTAAATTGCAGTAAATAAATTATACCCAATTTGGCTACCTGACCGGTTAAAACCGCAATACCGACCGGACCGGAAACCTGGACGCCGATTGGCTGGCCAATGACTAAATTCTTTATAATATTGGCAAAAGCAAAAATAAATTCCTTAGTTAGCGCCAAAGTTAATTTCACACCGTGCCAAACAGCCAAATGAACCGGATAAGAAACAATCCCGGTTTCCACCAAGCCAACACCAATACCGCCCTTGCCTTTTTCCAATTCTGCAATTTCAATTTCCTTGGTTACTTCCTCTTTTTCATGCAAAAATTTAAAATTAACTTTCGTCCCTATTTTAGTACTGGTATACACAACCAAATCCTTAACACTGGCAATATTTCTGGTCATCAACAGCCAGCAGCACATCGCCGATTTCAACTCCTGCAGTTTTGGCTGGTTTATCATCTAAAACAGTCACCACCTGAATTTTATAATCTTTTACAATTCCGGAATTAAGCGCATCCTGATCCACTGACTGCGGTAGGCCAAACATAAAACCAAATGAAAGCAAAACAACGCATAATAAAAAATTCATGGCTACGCCGGCTAAAATAACGACGGCCCTTTTCCATGGTTTCTTATTGATAAAACTATTGGGATCAGAAGCCTCTGATTCTGTTTCCCTTAAATTAACAAAACCGCCCAAAGGTATAGAATTAATCGAGTAAATCACCCCGTCTTTACCCTTTTTGCTCCAGATTTTCGGTGGAAAGCCGATACCAAATTCGTAAATCTTCATGCCCATTAATTTGGCAGTGCAAAAATGTCCCAGTTCGTGAACCAGCACTAAAATACCTAAAACAATCAGAAAAATTAATACAGTTGTAATCATTGTATTGAAAAGTTAAATAATAAATTGAATACTCTAATTTTATCTCAAAATAAAATAAAAGGCAAACCATTGACATTACCTATTATTTTTGCTAATATGGCAGCATAATCGAAATTTAAATTGTCAGGTCATGGACTGCCGTAAATGCGGTCGCGTAAGTGAGGCAAATGTTCGGCCTCCGGATCTGACGTCGGGTTTGAAGGTTGGCGCTTGGGGTAGGCAGCCCCGCCTCGAGGAAGCGCTGGCCAAGTGTTGGCAATCTTTTCTAAGGATATTTGCCTCCGATCAGGAAAGATTGCTCTGCCCGATGGAGAAGCTTGAGTGGGTTTGCGCAAATCCGCTTTTAGCCGTATCCTCAAGCATCTTGGCTTTTGAGACGCCCAGAAACACTTAATATTGTATTTAAAGCGGCACTGGTCGCTTTAAAAATCGGATTCCAGTAAGACCAATTGGCCTTATAAGCGGAAGACGCCCAGCGCCTCCCGGAATCCGAACCAAACCATTACGCGGTCAGACCCTGTCTGACCGCTTTTTTATTAATCTTGACAAAAATTCAATAATATGATAAGTTATTATTACTAAAATTGTTGGTTTTTAATTGAGTTATCTCAAAATAGTCAGACAAGAATGCTGGTTTCTGGCTATAAAAACCAACGTCGGGTTAAGAGGATCAGGCATTGCCAAATGCTTGTTCCAAGAGTTTGGTTGATCAGTTTACAAGACCAAGGCCAATGGCCTGGATATGTAACAATCAGCCGTCCCGATGGATAATCTAAAAGACAAACTCCCTTTGCTTTTAGTCTTATCCTAATCCGCAAGGATAAAAACTCTAATTCCATTTTGAATTCAAATCCTGAAAAATCTCAGTGATGTTTTACCTAGACGACCCAAAATAGCAGGTCGTCTTTTTTATTGACAAAAATCTTTTAAAATTATATACTAAGGTGTCGTAAATTTTTATGGCTATTTGTACTTTTTAGTACAAAAACGTACCTCAAAAACAGAAGAAAAGGAGTAAAGAAAATGAGTTATCTTTGGGTGGCTTTTATCGTCAGCGTCGTCGGCGGGTTTAACCCCAATTTCAATCAACTGAAAGAAGACGGTCATGGCAAATGGCTTTTGGGTTGGATCATCCGTTCAGTTGTAGCCCTGATCTTATGGGTAGGCATTGTTTATGCCGTCTGCCCCGGTCTTTATGGACCGTTCTGGGGTCTGAGTTTCATGATTTTGCTGACCATGAGTATCAATCTATTAATCACCGGGATAACCTCGGAGGAGCTTCCCGGCGGCACTTATCTTTTCGTGGTTCTGCTGGTTCTGGTTTTGATCCGGGGTATCCTTTCCATGGGTATGTTCCAGTCAGTCAATCTGCGGGATATGATCGGCAAGGTGGAAGATAAATCCTGGCAGGATGATTTTCAGCCGATTGATACCAAGCACATCAGGATCATTGACCAGGAACACGCCGAATGGTTGGGCAATCAGGACATCGGCAAAATCCCCGGCAATATCGGCAGCCGTTTCCATGTGGGCACACTCCATATCCAGCGCGTCAAAGACGAACTGTGGTGGGTTGCTCCCCTGGAATTCAATGGTTTTGCCTCCTGGCAAAGCTATGGGGAAACCTATGGTTTTATCATGGTCAATGCCGAGGATCGCAACCGACCCGTCAGGATTGAACAGCGCAAATTGAAATATGTCACCACCGGCTGGTTTAGCGACAACCTCAGACGTTATGTCTATGCCAAAGGTTACCAGTTTACCGGCCTGACCGATTTTACCTTTGAAGTTGATGATGAATTGAACCCTTATTGGGTCATCACCAAATACGACCTAATCCATCATTACACCGGCGACAAGGTTACCGGAGTAATTCTGGTCAACGCGGAAACCGGAGAGATTGAAAAATACAAACCAGAAGAAGCTCCTGTCTGGGTGGATCGAATCATCCCTCAGAAAATCGCTTTTTCGTATGCCAAGTGGCGGGGCAAATACACCCGCGGCTGGTGGAATTCAATCTGGTCGGAACAGGATGTGATGATTCCCACAGAAGTCGCAGGCAAACTGGATATGTGGCTAGTCTACGGTAATGACGGCCAGCCATACTGGTTTACCGGCATGACCTCATCTTCTGCCAGCGATAACGCCTTGGTCGGATTTCTGATGATCAACTCTCGCAACGCCAAATCATATTTCTACCGCATCAACGGCGCCAATGAAACAGCGGTAATCCAGGCTGTTTCCAGCGGTTTAGGCGCAGAATCTGCCAAATGGCATCCGACTGATCCAATCCTTTATAACATTTACGGCACCCTTACCTGGGTGGTACCGATTCTTTCGGACCAGCATGTTTTCCAGCGCATTGCCATGGTCGAAGCCTCGTCTTCACGAGTTGCATTCGGACAGGACAAAACGGAATTACTGGCCGAGTATCGCAAGCTACTGGCTTCCAACGGCAATACCATGGCTCCCAGTAATGAAAAGTACGTAAAAAAAGCTGAAGGCAAAATTAAACGCATCGCAGCTGACAGCCAAAACGGAGTAACCATATACTACGTTTGGCTGGACCAAATGCCTGACAAGCTTTTTTCCGGTACCAGTAAAATCTCCGAAGAACTGGCTATTGCCCGCGACAATGACCAAGCCAAGATTACCTACCTGGAAACAAACGAAGGCATTATCCAGATGGCAAGCTTTGACCTGCCGGATGTGGAATTTACCAAATCCGAAATTCAGCAAGCCAGCGATGCTATCACCGTACCGGCGCAAGCAGAAGCCGAAACCAACACAGACAACGAAGAAGTCAAACGACGGCTGGACAACCTGACTCCTGAGCAACTGAAACAACTGGAGCAACTGCTCAGCGACAAGCCATAGCCACAAATTATCAAAGGAGCTCCGCGTTGCGGAGCTCCTTTTCTTTTATATTATCTTAAATTTATTATTGACAAATCTCAAAATCATTGCTAAATTGATTTAATGTGTCGCCAAGGTCTACTCTGACAAAGGAGAAAAAAGATGGAAGAAGTACGAGTGGAAATCAGAGTCCGAAATAATGTTCTTTATCATGCTATTTATGATAACTACGCTTCAATTGCCGCCTTTAGCCGGCAATGCGGCCTGCATATGACCTATATTGGAGATTTGATCAACCTGAAAAAATCACCCATTGGCAAACGAGGCAACTGGCTGCCGTTTTGCGTCAGGTTGTCAGAAATTCTCAAAATTAATATTGACCTACTTTTTCCCCTGAAGCTCTATCAGCTTGAATCTCCTAAAAGAGCGATTGAATTGTCTCTGCATGAACTGAGTGCCACAGACATATCAAGGCTCAAATGCTTGCCTACTGTTTCAGAACCGTATCTGGAGATAGTGGAAACAGAACTTCTGGAAACCATTGAGCAGTCAATTGCTCAATTTTCGCCGAAAGAAGAAGAAATGATAAGACTCAAATTCGGATTAAATCCGGAGCACCGGGAATATTCATACGAGGAAATCGGACGAAAATTTGATATTTCCGGCGGACGAGTCAATCAAATAATTGCCAAGCTTACCCGTCGCTTAAAAGGCAGAAATATTAATAATGAAAAGCTGCGGCAAAAACTAAAAGAGTTATACCTCGAAAGAGAAGAAATTCGAGGCCAGAAGGAACTCTGATAAAACCCAAAATCCCGGCCACCTGGTCCGGGATTTTTTATTTCCTCATCGCAACCTTATATAACTTTATAAAACCTCATCTAACCTAATAGAACCTTATAAACTAACTTTTTCAAACTTAATCCCCTGCCCAAACCAGCCCTCCCCCAATATCTGGTAATGCGCCGACAAATCAGTCACGTAAAAAATATTTTGAGAGTTTTTATCTAATTTAGTTTCAATTTCCGGATGTCGCCCCAAATAATCAACCAAAGACTCAGCCACGATTTCACCGGAATGCAAAACTTTAGTTCTTGGGCCCATTATGCCCTGAATTTCTTTATATAAAATCGGATAATGGGTACAGCCCAAAATTAAAGTATCTACTTTTGCTGATTTTAATGGTTTCAAATATGTTCGTAAAACTCGTTTAGTCACATCTGATTTTTGCCAGCCTTCTTCAACCAAAGGCACCAAAAGCGGACAGGCCTGCTGTAAAACTTCAAGCTTAGGGTTCAATTTGGTAATTTCATGAATATAGGCCTGCGAAGCCACCGTGCCTTTGGTGCCGATGACCCCGATTTTCTTTTTCGCAGTTTTAACCGCTTGTTCTACTACTGGTCTGATAACTCCCAGCACTCGCCTGTCAGGATAATTCTTGGGCAGCCACTCCTGCTGAATTTTACGCAAAGCTTCAGCCGAAGCCGTATTACAGGCAATAATTACCAGCTGGCAATTTTGTTTAAACAAAAAATCAACTGCCTGTTCTGTAAACTTATAGATTACCTCCTGCGAGCGGTTGCCATACGGCGTCCGCGCATTATCGCCCAGGTAAATGTAATCATACTGCGGCAGTTTTTTTATGATTTCTTTTAAAATAATCAGGCCACCCAAGCCTGAATCAAAAATACCGATCTTCATATTATTTGTAAAACCTTTTTATATTTTTTATTCAATTTCCACTGTGCAAGCAAGACGGCAACCCAATTGTGGCGCATAATAATCGGGATTATTTCTTTCAAAGAATAATTTATCCCCGACAACATAAGAGGATAATTCTCTTGTTTCCGGAAAAATTCCTTGAGGTAACTTATTTTCAGTCAGCCAGACCTGACTCATTTTATCTAATAATTCTCCTGTTCTTAATTTAGCTTCCATTTGCCAAATAAGATAAGTCGCCACATCAATGCTTTGCAATCCTTTTCGTTCAAAAAGTCCTCCTTCAGCAGTTAAATCATTAAAAGATAAATTTGCAGTATTCTGATAAACTTTATCGTTTCTTAACTCTTTGGCATCCTTGACTAATATTAACTTCAATTTCCCAGGTTTATTTTCTAAACCATAAATGGGATCCGCAGATAAACTAACTTTGAAATTTTTGCTGACTAACTTTGTTAATTTTCTATAATCATCACTTTTATCAGCAATACCCTCCGGGATTATTAATAATTTAAGTTTTTCATAATGACCATTAGGACATAAAGCCAAAGCGCCTTTTACCAATGTTTCTTTTTGTTCCTGTGATAAAGTAATACGCTTGGGCATTTTTATCCAATCAAGACCAATTTCATTATAAAAATCAGACCAATATTCCAATTCTTTACCTAAATCAATATTTATTTCCTTGCCTTCAGGTGTAGTAAATTTAATAACTTCAGAAACTGGGTTTTTTCTTTCCTTTAATTTTCTTAACAACTCATTATAAACCACCAACGCCTTAGCTTTATTACCGCTGGATTCTTCCTTTTTTGCCTGATCAATCATCTGCATTACTTCTTCTTTTTCTTCCGGCGTCAGATCCAGTTCTTTTACCCGACCCAAAGCCTGCCGAGCCATTTCCAAGGCCGGCGCGGATTCATTTTTTACTTGTGGTTTTTCTTTGTTCATATTTGATCTCCGGGCGAAAACGGCTGACATCGAGGACATTGGCCTGTAGAGACGCGCTGCAGCGCGTCTCTACCTTCCTTAAAAACAGCCGTTTTCGCTCTTCAGCCTTCATCTATTTTATTAAAGTCAACAATTCCTTAACCTTCTCGTCAACTAGCGCTTGCGATTTTGCCTCTACATTCAAGCGAATTAATGGTTCGGTATTTGATTTACGCAAATTAAAACGCCAGTCTTTATATTCCACTGACACGCCGTCAATATGTAAAATTTCACCGTCGGAATATTTGGCTTCAGCATTTTTTAAAACCACATCAGGATCATTTACTTTGGTATTAATTTCACCGGAAATGAAATATTTTTTTCGAAAAGGATCTGCCAATTCCGACAATTTAATCCCCTCTTGACTTAGTTTTTCTAAAATTAACAGCAAAGGAATCATGCCGTTATCACAGAAAAAATTATCGCGGAAATAAAAATGACCCGTAATTTCTCCGGCAAAAAGCACGTTTTCTTTGCGCATTCTGTCTTTAATAAAAGCATGCCCGACTTTATTCATGATTGATTCACCCCCGGCCTTGGCTACCGTATCTGCCACAGCCCAATACTGCCTGGGATCCAAGATTATTTTTTCCTTTTTATGAGATTTTTCTAAAAATAATTCAGCCAATATCGCGGTTAAATAATAATTATCAACATATTCTCCATTTTCATCAAAAAGAAAACAGCGGTCAGCATCAGCATCCCAGGCTACACCCAAGTCAGCCTTGGCAGATATGACCAATTCTTCGGTTTCTTTTCTTCTCTCCAGAATCATCGGATCTGGTCGCCCCTTAGGGAAATTGCCATTAGGTTCAAAATCTAAAGGTACTATTTCCACCGGAATATCTTCCAAAATTTTATTAATCGCCACTCCGGCCATGCCAAAATTGGCATTAGCTACAATTTTCATAGGCTTAATAGCCTTAGTATCAATAAAACTCAAACAGTGCTCGGCATAATCTGAAAGTATGTCTTTTTTAATTATTTCCCCCTTTTCCGGCTCCATGATTTGTTCATTTTTCAAGGCCTGATCACGCATATCCATAATGCCAGTGTCTCCTGATATGGCAATGGCCTTTTCTCTGACAAATTTCAGACCGTTATACTCTTTGGGATTATGGGAAGCAGTAACTGACAGGCCCCCACTATAGCCATATTTAGCCACGCTAAAATAAAGCATATCCGTGGAAATTGTCCCGATATCAATGACATCGATTCCGGCATCTGTTAAGCCTTTGACAGCTGACTGCCACAAACTGTGAGAAGATAAACGCACATCTTTGCCTAAAACAATTGCGCTCTGGGGCTGAAAAACCTTGGCATAAGCCTGAGCGATTTTATAAACAGCGCTTTCGTCAATTTCTGAAGGATAAATGCCGCGCACGTCATAGGCTTTGAAAATGGAAGGATTGATCATATATTTAAACCCTAAACAAGAAGGCAGAAGTCCAGACTTCTGCCTTCAGGCTTTCTTTAATTATTTCCCAAATTAAGATCTTTTTTGACAATGGCCATCAAGGCACCTAAACCCCACAACAAAACAACGAGTTTAACCAGCCAGCCTAAAAGTGGTAACCAACAAACAACATATAATAATACCAAGCCCAGAATCATTGACCAGACAGCTGATGTTTCTTTTTGTTTGAAAATATTTTTGAATATCAATTGGCCCACATAAATGGCAACAAAGATACGACTGATAAATAGTGCAATGGCAAAAAAAGCACCTATAATCAAAGCCAAAGGTAAGCCGATGATGGTTACTGCCAAAATCAATAAAGCAATCGGGGTGACGATCAAATAAACTAAACCGGCAAGCATGGTCAGCAGCACTTTAATTTCCAGCTGCTTTAAAATTTTAACTGTCTGATTTTTGAAAACAAAAACAATGATCAATCCGACAATTATTGAGCCCAATAAACCAGCCAACCAGAGTACCAGGACAAAACCCATACCTTTATTTGAACGCCCTGCGGCTTGAGGCTGACGTTGAGTGAATTTTTCTTCATTTTGTATTTTTGCCCCTGAAATAATATTGGCGGTTTGGCTGGCCGTATACTCCAAATTGCCATAAATATTGGTTTCAGGTTGTAAAATTAAACTTCCGTCACTATCGATTGTTAAATAAGCACTGCCTAAAATTTCATTATTTAATATGACATTTCCCGCTGCAGCATACAAATTCTTATTAATTTTACCGTAAACCTCCCCATTACCAGCCAACATAATTACACTTTTGCCAAATTCGGAATTCTGAGACAAAGTAACCATACCGGACAAAATCGTTGTATTGCCATTTACTTTGCCATTAATGGTAACCGAACCAGCCGCTACCCTTAAATCACCCTTAATTTCCGAATTAATAACTACATTTGAACCGGCGACGATTAAATCGCCTTCAATCGGACCGGAGATATTTATGTTAGCGCCTGCCAGATAAACATCATCTTTCATGCTGGCATTAATGGTTAAATTCTGTCCCGCCAAATAAAAAACATTCTCAAAAACTGTCCCTGTCGGAATATAAACATTGCCGGAAGTGTCCTTGGACTCAAAATTTGCCTGACTCGCACTAGGGCAAGTTAAAAAAAATATTACCACAAATAGCGCTAAGCCCGCGATTAATAGCCTTGATGATTGTTGACGTTTGAAAATCATATTTTTTCTCCAAAATCTTCCCTAATTACAGCAAAATATTGCTGACTGGGGAAAATTTAATTAAAAATAATAAATTTCTTTTGACATTAGCACAATTTTCATACTATAATTAACTCATGAGGACATAATTTCAGGCTGTTTTATTTTGGCCAGTTTTGTTTATATTTGCTAAAACACCTGCCCTTATAAAATAGCTGAATTAAGTATATTAAATTTAATTAATTAAAGCAAAAAATTATGCCTATTTTGGTAATAATTCTGGTCATTATCGGCGTTGTGCTTTTATGGCTAATTGCGGTTTATAATGATTTAATCAGAAGCCGTAACCGAGTTGATGAAGCCTGGTCAGATATTGACGTCCAATTAAAAAGAAGATATGACCTGATTCCCAATTTAGTGGAAACAGTCAAAGCCTATGCCGGCCATGAAAACCAGGTTTTCCAGAAAGTCACTGAAGCCCGCTCCCAAGCTATGCAAGCCAAGGGAATAGAAGAAAAAGGCGAGGCTGAAAACATTTTATCAGGAACTTTGAAGTCATTATTTGCGGTTGCTGAAGCTTATCCTGATTTGAAAGCCAGCACCAACTTTTTACAGCTTCAGGATGAATTGAGCGACACTGAAAACAAAATCCAGGCATCCCGCCGCTTTTACAACGGCAATGTCCGCGATTTCAACACCAAAATTCAAGTTTTCCCAAACAATATGATCGCCGGCATGCTTGGCTTTAAAAAATACGACTTTTTCCAGATTGAAGCTGAAGAAAAAGAAGCACCCAAAGTTCAATTCTAATAGCATATGACCAATGGCAAATAGTTTAACTATTTGCCATAAGCTATCTGCTATAAGCAAAAATATGTATCAACAAATTGACTCCAATAAACGCAAAACTGTTTTCTTAATTATTATTTTTATCGCCTTTATTCTGTCTTTGGGCTGGCTTTTTGGTTATCTGACTGAAAGCGGTTCTCTGGGACTCATTGCGGCAATTATAATTTCTATGATTATGACTCTGGTCAGCTACTATGCCGGCGATAAAGTCGCCTTATCTAGCTCGGGCGCCAAAGAAATCACTCATGATGAAAATAAATACGTGTTTCATATGGTGGAAAATCTCTGTCTGACTGCTGGCCTGCCCCTGCCTAAAATTTATATTATCGAAGACCAGAATATCAATGCCTTTGCCACTGGCAGAGATCCGCAACACGCATCTATTGCGCTCACCAGCGGCGCCATCAGCAAATTAACCAATGAAGAACTGGAAGGTGTGATTGCCCACGAACTTTCGCATGTAAAAAATTATGATATCCGCTTGATGATGGTTGTCCTGGTTTTGGTCGGCGTGATCGCACTTTTGGCGGACTGGCTGATGCGAGGCCTTTTCCATAAAGGAGATGATAGTAAATCTGCCGGAATTTTTATCATCATCGGCATCTTTGTTGCCCTGCTTACCCCGCTGATAGCCGAACTTATCAAATTAGCAATTTCCCGCAAACGCGAATATTTAGCTGACGCTGATGGTTCACTTTTAACCCGCTATCCTCAGGGCTTAGCCAATGCTTTGGAAAAAATCGGACAAGAGAATATTCAACCCTTAAAAAGAGCCCATAATGCCACGGCTCATTTATATATTGCCAATCCTTTTGGCCAGACTAAAAAATTCCTAAGCGGCCTCTTTTCTACTCATCCGCCGTTGGCAGACCGCATCAACAAATTGCGCAGCATGGCATAAATAAATTTTCAGGGGCTTTTTTATGATAGAAAAAAATAAACAAAATATTTAATTTCAACTTTTAATTCTTAATCTTTCTTAAAGATGCCAACCAATAACTCCGTAAAATTAATGCCGACCAGCCAGCTATTTCTTAAATGTCTGGAAATCGTCAAGCAAAGCTGGCTGAATTTACTGCTAAGTTTTATTTTTATTTCAGTTCTGATTTTAGCTGCCAATCTGCTCTTGACCTATATTTATTATTTACTTGTTACCTTTAAAGTCATTACTGTTGATAATATAATAGTCTCCCGCATTCTCTGGGCTTTAAGCACTTATCTTATTTATTTTCTTATTGCCGTAGTTGCCCAAATCGTTATTATTTATACTTTAATGAATCCCAAATTGAAATTCAGAGAAAATATTAAGTCGGTCAAAAAACATTTTTTAAACTTTCTGTTCCTCGCCATTATCATTTCCATTTTGTTTGTTATCTTTTCCCTGCCGATTTATGCTGCCATTATCTTCTTTATCGCCAACCAAGCTGTTTTAGGCATACTTTCTCTGATCCTGGGTTATATTTTGATCTTACTGCTTTCCTCGACACTGATCTTTAGCATTTATATCATAATTGAAAAGGATGAATACCCGCTAAATGCCATTAAACACACGTACCATTTAAGTAAAAGCAGCCTCTCCAGCCTGGCCTTTAAAATTTTTGTGCTGGCCATTATGGTCTTAATCTTAAACAACATTTCCGGTTTACTATTTAAACTGCCGGCAATCGGACCGGCACTAAGCTATATTTTTGTTATTATTATCATGCTATTGATACTAGTTTATCCTTTTGCTTTATATCAGGATTTAAAAAGAGTAAAAAGCGCTTAAGCTTAGGAATTAATTTTTTCAAATGGTCGATTCAAATACTTCACCAGCCAATAACCAAGAAAAAGATCAGGGCCGTAATTTACGTGATCAGAAAAGACAAGTTAAAATATCCGGAGATATCCCCAAACCGGAAAAACTTGATGATGATGAGACTCCGCAAAGCAAACCTAAGGGAAAAAATGGCCAACCACAAGAACCAGGATCGCCAGACGAACCTGGTAACCTGGCTAATGAAGCGGAAGGGAAAAAAACAGGGCCTCAAGAACAAGCTGGTAATATGACTGCCCCGAAAAAGTCAGGAGCTCCATCGGCAAACCAAGGCCAGGCCACTAATGGTAATGCGCAAGCTGAAACTGGTAATCAGCAACCTGCTGATCAAACTCAAGCTGAGAGCAAAGAACCGGAACAACAAGGTCCGGATCAAGATAAAAATACTACAGAACAAAACCAAGCCGAAACCGGTAACCAGCAACCTGCTGATCAAACTCAAACTGGGGGCAAAGAACCGGAACAACAAAGCTCGGATCAAGATAAAAACACGGAAAAACCAGAAGAACAGCAACAGGAAAATCAACAAGCGCGTGATTTCAGAGTAGCGCAACGGCAGCCAACCTCAGCCGGACCAGGGGCGGAACCGCCTGAAGAAGCAGGTCCGTCTGATCAAACTAAATTAATACAGGGCCAAGGAGGCCAGGAAAAACAAGGGGAAGAAGACCAATCTAAAGATAAGAAAAAAGGAGCAGAGGATAAAGGCAAGGATAAAGAACAGGAAGAAGATCCGGAAAAAGCCATGCAAAGAGATTTGCAGAGAATGCAAAGAGCAGCCTCTCAAATGAAGATCAGAGAAGCAGCTAAAGCTGCCAAGAAAGTGGCCCAAGATGTAATTATAATGATCGGGCAAAAAGTATCAGCTCAATTTTTAAGTGATGCCTGGGCACTCATAATTAACCTGGAAACAATTCTCGGTCCTATCGTAGGAATTATCTATATTAATATACATTTTCTGGTTAAATATTTTGCACATTCTAAATATGTCTGCCGTTTTGGTCATGAATGGAAAGAATATCTAAATATAGCTGCCGAAGGAGCTGGCGGTGCTGCCGGAGCTGCTGGAGGTGCTGGAGGCGCTGCCGGAGGAGCTGGCGGTGCTGCCGGAGGAGGTGGCGGTGCTGCCGGAGGAGGTGGCGGCACATCAGGAGGCTCGGGAGAATCTGAAAAAATAAGTGATGGCAATGATTCTTTTGATAAAAAGGCTGATAGAATCATGTGGATGCTTTTTGAAATTGCTGAAATTGCTGTTTTCCTCATCTTAGACGCTATAATCCTGATGTTACTTATAATCTGTTTAATGATCCTGCTCTCACCGGTAATTGTTATTTCGTTATTCCTGTTATTAATAGCACCGCAATCATAAAGATTTTAAAATAATTAATAATTTTTACCGCCTTTTATTTACTAATATATTATTAACCAAAAAATATGTCTGATCGAACAAAAAAAGTTTTACTGATTATACTTTTTATTGCCGTTGCTGTGCTTATAGGCTTTGCTATTTTTTATTTATTTTTCAGGCCTCTTTTACCACAACCAACGCCACCCGTAACACCGCCGGTTACTCCGACTCCACCGACTGAATTTCCTCCCACCCAGCCACCTCCAGCCTATATCCCTCCCCTTATTAATGCTCCGGCACTCTTGCCGCCGGCACTGCCCAGCCTACCCCCGCCTGTGACCACTATTCCGGGCACTACGATTTCATTTCAAGCAAATGGCGGCCTTACAGCATATACTGTGTTGGAAAATGATCCGGCCTTAACCCCATCTTTAAGCAGTAATGGTACGGATTTGGTTTATTATAATGCCAATAACGGATTTTTTTATAATATCACCCCTGATGGCACTAAAACTTTAATTTCTGACATTGCTTTTAAAAATGTAGAGAAAGTAACCTGGGCGCCAAACAGCAAACAAGCAGTCATGGAATATCCAGACGGTTCTAATGTTATTTACGATATTAATAAAAAGACCACCATCACTCTGCCCACCCACTGGAAAGATTTTACTTTTTCACCTGATAGTTCCAAAATCGCTTTTAAAGCCATGAAACTTGATCCTGAAGACAGATATATAGCCATCAGTGATACCAACGGAGGTAATTACCGCCAGATTGAAGCCCTGGGTGATGAGGATGAAAATGTTGCCATTACCTGGTCCCCTAATAACCAATATGTTGCGATGTTTATCAAAGGACTCGATGCTGACCGTTCTGAGATTTACCCGATCGGCTTTAACGGCGAAAATTTCAAAGCCGTACGCATTGAGGGCCGTGATCCCCGCTATGTTTTTTCACCCACTGGCAATAAACTACTTTACAGCTCATACAATTCAGCGTCTTCATACAATCCGACTTTATGGGTAGTTAATTCAACTCCTGATTTACTGGGTACCGGACGAACAAAACTTGATCTTGATACCTGGGCTGATAAATGCACCTTTGGCGGGGATAATATTATCTATTGCGCCGTGCCAAAAACACTTGATCTGGGCAGCGGCTTTATTCCCAGCATGGCCGATTCCCAGCCTGATAATATTTATAAAATTAACCTGATGACTGGCAGTAAGGAATTGATCGCTCAACCGCTTTTTGATACTTCAATCGGCAAAATGGTGATCAGTCAGGATAAAACCATCCTCTACGCCTGGGATAAAAATTCCGGACAAATTAAAGAAATAAGATTATAAAACTATGATGACTGACAAGAAAAAAATCCTGATTTCCCCGCAAAAGCTTTATTTTATTTATTTTCTGATTTTTACGGTGCTTGTTATTTTCGTTATTTCCTATAGTTTACTCGGCTATTACTGGAAAGAATGGAAATTATATAATTTTCTAGACCAGTATTACAAAAATCAGTCTGAACAGGCCCTGAAAAAAATTCCAGCGGTTACCCGCTATGATCCGATCAAAGGCCAGCCGGATGCCAAGGTAACAGTCTTTGAATATACTGATTTCACCTGCCCCAGCTGTGCTTCGGTTCAGGCAACCATGAACAACTTGGAAAAAATTTACGCCAGTCAGGTCCGTTTTATATTTAAAGGCCTGCCGGTCACTATTAATCAGGAAACCCGGCCGTCTCTTTCGGCTGCTTACTGCGCCTGGGAACAAAATAAATTCTGGGAGTATCAAGAGTTACTTTATCAAAACCAAACCAATTTAGGTCCGGCCACTTATGTAAGCCTGGCTCAAACCTTGAGTTTAGATAAGGAAAAATTTCAGCAATGTATTAATACCGGCAAATATGTAGCCGTCTTAGACCGCAATCTGGTTGAAGCCATAAATATGGAAGTCACGGCAGTGCCAACTATCTTTGTTAACGACCAAAAAATTGAAGGTTTTATCAATTATTACACGATAAAAAATATCATTGACAGTGAACTAAAAAAATAACCTCTTATGCCAAAATTGCCTAAAATTTTTCTTTTTCCGATTATTGTCTTTATTATTGTTACGGTTTTCAATATCTTCCTGCCTATCTGCCTGGCGCAGCTTGATTTTTTAGATCTACAGGTGCCTTTTGGTGATTTACCGGCCAGTTTACCGATTACTGGTTCAACTATTGCCGAATATATCAAAGCTGTCTTTTTATTTGGGTCGGCCACTGTTATTGCCCTGGCTATTATTATGATCATGTATGGCGGTGTCCTGTGGACACTTTCCGGAGCAGCGCCGTCAAATATCGAGAAAGCCAAAGATACTATTTTCAAAGCTGTCCTGGGCATCTGTATCTCTCTTTTTGCGATTATCATCCTGCAAGTAGTCGCACCGGGCACAATTCTGCTCCAGCCATTATCCATTACAGTAATAGAAGGCACGAAATGCTGTCAAACAGGTGAAAAACAATATGAATTTTTATTAAAAGCCGACTGTGATGCCAAGAAAGGCAAATTAGTCTCCCCTGGTTTATGCGTCGGCGAATTGCGCACTTTGGATCTGGAAAACAATACCACCTGCACAGATGACCTAACTAAAAAATGCGGCGAAGCCTATGAAGATTCATTTAAAACAAAATGCACCGGCAAAGACTGCTCAGCCTTAGGTACTGATAAGGTTTGTAAAAATAGCGGTTCCTGGGAATGTGTAGATTGCACTAAAAACGGCGAAGCCTGCACTGAAGACCGCCTTTGTTGCGGCGGCAAATGTACTGACGGCAAATGCATTGATATTACCGAATCACTTTTTAAAGACTGCTCTGATAAAACTGAGAAAGAAGACTGCAAGGGATTAAGATGCTATGCTCCTTGGGCAGGCTTAAATTATTGTCAATTTGGCTATGTGGGTAATCCTTGCGTCGGTACTGATTTCCAAGAATGCTTAGGTGGTGCATCTTTTGAAACAATAAAAAATTGTTATAATGCTAATGCTGATGCTGATAAAGATTGTGCCTCTGAGAAAGGCTATTACTGTAATACCAGCGTTGGAACATTTGGGGCTAACAAGTGCATGCCCAAAATAGGCTATGGCCGCTGTGATCCTTACAGAATGAGTAGTACTACTTGTCAAAGCGGATTTACCTGCGGGTTAACAGGTTCCCTCGTCACAGCTTATGCAAAATTGCCAATTACAGCCACATTAGGAATGGCAGGTGCCGCTGTTGGTGTCACAATGGATAAAATAACAGGGGTAAAAGAATTAACATATTGCAACAAAGGTGAGTACGAATGTAAAATAGAACCAATTGAAGGTGGCCATCTCCAATTTCCCGGCGGAACCATTTGCGCACCGAGTAATCAAACAAAAGGCGATAAGTTGTGTGTTTGTTATTGTAATTCAAACGATCAATGCCCCAAAGCTCCCAATGGCGATCCCATGATTTGCAATACCTCTTTAGGCAATATTTGTACAACTGGAGATGCAGGCACAGCTTGTAACAGTAATGCTGAATGTAAAACAAAAATTTGCAACACGGCGGGAACCAATACCTGCGCTCGAGGTGAAATAGGTGATTCCTGTTCCAGGGTTGGTAATAGCGTAACAACTAGAGGAGATGGTGAGTGCCGAGCGGGATTAAAATGCTCTACCCCAACTTCTAAAATATTATCTGTTGGCGGCACCTGTGTACCAGAAGCCTCTGATTTTCCACTTTTTCAATAACCCCATGCCCAAACAACCTCAAACAATATACGCTTGCTCAAAATGCGGCGCCCAGAGATACTAAATTAAAACCAAAATAAAAAATCAAATGCAATTGTTTAATTTAAAATTGCATAAAACGAAAAGAAGAATATTAAGGGAAAAAATGACTCCAGCTGAAGTTACACTCTGGAAAGAATTAAGAAACAAAAAGTTAGGATACAAATTCCGTCGGCAATATGGGATTGGATACTATATAGTAGATTTCTATTGCCCTGAATTAAAATTAGCGATTGAATTAGACGGTGATATTCATACCCTACAAAAGAATATTAATAGAGATAAAATCAGGGATAAATATTTACAAGATTGCGGAATTATTGTAAAAAGATATTGGAATCACCAAATCTTTGAAGATATTGATTCAGTGGTTGAGGAACTATATTGTCTTTGTAAGGAAATAAACGATCGTAAAATCAAAACTCAGCCTGCACTTCCGGAATCTCCCTCTAAGATTAGAGGGAGATACAGCTAGCCCACAGTAGCTTTAGCGAAGGTGGGAGGGAGTTGATAAAGTATCCGAGAACCTCCCCCGATCCCCTCCTTTGTAAGGAGGGGTGTTTACGGAAAATCCGATATTCCCGCACTCTCCCCCTATGATTAGGGGGAGAATCAAAGAGGGGGTTGAATAAATAACCATCATGTCTAAACAACCTCAGACAATATACGCTTGCTCAAAATGCGGCGCCCAGTATCCCAAGTGGACTGGGCGCTGTTCGACTTGCAGCGCCTGGGGAACCATAGCCGAAGAAATGACAAATGACAAAATTCAAATGACAACTATAAAGGTAGATAAATCCCAACTCATTGACTTTAAAACTTCAGCCACTCCCAAATTCGAACGTTTGCAAACTAAGATCGGCGAATTTGACCGCGTCTTGGGCGGCGGTATTGTCGCCGGCAGTTTAATCCTGCTGGGCGGCGAACCCGGCATCGGCAAATCAACCCTGGTTTTACAACTCTGCCATCAGCTCCAGTCCCCCATTCTTTATGTTTCCGGTGAAGAATCAGCCTCCCAGATAAAAATGAGAATTGACCGGCTTAATCTGGATTTTCCCAAATTAAAATTTCTGGCCGAAAACAACGTTGAAAAAATTACCGGATTTGCAGTCGAAGAAAAACCAAGTTTAATTATCATTGATTCCATCCAAACCTTATATTCTAATGAACTTCCTTCCGAGGCCGGATCAATTAATCAGGTCAGGATTTGTACGGTTAAACTTTTAGAAATAGCCAAAAAATATAATATCGCCATTCTAATCATCGGTCATGTGACTAAAGACGGCCAGGTCGCCGGTCCCAAATCACTGGAACATCTGGTTGATGCAGTCATGTATTTGGAAAGTTCAACTTCGGATGATTTTCGGCTCACTGCGCTGCGCCAAAAACCGATTTGGCTCAACCCAGGAAATCGGCATATTCAGCATGAGCTCAAGCGGCCTGCTGGAAGTAAAAAATCCCTCAGAACTTTTTCTACCGCATCAATCAGACGCCTATTTCCGGTTCTGCTCTGACTTGCATTATGGAAGGCAGTCGGCCGTTTTTGATTGAAGTCCAGGCGCTGGTTACCAAAACCATGTTTGGCTACCCGCAAAGACGAAGTTCAGGCTATGATTTGAATCGACTGCAAATGCTGGCAGCTGTCCTAATTAAACGGGCTGATGTACCCTTGCTCAACCAGGATATCCATTTAAACGTCACTGGGGGCCTTAAAATCAACGAAACCGGCGCTGACCTGGCAGTTTGCCTGGCTATTGTTTCTTCCCTAAAAAACAAAGCTATTGACCCGCAAACCCTGATTTTGGGCGAAGTCGGCTTGGGTGGTGAAATCCGGCCGGTTTACCAGCTGGACAAAAGAATCGAAGAGGCCTTGAAACTAAACTTTAAGAAAATTATCATACCGGTTGGCAAAACCGCACCCTCACAAAAAGAATTAGTACCTGTAAAAAATCTGGAACAGGCCATCAAGAAAGTTATATAAATAAAAAAGCGCCCGAGTAATATTTCTCTTTGGGCGCTTTGTTTTCGCCTTTATGGTCAACTCATTGTCCTGACAATTTGGCTCCTGCATGGCCTGATTCCATTTTTAGGCGTAAACCCGGAGCTCGGCCGCCATAATTGCGGTCATTTCCTGCCAGGTGATCCAATTGGCCAGCATGGCCCAGACTAGCTTAAGAAAGACCGTCGGCTTTTGCGCGACTTTCCTACCAAATTTAATTTTCATTTTATACCTCCTTGGCAAAAATTGTTTTACAGGCGAAATAACTATTTATTGAAATTTATTATATACTCCCCAGCTATTTATGTCAAACTACCGACGTTTAAACGCAAATTTTTTTAAACAAAATACCTTTAAGCTGGCTCAAGCACTTTTGGGCAAATACCTGCTGCGGCAAGACGGTAAAAATATTTTAATTGGTAAAATTGTCGAAACCGAGGCCTATTACGGGCCGAAAGATAAAGCTTCACATGCGTCCCGCGGCAAAACTGAACGCACCAAAATTATGTTTGACCAGCCGGGTACAGCTTATATTTATCTGGTTTATGGTATGTATTATTGCTTTAATATTGTAACCGAAGCCAAGGACTTCCCTGCCGCCATCTTAATCCGCGCCCTGGAACCTGTCGCCGGCATTAAACAAATGTATAAAAATCGTAAACTTAAGATAAAAAATTCCAAACTTTTAACTTTCCCGCGTTGCGGGATGCCGCTTCGCGGCCTAGACTTTAGACTTTATACTGTACTTACCAATGGTTCGGCCAAACTCTGCCAGGCCTTAAAAATTGATAAAAAATTAAACGGGGTAAATATCATTACCAGTCCCAAGCTTTATCTGGCTGAAAATCCCAAGGAAAAAATATCCGCCAAGGGCGGATCCGCCTCCGGCGGAAAACCTTCTCAAATACAAAGTGCAAAACGCATTGGTGTTGATTACGCCGGCGCTTACAAGCATAAACCCTGGCGCTTTTATCTCAGGGACAATCCTTTTGTATCCAAAATATAAAGCAGGCGTCTTACGTAAATAGGTTACGAGGCTCGAATCGTTAAGCGTGTTACGTCTCACGTCTTAAAAAAAATTTTTTTACATTAGTAGATTCGTAGCTGATTCGTCCCGCTTAGATTAGTAACCATAAAAAAAGAGCGGACAGCTGGTAACTGCCCGTCCGCCCCCTCCTTGTTTTTTTTTAGATCTCACTCTCTACGATCGTAGTTCGACCGTAGCCCAGCCTTTTTTCCGCCAGCTCGTTGGCGATCTTGCAGGTAATGCAGAATTTGGCGGTCGGACTCGACTCCAGGCGTTTCCTGGGAATTTGTTCGTCGCAATCCTCGCAAATGCCGAATTCTTCTTTATCCATGCGCTCTAAAGCCGCCTGGATTTCAAAGATTTCCTTACGGGCTTTGTCTTTGGCCCTTATTTGCTCGCTTAAATCGCATTCCTGGCTGGCCTGATCACTGTAATCAGCGCCCTTGACGTTACCGATCTCCTGCCGGTAGACTTTTTGAGCTTCTGTAAGTCTACGTTGCAATAAAAAACGAAACTTTTCTACCTCCTTTTTAGCCAATGGCTTTTCCGGTTTACCTGACTTTTCATTTTCTACTTCCGCTTTTTTTCCAGCGCGATCCCTGCTTCCTGACATGTCTGTGCCCCCTCCTTATTGAATTTATATTGATTCCGGACCATCCGGAATCATATTTTAATCCTATTAAATTTAAAAACTATTGTCAAGATCTATCCGCCTTTGTCATGCGCGGCCTGATTTCGGTGGCTTTCGGTATCCGCCCAATAAAATCTATACAAATTTAAGAAACTATCTGGTCTTATTCCAAATGATCAATCAGTTTATTCTCAGCCAATTTAGCCTTAAGCCAAGGGAAATCTTCGAGTTTATATTGAGTAAAAAAAGTCTTAGCCTGTTCCTTGGTCAGATTAATCAACTCCAAATCAGTCAGACTGGCAATCTGTAATTCAGGCAAACCAGATTGGCGTGAGCCGTAAACCTCACCAGGCCCGCGAAATTTAAGATCATATTCAGCCAAAGCAAAACCGTCATTGGATTTAACCAAGGCTTCCAGCCTTTCCCTAGTCTTGGGATTATGCCGCGAAGCGGCATCCCGTTTAGCGGGATAATTTTCCGCAAATAAGAAACAATAAGACTGGTATTCTCCCCTGCCGACCCGACCGCGAAACTGGTGTAATTGCGCCAGGCCGAAACGATCCGCGCCTTCAATCATCATAATCGTAGCATTGGGAATATCAATACCGACTTCAATCACTGAAGTGGAAACCAGCATTTTAATTTCATTAGCTTTAAAGTCGGCCATAATTGCTTCTTTTTCCTTGCCTTTCAATTTGCCGTGCAATAAACCGATTTTGAGATCCGGAAAAATCTCCTTATCCAGTTTTTTAAATTCTTCGGTCACTGACTTGACTCCCAATTTATCAGAAGGATCAATCAAGGGACAAATGACAAAAACCTGACGCCCGTTATTAATTTCCTGCCTGATAAACTGATAAGCCTGCTGCCGGTCGGATTCAGCAACCAGGCGGGTAATAATTTTTTTACGGCCCTTGGGCATTTCCTTAATCATGGATAAATCCAAATCGCCGTATAAAATCAAAGCCAGCGAACGGGGAATCGGCGTAGCAGTCATGGATATAAAATGAGGTGTCAACCCGTTTTTATTTTTATCTTTTAATGTTTTCCTTTGTTCCACGCCGAAACGATGTTGCTCATCCACAATGACTAAACCCAAATTCTTATACTCAACTTCATCCTGAATTAAAGCATGGGTGCCGATTATTAATTGGGCCTTACCGTTTTTGACCAAATTCAAAACTTCATGTTTCCCGACAATTTCTTGCTGACCGTCAAAGTATACTTTTTCGCTGCTCGTTAATAAAACTGTTTTAATTTTAAACGGCGCTAATAAAGTTTTGATTCCATTGTAATGTTGCCTGGCCAAAATTTCAGTCGGTGCCATTAAAACCGCCTGAAAATCATTTAAAACCGTATTTAAAATGGCCATGGCTGCGACCACGGTTTTGCCTGATCCGACATCCCCTTCCAGCAAACGGTTGGCCGGCTGAGATTTTTCCAGATCTAAAAGGATTTGCCAGGCTGCTTTTTTCTGATCAGCGGTCAAAGTAAAAGGCAAACTGCTGACAAAATTTTTAATCTCCTGCTCTTTAAACGCAATCTGCGGGGCTTTGGTTTGAGCCAAATACTGACGCAGTCTCTGGCTTTGCAAGGCAATTAAAAAAAGCTCATCAAATTTAAAACGATAACGAGCCTGCGCCTGAACCTCAAAACTAGCCGGAAAATGAATGTCCGCCAAAGCTTGAGCCAAAGGCATTAAATTATTTTTATCCAAAATTTCCCTGGGCAGCCATTCTTTAACCAGATTAACCGAGTCCAAAGCAACTTTAACTAAAAATCTCAATTGCTTTTGCGTTAAATTGCTGGTCAAGGGATAAACCGGTACAATTTTAGCCGTATTAAGGCTGTCACCGCCTGTAATTTTTTCATAGGCCGGTGAAGTAAACTGCAGGGACAAATTATTTATCTCCGTAGTGCCGGCAATAAAAACTTCATCACCGGGTTTTAAATTTTTTATTAAAAAAGGCTGATTAAACCAGATAACTTGAATTGAACCGGTTTCATCTTCAATCAAAGCCTCGGTAATAGTCATACGGCGACGATGGGCTCTCCTATTTTCAATCAAAACAATCTTACCTTTAATAGTAACTGTCTGGTTGGGCCGCAAATCATTTATTTTAACCACCTGACTAAAATCCTCATAACGGAACGGAAAATAAAAAAGCAGGTCATTGACCGTGGCAATGCCTAATCTTTTTAAACGACCGGCCGTAGTTTTACCGACCCGGGTTAAATTTTCTATGGGAGCACTTAAGGAATACATCTTGAAATTATTATTCCTAAGTTATGCCGCGAAGCAGTATTTGGATTTTTTTAAAATATATCTTCCAAACTTTTAACTTTTGACTTTAAACTTTAAACTTATTTATGCCCTCACCAGGAATCTCCGCCAGAGGCGGATCCGCCTTCGGCGGAGAACCACGTATGCCCTCGCCAGGAATCGAACCTGGATCACAAGATCCGCAATCTTGTGTTCTATCCGTTGAACTACGAGGACTAAATCGGTTGTTCGTTATTCGGTATCGACATGCGTTTCGTCTAACGGTTGACGATTAACGTAACGTTAACCGATACCGAATAACGTAAAACGAATATAAAAGGGAGACATAACATCTCCCCAATTATTATAGCCTATAATACTATTTTTTACAATTTAAACAGCATCTCAATCAAATCAGCTGCGCTTTGATGCTCTTTGTCCAAATCTTCATTCAGATAAATCAGCAGTTGTTTTCTGAGTAGAACAGGATTTATTTTATCCAAAGGAACTGAAATGTCGGTCAAATTTATTCCCTTACGTCTGAAAAAAAGCTTTTTAATCGCCGGGGGATAATAGATGATATAAAAATTTTGCAGTGTTTCATAGCCAATAAACTGATTGCCTATGACGATGCCATCTTCAGTAATCTGGAAAAACAAGTCCTTGGGAGTATAATATACCCGTAAATAGACAACAAAGGTAGCCAAAATAATAATCAAGGCAAAAAGAAAATTTGCCGTAAAAATACTATAAATTACCAGCCCAATGCCAATAATCGCCATAACAATATACCAGGCATTACTTCTTTCATGCATTGTATATTCAGGAATCTGCCATTCGAAAAATATTCGTCCAAATTCACCTTTTTTTAGGTTTGAATCTTGAGTTTGCTGCATATATTTAATTTGTTAATATTAAGTACTAAGTTTGACTTTTTCTTTAAATTAAGATAAAATATTAGACATAATAGGGCTTTTGGAGAGGTACCCAAGAGGCTGAAGGGGCGGGTTTGCTAAACCTGTAGGTCGGCGTTTTTAGTCGGCGCGGGAGTTCGAATCTCCCCCTCTCCGCCAGGAAGTCCCTATTATGGAGAGGTGGCAGAGCGGTTGAATGTACCGGTCTTGAAAACCGGAGTCCCGTTTACGGGACCGTGGGTTCAAATCCCACCCTCTCCGAATAACACGAACGTAGGGTTTCCCGCAAAGCGGGATTCCGCTTTGCGGAACAAATCTCACCCTCTCCGTCCAAATAATCAATCTTCGCGCTGAGCTATAACCAAAGCGTAAATTTCCGTATAACCGACTGCTGATAAAACTTTGACGCATTCTTTTAAAGTACTTCCCGTGGTTACCACGTCATCTATTAGGATGACTTTTTTTGTTGGATCAAATTTCAAATTACTTAGCCTAAAAGCCTCCTTAACATTTTCTTGACGTTTCAAACGATTTAAATTAATCTGAGTTTCGGTGTTTTTTATACGCTTAAGCAAGTCTACTTTATCAAGTTTTAATATCTTACCGATTTGATCAGCAATCAATTCACTCTGATTAAATCCTCTGGCTAAAAAACGTTTTCTATGTAAAGGTACCGGAATTATAATAGTATTTGTTTGATTAATTCCGAAATGGCAGAAAATATCCGCTTGCTGCAAATATTTAACTGCAATGATAGCCAAATCTTCACTTATACCTTCGATATATTTATATTTTAAAGCATGAATCAAGTCTTGCAAAATTTTATTATTATAATCTGCCGCGACCCAAATTGCTTGCAAATCACTAGACTGCCTGCAATTACGACAAATCAGGCCAAGGTCGCTTTTTTGCTTGCAAAGCGCGCAATAAAATTCCCGATTTAATTCGATCTGATTTAAACATTTTAAACATAAATAACTTCCCTCCTGCTGACAACCAAAGCATGCCTGCGGGAAAATTAAATTTAAAAAAAAATCTTTAAATTTGTTTAAAATGAATATAAAATTTTCCATGTACCAATTACCATTTACTAATTACCACTGTCTATTTTTATTGCCAATAAGCACCCCTGACTTTCCATTGATTATTATCTTTAATAAGTTCTAACAGCATATCCTGATAAATTATTTGGGGATTGGTAATCGTATTATTAAATTCCTGACGCTGAGTTCTGATTAAGATCTGAGCAAAACCCGCTGTCTCATCAAAACTGTTAACCTGAGTGGAAATTGCCTTGGTTTCAATAGCATAATAGACATTGGTATCAGCATGATCTTTTTTCAAGCCTTCGATATACTGACTGACCCATTTTTTAACCGTCTCAGTCATAAACTGATCTAACTCTTGGAAATTACGATAATCGCTTTGATTGGAATAACTGCCAAATCTTTCGGTAAAAGCTGTGGCTATTAAAATTGCATTATTCTGTTCATTTTGATTACCGGACTGATTGCCGCCGGTAGCTGCCTGAATATCCGTTAACACGCTGGCATTTGTATTATTGAAAGTCGTTGTTGCCGGCGCAGTCGGTGAAATTGTCTGATTGGTATTCTGATTAATATTGATATTTTCAGTCACTGGTTTTGGTTTAAAATAAAATAAATACAAATAAATCAAAATAGCCGCAATTAATAACAATAAAATCAACAAGATCCAGAGTAATGATCTTTTCTTCCTTGAGGTGACCTGATTTTGAGCCAATGCCATATATTAAAAAATTAGTAATTAGCTGTTATAATTTTAAATTGCTATTTCCTCAACACCTTCCCGCTTTGGAGCCTGACCTGCTTCTTCCCCAGCTGCATTTTTCTGTTCAAATTCTCGTTTAGACGCTTCAATTTCCAAAAGTTGATGCGGATCACTGGTAATTAGCTGATCTTCAGTATAAGAAGCCACAATTTTAATAGCGGCATGTTTCTGGCCGGCAAAAAAAATACCTTCACCGACTCCGCATTCCAAAAGCAAATATTTTTCACCCTCAGTCAACATAAATATTTTAACGATATTTTCAATTGAAGCCGGAGATTGTTTCAAAAGCAATTGCAATGAAGAATTAGTCACAATTGCCTTGCCATAAGGATTATTTAAAAAATCATTAACATCCTGAGTAATGGTGGTTACGCCCAGATAATATTTACGACAACGTTTAACCAGAGCATAAATAAATTTAGCCGAATCCTCACTAGTCATCAGCCACCAGGCTTCATCAATAACCAAAATTCTTTTTTTAATCTCTGAACGAACCACATTCCAGATATAATTAATAATACTGTAAATAGCAATTGGCCGTAATTCATCTTCCAAATCTCGGACGAAAAAACAACCAACTGATTTTTCATATCCACATTGGTCGGCTGAGTTAAATAAACCGGAAAAAGTACCTTCGGTATATTTTTTCAACCTCAAGCTTAAATTGCTTGCGCCTTCCATGCCGTCTAAAATATTCTGCAAATCCTGCATAATCGGCGCTTCAATCTTAGCCAAATCAGACTGGGGAGTAATATCTTTACTGGCATAAGTTTCCATTAAGGCGCGATCCAAAATTGAATCTTCTTCAATTGTCAGTTTACCCAGCATTAACGTCAATAAACCTTTTAAAGTAATAACCGCGCTTCTGATAATATCTTCGGTGGTGGCATCGCCAATGGCTCGAGGCAAATCAAAAGGATTAATTTTATTTTTTGAAGATAAAGAAATATCAATATAAGTTCCGCCGACAGCTTCAGACAAATGCTTATATTCCCTTTCCGGATCAATAATAATTACATCAGTGCCCAACATTAAACTACGCAAAACTTCCAATTTAATAGCATAACTTTTACCGGCACCGGAAGTGGCAAAAACCACCGTATTGGCATTTTGCAAAGAAAATCTGTCAAAAAAAATCAAACTATTATTATGACGATTAATCCCGTATAAAATTCCGTTGTCAGAGGTCAATTCTGAAGAAATAAACGGAAAAGAAGAGGCGCACCGGCGAAGTATTCATATTAAAAGAAATCATCAGTTCATCATTGGCCATGGGCAATAGTAGAATTAAAGCCCTGTTCCGCCTGATAAAAAACTTTTTTACTATAAATCAATTTACCGCCAAATATTGATTCAATTTCCGAAGCTGAATTGTTCCAGTTCCTCCATATTTTTGGCATAAATGGTGATATAAAGAGCAAATTGAAAAAATTGCTCAATGCCCTGGGTCAAATCATCTCTTAATTTTTCAATGTCTCGCAAACCGGTTTCCAAAATCGGATCACGTGGCGCGCCTTTTTCAATATCAGACATCAGCTGGGCTTCCATATTACCGACTCTTTTTTTTAGTTGCTTTAAAATCATATCTGATTTAACCGGATAAAAAAACATCGCCACATCCAGGGTCTTACTCAAATTAACAATCGGAGTAAACCAACCAATATTAATATAGCGAGGATAATTCAAAACAAAAAATGTTCGGACAATAAATATCCCCTAAAATTAAATAAGTCGGCTTAACTTCAAAAGCAGCCGGGGAAATCAAATCCTTGATATCCATCACACCGTGGCGATAAATTTTTTCTTCTTCCAAGGTAATGGCCTCGCCTTTGGCCGCTGATGATTCCTGGGCTTTCATTTGCGCCGCAGTCACTTTAGGCTGTTTTGGCTGAGGGCCTTGGGTTTGTTGATTAATTTCTAATGGCATAAGATAATAAATTCAAAATAATATTTAAGCTTCCAAGCCCATCTGGCTGACATCTTTTAATCTCTCATTCTGGCTGGTTTTGGGATTATATACATTATAATAAAGCTCAATTAAGCTCTGAGTATCCAAGACCACGGCTTCAAGCCCCATTGATCTCAAATTAGACATCACGTTATCAGCTCTAAGCATTATTTCATCCTTGTATTCAGCTAATTTTTCTTTCCGTAAACGAATAAGATGGACCGGGAATAAAGACTCCTTTAACCTGGCAAAAAAACTCTTATTTTTAGAACCAAGCGGATTAAATGGTATAACAATAAAAAATTTCTTGGTCATTATTTCCTGCATTTCAATTAATTGATTGATATAACCGCGATAGCCGTCAATTTGTGTCTTCAATAACTCATTGGTTTGAGCCTTTTGCGCCTCCTGCAGACGACGCATATAGCCTTCAATGTCTAATTTTCTGGACTGGATCACAATCTGGATAGGATAATCCATGGAATTTAAAAATTCCATGTAGCCGGCGATCAAAGCGCTTTGTTCATCTTCACCTTTAAGCGCAAAATTAACACTGGAACACATAATAACCATTCTCAAAGTACCGTCTTTAAGAATGACCATGTCGTTACGAAATTCGGAAATATGCAAATATTTTTGAGTGGAAGCAAAAGCCATAAAAATAAATATGAATATATAATTTAATTGGTAAAAGGTGGCTGGGTGAAAAAGCTAGTCTGGTAAAAATGCGGGGTATTCGGAAGCAAATAAAACACGTCGCTAATCCTCTTCCTTATAAGCGCCGCCGGTATTAATTGTCAGGGAAAGAGAAGAAAGTCTGGATTCTGGAATTGCAGTTTTGGGGACAAATTCTTTTTTAACATCTTCTTTCTCCACCGGTGGTAAAGCAGTGACTTCCACCCGCCTCCAAATTCTTACGCTGGAACGCAATAAAGTCTGCATCAGATTTACAAAGAAAATATGGAAGGGCATGCCGTTAATCTTTAAAAAAGCAACTATCATAAATAGACCGGTATTAATAACGATTACGATTATGGCAGTATTGGCATAAAGCATCTTATAGAATAAAAAATCCAACATCGCTGCCACCATCATTATCAAAAACTGCCTCGTGGTAATCGGCCCGAAGATTTTGCTTTCGACGTCAATAAATTGTGGGACTAAAAACGGTCCTGTTAGTGGCATGGTTTTATTCGTTTTACGTTAAACAGTCTCGACTTGCGTTTCGTTATACGAAAATCGATTAACTTTTTTAATATTTCAAACCTTTATTCAAATCCATAATCGCCTTATATTCAACCGGAGTAATATCCCCTCTTTGGGCAATAATCTTGTCATAAGACTGATTATTCATAAAAGCCTGATTCATAATATCTGCATAAATTTTATACAAAGGGCTGTTCTTTAAAGCTTTGATGCCGGCTGCTCTTTTTTCCAAAGAATCGTTTTCCAGAACCTCCAATTTTTGTCTGATAATTTCTACGGCTTTTTGCGGATCTTTGGATAAACGGCGAAAATCAATTAAACTTAAGGATCCCAATTCATCAATCGGCCCGTATAATTTGGTCGCAAAGCCTTTGACATCTTCCAGTCGCGGCCTTTCATTTACTTCCGGCTTTCGATAAAGCGGTTTAGGTTCTGACTGATAGGACGGCGCTGGTTCTGACTGATAGGCCGTCACGGGTGCTGACTGAGAAGCCTGTACGGGATCTGACTTCACTGATTCTGGGGTAACCGGAGCTGCTTGAGTTTTTTTCCAGAGTGGTTCAGGCTGAGGCAAACCCAATTCTTCTAAAATATCCTGGGCCGGTGTCGGCAACTCAACTTTTTGTTCGAGCGGTTTAAACTCTTGGTTTATTACAGGCAATTCTTTGGGCGCAGGTAATTCTTCGTGGGAGTCTAAAAACGCCTCTTCTTCTTTTATTTCTGCCACTAACGAATTGGGCACTTCAGTGTCCGGCAGATGGCTCGGTTCGTGACCTAACGGTGGTTCTGCCTGGCTTTCATAAGCTTTTTTTATCAGGTCATTATAACCTAAGCCTTTATCCGCCAGAAGCTGTTCGATAGTTGCTTCCTGTCCTGTTATTTTTTCCAATTCAATTTTCGGTTTGGGTTTGGCCGCCACATCAATTTCCGATTCTTCCAGCAGAGCCGGCTCAGCTGATTTTCTGGCCATTTCTTTATTAATTGCCGTCAGGATTTCTCCATTATCAACTTTTTTTATTTTATTCAAACTGGACAATAATTGCTGGGCTTGGTCATAAGGCAAACCTAACCCCCCGATTTTGGAACTCAAAGTCAGCCGGTCAAGCGTCTCCCAATCATCGCGAATCCCACGAAACCAAGTATAAATCAATTCTACCAGCCGGGCTTCCATATTTTTAGGTACACTAATCCCGGCTTCTTTTTTCAAATTTTCAATCATCGCAGCCAGATCAATCCCCTTGGTTACTGCTAACTCAGGAAAAAGCTTTGACTGAATATCTTCAGGCAACAAAGGAACCACTTGTTCCACCAGTTCATAGGCAAAATCAATGGCTACATTGAAATCGAGGCTGATTTTTTCCTCAAATTCACCAGCTAAAGCAGCCTCACTGACCTTACCCTGAATATAAGCCGAAAAAACTTGATTCACAACATCCAGTTTAGACGGGTCAATCTGAAATTTATTTGTCAATTCCTTAATTTTATCTGAAATATTTAATTGCGCTAAAATTGTACTTAATTCTGCCATAACACTTGATGATTAATTAATTTATTTTTATTTTTTCTTTAATAAAATGCCATCCTGCATTGCCGCAACCGTAATTGTAAGATTATCAACCATGGTCATCTTTTCTTGACCGGATAAATTTTTCGTAGTTCGACTTTGATTTCTCATATCAGCTAAAGCAGCCTGGACCTGGGCAGCTGCAGCTTGATCCATTTCTACTCCACGTTTAGTTAATTCAGACTGGTATTTATCAAAGGCGCTGCTGACTTCATGAATTGCTTTAGATATATCAGACTGATTAACATTGGCCGCTTTTACTGCTCTTTCCTTATCAGTATCTCCATAAACGAATTTAGCCTGTTGATTAAGATCATTAATACTCGCTGGAGAATTGCCTCCGGCTAAATCGATATTTACAAGTACATTCTCATGCACATTTTGAACACCTTGTTGATGTTTATATTCATCTTCCTTAAACCTGACCATTTGTCCGGCTTTATTACTTGCTGCATCTGCTCTGACACCTTTATCTGTCAACTCTTTAGTTAATGCCTTTATGGCGATTTCTCTATTTTGAGCGGAAAAAGTTCCAGCAGCTGTCATTCTTGAATTGCCTTGTTTATCTTCAAATTGTAAAACACCATCCCTGCCTTGTTCATCAATAATTGTATTAACATCAACATCGCTAATGCCTTCGGTACCGCCAATTTTCTTGGCTTCTGGAGGAACATAAGACCCTTCCTCTCCTGTTTTGAACGGCTTTTTCTTAGCAAATTGAATTACTTGCCTGCCAAAACGACTAGCAGCTTCAGCTGTTCTGGTAACGGGTTTACCCGTAGCAGCCAGAAGTCTGTCACTCGTTTTCTTTCCTAAAACATCAAAAATCCTGGAAGCTGGCGCTTGAGGCGCTCCTGGAATTCTTGTCGGTAATAATGGCGCCCCTTCATCTTCTTTGGGTTTTAAATGATCAATGTCATCATCTGAGACTGCAGTTGCGCCGTTTGTGCCAGCAGTTGTCAAATCAATACCGCGGCTTGGATCATTTATTAAATCTTGATGATTAAAGGCCACCTTACCTTGAGACTTATTGCCAGCTGCATCCTTAGAGCGGTTAAGACCCTCGTACTCTGCGGTTGCCGCTTCATACAAAACATTAAGATCTTGGAGCTGATCCTTAGTGAATTCTTTCATCTTGTTGGGATCTTTTCTGATTTCATCAATACCGTCGCGCATATTATTTCTGGCTTTCTGAGTCCAACGGCCGGAATTCATTTCATTGCCGGTAAAAGCAAGGATATCTTCTTTCCAATATTTATTATTACCATTTTCATTTTTAAATACTTTAGAATTCTCCGCCATATCGCTTTGCTGACTGGCGCTCATTCTGCCGACTGCATCTTTGTATTCTTTTTCCACTGAATCTGATTTTTTCATGACCTTACCTTCAGGTGAAATATATTCGTCATTAGTGCGCAAATGTCTGCCGGTTGCCTCTTTGAAATCTTTGCCTAATTGCTCAGTAAATTCAAAGTGTGCCTTGTCACCCATTTTATCGCGGAATTTATCCTTAAATGTATCAATATCATTTGTGCCGATCCAGCCTTTTTTGGCGCCTTCATTCATCAAGGCTCTGGCATTTCTGTAATCGCCTTTGTCAAAAGCTTCTTTTAATTTCCCGTTAAACGCGTTGGGATTGACAAATGCTTGTTGCGCATCCAGTCTTTTCACATCCGCCTCAGTAATCTGCCGCATCATTCTTTCCTTCTCACCTGTCCGCGGACCGAATTTACCGCGCGCATTTGCCTCATGAACCTGAGCTGCTTCTTTACGGCCTTCAGTGGTCATATACCTTAAATATTTATTATCACGCATAGCATCACCGACACCTTTCATGGCACCTTTTACCGGAGCCATGGCCGTCTCTCCAGCTGACTTGCCAAAACGCTGAGCCCGGCCCACTGTCTGATCTTTGAATTTTTCAGCTACGCCTGATAAAGCACTGGCGCCGATAATACTGAATTTCTTGGCATAACCCAGCCCGACAATCATGGTGACTATAGACATCATATACTTTAAAATCCTATCCATACTGCCGGCTTCGGAAAAAGTCACCTGTAAGCCTTCTCTTTTACTGGTATCATACCAGCTACCGGGTATCATCTGGTTAACATCAAGCTTGGGCAGTGTTGCCACGGAAATCCATAAAATAAAACCCACAAACGGGCCGACCATACAATATTCCAAAAATTCTTTCCACCAGGTGGAAGAAATAGTCCCCAGTCCTTTAGTGCCTTCAAAAGTATAGGCAAAAAACGCCAGGGGTGAAAATGTCACCAAAACCCACAAACCGACAATCCTGACGATCAGAATCACGCAGAATATAAAAATGACAATCATGGACACAATGGCCAGAATAAGTCCCAAAAAGGCGGAAGCAATCATGCCCAGCTGGACACCGGCTGAAACATTTCCGGCCACAGCCTGAGACTGGACTTTGAACCAATCCACCATACCCAAACCGGAAAAAATATTACCGGCAGTGATATCTTTATACGCATTGGCAAAAGTCATTAATAACACCTGAAAAAAATCGATTATAAGACCGCAGATTGTTTTGCTGAAATTAACCAAAACCGCCATCATCAGTAATTTGCCTAAAAGCTTATTCCAGGAATATTTTTCAATTTTTAAAACCGTAGCAAAGGCGATAAAAAGCATACCCAGCACGAAAAACATATTGACCAGATCGCGCAAGATGCGCCAGCCTTCGCTGACATAGGAATTTCTGATAAAACTGTTATAACCGGAAATAAAAACCAAAACTTCCATTAAAAGCACGACGATCTGACCGGCTAACCAGGCGGCCAAATGAATCAGCAACGAAATACTGTAAGTCAGACAAGCAATGAAAATATTAAAAATTCTGGTAAACGGATCAGAGCCACCACCGCTATCTCCCCCGCCTGCACCAGACTGATCACCGGCAGTAGACGCCGCAGCTTTACAACAAATCTGATTGTCTTTACCATCACCAGACTCCTTACAGGTTTTCTGCGTTGCAATTAGCTGTTCCTCTCCCGGACATTTACCGGAAGTTGCATCTTTATCCTTACAGGTGCCACCCGCATCTTTACAGGTTGCCTGGGTAGCAGCAGCTGCCGTAGTACAACAAAAGTTACCCGTAGGACAAGCTGTTTTTACAGGTTTAATTTCTGGATTAGCTGACGTGCAAGCGATCGCCTGGCATTTACCAGTTTTAGTAGCATCAGTCGAAGATTGACAGGCAGCGCCATCTGACGCAACTTTTTCCTTACAGCAAATATTACCAGCGGTATTTTCACAGTCAGTCGGATTCAAGACATCAAACTTGGTTAAATCAGAACAGGTAGTCGAAGCCTTGCAAGAATAACCTTGAGCTGTAGGACAAGCCACTGGTGGACAACAACTTGCTACATCCATGCTTCCTTCTGGTGCTGTACAAGTCTGGGTTGTTAATGGGGTTGAACCACTTGGACAAATTCCCAAACATTTATTAGGTAATACACATGGAGCGGCTAAAGCATTATTTACTAAAAACAAGCTACCGAAAAATACAAAGACAAAAGCCGAGATTCGCAGATGTTTTTTTAATTTTATTCCGGAATTTGAGTCCCATATGTTAATTTTAGAATAAGGTTATAAAGTTGGGCTTGGTCTAGACGCCTAAGGCTGGGGCGGTAAATACCTGAAAAGCGGAAACATCAAGCGTATGCACGACTGCCGATGGATCAGTGACTTTGACCTGACATTTATGGGCGGCGTCTTGAGTCGGACCGTATGTACCTGGATCTAAATTTTTAAAGTCTAACGAATAATTCTGATTGATTCCGTCTAGTTTGATAACAATACTGGTAGAAGCGAAACAGGGGCCGACAACTGAGATTGTGCCAGGTAAAGCAGAGCGAAACTTATAAACATAGACGCTAGTAGGCTGATAGGCCGGGTTGGGCATACCCTGAATTTCCATAATATCTTTAATCTCAAAACTCGTAACCGCTAAGGTTAATGTTACCGGTGGCGTCGAGGCCGAGGTTACTTTTATTTTACAGTTACTGTGAACACCAAAGCTCATTTTATTGAAGGCAAGCGTAATATCATTGCCGACCATTTCTGCTGTAACCGTCTTGACACTGCTATTGGTACAATCACCCTCATAAGCAATGGTTCCCATAACATGAGATTTGAAAGTATAACTCGGTGTTTGGTTGGTAGAAGGAGTAAATACCGGAGTAACCTCTTCAATCGCCCCGACTGTAAATGGGCTAACAAGCAAAGTATAGTCAACCGGAACACTACCGCTATTATCTGTAATTAGAATTACACAGTTATTATGAAAATCAGCAGTCAAATTCTTAAATTCTATAGTATTAATACCGCTGTTGGCAGTAAGGGTCGGACTGCTACAATCCCCCGGATAAGTAATCGGGCCTGAAATCATTGAAGCAAAAACGTAATTAGCGTAATCAACACTAAGCACTGCGGGTACAGGACTAACTTCAGACAACATGACCACTTCAAAAGGCGAAATCTGAAGCGGATCACTGATCTGGCCTGTGACATCAGTCACTTTTACCCTGCAGTCATCATAGGAGCCCAGTGACATTGGCTGGCAAGTATAAGTATTATCACCCTGATCTACCTTTTCACCCAAGGCAATTGTATTATTGCCGGCAACAGCCCTAGTTTGGTCTGTACAACATTTACCGTCCAGACTCAGCCTGCCATCTTCAGTTGAGAAAAATATATAATTGGGAGAATCATCAGCAATTTCATTAGCCACACCAGTAACTTCGGATAAAACCGGCTTCAACCTGGCAAAATTCAAAATACATTTGTCATTATCAGTATCCCAAAGGCAGAAAACATTAGTCTGGCAGGTTGAAGGAGAATTATGCATCGGGCATAAATCAGAACCAAACGGATAAGATGTCAGACAGGCATATGGCTGATAAATTCCTGTATTGTAAATATTTTTATAAATATCTCCGTAAAGCGGATTTAAACGGTCAAATTCCAGACACATGTTTTCCATGCCATAAAATTGTTTGATATCCTCGATATCCTCACAACGATTAACATCACTGTTTTTCATGCCTGGTATTTTACAAACCTCTTCGCCACCATAAGTACAATCCAACCCTCGCTTGGAAACCGGACTGGAACAGACTCTTTTTACTTTCTGACTGTCCAAGATAGGCAGATATACTGTCATGCCGGAAAAATCCGCACGTTCATAAGAGCACAAATTACCCAGTTCAGTAACTTCATAACTCTGGCTGAATAAATTCAGTAAATTTTTATATTTGGGAACCTTGGCCATTTCTGCCGGGAAAGGTGAATCTTGAGCCGGGAAGACTTTACAGATCGGCAAAAGATAGCGTTTATCCTTATCCACTTTATTATCCAAATCATTAATCTGATCATAGGTGGCAAATTTCTCTACTGAATCAAAATTCAATTCCTGTTCTAGCGGATAGCGGTAAGGTATAGAATAACCGGAATAATCCCCGCCACGCCACTGGGTCAGCCGATCAAGAGCCGCAGTGCCAAAACGGTAAATATAACCCTGATGCAAAGCAGAATCGGTAATTCGTTTTAATTCCAAAGGCTGTTCGGCCAGGTCATAACGCACATTATCCTTTTTGGGAGCATAAGTGGTGCAGACATCAGAGGCCGAACCCTGGCACAAATTAGTGGCTGTACAGATATTAGTATCCCAGATTTTCTGATTATTCTCGCAATCTTCCTTGATTTTATATTGGGGATCACTGCAATTACTGTCACAGACTGCCCATTGTTCACATTTTCTGTCACGCTGAACTTTTAGGATCTCAAAGGAATCATAATTATTATTTAAAAATTGTACACAGCCATTATCCCAATTAACCACACCATTACAGCTGGAACGGTTAATGTTAACATCATCATCAATAACCGAATAATTATCCTCGCTGTCTTCTTTTACTTCCACCAAATCATAGAGGACATATGATTCCGGACAATTCCCCTGCCAAGTACCGCCTAACGAAGTACAAGCAGACTGATTTAAAATCCAGTTTAAGCTTGAATCCTGATACACTTTTTTATTACCGACCAAACAATAACCGTTTAACGGCGCATATAAACTAAGATCGTAATCCAGTAAGAAATTATATTCTGTCCAGGTTTGGTTGGCAGCATTACACTCAGCTTGATTGGTGTGAATCTCATCACCACAACGACCGGAAGGCACAGTGTAATAAGCTTCGACTTTTTTCCAGGAGCTTTCAGGCTCAAATACGTAAAGCTGCTCTTTGGGCAAGGCTACCCAGCTGGAACCGCCGGTACTGCAGGCGGTTTCAGTCTGATAAGTACTGTTCAAACAATAACCTAACGGATTAAAAGTCATAGCTGCCTGCGGCTTTTCGCAAGTTTCACCTCGACCGCTCGAATCAGACGGCATACGATAATAAAAACTAATCTTATAAGTTTTACCCTTTTCCAATCTGCTGATTTGCTGATTTAAAGCATAAGGCTGGGCAGTACAGCCGGGCGCGGTGGCAGTCTCCGGACAATCAGCAGCCGTACGTTTGATCAATCTAATTGACTGATTGCCGGCCCGAGCGCTGGCAGTTTCAAATAACCTGCCGCCGGAACTGGTAAAACGGCTCTGCCAGGCAGAAACACTGTTGTTTTCGCCGACTGATTCAAAATTACTATTAAAAATAAAATTGGGGTTGATATCTGTAAAAGCATTACAGCCGGAAAAAGCCGAGTCACATTCGCCGATATAGCCCTGAAATTTATTGGCTTCATAAGTTTTATAAATACTGAAAGGCCAAGCCAAACAAATTTTTTCACCGGCCAGCCATTCACCTTTAACTCTGGTACAATCTTCTACCTTGCTGACTCCTGATAAAACAGCCACGCATTGGTTATAATTAGTACTAATCCGTCCGCCTTTAAGTTGACAGTCAGCTTCTGATAATTTAAGATTTTCGGAAATATCAAAGGAACCGCAACCTAAACTGAAATTGGAGTTCTTTTTATACCAACCTTCAGGCCTGCCAGTATTGGCTTCGCCCTTGGAATAAGCACAAAGTTTATTCGGCTCAATTTTATAATATTCACTGATACCCTGATCATTGACCAATTCACTGCAGCCATAAGCAGGATCATTACATAAAATTGCGTTGGGGACATTGATATATTTATCTGGATCATTTAGTAAATAAATGTCAGCAAAGCTTTGCTGGGCCGTATTGGCATTAAGGGCCACGCCCAGTCTCTGACAACTTTTAACGGCAGGACTACAGGTAAAATTGCTATCCAAAACCACGCTGATTAAATTATCAGCCGGAATTTGCACATCGTCCAGGCTTGACTCAGTGTCCTCGTTATATTTCTGACTATTAGGATTTTGAGAATTTTTAGTATCAAATAAAAGCTCACAGCCAACCACGCTATTTCGACATAAACTGCTGAACGATTTCAAATTATAAATTCTGGAATAAGGATCGGCATAAGCCTGACAGCCAAGCATTGGATGAGGATTTTGCGGTTCAATCCGGCCGTAAATATTACGATCACAACTTGTCGGCGTTACCCAGCTGTCTTTAACCACATAAACATTATCACGAACAACCCGAAGCAAAATATTGTCGAGATTAATCTGGCCGTTAATACCGTTAAATATTAAACTATTATTTTCCAAGCCATCCCAGGTAATATTAACCGGACCTATTATATAATTTTTCCAGTCTGAAGTCAGTCTGACTTTCTGAGAAACAATGGTCGCAAAGGCCTGATCAGCAGGTGCGCCGCTGAATTTAATTTCTAAAACATTGCCGGCCGGATCCGAAGTTTTACCCCAGAAAGACAAAGTATAAACCTCGCCCTTCTCAATATCAATATAGTTATGAATGATACTGACGCCTGCTGCTACCTGCATGGAATGACCGCCAACCGCCACTGATTCACCTGATCTGGTCAGCCCAGAAGTTGTCAAACCGGTCTCCCCAGAATACCAGTCTAAAGAATCGGTATCTTCAAAAGTATCAAACAAAGTAACATAAACATTATTGCCGCGATTGCCGATATAAGCCCGACAGCCATTATTTGCCGCCTGACATTGAAGCCCTTCATTGGGAATGGCGTCATAAACACAGCCATCCTGACCTCCGACTGCCTGCCAGCGGCCATTAGTTATGGTGCAATTTTTCTGCTCAATTATCAGCCGTTCAGCTGAAGCATTAGCCTGTAAACTCTTTAAATATGGATGACAATTCGCTGAAACCGAGATTACCCTGCGGATATCACGATAATAAATTATACCGTTATCATCATAAAATTTAACGCAATACAAATCAGCACTACCCAAAGAAGAACGACAATCTTTCTGCAAATCATCAGTATAAGTCAAATCATCAAAAAGCTTGGGAGCACCGTTTGAATCTGCCTGAAATTCATATTTTATGATCTGAGAAGGATCAAGCGGACGATCCAAACCCGGCCAGGAATAGAAGAATTTTTCACCCAGCCCCAGGTTCGGTTTGATACATTGTTTGAGATAAGTGAAATACTGAACGGTTTCCCCGCCAATAGTCGCTGCATCCAAATTCGTAAATTGAGTACAGCCAACCTGGTCAACACTGCAGGCACTGGCTGTTTGAGGAATAAAGTAATTATATAAAGGCTCTGGCTTGGGATCGTACAAAGTCGGCTCCTGAGTATAGGTATTATAACCGACACATTCAGCCGGACAAAAATCAGTGGTCGCAATAACGCCCGGGACTTCAGGATCATTATTTTGAGGATTGTACAGCTGACAACCTACCTCTTCAGCCTCGCAGACTTTCGTATAATCATTACAAGCATCATTATCAGGTCCATATTTATAACAAATATTTTTAATGCCCGTAAAAATACCACTTTCATCCCAATAACCGTTACACATAGTGCTATTGGTTAACCCTTTAAGCACAGGGGGTGGATCACCCGGTCCATAACCCCGACAAGCCAGACTTTGCGGCGGTATTTTATAATATACTTTGCTATTATTGTCATAATTAGAACTTAATCTGACAAAATCATTATTAGTAACCTGATCAACCGTATTTAAATACAGATCAACCGCGTCCAGATAAATTTTACTGCCGGCGCCCTCATTACCCGGCAAAGTAATAGTTAAATCCAATTCTGTGCCAGAGGTTGTGGTCACCAGCGTACTGGAAGCCTGAATATTATTATCATATAAAACAACATTTTGACTGTTTAATTCAGTCGGCGGAGTCTTGGACAAACTGAAAGTTATTGGCTGATAAAGCGAATGGCTGGCCCGTAAATAAGCAGTCGCTGTATACACATCACCTGCTTTAGTTAAACTCTTATTCAATTCCTGAAATTGGCTGCGGTACATAAGCTGTAATTGCTGATCAGCTGTTAAGCCGCTTATATCGATTTCTAATTTATTAGCACCGTCCAAAGTTAAAATAGCGTCACTATTGACTTTAGCTACATCGCTAAAAGGACCATAACCACGCCACTCACCCTGCAGCTTCAAGCACTGGTCACGGCTGGAACCATATAGTAATGCGCCCTGACAATATTCACGCCAACTACCGCCGTTGAGGACAGATTGGCAGTCAGCCTGCATCCCACTGGCGCTTAATTCAGGTATAATCCCGGCTTCTGTCTGGCACTCGGTTTTCCAGGTACCACCATGACCTTCGCATTGCACCTGAGCAGAATCCCCACCCTCAATATCATTGAACTGAGGGTTTGAACATAAATCATATTTTAAAATACTGGTTAAACAATACTGTTTAAAAGTGCCCTCCCTAGCAATGCAATCAGTTTTTTCTCCGGCCAAGTCAGCCAGATCAACAATCTTAGAAGCGTTTGAACATCTATTGCCCCAAACTCCTCCGGCATCAGTACATTCCTGTTCCGTAACTTTCGTTGTGTCAGAACAGATATTCTCCCAGGTACCGCCATTGTCCAGACATGCAAGCTGATTGATAGTTACATCAGTCTGCGTAGTTGCCGGCAATAAAGCATAATTATAATTGGAACAGCTGGCATAATTTGTACCCGCACAAGTCGGAGACGCCTGGGCGGTTATATCCTGCTTTAAATATAACTCCCAATTAGCCGGGAAAGAATTAGCTTTAGTGTATTCAAACGAAGAATCAGGCACCAGATTGTTAGCCGGATCGCGATATAAAGACATGGCAGTACAGCCGGCAGCGGTACGGTCACAACTTGCAACATAACGATTTAAATAAATTCTCTGGTCGCTGTTCCAAAAGCCGCCGGCATATTTACTGGAATACCACAAACAGCCTGCGTTATTTGGCCCGCAAATATCATTGCCTGACAAAGTGTTTTTCAGATAGGAAACGGGCAAATCACCGGCTGAAGTAACTAAAGTATAATTTTTACAGCTGGTAAAAGCAGCCGGGCAATAACCGGAACCAAACTGCCAGAGATTTTGTTCTTTGACGCAATAGCCGTAACGATCATTAATACAACCGCCCTTACCGTCTTCTTCCAGACAACTCATAAAATCCGGGCAATAATCATAACGCTGACCGGATTCATTACTTTGAATCACTTCTCCCCATAACGGCGTGTCTGATTTCAAACCGCAGCGAGTGGGCGGAATTTTCAGCACCCAGTTAGGATCAACCAAATTACAGAATGGTGATTCCCCAAAATCAAAATCACCGCAAATTCCGGAACCGACCTGATTAAAGCCATTGACAACATCATCCAGATTGGCCTCAATTACCTGATTAAGTTTTTGACTATTATAGTCCTTAGCTAATTGTTCCGTCTCTACGCTATTTGGAATTCTAAATATACAATTTTGCAGCCTTTGAGTTTTAAACGGCTGCAACGGATCATTAAAGCCATCAGGATTACCGCCGTTAAAATTAATATCACTAAAATCGCCCAACCCCAGACCTTGTCTGTATTTACAATCACGAATAAGTTCTATGGCTAATTCCAGACCCAAGGGAACCACCCGCGCCTTTCTTAATTTTTTAATATTATCCAAACTATAAGTATTATCTGCAAGCTCTCCATCCCAAGAAAATTTACGGTTAGCCACTAATTTACCGTCAGCCATGGCTTCGCCAATAGTCATTTTTTGGTTAATCGCCTGAACAAAGTTCTTATCAATAACTCCGTTATATAAATTGGGATTAGCTGTATTGGCAGTCGTCATCTGAAAATCCAAAAGCAGATTTAAATCAGCCCCTGAAGCGATTTTGGCAGCATATTTTTCCACGGTTTTTTGGGCATAATCAGCAAAACCTTCGGCAGTATTGATTTCCTGTTCATAAGGACTCAGCGTTTTAATCGGCAAAACTTCAGTGGCGCTTTTTTTCACGACATTAGCTTGATTTCTTGCTTGGGACTGAGTCTTGCTGGAAAAAAGATTGGCCAGTAGATTCTTGGTTAATTCATCGAATAAAGTGGCCTGAAAAATAGCCCAGGCATCAGCTAAAACATTTTTGGTATAACTTTTTACCTGTTCCTTATAGGTTGTGGTCATTGATTCTTTAGCCTGATTTTCCACTAATGACGGCGGACTTTTTCTTTTACCGGAAATTGTTTCAGTCTGCCCCACCCAGCCGTTATCCAGACCTGATTGCAATAAAGATGAAACGTAACCACCAATGCCCTGATTGGCAATGGTCTTGGTCACATAATCAAGTGTCTGAGTTTCTTTGACATCACTGAAATACTCTTTGGCCATACCAGCATCATACGCAGCCGCATCAGCCCAATTTGAGGGCGCAAAATTCTTGGCCACTTCCCTGCTTATTTCACCGTAATAACTATCCATGGTCTCAATGATTTTAATTACATAATCAGTCTTTTCTTTAACCTGGGTATAATAAATGGATTTGTACCTGCCTTCAACATAATTAGGGATTTGCACAGTTTTTATATTATCTAAGCTGTTGGTGTCAGCCGGGCTTGGCGGGCAATAAGCTGCCTGATTTGAGGCCACCGCGCAAAAATCTTTTTCAAATTGTTCGGCATATGCCAATTGAATGGGGGCTAAATCTATATCATCCCAAGGCTTAATACCCAGCTGTTCAACCAGCGTTTTCCATTGGCTGGAAGTGCCCGCGCCTGAAATTGCCGGACACGTAGCTAATTTGTCATAATTACCATAAGCGCATTTCCTCAGATTGCTCATATTGAATTTTATGCCTTCGTTTTCAGTCCCGCGGAATAACTCAATAACCTGCTGATAGGCCCTACCGACTTCCGCAACCTGTTCTTCTCCGAATTCATTAAGACTGCAATCAAAACTGGTTATACTATAAGTTTCGCTAAGTCCCTTCTCCTGCAATAATTTCCAGATTTTCATTTGACCGGAGATACCGGCTGCAGTTTGTTTACAATTTACTGCGAAATCCAGATCAAAACGCAAAGCCTCCATTAAATCATTAATATTTTTAACATACTCTCCAAGAAATTTTTGAATTTCTTTTTCTTGAGTACAAATTATATCCTGAGTCGTCAGCGGAGTAGCATACAAAGTAGTTAAAACTTGAGTTCCGCCGGGACTTACTGCCGGGCAATAATCAGCAGAGACAAAACTTTTATTATCGCAAGCCGTGACCGGCGCCGGCTGACTGCTATTACAAAATCTTTGGTCCCATTTACCCAGAATTGAATTATCCAAAACCATGGTATTTAAATCAGTAGTTCGAGAACCCAGACTGCCAGAACCCTGACTCAAATTGAACTGAAAAGTTTTCAAAGGATCAGCAAAAAAAGCCGTCCATTTATCACGCAATTCCGTCCAGCTACAGGTTTTACCAGGATTACCCGGCACTTGGCCTTCTGATTCAGGCGGTAGGGTAAAAGGATTGGACAACGTAAGGTTGATAGCCAGTTTAGGATCAAAATCACAAATATTAAAAGGCAGCCATCTTTGCAGGGCTGTTTGGATCAAACCGCCCAATTGGGCATCATAGGTCTTGGCCCAGTAATGCGGATCAGTTAAAAATTGAGGTTTTTGGCCGGCACCGCCAGTGGCGATCCAAGTGGCTGATTGCCTGGCAATATCATTTAAAACTGAAGCCAAAGCTGTATTAAAAAAATATGCCGTGGTTTCATCCAATGATTGTAGAAAAGTAAATTTTGCGGCTTCACTTACCGAATAATTGGCCTGGGTCAAATTCAAAAATGTGTCAGTAGACGGCATGGTGCCGGTCGCAGGGATTACCGGCACAGCCAAAACCGGCTGAGGTAGAAAAAATACAACACCGCAAATAAAAGTCAGAACCAAACCTAAAACAAAAATTGAAATTGTGGTTTGGGAATATTTTGTTTCCGCTGATTTAGACATATGTTCCTGTTTATTTTTAATTTATATTTTTATTGGTTTTGAGAATAGGCGCTGACCAGATCCATAAACGCCTGCTGTAAGGTCTGATCATCAATCTCATCCAGCATAGCGGGATCAAAGCCGCTGGAGATTAATTGTTCCCGTATTTGTGCCGGGGTTAAATTTTTCAATTGCTCTAAGCCCTGAGCTTTTTCTTCGGGGGTCAAAGTCTGATTTTGCAGCTGATTGATAATTGACTGAAAATCTTCGTTTTGCAAACCCATTGAATTATCACCGTAGCTTAAATTTAAATTTTCATTAAAACTTGGAATGGGCGGAATTATTTCTTCCAAAGTAGGCATATTCTCTGCCGCGCTGAATTGCTGACTGGTTGTCGCGCAATCTGTACCCTGAGCGCAATTGGGATTCTGACCATTGATAATCTCCTGCTTATCCCAAACACCGTCATTATCAGTATCTTCCAGGTAAGGATTGGTGCCATAAATATAAATTTCACTATAATCATCCAGTCCGTCCAGATCACTGTCTTTTGTTTTTAAACCTTCAGTATCAAGCAAATTAGTATTGGAGTTTAACGAATTAATATTATATTTATCCTTGATTTCAGCTCTGACGATTTTTTGACGTGATTGATAAAAGGGTGATTCCAGGTTTTGCTTGAATTGCATATAGCCCAAAACTACCGAAGCCACGGTAATTAAAATCAAAAAAAACACGAAAAATTTCTCCATGGGCGTTTTTTCGATCTTATTGGCAATTGCTTCGGTTTTTTCCTCTAAATAATCCTTAATTTTTTCTTCACCTGGTAGCATTTTTTCAGCTAATCTAATTAAAACTATTGCTTAAATAAATTATACCACAAAATTAACTGTTAAGCCATAAACTGTTGATAAATCTTTGCCCAATCTGACAGGCTTAAATCTTGGGGCCGGCAGAGCTCTTTTAAGCCGGCTTTGATCAGCCTATTTTTCACCTCAGTATTGGCAACTTTAAACCCATTGGCCAGATTATTTTGCAACTGTTTTCTCGGCGAAGAAAAACCGATTTTTATCAGTTGCCAGAACCTTTTTTCCTGAAAACTGGCGGCCTGGTCTGGTGTTAAAATTTGGCTAATTTCAGAAGGAATAACTGTCTGACGCAACACGATTTTTAAAATAGCGCTATCTACGGCAGGTATGGGGAAAAAACTGTCACGGGAAACCAACCCGGCAATTTGCGGCTGGCCATAATACTGGACTGACAAGCTTAAAATACTCATTTCCCCCGGTTTAGCTACAATTTTTTCGGCTACTTCTTTTTGGACTAAAATAACCAGTTCCTGGGGTTTGGGCTCATAATTTAAAAACTTCTGGATGATCGGTTTGGTGATGGCATAGGGCAAATTGGCCACCAGCTTATACTTTGTAGAATCTAACTTTTGCGCCAACAGTTCATTTTTAATTTTCAAAATATCCCCTTCCAGCAGTTCCCAATTTTTAACGCCCTTAAATTTACGTTTGATATAAAAAATTAATTTAGTGTCTAATTCCACGCTTAAAACTTTTTTACTGGACCTAATTAACTCCTGAGTCAAAACGCCAAAGCCAGGCCCGATTTCCAAAACACAATCTTCAGCGTTCAAATTGGCCGTGGCTACGATCTTTGTCAAAACATTATCGTCAATTAAAAAATTCTGGCCCTTGCCTTTGCTGGGCTTAATACCAGAATCGTTTATTAATTTTTTTATTTCATCAATTGTCATAAATATAAACGGACGTAAAACCCTTCTTCCCCCTTTTACTCCTCTTTCCCTTTTTCCCCTTCTTCCAGCGCCACTTTCCTCACCACCTTAGTCACATCCTTTTCAACTTTGTCTAATTTAACCAAAGCCCGAAACATCAGGTAAAACAAAATTAGAATCGCGATGTAAATTACCAGATCAACTCCCCTGCCCACGCCGACAAAACTAGCCGCATAAGAGGTCACGTCCGGAAATAAAACTAAAAAGGCGGTAATAAACCAAAAAATTGTCCAGAGCATAAACTCCTGCAAAGAAATATTTTTATCTTTGTACCGTAAAGCAACTTTAATAACCGCAAACAGGACAAAAATGATTAAAATGATTTTGATTAACATATGGTTGATAAATTACAAATTTCAAATCACAAATATCAAATAAATCCCAAATCCCAATATAATAAATAACAAAAAGGTTTGGAGCTTGGAATTTGAGATTTGTATTTTATTTGGAGCTTAGAATTTGCTATTTGTTATTTTAAAATATTTATTTCCTCAAAATTTTTGCCAAGAGCAAATCACGGATAATCCTCAACCCACTGCCAAACCGTTGTCCATATTCATGGTATAGAATTTCCACCGGCACTTCCTGGTATTTACAATCATTTTGCCGGACCAAATCCAATATTTCCGTGGCATGAGCCATGCCATCCTGGGTAATTTCAATTTTCGCAGCTACTTTTCTTGAAAGCGCGCGAAAGCCGCAGTGCGCGTCAGTCAATTTAACGCCCGTAAACAACCAGTTGAAAATTATCGCCGGATAATGGATAAAATATTTTTTTGTCCAGGGAGTTTTATTTTGTTTGTTTAAATGTCTGGAGCCAAAAACAATCTCAGCTTCGCCTTTAATTATCGGCTCAATTACTTTGGCAATATCTTTAACCTGCATCTGACCGTCTGCGTCAAAATGAACAATTATTTCCGCGCCTTGTCTTAAGGCAAACTCTGTACCTGTCTGCAAAGCCGCACCCTGTCCCCGATTAATAAAATGGCGCAGCAAATAAACACCTGAATTATTTACAACTTCAAAAGTATTGTCAGCTGAACAATCATCAACAACTACAATATTGGTGGTAACTTCTTTTAACAGTGAAGTTACTCCGCCGATATTTTTAGCTTCATTGTAGGCTGGAATCACGATCCAGATTTTATTATTTTGCATAATTATTTTTTAAACCAATCAACTGTTAATTTAATACCCCCGGCCAATTCAATTTCCGGCTGCCAGCCCAGATCTTTTTTAATTTTACTTATAGCCAGGCAACTGGTCATTTGTTCGCCCAGCATGGCTGGCCCGTGCTTAGCCTCAATATTTTTATCAGGGAAATTAGCAGTAATCAGCTGAAACAAATGATTAACATCTGTTTGTTTTTCAGTGGCGACATTATAAATACCAATAGGCTCATGTTCCATAGCTGCCAGATTGGCTCTGACAACATCAGCTACAAAAACATAATCGCGGGTTTGGTTGCCTTCGCCGTTAATTACCGGCTGTTCACCTTTAAGTATTTTTGTAATAAAAATTGCCACGACACCGGCCTCAGCCAAGCTGTTTTGCCGCGGACCATAAACATTAGCATAGCGTAAAACCGTATAATTAAGATTAAAAACCTGCTGATAATAATGCAGATAATTTTCAATAGTCAATTTGGCCACACCATACGGACTTATCGGTTTGGTCTGATAAGTTTCCGGTGTCGGCACAACCTCGGCATCGCCATAAATAGCTCCGCCAGTTGAAGAAAAGATGAATTTCTTAACTTTGTATTTCTTGCAGTTTTCCAAAATATTCAAACCACCCAAAATATTAGCGCGGGCATCAGCCATGGGATCTTCCACTGATTTACGTACATTGATCTGAGCGGCCGTATGAAAAACATAATCAAAGGCAGTGGCTTTAAATATAGCCTCGACCTGCTGAGCCTGAATATCCATTTCAAAAAATTTGGCTTTCGGATTGATATTCTGCTTTTGTCCGGTGGATAAATTATCAATAATAAAAACCTCATGCCCACGCTCAATCAAAGCATCAACTAAATTTGAACCGATAAACCCGGCTCCGCCGGTAACTAAGATTTTATATTTTTCCTGGGAAAACATTTTTTTGTTGTTAAATTTAAGATTTATTTTTTCTCACGGCCTCAATAATTAATAAAATTATGCCAGCAGGAAATGCCGTAAAAATTCCCAAAACACAGATTATACCTAAAAAGCCCAAGACAGCAGTTATAATTTTGCCGATAGTCAGTCCTAGGCTGGGTTGGGTTGATAATTCAACGACACCATTTACCACCTCCGGACCTGAACCAGCCATAAACGCCTGTAAAATAAAAGATGTCACAGCATAAAGTATTAATATAGCAATCAAGCCGGCGAATGGTGCAATGATTAAAATTAGCCCTAATTTTTTAAGAGCTTTCTTTGGCGGTAAAGTTGGCTGGACTTGACCGGGCTCAGGCATTGGAGCGTATTGGTTTTGCTGATCCATGCTTTTAAAATTAAATAGTAAAATATTTTAAGATTTGCTTTTTAAATATGCTTCTACAAATCCGTCCAATTTACCATCCAAAACACCATCCACATCACTTTCCTCAAATTCAGTCCGGTGATCTTTGACCAGATGATACGGCTGCAAAACATAAGAACGGATCTGATTACCCCAGACGGCTTCCGAATACTCACCGCGCAATTGTTTTTTCTCAGCTTCAGCGTGAGTCTCGGCCAGTATCTGCAATTTAGATTTGAGAATTTTCATGGCCCGTTCCTTATTCTGCACCTGGGATCTTTCAGTCTGGCAGGTAACCACAATTTTTGACGGCAAATGGGTAATGCGCACCGCGCTTTCAGTTTTCTGCACATTCTGACCGCCATGGCCTGAAGCGCGAAAAGTATCGATTTTCAAATCTTCAGGTTTGATGTCAATTTTAAGGTCTGACTCGATTTCCGGAATCACTTCTACTAAGGCAAAAGAAGTGTGGCGCATAGCTTCAGCGTCAAACGGTGAAATCCTAACTAAACGATGAACACCGTGCTCTGATTTCAAATTGCCAAAAGCATAACTGCCCCGAACTTCTATGACTACGCTTTTTATCCCGGCCTCAGCCCCGGTAATTTTATCAATAATTTCTGTTTTAAAGCCTTTTTGATCACAATAACGAAGATACATGCGCAAAAGCATTTGGGCCCAGTCCATGGCGTCAACTCCGCCGGTACCGGCATGGATCGCCAAAATGGCATTTTCTTTATCATGCGGACCGTTGAATAAAAGAAAAAATTCTAAATTTTTAAATTTCTTCTCCAAGGCTCCATAATTAGCTTCAATTTCCTCCCGCAAATCAACTGACTGATCCTTGGCATCCAATTGCGCCATATCTAAAAGTTCCTCCACATCATTTTTAATCTTTTGCCAGGTGGTAATTTCAGTTTTCAAATCACTAGCCTTTTGACTGACAGACTTGGCCTGATTCTGGTCTTGCCAAAAATCAGACCGGCTCATTTGGCTGTCTAATTTGGCAACTTCAGCAAGCTTCTGATCAATCTCCAAAAAACTCCATGATTCACTTATTTTCCGCTGTAATTCCTTGATATTTACAATTAATTCTGACTCCTTCATATAACCTCATCTTAGCAAAAAATATCTCATTTGAAAAGCTTATCATCAATAAAAAAACGGCCTGCTACATTGAGCAAGCCGTTTAGGAAATAAAGTCTAGTTACAGTCATGAAGATCATAGTCGAAAAAGATATCCGAATCCAGGCAATAGGTCACGGGCTGACCGTTTCGGACGACTGTGATTCTGGAATCACGCCAGATATTGCGCTCGGATTTGGAAACGATCATTTTTTCCACGCCCTGTTGTTCTTCCTGAAGTTGGGTAACAACTCCGCTCTGGGTCCACCAGAAATTGCCTTTAACCCCTACTCCGATCAAGCCGACACCGACCACCAGAATGCCAATAATGGCCACGACGATCATCAGCTCAATCAAAGTAAACCCCGGACTCCCTTTTCTCCTCATCCTGATATTCCTCCTTTCAAACATTGATTTTATATCCTAACATACAAAAATCACAATGTCAAGATTTAAAGTACAAACAAAAAAACCGCGTCACGTGGCTTCTTGTGGAATCCAATTCCCAATTGGGAATTGGATTCCGAGGATCTAAAATTTTAATTTCCTTCCGGTCGTTCCGTTAATTTAACCTTAACTGTCTTTTCCCCGTCCTTATGGAAAATCTTCAATTCTACTTCATCACCCGGCGCATATTTGGCCAGCATGCGGGCTAATGAATGACTGTCATCAATCTTCAAGCCATTTATTTCTAAAATAATATCATTGGCCACCAAACCAGCCTTATCTGCCGGTGAACCTGGCACCACCGCAATATCCGCTGGTGATTGCCCCTGGCTGATTAGAGCGCCGTAATCATATTGTAAGCTATTGGCCTTGGAAATCTGGGAATCAATGATTACATAACGCACTCCCAAAAACGGTCTGACAATTTTACCATTTTTCTGGATACTATCTATCACCTGTTTGGCTTCATTAATTGGAATAGCAAAGCCCAATAATTGTCCTGATTGAGAAATAGCAGTATTAATACCGATAACTTCGCCTTTTAAATTTAAAAGCGGTCCGCCGGAATTGCCCGGGTTAATGGCAGCATCAGTCTGAATCGCTTCTTCCAAAACTTCGGTGAAACCCTGGCTGCCTCCGGCTTCAATACGACGATTTATGCCGCTAACTACTCCGCGGGTAACTGAATTCTGAAATTGGGCCAATGAATTACCAATGGCAATGACTGTCTGACCAATTTCGATATTATCAGAATCACCCAAAGTAACCGGCTTTAAATCCTTGGCTTCTATTTTTAATACCGCCAAATCATTAATGGAATCACGAGCCAAAACCTGCGCCTCATACTTGGTCCCGTCATTAGTTACAACTGTGTATGTCGCATCTTCATCAACGACCACATGTTTATTGGTAATAATTAAACCGTCTGCTGAGACAATAAAGCCGCTGCCGCCGCCCACTTCCTGCTTATCATCTTCCCTGCCCTTAGGAACTTGCGGTTCCGGCTGCTGCATCTGAAACGGCCAGCCAAACTGAAAAAACTGATCAAATTGAGTCGGCTCGGTTGAACTATAAATCTGCTTTAAAGTTTTGGAAATAATGATACTGACCACCGAAGGCTGAACGTCTTTAACCACCCTGATAGTGTCTGAGCCCAAATCACTTTCAATTATTGTTTCCTTAGTTACATTTTGAATCGCTGTCTGCCCGTTATTTTGACCGATGAGGAAACCAAACTTATCAAGATTTTTCATTATAAGAAGTGTGGCTACCCCGCCTGAGACACTGCCCAAAACCAAACTAAGTACAAGCGTAATAATTATTACGCTTTGAGAAAATCTTTTTTTGGCTGACGGTTCTTTAAACAAATTAGGATTATTTTGTTCTGGTATTAACATATTTTTCCCCTTTGGCCATCTAAGTCAAAGCTTAAATGGCAGAAATAAAGACAGGAAAAATTTTCCTGTCCTTATCTAAAAGTATTTTAATTGATTATGAGATAAGATCGTCTTTTTCTTTATCCTCAGTAGACACAGCAGCAGATGAATCTACCTTTACTTCGGGCATAGCTGGTGCTTGAGGCTCTGAAGTTTCTGACATCGGGCTGACTACTGGCTGTTCTGATTTAGCGGGTTCAGCCGGCTTTTCAGCTTCGCATTTATTACAAATTTCAGGGTTGCTTGCTGACGGCTTAACTCCCAATAACTTGCCGATAGTGTTATACAAAAATCCTTCCAACGGCGCCCCGCATTTTTGACATTTTTTCATAAAGCTTTCCTTTCACGCTAAAACCAAATAATTTCAGCGCATTAAAAGTGGTAAAGATACTTAGCCAAATTGGCTACGTTCCCCCCTTTTATTATTATGCCTTCATTTTGCAACAATTGAGCTTTTTTGGCAAGTCCCTTGGCATAACCGCCGATACTGCCGTTAGATTTAATAACACGATGGCAAGGTACTTTAATTAAACAAGGATTTTTATGTAATGCATTTCCAACCGCCCGAGCCAGGCTTTTATTGCCAATTTTAGCGGCAATAAGCTGATAAGTGCTGACCTTGCCAATAGGTATTTTTGAGACCAAAGACAGGACTTTGTTTTCAAATATCGTCATTAGTGATAAAAATCGCTAATTCTTAAATATAATACAAAATTGATTAATTTCTTATTTCACACAAATTAACATATTTGGCGGCAATCTGCCTTAAGGCCGCTAACTGCTCTTCTGTAAAGCAATTATCGTCCCTAAATTCAGGATCCAAAGTTTTCTGATTACGAAAATTCTGCAGATAGTATTTTTTCGCGCCCTTAATCATCCGGGCCATTTTTTCAATTTCCTCTTCATTATGAAATCTGGGCATTACCGTAGTGCGAAATTCATAGCCAAGGCCGCTGTCCATAATCGCCTTAATGCTTTGCTCAATATTATTAAAATCAGCCTTTATATTAGTAACTTTATGATAATTGGCCAAAGATGCTTTTATATCCATAGCAATATAATCAACCAGCTTTTCTTTTAATATTTTTTGCAGTAAAGAAAAATTGAGCCCATTAGTATCCAACTTTATGGTAAAGCCTAAAGACTTAATTTTATTCAAAAACTCAGGTAACGCCTCATAAATCAAGGGTTCTCCCCCACTGACACAAACGCCGTCTAATAACCCTTGTCGGCTTTTTAAAAAGTCAAAAAAATCCTCTTCCTCAATGATTACTTGATCCGGATTAATTTCCACAATCTCCGGATTATGACAAAAACCGCAGTGAAAATTACATCCAGCCAAAAAAACCGCGGTAGCTACTTTACCGGGATAATCCATTAGAGTCATTCTTTGTAGTCCGGCAATCTTAATCATATGTTACAAATATACAAATAAATACAAATTATTACAAATGTACTGAAATTTTTAACTTAGACGACCCAAGCTGTAATCACTTGTAGCCGATTTTTATATTTGTAGCCTAATTTTACAACAAAAAAACCAACCTCGGCAAGTAGTTTATATAGTTAACAGCCAAACGCACCAATACGTACCCTGACGCACTTAACTGTTAACTATACAGTCGCTACAAGTTGAGGTTGGTATTATTTAAAGAACTATATTTGACCCCTCCCTTGCTCACCCGAGCTATTTTGTCTTCAGCTAATCAAAGCTTAGGCGAACCTTGAAAGAACTCTACCCGGCTAGTTGCTTGTTGAACTCTTTTCTGTCAGTAAATTCTGCGCGTTTGCCCTTGTTCCACTGATTAACAGGGCGGATGTAACCAACTATCCGAGAATAAACTTCGCAGGGTGTGCGTTGTAATCTTGTGTTCATAAATTTCCCACCTGGCTGCCAGTTTAAAAAAACCGGCAACAATTATATAAATATTTTTGTTAGCCTAATTTGATAGCCCCGGGCTGAATATCATTTTTTAACTGAATTTTCCACGAAAACAACTTACCCCCGACTACAAGGAATGCCCTTTGCTTGGGGTTAATCCTATTATAGCACATTAAATTTTAAGCTGCTAATGCCTGGGTGGTATTTTCCACATATCCAATTTCTGCATCACATTTGGGGCAGAAAAAATGTTCCCCGCTTATATAACCGTGCACCGGACAGACACTGAAAGTCGGAGTAACAGTAAAATATGGCAAATGATACTTTTCCGCAATTTTTCTGACTAAATTTTTTGTTGATTCCGAAGACGGCATGCGTTCTCCGATAAAACCGTGAAAAACAGTACCGCCGGTATATCGTGTTTGCAAATCATCCTGCAAATCTAACGCCGCAAAAATGTCATCGGTATAATCTACAGGTAATTGGGAAGAATTGGTATAGTAAGGTTCAGCCCCTCTTTCGCGATAAGCTTTTTCATTAGCGCAGACAATGTCGGGATAACGCTGTTTATCTGCCTTGGCAAAACGATAAGAAGTGCCTTCGGCCGGTGTTGCCTCTAAATTATATAAATTATTGCTCTCAATCTGATAATCCATTAATTTTTCCCGCATAAAATCTAAAATATCTCTGGCAAATTCATGGCCGGCCGTAGTTGTAATGTCCTGACCCAATAAATTTATAGCCGCTTCATTCATGCCATTAATGCCAATGGTATTAAAATGATTTTTCCAGTACTCACCATAACGACTTTTAATATCCTGCAAATAAAATCTGGAATAGGGATACAAGCCTTCTTCAGTAAATTTTTCTACCACCTTGCGTTTTAATTCCAGGCTGTGCCTGCAGGTCATCATAATCTTTTCCAGTCTGGCAATAAAGTCATTTTTATCTTCAGCCACATAACCCAGCCGGGCCAGATTAATCGTTACTACGCCGATAGAACCGGTCAAAGGATTGGCCGCAAATAAACCTCCGCCTCTTTTTCTCAATTCACGGTTATCCAAGCGCAGACGACAGCACATACTACGCGCATCTTCAGGCTTCATGTCGCTATTGACAAAATTGGAAAAATATGGAATACCGTATTTTGAGGTCATTTCCATGATTTTTTCAACTACCGGATTATTCCAGTCAAAATCTTTGGTAATATTGTAAGTCGGAATTGGAAAGGTAAAAACTCTGCCGTTAGCGTCACCCGTAGTCATGACTTCAGTAAAGGCCAAATTAATCATTTCCATTTCCTTGGTAAATTCTTTATATGTTTTATCCTGAAACTTACCGCCGATAATTACCGGCTCGTCTTTCATCATTTCAGGTACGACTAAATCCATGGTGATATTGGTAAATGGAGTTTGAAAACCGACACGAGTAGGCACATTCATATTGAATAAAAATTCCTGAATACACTGTTTAACATTATTATAATCCAAATTATCAAAAGCAATAAAAGGCGCTAAATATGTATCAAAACTGGAAAAAGCCTGAGCACCGGCGGTTTCACCCTGCAAAGTATAAAAGAAATTCACAATATGTCCCAAAGCGGTTCGAAAATGCTTGGCTGGCCTGGCAGTAACCTTGCTCTCCACCCCGCCAAAACCTTTCATTAATAATTCACGCAAATCCCAGCCGCAGCAATAAGCCGCCAAAGTCTGCAGATCATGAATATGGATATCAGCAGTGCCATGGGCATCACGCACATCCTGAGGATAAACTTTATGTAACCAGTAATGAGCCGAAACAGCCGAAGACACGTGATTATTCAAACCCTGCAAAGAATAAGCCATATTACTATTTTCTTTGACCCGCCAGTCACTCTGGACCAAATAACCTTCCATTAAGGCGTCAGAATCAATCAAGGTCTTCAAATTCCTGATCTGAGCATGCTGTTCGCGATAAATAATATAAGCTTTTGCTGTTTTAATTTGTTTGTCCTTAATTAAAACCTCTTCCACTATATCCTGGATTTCTTCCACTGCCGGAATAGTACGTTCATGAAATTTATGATTTACTTCCTTTTCCAGTTGTAATGCCAGCTTGGCTGCCTTTTTGCGATTAGGATCACCTACAGCTTCCATAGCTTTATAAATGGCGGCTTCAATCTTAGCTAGATCAAAATCAACGATACGGTCATCACGTTTTTTGATTTTGGTAATTTTACCCATAGTATATATATGTAAGTTCTTAAAGACTGATTTATTTTCACTGATTCCACAAATTACTTATCAGGGTAATCTGTGATCAACAATCAATGGTTCCGTTTAACTTTCTTTTTAAAAACCGCATTGATTTCTTTTTGGAAACTTTCCAGGTTATTAAAAGCCCGATAAACTGAGGCGAATCTGATATAAGCAACCGGATCTTTCTTTTTTAACTCTTTTATAACCAATTCCCCTATTTCCTGACTGGTAATCTCATTTTTCTTCCTGGCCTGAATATTTCTTTCAATTTTATTAACTAAAATTCGTAAATCCTCATTGCCAATCGGTCTTTTTTCAAAGGCTTTTTTCAGCCCGCTCTCCAGTTTTTCTCGAGCATAAGCTACTTTGCGGCCGTCACGCTTAATAACCGAAACCTCTAAAAGCTCCACCTGCTCATATGTGCTAAAGCGAAAACCGCATTTTAAGCATTCACGGCGTCTTCTGATGGTAATACCGTCAGAACCTTCACGAGAATCAACAACCTTAGTTTCCTGATAATTACAAACAGGACATTTCATAATCTTTATTTTAAAGAAGCAAAACCCCAATGCAAAACAATATTTTGCTTATTTCTTTAAATAATCTTGAAATACTATATTTAGTATCTCTTGTATTTATTTTAATACTACATGTAGTATACGTCAACAACCTCGTGTCAAGGGTATCGGCCATAAAATATTGTTTTTGACCAAGATAACATTTTGACGCTTAAAATCAAGTTTTTCTCTGCGTCGTAAAAATTTTTAAACTGATTTATTCATATTTTATAAAAAAAATGTGGATAACTTTTCCCAAAAAATTTTTACCCACACAAAAAGCCGCCTGCAATGCAAGCGACTTTTTTTTATTATAATTTTATATCTCAGAGAGGGACTCTTTGATCATTGAGTTATTTCTCTACAATAATAATAGTGGCTTTTTCTACTGCGCCGCCAAAACTTCCACCCTTTGCCTCCCTCACATTAATTTCCATTAAATTAACAACACGTCCCGACTGACTTTTAATTAATTCTAAGGCTTTATTTAACCGTTCCACGGTTTCGGACGCAGACAATTCATATTTAACTCCACCTATACCCTTTCCGTAAAGATCAAGAGTATAAGCCCAAGTTCCAGATCTAATATTTTCCAAACTAGGCTCAGCTTCTTTTTTTTCAGCTGCTGGTGGTTTTGATAGCTCCGACATATTATTTTCTTCGTTACTTATTAAAATTATTTTTAACATTAACCAAAATCTGTATTATCCGTGAGAAAAATCCGTGATTCAGGCTTACATCATCTTTTTCCTGATAAAGGCCGGGATATCCAAATCTTCCTCCTCACTTTCATTTTTATCTAACATTAATCTTATAATCATCCGCGTCTTTTTTCTTTGGTTTGTCATCAATCTTATCTTCCTGGCTTTCTTTATTTAAAAATTGACTTGGTTTATATAAATTTTTTTCCGGAGTATATATTTTAGTTTCAACTTCTTTATTTTTTATTGACTTTGGTTCAAAACCAGTAGCAATAACGGTAATTTTGATTTGATCACCCAAATCTTTATCAATAACCGTACCAAAAATAATTTTGGCATTATTATCAGCTGAAGCAGTAATTATCTTAGCTGCTTCATTAACTTCATGCATGCTTAATTCCGGACCGCCAGAAACAATAAATAAGACGCCTTTGGCCCCATCCATTGATAATTCCAGAAGCGGACTGGAAATAGCTGCCTTAGCTGCGTCAATTGCACGATTTTCACCGCCTGGCCTGACCAATGCCCATCAAAGCCGTACCCTGATCTTTCATAATTGATTTAACATCTGCAAAGTCAACATTAATCAAACCGGGAATAGTAACCAATTCAGAAATTCCCTGAACCGCCTGTCTTAAAACATCATCAACAATGCCAAAAGCTTCCAGCAACGAAGTCTTCTTATCAATTATTTGTAAAAGACGATCATTTTGAATAGTTATAATAGTATCCACTTTTTCGCTCAATCTGTCCCAGGCTCCATCAGCAATACCTTTGCGTTGGGCGCCTTCAAAAGAAAAAGGCTTGGTAATGACCGCCACAGTCAAAGCCCCCAGCTCTTTGGCAATTTCTGCTATTACCGGCGAAGCACCGCTACCAGTACCGCCGCCCAAGCCACAAGTTATAAAAACCATATCTGCTCCTTTGAGAACTCACTGATTTCATTTTGTGACTCTTCAGCGGCTTTATAGCCGATTTCCGGATCCATACCGGCACCAAGCCACGGGTAATCGATTTTGCCGATATGTAGTTTTTTATGAGCCGAGAATAATGCAAAGCCTGAATATCAGTATTTACACTAACAAATTCCACACCTCTAATTTTCGAATCAATCATACGATTAACAGCTGAGCCTCCACTACCGCCGACACCAACAATTTTAATTTTAGCAAAAGTTTCGATTTCTGGCTTAATTTCCATATATTTTAACGCTTATATTAATTACTATTATAATATCAACTTTCAAGCTATTAGTAAACTACTTTTTGCACAATATTGGACACATTATTTGTTCAGCACCATTTTAAGGCACAAAGATTTAAACCATTTTTTCATTTTATCGGTTACCCCGGTCACACTTTTAAAACGTGAAATCCCTTTACGCTGCTTCATCATATGGCCAGCCCATTTTACTAAACCGACAGCAGTGGTAAAAGATAAATCATTAACCTTATCAATAACACTAATAATGTCATAAGGATAACCCAAGGCTGCCGGTAAACGTAAGGTTCCTTTTGCAAACCTCAATAATTTTCGGTAATTTGGCCCCTCCACCGGTCAGAATAATACCAGCGGGCAAAGAACCGCTACGGTCAATTTTTTTCAGTTCAATATCAACTTTGTCCAAAATTTCTTCAACTCGGGCTTCAATAATTTCAGCCAAATATTTTCTGCTGATTAAACCTTCTTCATTTTCATCAAATTCACTCAAATCAAATTCGCTCTTTTTTATCAATTCCTTTGGAAGTTGCCGCTCCATATTTTAATTTAATCGCTTCAGCCGCTTCAATAGATGTCCTTAAACCAATGGCAATATCAGAAGTAATATGTTCTGAACCCAATGGGTAAAATCGCAGTTGTCAGCAAATCACCCTGTTCAAAAACAGCCAAACTGGTAGTGGCACCGCCAATATTAACTACGGCCACACCCAATTCTTTCTGTCGACTGGTCAAAACCGCTTCGCTAGTCGCCAATATACCCTAAAATCAAATCTTCAATATCCAAGCCTGTCTGATAAACGCATTTGGTTAAATTTTTTATCTGCGAACTTAAACCCTAATAATATAGGTTTCTACTTCCAAACGAACTCCGGTCATGCCAATCGGATCTTTAATACTGCTTTGACCGTCAACAGTAAAACTGCGAGGTATTACATGCAGAATCTCATAATTAGGCGGCGTGGTTACTGCCTTAGCCGCTTCTAAAGCTCTTTCATAATCTTCTTCCCTGATTTCACCGTCCGTTTTTGAAACCGCCACGACACCCTGGCTGATTTGCGAAATAATATGTACCGCCGGAAATACTAACCCAAGCTTGTTCAATAGGCAATACCCGTTAATTTTTCAGCTTTATCCAAAGCCTTGCTAATACTCGAAGCAGCGTCTTCAATACTGGTAATAACCCCGCGATTAATACCCTCTGACTCCTGAGCAACCGCTCCAATAATATGTATTTTTTGATTGGCTTCTTTGGACATTCGCGTTGCCACCACGACCTTAATCGAAGTAGAACCCACATCTAAGCCGACAATAATTTCTTCTTGAGACATAAATTTGATTGGATAATTAAATTCCTTGATTCCAGAAAATAAACTACTAAATTATTAACGCTAAAAAATAAGGGTAAAAAATCAAAAAACCGATAACCGCTGCCACCAGCGAACCAATAAGGACGATCGCTGCGGTCATATCTTTTATATCCTGGACGTAGCTGTGAAGTCTGGGTTTAATCAGATCAAGTAATCTTTCAAAAATAGTATTTACTATCTCCAAAATAAGAATAAAGCCGATAATAAAAATAATAATTATAAATTCGAAAATATTAACCCGGAAAATAAGGGCTAAAACCAGAATGACCAAAGCCACTAAATTATGAATCCGAAAATTCTGTTCAGACCAGAAAACTTTCTGCCAGCCAGCAAATGCGTATTTAAAACTTTTAGCCAAACGTCGAAAATTAATCATAAAAGTATGATAAAATTTTATTTTGTAATTTTTCCATTTTTAAATATTGTTTTTGAGTTTTGTCCTGATAACCCAATAAATGCAATAAACCGTGAATAGCCAAAAAAGCTAATTCTTTTTCCCGGGCCAAGCCGAAAACTTTGGCCTGCTTTTTCACTTGCGTATAACAAATAACAATATCTCCCAAGTAAACTAGCCCTTTGGGATTATTTAAAGCTAAGCCTTCTTGCTGACTAAATGACAAAACATCAGTAACTTTATCTTTACGCCTATATTGCTTATTTAAACTTCGTATTTTGGCTGTATCAACTATAATAAGACTAATTTCCGTTTTAGCCCCAATTTTTAAAACCTTGGCCGCCTGGTCCAGTATTTTCCCCAAAAGCTTAAAATCTTTCGGCGGTTTACTCTTGATCTCCCAATAAATATTATGCTTCATATTTTGCGTTTACTGCATGTTGGCGTCCGCATTTGAATTAACAACGAAACTAAAGCTATTCACCATCATCTCTAAAGTAGTCAAAAAATTTACCGCTTTGAGCGTCCCAATATTATAGCTAATCATAAAAACCTGATCGGGCTTATCGGCAACCTGAAGATAATACGTCAGCCTATCCGGACTTATTAACGCAGTATATCCCTTTTTAGTGGTAATTTTTTCTAAATCATTCAAGTTGACTCCGGGCGATTGGGTCAGATACCAATTGACCAAATCTACTGCCTCTGGATTACTCTCAACGCTAAGAATAAAATATTCTTCGGTACTGGACTGAAAAATTACTTCACTCAGACTGGAATCGGTGGGCTTGGCCAGAAAATCCTTAAGGTATAAAACTTCATAGCTAAAAAGCGGATTGGAATATTTGTTGACCAGGCCGGAATTAGCCAATAACGCACCGCCGCCTTCTTTGGGGTTATAGCCACCGATTATTTCATCGCCGTCCAAATAACCGTCTCCGTCAGTATCAGGCTTTCGTTTTTCCGTAGTGTAAAGGTCTTCCTCCATATCTGTCAGCCTATCCAAATCAGCATCAGCACTGCTACTATAATTTATAAGAATAGGCACATCAATATTGAGATTTAAAGCCTCATTAGTATTTTGATTTTCATTAATGTTTAAATTTTCATTAAGATTAATATTAATGTTCAAATTCTCATTACTATTGAGATTTTCATTAACATTATCATCATTGATGTCGGGATTAATATCAGTGTTTAAATTTTCATTGACCTGATTCAGGTTTTCTTCAGGCTGATTTTGATTAAGATTAATATTCGGAATCGCTGGCTGGCTGTTTTGATTAATGACCGACGGCGCAGCTTGTTGTAAGGACGTGTATAAATAATAAGCGCCAAAAGCCATCCCGGCTAAAACCAGAAAAATTACCACGAAAACAAGCAGAAATTTCCCGAATTTGCTTTTTTTCCTGGGAGATAAATACTGATGAAATTTTGCCGGCATAACATGCATTTCATAAGGATCTGTTTTTGCTTTTTCTTGAGGTTGAGTTGCTACGCCTTTTTTTGGTTGATTAAACATAAATAAAAAACTAAATAAACAAATTCAATAAATTGGAGTCTGTTTTTAGGTGAAAAAATTATTAACTGGCAATAATCAAGGCCTAAAATAAATTTAAACCTGGGATTAAGGCACCAGAGGCTCCGGTAATTTGCCGGGGCCATTGGGATTATAGCCGTTTTTTATCTCATCGCCATCTAAGTAGCCATCACCGTCAGTATCTGAGTTCAAAGGATCTGTCATATAATTTTCAATCTCTTCCTTATCAAATAAACCGTCATTATCTGTATCCGGGCTTTGCGGATTAGTGCCAAGGTTTATTTCCTGTTCATCAGTCAGTCCATCATTATCAGAATCAAGAGCAGCATTGATATTAAGATTGTCATTTAAATTAGTGTTTAAATTGACATTCAAATTATCATTGATATTAAGATTGTCATTTAAATTAGCATTCAAATTATCATTAATATTGAGATTGTCATTTAGATTCAAACCTGCGTTCAAATTATCATTGAAATTAAAGTTCATATTTTCATTATCATTGATATTGGGCAAAGTAATATCAACTGGGGGCAGATTCATATTATCGTTATCGACTGGCTGTGTCGGCTGAGCCACAAAACTAAGGTAAGCCAAAACACCGCCAACTCCAAGCAATATAATGATAACCGCAAGTAAAATAATTAATAACACTTTCTTGCCCTTCCCTGGCCTGACTTCAGGCGTTAATGGCGGTTGTGGTGTTCTCGAACCTCCGCCGATGCCGGCAAAAATGTCTTCTGGCTCTTTCATTGGTCTGGGAGCCGGACCAGCCTGCATTGGTCGTGGTGCCGGCTGCCCTGGCTGAGCCGGCCTAGGAGCGCCTGGTTGCGGCATAGCTTGCCGTGGCGGCATACCGCCTGATTGTGGGTTTGGTGTATCAAACATAAGTTTGTAATTAATGGTTAAATTTAAATATTAATATTTTTTAAGGCACATAATCATAAGCCTGAAAATTGTCGAAGTAAAGGGTATTTGTTTTCCAGCCGGCCAAACCAACATTGCCACCAGTAGTAATATTATTAGTAGTATCAGTATCTGTGTATGTCATTTCCCAAGCAGTAGGCATTAACTGCCCTTCTGGCCACCATTTTGATCTGATGACAACATTGCCTGTTGCAGAATCATTATATACCTGTAAACGCAGCCAATTTCTGCCGGTAATATTTACATCTGGTCCTGTTACCAAAATTGATTGACTCCCATTTTTATAACGTACCAGAATATTGGGATCGTCTGATGCAGAACCATTATTAGTCAATAAACCATAATAATTTTCAGTTGTACCGGACCCTGATCGTCGTGCAATTAACATTGCATCCTTTAAGCCAACTGCTGGCGGAAAATCAATCATAACTAATACATCAACATCAACTTTTTCATTTAAACCTGCCCGATCAACCCAATAATCTCTAGGATAAAGAGAGCTATCACTACCTCCAATTGACTCTAATGAATAATTTGTGGAACCAAGAGGATGAATTACTCTGGACCAGGAACAATTAACACTACCGGTTGGACAATAACCTTGCATCCAACCAGTTAAAGGCAGTTCAAAATTATCATAAAAGAATGGGCTACCAAAGCCCTGAATACCAGTACAAGTGCTATTACAATAACCAAAAACTCCGTTTTTACCACCGGTTAATGGATCACCGTCATCACAAATTTCCGGTGATCCTGGTGTAACCACGCCATCACCGCACTTAAGCTCAATACAAGTATTATTAAACGCAATATAGTCGGGATTACAGGTATATTCACATTTTTCAACAGCGTCAGCGCAAGCAGTTACTAACTCAATGTTTGTATCTGCTATCAACCCTGTAGCATTTGGCTCCGGACAAATTGTGGCATTGGCTAAAGTGCCAACACACTGATAAACAATGACATCAGCGATACAATACTTACCTTCCAGGTGATAACCTGTTGCGCAGCCGGTACAGGCTGTATTACATTTACCGGGTTGACCGTTATCAACGCCGTCATCACAAAGTTCTGGGTCTTCAAATGTACCATTACCACAATTATAATTACATTCATTAGTTGTAGAATTTAAATAAAAACCTGTTCCACAACCATTACAAGTACTATTGCATTTATCAGGCTGACCATTATCAGGGCCGTCATCACAAAGCTCTGCCGGTAAGGGCGTAAGATCGATATCGCCATTACCGCAATTTGGTGTACACACATTATTAACATTATAATAACCAGCATCGCAACCAGTACAGGTAGAATTACATTTACCTGTTTGTCCATTTAAAGCACCATTATCACAGATTTCTAAGGAATTATCCGGTTTAAGATCAACAGTCCCATTACCACAATTAGATACGCATTTGGCCGAATCAATCCGATAACCCAATCCGCAGCCACTACAGGTACCATTGCATTGTCCGGGTTTACCATTTAAAGTAGCACCGTCATCGCAAAGCTCTGCCGGTAAGGGCGTAAGATCTATATAACTATTTCCGCAATTATCAGATGGCGGATTTAGCTGACATACATCAGCTGCTACATGGTAATTTGGGTCGCAACTTGCGACTATTATGTCTGTAAGATTTATATTTGCTGTTTTAACACAATAAAAATTCCCGTCACCAGCAACATTGTTCTCACACGCAACTGTGCCTGCTAAGGCACTCAAAGCACTGCAATCATCATCTACAGTAGCTACGGCGCATTTTCTGTTATATACAGTGCGCAAACTGCCACCAAGAGCCTGACTGCCGTTACTTATAACTTGATTGGTAACGCTGGTAAATTTACGTTCAATAATTTCCGGCTGGCGTGCTACCACGCACCAGGCATTCAACTGGACATCTTTACCAAAAACCGGGGAATCAACCTGGCCGGTCAGCAAATTAACTGAACGTTTATAATCACGTCCGGCATTATCTGTTGCCCAGCTGGCATCTTCATTGAAATCATTGGCAGACCAATAATAGCCGTTAGCAAATGTCTTATCAATATCCGCTGGAAAAAAATCAGAATTAACCGTACAACTGGCATTATCACAGCTAACTTTAACCAAACTGAGTAATTCCTCAACTGTCGGCAAACGAAATAAAGAAGTACCATCAACCTGGGCTATTCCCGCGCAGGTATTTTTCGCATTTTGCCAAACATACCCTGGCTGAACCTCAATTCCAGCTGTCTTATAAATCGGCAAAGGACGGCTCATCCAGACCAAACCGGTACAACTGTCTTTCATAGTTAGATAATTGTGATCAACATTATCAGAAGCAAAAGCTGAAAAATTAGGGCAGGTCGCCGCAACTTTCAGATAATCCTTGACTGAATTTGCTGTTTCCACCATGGCAACGATCTGCCAGCTCAAAAAACCCAGGCAAATTATAACCAGGCAAATTATAAAAATTTTAAACCAATTCGCATTAACCATATTTTGTTATTATAAACATAATAAACTTAAGTTTGAAGTTACTCCTGACAATTGCAATAAGAATATTCGGAATTAAACGGCGCGGGCTTATTGGTATAAGTATCAATACAGCTTTTTTCCCTATTATTAAAGGTATAATTACAACCGCTAGCAATAGACTGATTCGGCAAACAATTGCCATTCGCATCAACATCAACCATTCTATTATTCGAGGCAATCCATGAAGCCAGGCCCGCCTGATCAAAAGCATCCGTACTGATATCCAGGCCAACTGACTGACAGGCTAAGGTTTTTTTATCCTGACAGACTTGTTCGCAGGATTGAGCCGGCCGGCTATTCAAATAACAATTATCTACTCTGATACCGCAAGTTTCCCGATCGCAATGCAAAAAACCGCCGTCATAACCGAAATTTTTACAGCTCTTACTATATTCCCGCTCAATATTCTTTTCAATTTTAATATTACTGTCGGATGCTGAGGTAAAAAATTCACATGATTCACCGGGATCAAGCAGACCATCACCGCAGTTTGTTTCTTTTAAGCAATGGACCTTTAAAGCCGAAGCTGCCGGATAACTTTCAATACTGCCGTATTTAAAATTTACAGCCAAGGCCTTTTTACACCCGGTACCGTCTTTGTCCACGCAAGTACTGGTCCAATAAATATAATTGTCATCATTGGGAATACGGCAGTCGGTGGAACAGAGATTATCCGCATTTTCGGAATAACTGCAACTGGCCGGACATAATTTCAATAAATTCTTGTCCGCATATAGTAATCCGGAATTTGTCTGCCTGACCAGGCTGTATAGTTCAGCCACGGTCGGCAAGCGCGTTGGCGCTGGACAGCCGATAGTCACGGCATCATTATTGTTCCAATTAACGTCAATTCTCGTAATATTATCAGCTGACAGCCAGCTTATATTGCTGCAACGATCAACAACATAGGTTTCATTCCCCAAAGTAACCGTCTTCAAATCCGGGCATTTGCTGATATTAATGTCATAAGAAATACCAGTCGGCGCCGGAGGAACAGGTAAAGTCAGACTGGTTTCTGCTTCCGGATGATATCTTAAATAAGTAGAAACTTCTTCTTTACACTTATTTTGCGCCGTATCGCAATAATAGCCTAAAATGCAATCACTATCGCTTTTACAGCCATAACTGTTTCTGGCGCCCAAACATTTTTTATCAGTATCGCCGAAATTCCTGATGGAACAAGATAAACTGTTGGCGCAAACCCGGCAATCAGCGCTGTCTTTAGTTTGACAGGTCTGCCCATAAGTATCAGTCGTACAAACACCTCCCATTTTAATATGAGTACAGTCTGATGAGCACATAGGATCGGATTTATAATCGCAAGTTTCATAGGTGCTCACAGAATTTGGCCGCTGAACAGTACCGTCCCCGCAATAAGTGCTTTTACATATATTATTGCAGGCAATACTTTCACAAATATTAGTAGTAGAATTGCAGTTTCCATTTTTACCACAACCTTCACCATTAGCACAACTCAAACCTACTCGATCATCGCAATTTTCTCCATAAGTAGTCTGAATTTGCCCGTCACCGCAATAGCCCCCGCGATACTGACACAATGACCCGCTAACCGTACCACACTGATACTGCGGTCTGGCACTGGCTTCGGCAACTATTTTTATATCATCAACGTTTATATTTAATGTAGCTCCTGAATTCGGCGTAAAAATTAATCTAAATTCATCACTCAAACCGGTACTCAGAGCCGGAGTCAAAAATTCATCAAGCTGATAAAGCTTCCAACCAGCTTTTTCCTCTGCGGTTTTTTCCGGCAAATCAATCGGGCTGCCCAGCCAACCCACAAGTTGGGACAAATTACCGACTTGAAATTTGATTGAATCAACAGCACCTTTGACCCGCACAGAAATGGTATAATTTTTATTCGGAGAAAAATTAATTAATTGTTGCAAATTCATGGCTATATCAGCCGAATCAGCCACCATTTTCAGGCCGGATCTGCCTTCGAAATACTGATCAGTATTCAGACTTACTGTTCCGCCGGATTTTTGCCAAGGTGTAAAATAGCCTTCAAATCCCGGATTATAGGCAATATTTACTGTTTGTTCAGCACTCGGCGGCAAATAATTTTTAACATCACATTGTTCCCCAAACTGTAGCTCCACCTGGCCATCACCGCACCAGCCGCCATAAGTCATACAGTCACCGACTGCTGCCTGCGGCGAATACATGGAAATTGAATAAATTATGGGATTTATATCCAGAGCCAACGGATCAGGTAAACCGGCAGCTACTTCTGCCAAGGGGTTATCGACTGCGCTACCCGGAGGATCATTAGGTAACTGATAATAAAAATGATCACCGACAAAATGTAAATATACAGTATGAGGCCCGGCTGCTAATCCGCTGATAAATAAACTTCCTGGTTGTTCAACATTGCTGGCGGGCATAATTATAAAGCCAACCAAATTACCTGGTATACTTAACTCGGAGTCGCTATCAATATCAAGATACACACTAAAGATTAAACTTCGCAGTAAATCATATTTTCTGTTATCTGTCGGCTCAATCAAGCCGTATTCCGGAATATTGACCGCACCCTGCTGGCAATAACCAGTCGGCTGATTATTTATTTGACAATCGACATCACTAGCACAGGTAATAACATCAGAATTACGACAAACGCCTGTAATATTGTATAAATCATCAACCGGCTGTTTCTGGCTGATTAAATAATCAAGCTGCGTCGTCGTCAATTTAGTCAAATCATCTTGATAATTAGCTGCTTTTATCGTCAGATTATAACCGCCATATTGGGGCAATGAAAAATTATAACTTACCCTAAAACCACCGTTAGACTTTATAGAATTATCCGCTAATTTATTTATCCAATAGCTTCTTGTTGATAAAGAAGAGCAAAATAAAAGATCAAAATAAGGATCAGCCTCTCTTGTAGTAGGCAAATCCCAATCATTACTGTAATTCAGGCAATCGGCTCCATTTAACACCGGAACAGAACTGCCGCCCTTGCCTGAACACATATATTGAGAATTCTGATCAAAGCCGGCACTGCCCTTTTTCATCTCTGTCGGAACCAAACCTTCATCACATTGTTCTCCGCCTTTTGCTTCAACTACTTTATCCCCGCAAAAACCGCCGCAATCTGCAATAGTCAAATTATTGCCTTCGCTGATAGTGCAGGCTGAGGTACAGGAAGCCTTGATACTTGATTCGTTATACCAATCCTGAGGTCCAAAAAGCCGGTCGCACCAGGAATCTCCTGGTGTCAAAGGCGAATTCGGGTCACAACTTTCTCCGCATTGAGTCTGCCAAAATCCGTCGCCGCAAGATTGCCGCCAGCTGCCTGAATAACAATATAAATTTTTGTATTGGGTATTAAGGCAATTTGCAGCCTGACTGTCGCAACCGGCTAAACAAGCACCCGGCTGATAACAGTCATTAGTGGGGTTGGTATCATTATTATCGTAATAACAAAAACCCGGCTGGCATAGATCTGGCTCCGTATATTCAAAACGATTGATAAAGGAACAGCTTTGTCCGTTATCACGAGAAACGTATTGGTAAACAAAATCTCCGTCAAGTACATAGGCTTGGCCGGTTTCTGCAAATAAACCTTCTTTACAGTCAGAAGCGCCGACTCGCAAAGCGCCGTCAAATACACTATACGCCTCGCTGTTAGGCATTTTACAGCCTGAAAAAAAAGTTTCATCGTAAAATTTCAAATTTGCTTTATCCCAGCAGGTCAGCGGATCATAGCTGGCAGAACAACTGCTACAATAATCAGACATACACTGCTGGGTCAGAGGACAGCCTGTCAATGGATTATTGGCAGCATCTCGGGTACAAATATTTTGGCAATTTTCTTTATCAATGGCATTTGTACAGTCATACTGACTTTCTTTAGTGGCTGACATTATATTTAATGGATCTATGGGCAAAACCGTACCCAATTCATTTCCTAAAGTCGCCTGCCATGAAGGCCAGGTGGAGATGGAATGATTTTTTATATAGGTTCCCGCATCTAAAACCGGACATTTTCCGCCATTATTAGATTTATAATTTCCCAAAAGACGGCCCAATTTAAACATATCAGCTAATCTGATGGTATCACGGCGCAATTTATCTTTTTGTTTTTCAGCCTCTGTTTTTAAAGTATATGTTGTGTAAATATTTTTATTAAAAACCCAATTGGCGATCAGCTGCTTGAAAATATTAATTGAGGGGGGCGCCGCATCCTGGTTATAAGCCATGACATAAATATTGGTGAAAAAATTGTTACGGTCAATATTGGCCGCACTGACATAAGTGGTGCGTTCATCCTGAACACCCAAATAACCGTCAACCTTTATTGGTTTGACGCTAGCCATAGGCTGAATCACATTTTCCCGATACCAAGTTTCCGGATCCTTATGATCTTTATTGGTATAGATTCTAACACCGATTACATCAGTAGTCGGCTGAGTTTGATTTATGGAAACACCGGCAATCACCGGATTAATATCTAAAACATTGTTTATTTTATTACAAACCTTTGAAGGGCAATCCTTATTACTTGTACAGTTTTTAGCAGCTTCGTTGGGGCCGACTGCGCACTGACCGGCCTCAATATTAACTTCATCAAAAGTATTCAGATTACCAGATAATGGATTAGCCGAAGGATTAAAATAATAATCACTTAAAAAACGCAGGTTGACGGTATGTTCTCCGGGCTTTAAATTGCCCAATAAGACCGAACCGTCCTGCAACTGAGAAAAATCAGTCGCTGAAATTATGATATACCCCTGACGATAATTTTCTTCTTTATCCTCACCGCTAAAAACAGCGGGCATATCCAGATAAACACTGAAAATTATACTTTTAAACATCTCATATTTAACGTTATCCGTTATTACATTATCATCGCTATATTCTAAAACTGTTAAACTTTTTGTCGCAGGATCAATCTGATAAGAATCATAATTTGTAGTATCAGAATTTTGGAAAATATAATCCAACTGCTGACTATTTAGGTTCGCAAAATTATCAAAGGAATTGGCTGCCTTGATTTTAAAATCATAATTGCCTTCCAGAGGAACGCTAAATTTATAAGTTAACGCCATTAAACTCGAGCCGTAGATTCCTTTGCCATCCCCTGTTTTTTGTACTATGCCGGAATCACTTGTTAAAGCCGAACAAGCTGTACTAGCCGCCCAGACATTATTGGTTTCATCATATGTCGCATAACTGTCGCATTCAGAGGCGGCTTTGCCTATGGACGTACCGCTTTCCAAATACGAACTAACAGGAAACAAATATTGTTCCAGCAAAGTATCCTGGCTTGAAGGCGCTAAATTAGCATCCTGAGCAATACCGGCCACCGGCAATAAAAGCAACGCTAAAGCAGCCAGCAAAAATTTTATTTTTAGTTTTTTCATACTTTTTTATCTAAAACCTAATTGGTATTTCTACGTTGTTGTCATCATACTGTCTTAAGTCGTCAAAACTTATATAACCACCTGTACTATTGTCATATATATATATTATACCAGTTTTTCCCCTATGTGCGCCATCAATGACCCAATTTTTCGTCGTCATCACCTGGGAATTGTTGCCAGACTCTGAGGCAATACTGTAAAAAGAAGAACTATTATCATCTCGAACAAACAACACGGCAGCGGTTACGCCTTGTATAGCCGCACGGTTAGTATCAGTCGTGTCATTAAAATTAACCACAGGTAAATTTATAGGCCAAGCAGGAGAAGAAGCTGTGCCGCCAATCTTAAATTCCAATTTAGCACCTTCAATGACAAAAGCGGCAGACTGTAATATTCCCAACGGTGTATTACCCTGAACAACATTTATATTTTCCCAAGACTGACCGCGATATCTTTCATAGGTATTTATCCACCAGGCACCCTGAATCCCGGCAGCTGCCAGTCCCCTCTCTTTTGGCAAATCACGGAAAACCGGCTGGGAATTAAAAGCATTGCCGGTCAAATCGGCCCAGTAAGTCAAATTACCGAATTCAAAATCAACATTTTGTAAAATATTTAATTTTCCTTCTTTGGGCGCCAGCCAGCGTGCTGCCGGTAAAAGCGGTCCGCCCGGAGTGGTGGCATCGCGGCAATAATAAGTCTGGAAATTATAAGCATTAATAATGGAAGATATCGGGAACTTTTCATCTATGCCCGGCCAAGGATTTTCGCACAGTAAAATGTAAACTGTAAATTCTTTTTGCGCCGAAACAGTGCTGCCCAAAGCTTGAGCTTCAATAACTAACCTTGACACGCCTTCTTTAAGGGCCGCAGCCGTGGCAAAAGTCACCCCGGAATAATTTTTTACTTTATACTGATCTTCAGTGAGCAGATCACCCTGCGTCAGATCACAAATTCCGCCGGAACCGCAATCAGCATCATTAGTACAAAATTCAATATTGGTATCACCTGCTGTGCAGGAGCCATAATCATTGGAAATATTAATTGCTTCTTGCGGATCAGAAGTATCAGTTTTTGACCATTGGAAAGTAGCCTGCAATTCCTGACTGCCGTTATATTTGGCTAAAGCCTTATACATATGCTGATTACCTGCCTTAACCGCATCTTGATCATAGTCAGCGGCTAACTGACAATTATTTTTCCCGGCGCAGATAAATAAATCATTATTGCGGAGTTCTGCCTGTTTTATGTTGTCAATCGGTGCTTTGCGGTATACCTCGACATCAAGCCAATCAACATTGCAAATACCGCTTTTGGGATCAGCGGTCGTGCCCATAGTTTTAAATTCAAAGATATAAGCTTCCAGATCAGTTCCGTTGACATTTATCTTTTTAGGTGACTCACTATAATCCAAAATCGCGCCGTCAATACCCGTAATACCAGTCAGACCGCCTAAAATTGTCACGGCATAAACTTGTTCAGGGGCCAAAAGTCCCTTAGGCACAATGGAAACTTTGGTGGCACCGCTATTGGAAACCTCCAGATTGTAATCAGCAATAGTAGTACATCCGGCCTGAGCTGAAACATCTTTTTTAATGCTGATTAATTTCTGAACAATATCGAAAACAAAAGCTATGGCCCTATTTATCAAGCCTTCATTAAACGCAGTTTTAGGCGTAACAATTCCGGACTCGCAGGTACTGATTAAAAAGTTACCCTTGGTAATCTTCTTTTGATCAACTATTTTATCAAAATTAATGTTAATCTTGGCATTACGGCAAATCAAATTGTCGTTGGTAATACCGTCGTTATCAGCCGGATTTGTTGACTCTACTTTAATTTGATCAGCAGCCAGACAAATTTGAGGATACTCATTACTACTAATCATAAAATCAGAGGTTTGTGGAGTATACGGAGCTGTAAGATATGGTAAATGCTGAGTATCATTCTGTAAATTATATCTCGTAACTAAGTTAATTGGACCGGTTATGGCATCATCGGTGGTGACCTCAGTATTTTCATTCGGCACTTCCATCGTGACCAGATCTCCTATCCAATCAGGCCTGCAAGTACCTGTTCCGCACTGAGAAGCTGGACAATCTTGATTAGTGGTGCATAAACCACCGGCATTAGTACCACCCAAACAAACTTTACAAGAATCATTCGTAGTACATGCCCTGGTATTTGACTGGCAATCGCCACCCGGACAGGCAGCATTATTAGCACATGGCTTATTGTCATTTGTACCGCCGACACAATATTTATCAGAACAACTCTTATGGCACATCCAATTGGCCGGGCAGGCTTCACCCGGATTCAAGCCTTGTTTATGAGTCAATTTGTAAATATTGGCGATTTCATCTTCTGACAAAGCGCTGTTATAAATTAATAAATGATCAATTTGACCGCTAAAATTCCTATAAGCATCAGGATCGCCAGGATATCGCTGACCAAGTGTAGTTTCCCAAGCCGGGCCCCACAATTTCAGACCAGAGATACTAACTTCTTTATCTAAAATACCGTTAATATAAAATTTCAGATTGCTGCCACTAGAAATCACCAACGCAATCTCCACCCATTCTCCGGGATTAATTCTATTGGCTGAATAAATCCAACCCCCGTCCTGATTCTGAGAAGCAAGATAAACACCTATATGACCTGATTGGCCAATGACGGCAATAATATGCATTAGGCCCAAAGCAGTGCCAATCGGTTGTATTTTTAAATCTTGATTTTGGGTCCAATTTATCCTGGTAATAAATGTTTCAGAGCTATTGCCGTTAACATCATATAAACTACCAGCGTTTAATAACCCAAGAGAAACATAATCACTATCGGCGCCGCCAAGAGATAGATAACCGTTTTGCACGCTGGCGCCTCCATTTAAGGTTCCTGGGAAATTACCGGAAATATCATTGACATTGCCATCATTGTTAAATAAATAACCGGCCACGAGTCCATTTTTATTTTCAGCAGGTAATTCTGTCAGTTTATCTCCTTCAAAATAAACTTCGCCTTGTTCACAGCCAAAATAACAGCCTTCTAAGGTTGTCCAGGTGCCGATCTGGCCGTCTGTGGGACTAAATTTAGTAATATAGGGCGTACAAAAACCCTTGACACAGCTGCTGGTACCGACTCCGCATGCCTGACAATCACTATCAGCCGTACAAACCGGTCCGGGCAAAGTTCCGCCTTCACAATCATCAGTATTCAATCTGCAGTCATTAATGCCAATAGGATCCTGGGGCGGATAGCAGGCCAATGTTCCTTCCTGATTATTAAAATCAGTGCAAGTTTTTCCATTTAAATTGGTACCATCGCATTCTTCATTAATATCAAGCTGGTCATTACCGCAAGTTAATTTCAGACTCAGTTCGCAATTATCCCCATTTTTATCGCAAACTAAAAGTTGACAGGTATCACACCGGAAAGTACAAGACTGAACGCAGGCAATATCGCTTTGACAAGTGCTTTGCGGGCAATCAGTATTAGTTGTGCAGGCCGCACCCTGATTATCACCACCGGCACAAGTCTTATTATCAGAGCACTGATCGTCGCCGTAGCAAGGCTCCCCTGCCTTGTCACCACTGACACAAACTTTATCAGATGCATAACCGGCTTGGCTGCAGGTCAAACCTGAGGGGAAAGTATTATTATCGCATTGTTCATGATAAAAGGTCTCCTTATTGACACTGTAAAATTCATCAATAGTATCATTACCGCACAACTCCTTGATGATTTTGCAATCAGAACCGACACAGAATGACAAACTGCAGCCGATATTACATTCAGCATAACATTGGGAAATTTCATCATCAGGATAAAGCGGCGAAAACAATTGCGTGCAGATATTTATTAATTCTGTAGGCGTAATAGTCGGCATTAATGTACCATCACACATTTCACCTTTATCGCGCTCAATTTTCTGATTGCCGCAAGATCCAAAAGTCACTTCAAACTGCTTGGTGCCGCTTTGCTGATCACCCTTAGTCACTGAAACATTATTTAAAGCTGTTTCAGATCCGGTACCAAAACCCGCGGCATTATCTGGCACGCTAAAACAAATATTCTTATCATCCCAGCCGGTTTCAGGACAACTGCCCCAGTCTGTTTTGGTCACAAACTTAATAATTTGAGAAATAAAATTTGCCCCAGCTAAATTCGAATCGTAATTTCCGGGATTGGCAAAATCAATAAACGGCTCACCAATATCATATGAATGATTGCCTTCTGTGCCGATGGCAATCATCACCGCTCGGATCAGGATTTGACTGGGCATTATAATCAGGTTCTTCCCGATTCGGCAGTTTATCAGAACCATAATCCAAAAACGGCTCTCTTATAATACTAGCTGTTGGTTCAAAAGTAATATGATCCCCGGTCGCTGGCGCAGACCCGAAATTTTCACCGTAAATCCTGACGTTTATTTTACGGTTGCCGTAATTGGGAATGAGTTTGCAGATCTGCGGACCCAAAGGTTCAGTATTTACCGTAAAACTTGGCGCTGTCGGCGGCGTCGGCGGCGTCGGAGTCGGAGCAAGCGGCAAATCATTGCTGCTATCCACTAACCCAGCCGCAGTGACCACTTGAACTGGCCCGGTTAGCGCATCATCAGCTAAATTGGTAGGTGTCCGACGATTAGGCACTTCCACGGTCACTTCATCATAACCTCCGGTAGAAGAACAATTCCAATTTGGCCAGCAAACCGGATCAGCCAGCTCCAGTCCTTTGGCACCTAAGGAAAATTTTAATATTTCCTCAGCGGATAAAGCCTGGTTATAAACAAAGAAATCATCAATCTGGCCAATAAATTTAGAATACCCTATACCAAGTGCAGTATCACCATTCCAGCTGTATAATATAAGGTCAGCCGCTGGAACATCATCCGTCAGCTTTCCGTTAATATAAATTTTATAGCCGATTCCTGCTTCCATAACAAAAGCGATATTATTCCATTCATTACGCAAGATCTTCCCCGCAGAATAGATCGACCGATCGACAGTTTTGGTCTTAACATAAATACGAAGCTGAGTCTGATCTCCGGTACTTGGCTGCAGGGCAAAATAATTCGTACCTTTGATATACCTGGATAAATTAATTATATTACCGGCCGAGAAACTAGCGGTTTTTACTTTCATCAGCAAGGTCATTTTCCCGGTCTCAGTACCGCCAAAATATTGAGCCTGAGCCAGTCTGTTATCTAAATCCAAGTAGCCATCACCGGTAACATTCAAGACCCCATTGCTGATGGTAGCGCTACCAACCAGTTGACTGCTGATGTCTGGGTTGGTAAAAGAACTCCTGAATAATCCGTTATTTTCCGTTGAATCAAAGGTGTAGCCCGCCAATAAACCATCAGTTGATACTTGGTCAAGTGATGTTCCGCCGCTGAAATATACTTGCCCCGGCTGACAACCGAAATGACAGCCGCTGATTGTCATCCAAGTACCGACTGCTCCTTCTAGCGGCGAAAAAGACTTAATTTCCGGAGTACATTGCCCGTTTTCACATCTACTGTTCGTACACATGCCGCCTTGCTGGCAATCAAGATCAGAACGGCAAAAACCGACTATCGGAGTCTGACATTTTTCATAGCGATAAATACGATTATGGTTGCTAGACAGATTGCCGTTAGCATCATAGGTAAACGGCACTATTTGCGAATAATAAGCTGGATTGGAGGTCCAAGTAATTGGGGTATCATTTCTATTGGTGCCAAACCAGTATTTTTGATTTTTCCAGTCATAAACGCCATTCTGTTCAACTGTCCACGCGGCGTAATTACCAAACCTGCCTACCCACTCTCCTGTACGCCAGTCAATAATATTTACCCTGTTACTATAAATATTATAAAAATACTGCTCATCAGCAACACCTTGTGGATAAGTTGCAGTGTAATTCCAATACGTATTTACAATAGCATTATAAGAATAAAAATTAGCCTCGGCATTTTTAACAGACGTTAAACCTAGTTGTAGCCAATCATTGTTTAAAACCTGAATGACAAAACCCGGTAAATTATTATCTCTACTAATAACTAAAATATTGCTACCGGTATAATATAACATCAAACGATTACTAGCAGAGGAAGAACTTGCATTAGTCACAATTGGCCAGGTAGGATAATAATCCAGAACCAAACCCTGAGGAATTTCTTGCATCTCCCAGTCATATGTACTGCTGGCTTCATTAAATTTTATTTTGGCAATACCCCACCAGTTCTTTTTATAATCAGGATGAGTCGTCGGCAGCCAGCTCCTAGTCTTAAAATGATTTTCATAACCGACATAAAGTCCGGTCGGGGTATAAATTAATGAACTGGTCCCCGTTGGCGCTGAAAGTTCCGCAACATATGTTCCGGCATCAGGATAAAGAAGCTTTCGGGTGGCCTGATATTTTTTATAAACTCGGCCCAATTCCGTGCCATTATAACCTGACCCGATTTTCCAGATTGTCATGACATTATCCTCATTAGGATTACCAAAGAATGAATATCCCCAAAGATTAACACTCTGATACATCGCATACAAATAAGTGCCGTCAGAAGCTAAAACGCCCATATTAAGATCGGAAAATTCTATTTTGGGGGCATTATCATCTGCGCGGGTAAAAGTTTCTATTGGGAACGCTTTTTCTCGGGCTTCCAAGGTCCCGTAATAACCGCTTTCGCAGAGATTGAGAATCTCCAGAGGCAGAGAATTACTAGGCACATCAGTATATAAAACATCGTACTTATTACTCGGACACCAGCTGGCAATACTAAAGCCCACGCACTTTCTGCCTGATTCCACTTTTTTATTAACATAAACCAAGCCGCTTTCAGCACTGACCGGCACAGTAGAAATAATTTCCGAATCCGCCCAATCCGCCGGGTCAGCAATCGGAGCATTTTGCTTATCATTGAAAATCAAATTATTTTGGCCCTGGACAGCATCAAAGCGCACCCCAATTGCTTTAATCGGGTCAGTCGGTCGGCCGTTAAATTTCGGTTCACCCAATAAATCTTGAAAAGCGCATAATCCTGCGCCCAACGGATTATTGTTTACCTTAAAGGGTTTTTCATTACTGACCAAACCCTGGGCAGTAATTACTTTGACTGCTCCTGATTGAGCCTCTACCGGAACTTCCACAATAATATGATCATCAAACCAAACAGGATCAGGACAGCCGATGACGCGCCCGGTAATATTATTATAAAATTGTACTTTACTTATCTCCGGGTCAAAAATACCGAAATTATAACCGTAAATTGTAACCCATTGATTAACCGGACCATTATCAGGAGACAGGCTGACAATTACTGGCGGCTGAAAAAAATCCACGGTATTACTGGCTAATTCAGGCTGGTCACCGTTTCCGCCGTAAACAGAATAATTATATTTATCATAAACACCATTGCCGTTTGGTTCTGGCTTAATATCGGCGTAGTCAGTATCCATCCCATCGATAAACTGTCCGTCATTTTCTTGATCATTATAAGGTTCGGAATAAGGATCAATGGTGGCAAAAACCTTGATAACTGGACTGTCCACGTTGGTAAATGGATTTACATAACTCAGAGCCTTATTAGTCCAGGTCTTTATTTTGTTGTTGTCCAAAACAGGCAAACTCGGATAATTGAACTTAATATAGCTGCCAATACCGTATTGTTTGTTCTGATAAATAGTTTTATTATTATTACCAAGATTATCACCACTGACGTTGATAGTTGTCCCTTCAGTCCCGAAATTTGGCTGCAAGGCACACAAGAAAGGATAAATATTATTACTATAAGTATAAATTTCACCCGGATCTTTGATGCCATTATTATTAAAATCGCTTATAGCCTGGCCAAAACTGGTAACCACTTTAATAAAAGATTTATCTTTAGCGCCCAAACGGCTATTAATTTCCGCCGAGGATAATGCCCGATTATATAGGGCTAAATTATCCAAGGAGCCTTGAAAAGAACTACCGATACCCCCGATATATGCTTTATTAAAGTCTGCTTCCTGAAATATCTTGCCAACCGTAGCATATTCTTTTTCTGAACTATTCAAATAAAGTTTGATTTTTTCTCCGTCATAGACCCCGGCAAAATAATTCCAGGCATTAATATCAAAATTTTTGTCTGCCCCCGTCGTAACTAAGCCTAAATTCAGATAGCGATTGCCGACATCAAGCTTCAATTCCAGCCTAAGATTCCCGGAGTTAACCCCCAGTTTAATATTATTCGCCTCGAAAATAGTGTTAGAATTTAAGGTGGGAATTTTAAACCAGCCCTCAATAGTAAACTGATTATCAAAAGACAAAGAGGGATTATTTATAATATTTATTCGATTATTATTATCAAAAGTAATGGCCTGACCATATTTGCCTTCAGCTGTCCGGAAACTTACATTCTGGTTGTCAACAGCCATACCGACAAAATTATTAAGTGATGAATCTAAAATTTCCGACCCAGTTCCTTCAAAATTTAACAAAACAATTTGTCCCGGTGTCAGCCCGAAATTTGTCCAAACTTCCTGCTGACTTAAAACCTTATTATAAATGGCAAAATCATCAAGTTGCCCTTTAAAATAATTGATTCTTAACCCGCCGGATTCTTGGGTTCCCAACATATAACTGATTTTATTCACCCCGATAAAAGCGCCGGCAATATCAAGGCCCGGATTATTAATTCCGCTTAGCCTTATCCCGTTTATATACAAATTGTCTTCGATTTTGGCCTGATCCCAGGTATAGACTACATGATTCCATTGATTATTTTTAATAACTCCCAACGTGGCAGCAGCATTATAACTGATAGTAAAATCATTGCCTGCCTGCCCCATAGCTGAAAATAGAACTCCGCTGGCTTCGGGTTTAAACCAAAATTCAATACTGCCAGAAGCTGCTTGGATATTGCCTCCGATTCGAACATAAGTATCAGTGCCGTTAAACTGTAAAGCTTTATTAAATTGTGAATCTACTTTGGATCCGTTAACAATCTCACCCTGATAATTGCCGGTAATATCAGCGACCAAGACATCATCATTTTCATCAAAATTATAGCCTAAAATAAGATTATTATTAAAGCTGACTGGCTCGGGCGTCGCCAGTGTTTTTAAGCCTGAACTTTGAATGGGCCCGGCCTTGGGCACAATTACTTTAATCTTTTTATCTGTCCAAGAATCAACACAGTCTGCCAGCTGAGCTTGCGCTTCGCCGAATAAAACCTGACTGTCGCCCTGACTTTGACCAAAATTTATACCTTCAATTGTTACATAAGAATTAACTTCCGCCTGATTAATACCGTCTTTGGGATAAAAATCAATTATACTGGGAATATTAAAATCAACCACCAGCGTATTATTGGTATCTTCTTTATATTTAGCAGGCTCACTCGGAAAAATATTAACCGCCACATAGACCAAGCCTTGTTTTTTGGGTGTGGCCAGCTGTTTATAGCTATAGCTGCCAATAAATTGAGGCGGCGGAGTTTTTGGCGCCAGCGTGGCCACGCCATAACCGCCATCAGTGTCAGCGGCATTTTCTTCATGGCCATCACTATATTTCTTCCACCAATTCCAGGTATAATTAGCCGGATTTAAAATATTGCAATTCATGGCAATAGGATACGAGCTATATTCCTGCGTTTGAGTAATTAAAGTAAGCTTGGCAGTTGGAGGGGAAACCAAAACTTTATCAATCGGACATTCATCCGCCGAATTTCTGATTTTGAAATACCAGCTGTAATCTCCCCCGTCCAGGCTGTCTTTATCACCGTCCAGATAGACATCATTATTTGTTTTAATACCAAGGTTAGTGCTGGGATTACTTTTTAAAACCACCTTGTACCAAGTATTTGGCAGTAAGGAAGACTTGGGATAAAAAGTAAATTTATTGGTTACCGTAGGACCGCCAGTCACTAAGACATGGGGGTTTTCCACTTCAATCGGATTAATATCGCGACCAGCGATGCCCGCTGTCTCACAATTTGCATCATCAAAAACATCGGCGCTACCGCAGGGTACAACCTTAATATTATCGGGGATTAAGGTGGAGGTTAAAATATTGGCATCTACATCTCCGTTTTGCGCAGGCTGTCTGAATCTGGCGGAAATCAAAGCATCAACACAATTATTTTCCGAAGAAATCCAGGGCGACGGACTTTGGGTATTATTGGTACAACCGGAATCTTCAACCACATAAGGAGGTCCGAAATAAGGTGTCCTGGTTCCCGTGGTAAAGCTCCAATTATATGAACAAGAGGCAACAGTTGCCACCGGACATTCAGCCAGACAAGATCCAGTACCGCAACATTTAGTTCCTTCAGCACAAACTGTCGCATCAATACGGCAGTCAGAAACTTCAAATTTAATAGTATTACTAAGGATACCGTTTTTATCAGTTACCTGCACCGGACCGCTGGTAGTCTCCGGCACAACGATCGGCGGATTAGCTGCTGCTGTTAAATTCGAACCCAGACCAATCATGGTATTAGTCCAGTAGCCAATAACATCGCTGACAGGAACTTCATTAAAAACGATTTGACTTTTAGTATTTAAATAATCACCAAAGTTTTCACCATAAACAGTAACTCCGCTTAAACCCACCGGCCCCTGTTTGGGATTTATAGCACAAATTCCCGGGGTCAATGGACAAGTGCCTGAACCGGCAGCACAAATCGTGAATTTTGTGGTATTGGAAAATACTTCACCGGCCTTAACCACGACATCAATCAAGCCGGTAGACAGTCCGGACGGAACCTTTACCACGATATATGTATCATGCCAATAATTGCTTTGACACTGAGCCGGAAAAGAAATATCACCAGATGTCCAGTTATCCTTCAATGGCTCATTATTATTAAATTTAACTGAACCGGGTTGATTACCGAAATTACTGCCCAAGATAGTAATATACTGACCTGGTTGACCTTGAACCGGGTCAATCGCGTCAATATGCGGGGCGCCTACGTTCGGTAAAACTTTAAAATTCATGGGATTACTGAATTCATCACCAACTTTCACTTGCACAGGGTAAGTACCTGCGCTTAATAACGGTACCGCTAACTGAGCAATAATCTGGTCATACCAAATATAATTAGGCCAACGCGAAGGCGGGACTGTAGATCTCAACATAGTATTAAAACTTGTACCGCCGATTAAAACTTCACCTAGAGCTGTCCCGAAATTTATACCTCCGATTACAACTCTTTGTTCATAGACACCTTGAGCAGGAAATAGTCTGCACATAGCCGGCCTCTTAATAGTATTAATCTCAAAATCTGAAAGTTGCTCACCATTTTCATCATTGGTTGCATCCTGGAGTCCGCTAACTGTTGTCACCTGAAGTGGACCGGAGCCAGCGCCGAGGGGGACCTCAACAATTATCTGATTGTCAGTCCAAATTCCGTCAGCTGAACAAAAAGGTGCCACAAATATAGGCATACGGGCAATTCTATCATCAGAATTGCCACAGCCACCCTGGCCGCAAAACCTAACTTCGCCGTATTCAGGCAATCTAAATGCCTGAACATCATCAATATACATTTCACTATCTTCTGCTTGAGTTCCTGTACTCCTTAATGTTATAAATATTTTTTCCGCATTAATAGGGATAGAATAAATTACGTAATTATAAGTATCCCAATCTTCAAAAGTCCCTACTGACATATAAGCCCAAGTATGAATTTGATTGTTATTATCTATATAACCAAGGCTAAAACTTGAACCTTGAGACACTGTTCCTTTGTACTTAAACTGAAAAACAAGAACATCTTCCTCATTGAGCCGCAAATCCGGATTCAAAGCTTCAGCTACTTCCAAATAAGCTGATAAGAGATCATTAGCCTCGGCAGTCTGGGGCATGCGCAGATAAATATTAGATGAACCTGAATAAGACTTACCATCCGTACGGATTTCACCCTCCCCGGATACTCCGGTATCAAAGCTCCAGCCTACTTTGCCGGCCTCGGAATCAAAATCAGATTTAAAAACTATATCCTCAGGTTTGACCATATTATTTTCAAAACCCTTGCCCCAAATAGTCACAAAATTACCAGGAGCGCCGTCATTGGGTTCAACTTTGGTTATTTGCGGCATTTCCGCACAAGTACAGCTCGCTTGCGCACAGTATAAACCTGAACCGCATTTAGCGGCGTCAGGCTGACAGGCTGCTGTGTTGAGGTCTGCATCGCAAGGATCACCTGACTGTGGATAGCGACAATCACAAGTCGTTGTATCACAGACAGAGTCTGGCCGACATTCGGTCGGCTGACAAGTTCCGCCTGTAGTATCTCCGTTACAGCTTTCCCCAGGACCAGGCAGACAATAATTAGCAGCTGCGCAGCTTTTTCCGAAATACGTTTCAGTACAACAGGTGGAGACGCAATCATCACTGACATTACAGGTGTATCTAAAAAACACACCATTACTATTTTGATCTGAGACGGTGACAAAAACATTGCCGCTAATTGCAGTTGCCGGCACACTAACGCTGGTTAATTCAGTATCACTCCAGCCGACGATTGTTTCGGCTAAGGCATTTTCAGTAAAGGTGAATTTACTGGTACCCTGCTCTGCTCCAAAGCGCTTACCGTAAACTTTTATTGATAAATTCTTATTGGCGGCATCAGGCTCTAAACAAGCAATACCCGGGCCAGGCTGACCGTCAAGCAAAGTAAATTTATGGCTTGGATCTAAAGCGCCGACAAGCTTATCTTTACTGGTCCCCTTGGCATTTTTTACATAAATATTAAAGCCGGGTCCTGCGGGCAAATCATTAGGCACTTCAATTATAATTTCATAGTCTTTCCAGGATGGATTACTGGCGCATAAAACAATAGTGGCCGGATATTCTGTTTCTGTTGTATCACCTTCTTTTACAAAAACTACTTTACTATTGGCATTATCATAATCTAAAAATTTACCGCCCAATATAGTAACGTAATCACCTTTTTTCGCCTGTTTCGGCGATAAGCTGCAAATATAAGGGGCATCTGAAGTCAAATCCGGATCCTGACAAAAACCAGTTAACGGTCCTGGCCCTGGTCCCGGTCCTGGTCCTGGCCCTGGCCCTTCTCCTGGCCCTCCTCCGGGTCCGGTTGCGTTCTGAATACTGCTGATTATAAAACTGGCGATGGTAAAAGCTGATAAAACAATAATTAAGCCAATAACCGCGCCGATTATCAATTGCTTGGACTTTTTTATTTTTTCTACCTCACCGGCCGCTGTCATATACAAAACTCCGCCGTAAATAATGATTATCACCGCAACCAGCCCCAAAATACCTAAAAGTATTCTGATGATATTGGCAATAGTAATTCTAATATCCTGAGTACCCATGCCAATATTAGGGCCGACATAATTAAGTCCAGGATCAATGGTCGAACCCTGAGCACTAACGAAATTAACAACCACAAATAAACCCAAACAAATCAGGCCTAAAAGAAACAAATTTTTTATATTGAACCTCCTCATAAATTAAAATCAATTTATTAAAATTTACTGCGGCGGGATATTGCAGGTCGGGTAAGTACCCTGCCAAGGTGTCCCCTGCACATATTGACCCGGCTTACCACCAGGCACTTCTCGCCTGACACAGCCAGGGCCGGAACACGGCAAATAACAATTTTGTTTAATATCTAAAACATTAGAACTTATTTTCAGGCCATATCTGAGATTTTCACCTAAACCCGTTGTTTTCATTAAGGCTCTGGTTCTCAGTATGCTAGCCACAGTAATTTCCTCCTTTTCTATCCAATAGCCTGATTCCTGACCGGCAGGGACTGCCGACTGAATTAACGTAATATAATTTTCACCTTCCTGAACCTGAGTGACTGGTTGCCCCTGATAACTCAAGACATCTCCGTCTTTACCCAAATTATATAAAGCAGTTATTTCTTCAGGACCCAAAGCCCGGTTATAAACAACAACAGCGTCAATTTTACCGTCAAAAACTTCAGGGGGAAATGAAGGATTTGCGCCAATAGTAAAAAAATTAACACTACTATCATACCCGGGCGCCTGACCATAACTGGCGGCGATGCCATCTACATATATATAAACATTGTCAGTCGTAAATACAGCGCAAACATACTGCCACTGGTTCAATTTAGCTGGAAATTGATTATTAGCAGTCCAATAATTTTTACCGGTTGCCACCCGCCAATATCCTGACGGTATAATATCAATTGCCCAATCATAACCGGCATTATCTGTAGAAATTAAATCATTACCCTGCCAAGTCGTCGCTCCTCTGGGATTTGCCCAAGCGCAAAAAGTAGCAGTCTTACCGGATGTTTGATCTATTTTAAAGCTGGTAGTAACAGAGCTATTACTACTGCCTGTAACGTTTAATTCTCCATTTACAATGGAAGCCGTACCCATAAGGGTACCATCATGGCTAGCACCAGAATCGTCTATAGCACTAGTCGTAAAACGATAGTAACCCTGCAATCCATCCAATAAATTATTTATATAAATAGTCTCTGTGGTTTGTCCGTTATAATTCCCGTTTGGTTTCAAAGTGCTGGACATCATGACCTTATCAAAATCAATTGTATAAATATCGTCAGGGTCAACATCTTTTGTATTGGCCGAAGGAGTAGTCACGCTGATCTGAGGCGGTATCAAATCAATTTTATCGGTCGTACTAAAATCCCAGATAGCATTATCACCCTCACCGGCGGCAGTTACATATTCGCCGCCCACCAAATTATCGTTGAGGCTATAAGGCGTAGCGCTTGGCCCCGCAGATTTATTATCTAAATTACCATCCAAAGAATTATCAGCCATATCAACCAGACCGTTATACGGAAATTGCGCAGTATTTTCTTCAGCCTGGATTAAACTGGCGGCTTTGACCAAAACAGATATATCAGCCAAACCCGGCAGACAATAAACATCACCGCCACAGCTGTTTTTACCGCAAAGATCATTAGTGATAAATTCTACAGTCTGATACTGATTTGAATATCTGAATTCACCGGCAATAAATTTATTGCTCGCAGAACAATCTGCCGCGGCACAAACATTTATGTAATTATATGTACCGGTCTGCAAACTGCCCACCGTCACATTATTACCTCCGTCCAGTTGCACTACCCCTCGTAAAGTCATCGGGTCTATCGGTTCGGTAAAATTAATCTGCACAATATTATTACGATCAACTTCTTCAGCCGGATACGGAATGACCGACTTAATCTGCGGTGGCGTATTGTCTATTTCCGTAGAAACAGTAAAGTTCCAGGCATAATTCCTGAAGACTCCAAAAGCCGGATTACTACAGCCAAATTTGGTAATATCTTCAGTCAATTCCACAGTATAACGCATAGGCGCACCTGAACTGCCCAGATAATTAACAGGCCTGAAAACAAAAGTCTTTAAGTCATCAGTATAAGAAGCGTTAACATCCTGGACATAAACAGGCTCGTTGTTGCCTTCCGGCGTCGGATATATTCTTATATTATCTGTGTTAATCTTATTACCAGTCTCGGCATTGACTATACTAGTCAGACACATTGCCTCTTTAAAAGTAACGGCAATTTTTGTATTGCGCGGAATATTGACTGCATCGCGTGCCGGATAATGGCTTTCTATAATGCCTGAACCTAAAGCGCCGCCGCCACCGCCCCAGCCACCGCCGACTCCACCTTCTCCGCCGCCGCCTCCGCCTAAAATAGCGGTTATTATAAATTGAACAATAGCAAAAGCCAATAAACAGATAAGCAGGCCGATAAAAGCGCCGATAAGTACTTTTTTCGCCTTTTGAATTACCTCAGGATTTCCCTGCGAAGTCATGTATAAAAAACCGCCGTAAAGTATAATCACAACGGCGACCAAACCTAAAAGTCCAAAAAATATCCTGATTAAATTAGCAATTGTAATCCGGATATCCTGAGTACCCAGCCCGGTGTATTGAGCATAGCTTAGACCTGTAATATCCTGAGTTTGGGCTAAAGCCGGAGCCACAAACAAAAAAACTGCCGTAAACAAAACAACTATCAATAATGCTTTGGCAGTCTTATTGTCAAATTTATGATTTTTTTGCTCCCGGCTTTTTACTGGCGCCAAGAGAAAATTTTTAAGCATGGGAATTATCTGAATTTTTTATTTGTTTGATTCTTCTTCCACTATTTTACGAACTAATGTGCCATCGGCCTGTCCCTTCATTTCTGCCATTACTTTACCCATAACCTTACCGGCATTATCTTTGTCTTCCAGGGAACTAAGTATGGCCCTGACTTTAACTTTGATTTCATCCTCACTTAACTGAGCTGGCAAATACTTATCAATTATTTTAATTTCAGTTTGTTCTTTGGCAACCAGATCCTGACGGTTGCCTTTTTCATATTCAACTATTGATTCTTTTCGTTTCTTTGTCTCTGTTTTTAATATTTTAATGACATCATCTTCAGTTAAATCAACCATTTTTTTAATTCGTTCGTATTTCAAAGCAGCCAGAATCAGACGCAAGGTGGATAAGGCGTCTTGATTCTGATCTTTTCGGGCTTGCTGAAAATCAGTATCTATTTGCTGTAAAATTGACATCTGCATTATAATTATTCCTCAATTAACTTGCCGATTTTTCTCAAATAGTCTTTTTTAGTCTTGATTTTCAATCTTCTTAGGGCTAATTGCTTGGCCAAATTTTTGTTGGGTCCCTTAGTTTTAAATCTGATTTTTTTAGCCTGCAAAATTTTGCCGCTCTGAATCATTCTTTTATTAAACCTTCTTAATAAGCTTTCAAAGGTTTCGCTCTTTTTTCTTTTAACTTCGGTCATTATAACCATTCTCCTTTCAATAATTAAGATACTTTAAATATACCAATATTTGGCTAATCAGTCAAATTAAAAACTGTTTATAAATAAAAAAAGTGCTTGGCTAGCCTTAGCACTTTCCTCATTGATAAATTATTATCATTACATTTCCAGTCTTTTCTTGATTTCCTTAACGACTTTATTATAATTTATTGCTTCCTGGACACTGCTTCCATGTCCCTCAAATAGGGTTCTGTTTATTTTGTAAAATTAATCGTGACTTCACTTGGAATTGTTAATTTTACAGGGCCTTCTGGCCCAAATAAAAACCATTCACATTCTGCATCGGTACATTTTTGATTAGACGGTAAAGTTTTTTTAAAACTCGTCAGATTCATTTTTACGCTGAAATCCGCCGAACCATCGCCGATATAAATTGCCGATCCATCCATCCATCTAGTCCAGGACTGAGAGGAGGAAATAATTTTTAACCCCGCATTAGTTACCTTGGTTTCACCCGCATCATCGGAAATGGCGACGCTAATGCCACCGGTAATTGTCGCATTTGCGGTTCCGCCGGAATCAAAACCGCCATAAAAATTAACTAAATAATATTTATTTTCCGATTGGCTATAATATACCATCGTTGCTGCCCTATTTGTGGCTATCATTTGAGTAAAAGTAGCTCCATGCTTCATTACATTTGTTGAACTGGGAATACCTTTACCATAAAGATAAAAATCATTAATTGTATTGGCACTGTCGATAAGACTAAAAGCTTTAAAATAAAACACTTTATCTGCCCCGTCCTCGCTATAGCTGACATTAAAATTACCGATTGACCTATAAGTTGTTCCGGTTAAATTACAGGTTGGGTAAGCGCCGGTTGGCGGGGTCCAGGGCACGCCTTGAACATATTGACCCGGCTTGCCGCCAGGCACCTCTTGCCTGACACAACCAGGACCAGAACATGGCAAATAACAATTTTGTTTAATATCCAAAACGTCAGAACTTATTTTCATGCCATAATTGAGATTTTCACCCAAACCAGATGTTTTCATTAAGGCCCTGGTTCTCAGCCTGCTGGCCACAGTAAATTCCTCTTTTTCTAGCCAATAGCCTGCTTCGAAACCGGCCGGTACTTCTGACTGAATCAAGGTAATATAGTTTTTGCCATCATCATACTGACCGTTAGGCTTTAAGGTGCTGGACATCATGACTTTATCAAAATCAATCATATAAGTATCGTCAGGATCCACATCCTTGGTATTGGCCAAAGGTGTAGTCACACTTATCTGCGGTGGTATCAAATCAATTTTATCGGTCGTACTAAACTCCCAAATAGCATTATCACCTTCACCGGCAGCAGTCACATATTCTCCGCCAACCAAATTATCATTAAGGCTGTATGGCGTAGTGCCTGGTCCTGCGGATTTAGTGTCCAAGTTTCCATCCAAAGAATTATCAGCCATATCAACCAGACCGTTATACGGAAATTGCGCAGTATTTTCTTCAGCCTGGATTAAACTAGCGGCTTTAACCAAGACAGATATATCAGCCAAACCCGGCAGACAATAAACATCACCGCCACAGCTGTTTTTACCGCAAAGATCATTAGTGATAAATTCTACAGTCTGATACTGATTTGAATATCTGAATTCACCGGCAATAAATTTATTGCTCGCAGAACAATCTGCCGCGGCACAAACATTTATGTAATTATATGTACCGGTCTGCAAACTGCCCACCGTCACATTATTACCGCCGTCCAGTTGCACTACCCCTCGTAAAGTCATCGGGTCTATCGGTTCGGTAAAATTAATCTGCACAATATTATTACGATCAACTTCTTCAGCCGGATACGGAATGACCGACTTAATCTGCGGTGGCGTATTGTCTATTTCCGTAGAAACAGTAAAGTTCCAGGCATAATTCCTGAAGACTCCAAAGGCCGGATTACTACAGCCAAATTTAGTAATATCTTCAGTCAATTCCACAGTATAACGCATAGGCGCACCTGAACTGCCCAGATAATTAACAGGCCTGAAAACAAAAGTCTTTAAGTCCGCAGTATATGAAGCGTCAACGTCCTGAACATAAACAGGCTCAGCGTTGCCTTCCGGCGTCGGATATATTCTTATATTATCTGTGTTAATCTTATTACCAGTCTCGGCATTGACTATACTAGTCAGACACATTGCCTCTTTAAAAGTAACGGCAATTTTTGTATTGCGCGGAATATTGACTGCATCGCGTGCCGGATAATGGCTTTCTATAATGCCTGAACCTAAAGCGCCGCCGCCACCGCCCCAGCCACCGCCGACTCCACCTTCTCCGCCTCCGCCACCGCCTAAAATAGCGGTTATTATAAATTGAACAATAGCAAAAGCCAATAAACAGATAAGCAGGCCGATAAAAGCGCCGATAAGTACTTTTTTCGCCTTTTGAATTACCTCAGGGTTTCCCTGCGAAGTCATGTATAAAAAACCGCCGTAAAGTATAATCACAACGGCGACCAATCCTAAAAGTCCAAAAAATATCCTGATTAAATTAGCAATTGTAATCCGGATATCCTGAGTACCCAGCCCGGTGTATTGAGCATAGCTTAGACCTGTAATATCCTGAGTTTGGGCTAAAGCCGGAGACACAAACAAAAAAACTGCCGTAAACAAAACAACTATCAATAATGCTTTGGCAGTCTTATTGTCAAATTTATGATTTTTTTGCTCCCGGCTTTTTACTGGCGCCAAGAGAAAGTGCTTGTGCATGGGAATTATCTGAATTTTTTATTTGTTTGATTCTTCTTCCACTATTTTACGGGCTAACGCGCCATCAGCTTGATCTTTTTCAACCTGCAATATCCTTAGCACTTTTTTTCGAATTGTACTATCCTCTATATTTCCAACCGTTTTTTAACTTCTTTAACGACTTTATTATAATTTATTGTTTCCTGGACACCTGCTTCCATGTCCCTCAAAATGATAGTCCCTTCAGACATTTCTTTCTGACCTAAAATCAAGGTATATTTTACTCCCAATTTATTGGCAATTTCTAACTGACTTTTCAAACCATCCTTGGCAAAGCATTCCGCCACTTTAAGCCCCTCGGCCCTTAAGGTTTCATAAAGCTTTAACGTTTTTCTTTTTGAAGCTTCGCCCAACTGTCCTACAAAAAGATCGCGTTTTTCTTTCTCGGGTACAGGCAGATTCAACTCCTTTATTTTTAAAATGATTCGTTCTAAGCCTAGAGCAAAACCCACAGCCGGAGTTGCCCGCCCGCCCAGCATTTCCACCAAACCATCATAGCGGCCACCACCACCCAGGGCATTTTGACCCTTCTTTTCCTCATTTTCAGACCAAACCTCAAAAACGGTTTTAGTATAATAATCCAAACCGCGAACCAAATAAGAATTTAGATTATAAGGAATTTCCAATTCATCTAGAAATTCAAGCACTTTGACAAAATGATTCTTGCACTCATCGCATAACCAAGTCCACAATTTGCGGCGCATCTTCACTAATGGCAATACACTTTTCTTCCTTACAATCTAAAAGTCGCAAGGGATTTTTGACCGAGCGGTCTTTACAATCATCGCATAAATCAGCTCTTTGAGTTTTATAATAATTCACCAATTGAACTTTATAATCCTTGCGGCAATTGATACGCAACCAATACTATTAATCTGAATACCGTGACATGAATACCAATTCTTTGAAAAAATTATAGGCCATGATAATCATCTGCGCATCCAAAACCGGATGCATATCGCCCAAAACCTCACAACCGACACTGATTAAACTGTCGATAACGACCTGATTGCGGCCGATCATAACGAAACATTGGGCCTACATAATAAAGTTTAACTGGCTGGGGTAAATTAAACATACCGTGATTAATGTAGGCACGACCAACTGAGCAGTTGCTTCTGGTCTTAAACTAACATTTTCACCGCCTTTATCAATAAAATTAAACATTTCTTTGTCAACAATATCTGTTTCTTTACCAACAGAACGGGACAAAAAGCGCTGTTTCTTCCAACAAGCGGCAAATCGATTCGCTCAAATCCATAATCACGCACAATAATAGCTAATTTTTCCCGCAACAAATCCCAATATTTTTGCTCCCCTGGCAAAATATCTTTAAATCCACGCAAAACCTGCGGCGTCTGTTTTGAAACTTTGAAATTCTATCAACTTCATTTCAGCTTTCATCTGCTTAACAATTTCACCTTTAACTTTTTTCATTTTTTTGATCTTTCTTAACTTTTGGCATACGGGATTAAATCAAACTTTTATCTTGGCTTTTTGTTTAGTTCGTAAAATTATTTAATCAATCCGAAGCAAGGCCCCCTAAAATTAAAAATTATATTGTGGAGGTTTAAAAACACCAATCTTATCAAATGGCCAGCCACGAACCCAGGCCTTGCCAATAATCAACCGCTTTGGCACTGGACCAAATCCTCTAGAATCCAAACTAGCCTCACGATTATCCCCCATAACAAAATATTCATCCGCGCCTAGAATAAATTCTGATTTACCCACATTAGTTGTCTCCACATCTTCACAATATACAACCTCTTCATTTAATTCAACGCTATTGGGAATTTATCATTATAAACATAAACCTTATTATCTTTAATCTTAACTTTTTCGCCAGGCAAGCCAATAATTCTTTTGATAAAATATTGACTCGGATCTTTGGGATAACGAAAAACAATAATATCACCGCGCTGTGGCTGATCCAAACGATAACCGATTTCATTGATTATCAAATATTCATGATCATGAAAACTGGGTTCCATGGAAGCACCTTTAACATAAAAGGCTGAATTAAAAAATAACGCACCGGAATAATAATGGCCAAAGAAATAATGACGACCTTAACAATCTCAATAAAAAATTCCCCTATGGTTTTACCAGGGAATCGTATGTTGACTTGGTCTTCCATTCAAATTGGCTATCCTCATTTTTGATGCTGGGCATAATAGATTGAATGACTAAAAATTAAAATAAGTTTAATCTAATGATAGCACAAACCATAAAGATAGCAGCAAATCTCGCCACTCCTTGTCTTTTTCTATTTTTCTGTTTAAATTAATAGTAGAGAAATCATTTCTCCTAATTTTTTAGTTAGGACCTTAGATGTCAACCCCTAAAATCAATTTCCTAACCAATTTCATTCGAAACCTCCAAAACAGCCAAAGAAACGGGGAGTTCTCCAAGTGTCTTTTTTACCCGCTGATTTTCTTGGCAATTTTCGTATTTATTTTCTCCTTTGAAATCTTGCTGTCCGGTGAAAGCATTTCAGCGAACATCAGAAAATCAATATCTTCCAAACATTAAATTTCACGATAAGCAAAGACAAGTTGCTGGCAGGAGAAAAAGAAGATCGCATAAATATCCTACTCACAGGCATGGGCGGAGAAGGACATCCTGGTCCCTATTTAACCGATACAAACATTCTTGTTTCCGTCCAACCATCAACCAAGAAAGTTTCAATGGTTTCTATCCCTCGCGACTTATCTGTTCCCATTCCCGGCTATGGCTGGCGTAAAATCAATGAAGCCAATCATTATGGGGAAATGAAAGAAAAAGGAGCCGGTGCCCAGTCAGCTGAGAGTATCAGCCAGATTTTTGATCAGCCTATAAATTATTATATACGAGTTGACTTTTCCGGCTTTGAAAAATTAATCAATGAATTGGATGGTATTAAAGTCTATGTTGATACTGCCTTTACTGATTCTCAGTTTCCCACTGATAACTATGGCTATCAAACCGTATCATTTGAACAAGGTTTACAAAAAATGGATGGCGAAACCGCCCTAAACTTTGCCCGGTCTCGACATGGCAATAATGGTGAAAGTTCAGATTTTGCCAGGAGTAAAAGACAACAAAAAATTCTGACAGCCATCAAAGACAAGGCCTTATCCTTTACGACTTTTATCAGCTACAGTAAAATTTCGGCGTTCTTAAATATGTATAAGGAAAACGTGTCCACCAATCTGGAACCTTGGGAAATCTATAAATTTTACAAATTAGCTAAAGACTTTGATTCTAATAATATAACCAACTTGGTTTTAGAGCCATCCAATGACAGCCCTCTTTATGCGACCATGATTAATGGCGCTTACTTGCTTTTACCCAAGGACATGTCGTTTAAACAATTACAAAAAATGGTGAAAAATGTTTTTGAACCGGCAATCCTGAAAAAGCCAAGCAAATTGTAAAAATAGAAATACAAAACGGTACCAAAATAGAAGGGCTGGCCTATCGCACCTGTAGATTTAAAGGCCATGGCTATAAAATAACTAAAATCGGCAATGCGGCACAAAAAGATATTGAGTCAACTTTGATTTATGATTTAACTAATGGCCAAAGAGGCGAAGATCTCGATGATCTTAAAACAAAATTAAATGCTACTCTAGCCACAGACAAACCTGAATGGCTAAACATTCAAAATATTGAGGCTGATTTTATTATCATCCTCGGACAAAATCTCCAGTCACTCTCTTTAAAATTAAAAAACAACGACACTATATTTATTCGGTTTTTTTATTGATAATCGCAACTTAAAATTTATGAAAGCCTACCTAACGTTATTATTTTCGGCCGTGCCAATATCGGCAAATCAACACTATTTAACCGCTTAATCGAACAACCAAAGGCCTTAACCTCCAAACTTGCCGGCACCACACGCGACCTTAATATCGGCCAGGTTTACTGGCAGGGTATTAATTTTGAATTAATCGATACCGGCGGTATTGAAACTATTTTACCCAAGAAAAAATTAAAACAATTGGCCCCTTTAGCCAATATTGATTTTGCCAATGAAATTATCAAACAACGACCCAAACGGCCCTAAAAAACGCCGATTTAATTTTATTTACTGTTGATATCCAGACAGGTCCCCTGCCCCAGGATCGTGAATTAGCCAGAACCTTAAAGAAACTTTTCCCAAATAAACATATCATTTTAATCGCCAATAAAACCGACTCACTTAAATTTCAGTACTGGGGCAGCTGAGTTTTTATCAATTGGGACTTGGCGCACCTTTTTTGTTTCAGCCTTAACTGGCATGGCCACCGGTGATTTATTGGACACGAAATAGTGAACAAATTAAAAATTATTAAAAAAAGTAAAGTCTCCAATAAACTAGAAAAACTAAAATCCATCAAAATTGCTATTATCGGCAAACCTAATGTAGGAAAATCATCATTATTAAATGCGATTATAGGTGAAGACCGAGTCATTGTTTCACCCATCCCTTTTACTACACGTGAGTTTATAGATACTGACTTAGTATATAAAGGACAAAATTTTACTCTAATTGATACAGCCGGCATCCGCCGCCAAGCCAATATCGGCAAGGGCTTAGAAAAAATTTCCGTTCGAAAAAGCATTGATAATGCCCAGAGTGCCAACATCTGCCTTTTAGTCTCTGGATATCAGCCAGCCACTCACCGTGCAGGACAATAAACTCAGCGATCTTTTAATGCAGTCCAAAACTGAGTATTATCATTATCGCCAATAAATGGGATTTAATTGAAGATAAAGAAGTTACAACCATCAATGAATATACAAACTATATATACCGTTATTTTGCCTTTTTGACCTGGGCACCGATTATCTTCATTTCTGCCAAATCCGGCCAACATGTTCATAAAATTCTGGATTTACTCTGGAAATCAACAAACAACGTAATTTGAAAATTAGCGACAGCGCTTTAAATAAATTTTTAAAGCGGGCTCTAAAAATGCATCGCCCCAACCAGAGTAAAATCTATGGCCGGCCTTACCTATATAATTTAACTCAGGTTAAAACAAATCCGCCCCGCTTTGAAATAAAAATGAGCAAATCTAATCGGATCAATCCAACTTACATCCGTTATCTGGAAAATTCCTTACGGGCTCAATTCAAATTACAAGGCGTGCCGGTAAATATAGATCTAAAACAACCCAAAAAATGAAAATCCTGATTATTTACAATCCTTTAGCCGGTAAAAAAAAACCTAAAGACCGGCAGATACGCAGCATCTGCAAAAATCTAAATCCTGACTATGTCTGGCATGATATTTCGACCGGCGCTTTATCGTCTTTGACCCTAATGATTTCCAGCGTATTTTCGTGGCTGGCGGCGACGGAACCGTTCGAGAAGTCGCTTCCTGGTTAATTGAACAAAGATGTCAGACCCCACTGGCTTTAATCCCAATTGGCAGCGCCAACATTTTAGCTGCGTCGCTAGCAGTACCTGCTGATTATGCCAAAGCGATAAAACTAGGGCTAACCGATAAAATTCAAAAAATTGATGCCGGGCTGATCAATAACCGTGAATACTTTTCTTAATTGCGACAGGCTGTGGCTTTGACGCTAAAGTAATAAAAAATACGCCGCGTAAACTGAAAAAAATCTGGGGATTTTTAGCCTACATCTTCAGCCTTATATATCACTTTTTTTCCACTAAAGCCACTAAATATTTTATAAAAATTGATGATGAATCATATACTGTTACCGCCCAAAGTGTTTTTATCTCCAATTTTGCCAAA
>CAVZGV010000002.1:0-14185 GCA_963774955.1 Candidatus Falkowiibacteriota bacterium | reverse complement strand
CCCAACCAAGCAATATCAACTTATAAATCAAAAAGTCCCCTGTACGTATCTGTATTGGGGATTTTTGACTTATACGGGGATTAGACTTGATTTTTTTCTTCATTGATGATATAAATTATTAATTCATATTTAAGGAGGAAAGAAGATCATGAATGAAACCAGCGCTTGCCACAAATACGGGGTTGATGAGCAAAAAGCGATTTTTTCACGCCAACCCCATAATGGTCCGCCAATCAGCGTCTATCCGGGAACGTTTCTGTACCATTTACTTCTAAGTCTGGGAAAACAGCCAAACGGGGGAAAGGAGGGTCACTCATGCAGAAAGCAGGAAACGGCGTAAACAAAGGTGTAAATGGCCCAGCCATGGCGCTTAGAAGAGACGAAAGTTATTTTAAAGGCATTGCCCGAAAAACTTGTACCTTTCAGCGCCCAAACGCAAACCGATGATGAGGGAAAAACTCTTTATCTCATCTATGACCTTAACCGGGTCTTGGGTGGCTTGCATATCCACCCCGAATGCTATTCCCAAGATGGTGCAAAAAGGCTTTCTGCTTATTGAAGATAAAACCGTGCATAGCTACTGGCTTGATATCTAGACGGCACGATCGGCGCAGTAGCTGAGTTGCCAACCAAGCTGCTACAACGCCTGGCCAAACGTCTAAAAAAACGCGGCAAAAAAACAACGCTGCCTGATTATCCGGGAATTCTTTTCTGCTAACCTAACCGACCTGCAACGCCTGCTAATGAGCTGGCGCTACGATCCCGACTTAATCATTCCTCAACTGGAAGCCAAAGGTTATCTGGTGCGCACACTAACCCAGAAACCAGTAGGTTACATCATCTTCCACGTGCTCAGACAGAGCGCACAGTTCACCAAAAAAAAAGCAACAAGAATTGAAATCCGCGTAACAACGCGACAACGCAAAACCCTCCAGGAAATTGGAGGGTTTTTGAATTGAAAAAGCGCTGGGGCTAACGAACGCTTTCGTTTTTTCTACAAACGACCGTTTGTTTTTTTGTGCCCACATTAATTACTTGGATATCTACTGTTTGGTCACCAAGATCAAGGCACTTAGGCTGTCCCCATACCAGGGATACTTCTGGTTTTTGAAATCCTTGAAAGCAACGGGATCGTAGACCGCGGCCTGAAAGATAATATTTTCCGTATCCTCTTTTTCTTTGGACTGCTGGGTGAGAAGTAAAATACGGCAAATCCATTTTCTGCTCTAGGCCAAAATCAATCTCTTTCACTCCGGCGAAAAGCAGATGAATGCTTTTTAAATAAGCCTGGATATCGGCGATTTTTTTCTCGGCGTAAAGCTGCTGGAGCACAACCGCGATATCAAAAGAGATATTATCTTCCAAACCATGGCTGATCAGATATAAGCCTAGACTGCCGTTTTCCACATAATATGACTGCGGAAAGGCCAGCAACAATTCTTTCAAATCATTGTGGCAACGACTATCCCCGGGCAGCCAGTTGTAATAAAGGGTAAACTCCCGGTCTTCGGTTTGAAAATATTCCAATGAGCGGTGTAGCTGACCATGAGCATAATCTCGATCTGCTCATCTTTGGTCAGCTCGTCCAGGCAAGCACATTTTTTTGACTTGCAGCTGGCCTCGCATTCCTGGCGCCTGGCGACCAAAATCGGCCAGTGCTTGTCGATCGTTTCCTGCTCTTGCGCCAAGACTCCGTCGATTTGCCGTTGAACCTCTTCAGCTGACAGTTCCGGCTCTTTCTGCGCCGGGCAAGCTGAAAAAAACAAAATGGCAGCCAAAGCTACCGCTACCCGCCCAAACCGATTCTTTTTCATTTTCTCCTCCTGGGGGAAATTTGATCGCCCTTTTTTCGGGTATTTTTAAACTAACAAATAAATCATTCTTTTGTCAATCTAAAAAACTCCCTTAAATTTAAAAAGCAGGCGTCTTTTGGACGTCTGCTTTTTGTTTAATCAGCGGCAGTTGCTCTGGCAACTTCCTCCATAGTAGCTACCCCTGCCTTTAATTGGACTAGACCGCTTTGGCGCATGGTCTTTCATGCCCAAGCGCATGGCCTCACGTTTGATCTCCAATGAACTTGGCGCCATGAAGAATAAATTCCTGAATCTCCGACGTTACCACCAGGATCTCATACAAGGCAATCCGTCCTTTATAGCCTGAATTATTACAGGACTGACAACCGTTGCCTTTAAAAATTTCGTAATCTGCCACTTCCTCAGCTGGAATCTGCAGGTCAAGCAAGGCCTGTTCCGGTACAGAAATGCGTTCCCGGCATAGAGAGCACACCTTACGGACCAAGCGCTGAGCCAAAACCAGGTTAACAGAACTGCCAACCAAAAATGGTTCAATCCCCATATTGAGGAGACAGGTTGATCGTGCTGGGCGCATCATTAGGCAATGTGCCAAAACCAGATGGCCGGTCAAAGCGGCTTTGACAGCAATTTCAGCTGTTTCAAAATCGCGAATTTCTCCGACCATTATAATGTCAGGGTCTTGGCGTAAAAAACTTCTTAAGGCGGCGGCAAAAGACAAACCAATTTCCTCGCTCATTTGACCCTGATTTATTCCCGGCAAATTAAATTCCACGGGATCTTCGGCTGTCATGATATTGGTATCAGGCTTATTCAGCTCGCTCAACGCACTATAAAGAGTTGTGGTTTTTCCACTGCCGGTCGGGCCGGTAACCAAGACCATGCCAAAAGGACGATGGATAGCGGCCTTAAAAGCTACATACTGCTCCGGATCAAATCCAAGTTTTGTCATGTCGAGTTGCAGATTGGATTTGTCCAAAAGACGCAGTACAACTTTTTCGCCAAACAAGGTCGGGAAAATACTGACCCGGAAATCCATTTCCCGTCCCTGCGCAAACTTGATTTTGATGCGACCATCCTGAGGCAAGCGTCTCTGGGCAATATCAAGTTCTGCCATAATCTTAATACGACTGATAATGGCATCTTTGAGTTTCAGTGGCGGTGCCTTTATTTCATAAAGCACACCATCAATCCGGTAGCGGACGCGGAAGCTTTTTTCGTAAGGCTCCAGATGAATATCGCTGGCTCTTTTCGAATCGCATCAAGCAACAAGGAATTGACGTACTTGACGACCGGCGCTTCTTCAGAAGCAGTCTTAAGACTCTCTGGATCTGAGTCTGCATCTTCAGGCGGTGCCACTTCAAGATCGGCTTCGCCAATTTCCGTTATAATACGGCTTAAAAGCATCGCCTGAAGAATCATAATACCTGGAAATTGCTTCTTTCAGACTGCTTTCAGTGGCGACCACAATCTCCACTTTATAGCCGGTGGCAATCTCCAAGTTGCCTTTTAGACGCAAGTCAGACGGATCAGTTGCAGCGAATATTACAGTGGAACCCGCACGATTTATGGGAATGACTGAATATTTTTCTACAACTTCCCTTTTAATAAGAGCGATCACACCGGATCGATTTCCAGTTCCTTCAGATTCACGACCGGCACGCCGTACTTCTGGCTTAAGACTTCTACCAACTGCTGTTCGGTAATATCACCGGCTTCTGGTCAAAATCAACCCGACCCTTTCACCGGTTTTTTTGTGCTGTGCGAGAACTTCCTGCAATCTGGCAGGGGTGATCATATTGCTTATGACCATTAACTCCCCTATTTTCGTCTTTGGTTCCAGCCTTATCATCTTGACCCATGGCGTTTACCTCCTTTGTCAAATTACATATAACCAATCTTAACAAATTAAAAACAAAAGTAAAGCGATAATTATTACCTTAGTTTTCCTCAACTGCCGGTGATACTTAATGACAAACCGATGCACCTCATCTCGGCCTTTAATCAAAAGTTTTAAGCCGGCTAGTTTTTTATCTAAACGTAAAGGCCGAAGTAAAAATGGTAAATATAATTCTTCTTCTTTTTTTGCCAGAGAACAAATCAATTGACCTTAACTTTAATTCACGCAAGGCTTTTTGTGCAGCGTTTAATTGGCCTTTGCCGCCATCAATTACAATTAAATTCGGCAATATTGTTTTCTCCTTAACCAATCGATAATAACGCCGAAAAACAATTTCATACATCATGGCAAAGTCGTTTTGAGCTTCTGACCATTTGATTTTTAATTTACGATATTGGCTTTTGTTAAACTTGCCGTTAGCCATTTGAATCATAGCGCCCACATTGTATTGTCCCTGCAAAGTCGAAACATCAAAAAATTCAATTACCTGCGGCGGTTTTCTCAAATGTAAATATTTTTGCAATTCCAAAACACCCGGCTCAAGCCCAAATTTGTTTCCAAATTTTGTTTGACTAAATTTAGCAAGTCCAATTTTTCGCCCTTTTGCGGCACTGTTAAATCAACGTTTGGCAAATAAGAAATTGTAAACTTCTTGGCTTTGGTTTCCTGCAAGTATTTAGTGATTAAATTTTGTTCGTTTAATTTCTCAGGAAGAATAATTTCCCGCGGAATAAAATTTATAGAATAATATTGTTTGATAAAATCCTCAACTACGCCCGGATAATTTGTAAAATTAAATTTATGGCGGGAAGTAATCACGCCTTTATCAATATTGAATAATTGGAAATAAATTTTATTATTAACAACCAGCCAGTTGAGTATATCCTGATCAAAATTTTTGGGTACATCAATTTTTTGTTTTTCTTCAATTAATCTCACGGCCCTAATTTGATCGCGATAATTTTTGGCCAGTTCAAATTGTTGGCGGTTAGATGCATCTTTCATCCGCTGATTTAAATCAGTCAAAATATTCTTGGTTTCACCTTTTAATAAGCGCTCAGCGTTTTTTATATTGAATAAATAATCCGCCTCACTAATAAATCCTTGACACGGACCACTGCAACGGCCAATGTGGTATTGCAAACAAACCTTTTTCGGTAATTGATTGCAGGTGCGGATTTTAAAAATGTCGCCCAGTGTTTTTAAAATTAAACGTCGGGCAGAACCTTCTGTGTACGGTCCGTAAAATCGGCCGTCTTTTGTTATCTTACGAGCAGTAATCAAACGAGGGAATTTCTCATCCGTAACTTTAATATAGGCATAGCGGATATCACCGCGCAGATCTATATTATATTTTGGTTGGTACTGGTGGATTAAACTTTGTTCCAAAAGTAAGGCCTCCACTTCATTATCAGTGGTGATAAATTCCACATCAGAAATGTTTTTAACCAAAAGCTTAGTTTTAGAATCCAATTCTTTCTTCTGAAAATACTGGGCAATTCTTTTCTGTAAATCCTTGGCTTTGCCAACATAAATCACCTGGCCGCTTTTATCTTTGTAAAGATAGCAGCCGGGTTTGTGGCGGATGTTAAATTTTAATATATTATACTTCATTTTATTTGACTATTATATATTCATACTATAACATATACGAGCACGGAGTAAAAAATCAATCTCAAGTGAAAGGAGGCGGAAAATGGCAGTAGAAATACTCTTTATGCAAACGATTACGGATGCCTCAATCAAACAACTGATTGAGCAATGTGGGCAACACAAAGAAATCACTCTGCTACTGCATTCTTGCGGAGGCGAGATTGGCGCAGCTTATGCCTTTTACAACTTCATAAGGCTAAAAAAAATCAAGCTGACCGTCAATGTGATTTCCGGCTGTATGTCCTCGGCCTTTGTCATTCTGGCAGCAGGCAAAAAACGTTTGGCTGCCAAAGACACCCGCTTTGTTCTGCATCAGGTTTTCAAATCCTTTAATCAGGAATTTCAAATGGCTGCCTTGCGCGGACAGGTCAAAGACCTGGAGATCATGAATGATCTTTTTGCCAAGCTCATTGCCAAAACTTCCAATTTAACTCCCAAACAAGCCGCAACCCTGCTGAGAAATGAAACAGTCCTAACAGCTGATGAAGCTTTCGAAAAAGGCTTTTTAACTGAAAAGCCCTACTAAACTCCAGCAAAAACCGCTCGCCAAAACTCCAAAATAGTAAAGGCTAGGCGGTTTTTTAATTTAAAGATCAGCACGTGTTTAAACACGTAGGGAACGGTTTTAAACCGTTCCCTACAATACACAATATTGAGCTGATTTTTTATTTTTCCCCTTCAATCCTTTTTTCATTACCCGCTTCTTTATTTGCTATTTTATAACCGAAACTTTTAGCTAATCCCAATGAAATTGCTACTAGTAGAATATATAATGTATTACCTATAATTTTAAAAATATTTTTCATTTCAAAATTTTCTTTAAATACATACCCGTATACGACCCCGGCGTCTTAGCCACCTGTTCAGGTGTGCCTTCGGCAATCACTTTACCACCATCATCACCACCTTCAGGCCCCAAATCAATAATCCAATCTGCGGTTTTAATCACATCAAGATTATGCTCAATTACAATCACAGAATTGCCTTTATTAACCAAGCGGTTTAAAACTTCCAATAATTTTTTAATATCATCAAAATGCAAACCGGTTGTCGGCTCATCTAGAATATATAAAGTTTTACCAGTAGCGCGCTTGCCTAGTTCTGAAGCTAATTTAATTCTTTGGGCTTCACCGCCTGATAAAGTCGTGGCTGGCTGGCCTAATTTAATATAACCCAAACCAACATCATAAGAAATTTAATTTGTCAGCAATTAAAGGAATGTCATGAAAAAAATTCATAAGCTTCTTCAACTGACATATTTAAAACATCAGCAATATTTTTACCTTTATAATGAACTTCCAAAGTTTCCCGATTATAACGCTTGCCTTTGCATTTTTCACATTCCACATAAACATCAGGCAAAAAATGCATTTCAATTTTAATCATGCCATCACCTTCACAATTTTCACATCGTCCACCTCTGACATTAAAACTAAAACGGCCTGGTTTATAACCGCGAAACTTTAGCTTCAGGTGTTTGAGCAAATAAATCACGAATATCAGTAAAGACTTTGGTATAAGTTGCAGGATTGGAACGCGGTGTTCGGCCAATTGGCGACTGATCAATAATAATTGCTTTATCAATAAATCCAACATTATTTAATTTTTCATGTTTACCTGGCAATTCCTTTGAATGATATAAACGTTTGGCCATTTCTTTATATAATGTTTCATTAATCAAAGTTGATTTGCCTGAACCAGACACGCCGGTAATGCAAGTTAAAACATGCAAAGGAAATTTCACCTGCACTTGTTTTAAATTATTTTCTTTAGCGCCAAAAATTTCCAGATAATCAGACCAGGCCCGACGTTTTTTCGGTATTTCAATTTTTTTAGCACCATTTAAATATTGGGCAGTTAATGAATTTTTAACTTTTTTAACTTGATCTACAGTTCCTGCGCCACAACTTTACCGCCATGAATTCCTGCTCCAGGACCAAGATCAACCAGATAATCAGCAATTTTCCATTGTTTCCTTATCATGTTCAACCACAATAACTGTATTGCCCAAATCACGCAAATATTTTAAAGTTTCAATTAATTTTTTATTATCACGCTGATGCAAACCAATTGAAGGTTCATCCAAAATATACAAAACACCGCGCAATTCAGAACCAATTTGAGTAGCTAAACGAATTCGTTGCGCTTCACCGCCGGATAAGTGCCAGCTGATACGGCCTAAAGTTAAATAATCCAAACCAACATTAATCATAAAATCAAACGATCTTAATTTCTTTTAAAATTTGTTTGGCAATTTTCTTGTTTGGCCTTTAAGTTTTAAATTGATCAATAAATTCATAACAATCTTTAATGATAACTCAGTAACTTCAAAAATATTAAACTTATCAATTGTGACTGCCAAACTTTCAGGCTTTAATCTTTGACCATGACAAACCGGACATTCCTTAGTGCGCATATACCTGGCCATGTCTGACGCCTTTCTTCTGAATCAGTTTGCTTATATAATCTTTCCAATTGCGGAATCACACCTTCAAAATAACCTTCCCAGGCATATTCAGCTTCAGAAGTCCGTGATTTAAATTCAAAATCAATTTTTTCCTCAGAACCATATAAAATAATATCCTAAATTTTCTTGGGTAATTTTTTAAATGGACATTTAAGGATCAAATTTATAATGATTGGCCAAAGCTTCAACTTTTTGACCCACAAAACCAAAAACCTGTTTTTTCCAGGGGGCAATCGCGCCTTCCATAATGGATAATTCTGGATTGGGAATAATTAAATCCTCAGCAAATTCCAAAATGCCGCCTAGACCATGACATTCAGCACAAGCGCCATAAGGTGAATTAAAAGAAAACATGCGCGGCTGGATTTCTTCAAAATTAATTCCGCAATTAGCACAGGCTAATTTTGTGTTAAATAAAATTGACTTGTCATGGTTCGACATGCTCGACCATGACAATGATAATCCCTTCCTGGAAATATCAATTGCTGTTTCCAAAGAATCAAATAAACGGCTTTTATTTTCATTAGTTAATTTAAAGAATCAACAACAACTTCAATTTCATGTTTTTCATATTTATTTAAGTCAATCTTGGCTGGCAAATTATATTCCTTGCCATTAACTCTTACTTTGGAATAACCTTGTTTAAATAAATTTTCAAATATTTTTTCATAAGTGCCTTTTTGACCTCGGACTAAAGAAGCAAGAATTTCCACTGCTTTATTTTCACTGGCTTCCATAAATACGGGTCAAAAATCGTCTGCACATCTTGAGAAGAAATTTCCTGTCCGCATTTGGGACAATGGGGCTGACCAATTCTGGCAAAAAGCAAACGCAGATAATCATAAATTTCAGTTACAGTTCCGACTGTTGAACGAGGATTTCGGGAAGTTGATTTTTGTTCAATGGAAATAGCAGGTGATAGTCCTTTGATTGAATCAACATCCGGTTTATTCATAATACCTAAAAACTGTCTGGCATAAGCTGACAAGCTTTCAACATAACGGCGCTGACCTTCGGCATATAAAGTATCAAAAGCCAAAGATGATTTGCCTGAGCCGGAAACACCGGTAATGACAATAAAATCATTGATCGGTAAATCAAGGTCAATGTTTTGTAGATTGTGCTCGCGCGCGCCTCTGATTGGATAAATTCCTTGTTGGATGTTTTTTGGACATAGGTATATTGGTGTATTAGTATATTAGGGATTGGACTGTTTTTTATTTAAATTAAACTTTATAAACGCATTAAGTTTAATATATAAACGTTCAGCTTGCTCTTTAAAAACAAAGTGTTCATTTGGATACAATTATCTTCCCGTTCTTTGAGCAATTCAATCCAATGAATTGATTCTGCTAATGACGCTCGGGCGTTCTAATAAAATATTACTTTATCTAAAAAATGAAACCGTGCATATCCTTCAGTCAATATTTGCGCCAACAGAATCAATTGACCTTAAAAATTGCTGCCCGATAGTAATTCTGTCGTCTACTCCTAAAACTTTATAAATTCCCCAAGCCAACTCCGACAAATTTCGAGCTATTTTATAGATCTCTAAACTTTCTAAATTTAATACATTTCCCATATATTTAAATATTTTTTTCCTTTTCCTATTATACAAATATACTATTAAACCAATCAGCCCCCTCCCCAACGCAAAAAAGTCCGGGTTTTTCATGCTAACCCTCCCTTTCCCATTTTTTGAGTTGTTAAGACAATAATATACCCAAAAATCGCTATTGTCAAAAAGGCCTAACTTCGACCTACTATTGACATTTTTGTTAAAATATGATATATTATTAAGTTGTTTTAAAGACTCCCATTTGGGATCAAAGGGGTAAAATCATGCCTACTAATCGCTTTGAACTGACAGACCAACCCACTGCAACAACCAACACCTCAAGCGCCAGGAAACTTGGGGACCGCCGACAAATCAACCAAAAATGCGGAATAAGCAAGAAGAAATCGGGGAAGAATACTCAACATAATCTACCTGCATAAGCGCACTCATGATTTTCATGTGGCGTCATTGCTTTCAGCCGATAAAGATACAGCTTTGGCTGAATTCAAAGACTCTCCGCTGGCGCCGTGCTGATCAAGAAAACATCGCGACCATTTCTAACGTGCAGTTTAACCTTCTATATCCGAATGGTCCCAGAATCTTCCTGGTTTTTTATCAAGACGGGGTAAGACACGATCACTGCAAGATCCTGTCCAGAACCGTCGAAGACGCCAAAAAGATCTTCCAGAAACTCTTTCCCAAACTTACCCTGCTCCGGCTACACAAACCAAAACACCGGCTGACACTTCCAATTGTCAGTCTGAAAAAAACGCCGCCTAAGCCAACGGGCCAAGCGCCAACAAAGCCGCAACGTGAACTCACGGGGCGGCTTTTTTCTTTGAAACGAAAAAACAGCGCCCGGTTGGACGCTGTTTTGGTTTATTTTAATCGAAAATTGACTTGGCTTGAAACCAGAGATCCTGATAAAACCCCGGCTGGTTAATCAAGTCCTGATGTTTACCTTTTTGCATCAGATTGCCTTTGTCCAATACCAGGATTAGATCAGCGGCTTTGGTTAAAGGTGAAAACTCATGACTGATGATGATCGTAGTGCGCTGATCTATCATGTTTTGCAAAGCTGCCAAAACCGTCAGCTTGGTTTCCATATCCAGGTCTGAAGTTGCCTCATCCAAAAGTAAAATTTTCGGGTTACGCAAAGCCGCTCGGGCAATCAGAATCCTTTGGACCTGCCCCCCGGACAGCCGCAACCCACGTTCTCCAACTTTGGTTCCATAACCTTCAGGCAGACTCATAATAAAGTCATGGATATTGGCAACTTTGGCCGCAACAACCATTTCTTCATGAGTCGCTGTTGGTTTGCCATAGCTAATGTTGTAGGCAATGCTTTCATTGAATAGCCCACGATCCTGTGGCACGACCGCAATCTGCTGACGGAAAGATTGCTTTTTAATCTGGGAAAAATTCACCCCATCAAAAAGTATTTCTCCCACATCCGGCTGAAAAAGTCCTAGAAGCAAATTGTAGAGGGTAGTTTTGCCACAACCGGTTTTGCCGAAAATGGCCACTGTCTGGCCAGGCAAAATTTCAAAGTTAAGACCATTGACTACGCCCTCATCTCTTTCAGGGTAACAGAAATGAACATTTCTAAATTCAATCTTACCCCGAAGTTCATGTTCTTTAGCCTCAAAACTTTCGTCTTCCTGTTTTTCTCTGGATAAAGACATGGCATCTTCCAGATTGACCAACTCGCGCCGTAACATGCGGATGTTATTGACGATCATATTGAGCGGGCCATAGACCCGACCAAAATAGCCAATGAACATTGCCACGAGTCCGGCGCTCAGCTGGCCACAATACAAAAGATACGTGGCGTAAATCATCACTAGAACCTGGCTAAGGTTGATCAAAAGACCTTGAACCAAACCTAACCGATTCCAATAGTCACGCTGGCGACGCATGGCTACGATGATTTCCGCAAACTTATCCTGCTGACGTTTTAACTCCAATGCTTCATTGGTGTTTGTTTTCACCACGGTCACATTGGCCAGAAAATCCCCCATGTGTCCATAGAGCTGGTTATAGCATTCGTTGATGACTTTTTGGTTGGTCAAAATGTTTTCCATTTGGTAAAAAACAGAGACCACCATAAAAATCGCCACAGTAGCCAGCATGATCAGAGCGATTACCCAGTTAATACTAAACATAATAACAAATGCAACCAGCATGGGTAGAATATGTGGCGCGAAGTTAAAGTAAGTCAGCTCAATCAGGCCAGAAGTGGCGTCCACTCCTCGATCAATAATCTTGTAGGTTTCGCCAGGTTTTTTGTCATAATGGTAATTGACTGGCAAACTGAGCGCATGCCCGCATGACTTGTCAATCATATCCCCGGACAAATAATTCATGTAAATCATTGCCCGAGAATTGTGATAAAGATTGAGCGCAAGTGCAAACATACCCAATACTGCCCAAAACAGACCGATTTGCCAATACGACAGGCCCCAAACCAGTGTTTTGGTCAAGACGCTGTCGATCATTTTGCCGAAAAGAAACGGCGTCAAAGCATTGATGACAGCGACCAAAAGGCTGATGATGGCTAAGAGGTTGAAAACCCGATGATATTTCTGGGCATAAGACCAAAAATACGACATCTTTTCCTTAAATGACATTTTGCCCCCCTTTCTCGTCTCCCTAGGGTAACGATTGTTTGTGTTTATTTATACTTGAAAATTAAATTTTCAAGGAACTCTCGAACACCAAAGATTATCATAAAAAACTTGTACTGTCAATCTTAAAAACCAACTCCAAAAGTTAAAAATATTTCAACTAAAAACGGGAGCACTTCCTGTGCTCCCTGTTTGTGGCAGAAATATTAGCTTTCCGCGGGATTGTATGGCTTATAGTTTTTGACAAAATGTCCCTGCGGACAAGCTTGCGCAGAACCAGCCGTATAATGTTCCAGCTGGAGATGTTGCCCACATTCCGGACAAAAATTCCGTCGGCTGCACAGCGACTTGCCGATATCGTAAACGATGCAGACAACGAAAGATGTGATGACAACAGTCAAAATGCTCATTGACGCCTCCTTATGACAAAGAGTTGAACAATTTGATATCCCTTAATAATATAAAATAATAGTGCATTTTTTATAATTTGTCAACAGATGTTTTCTCTTGATTGGTCATACTGAACCTGTCGACGTAGGACACAAATATTGACTTTTTCTACACAATATGCTATAATATAAAAACTTGAATTTGTGTTTTTTATGGTCTTTAAACCGTTTCTGAGGAGGAAAAAGTCATGAAACGTATCGTTATCTGCTTGGCGTCCTTGGTTTTCTGCCTGGGTACATTCATCGGCTGTCGCCAGAATCCGCCCGAATTACTGGCCTGGAACATCTACCAGGGGCAGATCGAAGACTACCGCGTTACAATCGAAGATACCAAAGAGGAAGGTGCCAATCATTTCGTACGTCGAGCCGAACTCCAGCCCTTGGTAAACAATGAGGTCTGGAAAGGACCGCTTGACAGTAACAGACACATCACCGGTCTTGACTACAATGCCGACGGCACCTGGGACCGTATCTTCTATTGCGGTTACCCCGAGCGCATCAATGGCTGCAACTCGGTCATGCTTGATGGTAACGGCCGGATGATTGCCTGGGACCCCTGCGGCTTAGACGAAGACGGTCTTGCTCCGTTCACCCCGAAAGAGGTGAAAACCGCCATCACTGCACTGAACGAAGCCCTCGACTCAATTCATCAGCCTGAGTATCGCACCAGCACGATTGAAGGATGGCGGAAAAAAAACGGATACCCTGCCAACTAAAAAATAAAATTGGGGAAATCGCTTGAAGCGACTAGCCCGTAAAAAATCTTCCCCCGAGTTCAGCAATGGATTCGGGGTTTTTCTTTTTTAATAGAAAACCGCCCTGACAAAGATTAGAGTAGTTTTTAAAATAAATAAATTTTATTTAGTTTTAAAAATTATCGCATTGGGCAATAATCGTCCAGGATTAACGACATAAGAATTATCAAACATCAGCGCCACACTACCGCCTCCATCAAGGTTCATAGCGTAATCAGCACCAAGAGTTTGCAGAATGTAGGCTAGATCTGGAACAGTCGCTTGGCTCGCTATTATTAAAAAAACATATTGGTCATTAAAACCGATTCCTCCGCGTGTACCTTTGACTGTTTGCTGATTCACATCCATGGTTTCAGTCAAAAACGACAATTTCCCGTTCTCCACGAGAGATGGATAATTGGATATTGCCGAACTAAGAGTAATGCGGTTACGACTTTCAAAATCAGCCACTGAACTGCCAAAATCTTTGGCCCGATGAAAATAATAATACTGTCCGTTGGTATCAGTAGCAAGCAAAGGGCCGTCATGAAAACGTAGACGAGCCTCGTTGATCATAATTTCAGCCGCAGAGTTGTAAACCGGCCAGTCAAAAGAATTAATCATATCACGCACTGGCTGTAATCGGGCGGACAAAAATAAGTGCCATGAATACCAATTGAACCAGCATTCTCAGTCAGATAATCCTGCAAACTTTTGGCCGGACAGTCGCCCGTGCAATCAATAAGGTGGCCGTATCAGTCAGCATGGAAAATTTTGTCGATTAAGCTCAACAACTGAAACAACAAAGGAACCTTGGGTGGTGGGCACGGTCAATTGTTTATAAGCACTTGTTATTGCCAGACCCTTATCCTGATTAATCGTCAAAGTGGAAATTGTTTCAGCTGTCGGAGAATAAGCAACGGCTGAAGTTAAAGGCGCGCCAATTTTATAATGAACCCAAAAGGCATCACTCACATCATCAATCT
>CAVZGV010000001.1:0-46236 GCA_963774955.1 Candidatus Falkowiibacteriota bacterium | reverse complement strand
TTGGAACAAGAGTAATAGAGTTCTTAAGGTAAGTTAGCGGAGAATCGAAGATTTCAGGTGAGGAAAATCTGATGCAAAATTCACTCACATATTCCGGAAGATATTCCGGGGTCGTATGATGATACATCCGACGGATAAAAGTACGAAGATTTCCAAACATGCCTTCGATTTCTGAAGTCAAACTGAATTCCCATTTTTTATGGATATCCCTTTTGTGCTTTACTTGCCACCACTGATTAATATTCTTGTAAATGCTAGAGCCGTCAGTTTGCAATCTACTTTTAGGTTGTACATGCTGAAATAGGAATTGAGTAGTTTCAGTTTTGTTTACAGAGTTTTTAAATATAATTTGATAAGCTAACTTTTTAGTGCCAACTTGTTTTGCCAATAGCAGCGATAACCTTTTGAAATATGCTTCATCCATTTGTATCGTACCTTGTAAAATAGGCTCAAATTGGGGCAAATGCACCCTGAATTCCCTAAACCAGTGATAAACCGTTGGTTCGCTCATGTGGCACAATTTTGAACTCTGCAAAACGGGAATTTGTTGAGTCCAGCACCAAAGCAAGGCCCAAAATGTCCGCAGGGATAATTTCATGTTACTAAGCCAAGTTGCTGATAACAAATTGAAAGGTTTCCTGCACCTTCTGCAACGATATCGCTTTTCTGACCTAAATACTTTCCTTGAATGGCAGAATGGGCAAAACATATTCTTGCCGAAAAGTACTTTCCTTAATTCTTTCTTAATTTTTGTTTCCGAAGGTATTTGTTTTAATAAAGCGATCATAGAACAAGAGTTAATTATTAGTTATTTTTATCTTACTCTTGTTCCAACTCCTTTAGTATACCCAAGCCTGATGGATCAAACCTGAACGCTTTTCAGGTGATTAATTACCGCTTTGATTTCACCATAACTGACATCTTCACCCAGCGCTTCTTTCAAAGGATTTAATAATTCCGGGCCATGTTTTTCAATCGCTGCGGTAATTTTGGAAATTTTGTTCAGTGGGACCAGGTCATGTACTTTTAATTTGCCTTCCAAAATGTAAAAGGCCAGATGGTTTTCAATGGTTGTAAGTGATAACTTGCGGATTGAGGCAATTTCAGAAATCGTCTTGCCCTCTTTAAACATGTCGTATGAAGTCGCCTTAGTAACAGAATCAGATTCACGTGGCACTTTTTTTTCACGCTTGGGAACTTTTTCGGAAATTTTGGAACTTAAGGAATGTTGATTACAATAAGTAACAACCACATTCAGAAACGGCTTGCCGTATTTTGCCAGCTTGACATCGCCAAACCCGGAAATCTTTCTAATCTCTGTTTCAGTTTGCGGTAAGTAAGTTGCCAGTTCCAGTAAAGTAGCGTCTGAAAAAATAATGTAGGCAGGAACATCTTCTTGCCGTGCCCAATTATTACGCACTTGTTTAAGTTCAGCCAATAATTCTTTTTCATAGGGCATTTCCCCCAAGGCGGTTTCTTTTTTAGAAATCGTTTTGAAAAAATAAACCGGTTCATTACCCTTAAGTACTAAGGAGCTTTTTTCTGTCAGACTAAGAATCGGATACTCAGCACCGATTTGTTTGAGATAACCAAGGGAAATTAAATCACGTAAATAGCAAAACCAGTCTGTTTTAGTAATATCATCGCCACTACCGTAAGATTTGAAATTTTTATGATGGTCTTTTATTTTTGCTGATTTTGAACCGCGTAAAAAATCCACAACGTAGGTAAGTCCAAAACGACTGCCCAATTCAGCCACGGCTGAGAGGGCTTTTTGCGCAATGACTGTAGCCTCATATTTTTCACGGGTACTCAGACAGATATCGCAACTAGCACATTGATCAGGAGCTTGTTCGCCAAAATAATTAAGTATGGCTTTGCGACGACATTCATGCCCCTCGCAAAGTGCCGCCATTTGTGACAGTTTTCTCAGCATGATCCGAGATTGTTCCGGATTTCCAGCCACCATGGCGAAATTTTTAAGTTTTATAACATCGCCACCGCTAAAATATAAAATCGCATCGCTTCTGAGGCCATCTCTGCCTGCCCGTCCTGTCTCCTGATAATAACTTTCAATATTTTTCGGCAGATCAGCATGAATCACAAAACGAACATTTGATTTATTTATACCCATACCAAAAGCAATGGTGGCTACAATTATTTTAATTTCATCTTTGGCAAATAAATTCTGACATTCATTACGGTCATCGTTACTCATGCCGGCGTGATAAGCTTGGGCTAAAAATCCGTTACGCTTGAGTTTATCAGCTAAAGTCTCAGTGGAATTGCGGGATAAAACATAGATAATACCAGAATCATCACGGTGCAAGGCCAAATAATCCAACAGATGATCATACATACCCCGCTTTGGTTCCACAAAGTAATGGATATTGGGACGGTTAAAGCTGGATATAAAAATTTTATCTATATTTAATTTTAATTTATCTAAAATATCCTCGCGGGTAAGCTGGTCAGCAGTAGCTGTTAAAGCAATAATCGGGACTTCGGGAAAATCATTTTTCAGAGATGAAAGCATCCGATATTCTGGCCGAAAATCATGCCCCCAATGCGAAATACAATGAGCTTCGTCAATGGCAAATAAAGTCACGTTTAAACTTTTTAAAAAATTAATAAATTGACCGTTGTTATTAAATAACCGTTCAGGCGCTACATAAAGAAGTTTAAGACTTCCCTGCTCAAGTTGTTCATAGACAGCGAAAGATTCTTCATCTGAAAGTGAAGAATTTAAATAAGAGGCATTAATTCCATTTACCCTCAGGGCATCCACCTGATCTTTCATCAACGATATTAAAGGCGAAATAACAACTGTCAGTCCCGGTAATATTAACGCCGGAATTTGATAACAAATAGATTTACCGCCGCCGGTCGGCATTAAAACAAAAACATCCTGCCTCTGCAGAATTGTATTTATAATTTCTTCCTGGTTAAATCTAAACGATTCATAACCGAATTTATCTTTTAAAATTTGAGATGGTGATAGCATGGGATATTTGAGGTGAATATTTTATTAACGTATTAATTTTACCAATATTTTTAAAGAATCTAATAGATAACTACTGCCTTTTTAGCAAGCATTTCCCAGTTTTTTTGAAAAGCACTAATGGATAATCTGATTTCGCCGTAAATCGGGTCTAAAAGAATCATTAACTTGGGATTATCTGAACTGCCTGTAAAACCAATTAGAGTTCGGGCATGTTCATCCAGCTTGGCAGTAATAATTTTTCCTTCAGGAGTTTGCCAGGAGATGTCTTTGCCCGTGCCTATCACCCCCCAAACCACGACCGGATTCCCCTTAGATAATTCTGTAGTTAAATCAGCAATGGTGCCGTTAGTAATAATCCTAGCCGAACTATACTTTGATGCCAAATCATAAATAGGCTGTTCATAAACACCATAACCGGTATTTGGCATCCTGCCATTTATATTGCCGACAAAGCCCAAATTTGGATCACCCCAGGTATTCTCTTTTAAGTTACGCGGATCCGGGTCAGATATCGGCAATTGACTGATTAATTCATTCTCAGTTACATTAAAGCCTCTATAAAGCAAAGCCATGCGCAAAGCTGCCACTTCGCACGAAAGCGCATGTTCCTGGCGGTGAAATGCTACTTCTAAATCAACAGCCGGATGAATCGGAATGACTGCTGCTGCGGCCTGATAAATAATTTGTTTAACGATATTTACCTCGCCTTTAGGATCATCAGATAGTGAATACTCATAACCGATCCAGATTATAAGTGACATACTAAGACCTACAACTAAAACCAAAAATGTGGCTTTCTTAGGTTTTTTGATTATCATAATTCTAGAAAAATTTAATTAACTGATTTTATTCTTAACTTTATTAAATGCTGGTATTGCCAATCGCGTTCTTTCGCTACTTTAATATCAGCCACATCTGGGTTGGAGGTTCTAAAAATAGCCTGTTGTGCGTATATGGCTGAACCATACGCATGTCTGGGCACATGGGCAGTTGCTACAGCCTGACCACAGGCACGCGCAGCTGAACGAGCCGGACTGTCCTCGCCTACTTCCCTAGCAGCTGCATGGGCGTCTAAAGAAGCTTTGCGGATAACTGACATTTTAAAGACGCCTGTTTTAAGCCAAGTCTTGAGAGTTATAAGAGATTGTTGAGGTCGTTGATCATTCGGATACTTTTTCTTAAAATATGGCAGTACACGTTCAGCGCAATTAATAGCCCAGACAGCCAAGGTCTTTTGATCGGTCTTTTTTACCAGTTCTACCATTTCATCGTCTTTATGAGCGAGTGAGTATTTTGGTTTGGTCATTAATTTAAGCCAAATGTTTATTTATAAAAGCTCGTCCAGAGCCTGACTTTAAGTACTTTTCAAAAATAAAAGCTTTATGTTTGTCAACAATAGCAAAATAGAAAACTAATTCTACTGGGAGACGATTCACGGTTGCAGGTACATGCCCATTTTTATGTCTTAACAATCTGTCATCTAAATTATTTGTACAACCGATATAATACCCATCCCTACATTTTAATGAATAAACATAGTACATAACGTGGGGTTTGATTTTGTGAAGCCTCAAATATAATTATTTTCTCAACTGCGGATTAATAACGCCGAAGCTATGCCGAGTGAAATTTAGTAATTGCTCGCCCACGCTCTAACGAGCTACGGCGTAGCGAAGGCGGAGAGTGAGAGATTCGAACTCCCGAGGGCATTTCTACCCAACAAACTTTCTGCCGCGGAGCGGAATTCCGCTTCGCGGAACAATATAATTAAAAGCGGAAGGTGTGGGATTTGAACCCACGAACCCTTGCGGGTAACACGCTTTCCAAGCGTGCGCCATAGGCCACTAGGCGAACCTTCCATCTAATATTTCAATAATAACTTTGTAGTTTTAGGCTTTCTCATTATTTTCTCAAATTGTCCAAGTAACCTTTTAAATAGAATTCCTCCTTTATATCTTTTTATTTCCAATTCCCTCCTATATGCTTCAGATTTTGTATTATATTTTTCAATATATACAATTTCCCATGGAATAAAATATCTGGTTGATTTTACTAAACCATGATTATGCCTTCGCAATCTATCTGTAATATCATTAGTATGTCCGATATAATATCTGCCATTTTTTAGGCTTTGAATTATATATACAATAAATTTCATTAATTTTAAATTATTTTACAACCACTGCCGCGGAGCGGCATCCCGCTTCGCGGGATAGGCGAACTCTCCTTAATAACTTTTAACAGTTAACTATAATATAATTACAAAATCAATCGTCCAAAATAGAAATTTATTCTTTATTATCTGACAATCCTTAATCCCGGCTTTAGCAATCAGAACTTGTACTTGTTTTAAACTTAAAAGATGCATATAATCCCCGGCTGCCCAGGATTTACCTGTAAGCGTTAAAATCTTATCAAACATTACTTTTGGTAACCAGTGTAGTAAAGGAAATTTAGTATGTAATTCAAGCGGGAACCATTTATTCGGTGTGGATATAAAAGCCTTTTTGCCCACTCGTTTAATTTCCTGCAAAAATAAAACTTGAGCCTCTTCTCCGCCGACATGCTCCAAAACAGCATTAGACCAGCACAGATCAAATTGAGAGTCACTAAAGGGAAATTTTTTGCCGTCATAAACAATCGCCTTGACTTTAGGGTATCGGGCTGAAAATTTTACGGGCTGGTCAATGCCCAAGGCCGTTATTTTTTCAGAAAAAGCATATGATTTTTCCAGAATATTATCACTTGGTCGATATTCTTCTTCTGTAAAACCAACATCTAAAATAGAAGTCTCTAGGTGAGGCTTCATTAACTCAATAAATAGCTGATATTTTCGCTCCCGATTGAATGAAAAAATACTCATATTACTATTAACTCAATTACCAATATAACCAGTTTACAACAAAAAACCGCCCAAATCAAGGGCGGTCTTATGTCTGGTCCTGATTTATTTTAAACCAAGATCAACTGCTGCCTTTTTAATATTTTCGGTATTTAATGTACCTGACTGATTATATCCGAATAACTTATCATACATTTCCCAAAATTTACCCTGTTCATTGGCGCATTCTGAGGCTACAGCCGCCTGTTTGGCATACTGATGAAAGCTTAAAGGAAAATGTTTAAAGACCAAGGTTACCTCAGGATTATTTTTCAAAAGCTGATCCGTGGTTGCCTTGTATCGACTGCAATATGGACATTCAAAATCTGAAAATTCAACAATGGTAATTTTACCATTTTTTGCTCCGACAACATGATCACTGTCTGTAATTTGCGGCATTTCGACCTTAACAACCTTACCAGTCGTTTCATCTAACATAAAGTCAAGATTCGGTTCTTCCCCTGCTGAGATTTTATCAATCACCTGATTAATCATCTCAATGGGCAAGGCACCTGATACAAAATAACCGTTAATAAAGCTTGCCGGTGTGCCGTTAACACCCAATTGAGTGCCTAAATTTTGGTCGGCCTGAATTTTGGCATCATATTTTGTTGAGGCCAGACAGGTCTCAAAGTTTTTGGCAGCTTTCACTGCAGCAACAGAACTGCCGTCGCCGGCTAAGCAAGCTGAACGACCACCAGTAAAAATGTAAATTAAAAGTCCGATAAGACCTATTGTACTGATTACGGCCAAGCCAGAAATCAAGCCGTAAACAAACTCCTTGTTGTTTTTAACAGCTGAGGACAAATTTGAATTTTCCATAAAATATTAAATTAATTAAATAACTTTCAAAAAATTTAGCTATTAGTTTCCGCAACTGGCTGCTGAATTCGGACCTGTAGCATCAAAACCAAATCCGGCTGAAGGTGCAGTGGTAGATAACTGGGTATTACATTCTTCCGGTGGTGTCTCAAATGCATCACAAACTGCTTTTAATAAACTTGAGGCATCCCGTCCGGCTGATGCTTGAACACCATTAATAATTAAAGTCGGTGAACCTTGAACGGCATATTTGGTATTATCATCCTTATAAACATCAAATAAAGGATATTGACCGCTAAGCCAAGTGCTTTGATCATTAAAGTTAGCAGTAACTTTGTATTTGTTGTCAGTAGTAGTTACGCAAGTTTTCAATTTTGCCTGATTAATTCCGGTTGATTTAAGACAGTCAGCGCTGTTGCCAGCGTCCAAGAAACACTTTAAATAGCTTAAAAACTTGTCAGCTTGCTCTGTCTCAATACAATACTGGTTTAATTGTTCATCTATTTCCTGTTTGCCATGCATAGCGTAATCGCAAAATTTCACTTTAAAATCGATTTTGTTGTTCAGTGTATTGACAACCGGTAAAATGCCTTTTTCTTCTTGAGTGCCATAAGGACAGTAAGCCATAACAAAAAGTTCCACCACCGGCTTATCATTTTTAGGCACGTTCTGGCTGACCGGAGGATTACTGCTGTCCGGAGAATTGGTGTTTGCATCTGCGGCGACATCTACATCATATGACTGCGGAAAAAATTTGCTGCCATCTTTGGACATAAAAGACTCAACCGACTGACCGTCCTGAAGATTGACGTTAAATTTATAAAGTCCATTTTCCTCGGTAACATCACCAATTGTAACTGAAGTTCCTGGTTGAATCAAATTTTCATTAATAAATTTTTCTGCCTTAATCTTGGCTTCATCAGGGGTAATTGTCTTGGCTTTAGTGCTATTTGTCAGACTGCAGCCAGCCAGCCCCAAGGCCATTATTAATCCTAAAATGACAAGACTTTTTTTCATAAGATAAATTAAATTAATAAATTATAATGTAATTTTACACGCCATTTACATATTTGGCAATATCTTGTCAAAGCTTGACCTGTTTCAGGCGCAAGGAGTTCAAAACCACAAAAATTGAGCTGAAAGCCATTGTTCCGGCGGCAATCATGGGAGATAATAAAATCCCGAAAGAAGGATACAAAACCCCAGCGGCAATAGGCAAGCCGATTATATTATAAATAAACGCCCAAAACAGATTGCCTTTGATTGTAGACATGGTCTTTTTGCTTAAATATATTGCCTTCACAACCTTATTAATGTCCCCTTTTAAAATTACGATATCGGCTGATTCTATGGCCACATCAGTACCGGTGCCCATAGCTAAACCAATATTTGCCTGAGTTAAGGCAGGCGCATCATTAATACCATCGCCGACCATGGCAACTTTCAAGCCCTGGGCTTGAAGCTCTTTAACCTTCTTCAATTTATCCTCAGGTTTCACCTTGGCTTGCCAATCTTTTATATTTAACAATGTCGCAATGACTTCGGCTGTACGCATATTATCTCCGGTCATTAAAATCGGTCTAATCTGCATTTTATTTAATCTAGCTAGAGCTTCTTTGGCTTCAGGCTTAATCTGATCGGCCAAGGCAATAAAGCCTAAATACTTTTGCTCATTAGCCAAAAGTAAAACAGTATTGCCTTGATGTTCCAAACCGGAAATTATCAGCAAATCATTGTCCTGGATAATAATGCCTTTATTTTTAAGCAACTCTAAGTTTCCCAGATAATAATTTGTATTATCAATCATACCCTGGACACCAAAACCCAATTGGGCCTGAAAATTGGTAACTTTTTTTAATTCCAGATTTTCAGCTTTAGCTTTATTTAAAACTGCCTTGGCCAAAGGATGTTCTGATTTTGATTCCAAGGCATAGGCCAGCAATAAAGTTTCCGGATCAGAATACTTGGTCATTTGAGGTTCACCCTGAGTCAAAGTTCCGGTTTTGTCAAAAATGATCACGTCTATCTGCCGCAATTTTTCCAAACTTTCCGCGTCTTTGATTAAAATACCTTCTTCAGCTCCCTTGCCGGTCCCGACCATAATCGCAGTTGGCGTTGCCAAGCCTAAAGCACAAGGACAGGCAATGATTAAAACAGTAACGGCGATAATTAAGGCAAAAGCAAAACTCGGCCCCAAAATCAACCAAATAATAAATGAAACCAAGGCAATCAATATTACTACCGGAACAAAATAACCGGAAATAACATCGGCTAAACGCTGAATAGGCGCTTTAGTGCCTTGAGCGTCTTCAACCAACTTAATTATTTGTGCCAACGCAGTTTCCTTACCGACTTTTTCCGCTCTAAAAACGAAAGTTCCCATTCGATTGATAGTAGCGCCAATTACCTTATCACCTTTTATTTTATCAACAGGAATACTTTCACCGGTAATCATGCTTTCATCAATGGCTGACTGACCTTCAGTGATCCTGCCGTCAACAGGTATTTTTTCTCCGGGCTTAACAACAATCAAATCTCCGACTTTTACAGCATCTATGGATATTTCTTTTTCCTGTCCGTTAACCAAAATCCTGGCTGTTTTAGCCTGTAATGTAAGTAAACGTTTAATCGCTTCAGAGGCTCTGCCCTTGGCCTTGGCTTCTAAATATCTGCCGAGAATTATAAGGGTTAAGATAACAGTTGAAGTGTCAAAATATATAACAGCTTCCTGCCCAGCGCTGCTAAAAAAAGCTGGGAATAAGGTAGCTGTTAAAGAGTAAAAATATGCGGCCGAAGTACCTACAGCTATTAAAGTATCCATATTGGCCTTGAAATTTTTCAAACTGCCCCACATGCCCTTATAGAATTGGGAGCCCAGCCAAATCTGAACTGGTGTCGCCAAGATTAACGAAAACGCGAAAATAGTTTGGTTAGAAATATCCTTCAAGAAAGGAAAAAATTTAGCCAGCCCCAGGATCATGAGCAGAACCGAAAAAACCAAACCAAAGAACATTTTATTCTTCAATGTCTTTAATTGGGTTTCTTTAAGCATCTTACTATGATCATGTCCCTGCATTTCCACTGAGCCGGCGTTTGCAGGATTAATTAATTTATAATTACCCGCGCTGGCAACGGCTTTTTGCAGCTGCGTAACCGGAACCTCCTTATCAGTTTCGATAATAGCCTTTTCAGTCATTAAATTAACCACAGCTTTTTTAATCCCGGGCGTTTTATTTAACGCTTTTTCTATCATAATGGCACAGGAAGCACAATCCATGCCCTCAATATTGTAAGTTTTTTTAGTCATAAATCGTAAAAATGAATAATTAATTTTCTTTTGTTACAATAAATTTACCCCAAACCATGCGCATCCCGCAGGAAAACTTAATTTCTCCAAGTTTATCCGGAGTAAATTCAATAATATTTTCACCGGCAACTAAATTTCTGCTGATATTATAGTCTGGCAGCAGGATTTGATTAGTGCAACCGGACAGCTGTTTAGCATTTATTACCCAACGAACCGGTACACCCTTTTTCACATACAAAACATTGGGGACATAACCATAATAAGTTACATCCATTTTCACTTCCTGTAATTGCCCGTTATTGATAGTATTTTGTTGTTGAACATTAACAGTCGGCAAACTAAAATTAATATTGAAATTTGCCAAACCGCGATTAACCATAAGCAATGACAAAACGATAACCAACGCACCAGAAAACTTTAAAATATTCTTGATCTGTTTTTGAGAAATAAAAGATAAGAACGCGCCAAAGCCAAACATTAAAAACGAAGTCCCCAGGGCATAAAGCAATAAACTCAAGGCACCTTTATAAGCATTCCCCGAGGTTAAAGCGTATAATTGCATGGCTTGCAATGGTCCGCAGGGCATAAAACCGTTTAAAAGACCGATGATAAAAGGAGCTGACTTTTTATTCTTTTGGCTGAAAATATATTTAGCGATAAATTGCGGTGTTTGCAATTTTAATTTATCCAAAATTGACCATTTAAAAATCAAAGATAATCCCAGGAAAAACATTAAAACTCCGGCTATTATCATTATAACCCCATTAAATACCGGATTGATACCGAAAAAGGCTCCGAATCCGCCGAGGATACCGCCGATTACAGTATAGGAAATTATTCTGCCTAAATTATACTGCCAATGCGGCCATAAGGACTTTTTATTTTCGCCAAGGCATAAAGTTGAATAAGTAACAACAATTGAACCGCACATGCCAATACAATGAAATCCTGCCAAAAGTCCAATAATAAAAATCAGGCCAAAACCGACATGGCCTTCATTTAATTTACTAAAAACCTCAAAACCGCCCAGACTACGGAAAATAAAATAAACTGTGATTAGAAAAAACAGAATACCAGGAATAGCCAACCCATACCAAAACGGAGACGGCTTTTGAGCTTCATTAGCTTCATCATTACCAGGCAAAACAGGCTGATAATTCAATTTTTTTATGGCTATAAAAATATCATCAAGACTGACTTTGTCTTCTTCGAATATTACCTCAGCCTTGCCGTTTTGATAATCTACGCTGACTCGATTAATACCAGGCAAAGCCTGGATATCAGCTTCAACCAGCGACTTACAGCTGGAACAATGCATACCGATGATCTTGAATTTTATTGTTATACTCATACTAAAATATTAATTTAAATAATTTAATCATCTTTGCAAAGAGCACCCTCGCATTGCGGACATGGGTCTTCTCCCCTGGCAATAAATTCATCGCAAAAGCATTTGCCAGGCTGGTTATGATTCCATTTGGTCGGTCCGTCATAGCACATAGTGCACGGCGGTTCAATGCAACATTTATAATCTCCAGCCGCTTGGGCTTGGGCGATGGCATAGAATCTGTTTATTTTTAAGGTTTGATACATTTGTTCCGGACTCAGACTGTTAAACTGAGGATTACTATAATTAATCCAAGTCAAAGCAACCCAGAAACTAAGTCCAGTTATGCAGACTACTGTTAAAAAGATACCGATTTGTTTAAACATATTATTTATAAAATAATTTGGTAACATCAAGAATCTCTGCTGTCATTTTTTTCTGCAGCTTAGTATTTTTCGAAGCCATTGCATTTTTAAAACAGGAGTTTAAATGGCCCTCCATCAGTTTTTGATGAGCAGATTTTAGCAGTCCGATCACAGCCAGATTCTGCTGCATAATATCTATGCAATACTTGTCATCCTCCATCATGCTGATTATTTTCCCCAAATGACTCTGGGCTTTTTTAAAACTGATCAATGTCTCTTTTTTTAAATCCTTCATAAGCTCTAAGTTATTAGTTTTAAGTTATTAATTATTAGTTATCAATACCCCCACCCCAGGTATAGGTATTATATAGCCACACTTTTTTATTGTCAAATTAGGCGCATGCCAAAACTGTGGATAAATAAAAACGACTCCGGATCACGGAGCCATTTACGGGGACTTCCCTTTTAAAAATTTTGTTATCAACGTTTGCAACCAATTTTCGTTGGACTTTTGGTCCATCTTTTTGGCGCATTCAATGCACCACACGGTTTCGGGATCAGCCAATAAACGCTTTCGAGGTATTTTCTGACCGCAAACCACACAATGTCCCAGACGGAAATTCGAATTTTCAGTAATGGCTATTATAGCCTTACTCGTCCGGTCAAAACGCCAGGCCGCGGCTTTATCACCAGGATTATTTCTGACCTGCATTTTATAATCAAATTTCTGAGCTTTCAGAAATTTGATTAACGCCCCTTTGTTTTTGTAAGGTAATTCCGTAATTATGCCTAATTTCATATTAAACCTCCATGACTTGATAATTTGATTTTAAATAATATCAATTTATTTCAAATTTGTCGAGTACTGATACGAAGATAACGCCGCTTTGGCCCCTTCACCGGCAGCAATAATAATTTGCCAATAACCAGTATCAGTTATATCCCCTGCCGCAAAAATGCCGGGGATACTGGTTCGTCCTTGTTTATCAATTATAATTTCATGAAGTTTATTTTTTTTCGTCAGCTTATCAAAATCAATTGAAGGTACCCAACCAATTTCTATAAAAACACCAGCGACCTTAATTTCTTTAAATTTCTTTGTTGTCGTGTCTTTATATTTCAAGGCAGTGACAAATTTGTCCCCGATAATTTCCTGAGTCTGGGCATTATTTATGATTTGTACATTCTTTAATGCCTTGACCTTATCCTGCAAAATCTTATCTCCGCCCAATTGCGTCCCGATATTAACAATGTAAACGGTCGGACAAATTGCGGCCAAACTTATGACTGTTTCCAAAGCTGAATTACCCGCACCAATAACAGCTGTGACTTTATTTTTAAATAAAGGACCATCGCATGTTTCACAATAAGACACGCCTTTGTTACGATATTCCATTTCGCCGGGAACATTGAGCTGGCGAGGATTACGTCCTGATGCAATAATTAATGATTTTGCCTGATATTCTTTTTTACCGGTAGTTATTACTTTAATAACTTGGACTTATTTGTAGACGGTACCAATTTAAGATCTTAACAAAACATCGTGGATATGTTCAATATTGGTAAATTTTTTAACATGCTCATGAAAAGCTTTAGTTAAGTCAGTACCAGTAGACATACCAAAACCCAGATAATTTGCGATCTCAGCGCTTTTAGCCATCTGTCCGCCGATATCTTTACCGATAATCAAAGTGGACATGCCTTTTCTGGCACAATAAATCGCGGCTGTCATACCAGCCGGTCCAGAGCCAATAATTATTACCTCATAAATATTATTTTTCATGTTTATTCCTTTTAAACAATAGCAATATTAATACAATCAACAAAAGAACAGAAAGTCCACCGAGGCTTATAATTAAGTTAAAATTACCAAGATTAAAAAATGAAATTGATATTTTTTTACTCGAGACTACAGACAAGTCATTGGCCCCGGTCACTTTCAGCCTGACTTCATATTTACCGGAATTTTCATAACGATGTTCAGCCACCTGACTGCTGCTATAAGACCCATCGCCAAAATCCCAGTGATAGGTCAGGTTAGTATCTAAAATCCCCCTAATTTTTGGTCTAAAAACATAAGAATTCCATTCTTTTTGACTAAAAGTAATGTCCACGGACTGACTTAAGACATTACCATCTAAACTATTTAAATCTATAATGTCCTCATTAACAAAGTCGTCATTGATATTTTCCTCCAGATTCATATCAGCAGTGACATCGAGATTAGCATTAACATTACTATTGAGATTAGTATTTGTATTGCCGTTGGCAGTAATTTTAGTAACCACTGTCTTTTTACTGCGATTAGGATCTAAGGGATAAGCATCTAAGGCATCGCTAACCCCGTCACCATCACTATCAGAATTTAAAGGATTTGTACCTAATTGTTTTTCTTTAAGGTCAGTCAGACCGTCATTATCGTCATCAGTATCAATTTTATCGTCTATACCATCATTATCAGTGTCCACGCATAGATTCGGATCTAAAGGGAAATCATCTTCATTATCCAAACAACCGTCATTATCAGAATCAGGATTTAAAGGATCAGAACCTCTCTTTTCTTCCTGATCATCAGTCAGACCGTCATTATCATCATCAGTATCACTCGGATCAGGGTCGCCATCCCGGTCATTATCAGGTAAGGGTATATACATGGAAGTTACTGTCAGATCATTAGCCGGATTTTCATCTTTCGGATCCTGGCCTTTAATTTCCGCTCTGATATTAAAATTGCCAACAGGTACAGCCCAGTCAACATAAACTTCATCAGCCAAACCACCAGCCCGCACAGAAACTACCTGAGAACTGCCGATCAGCACATCACCCTGATAAAAAGTAACATAACCGGCCACGTCTTCTTGTCCGTAATTATGGATTGCGGCGTAAACTCTGACTTGCTGATATGCGACCAATGTCTTAGAAAAACTGATATCATTGCTATTGATGCCCAAATCATAGGTTAAATCAGCCGCCAATGAATTTAAAGGTAAAATAATTAATAAGGCTAAAATAATATAGACTTTTTTAAGCATACAGTTAATTAAATTTAAAATTTAGTTACCTATATTATAGCAAAGATAAGGAAAAAACAAAAAGACGACCCTTATGTTAGGATCGCCTTTTTTATCTTACTAATTTATCTTTTTCTCCATAATGAGGCCGGAATTGTCGGATGAACCTGGCCCGGACCATAAACCAAAGTATCTTTAATTTCATCAATTGTATAGCCTCCGTAAATATATGAGTTCACTAGCGTACTCCAGTCTTTGGCTGCCACACCGATACTGTGGCCTAAACGATAAACCAATTCTGCTTTCAAATAAGCAGCTTTGTCCTTTTCCATTGCTGGTGACCAGGTGCGGGGTTTGCCATAAGAAAAATTTGTCCAATAAAATCTGCCGCTGCCACTGGGATTATAATTATTCTGAATTTCTGTTTTGTCAGAATAACCGTCACTGTCAGAATCAATATCGTAAGCATTTGTCTTCCAGATATAATATTCCTCAAAATCAGCCAAACCATCACCGTCACTGTCTTTAGCGTACAAATTATTAGAATCACTACTTACTGACGAATAGTTTAAATTGGAACTTGTATTACTCGTAGTCGTTGCAGGTGTTGAGGTTGTAGTACTTGTACTAGTTGTAGTATTTGTACTATAAGAAGCTGAAACTTGATTTAAGATCAGGTAAATGTCATTGTATTTCTGATCCTGGACCGAAACCAGAAAAATCTGATTCGTACCGGCTGTTTTTAGGACATAACTGCCTCCGGGCAGATAAATATCGGCATAACCGTTATAACCGGTTGAAAAAACGCCGATTTCAGCTCCGGCTATCATATTATTATTAACATCAGTCGCATATTTATACAGGGTAAACGGCTGATTTTTCAAATCCTGATAATATTTATTCTGCAGGTGCAGGTTGGTTTTTGCCAGTTTAAATTCATAACTGGTAGAAATATTTTCATAGACATTAAAAGGCTGAGTTGAATAATTTAAGCCGTTGTAAATACCGTCAATTTCAACCTGATACATACCTGTACCCAAAGATAATTGGACTAAACCCTGATTGTCAGTCACCCCCCAAAACAAACGATCGGTTTTCTGGCCATTAACAATTTTATACAGACTGACTCGCTGACCTTTAACAGGTTCATTGAAGATATCTTTCAAAATAAAATAAAATACTCCAGAATTTTGACCAAACTCCTTTTCCTGTCCCCGATCTAAATGGAATTCTGTTTCATTATTAAAATTACCCAAACTGTCTTTAAAGGCAATCTTATAATCGCCGCCGGGCACATACAAGCGCTTAACACTGTCGCCGGTATTATAAGTACCCAACTCTTTATAGGTCCAGACGTCACCATCCCAATCCTTAACATACAGCTTAAAGTCTGTATTTTGTTTTAAATTATTGTTATTAAATTTAGAGGCGACTTTTATATCAGCCAGGTAATAATTAATTTCAGTCTGATAATTCTGATAAGTGGTAAAACCATAATCCAGGGCTTTGATATTATTATTGTTAATTTCAGGGAATTTAATCCTCAAGATATAATCACCGGGAATTAAAACAAAGCTGGCAGCGCCGGTTAAGCCAGTTTTTTGCCAGGCATAAAGATTGTCTTTGGCGACTTTTTTCCCGTAAACATCGGCAACCGTAGAATAAATATCAAAAGGTAAATCTTTCAATAATTGGCTGTTAACATCTTTCAGGACAATCTGGACTGTACTAAAAGTCAGAACAGATTCCCGATATTCATTCGCCTTAATAGTTTGATTCCACAAAGAAAACCTGGCGTCATTGCGCCATTCACGTGCATATTCAATGGCCACAGCTTTAGTGTCTGCGTCATTCATTTTGATTTTGACCACGGTATTGCCGATATTGCCAATATAGCCTTCGGCCAAACGATCACCGAAAACCGGCTTATTATTTATATCGTTTTTTTGTTCATAAACCACAAAGCTGATATTGGAGATTTTTTCTCCGGTTGCGGACTTGGAAACCACAGTTAAATTGGCATAAGTATCACCAACGGGAGTCTGAGGAACTTCTTTTTCAACAATTATTTCAAAATTTGTCTGGTTGTTTTTAGTGACAGTAAATAAGTAATCTTTATTTAAAACTCTGACAATATAATCCCCGGGCACAAAATAATATATTTTATAACCTAAAACACCGGTAGTTTGCCAACCATACAGCTGACGGAAAGCAACCTTTTTACCGGATTCATCAACTGATGCAGAATAAACATCATAGCCCTGATCTTTCAATAAATTGCTCTGTTTATCTTTAAGCACAATACGGGCAGAACTGAAAGTCAAAGTTAAATTAACGGTTTCCGCACCGTTTATTTTTTGATCATATAAATAAAATTTTTCAAAATCGCGCCAGGTCTGTGAATATTCATAAACAACATTTAGATTATTAGCCGGGTCATTTCTGAATTTTATGGTTGTTTGACCAGTTTCATTGATATATCCGTCTAAAATACGGTTACCTTGGACGGGATTATTGTTAATATCTGTCAATTGCTGATATATATTAACATTGATATTGGTCATTTTATTACCATTGGCATCCTTAGCCTGGATGACCAAAGTGGCATAAGTGTCTGTTTCCGCCTTTGCCAAAGAAGGCAGAGCCAAAAAGACTCCCAGGAAAGTAATGACTAAAAGTAAGCTAAATTTAGCTAAAATGATTGATATTCTTTTCAACATATTATTATATTTATTATTGATTATTTTAAAATTATTAGCAATAGCTTATTTTAGCATAATTATAATGATTTGTCAATAGATAATCATTTGAACTATTGACAAAATATGAATTATATGACAAACTTATAGCAAATTCAGTTCAAGGAGAAATCGATGAAAAGAAAACTTTTGGGATCTTTGTTTCTTGTAGGGATTCTTTTTCTCATCGTTTTTGCTAATGCGAATTCCAACGGAGCAAAAACCTATACCGTCCGCATCGTGGTCAGCGGTGACAGCGGCGGCAATGGCCTAGGCTCCTATGGGAATCAACAGGTCGACAAGACCTTGCTGGACATTCCGCTCAAAGCCAGTGACAAGGTTACCATGTTCACAGCTGACGGCAAATCACAGCAGCTAAAATGGGACGAAAAGCTCAAAGCTTTCACCCATACTTTCAAAATTCATACCACAAAATTCGACAGCGGGCATGCTGCTTTTGCAATCTATCGTCCTTCTCAGGATCCTGTTTGCCAAGATCCCAGCAATCCTCCTTGCAAAGACGAACCGGTTTACGGAGTTTATGCTGAAACGCTCAATACTGACGGCACTGTAAAATGCATCACCGAGCTCAAGCATTACATCCAAGTGCAGCTTGGTGGAAAACCCCAAATGCACACAGGACTTGGTATTTATGGGATAAATAACAATGGCTGTGCCATCAACCAAAGAAACAAAGATCTTTATGAAATTGAGTAAAACTCAAAGCCCCCAGCGCCATACGGTGCGGGGGTTATTTTTTTTCATTGACTTGCCTTCATTTTTTTGCTAAATTTTTAGTGTTCTTTAAAATCCAGGAGGTCACAAATATGGACAGGATAATTATCAAGCTAGGTTCAGGACTTTTAACAGACGGGCTGGGTAATATTAAGCAGCAGCTGATTGCTGATGTTTGCCGACAACTTCATTTTTTAGTCACAAATAATACAGCCTGTATTCTGGTCAGTTCCGGAGCAGTAGCCTCTGACCCTCATCTCCACCGTTCTGATAATTTAAGAGCCGTCGTGGGCCAGCCTGAATTAATGAGGTTCTACAAACATTATTTTGATCAGCTAAAGACAGAGTGCGGGCAGATTTTAGTTACTGACCTTGATTTTGCCAATGCGACTGTTTTGACCTCAGTCATCACAGAAGCGGCTCAAGAAAAAGTTGTCTTAATATTTAATGCCAATGACGCCACCAGTAATAAGGAATTAGAAGCATTAAATATATGTGAAGACAACGATGCCCTGACTCAAATGATTTGTCAGTTGGCGGGAGTAAAAATCGATGCAGTGGTCATTGGGATTGACCAAGCTGGACTTCTTGACCAGAACAAAAAAGTTGTACCTCTGGTTAGCAACGAAAATTATGAACAGTTTAGCAATCAAGTTCATGGCTGCAGCTCATTGGGGAAAAAAAGCGGCGGCATCAATTTTAAAATTAAAATTGCTCATGAGCTGGCGTTGTCCGGGATAAAAACAATTTTAGCGCCGGCTGCAGAATCCGACTTTATTTTGCAGGCATTAGACCGTTTAAACGGCAACCGACATGAAAATTTCGGCACCATTTTTATATAATAAAAGCCCTTCTCGCAACGCGGGAGGGGCTTCTTTATTTAAAAGCGTTTAAGAATTTAAGTGCTAGAGAGTTTAAGTACTGCGATACTATAATTCTTTATAGTTTGGGTTTAATTTTATTCCAGCCGTTTGCCTGCTCATACGCATACGCGGCGCGGAAAATCGTTTCTTCATCAAACTGATTACCAATTAACTGCATGCCCACCGGTAAATTATTTATATATCCACAAGGCACGGAAATTGCAGGCACTCCTGCCAAGTTAATGGTTACAGTATAAATATCTTCCAAGTACATAGTCAAAGGATCATTGATATTCTCCCCTATTTTAAAGGCTGGCCGCGGTGAAGTCGGCATTAATAACAAGTCAACATTATTGAAAACATTATCAAATTCCTGCTTGATCAAAGTTCTGACGCGCATGGCTTTTTTATAATAAGCATCATAATAACCGGCGGAAAGAACATATGTACCGATCATGATTCTGCGTTTAGCTTCAGCGCCAAAACCCTTGGCTCGGGACTTGGTATAAATTTCAAACAGATCTTTGGCGTCTTTATCCTGATAACCGTAACGGATGCCATCATATCGGCCCAGATTGGAACTAACTTCTGAGGGCATAATTATGTAATAACAAGCCAAACCATAAGGTAAAGTCTGCAAGGAAACTTCCTGAATCTCAGCTCCCTCCTTTTCCATATCTCTAATCGCAAGCTGAATCAGCTGTTTAACTTCAGGATCTAGGCCTTCAACAAAAGCTTCCTTGGGCACCCCAATTTTCAGGCCCTTAATTCCCTGCTGTAAATTTTTGGTATAATCAGGAACAGGCTTGGGCACGGAGGTTCCGTCCAGTTTATCTATACCTGATATTACATTCATAATAATGGCAGCATCCTCTACTGTCTTGGTTATCGGTCCGATTTGATCTAAAGAAGATCCCATAGCAATGGCGCCAAAACGGGAAACCCGGCCATAAGTTGGTTTCAACCCGACTACGCCGCATAAACTGGAAGGATGACGGATTGAACCGCCAGTATCAGTACCTAATGAATAAATAACTTGATCAGCTGCTACACTGGCCGCGCTACCGCCGGAAGAACCGCCCGGAACACGTTCCAAATCCCAAGGGTTATGACTGGGACCATAATCTGAATTTTCAGTTGATGACCCATGTCCCCAGGCATCACAATTATGTTTACCCAGTATAATTGCCCCATTTTCCTTAAGTTTTTTTATAACCGTGGCGTCAAATAAAGGCTTATAATTCTGTAACATTTTAGATGAGGCTGTCGTCACAATACCTTCGGTTAAAATCAAGTCTTTAATACCACAAGGAATTCCCTCTAATGTATTTAAGTGTTCGCCTTTTTTTATCTTCTTATCCACCTCCTTGGCAGCACTTTGCGCTTGTTCAAAATTTGTATTCAAAAAAGCATGGACTTTTTTATCAGTCTTGGCAATGCGTTTAATGCAATCTTTGACCAAGTCAGTACTGGAAATCTCTTTCTTGTTTAGCATCTGAGTGGCTTGTTTGATTGTTAGTTGGTTTAAGTCCATGTGGTTTTATGAGGTTATATGATGGTTTATGAAGTTTTATTAGGTTGCTTTTGGGGTGAATAACTTTCCAAGTTCCCTCTTTTTCTATTTTATATAAAGATTGGATATAATTATTTAGTAAATAATGGGTTTTCTTAGCTAAATCATTCAGTAAATTGTAGATTTCTAGGCTGAATAATCCATCCTCATTACAATCATCTATATCGCCTATCAACTCTTCCAACGACCCATAGCTTATTTTGCAAGAATTAATAAAAATTCGTATTGACCCTCTTTGATAACCTTCTTTAAAATTTTGTTTTGCGGATCTGGAAGCATCCCTCATTTGCGATGCACGACGTGGTTCAGACCTGGCAAATGGCACAGTATATTTATATATAAGCTTTCGCAATTCACAAATTTGTTTATATACAATTAATTTTTCGTAAGGAGCCTGGTACATGTTTGTTTCTATTTTCATATTTATTAAACTTGCAACTTTATATAACCTAATACAACCCAATAGAACTTCATACAACCTTAGAACACAGACTTAGTCTTAATCAGATTATCCTCGTGTTCTGCGGCTTGTTTAACCAAATCCTCCTGATAATCACACTGCTCAGCCTTATCTTCTCTATACACATTTTCCAGCCCGGTAACTTGCGCAGTCATTTCCACATTATCAGTATTAACCTTTTCCAGTTTGCCGACATAATCTAAAACAGCCGACATTTGGTCAGCAAATTTATCCTTTTCTGACTCGGTTAATTCAAGCCTGGAAAGCTTGGCAATTTTTTCGACTTCTGCTTTTGATAGCTTCATATAATTAAATTTACTAATATTATACAAAATCATTGACTATTAGTCAATTAAAAAACCGGACCAGTTCCCTGATCCGATTTAAATTTAGTTGGCACCCAGGACTTCCAGCAATTTTGCTATCAAGTCCTCGAAGATTGGCGGCTTGGGCATAAAAGCAGCCACATCCCCATGCCTGAAGCTTTTCAAAGCCTCTTCCTCAGCCCAACCACTCATTAAAATGATTTTAACGAGAGGATTCCGCTTTTTGATTTCAATGAGAACTTCTTTGCCGCTGAGATTTGGCATAGTCAGGTCCAAGATCACTACATCAATCTTGTCGCAATACTTTAAGTACATGGCCAGACCTGCTAAGCCGTCTTCAGCAACTAAAACTTCGCAACCGTATAAAAACAAATACTGGCTGAAGGTGTCGCGAATAACCATCTCATCATCAACTACCAGTATTGTTTTACCGGACAGCCGCCGTTTTATCTGAAATTCGGTCTGCGAGACCTCGGAATCTACAGCCGGCAGAGATTGATTTTCTTCTAAAACAGGGAAATATACTTTAATTGTAGTTCCCTGCCCGGGCACGCTATAAACATTAATGCCGCCGCGATGCCCTTTAATAATTCCCAAAACAGCGGCCAGCCCAAGGCCTCGGCCAGTAAACTTGGTACTGAAAAAGGGATCGAACATTTTATGCAGAGTTTCCGCATCCATGCCGCAGCCGGTATCAGTTATTTCGAGCAAAATGTAATCTCCGGCAACAATCTGTTCCGGAAGCAGATGCTTTGAAGATTCAGGCAACCAAACTTTTTTGGTCGAAACCAGAATATCACCGGTGTTGGTCCCACAGGCTTCAGAAGCATTGATAACCAGATTCATAATTACCTGACGAACCTGAGTGATGTCACCGGTAATAAACGGCAGATGAGGTTCCAGATTAAGCCGCAAATTCGTTTTTTTAGAAATCGAACTCTGCAGCATCAGCACCATATCCTTGATAAGCTCATTAAAATGAAAAGATTTGATGCTGAACTTACGGATTCCCGCGTAGACCATCATCTGGTTGGCCAGATCGGTTAATTTGATGATCAGGTCATCAATCGACTGCAGATGTTTTTGCGAAGAACTGTCGGACGGTATGGTTCGTTGAGCCAAGCCAAGATAGCCGCGGACTCCGGTCAGGATATTATTAAAATCATGAGCAACCCCGCCGGCCATTACCCCCAAACTTTCAAACTTTTGGGTTTGAATAAGTTTCAGTCGCATCTTTTCTCGTTCCTGTTCCGCCTCGATCCTGCCACTGACATCGACCGCTATCCCCACGAACTTTACCACCGAACCGACTATCAGAGTTACAGCCGTACCGTCGACGGGGATATAATCACCGTTGACAGTTTTGATTTTGAAAGGTTTAATGCCGGGACTTTTACCTTCATCCAGTTCTTGTCTTGTTTGGAGGAGCAGTATCTGCCCATCTCTATCAAGGATGGACATGACATTCAGTCTGCCAATTGGTTCTGAACTATAACCAGTCAGCTTCACCGCTGCCTGATTAGCATAACTGATAGTGCCGTCATCCTCCAAAACAAAAACTAAAGCTGGCAGTCTTTCCAAAAAATTTCGGAAAAACTTCTCGTTTTGTTTCAGTTTAAAGTTGGACTCTTCCTGTTCGGATAAATCAGTCAGGAGACAAAGAACGTAAGATTCTGTCTCAGTCTGGCTGATTCTTTCCATCATAACTTTGATGGAACGATTGAGGCCGTCATGAGGTAGTAATTTCAGGCCCATCTCGACTGACTGTCCCGTCAAAACTTTGGTGTAGAGCTCAATTTGCGCCACTTTGTCATCTTCTGGATGAAGATATTCGGCAGGATCAATGTCAATCAGATCAGAAGCCTTAACCCCGATAATCGTTCCTGCCCGCTCATTGGCATAAAAAGTCACGGTCGTAAGTGTTTTTTTGTCGTGTCTTAAAATGATAATGCCCTGAACACTGGTTTCCAAGATTTCTTTCAACAAGCCGGGAATTTTCATCAACTCCTGAAGTTTATCTGCTTTTCTTCTCATCTGATCCTCCTTGAAAATAGTTAAATATTTTTAGCTAAGTTTCCCTAGCAATTGTCCAAAGAACAATAATAATCTTATTGAATTCCTGGCCAATTGTCAAATTATAATTTTAAATAAAAAGCCAGGGATTTTTCCCTGGTTAACATCGATAAAAATATATATAGCCGGATTGACTAAACAATATATCTATTATATATTCAGCTTAGCTAATGGGAAGATTGGCTTCCCCGCTTGGCTAGAGCTGTCGCTGATGGAGTCTTTCCTCCTCCTTCTCTCTGTCAGGGCAGCCCGCCTTTTTTTATGTGATAATTACTAATCCACTAATTTGCTACCAATCTACGAATCTGTAGATCTATAGATTACTTCGTAGATACGTAACAACTCAAAATCCAACGTATTCAATTTCCTCCATCAGTTCAAGGCTATAAGTATTTCTAATTTTCATTTTAATATAACTTATCAGCTGGATTACATCATTGGCCGTTGCCTTACCCGTATTTACAATAAAATTTGCATGCTTGTCAGAAACCTGAGCACCGCCAATCGTCTTTCCTTTTAAATCAGACTGTTCTATTAACCAGGCAGCCGGTACTTTTTTATACTCTAAATACTCGGCCGGCAAATTACCCAGCTTAGCCACCACATCCTTATTTTCATCATTAATTAGTATATTGGTAAAAATACTGCCGGCTGAGGGATATTGTAAAGGCTGTTTTGTCTGGCGCTGTTCCAGAATCTCTTTAATCTGAGCCTGGCTTTTAGCCTTGTCCCCTTTGGCCAGCTGAAATTCCGCGGTTATGATTAAATCCTTATTATGTTTAAAAATAGAATCGCGGTAACCGAATTTACATTGTTCCTTTTTTAAAATAAATTGTTTGCCCCCGCGCATAACTTCTGCGCCAATATAATTATCAGCTATTTCCCCGCGATAAGCACCGGCATTGCCGCGCACAGCCCCGCCGACAGAACCGGGGATGCCTGCCGCCCATTCTAAACCACTCAAACCTTCAGCGACAGTTTTATTGACTAGTTCCATCAGGTTAACACCGGCGTCAGCTACTACTTTATGGTCTTTTTTTATAATTATATCCTTGGCTTTATTTACTATTACTAAGCCGTCAAAGCCATTATCAGAAATTAAAACATTACTGCCCCCTCCCAAAACATAGGCCGGAATTTTTAATTTCTTGGCAAAGGTTATGGCCCGCACCAGATCCTCATTATCATTAGCAATAAAAAAATACTTAGCTGGCCCGCCGATTTTAAAAGTTGTGTATTTAGCTAAAGGCACGTCAGTCTGGACTGGTTTGCCTAAGAGTATCTCCAATTGTTCTAATTGTTTAGTCATAATGCAAAAAACCTTAAAACGGTTTTTGTAAAATTATTGAATTGGCATTCCTGATTTGTTTGTAACCGAATTTTTTTATAAATATTTGTTCAAATCTGGAACTGCCGAGGCTATCAGAGGCTATTATGCCTCCTGGCATCAGCATTTCATTCAAAGCTTGGGCGGCAGCCATTTCATTTTGCTTATCCAAAAATTCCACGCCATGACCATCATACGTAAAAACGCTGATACTCATTATCGCCTGGACTTTAAAACCGAAGAGATTTATTGATTTAGGCTTGGTTAAATCCAAACTGATATAATCATCATCGGCAGTTACAATTTGCGGATACTTTATATCAGTATATACTATTTTGCCAAATTCATCTGCCCTGACAATGGAACGATAAGCGTTTATGTCGGGAAATTGTCCGCAACCCAAAGATAAGGCCAAAGGTATGCGTGGAATTAACTTGGAGTCTGGGATACCGGGCAAGGCTTCCTCCATACCCTCACCTATACTTAAATCACCCCAGGGACACGGCACCTGAAGTTCTTTTAATGATTTTAAAAATTCCTCCACATTAATATCAGGTGATATACGTGAAGTATCCACTTTAAATTCGTTCTGTTTATCTATGTTTGCAAATTTTTTCTCCATTTCTACTATTTCTTTAATTGTTTAATAATCGCGTTTTGAAACAGTCTGAAAGCCGGACGCTTTTCTTTGGGATAAAGATAGGCTGAGGCCAGCAGGGCTTGGCATTTTTTACATTTTAACACATCAATATCTTTTAGACTATGATACTGCAAGCCTACTAGTTCAGCGGGCTCCAGGATCCTGTCCAGATACAGGCGATGCAGATTGCCTGGCCCGTCTTTTTGGTACACTAAAATAAAATTGCCGCACTGGCGGCAACAAATATCAAAGAGGCGCGAATAGCCTCCGCGGCTGGATTTATATTTATCTCTTTTTATATTCAAGCCTGTTGTTTTCATTTAACTATTGACAAAAATTCTAAAATATGTTAATATAAAATGTTACCCAAATAGGATGGCAAAATCGTCAAAATTTTTGAAAAAAGGAAACAAGGAGGAGAAAAAAATGGCGTTTATTGGAACGACTTGGTGGCTATGGCTGATCCTGATGGTCGGTTTCGGCGGCTATGCCTTCTACAACCAGATCCGCAGGATGAAAGGGATGAAAGGCATGATGTCAAATGGGATCGAAATGGACATCGAAGGATCATTCAAATCCTTCTTCAAAGGCGTTGCGCCGATGGTCGTCGCGAGTGCCTTGTCCAGCTTGGCCGGCCTGCTATTCATCATCTCGATCGTCGTCAACATCATCGACTACGTCAAGGGCTAAAACCGCAATCTGATCTCACCGAAATAGTATATTAAAGCATTCATTTTCAAAAAAATTGGAGGGTTCAAGGATGGAACAAGTAAAAATTTTTAGTCGAGGTGATTCTAACCCAGCTCCTCTGGAAAAAGATATCAACGACTGGCTCCAGAGCTCTGGAAATATCGAAATCACACGAGTGTTACAGTCTTCCTCCGGACCTGGGAGTCCTTACGTATTCATCAGTATCTTCTACAAAAAGAAGTAACGACCAGGACTAAGCAGACTAACTACTTCCGCCAAGGCCTTGCCTTGGCGGTTTTTTTATTTAATTATATTCACGCTGGCCGGCAAATTCTGTATAATTCCATTCAAATCCTGCGTAGAATAATTGTTCCCTGAAATATTAAATGCCTTTAAATTTTTCAAATTGCCAAGCTCGTTAGGCAATCCGGTTAACTGGTTATTAGATAAATCCAATACCTCTAAATTTGAAAGCTGTCCGACTTCAGCCGGCACTCCGGTCATCTGGTTATTGCCGGCATTTAAAACTTTAAGATTTTTCAGTTGATTGATTTGCGATTGGATTGCACCAGTAATTTTGTTGTTACTGATATTCAGTTCTTCCAGATTAGTCATGTTAAAAACATGATCAGGCACTTTGGATAAGTTTTGATTACTTAAATCCAGCTTATTATTACTGGATACTGTCGGCGCTCCATTGGTAGCCGGCGAATTGATATTGCTATTTGCAGGATTTTGCCCGGCTGGCACGTTACACCCGCCTAACAATAAAGCCGCAAATGCGATTAGAAATATTTTTTTCATCTTAAAAATTAAATAATTAATTATAACGTTAAAATTTATATCGGCGCTGTATATTTTTCACCGTCAACCATGTAAACCTTGGGAATTTTGTCACCGTTAAATTCAGGAATATCATTAACAAAAGCTTCCCATTCGGCCTCTGTTATCGGATAAGGCTGGCCTTTGGATCCAAACTCTGAGACCTTACTTTCTTTAAAGATCAAATCTACAACCAGGAGCGGATTTTTTATCCCTCGTCTTTCTGCTTCTTTAATCATTTTGGACCGCAATTCCTGGTATTTCCCTATTTCTAATTCACCCAGCTGAACCGCACCGACTTCCGGTGCTAATAGTTGTTCACTGGTCCAAAGATATTCTAGAGGTTTCCTTTCTTGAGGCGAAGGATTGCCTTCTAATTTTTCTGACATAATTTTTTCGTTTTAATTATATTTTACTTTTTCGTCTAACTTCTTCAAGCCATTTATTTAAGGCTGTATAAAATTTCCCGTTTACTTTACGATCATGTTTCATTTCTTCATAATTCTCGCTATTCATAATGTCAGCACTTTTCTGAGGAGAAAAAATCTCGATTGGCTTAACTGCTATTTGCGTATTTGATTTGCCGTCCCATTTATTAATCTGGAAAATAGATTTAAGGCCAGAATCCCAAGTTGCGTCAATAATAACCCACTTCTTATTGATTAAAGCTTCCAGATATAAATGAGTACTGTAATCCTCATGAGGAATTTTTGACACTTTTTTGGGTAAATCAAGGGAACTCCATAAAAAACCGCAAACCCGGTAGCGAACTTCCAAGCCCTGTTTATTTAATAAATCTTTAAGCTCCTTGTTTTTACCGCTGCAACAATCATCTTTTTCACCCAAAACAACCGGAATTCTGTAAGGTATATCGCGAACTTTTTTAAAAGCCGATTTTATGGCCATATTTTTTGATTATTAACATTTAATTATTTAACCAGTTCTCTCGCCACTCTATCAATATCCCCTGTGATTAATTACCAATAACCAAGTACCAATAATCAAACAAGTTTCAAACTCCAAATCTCAATATCCTAAAGTGTTTGTAATCTGATACTTAAGATTTATTTGATATTTAAATATGGCTATTTGTTATTTAACAAGTTGCCTGGCAACTTGGTCAATATCCCCTGCCCCCAAAATCAGGACCACATCATCAGCCTGCACTTCGCTTAAAATCTTGGCTTTGGTTTCAATCAGGTCACTGGCATAATAATATAATGAAGTGACTACACCTTGCACCAATTTCTTGCTTTCCACTAAAATTATCTTATCCAATAAATCATTAGCACTAACTCTTTTAGTCACATCTTTTTCTTCCCGGCCGGCCACATCATATATTTCTGATAAAATAATAACTTCAGCCGGACTTTGGGCAAAGATTTTTACAAAGTCATCAAAAAGCTCTCTGGTTCTTTGGACCTGATGCGGCTGAAAAACCACGAGTAATCGCTTGTCAGGATAAAATTCCTTGGTTGCCTGAATAACCTTGGCTACTTCAGTCGGATGGTGGGCATAATCAGAAATTACTAAGGCGCCGTTTTTGTCTTCTGTTAAACCGGACATTTTGCCGATAATTTCAAATCTGCGCCAGGCGCCGGTGTACTGCGCCAAAGTGTCCTTGATAACATCAGGACTGACGCCCAATTCCAAAGCCAGCAAAGTTGCGCCTAAAGCATTGGAAATATTAAATTTGCCGGGGACCTGCAGATTAAAATCACGAAGTTCCTGACCTTTATATATAGGTCTAAAAATTTGACGGTTATGATCGATTTTAATATTTTTAACAATTAGATCCGCAGCCTGGTTTTCCAAAGCATAAGTCAGCACGTGGCAATTGGGTTTTTCAATGCGTTCATGTAAAATCTGATCGTCAAGATTATAAATGAAATATCCTGCCGGGGGTAACTTATTGATAAATTCCTGAAACGTCTCAACATATTGATTCAAATCGCTATAAAAATCAGGATGGTCAAATTCAATATTGGTCAGAATAATTGCTTTGGGATTTAATTGGAGCATATGCGCCCGATATTCATCAGCTTCAACCACAAAATAATCAGAACCGCCGACACGTAAATTTCCGTCCCAATTCTTAACCTTAGAACCGACAATTACGGTCGGGTCAAAATTTGCATTATCCAAAATCAAACCGGTTAAAGCCGTAGTCGTGGTCTTGCCGTGACAGCCGGAAATAGCAATGGTATATTTATCCTGGCTGTATTCGCCCAAAAATTCAAAATAGCTTAAGCTTGGAATCTTCTGCTGTTTAGCTACTTGCCTTTCAATATTATCTTCCGGTACCGCGTCTGAATAAATAACCAACCCGACGTCTTTAGCCACGTTATTGGCATTATGGGCGCCAATATTAATCTGCGCTCCAAAATTCTTTAGAGTTTCAATAATATCGGAGTCATGCACATCTGAACCAGTCACAATTTTATGCTGAGTTAATAAAAGCTTGGCCACGGCTGAAATGCCGATGCCGCCGATGCCGATAATGTGGATTTTTTTAAGTTTTGATAGGTCCATATTTTTAAATTTTATATTAAATTATGAATTCATCTCTAATTTCTTATTGACCTTTACACCAGCTTCTTTTTCATAAGCCTCTAATACTGATTGGGGTACAAAATAAAAAACATCTATCCCGTTTTCAATTTTATGATCGAGTTTAATTAATACTTCTTTTCTGGGAACAAGTTCATGCCTTCCATGTTGAATATTTTTAAAATAATACACGGATATCAACTCTTTTGTTTTCTCGTCTAGCGTTTTGGCATATTCAGGATCTGTTTTGCGTCTAATATGATCTTTGTAAAATAAAACTCTTATTTCCAACGGTTTATTTAATTTGGCAAATTGTTCTTCTGACATCCCGGCTGGTTTTGAAACTCGAGAATAAGATTTTGTGGTATTATAATCACCGGTTGTTATGGCCGCATCCCTTTCCCACGCCTCTTTACTTATAGCAGACAAAGAATTTTTCATAACTATCTGATCTGAGTTAAACAAATCAGTTCCTGCCCAATTCATAAAATTAGAACCATGTTTCAAGTAGGTCCAACCTCTGGGAATCTTAATTTCTCTTTCCTGTTCTTTATTTTCAGAACCCATTGTTTCTATTTTCGCCCTAACATCTTTGAGCTGTTTTGCGCGTTGTTCTTCATGTTCTTTCTTTTTTTCTTCAAATCTTTTTTTGCCTTCCGGTGATAGTTCACCGCTAATCTTTACTCCTGCCAAATTTTCCTTCATTTCCTCTAACCTTTTATCCTTTGCCTGAATTTTATCTTTTAGCGCTTCACGCATTAATACTAATTTGTAAAGACTTTCATTAGTAACGGGTATTTTTCCAATACTCTCCTGAGACTCCAAAGACTTTTCATTATTTAAAAATTTAACTGAAGAATTATTAGCATTTATATTGGCATTAATCCTAATTAAATCTTCTATTTCATCATACAACTTCTCATCGCTAACTGATTGCATTTCATTAGCATCAATTATACCTAAAATCGGCAAATTTCCTGGTTTGTTAATATGTAAGTATTCAGTCCTAATATCATCACTAATTTTTACATCAGGAAACTTTTCCTTGCCTAATTTAATAAATAAGGCTGTAAATGCCTCCTTTTCATTCATCTTATCGACAATAACTTTTTTTAATTCCGAATTATTCTCAGCTTCTTCAATCTCTCCTGCGTCAATCGAAAACCCAGCTTTAAATGACAATTGAGACAAAACGTCATGATCATTGTCATTGTTTTTTCCGAAACGCTCTAAGGCCGTTATTAAATGATTGCAATATTTATTGGCCATGTTATCATCAAGTAAATCTTCATCAATACCAAAATAATTCCCCTTTAATACATCGGGCTGACGGACCCCTTCCTGCCAATTCAAGCTGACACTCTTCTGAGCATCTACTAGCATTTCAACTGCCTGCGAATAATCCTTTGTGCCACCAGGACCGTCTTTTACCCCCACGAATCTTCCACTTTTATATTTTCTACTTTTTGGAATTTGATTATTTGTAGAATTAGGGTTAACTGCTTGTTCAAATTTTGGCATAATCTAATCTATAATTTTCTTAGCAAATTTAATTTTTTATAATTTAAAATATTAAAGCTGATGGTCAATAAGTCGTTTAATTTCCAGATATTCTAACGGCGTAATTTGAATATTTTCTGGTACTTGACCGAATTTTTTAATAAGCAAGCCCATGACTTCGGGCATTTTCTTAAAAGGCACCATAATTTCAGAAACTTGTACTAACGGAATATCAGCCAAAATTCTTTCCTCAGCCGGGAAAAAGGGCACCGGCCTTTGGCCCTCTTTTTGAGTATAAGTTAAGCCTTGGTCCTTATATGATTTACCTTCAGCCATAAATATACAGGGATATTGGCTGGATAATTCTGTCAATCTTTTCTTGTTTTTAATTGCCTGTTCACTTTTACCTTCATAAGGGTATAAAAGTCCTGCTATATTTTTCCGGACTTCATCTTTAATCACTGCAAATAATTCCTCCTTGACTTGCTGGTATTCTGCAGAATCCTTATCTAACGGTAAAACAAAATTAGCGGGCTGTTTAATCCCAGGCTTATCTGGGTCTGAATATGGCTTTAAATACCAAGCATACTGATTCTGTAATTCAAGCAAAACTTTTTCCTCTGTGTTTTGGGGAATTCGTATGCCGTGATTTAAATTAATAATTTCCCAGGGTTCGGAATATACTCTGCCTTTAAAAGTTACTTCTGGGAATTGCCCAGAATTCATTTTATTTAAAATTTCAGTGTAAGCTTCGTAATCGCGCTTTTCTGTTTCAAAAGTTTTGTAATGCTTGCGGCTGACTGACTCTGAAGTTTTGTTCAAAATAAGTTTCTTAATTTCCGGAGAATTAAGAATTAAATCTTTTGTTAGGGTGATATTCTCATCTTTAAAAATCTCCTCTTTTAATAGGGTCGCAAATTCATCCGGAGATTTACCGACCGAACGCCCTAAAGACTCAAGTACGGACTCCAGACTGGCATTGGACAAATAAATATTGATGAAATCATCTAACGGACCTTTATTATCAATTTTATCTGCATCGATGGTCAAAACTTCATCAATAACTTCCTGACTGGCTCCCAGTTTGGCGTACAAGGCCTCAACATAATCAGCAGTAGGATGATTCATTTCCGCTACCGAAATATTATTTTGTTTTTGTTTGCCGGAACGGGCCATACCCGAGGCCTCACCTACTTCACCGGTACCGCCGCCTATAATTTCCCCATGGGCAATAATTCCTTTCAAAGCTTCAGAACCGCAGGCATGTCCGATGGGATATGACTCTTTTCTTTCTTTAGCAAAATATTCCAAAGCCTTTCTGAATAAGCCGGCTTTTTCATAAGCTGATAATTCTGACTTAGCAGCCATGATCTTATTAAAGGCTCTGGCAAATACTTCGGGTGTTACTTTATCACGATTAATCGGGAAAAGCCTCTCAACCAATACAGAACCCTTTGAATCCTCAGAGGATTTATTTATTATTTTTTTTATATTAGCAACTTCCTTAGAAACTAAAATTTCATCCAAAGACTCTTTGTCCTGATCTGATTTAAATTCTATTTTTTTAATTTTCGGTGCTTCGTATCTTTTTTTTGGTAATGCTTCTAAACTCATAAAAAGGTATTCAAAATATTTTTGTTTATTTAAATTAAAGTAAATCCCTTACCTGTTCAGTAACGCCATCAATTAAACTTTTAACTTTTTCCCTGCTATATTTCTTGCCTTCATTTCTGTTTTTTACTTCAATGGCGCTTAAATTATTAGCATTACTGAGTATACGTAAAAGCTCTAAAAGATTTCCTGGCTTAATATCTAATTGAGAACTAAATCCGGATATTTTGGAGCCAATCTCTTCCGGATTAATTTTTTTAGTAAATAATTCATTGAGCAGATGATAGTTGCTCACCAGAAACGACACTAATTTGGCGTCAGCTTCGTTGTTAATACCTAATTCAGAATACTTAGTCTTAATAATTTGGCCTGATCTTTCTTCATTCATTGCCTTATCATCAACACCTTCAACTTCTCCAGAGTCCACAACCTTACTTATTTCATGTAAATTCAGGGCGTTTCTAACAAGATCAAAATATTTTTGTTTATCAGCTTCATTCATATCTAAATTATAAAACTCACTTTTCATCATCTCGAGCTCTTGTTGACAATTAGCCAGATGCGTCAAATGACTTTCATCATAATGGACAGGTTGTTTCAACCGTTCCATCCTGGCCGCTAAAAAAGGATAATTACTGACGATATCCGTTTCTATTTTCTTCTCAGGTGTTTCGATTTTTTGTTGTAAACCCTCATGCATAAATTTATTTAAACTTCATCTTTAGACTTTCGAGTTTCTAATTTTATTTTGGCGACAGTAATAATATTCCTGCTATTAGAAACATTTTTAATAATTTCAAACCCTGATTTTTTCAAAAGACCAGCAATATTCCTTTCCGTAAAAGCATGAATATAACGCTGATACTTTTTCTGCCACGGGATATAGACATCCTGAAAGTCCAGTTCGTCGTTTAAAACTCCGTTTTCTTCCTTGTCAGGATCAGTCAGTTTTAAAAGCGTGTGTTTAATGATATATTTAAGATACTTGGTTTGCCACAAATTCCAGTTGGTCATCAGCAATTTGCCGTCTGGTTTTAAAACACTTTTTATATTGGTTAATACCTGCTGGCGCAACTTATCTGAAGGGATATGGTGTAAAGTGGCTACACAAAAAACCAAATCGAATTTTTCCTTTAAATTATTCAATTCCAAGATATCAGCAGACTTAAAATGTTTGCCCGGCCATTTAGCTTGGGCTTCACGAATTAGATTTTCAGAAAAATCAACGCCCAGATAATCAACCTTGTAATCTTTTAACAATTCCAAAAGACGACCATTACCGCAACCAAGATCCATAATAGCTTGACCATCGTGCAAATATCCTTTAAAGTATTCAAATTCAGGCCAGACATTATATCTGGTCTCACTAAAATTCCTGGCAATCTCGTTATACAGAATTTTATTAGCCTTTATAATTTTTAACGCAGTTTCTTTCTTCATAAGCTAAGCTACAAATATACAAATATTGTGACGAAATAATTACGAATTAGTATTTAAAAAGTTTCTTAATTTTATTTAGATCTAAATCTACTTTTGCTTCTTGAAATTTATCATTTTCATTTAAAATTCTTATAAATCTCACGCCCTTAAATGTAAAAATCGCTAAAATAGCTAATTTCATATTTGTTGTTTGTAAATAACCTTTAACCTGATTAAAATCCTGTTTTGTGAAATATTTTCCAACTTTCAATTCTAAAACAATTTTATTTTCAATCACATAATCAAGCCTTGATTTACCAATGATATTCCCCCTATACATAACATTAAAAGAAACTTGTCTTTGAAAATTCAGGTGTCTTAACGCTAAACCCTTGGCTACTGCATCATCATAATATTTTTCCTGATAGCCAAAACCTAATTCATTATATACATCAAAAAGAACACCAACGATTTCAAAGCTTAATTCTTTATAAATTATTTTATTATCTGTCGGCATATTTGTAATAATTTGTATTTATTTGTTAAATTTGTAACCTAAAACCATGAATATAATTAACCAAATCATCCTAAAACTGTTAAAAACCAGAATATCCGACCAAAAGGAGCTTAATGCTGTAATTAAAAAATTATCCAGCGGTTTTAGTATTGCCACTCCCTCTAGGATTAACTTACTTAAAGCTTATCACAATTTGCTTAAAAAAGGAAAGATTAAGGCTAACCTTAAAACAGAATCTTTGCTGAAAAAACGCGAAATCAGGACTTTATCAGGAGTGGCGGTTATTGCGGTTTTAACCAAACCCTGGCCCTGTCCCGGCAAATGTGTCTGGTGCCCGTCGGAAAAAAACATGCCCAAGTCATATTTATCCAATGAACCGGCAGTTATGCGGGCTATTTTAAATAAATTTGATCCGTATAAACAGGTGGAAATGAGATTGAAGGCTTTAAAAATGACAGGACATGACACTGATAAATGCGAATTAATTGTCATGGGCGGAACCTGGTCATATTTACCTCATAAATATCAGACCTGGTTTGTTAAGCGATGTTTTGATGCTTTTAACGGCAAAGTAGCCAAAAATTTAGATCAAGCACAAAAATGGAACGAAACTACAAAGCATCGGGTCATTGGTTTAACCTTAGAAACCCGACCTGATTATATTGATGTTGCTGAAATCAAACGCATGCGTGAACTGGGCGCAACTCGTGTTGAAATTGGCGTTCAGTCAATTGACGATAAAATTTTAAAACTGGGACATCGCGGACATTTGGTTAAACAAATAATTGAGGCAACCAAATTACTCAAAGACGCCGGTTTCAAAATCTCCTATCACATGATGCCGAATTTACCCGGTGCGACTCCGGCCAAAGATGAAGCCATGTTTAAAAAATTATTTTCAGATCAGGACTTTCAACCTGACATGCTTAAAATATATCCCTGTGTTGTTACCAAAAATTCCCAACTTTATGGCTGGTATAAGAAGGGCAAGTTTAAAGCTTACACTGACAAGCAACTCCTGGATTTACTGATTAAAATTAAAAAAAATATTCCGCCTTATGTCAGAATCAGCCGTTTAATTCGCGACATCCCTGATGTCAGTATTGTATCGGGCAATAAAATTTCCAATTTGAGACAAATGATTTTTAATCAAGCCGGCAATATTTGCCAATGCATCAGATGCAGAGAAGCCCGTAACCAAATAGTAAGTGAAAAATTAATAAAGTTGAAAGTTATAAAGTATCGTGCTTCCAATGGCTGGGAATATTTTTTAAGTTATGAATCAAAAGACGGCAAAACTTTATTTGCTTTATTAAGATTGAGGATTCCGCTTAAGCCCGATCAAAACTTAATCAGGGAATTACCTGAATTAAAAAACTCCGCCATTATCCGCGAAGTTCATACTTATGGCAAATTAATTCCCGTTGGCGGTAAATCAAAAGCAGTTCAGCATATGGGCTTTGGCAAAAGGCTGATCAAGGCAGCGGAAATAATTGCCCGAAAACATCATTTTCCCAAAATTACGGTCATTTCCGGCATTGGTGTCAGGGAATATTATAAAAAGCTTGGGTATAAGCTTAATGATACTTATATGACTAAATTTTTATAACCCTCTATTCTTAAAATAATCACCTTGTGGATAAACATCTTGATATTATTTTTAAAATATATTAATATTAATTCCAGAAGCCCATACTTTATGTAGGGGCTTTCGTAATTCCGCAAATTGCGGTTTTATTTAGTTCAAAAAGATATTACTGGCAGATTTTTTAGGCGGTAAAGCAAGATAAGGCGCATAAAACCGGAATCCCCAAATTCCCTTAAAAGCCTCCTTTCAACTTTTAAACCCAAATGCGCTGAACCTAAAAATTTGCCAGTTATCATGGCCAGCAGTAACCCTGCTGGCCCATCAAATTCCCTTTTGTAGCTGATCCAGCTAAAAAGTTGTTCCTTATACTTAAGATGATACCAATAACAATTTGGGCATATTTAAGCTCACCTGCACCTGCTCGGAGCTATAAATCCTGCTTACAAAAGCAACCCCAAACTGTTATTGGAAATCAAACGGGAAGCCTCGTGGCTTCCCTGCCAAATCCAGCCCCTTGTTTGAAAAAGCTCGGGGCTTTTTCTTTTGACAAAAATCAAAAAAAATATTAGAATTACATTAATTCAAATTAGAAATTAATATCTGACAATCATGAAATTTGTAACCAAACAAGACAAGCAAATCGCCAATTTAATCACGGCTGAAACCAAAAGACAACAGGATGGTTTGGCTATGATTGCCTCGGAAAACTATGCCTCACCCGCTGTTTTGGAAGCTATGGGAACTGCTTTGAGCAATAAATACGCTGAAGGTTATCCGCGTAAGCGTTATTATTCAGGCAATGAAATTATTGATCAGATTGAAACATTGGCTATTTCCCGGGTCCAAAAACTCTTCGGAGCCGAACATGCCAATGTCCAACCGCATTCAGGCAGTCAGGCCAACCAGGCGGTATACTTAGCGCTATTAAATCCCGGCGATAAAATTCTAGCCATGGATCTGGCTTCAGGCGGGCACTTATCCCACGGCGCCAAAGTTAATCAGACCGGTAAATTTTATGATGTCTATTTTTACGGGGTTGATAAAGAGACTCAACTTATTAATTATGATGATCTTTCAAAGCTGGCCAAGATTCATAAACCCAAACTAATCATTGCCGGCGGTTCGGCTTATCCGCGCCAAATTAATTTTGACCGCTTCCGCCAGGTCGCCAATGAAGTTGGCGCTTATCTTTTAGTTGATATGGCTCATTTTGCCGGGTTAGTGGCGACAGGATTGCATCCGGATCCGGTCCCCTTTGCCGACGTTGTTACTTCTACTACACATAAAACTTTACGCGGACCCCGCGGCGGCTTGATTCTATGTACTAAAAAATTAGCCGAGCAGATTGATAAAGCAGTTTTCCCTGGCATCCAGGGCGGACCTTTGGAAAATATAATTGCCGCCAAAGCCGTCTGTTTCAAGGAGGCTAGTTTGGCATCATTTAAAAAATATCAACAGCAGGTCATCAATAACGCTAAAATTCTGGCTTTGATTTTTGTTAATAATGAAATCAAACTTATTTCCGGCGGCACTGATACTCATTTAATTTTACTGGATATGACCTCAATTAGCTTAACCGGCGGCCAGGCCCAGTCCTTACTTCAAGCAGTCGGTATTTATGTTAATAAAAATTTAATTCCTTTTGATGTCAGACCGGCCCAGGATCCTTCCGGCTTAAGACTCGGGACTGCGGCTTTAACCACCCGTGGCATGAAAGAAGATGAGATGAAACTGATCGGCCAGGCGATCTGTGATATTCTGAAAAATCCGAATAATGCGAATATAAAAAAGAAAATTCAAATATTGGTAAAAAGTTTAACCCGTAAATTCCCCATCTATATGGGCTTAGAATAACGCGAATAACGCTAATTTTTGACGATAAAAACACACTTTGTCATTCAGAGCGAAGCGTGGAATCCATTACACCCACATACTTCGCACTTCTCTTAAATATCGTAACAGACAAAGTGGGTTTTTTATCCTTACATAACATTATGCCAGCTCAACTTATTAACGGCAAAATCCTTGCCGATAAAATCCTTACCCAAGTCAAAGCCAAAGTGGCTACAATGAACGACCAACCAGGTCTGGCTGCTATTTTAGTTGGTGACAACGAAGCCTCAAAACTTTATCTTAAACTTAAAGAGCAAGCCTGTCTGGAAGCTGGTATTAATTTTAGTTCCTATCTCTTTCCAACCACATATAAAGAAGAACAAATAATCGAAGCCATTAAATTTTTAAATAAAGATACAGACATTCAAGGCATTTTAGTTCAACTGCCTTTACCTGAAGGCTTAGATACAGATAAAATCATCAGCGCGATTGATTCCGGCAAAGACATTGACGGCTTTCAGCTCAATTCCCCTTTTACTTCCCCGACTGCCTTGGGCATTATGGAATTACTAAAAGAAACTAAAATTGATTTGAAAAATAAAAATGTTACAATACTTTCAAATTCTGATGAATTCACAAAACCATTTATAAAATTACTTCCCGATTCAAATATTCAAAACCTAAATCCAAAATCCAAAATCCAAAATCTAAAATCAGATATACTTATCGTCGCCCTCGGTCAGCCTAATTATATAAAACCAGACATGATCAAAAAAGATGCCGTCTTAATTGACGTTGGTATTTCCAAAATTGAAGGTAAGACTGTTGGCGACATTGACCCGTCCTGTGATGTCAAGGCTAGCTGGCGTTCCCCTGTTCCCGGTGGCGTCGGTCCCCTGACCGTGGCCATGCTCTTGCAAAATTTGGTCAAAATGATAAATTAGAATCAAAGGAGGGTTCAAAATGAAAATTGTGTTATTGGTACTAGCTGTTTTGGCTGTTATATTGTCAATTATCATGATCCGACGCGATCAAAAACAAAGGCAGCTGCTGACAGACTCTCTGCTGCAAAGACTTGAGCTTGAGAGCGATGAATTTGCATCTTTGCCGGAAGAAGCGCCTATTCCACCTAGAATAGAATAGTAAAAAACTATAGCGGACCCCACCTCACGGAGCCCGCTTTTTTTATTGACAAAGGCCTAATGTAATGATTAAATTACTGCAGATACATAATTTCATTAAGGAGGAAAGATGGAACCGAAACCAAAACTGACTTGCGGCGTTAACAAATGCCAAGGAGTATTAAAACCTGGCAAAATTAAAAGAAAAGGCAGATGCGCCTGCAACGAAGAATACATTATTCAGGTGTACCGCTGTCCCAAATGCAAGAGTTATTATGAGCTTAATCTTTGTTCTTTGATTAAAAACCCGACGGCTGATCAGATGCGGCGCAAACTTATACTATTTCTATTTGAACCCAGGATACCAACAAAAAAAGAGCTAAATACTCTTTTTAAAAAATATCCTGCGCCATTCGACAAAAAGCCTAAGAGAAAAACAGGACAAAAAAGCTCAAAAAAGTAAAACAGCACATATAAGCGGACCCCCTTCGGGAGCCCGCTTTTTACTTGACAAAATTTAATTTTATGATAAATTTATGGCAACACGTACTTACTTAGGAGGTTAAAATGGCTAAGAGAAGCTTGCCGTCACCGCTTTACAAGCCAGGAGATGTTGTTTTTCTCAAATGTAGCCGCAAAGGATTAGGTATCGGTAACGCTATCTTCGGCATAGTCAAAAAAAGTCGCTGGCACTATGGTTACTATTATTGGATCATTTTTCAGCCAAAAGGTCTTGGCCAAGTAACCGTAAAGCTTTACGAAGGCCGCATCGGCCCCAAAGCCAAATATGCCGAATACTGTCTCGAAAAAAAAATAGAAGAGATAGACTCCTACGAAAAAACTATGGCAGCCTACAATCTTCGTGATAAAAAAGATTGTGCAAATTGCCAAATTTCCAAACTGAAAACTCGCATTCGTGAAGACAAAAAAAAGCTTAAACAGCTAAAAATCGTTCTTGCAGAATGTAACGCCGAGCTAAAGTGGCTGTTTAGCAAATAATCCTGACGCTCCCCTAACCTGGGAGCGTTTTTTTTCGTGTATTTTACAAGCTCTTCGTGATGCTTTTAACTTGACAAAGATAGTAAAATATGCTATTATATAGTATTCACAAGGAGGTGAAAAATGAAACAAGTCATTCTGGATAAGGGAATCTCAATTTTGGCCGTTACCGGCGGAATCTGCTGGGGTCTGCACCAGTTCTACACTCGCAGGCTCAAAAAACGGGTCAAGTAAGGTCAAAAAAATGTAACCAAAAAGCGGACCCCGCCTCGCGGAGCCCGCTTTTTACTTGACAAATACAATATAATATGCTATTATTAGGCTATCATAAATTTGAATAAAATGTAACAATCATCTGTTATTTGAAACAAATGAATCATGGAGGAAATTGCAATGAAAGACATGAAAACTTTTTTATTTTTATGGATTTTTACTCTGGGCACCGGCATTTGCTACTACTATGGGATCACGGTCAACAACCCTGTCCAGGGCCTCTGGATCGTCCTTATTTTCGGACCGGCTTTAGCCTGGGGCATGACAATGATGATTGGAAGATTTATTAAACTCTTCCACCAACACACTAAAAACCTGTCCAGAAAATTTGTGCATATCGCTACCGATTGCATCGCGTTCTATTACGCCTTGGTAACTTTCGGCGGCCTGTATGCGATCTTTGTCAACCAGCCACAATTCCAAAAACATTTTTTCGACCCGTTTATTTTTTCCATGTGGCTTTTGACTCTGGCTTTCACAGCATTTATGATTGGCTTTCCCTTGATATTACACCTCAGAAAGCACTGTTCAGGGGAAAACTCCTAAGCTTTCCGACCAACGAAAAAGAGGCTCTCAACCAGGAGCCTCATTTTTTTATCTAAAAACAAAATATTTTTCTAATCCTAAATCCCACTCCCTATTTCAATTCCTTTTGCCAGGCCTCTACCAACTTTTCGTCAAGATCAATCAAAATTACTTTCTGTAAATTTATCGGATTTAGCTTTTTAATTTCTGCGATCATAATCTTGGCTGCTTTGTCTTTGGGAAAATCACCTATGCCCGTACCCAATCCCGGCATAGCAATAGTTTTAAAGCCCTGATCATCAGCCAAAAGCAAAGCCCCGCGCACCGCCATTTCAACATTATAATCCAGAGCCTTTTCAGTCGGAGTTTCCATGGTAGTTGCATGGATAACTGCCTTATACGGTAATTTGCCGGCCGTGGTAGCCAAAGCTTGCCCAACTTCCAAAGGAGCTTTATTAACTATTTCATCTTCAATGATCTTTCCGCCGGCATTTTTAATGGCCTTAGCTGATCCCCCGCCCATCCAGCCCATGGCATTGGCCGGATTAACAATGGCATCTGCCTGGACTTTGGTTATGTCGCCTTTTTGGATTTCGATGTCTATCATATGGTTAGATTTTAGTGTTTTAGATTCTAGATTTTGGATTGCTAACTAAAACTTAAAATCTAGAATCCAAAATCTATTTTTATTATACACCAAATTCAGATATTTATGAAGCAGAAACAATTTTGACAATGCTAAAAATCTATGATATAAATATAATCAAAATATCCAAATATAAGGTTATAATTTAGTCTGTCAAAAAATTCACAAAGGAGGGAGAACATGGCGGGACTAGAGCAGAGCAAGGCGCAGGAAATGGCATTTGTTTACATGGGTTGGACTGAGCCAGTCAGAACAGCCGTTGAGCTGATGCCCAGAAGTGGAACAGGATTCAATGTAATTCTGTTCACCAAACTCGGAGCTGACTTAGAAGGGGTAAAATTTCAAGAAATCCCCGAAGGCCAGGACTTCGTGATTGCCCCCCAGGTCACCAAAGATCATGACGACTGGCGTGACGTCTTTGTCCGCGAGCTAAAACCGGAAACTGCCAAAGCCGCGTTGGCTCATCTCAACAACTGCCGGCCTGATCAAATCGAGCTATAGAATCAAAATCCACGCCACAAAGTCGAGGTTCATCACCTCGGCTTTTTTAATTCAGATCAATCTTGTACGAAACTTGACATAAATTAAATTATATGTTAATATTGGTGATAAATTTGAAATTTAAAAAATTAAAAAACAATAAAGAAAAGATAAAGAGGAATAGGAGGATCCAATGGAAATCAAACGCCACAGTGCAACCGTAATCATTTTAGCCCAAAAAATAGAGACTTTCTCCAGAGAAAAAGTCCCCGCGAAATCACCTTGAGTACAATGGTTAAGGAAGTAAATAATAATAGCTTTTTTACCGAATATAATGATGCATTAACCGCTGCCCTTAATCTAGTACTTGATAATCATCCCGAATACTTAAAAACGGGTAAACTAAACATCCCGGCATCAAATAACCACGGGAATCATGAAGTAATGGGGAAAAAAACCGACTTCCCATTAATTAAACTGGCGCAGACTCTTGCCATTATAGGAATCCTGATCACCTTAGTCCTAATACTATTCAGAGGAACACTGGTCAATTCGGAAATAGCTGTTAGGGCGTTGAAAAATCAAGGATTTACCAATGTAGAAATTCTGGACAAGGATTGGCTAGCCGTAGGTTTACGCGGCTGTTCCTCAAGCGATTGCGCCAAATTTGAAATTAAAGCAGATAATTCCGCCGGCAAAAAAGTCAATGTCTTTGTCTGTGTAGGTTGGCCTTTCAAAGGCGCAACCATCAGATCTCAATAAAACCGACAAGGCCGAGGCTCATCACCTCGGCTTTTTTAAATATAATTTATACCCTGCTTTAGCAGGCACCGAACTGAGTGGACGACGCACACTAAAGTGAGGTATAAGTAGTTATAATTTTTTCCCTGCTAAAATATTTTCTGTATATCTCTGAATTAATCGTACTTTATCGTCCTCAAAAACTCATGTTTCTTAAACGGCTGGTCAGAATCATAATCAATCGTGTCACCATCATCACTATCACCGTCACTATCATCATAATCAGTAATCTTTTTCATTTTCTTCATTTACTTGCCAGACTTCAAATAAACTGTCATCAAGTTCCGAAATAAACGTTGAGCGCTTATTGATATTTTGACCGGTAGTAAATGAAAAGGAAAATATGGGATAAGTTAAATACAATTCATCTTTAGCGCGGGTTACTGCCACGTAAAATAAACGCCTTTCTTCTTCCAGCTCTTCCGGATGGTCATAAACTTTATAATGCGGAAACTGGCCTTCAACCAAACCAATGACAAAAACATGTTTCCATTCCAAACCCTTAGCCTGATGAATAGTGCTTAAAACAATGGATTCATCCGGACCGTCCTGATAGCCTTCAATCTGTTCCCCGCGAAACCCTTCGGACAAAGAGACATCAGCCAAAAAATCTTCCAGTTTGTCATAACTTAGGGCAAAATTGGAAAGCTGCATTAAATCTTCCAAACGGTCCTTGGCATTATCATAATTATTTTTAATATAGACTTCATAATCAGACTTGATAATTTGCCTGATAGCTGTAGCAATAAAATCTTTCTCCTGCTCAATTAAGCCCTTAAACAAATGCCTAATTTTATCCAAACTTCGGCTGACCTTTTCCGAAGTTGCCAGATTCGGCAGGCGATCCAGTGTCTTTTTGATGTCACTTATTTGGTTAATTTCTTTCCAAATCTTATCGGCATTGACCAGGCCAATACCGTCATAAAGCAATAAAATTCTTTTCCAGGAAAGTTCATCATGATGATTATTAAAAACTTTCAAATATGCGACCACATCTTTAATATGAGCCTGCTCAAAAAAACGAATACCGCCGCGCATTTGATATGGAATACTTTTTTTGTTCAATGCCAATTCCATTTCCATGACCTGAAATGATGACCTGAACAAAATTGCGACATCATTCAGAGAGCCACCCTCTTCCTGCAATTCCAATATCCGCTGGCAGACAAATTCAGCCTGTTGCTTATCATCCTGCACTGAAACCAAAGCTGGCCGGGCCATTTGCTCGCGCAATGAATGCAAGGCTTTCTGATATTGGTTTAAATTATTGCCGATGCACTGGTTAGCCAAAGCTAAAATTTCCGGAGAGGAACGATAATTAGTTTCCAGTTTATAAATCTTCGTGCCCGGCATTCTTTCGGGAAAACTTAAAATATTGCTGATATCTGCGGCGCGGAATGAATAAATTGACTGACAGTCATCCCCTACCACCAAAACATTGTTATGGACCGAAGCCAATTCATAAATAATTTCGCTTTGAATTTTATTAGTATCCTGGTATTCGTCAACCAAAATATATTTGAACTGGCTGGCTAATTTATTTTTTACATCAGGATGTTCCTGCAAAAGTTTAAGCCAATTTGTAAGTAAATCGTCAAAATCCATAGTATTGCTATTGGCTTTTTTCAGAGCATATTCTTTGGCAATATTTTCAATAATCGGGATTAACTGTTCATCCAGGTAACGATATTTGGTAGCAAATACTTCACTGACAGATTTCTGTGAATTGGCGCAAAAACTAATTACCCCGCGAATTACATCGGGTTTTGGGAAATACTTTTCTTTAAAATTCAAACCCATTTCCCCCATTACCGCCTTAATCATTGTTTTGGAATCCTCTGAATCCAAAATATTAAATTTATTGGTATAACCAAGTTTGGTCGCATACCGCCTCAACAAGGCATTACCAATGTGATGAAAAGTCCCCCCCCATAATCCTTTGGGCTGACATTTAAGCAAAACCTCCACCCGATTTAACATTTCTCTGGAAGCCTTATTGGTAAAAGTAACTAAAAGAATATTCTTGGGATCAATGCCCTTTTCAATCAAATAAGCCACCCGATAAACCAAAGTTCGAGTTTTACCTGAGCCGGCCCCGGCCAAAACCAAACACGGTCCATCGCCATGCAGGACCGCGTCCAATTGCTCCTTATTTAATTCTGTCTGATAATCAATCTTGAAATTCGCCGGACAAAATTCTTCTGAGTGTAATTTGTATTGCTTCATAATATAAAATCATGGTCAGATTTATTCCCATGATTGTACTCTTATTTTAACAGATAAAGCTACAAATTTACAAATCAGTTACAAATAACTACAAATTGACAATTTATTTGTAATAATTTGTATAATATTTGTAGATTTGTAATTTAATTTAAAAAGGGCCCCGCGAGTGGGGCCCTTTGGCACGATAAGACTTATAAGGGCAGATTAAATTCTGCCGGTTTGCTTGCGCCTGGCTTTTGGGGTAAGAATTCCCCATTGACTGCCATATCGCAGGCCGCGAAAAATCCGTCTGCTCCAGTAAAGGCCTGGCCGTTTTTGTCTACGATCACCGGACTGCCAGGCAGTTCAGTGATGGACAATTGAGCAGCCAGTGTCTTTCTGGGATCTTCGTTGGCAAAAGCCACGCCGATGACCGGTATTTCTTTTCCTGACTTGCGCAGCAGAGCCTTTAAAATACCGGGTAAAGCCGCTGCCCAACCTGCTCCGGCAACGATGACATCCGCGTTTGTCAGTTCGGCAAAAGCCTGGAGCTTTTCAGGATTGCGATGACAGCTGATGACATGAAGTTCAACCTCAGCTGATCCATCAGCCTGATAGGACTTAAGATGAGACAAGCCTAGATGACATTGATCCCGATCGCTTTTACTGCCGATGACCACAGCGATCTTGACCTTGGGCGGCCGGGCATCAGGAATGCCCATAACTTCCTTCTGAAATCTTTCCAGTTTCATGTCACTGACCCGCCAGAAAATGTAGCGATAAATCATGGCTGTCATCTGAGCTACATCGTCGGGTAGGCCCCAGCTTTGCACCATGGCAATGTCTTCTGCGCTTAAAGCGTCCATCTGATGCATGCCTTTGGTTTTACCCCAAGAACGTACATATTCCTTGTCCAGTGAAGGAGCCAACTTTTTCTTTTCGGTCATGGCGATCCTGTTGGCCAGATCCACGATCCGACTGGAATCAGGTGTCGGCGGTTCATCGCCGATTCTGCCGTCTTTGTCCATTTCCAGCTTGAAATCCAGCAGGTCAAGCCCGCGTGATTGCAAAAATCCACGGGACACCATGCCGATCTGCAAGGCCCGCCGTTCAGGGATAGATCCGTACAAAGCCGCAACCTTGTCATGGTGTATCCAGGGATCAGTGTCTGACTTTTCTGTTGGTGTAAAAAGCGGGAATGGTA